>NZ_JBQVQG010000007.1:192484-230993 GCF_052439685.1 Reyranella sp.
TTTTAAAAGGCCGCGCGCCACCCCTGTGGCGCTCATGAACTTGACCGAAACGGTCGGGCCGCGCTCCAATGAGAGAGCGACGAGGGCTTAGTACCCCTCGTCCTGCAGGTTGAGCAGCGGGAACGCACTGTGCACGCCGGTCAGGTTGGTCGGCATGCTCCTGGCAATGTAGCTCTTGTCGAGCTGCGACAGAGAGGTGACGCCCAGCAGGCCCATCACCTCCCTCATCTCCTCTTCGAGCAGCTCGATCACGCGCTCGATGCCGGCGGCCCCGGCGGCGGCGAGACCGTAGCAGTACAGACGACCGAGGCCGACCCAGTCGGCGCCCATGCAGATCGCCTTCACGATGTCGCTGCCGCGGCTGAAGCTGCCGTCGACAGCCACCTTGGCGCGACCGGCGACCGCCTCGACGATCTCGGGCAGTACCTCGGCGGAGCCGCGTCCATGGTCGAGCTGGCGGCCGCCGTGATTGGAGCAATAGACTGCCCACACGCCGTTCTGGCAGGCCAGTTCGGCATCCTCTCCGGTGCCGATGCCCTTGAGCATGAACTTCACGTCGGGGAACTTATCGCGGACGGCAATGAAGTTCTTCCAGGAGAAGGCTGCCTGGTGATCCTGGCCGGTTGCCGCTGCGCGCCAGGACTTCACGAAGCGCTTGGCGATGTCGCGCTCGCGCCGGCTATAGACCTGGGTATCGACGGTGATGCAGAAGGCATCGTAGCCGGCGTCCATCGCCTCCTTCACACGGTCCGCGACCCAGGCATCGTCGCCGCGCACATAGAGCTGGTAGATCTTGGGACCCGCGCCGCCCTTCACGATGTCCTGCAGCTTGAGGGTGGTCACCGAGCTGATCAGCATTCCGACATTGCCGGCACCGGCGCCCTGGGCGACGGTGATGCCGCCGCCGGCCTCGAACGATTCCAGTGATCCGACGGGCGCCAGCATCACGGGGAGGCGGATCTTCTTTCCGAGGATTTCGGAGGACGGATCGATGTTCGACACGTCGCGCAGCACGCGGGGCTTGAAGGCGATCGTGTCGAGGGCCAGCCGGTTGCGGCGCAGCGTGGTTTCGGTCTCGGTGCCGCCGATCAAATAATCCCAGATATTCGGATTGAGCCGGATTTTCGCCGCTTTTACGATCTCGTGTAGCGTTACGAATTCGCTCTCCAGGCCGCTTGCCATCGTTCCCTCGAATCTTTCAATGCCGACGGTTTTCTTGCGCGTCTCCGGCGCCCCGTCAACGTGGCGTCACAGGCGGCCGGCATTGACGATGACGTACCTGGGCGATTTGATCGATGTTGGGCATTCGCTCGGCGGAACACGCGGGATCAGCCTGCATTCCCCGAGCATCCGGTGAAGGACTTGAGATGAAGAGACGCGTTCTGACGACAGCACTGGTCTTCGGATGGATGGCGGGGCCGGTCTTCGCTGCCGATCCCGTGCCCGCGCTCAAGGAAACGCCAATGTTCGCGGATCAGGTGAAGTCGGGTGCCCTGCCGCCGGTCGACAAGCGCGTTCCGGAACAGCCCTGGGTGGTGAAGTATTTCGCGGGCGGCGACGGCCCCGGTCAGCAGGGCGGCCAGCTCAACATGCTGGTGGCCAGTTCGCGTGATACGCGGCTGATGACGATCTTCAGCTACACCCGACTCATCATCTACGATGACAAGTTCAAGCTGAAGCCCGACATCCTCGAAAGCTACGAGGAGAAGGAGGGCCGCGAGTTCACGTTCAAGCTGCGCGCCGGCCACAAATGGTCGGATGGCCATCCCTTTACCACCGAGGATTTCCGCTTCTTCTGGGAAGACGTCGCCAACAACAAGGATCTCTCCGCCGGCGGCCCCAGTGTCGAGCTTCTGGTCGACGGACAACCGCCCAAGGTGGAGATCATCGATCCGCTCACGATCAAGTACATATGGGACAAGCCCAACCCTTACTTCATCGAGAGCCAGGCGCGCGCCGCGCCCCTCTTCCTCTACAGGCCAGCCCATTACCTGAAGAAGTTTCACGCCAAATACACGCCCGAAGCCGAAATCCTGAAATCCGCGCGCGGCGGCCAGCAGAGCTGGATATCGATCTACCGCCGCCTGGACGTGATGTACGCCAACGACAATGTCGATTTGCCGACGCTGAACCCCTGGGTCGGCACGACGGCGTCGCCGGCCCAGCGCTTCGTCTACCTGCGTAACCCCTACTATCACCGCATCGACGAGAAGGGGCAGCAACTGCCCTATGTCGACCGGGTGATCTTCACGGTGGCGGCAGCCAATCTCGTGCCGGCCAAGGCGGGCCTCGGCGAGGCCGACCTGCAGCCGCGCTATCTCAACATGCGCGACTACACCTTCCTTCAGAAGAGTGCCCAGTCGTCGGGCGTGAACGTGCGGCTTTGGGAGGCTGGATCGGGCTCGCAGCTCGCACTCTATCCCAATCTCACGACGAACGATGCGGAGTGGCGCAAGCTCATGCGTGACGTGCGCTTCCGCCGGGCGCTCTCGCTGGCGATCGACCGCGAGGAACTCAATCAGGTCGTCTATATCGGCCTCGCCAAACCGTCGAACAACACGATCATGCCGCGCTCCGAGCTGTTCAAGCCCGAGTACGCGACCAAGTGGGCCCAGTACGATCCGAAGCTCGCGAACAAGCTGCTCGACGAGATCGGCCTCACGAAGAAGGATCGCCAGGGAATCCGTCTGCTGCCCGACGGCCGGCCGGCGACGATCGTCGTCGAGCATGCCAGCGAGGAGACCGAGGACAATGACGCGCTCGCGCTGATCGCCGACAACTGGAAAAAGATCGGCATCAAGATGCTGACCAAGCCGCAGACGCGCGACAATTTCCGGCTCCGCACCTCCTCGGGTGAAGCCATCATGACGGCCTTCGCGGGCGCCGTGACGGCGGTCCCGACGCCTAATACGAGCCCCAAGGAGTTCGCACCGACCATGCTGGGCGGCCTGCAATGGGCGCGCTGGGGCATGTTCGTGGAGTCCAAGGGCCGGCAGGGCGAGAAGTGCGATCTCGAATCGGCCTGCAAGCTCCTCGACTACGTCAAGGAATGGGAAACGGGCGCGACCGAGGAAGATCGCCGCAAGGCCTGGGAGAAAATCCTCACCACCAATGCCGACGAGGTCTTCTCGATCGGCACGGTCAACAGCGTTCGCCAGCCGGTCGTCGTCGGTCCGAACGTCCGCAATGTGCCGAAGGAAGGCTACTACGCCTGGGATCCGGGCGGGTACATCGGCCTCTACCAGCCGGACACGTTCTGGGTCGCGCAGTAAGGATCCGACGCAAACCGAAAGGCCCCTCCATCGAGGGGCCTTTTTCTTTGGTGTCTGTTGTCTGAAGTTCACCAACAACCTCATGCTGAGGAGCATCGCGCGGCGATGCGTCTCGAAGCATGGGCGCGAGCACCATGTTTGTTGCCATCCTTCGAGACGCCGCGCTATGCGCGGCTCCTCAGCGACTGTGTCTGAGGTCAAGCGTTTTGCCATGGTGTCCTATCTCTGAGGATGGCGTTGAGGATGACAAGAAGTTTGCGGGCGACGGCGATGGTGGCGACCATCTTGGTCTTACCGGCGGCGATGAGGCGCTCGTAGAAGGTTTTCAAGGGTGGGTTCCAGCGCTTGGCGACCTGGGCGCCAATGAAGAGGGCCGTTCGGACCACCGTGCGTCCGCCCCCGATCCGGGCCTTGCCCTTCCAGAGCCCGGACTGGCGTGTGTAGGGAGCCAGGCCGGCAAGTGCTGCAATTTTTTTATGATCGAGCCGCCCCAACTCGGGCAGTTCGGCCAGCAAGGTCCTGGCGATGATCGAGCCAATGCCTGGCACCGATGCCAGGAGGTCTTCCTTCTCCCGCCACAGCGGTGAACCGCGCACGGCGCCATCGATGTCATGGTCGATGGTGCCGAGTTCACGCTCGAGAGCCTTCAACAATCGTTCGATGCTCTTGCGCACGCGCGGCGGCTCGGTGCGATGCAGCCGCTGGCGTTCGGACGCGATCATCTCGACGATCTGGCGCCGCCGAGCCATCAGATCGGCAAGCAGGCGCGCGGCGCCATCGGGCAACGGCCGGATCTGGGGCCGGGTGGCCTCGGCGAAGCGGGCGATGACCGACGCGTCGATCGGATCGGTCTTGGCACGCTGTCCCAGCGCCTGGGCAAAGGCCCGGACCTGTGCCGGATTGACGATCACCACGGGCATGCCGTGGTCCGAGAGGGTCGCGGCGACCAGGGTCTCGTAGCCGCCAGTGGCTTCGACCGCCACGAGGTCCACCGTGTCGCCCAGGCGGCGGCACAGCTCGACGAGGCCTGTTGCGTCGCGGGAAACCGCATAGGCCTCCTGCGACGGCAGGACATGCACATCCAGTCGGTCCTTCGACACATCGATGCCGACAATGCGACGGTGTTCCATGGCAACCCTTCCTTGCGAAAGCGAGCTCGCGATGCGGCCCACGCGACTGTTCGGGTTCGCTGGAACGACGGACGGGCGACCTTGCTGAGGAACGAGCTTCGACGCCCTCGGATAAGTCGGTCTACCCGCCGCCACCGCGCCGGCTAGTCTAGCCGATCCGGCAGACGCCGACTTACAAGGATGAGGTCGGTCGGCAATTCTCGGTCGAAGAGCCTACAGCGAACCGCCGTCACCAGGTGTCGATGTTCGGCCGCTTCTTGTGGCTGTGCGCCGGCCGCGGCTTTGCCTCGAGCAGAGCCGTGGCGATCCAGCGGCGCGAATCGGCGGGATCGATCACCTCGTCGACCTCGAAATAGGTCGCGGTGCTGAGCGCCTTACCGCGCGCATAGGCGGCCGCGACCATCTTCTCGAACAGCGCGCGGCGTTCGTTCGGATCGCTCACTGCCTCGAGTTCCTTGCGGAAGCCGAGCTTCACGGCGCCTTCCAGGCCCATGCCGCCAAACTCGCCGGTCGGCCAGGACAGCGCAAAGACCGGCGCGTGGAAAGAGCCGCCCGCCATCGCCTGCGCCCCCAGCCCGTAGGCCTTGCGCAGCACGATCGTGCCGAACGGCACGGTGAGATTGGCGCCGGTCACGAACAGCCGCGAGCAGTGGCGGACCAGGGCGGTCTTCTCGATCTCGGGCCCGACCATCATGCCCGGCGTATCGCAGAGGAACAGGATCGGGATATCGTAGGCATCGCAGAGCTGGAGGAAACGCGCGGCCTTGTCGGAGCCGTCGCTGTCGATCGCGCCTGCCAGATGAACCGGGTTGTTGGCCACGATGCCGAGCGGCTTGCCCTCGATGCGGCCGAACGCCGTCACCATGCCGGGCCCGAAGGCGCGGCGCACCTCGAGCACGGAGTCCTCGTCGCACAGCGTGGCGATGACATCGCGCACGTCATAGACGCGCAGCCGGTTCTCCGGGATGGCCCGGCGCAGCAGGCGCTGGTCGGCGGCGCGCCATTCCGGCAGCGCGCCCTGGAAGTAGGAGAGATACTTCTTGGCGACGGCGATCGCCTCCGCCTCGTCCTCGACGGCGATGTCGACCACGCCGTTGGGCACCTGCACGTTCATCGGCCCGACTTCCTCGGGCGAGAAGACGCCGAGATTGCCGCCTTCGATCATCGCGGGTCCGCCCATGCCGATCGTGGAGTTCCTGGTGGCGATCACGACGTCGCAGCAGCCCAGGATCGCGGCGTTACCCGCGAAGCAGCGGCCGGAGTTGATGCCAACGAGAGGCGCGACGCCGCTCAGCCGTCCGAAGATGTGGAAGGCCATGGTGTTGAGACCGGCCACCGACTGGACGTCGATGTCGCCCGGCCGGCCACCGCCGCCCTCGGTGAAGAAGACGAGGGGAATGCGCTGCTTCTCGACGATCTCGAACAGCCGGTCCTTCTTGTGATGATTGTTCTTGCCCTGCGTGCCGGCCAACACCGTGTAATCGTAATGGGCCACCGCGACCCGGCTTCGCTCCGGCCCGAACAGCGAACCGTTGACCCGTCCGATGCCGGTGATCAGCCCGTCGGCCGGTGTCTTCTCGATCAGGTCCTCGACCGTACGTCGCGTGCGCTGGCTGGCGATCGCGAAAGCGCCGTATTCGACGAAACTGTTCGGATCGACGAGATCCTCGAGATTCTCACGGGCCGTCCGCTGATTGGTCTTGCGCCGCCGTGCCACAGACTCAGGCCGCTTCTCGTCGAGCGTGAGCGCGCGGCGTTCGAAATACTCTGCGAGGTCCGGGCGGACATGATCGAGGTCGATCGTCTCCTCGACCGCCGTGCCCTTCACCTCGACATCGGCCTCTTCGACAAAGAGCAGCGAATGGCCCTCATAGACCGTCTCGCCGGACTCGACCGCGATGCGGCGCACGTAGCCGCGCACGGGGCTGCGGATTTCGTGCTGCATCTTCATGGCATCCATGACCAGCAGCGCCTGGCCCGCCGCCACGGCGTCGCCTTCCTTCACCGAGAGGCTCACGATCGTGCCCTGCATGGGTGCCGGGACGGCGACCGTGCCGTCCGGCGCGTCGCTCTCGGGCCCGCGTGACGCCGTCTCCACCTTCGCCTTGCCGAAGGCCAGGACCGCCAGAGGATCGACGCTGTCGACCCGCGCGCCGGCTTGGCGTGCCGACGCCGCCGGTGGCGTCGCGCCCTCGAAATAGAGTCCGCCGCCCAGCTTGCCGGCCGCCGCGATCAGCGACGTGGCCTGCTCATCGACGAAGCGTGTGTGGATGCGGTCGGCCCGGAAATCGGGATGGGCCATCAGGGCGCGCAGGAAGGCGATGTTCGAAGGTGCGCCATCGAGCCGGAATGCTGCCAGCGCCCGCTCGGCGCGCTGCAGCGCGCTGCTCGCATCGGCCGCGTGCACGATCACCTTGGCGAGCAGCGAGTCGAAGTTGGGATTGGTGCGGTAGCCGGCATAGCCGTAGGTGTCGACGCGGATACCGGGACCCGTTGGCGGCTCGAAGGAGGTGAGCGTGCCGCCACCTGGCTTTGCCGAACCGTCTTCCGTCATCGTCTCCATGTTCACGCGCAGCTGGATGGCGTGCCCACGGGGCGAGGCCGTGCGGACGCCGGTCTCGTCGAGCGACGCCCCGCCGGCCAGCCGCAACTGCGTCTTCACGAGATCGACGCCCCACACTTCCTCGGTGACGGTGTGCTCCACCTGAAGCCGCGGATTGGCTTCGATGAAGCAGAAGAAATCCGGGGCCGCGTCATCGACCAGGAATTCGAAGGTGCCGAGGCTGCGATAGTTCACGGCCTTCGCCATCCTCATGGCCGATTCGACGATCTGCCCGCGCATCGCCTCGGCGAGGTTCGGGCTGGGCGCCAGTTCGACGATCTTCTGGCTGCGGCGCTGAATCGTGCATTCGCGCTCGCCGAGCGAGGCGATGCCGCCCTGGCCGTCGCCCACGATCTGCACCTCGATGTGGCGCGCGCGGGCGATCAGACGCTCGGCATAGAGGGCGCCGTTGCCGAAGGCGGCCTGTGCTTCGGCCGACGCGCGTGCGAAGGCCTCGTCGATTTCGCTTTCCTGCGTGACGATCCGCATGCCGCGCCCGCCGCCGCCCGCGATCGCCTTGATGACGATGCCGGCCTTGCGATGCTTGGCGAAGAACGCCTTCACACCTGCCACGTCGACCGCACTGTCGGTGCCCGACAGGACAGGCGCCCCGTTCTTGCCGGCATGCGCCCGGGCGCGCGCCTTGTCGCCGAACAGGTCGAGTTGCTCCGGCGTGGGGCCAACGAAGACGAGCCCCGCCTCGGCGCAGGCCGTCGCGAAGGCGGCGTTTTCCGACAGGAAGCCGTAGCCAGGATGGATCGAGTCGCAGCCGGCGTCGCGCGCCGCCGCAAGGACACCGGCTATGTCGAGATAGGCCGCTGCGCCACGCCCCTTCAGCGGGCGCACTTCGTCGACCCGCCGAACGTGCAGGGAGGTCGCGTCGTCCTCCGAATGGATGCCCACGGCTGCCATGCCGAGTTCGGCGGCGGCCTGGGCGATGCGGATGGCGATCTCGCCACGGTTGGCGATCAGGAGTTTCTTGAGCATGTCAGCGTGGGGTAAAACCCCCTCCATGTCGAAAAGGCTGCTCATTGTGGCGCACGCCCCGTCCGAGAACACCCTCTCCCTGCGCGAGGCCGTGGAACGCGGCGCGCGCAGCGAAACGGGGATCGACGTCGCCGTGATCGCCCCCCTCCAGGCCGGGCCGGACGACGTGCTGGCCGCGCAGGCGGTGATTCTCGGCACCACCGAAAACCTCGGCTACATGAGCGGCGCCCTAAAGGACTTCTTCGACCGCAGCTACAATGCCTGCCTGGAGAAGACGCAGGGCATGCCCTGCGCCCTCTACATAAGGGCCGGCAGCGACGGCACCGGCACGCGCCGCGGCGTCGAGACGATCCTGACCGGCCTGCGCTGGCGTTCCGTCCAGGAGCCCCTGCTCTGCAAGGGCCCCTGGAAACCCACCTTCGTCGACCGGTGCGAGGAGTTGGGTGCCGCCATGGCCGCCGGCCTCGCCGCCGGCATTTTCTGAACTATTGGCCCTGAATCACTGCGCGGTGTAGCCGCCGTCGACGACGAGGCCCGAGCCGGTCATGAAGCCCGCATCGTCCGACGCCAGGAACACGATGCCCTTGGCGATATCCTCGGCGACGCCCAGCCGGCCGATCGGATGCATGGTGAGCGAGGTCTTGCGCGTGGCCTCGGTGTCGTTGGTGCCGAGGGCACGCGCCCGCATCGCGAAAGTCTGCTGGCCCATGTCGGTGTCGATGACGCCGGGATGGATCGAGTTGACGCGGACGCGATAGCCCTTGCGACCGAACTCCAGCGCTGTCGACTTGGTGAACAGCGTCACGCCGCCCTTGGTCAGCGAATAGAGCGGATCGAGCTGCGAGCCGACCAGTCCCGCCACCGAGGCGAGATTGACGATCGCCGATCCATGCGCACTCGTGGCGCCGCGCTCCTTGAGATGGGGAAGAGCAATCTTCGTCCCGAGTACGACGCCGGTCAGGTTGACGGCGACGAGCCTGTGCCACTCGTCCATCGAGGCTTCCTCGACACCCTTGCCGACGAAGATGCCGGCGTTGTTCACGAGGATGTCGAGGCCGCCGAATTTCTTCGCCGTGGCATCGAGGGCGGCCGACCAGCTGGCTTCCTGGGTCACGTCCAGCGGCACGAACATCGCCTGTCCGCCCGCAGCCTCGATCTCCTTCGCGGTCTCCCGGCCGCGCTCCTCGAGCACGTCGCCGATCGCCACCTTCGCGCCGACGCTTGCCATGAGTTTCGCCGCCTCGCCGCCGATGCCGCGCGCGGCGCCGGACAGGAACGCTACCTTGCCATCGAGCCTGTTCATTGCACGTCTTCCTCCTGATTGTTTTACCGACCATCTCAAAGTCGCTATGGTCCGCGCAAGGCACAACGCCGACGACAACAACCTCCGGGAGGAACTTCATCCATGTCGCGAAACGCGCGACGCGGCTGGCTTGTCGCGACGGCGACGATGATGGCGATCTGCGTCTTCGCCATCTGGCAATCGTTGCTGCTGTCGCTGACCGACCGGTTGGGGCCCGGCCCCGGCTTCTTCTCCTTCTGGCTCTCCCTCCTGGGTGTGCTGTTCGCCGGACTGCTGATTCTCGACGTGTGGCGCAAGCCGGTGATCGAGAACGATGAGACGCTGTTCCCGCGTGGCGAAAGCGCCTTCCGCGTACTGATCATCATCGGCGCGGTCGCGGGTGCGACCCTGCTGATGGGATGGGTCGGATTCGAACTGGCTATGCTGGTCTTCATCGCCGTGCTCACCTTCGCCCTGGGTGAGCGCCGCTGGTACGCGATCGGTCTGTTCGCCATCGCCGGCAGCTTCGGCGTCTACTATGTCTTCACGCGCTGGCTCGACGTGCTACTGCCGCCCGGACCCTGGGCCGCCTGATGGAATCGCTCGGATATCTGATGGCCGGCCTCGGCGCGGCTTTGTCGTTCAACAATCTGCTGTTCGCCTTCGCGGGCTGCGTGCTCGGCACGCTGATCGGCGTGCTGCCGGGCCTCGGACCGGCCGCGGGCACCGCGATCCTGATCCCGCTGACCTTCAATCTCGACGCGACCGGCGCCATCATCATGCTGTGCGCCATCTACTATGGTGCCATGTACGGCGGCACGATCACCTCGGTGCTGATCAACGTGCCCGGTGAAGCCGCCTCGGTCGTCACCTGCATCGACGGCTACCAGATGGCCAAGCAGGGACGCGCCGGCTCAGCGCTCGCCATCGCCGCCATCGGCTCGTTTGTCGGCGGCATCGTCGCCACGATTCTGCTGGTGGTCGTCGCCGCGCCGCTGGCTAGCTTGGCGCTGAAGTTCGGACCGGCCGAGTTCTTCGCCCTGATGGTCGCGGGCCTTTGCCTCGTGGTTGGCCTGGCCGGCCGCAACATCCTGGCGGCGCTGCTGATGACCGCGCTCGGCCTGCTCCTGTCCCTCATCGGCATGGATCCGGTCCGCGGTGCGCCGCGCTTCACCTTCGGCGTCGAGGAACTCTATGACGGTATCGGCTTCGTGCCGGTCGTGATGGGCCTGTTCGGTGTCGGCGAACTGCTGCTGGCAGCGGAGGCGCGCCAGACCCATCTCATCCAGGCCGACCTCAAGAAATGGTATCCGACGCGCGATGAGTGGCGCCGGTCGTCCGGCGCCATCGGACGCGGCACGGTGATCGGTTTCGTCCTGGGTCTGATCCCGGGCGTAGGCGCCATCGTTCCGACCTTCATGGCGTACGTGCTGGAGAAGCGTGTCTCCAAGAATCCGGAACGCTTCGGCAAGGGCGCCATCGAGGGCGTCGCCTCGGCCGAGACGGCCAACAACGCCTATGCCAACGGCTCCATGGTGCCTCTGCTGGCGCTGGGCGTGCCGAGTTCGCCCACCATCGCGGTGCTGATGGGTGCCTTCATCGTCAACGGGCTGACACCGGGGCCTTTCCTGTTCCAGGAGAAGCCGGAGCTGGTCTGGACGGTGATCGCCTCGTTCTTCGTCGGCAATGTCCTGCTGCTGATCCTGAACCTGCCGCTGGTCGGACTGTGGGCTCGGTTGCTCAAGATCCCCTTCGCCTATCTCTGCACGGGCGTGCTGATCTTCTGCATCATCGGCGCCTACGGGCTGAAGCAGAGCCTGTTCGACGTCTGGGTCATGCTGGGCTTCGGCGTGTTGGGCTACGTCCTGCGCAAGCTCGACTTCCCGATCGCGCCGGCAATCCTGGCGCTGATCCTGGGACCGATGATGGAGAAGTCGCTGCGCACGACGCTGGAGATTTCGGGCGGCAGCTTCGCGATCTTCCTCGACCGCCCGCTCGCGCTCGCCCTGCTCGCCGTGCCGCTCATCGTGCTGGCCGCCATTGTCGTGCGACCGCGCGCCTTCGCCAACCTGAGACAAACCGACATCGAATGAAAAGGAGGACTTCCATGCTTCGCAGACGCACCCTGATCGCCGCGGCCGGCGCCACCGCTCTCGCCACCCCCGCCTTCGCACAGAACTTCCCGCGCAAGGCCGTGCAGATGATCGTCGCCTTCCCGGCTGGCGGTAACACTGATATCGGCGCCCGCATCCTCGCCTCGATCGCGGAGAAGGATCTCGGCCAGCCCATCACCGTCGTGAACAAGGGCGGCGCCGGCGGCCAGATTGGCTTCACCGAGGGCGCCCGCGCCCGCCCCGACGGCTATACCGTCACCTTCATCAACCTGCCCAGCGTCAGCACCATCGTGCTCGATCCCGAGCGCAAGGCGGCGTTCAAGATGGACAGCTTCGTGCCCGTGGTGAACCAGGTGCTCGATCCTGGCGTCGTGTGGGTGAAAGCTGACAGCCCCTACAAGACGTTCGGCGACCTGCTCGACGCTGCCAAGAAGGCGCCCGGCAAGATCAGCGCCTGCACCACCGGCATCCTGAGCGACGACCATCTGGCGATCCTGATGATCGACGATGCGGCCAAGGTGGATTTCCGCATCGTCCACTTCGAAGGCTCCGCCCAGCAACTCACCGGCGTCATGGGCGGCCATGTCGATTGCGCGTTCGACAATGTCGGCGGCATCGTGAAGCGGGTGAAGTCGGGCGAGCTGCGGGCCCTCGTCGTCACCGACGACGTGCGCTCCAAGTTCCTGCCGGACGTGCCGACCACCAAGGAGCTCGGCTTCCCGTCGGTGATCTCCTCCTCGACGCGCGGCATCGCGGTGCCGAAGGGCACGCCCGCCGACGCGATCAAGGTGCTCGAGACCGCGTTCCTGAAGGCGATCAACAACCCCGAGCACATCAAGAAGATGGACGAGCAGGGCCTTGCCTTGAAGCCGATGGTCGGTGCGGAGTATGCGAAATATTACGCCGACTCACATGCGGCGGCGACGAAATATACCGAATGGGCTCTCAAACAACGTTAGTTGTTTGAGAGCGGTGGGCGGCAGCGCCTTCTGAGGCGCGAAAGCCCACACCGCGCAGAATGGATAAGGATCAGATTTCTTATCCATTCTGCACCGCGCGAGCTCCCGCGCTTGATTACAAGCGCTGTCGCTCGCCCAAGCTGACGCGCTATGAGCGCGTCAGCTTGTTGAACGGCACGTCTTTGTCGACCCTGATATCGGCCGGCAGTCCCAGCACGCGCTCGGCCACGATGTTGCGCAGGATCTCGTCGGTGCCGCCGGCGATGCGGAAGCCGGCGCCGCCGATCCATTGCGCCTGGAAGCCTGCCGCGAAGGGCACGTCCTCCTTCATGATACCGGCATGGCCCATCAGCTCCATGGCGAAGGCGCCCATGTCCTGCATCTTGGGCGCCGCCACGATCTTGATGATCGACGATTCCGGACCCGGCGTCTGGCCCTTGGAGAGCGCCGTCAGCGTGCGGTAGCGCGTGAGCTTGAGCCCCTGCTGCTGCACGTACCAGTCGGCGATCTTCGAGCGGACCTGCTGGTTGCGGATCGCCGCGCCGTCCTCCAGTTCGGTCTCGCGCGCCAGCTCCATCAGCTCGTCGATGTCGAGGCCGCCCGACGGCAGGCCGACGGCGAGCCGCTCGTTCATCAGGGTCGTGAGCGCGGCCTTCCAACCCTCGCCCACCTTGCCCAGGCGCTGGCTGTCGGGAATGCGGACGTTGGTGAAGAACACCTCGTTGAAGTTGGCACCACCCGACATCTGCTTGATCGGACGAACCTCGACGCCCGGCGTCTTCATGTCGAGGAAGAACATGGTGAGACCGGCATGCTTCGGCACGTTCGGATCCGTGCGCGTGATCACGATGCCGAAGTCGCAATAGTGCGCACCCGACGTCCAGACCTTCTGGCCATTGATGATCCAGTCGTCGCCGTCGCGCTCGGCCTTGGTGCGGATGCCCGCGACATCGGACCCGGCTGCCGGCTCGGAGAAGAGCTGGCACCACACTTCCTGGCCGTGCAGCGCGGGCTTCACGTAGCGCTTGAGCTGCTCGGGCGTGGCATAGGCCATCATGGTCGGGATGCACATGCCCAGCCCGATGTCGAAGAAGCCGAGCGGCACCAGGTAGTTCGCCTCTTCCTGCTGGTAGATCACCTGCAGGATCGGCGAGGCGCCGCGACCGCCGAATTCCTTGGGCCAGGTCAGGCGCGCGTAGCCGGCCGTGGCCTTCTTGTCCTGCCACTCCTTGGCTTTCTTGAGCAGCTCGGGATCGTCGTTGCGCGCGCGGTTGCTCTGCGTGTCGTCGCTCTTGCGCGTGGCGTTGGCGTCGAGCCAGCTGCGCACTTCCTGGCGGAAGGCGGCTTCTTCCGGGGTGTCGTTGAAATCCATCGTTCCCTCCTAGGCCGCGTTCTTCTGTTCGAGACGGGTCACCAGCTTGTCCTTCCACGCCATCGGACCGCCGATCGAGAGCGCCAACAGGCGCGAGCGGCGATAATGGAACTGCGTGTCGGCCTCCCAGGTGAAGCCGATGCCGCCATGGGTCTGGATGTTCTCCTTGGCCGCGAAGTCGTAGGCGTCGGTTGCGGCGATGCGCGCCGCCGCTGCCGCGAGCGGCAGGTCGGCGCCGTCCTCGGTCAACATCATGGCGCCGTAATAGGCGTTCGAGCGCGCCAGCTCGAGCTTCACGTAGCAGTCCGCCAGCTTGTGCTTGATCGCCTGGTAGGAACCGATGGCGCGACCGAACGCGGTGCGCTGCAACGCATAGTCACGCGCCATCCACATCGCGGCCTCGGCGCCTCCCACCTGGGCGAACGCGAAGTAGACCGCCGCCGCATCGTAGAGCCGCTCGAGCAGGCGCCAGCCTTCACCCTCGCCGCCCAGCAGCTCGGCGGTGGCGTCGCTGAACGTGAGTTCGGCATGCTTGCGCGCGGGATCGATCGTCTCGATGCGCTTCCTGGCGACGCCCTTCTGGCTGAGATCGACCAAGACGAGCGACACGGCGCGATCGCCCGAGCCGCCCGTGTTGGCGAGCACGATGGCGAAGGTCGCGGCTTCGCCGTCGGTCACCGGCAGCTTCTTGCCGTTGAGGCGACCGCCGCCGAACGTCGTGCGGGTGTTGCGCGGCTTCGGCGGCTGCGCGCCTTCAGCAATCGCCAGCGTGCCGATCGCCTTGCCGGAGGCGAGTTCGGGCAGCCACTTCTTCTTCTGCGCGTCGGAGCCCGCGAGCTTCAGCGCCTCCGTCGCCAGCACGACCGAGGTGTCGAACGGCACCGGCGCCGCGGCGCGACCGATCTCCTCGGCGGCGACGCAGACCTCGAGCGGCGACAGGCCCATGCCGCCATACTCTTCGGGAATGCCAAGGGCCGGCACGCCGAGATCGACGAGGCCTTTCCAGACATCTTCCGCGTGGGTTTCGTTGCCGTCGAGCACGCGCCGCACCACTTTGGTGGGGCACTTGTCGGCGAGGAATTTGCGAACCTGCTCCTTGAGCAGCTTCTGGTCGTCGGAGAAATCGAAGTTCATGATGCCTGACCCTAGCAAGCCTGCTCCGCTCGGGGAACGGCTCTGGGTTCCGACAGGCGGGTTGTGCTGCGCATTATGGTGAACGTCATGAACACGGACCAAATCAAGGACTGGCACGCACACGTCTATTTCGACGAGACGTCGCGAGACGCGGCGTGGGCGTTGCGCGAGCGGATCGAGAAGACCTTTCCCATCGAGATGGGCCGTTTCCACGAACGCCCGGTCGGGCCGCATCCGCGCTTCAGTTACCAGGTCGCCCTGAAGAACGAACAGTTCGAGCCGGTCCTGTCGTGGCTGACCCTGAACCGCGGTGAACTTACGGTATTCATTCATCCCAACACCGGGCACGATCTGGAGGATCATCGCGATCGCGCGATCTGGATGGGCCAGCAGGTGCCGCTGGCCCTCGACATCTTCACCAAGAAGGACTGACCCGATGGACTCCCTGCTCCCGCTCGCCCAACGCGTCGGCGAAAAACTGAAAGCCCGCAAAGAGACCGTCGGCATTTCCGAATCGTCGGCCGGCGGATTGATCTCGGCGGCGTTGCTCGCGGTGCCGGGCGCTTCGGCCTATTTCATGGGCGGCGCTGTGGTCTACACGCGGCCGGCCGGGGATGCGTTCCTCGCGGTGCCGCGCGAGAAGCGCGCCGGCGTCCGCTCCTCCTCCGAGCCATGGGCGCTGCTCGCCGCCGAGCATGTCCGCGCTCGCCTCAAGACGACCTGGGGCCTCGCCGAGACCGGCGCCTCGGGCCCGACCGGCAATTCCTATGGCGATCCCGCGGGACACACCTGCGTCGCGGTCGTCGGTCCCCACGGAAGCGTCGCGCGCACCTTGCGCACCGGCTCCGACGATCGCGTCGCCAACATGCGCGCCTTCGCCGCCGAGGCGCTCAAGCTATTAGACGAACAACTTTCCTGAGATCAGCCGATGGGCCGCTTGAGCGCGGCGATCGCCAGGAACACCCAGCCCGCGATGAAGGCGAGACCGCCGACCGGCGCCACTGCGCCGAACCATCGCGGGCCGCCGAACGACAGGGAATAAAGCGCGCCGGGGAACAGGACGCTGCCGACGAGGAACAGCCACAGGGCGACAATGGCCAGTCGCACATTCAGGTGTTCAGCGCCGGCCAGCGCGCACACGCCCAGCATCGCGAGCGCATGGACCATCTGATAGTGACTGCCGGTCTGCAGCCAGTCGCGCGCCTTCAGACCGGCTTCGGTGCGCAGGTCCAGACCGTGCGCCGCGAAGGCGCCCACGATGACGGAGATCGCGCCGCTCAAAGCGGCAACGACGATCCAGAGCCGCGCGGCGTCACCCATGAGACGACTACTGCTGCGGTCGCGAGGGCCGGCCGCCGGCCGTCATGCCGCCGTCGATCACCAGCTCCTGGCCGGTGACGTAGTTCGACGCGTCGCTGCACAGGAAGAGCACGCCATTGGCGATGTCCTGCGCCTCGCCGACCCGCGGCAATGGCACAGAAGCCGCGGCGCGCTCGCGTGGATCGATCGGCGCGTTGCGGCGATTGCCCTCGGCGCCGGTCGGGATCTTCTCCCAGATCGGCGTGGCGATGATACCGGGATGCACCGAATTGCAGCGGATGTTGTCGGCCGCGTGTTCGAGCGCCACCGACTTGGCGAGCAGGCGCACGCCGCCCTTGGTCGCCGAATAGGCCGCGAGGCCTGGCGCACCGCGCAGGCCCGCCACCGACGACATCAGCACGATCGAGCCGCCACCCACCCGCTTCATCGCCGGGATCGAGTGCTTGATCGAGAGGAACACGCCGTCGAGATTGATGGCCTGCTGACGCTGCCAGTCGGCCAGCGTCATGGTGGCGATCGGCGACATGATGCCGATGCCGGCATTGGCCACCATGATGTCGAGGCGACCGAAGCGCTTCTCGGCCTCGGCGACGATGCCGGGCCATGCCGCCTCGTCGCGCACGTCATGACGGACATAGTGCGCCTTGCCGCCCGCTTTCGTGATGCGCTCGACGACACCCTTCCCCAGGGTGTCGTCGATATCCGTGATGAGAACCGACGTGCCTTCGCGCGCCAGCGTTTCGGCACAGGCCTCGCCGATGCCGGAAGCACCGCCCGTGACGATGGCAACCTTACCCGAGACCTGAGCCATGGAACGCTCCCTTAGCGGTTCTTCCAGTTGCCGGGGCGCTTCTCGGCGTACGACTTGACGCCTTCCTTGAAGTCCTCGGTCTTGCGCGTCCAGTCCTGCTCGGTGAGCTCGCGCTCGGTGGCGATTTCCGCCCCGTCGGCGAAGCCACGGCGCATCGTCTCGCGCGTCGACATCACCGCGAGAGGTGCCGACTCGGCGATCTCCTGCGCGAGCTTGATCGCTTCCTTGCGCACGTCGGCGAGCGGCGCCAGCACGTCGGCCATGCCCCACTCCACCGCCTGCTCGCCGCCGATGCGACGGCCGGTGAGGAACATCAGGTTCGCCTTCTGCTGGCCGATCAGGCGCGGCAGGGTGAAGGTGAGCGAGAAGCCCGGATGGAAACCGAGACGGGTGAAGTTGGCAGCGAAGCGCGCTTCCGGCGCAGCGACGCGGAAGTCCGGCATCAGCGCGAGGCCGAGGCCGCCGCCGATCGCCGGGCCCTGCACGGCCGCGACGCTCGGCTTCTTCGAGCGGAACAGGCGGGTCGCTTCCTTGTAGAGATGCTTGCCGCTCTCGGCCGCGCCGGTCTGCGGACGGTTGGCGAAATCGGCGCCGGCGCAGAACGACTTGCCCTGGGCGCACAGCACATAGGCGCGAATCTTGTCGTCGCGGTCGAAGGCCTCGAAGGCATCGGCGATCTGGTTGATCAGCGAGTTGTCGAAGAAGTTGTGCGGCGGCCGCTGAATCTCGACGATTCCGACGGCGCCGTCGGTGCTGATCCCGATATCCTTGAAGGTGCTGCTCATGTGTTTTCTCCCGCGTTGAAAATCCGGTTAACTTGGCCGGGATACTGCCCCGGCAGGGGTCACGCGTCGATACGGGAGGAAGAGGAATGCCGCAAAGCGAACGACACGCCCTGGTGCTGGGCGGAGGCACGATGGGCGTCGGAATCATCGCCATGTTCCTGGGCGGTGGATGGAAGGTGGACGTCGTGTCGCGCTCCGCCTCGACCCGCGACGGGCTGCCTGCGGCGACATCCCGCGCACTGCAGGCCATGGGAAAGGCGGACGGCGTCTCGGGCCTCGCGACCTACGCGACGCTCGAGGAGGCACCCTGGTCGAAGATCGACATCGTCGTCGAAACGGTCACCGAGGATCTGGAACTGAAGCGGCAGATCTTCGCCGACCTGGAGCGCCTGTCGCGTCCCGGCGTGCCGCTCACCTCCAACTCGTCGAGCTTCCCGATCAGCGAGATCGGCAAGGGCCTGGCGAGCCAGGACCGCATGATGGGGCTGCACTTCTTCATGCCGGCCCACCTCATCCCGCTGGTCGAGGTCGTGCGCTCCGTTCACACCGATGTGACGCTGGCCGAGAAGGTTGGCGCCATCATGAGCGAACTGGGCAAGCGGCCCGTCCAGGTGAAGAAGGACGTGATCGGCTTCCTGGGCAACCGCATCCAGGGCGCGCTGATGCGTGAGGCCCTGTGGCTGATCGAAGAAGGCGTCGCCTCGCCCGAGGACATCGACGCGACCGTGCGTCTCTCCTTCGGCTTCCGCTACGCTGCGGCCGGTCCGATCACGCAGAAGGAGCATTCGGGCTGGGACACCACCTGCGCCGTCGCCAAGATCATCTGGCCCGATCTCAGCAACGCCGACGGCCCGCCGCCGGTGCTTCAGCGCAACGTCGACCAGGGCCGCATCGGCTTCAAGACCAAGGGCGGCTTCTTCGACTGGGACGATGCCTCGATAGCGAAAGAGCGCGCCCGATATGAGCGCGCTCTTTCTAAATGTCTGGAAATCTTCCGCGAGGAAGGAATTCTCTAGCTAGGCAGCGCGGCCTCGACCGCGGCCACCACCGCCGCCGCCTCCACCGCCGAAGCGACGGCCCTTCCACTGGGGACGCGGACCCTGCGGACGATCGCCGGCCGGGCGATCGCCTTGCGGCCGGTCACCGTGGGGACGGTCGCCGTGCGGACGGGGCGCATACTGGCCGCCGCCACCATTGTGATTCGAACGATCGCCGAACGAGCGCGGGCGGTCACCATGGGGACGATCGCCGTGCGGACGATCGGCCTGGGGACGATCGCCTTGCGCGCGATCGAAGCGGTCGCCCTGCGGACGATCCCCTTGCGGACGGTCGCCGTGAGGACGATCTCCCCGCGGGCGGTCACCGAACGGGCGATCACCCTGCGGGCGCGGATTACGCGGGCGGTCGCCGTAGGGACGGTCGCCCTGCGGACGATCACCGTGCGGGCGATCACCCTGCGGAGCATCGCGGAAGTCGCCACCGCGGAACTGGCTGTCGGCATGCGCCGGCGGGCGGTCGCCGCGCGAACGATCGTGATTGGCGCGGTCGCCGAACGAGCGATGACCGCCGGGACGACCACCGCCACCCGGACGGCCGCCGCCACGCGGACCACCACGGCCCTCGCGGGGACGCTCGTCGCGTTCGCGATCGTCGTCTTCGCTGCGGGCACGCATCGGCGGGGCCGGCGGCATGTCCTCGTTGGCCGGCGTCGGAACGACCGGGATACGCTGGTTGGTCAGACGCTCGATGCCCTTGAGCTGGCCGCGCTCGCTGCCGTCGCAGAACGAGATCGCGATGCCCGAGGCGCCGGCGCGCGCGGTGCGGCCGATGCGATGGACGTAGCTCTCGGCATCGGCCGGCAGCTCGAAGTTGATGACGTGGGTCACGCCCTGCACGTCGATGCCGCGCGAGGCGAGATCGGTCGCGACCAGGACGCGGGCCTTGCCGCGAGCGAAGTTGTCGAGCGCCTTCTGGCGGGCGTTCTGCGACTTGTTGCCGTGGATCGCCTCGGAGCGGACACCGCGGTCCTCCAGCGCCTCGGCGACGCGGTTGGCGCCGCGCTTGGTGCGCGTGAAGATGATGACCCGCTCGAGGGCCTCGTCGGACAGAAGATGGTTGAGCAGGGTGCGCTTGTTGGCCGAGTTCACGAAGTAGACGCGCTGGTCGATCCGCTCGACCGTGCGGCCCTGCGGCGCGATCTCGACCTTCTCGGGATTCTTGAGGATCTCCGAGGAAAGCTTGGCAATATCGTTCGGCATGGTGGCCGAGAACAGCAGGGTCTGCCGGTTCTTCGAGACCGACGCCGCGATGCGGCGCACGTCGCGGATGAAGCCCATGTCGAACATGCGATCAGCTTCGTCGAGGACGAAGAAGCTGACCTGTCCGAGCTTCACGTTGCCGCGCTCGACGAGGTCGAGCAGACGGCCGGGCGTGGCGATCAGGATGTCGACGCCACGCGACAGGGTCTCGATCTGGCGACCATAGCCCAGACCGCCGACGACGGTGCAGAGGCGCAGGCCGAGGCCGCGACCGTAGGTGTCGAAGCTGCGGGCGATCTGGACCGCCAGTTCGCGGGTCGGCGCCAGCACGAGGGCGCGCGGGCTCTTGGGGAGGGCGCGCTCCTTCGACTCGGAGAGATGCTGCAGCACGGGCAGCGCGAACGCCGCCGTCTTGCCGGTGCCGGTCTGGGCGATGCCCAGCACATCACGGCCCTGCAGCAGGGCCGGAATCGTGCGCGCCTGGATCGGCGTCGGTACCGTGTAATTCGCCGCGTTCAATGCACGCAGCAGCGGCTCGGCCAGACCGAGGTCCGCAAACGTAACTTCACTCACTGAAAATCCTTACTTGCCGCCGGCATGCCATCCGGGCACGCACATCTGTGGCGGCGTTAGGCCCGTTCCCGCGCGCGGCTGGGACGGCTCTTGTCTTTGGGGATTGTCTCGGGATGAGGCGCCGTCAAAAACCATGGGGCGCGTCGCGCGATCGCGAGAAATCTTGGAAGCCCACGAGCGTTGCGGGCTGGCGCGTATATGATGCTGCAGCGCAGCGGAGTCAAGCGGATTGCTGGGATTCCGGTGGCCCTCGCACCGAGCCCGCCCTCTGCAAGCCCGTGCAGAGCGATACATGGGGTACGCACGAGGTCGAAAACGCCGCCAAGGTGGTGAAGAATACTGCCGCAAACACGAATGAATCTGGAGGAAAACGGCATGGAATTCGGCATCCTCTTCACCTCGCACGCCAATCCGAAGGAAGAGCCTTATCCGCACCGCGCCGTGCATGCGCGCACGACGGAGGAGATCATCGAGGCGGAACGGCTGGGCTACGACACGGCCTGGATCGCCGAGCACCATTTCTCGACCAGCTACGGCATCATGCCGGACTGCTTCGCCTACATGGCCTACCTCGCCGCGAAGACCAGCCGCATCAAGCTGGCTTCCGGCGTGATTACCTTGCCGCTCTACGATCCGATCCGCGTCGTCGAGAACGCCAACTTCGTCGACATCCTGTCGAACGGCCGGGTCATGCTGGGCATCGGCTCGGGCTATCGACCCTACGAGTTCGTAGGCCTGGGCAAGGACTTCGAAGGGCGCCGCGACATGGTCGAGGAAGCGGTCGGCCTGATGTTCGACGCCTTCCATCGCCATCGCTACGACCACAAGGGCAAGTATTTCAGCGGCACCGTCGCAGAGCCCTACGAGATGCTGCCGCAGCCCGTGCAGATGCCGCATCCGCCGCTCTACATGGCGGGCGGCACCGACCGCTCGATCGGCTATTGCGGCCGCAACGGCTTCGGCCTGATGCTGTCGACCCTGCCGGGCATCGAGACGCTGGCGGCCCAGACCGCTCTCTACAAGCGCGAACTCGCGACGGCCTCGGCCGAGCGCGTCAAAAATCCCGGCGCCGGCCAGATCGACATCGCGCGCTGGGTCTACATCGCCGACACCGATGCGCAGGCGCGCGCCGAGACCGAGGAGGCGATCGTCCGCCACATCGCACATTTCGGTGGCACCGGCACCGCGGGCTATCTCGGATCGGTCTCGGAAAAAGGCAACCAGCTCAGCTACGACGAGCTGCTGAACACCACGCTGCTGCACGGCTCGGCCGAGACGGTGATCGCGCGTCTACGCGAGATGCAGGCGCGCACCGGCATGACCTCGCTTCTGCTGCACTACCCGCCCTACTATGGACGCGAAAAGACGATGCAGAGCCTGAAGCTCTTCGCCGAGCGCGTGATACCCGCCTTCCGCCCGCCGGCGCAGCGCGCGGCCGCCGCCGAATGACGCCGCAAGCGGCCGCTACCGGCCGCAGCAACACGTCCCGCGGGGCTGTCTTCACCATGCTCGCCATGCTGGGTTTCGCCAGCATGGACACGATCACCAAGTGGATGGTGGCCGACTATTCGGTCGGCCAGATGATGTGGGTTCGCTATGCCGTCTTCTGCCTGTTCGCCTGGCTGATCGTGCGGCGGCGTGGATTGCGGGCGGCCGCGCGCTCCAGCCGGCCGTGGCTACAGTTCGGCCGCGCCCTGCTCGCGGTGATCGAGAGCGCGGTGTTCGTGCTGGCCTTTCGTTATCTGCCGCTGGCCGACACTCACGCCGTCGCCGCCACCTCGCCGCTGATCGTGATCGCACTCGGTGTCCTGTTCCTCGGCGAGCGCGCGGGGGCGGCACGCTGGGCGGCCGTCGGGGCGGGCTTCGTCGGGGTGCTGCTGATCGTGCGGCCAGGCTTTCGCGTACTCGACTGGCCGCTCCTGCTGCCCCTGGCCGGCGCCATCCTGTGGGGCGGCTATCAGATCCTGGTCCGCCTCTGCTCACGCACCGACACGCCCGACACCACGCTCGTCTGGTCGGCCTTCGTGGCGTTCGGTGCCACGACGCTGTTCGGGCCATGGCAATGGGTCTGGCCGGACGCCAAAGGCTGGGCACTGCTGTTTGCCATCGCTTCGCTGGGCGCGCTGGCACATTACTCGCTGATCAAGGCGCTCGACTATGCCGAGGCGGGCGCCGTCCAGCCTTATAGCTACATGCTGCTGGTGTTCGTCAGCATCCTGGGGGCGATCGTATTCGGCGACATTCCCGACCACTGGACCCTGGCCGGCGCCGCCGTGATCGTGGCGTCAGGCCTCTACACCTGGCACCACGAACGGCGTCGCCCTAGTTCCTGACGCAGGAGAGATCGCCTTCCTGGCAGTTGAGCTGGGCTTCCAGATCCTTCACCCGCACGAGGGTGAGGCGCGCCTGGCATTGGGCGACGATCATCCCGTGGATCGAACCACCGGTCGTCGGTGCACCGATGAATTCACATTCCTTGTCGCGGAAGCGGATCCACGCCTCTTCGGCCGCCTGCAGGCGGGCGCGGCTCTCGGGTCCGAGGCGCGTCCGCAGCTTCGTGTAGGCGGCGTTGAGCTGCCGGTCGGCATCCTGCAACGCCGTACCCACCTGCTGGTTGAGGTCCATCTGGCTCTGCGCAGAGCCCGCGGCCGGCATCGCGACGACCGCAGCGAGGAGCGCGACCAGCAGCCGGATCATCGCGGCCACGCCCGGAGCGCGACGAGGCCGCCGTCGATTGGCAGCATCACGCCGGTCACCCAGCGCGATTCGTCGGAGGCGAGATAGACCGCGCCGTGGGCGATGTCCCAGGCCGTGCCCTCGACCTGCATCGGCACCATCTTCTTGCGCCGGTCGCGCGCCTCGGCGCCGAGATGCGCCACCATCGGCGTGTGCACCGAGCCCACAATGATGCAGTTGGCGCGGATGTTCTGCGTCGCATAGTCGGCCGCGACCGACATCGTGAAGCCGTGCAGGCCCGCCTTGGCCGTCGCGTAAGCCACCGCCCCGGCGCTGCCCATCAGCCCGACCGCCCCGGCGATCGACGACACCATGATGATCGACCCGCCGCCGCCTTCCTTCATGCGCGGCAGGCACGACTTGGTGCACAGCATCGTCGTCGTGAGGTTGGCTTCGAGCACCTTGTTCCAGGTCTCGAGCGTCACAGTCTCCGGCGTGCCCGGGCCACCGATGCCGACATTGTTGTGCAGGATGTCGAGGCGGCCATATTTCTTCATCGCGAAGTCGGCCATCGCCTCGGCCTCGTCGAGCTTGGCCACATCGCCCGCGAAGACCGACGCCTCGCCGCCCTCGCTCTTGATCTGTTCGGCGAGCTTCTCGGCACGCTCGGCACTGCGATTGACCAGCACGACCCTAGCGCCTTCCTTGGCGAACAGCAGTGCCGTCGCCATGCCGTTGCCCACGCCCTCACCGCGCGGCGCCGCCCCGGTCACCACCGCCACCTTGCCTTGCAGCCGTCCGGCCATGTCTACTCTCCGCCCAGATGATTTCAGGCGCGGACCTTAGCCGGGAGACGAAGGCGATGACCAGCAAGACAGAGATGCACGAAGGCGGCTGCACCTGCCGCAACGTGCGCTACCGCCTCACCGCGAAGCCGCTGTTCGTGCATTGCTGCCACTGCCGCTGGTGCCAGCGCGATTCAGGGACGGCGTTCGCGATGAACGCGATGATCGAGGCCCACAGGGTCGAGAGGCTGGGTGGCGAGGTCGAAGTGATCGACACGCCGACGCTCAGTGGCAAGGGCCAGAAGATCGCGCGCTGCCCGAAATGCCGCATCGCGGTGTGGAGCAACTATGCCGGCGCCGGACCGACTGTCCGCTTCGTGCGCGTCGGCACGCTCGACGAACCTGACCGGCTGCCTCCCGACATCCATATCTTCACCACGAGCAAGCAGCCCTGGGTCGCCCTGCCCGCCGGCGTACCGGCTGTCGAAGAATACTACGACCGCAACGAACTCTGGCCGGCGGAGAGCCTCGAACGGCTTGCGGCGTTGAGGGCCAAGAGCGCGTCGTGACCTAAGTCCAGTAGGCACTGAGCTTCGTCGCCAGCCACTTCGCAAGAGCCGCGTTCACGTCGATCGGTCTCTCCTGCGCCATCCAGTGGCCGGACGGCACGACGACTTCGGTAAGATCGGCGCAGCTTTGCCGCATCGGTTCGGCGAGCTTCGAGGTCATCGTCTCACAGGTCGTGTCATGGGCGCCGTGCAGGAACAGGACGGGCATGACGAGCTTGCCGCCGTCAGGGGCACGCTTGGCATATTCGCCGTTGGCCTTGTGGTTCATATACCAGGAGTCGGGGCCGAAGAAGCCGTTCCGTGTCAGCGCGGCGGCATAGGCCTCCATGTCCTGCTCGGTCAGTACGTCGGGATCGCGCGGCACGTCGGGGCAGGCGCCGCCACCGAACCAGCCGCCGGCGCGGCGCACCATCGAAGTTGGCGCCGGCTTGCCGACCCGCGCCGAGTCGCCCTTGCGGAACAGCGCCTTCACCACGTTGAGCGGGTTGGCGTCGAACCCCGCACAGGCCTTGTCGAAGCTCTCTTCGTAGAAGAACTGGTAATCCCACTGGCCGGCCGGGAACTGCGCCTCGGGATAGAGCGCGCGGTCGACCAGCGGCACGACGGTGTCGAGCGTGAAGCCGGTGGGGAGATAGGGCACGCACAGGCTGGCCACGCCCACGACCTTGTCGGGATGGTGCGCCGCCATGTTCCAGACGACCGGGCTGCCCCAGTCGTGGCCGATCCACACGGCCTTGTCGCGGCCGAGTGCCGCCAGCAGCTCGACCATGTCGGCCACGATTTCTTCCTGCGCGAAATCCCGGTGCCGCGTGTAGGTGCTGGAGCGACCGTAGCCGCGCATGTCGGGCGCGATGCAGCGGAAGCCCAAGGCGGCAAAGGCCGGAAGCTGGTGCCGCCACGACAGCGACAGTTCGGGCCAGCCATGGACGAAGATCAGCAGCGGCGCGTCTTTCGCTCCGCAGGCGAGAAAGCCCGTCGTGTGGCGGGCGGTCTTGACGGTGTGTTCGGTGACCGGGAATGTCATGACAAGGAGAACGTCCCATGGAAATCGATACCGGCACAACCGAACTCTTGTGCAGCGTCCGCGACGGCGTCGCGCTGATCACGCTGAACCGCCCCGAGGCGCGCAATGCGATGTCGCCCGATCTCACCGAGGCGCTGCGCAACCAGATCAAGGCGCGCGGCGACGACGATGCCGTGGGCGCTCTGCTGATCACCGGCGCCGGCACCGCCTTCTGCAGCGGCGGCGACGTCAAGGGCATGGGCGGCCGTGGGCCGCGCGGCCAGATGAGCTACGAGGAGCGGCTGGCCGACCTGCGCTGGCGCCAGACACATTTGACGGGCGCGCTGGTCGCCGTGCGCAAGCCCACCATCGCCGCGCTCCCCGGCGCCGCGGCCGGCGCGGGCCTGGCCATTGCGCTCGCCTGCGACATCCGCATCGCGGCGAAGTCGGCCTTCTGCACCACCGGCTACGCCAAGATCGGCCTGTCGGGCGACTACGGCATCTCCTGGCTGCTGACCCGCACCGTGGGCCCGATGCGGGCGCGCGAGCTGATGTTCACCTCCGAGAAAGTCGGCGCCGAGCGCTGCGAGCAGATCGGTCTGGTGAACCGCGTGGTCGACGACGCCAGGCTGCAGGATGAGGCTTTCGCCTTCGCCAAGTCGCTGGCCGAGGGCCCGAGGATCGCGCTGCGCCACATGAAGGACAATCTCGACGAGGCCCTGCACATCACTTACTCGGACGCGCACTATCGCGAGGCCGAGCGCCTGGTCCAGTCGTCGCGCACCGCCGATCACAAGGAAGCGGTCGCGTCCTTCGTCGAAAAGCGCAAGCCGGTGTTCCAGGGGCGGTAGAAGCAGGGCGGGACGCTCACCCGCAGCCAATACAAAGAGCAAACCCCGTCGCCACGACCGGCTCCGGTCGAGGCGACGGGTCTTTCTTGTTCTTAGAGTCTCTTGCTCAATCCCTGTAGTTCGCGGCACGATTCTGCAGGTTGGACATGATGGCTTCGAGCTGGTTGGGCGAGCCGATCAGCTTCTGCTGCTCGACCGACTCCATCATCAGGCCGGACGCCGCATCGGTCGCCACGGCGGCGTTGAGCAGCCGCTTGTTGGCGCGGATCGCGTCGGGGCTCTTGGCGGCGATCTCACGCGCCGTCTCCAGTGCCGCGGCGCGCGGGTCCTCCACCACCTTCGTCACGAAGCCCATCTCGCGTGCCTCGACGCCGTTGAAGATGCGGCCGGTATAGGTGAGTTCCCGCACGACATCCTCGCGCGCGAGATGGCGCATGAGCTGCGTGCCGGCGAGGTCGGGCACGAGGCCCCACTTGATCTCCATCACCGAGAAGCGTGCATCGGCGGTGGCGTAGCGGATGTCCGGCCCCAGCGCGATCTGGAAGCCGCCGCCGAACGCCACGCCATGGACGGCAGCGATCACCGGCACCGGCAGTTCGCGCCACAGCCAGGCGCATTGCTGCGGCCGGTTGGCGATACCGTGGGTGCGTTTCGTGAGGTCGCGCACGCCCGGCACCGCGTCGCCCCCCTGGTCTTCGGCCGCCTTCATGGCGGCGAAGCTGCCCATGTCGAGGCCGGCACAGAAGGCCTTGCCCTCACCCGACAGCACCACGCAACGCAGGCCCGGCATGGTGGCGAGCTTGGCACCCGCCTCGATGATGCCTTCGAACATCGCCGGATCGAGCGCGTTCATCTTGTCGGCGCGGATCAGGCGGACGTCGGCGACACCGTCCTTGAGGTCGATCGAGACGCGGTCCTTCATTTTTCTCCCTCCGATTTCATCCAGTCGCGCAGGCGGCGCTTCACTTCTTCCGGGTCCAGGCGCTTGGGCGGCTCGAGGCTGCCGTCGTCGCGCTTGGGCCACACCATGACCGCGAGGGCGCGCTGCACGTCGGCAAAGGTGCAATCGTCCGGCAGCCGGTCGAGCAAGGCCCGGACCTGATCCTTCACGTCACTCATCGCGTCACCATCAGCCAGAGTCCCTGCCCTATGTACACCGCGCCGAGCGCCAGGATCACGCGGCGCGTCCAGTGATAGAACTGCTTGTCCGACATGCGGTCGAGGAAGCTGCGCGACAAGGTGGTGCCGATCACGGCGAAGACCGCGGCGTAGCCCATGACCAGCCACTGCTCGAGGTCGCGGCCAGCCGGACCTTCGATCACCATCGCAAAATAGAGGACCTTGGTCAGGTGCCCGAGCACCTGGGCCGCCGCCTTGGTCGCCACGTTGACCTGTCGCGTCATGCCCGTGCGGACATAGAAGATGTCGAGCAGCGGACCGGTCACGCCCGAGACGAGCTGGATGGCGCCGCCGATCGCGCCGGCCAGGAAGGCCTGCCCGCCGCGCTCGATGTTGGGCGCAATGCGCTGCGGCACCGCGAGCGCGATGAACGGCGTCAACCCGACGGCCATCAGCACCAGCGCCTTGTCGGGCACGAAGTCGAAGAAGGAGAAGACGATCAGCGAGGAGCCGGCGCCGGCGCCGAACTGCAGCACGACGTTCCAGTTCACGTGATGGCGCCACAGCCAGGCCCGCCAGCCATTGGCGGCGATCTGGATGACGCCATGGAACACCATCGCGACCGGCACCGGCAGCAGGACCAGCAGGAAGCCGATCAGCAGCATCCCGCCCGCCATGCCGAAGATGCCGGAGACGAACGAGGTCACGACGGCCACGACCGCGAGTGCCGCCATTACGGGAAGGGAGAACATCGCCAGCGGGCGTAGCGCAGCGTGCAGACCGTGTCGAGGTTGGGCTAGTGTGCCGGCCATGACCGACCCAGATCTTCTCTTCACCCCGGCCGTCCAGGCGGCCGCCCTCATCCGTGCGAAGAAGCTTTCGCCCGTCGAATATCTCGATGCCGTCCTGAAGGCCGCCGAGCGCGCCAACCCCAGGATCAACTGCTTCCGCGAGGTCATGGTCGACCAGGCCAGGCGCAACGCGCAGAAGGCCGAGGAAGCCGTCACACGGGGTGAAGTGCTGGGCCCGCTGCACGGCGTTCCGATCAGCGTGAAGGACCTCGTCGACGTCGAAGGCGTGCCGACGCGCCATGGCTCGGCAATCTTCGAAGGCAACGGTCCGGCGACCGCAGACGATCTGCTGGTGCAGCGCCTGCGCAAGGCCGGCGCCGTCATCTTCGCCAAGGCCACGACTCCCGAGTTCGGGGTGAAGGGCCTGACCGACGGCCCGTTCGGCATTACGCGCAACCCGTGGAATCTCGAGCGCACGCCGGGCGGCTCGAGCGGCGGCGGCGCGGCGGCGGTGGCGGCCGGGCTCGGCCCCCTGTCGCTCGGCACCGACGGCGCCGGCTCGGTGCGCGGTCCCGCTTCCTGCTCGGGGCTGGTCGGCCTCAAGCCCACGCTGGGCGCCGTGCCCTACGACACGACGCGCGATGCCTACGGCAACAACATCTACGCCGGCCCGCTGGCGCGCTCCGTCACTGATGCCGCGATCATGCATTCGGTGCTGGTCGGCCCCAGCGACAAGGATCCGTGGACCCTGTCGGGCAGCGCGCAGAAGCCGCTGTCGCCGAAGCTGGCGGGCGCCGACCTTGCGGCCGTGCGAATCGGTTATATCGAACTCACCGCCAATCCGCGCGTGGCCGCCGACGTGCGCACCAACACGCGCGCCTCGCTCGCCGCCTGGGAAGCGATGGGGGCCGCGGTCGAGGAGGTCACCGAGAAGATCGACTGGATCGAGTACGAGGGCCGCGTGCTCTACCAGGCGAATTTCGCCGTTTTCTGCGCCCAATACCTGCCGAAATGGCAGAACCAGATGGATCCGGTGACCCTGGCATTCATGGAACGCGGCGCCAAGTTCACCCTGGCCGATTTCCGCAACGCGCAGTTCGCGCGCACGACCCTTTTCCGCAAGATCCAGTCGCTGTTCGAGCGCTACGACTTCCTGGTGATGCCGACCAACGCACGCACGGCGCTCGACGTGACGCACGACGCAGCCAACGACGAGGTCGTGATCGACGGCGTGAAGTGCGGCATCACCCGCCAGGGCTGGACCTCCTACCAGTACCCGTTCAACCTCACCGGCCATCCCGCCTGCGCCTATCCGTCGGGCTTCGGCGCCGACGGGCTGCCGACCTCGGTGCAGGTCGTGGGCAAGTGGGGCGCGGAGACCGACGTGCTGCGGATGGGCGCCCTGCTCGAAGCCGCACGGCCCTGGGCACAGCACCGGCCGCCGGCCCTCTGAGAGCCGCCACGCGGGCAGCACAGGAAGCAGGCCTTTGCGCCGCCATAGTCGTTCTTCTAGGTTCCTCCCAAATACGAACGGGAGGATTCCATGCGTCTGATAGCAGTTCTGACGGCCCTTTTCGGGCTCGCCCTCGGGCCGGCGACGGCCTTCGCCCAAACCTTCGACAAACCCATCAAGATCATGGCGCCCTATGCGCCGGGCGGAAACATCGACGTCACCGCGCGCATCATCGCCGACAAGCTGCGCGAGGTGCTGGGAGTCAGCGTCATCGTCGAGAACAAGGCCGGCGCCAGCGGGATGATCGGCAGCGATGTCGTGGCCCGCTCGGCCCCGGACGGCACCAGCCTGCTGGTCTCGGCCAATTCGCTGGTCGCAGTCCCGGCCATCTACGGCAACGCGCCCTATGACTGGCGTACGGCCTTCACGCCGATCACGCACATCCAGCGTGTGCCGGCCGTGCTCGTCGTGCCGGCGAACTCACCGATCAAGACGATGGCCGACTTCATCGCCCTCGGGAAGGATGGCCAGTTCGCGGTGGCCGATTCAGGCCTCGGCACCACCAACCACCTCGCCGTGGAGCTGATCGCCGAAGCCACCGGCACCAAGTACACGTCCGTGCACTACAAGGGGTCGGGCGCCGCCATGATCGACGTGATGGCGGGCCAGGTGCCGGCCCAGGTCGACCAGCTCAACGCGGCCATCGGCAACATCAAATCCGGCAAGCTGCGTGCCATCGCCGTCTCGTCCGACAAGCGCGTGCCCCAGCTTCCCGACGTGCCGACCATGAAGGAAAGTGGCGTGAAGGGTCTCGAGAATTTCACCTTCGCGACCTTCACCGGCCTGTTCGGGCCCGCCAAGATGCCGCCCGACGTGGTCGCGAAGATCAACGAGGCGATGGTCAAGGTGCTCAAGGATCCCGCGGTCGTCGCCCGCTTCGCCGAACTTACGGCCGAGGCTTATCCGACCACGCCGCAGGAGACCGCGGCGATGTTCGAGGCGGAGGACCGGACGGTCGTCCCGCTCATCAAGAAGCTGCAGATCAAACCGGAGTAGCCAGACCTATGTCCCTCTTGCCGCCTGCCGTCGCGCCGATTGTCCTGTTGCTGGTCTCCAACGTCTTCATGACGTTCGCCTGGTACGGACATCTCAAGTTCACCGACAAGCCGCTGTGGCTGGTGGTGGTGGCAAGCTGGGGCATCGCCTTCGTCGAATACTGTTTCGCCGTTCCGGCCAACCGGTATGGGCATGAGGTCTACTCGGCGGCCGAACTCAAGACCATGCAGGAGGTGATCACGCTCACCGTGTTCGCCGCCTTCTCGGTGCTCTATCTCGGCGAACGCATCACCTCGAACCATCTCGTGGGCTTCGCGATGATCTGCGGCGGCGCCTTCTTCATCTTCAAGGGGCCGCTGCCGTCCTGGTGAACGCGGCGCGGGTGAGGGCGGGACGCCGCTCTATTCCGCGGCTTGGCCGGCCCCTTGCAGGATGGCCTGCCGGGCCCGTTCGCCCGCCCGGCGGTTGCGGCGCTTGATCCACCACATCAGGAAGCCGGTGACGGCGAAGATCGGGATGATCACGCCCGAGACGAAGACCAGGAACTTGTAGGCTCCGCCCAGCCCGATACCGTAGTGCAGGGCGCGCTGCCAGGCGATCACCGTCTCGCCGGCCGACATGGCCTGCGGATCGAACACGTCGACCACGGTCCTGCGATAGGGATCGACGATCACCGTGACGATGGGCGCGCCCTCCTGATGGTCGGGCCGCACCAGACCGACGCGCAGTGCCTGGTCGGGCCGGGTCGGCAGGAAGGCATTCAGGAAGCGTGTGCCGGGCACCCGCGCCTTCGCGAGCTCGACCGCCTCGTCGACTCCCATGGCCGGCGTCCCGCGCATCGGCTCGACCCGGGCCTGGAACAGGGCGGCCCGCATGTCGCGGCTCGGCGACACGAGATTGACCGCCGCCGAGATCTGCTGCGGGAAGGCGAGATAGACACCGGTGAAGTTCACCAGCATGAAGATCACCAGCGACCAGATGCCGACCGCGCCGTGCAACTCGCGGTTCAGGCGCAGGCCCTTTGCCTTGCGGCGGACCAAGAAGGCCTGCTTCCACTGGCCGGGCTTGGGCCACCAGAGATAGAGGCCGGAGCAGCCCAGCACGAGCATCGCCACGCCGAGCCAGCCCACGATTTCGCGGCCGAGACCGCCCGGGATGAAGACATGGCCGTGCAGGTCGTGGAAGAAGCGCACCCAGCCGGTCATCGCCTGCTGGGTCTCGAGCACCTGCAGCGAAACCGGATCGATCAGGATCTGCAGGCTGCCGGCGAACGGGCTTTGCGCCGGCACGCGGCCCTGTGCCGACTGGCCCGGCTTCGGCGGCGTGTTGCCCGGCCCGCCTTGCGGGCCGCCCCGGAACTGCGGCCGCTCGCCGGCCATGCCCGGACGCGACAGGCGCACGGCGGCGGGCTGGCCCGCCTCGTTGGGCCAGCGCACCGCGATGGGGATGCGGCCAGGCTCGCTGTTGGCAGCCTTGGCGGCTTCGATCAGCCGCCCCGCCGACTGCCACGCGCCTTCCGTCTTCACGTGCGGCTCGCCCTGCCCGAACAGATGCTCGATGTCGTGCGCATAGACCAGTACGGCGCCGGTGATGCCCATCATCACCAGGGGCAGCAGCAGGATGAGACCAACCCAAAGATGGATCTGCTGCAGCCAGTAGCGGAACGTGCGCCGCTGCGGCTTCGGCCCCTGAGCCATCGTCACCCTCCGCCGAAGGCCACGGCGATGCGATAGGTGAGAAAGGCCGCCACGTACGCCAGCGCCAGCATGTAGAAGAAAGTGACCCACAGCCATCGCCAGCCGCCGGTCTCGCGGCGGATGACCGCCAGCGTCGAGGCACATTGCGGCGCGAACACGTACCAGGCGAGGAAGGCCAGCGCGGTCGCCAGGCTCCATTGCGAGCTGAGCGCTGCCGCGATCTTGTCGGTGGCCTCCTCGCCGCCGCTGATCGCGTAGATCGTGCCGAGCGAGCCGACCGCGACCTCGCGTGCGGCCATGCCGGGGATCAGCGCGACGTTGATCTGCCAGTTGAAGCCCAGCGGCTCGGTCAGGGGCTGGATCGCGGTGCCGATCCGGGCGGCCAGGCTGTAGTTGATCGGCGGCTCGGTCGCTCCCTCGGGCGGCTGCGGGAAGGAGGCCAGCACCCAGATCAGGATCATCATCGACAGGATGATGGTGCCCGCGCGCTTCAGGAAGATCGTGGCGCGGGTCCACAGGCCGATGGCGATGCTCTTTGCCTGCGGAATCTTGTAGTCCGGCAGTTCGAGCATGAAAGGCTCGCCCGGCTTGCCCCGCCAGATCACGCGCTTGACCACGAACGACACCGCGAGCGCGCTGGCGATGCCCAGCGTATAGAGGCCGAACATCACCAGTCCCTGCAGGCCGACGAAGCCCCAGACCTCGCGGTCGGGAATGAATGCGCCGATGATCAGCGTGTAGACAGGGATGCGCGCCGAGCAGGTCATCAGCGGCGCCACCAGGATGGTGGTGAGGCGGTCGCGCCGGTCGTCGATCACGCGCGTCGACATGATGCCGGGAATGGCGCAGGCGAAGGACGATAGGAGCGGGATGAAGGCGCGCCCATGCAGGCCGGCGCCGCCCATGATGCGGTCCATCAGGAAGGCCGCACGCGCCATGTAACCCAGATCCTCGAGAACGAGGATGAAGAAGAACAGGATCACGATCTGCGGCAGGAACACGATCACGCTGCCGACGCCGCCGATCAGCCCGTCCTTCAGGAAACTCTTGAGCAGGTCAGGCAGCGGCAGCCCGGCCACGAGGTCGCCGAGGAAGTGGAAGCCGGCCTCGATCGCATCCATCCCGGGTTCGGCCCAGGCGAACACGGCCTGGAACATCACGAACAGAATGGCCAGCAGCACGACCAGCCCCGCCACCGGGTGCAGCAGCACCGAATCGAGGCGCGTCGTCAGGCTGTCGGGCTTGCCTTGTCCCTTCACCACGGAGGCCAGGATCCGGTCAGCCTCCTTCTGGGCGCGGCGCAGGGCCGTGGCGTCGGGCGTGGTCCAGACGGTTCCAGTCGCGCCCTGCGCGGCGGCCAGCCGCCGGTCGATCTCGGCCAGTAGCGCGTCGGTGCCGCCGCGGCGCACCGCAACCGAACTGACGACCGGCAGGCCCAGTTCCCGCCCGAGCTTCTCGGTGTCGATCTCGATGCCGCGCTTGCGCGCGATGTCCATCATGTTGAGCGACAGCATGACCGGCCGGCCGACCTGCTTCAGCTCGAGCACGAGGCGAAGCGCCAGGCGCAGGTTGGAGGCGTCGGCCACGCAGACGATCAGGTCCGGGATCACGTCGCTCTGGGTCCGTCCCAGGACGACGTCGCGCGTCACCTCCTCGTCGGGCGAGCGTGCGCGCAGCGAATAGGTGCCGGGCAGATCGACGATGCGCACCGTGCGTCCGGCGGGCGTCGTCAGCGGACCGACCTTCTTCTCGACCGTGACGCCCGGATAGTTGGCGACCTTCTGCCGGCTGCCGGTCAGCGCATTGAACAGCGCGGTCTTGCCGCAATTGGGATTGCCGACCAGGGCGACGACCGGAGCGGCGGTGGGTGCGGTGACGCTCACGGTTCGGCTCCGACGCTCACGAGGATGGCCATCGCTTCGCGGCGGCGCAGGCCGATGGTGGTGTGGGCGACACGCACCGCGATGGGATCGCCGCCGAACAGGCCCTGGTGCAGGACTTCGACGTCCGCGCCTTCGACGAATCCCAGCTCGATCAGGCGGCGCTCGAGTTCGGGCGCGGACATCCCTGCGGCGACACGCCCCGCGGCGATGGCCTGTATGCGTCCACGAAAACCCACGGGGGCGACGCCAAGTGCTATTGTTGGTTCGCTGCTCATTGAGAGTAAGTCGTAGTAGCATCGATAAAGTTGGTATGCCAGCGGGAGGTAATGAAATGGCGAATATCGTTCTGGCGCACGGCGCCTGGTCGGCAGCCTGGGCATGGAAGAAAATGCGGCCGCTGCTGCAGGAGGCTGGCCACCAGTTCTATGCCCCGACCTATACCGGCCTCGGCGCCCGCGCCCATCTCGCCACGCCCGACGTCGACCTCTCGACCCACATCCAGGACATCGTCTCGGAGATCGAGTTCGAGGACCTGAACGATGTCGTCCTGCTGGGCCATTCCTACGGCGGCATGGTCGCGACCGGCGTCGCCGATAAGGTCGGAAGTCGTCTTGCACGCATCGTGTATATCGACGCCTTCGCGCCCAAGGACGGCCAGAGCCTGTTCGACCTGGTCGGGCCGAAAGCCGAGGGCAATATGCGCAAGGGTGCCGAGCGGGATGGCGACGGCTGGAAGATGCCCGTCAATCCGATGCCGCCGGACACCGCCCCCGAGGACGTGGCCTGGGCCAGTCCGCGTCGCCGGCCGCAGCCGATCAAGACTTTCGAGCAGAAGATCAGGCTCGAGTCGAAGGAGCCCCTGCCGCCCCGCGATTACATCTATGCGACCCGAAACGGTCCCGGCGATCCGTTCCGCCAGTTCGCAGACCGGGCGCGCAGCGAAGCCGGCTGGACCTGCCATGAACTCGACACCAGCCACAATCCGCACATCACCTGCCCGAACGAGTTCATGGCCTTGCTGACCAAGATCATGGCGGACGGCAAGTGAATACCGACCTGGCCTATTCGATCCTGGGCCAGCTCGGACGCAGCCCTCGCGCCGACGACCGGCTCACCCTCACCGGCGGTGACGATCCGGTGTTCCAGACCCCGTGGCGCGTCGGAACCGCCGGCGCCGCGGCCCTGGGCGCCGTCGGGCTCGCGGTCTCCGACCTGTGGCGGCTGAAGACCGGCAGGCCTCAGCCGGTCTCGGTCGACCTCGCCGCCGCCACGGCGTCGCTGCGCTCCAACACCTATGTCCTGCGCAACGGCGAGCGTCCGGTATCGTGGGATCCGTTGTCCGGCCACTACCCGACGCGCGATGGCCGGCACATGTTCATCCACACCAACCATCCGCACCATCGCGCCGGTGCCCTGCGCATCGCCGGCGCCGAAGGCGATACGCGCGAGGCGCTGGCCGCGGCCGTCGCAAAGTGGGACGGGCTTGCGATCGAGCAGGCGATCGCCGACGGCTGCTGCGTCGGTGGGCTGACGCGCAGCCGCGATGAATGGAACGCCCATCCGCACGGCATCGCGGTGGCGAAGCTGCCGCTGATCGACATCGTGAAGATCGGCGAGGCGCCCGCGGAGCCCCTGCCGCACGGCGACCGGCCACTGTCCGGCGTGCGCGCCTTTGACCTCACGCGGGTACTGGCGGGACCGACAAGCGGCCGCGTGCTGGCGGAGAACGGCGCCGACGTGCTGCACGTCGCGGCCCCTCACCTGCCCTACCAGGCCGAACTGCTGATGGACACCGGCCACGGCAAGCGCTGCGCCTGGATCGACCTGCGCGAAGCCGCCGGCGTCGAGACGATGAAGGCGCTCCTGAAGAAGGCCGACATCTTCACTCAGGGCTATCGCCCCGGCACCTTGGCGGCGCGCGGCTTCTCACCCGAGCAGGTGGCGGCACTGCGGCCCGGCATCGTCTGCGTCAGCCTCTGCGCCTACGGTCATGAAGGCCCCTGGTCGTCGCGCCGCGGCTTCGACTCGATCGTGCAGAACGTCACCGGCCTTGCTGCCACGCAGGGGGCGTTGGACAAGCCGCGCAACCTGCCGGTCCAGGCGCTCGACTACATCGCGGGCTATCTCGGGGCACTAGGCGCCCTGGTGGCGTTGGCCCGCAGGGTCGAGCAGGGCGGCTCCTGGCAGGTGCGCGTCTCGCTGGTCCAGGTCGCGCACTGGCTCGCCAGCCTCGGCACCGTCGACGCCGCGCAGGGCGCCGCCGAACTGCCCGAGGCCACGCTTCTGCCGCTTCTCACCGAAAGCGTCGGCCCACTCGGCCGCCTGCGCCACCTGAAGCCGGTGGTGCAGCTCGGCGAGACCCCGGCCTATTACGCCCGTCCCGCCGAACCCCTCGGCACCTCTCCCGCGGAGTGGGCCTAGCATCATGTCCGACATCCTGAGAACGGAAGCCGAGCTCGAGGCCATTTACGGCCGGCCGGTCGAAGCGGCGACAGTCAAGGAAGCGAACTGGATCACGCCGCACTATCGTGCCTACATCGAGGCATCGCCTTATGCGGCCCTGGCGACGTCCGGTCCCGAAGGTCTCGACTGTTCGCCGCGGGGCGACAGGCCGGGCTTCGTGCGGGTCCATGACGAGAAGACCCTGATGCTGCCTGACCGGCGCGGCAACAACCGCATCGACTCGCTGCGCAACATCGTGCGCGATCCGCGCGTCGCGCTGCTGTTCATGATCCCCGGCGTCGGCAACACGTTGCGAGTCAACGGCCGTGCCCATCTCAGCATTGCCCCGGACCTTCTGGACTCCTTCGCCGTCGAGGAGAAGGCGCCGCGTTCGGTGGCCGTGATCGAGGTCGATGCCGTGTACTTCCAGTGTGCCCGCGCGCTGGTGCGCTCCGAACTCTGGAATGCAGAGCGCCATGTCGATCCGAAGTCGCTGCCCAGCGCCGGCCAGATCCTGGCTGCCTTGAGCAACGAGAGAGTTGGCGGCGAAACCTACGATCGAGAATGGCCGGGCCGGGCAGCGGCCACGATGTGGTGATCCGCGAGCGCGAACCGGCTGACGACGACGCGATCCGTCGCCTCAACGATCGGGCCTTCGGTGGCCCGTTCGAGGGCAGGCTGGTCGAGGAGCTGCGCGAAGCCTTCATCGACGCGGTCGAGCTGGTCGCGGTCGCGGACGGCGCCATCGTCGGCCACATCCTGTTCAGTGCGCTGACAACGATGATCGACGACGATGCCGTGCCGACCTTGTCTCTCGCGCCGATGTGCGTTCATCCCGGATACCAGAGGTCGGGAATCGGCACGGCCCTGGTCGAAACGGGGCTCGAACTGGCGCGCCGCCGCGAATGGCAGGCCGTCGTGGTCCTCGGTCATCCCGACTACTATCCGCGCTTCGGCTTCTCGGCCGAACTGGCGAGCGGCCTCGACAGCCCCTTCGAGGGCGAGTCTTTCATGGCGCTGGAACTGGTGCCCGACGCCCTCGATGGCGACGACGGTCTGGTCGTCTATCCGGCGGCGTTCGGGCTGGTCTCCTAGCGCCTACGCCGCGCGCGCGATCCCTGGCGCTTCGAGGGCCTCGATGAAGCGCCGACAGTAGGCTTCGGCCGTCGTGCGCATCACCTTTTCCCGGAGCACGCTCTGGCGCTCCTGGCGTTCCGACAGCGGCATCGTGAGTGCGACGTGCATGGCATCGGCGATGGCATCGGGATCGAACGGGTTGACGATCAGCGCTTCGGTCAGGTCCTGGGCGGCACCCGCGAACTGCGACAGGACCAGGACGCCCGGATCCTCGTCTGATTGCGCGGCCACGAATTCCTTGGCGACGAGATTCATGCCGTCGCGCAGCGGCGTCACCACGCCGATCCGGCCGAGGCGATAGAGCCCCGCCAGCGTGGAGCGTGGGGCCGCGCGGGTCGAATAGCGCAGCGGCGTCCAGTCGAACTCGGAGAAGCGGCCATTGATGCGACCTGCCAGCCGGTCGAGTTCGGTGCGCAGCCGACGATATTCGTCGACCTCCTCGCGCGAC
>NZ_JBQVQG010000007.1:231003-261420 GCF_052439685.1 Reyranella sp.
ACCGCGGACAGATCTGCAGGAAATGGATCTTCCGCTTGTGCTCCGGATGTTTCTCGATCAGGCGACCGAAGGCTTCGAAGCGGTGCGGCAGGCCCTTGGAATAATCCAGCCGGTCGACACCGATCGCCAGCGCGCGGTTCACCAGGCTTTCGGCAACCCGCTGCACCTGCTTGTCGCTCTCGGCCCTCACCGCGTCCTGAGCGAAGCCCTGGGCATCGATGCCGATCGGATCGGCGAAGGCACGCACGCGTCGGCCGGCGAGCCGGATCCACTCGCCCTCGACCGTGGCGCCCAGCAGGCGCTGCGCGCAGTCACGGAAATCGCGCGCATGCTCCTCGGTCTGGAAGCCCACGACGTCGTAAGCGCACAGATCCGCGACCAGCTCGCGAGCGACCGGCATGGCTTCGAGCATCGACGGCGGCACGAAGGGAACGTGCAGGAAGAACCCGATACGGCCTTCGAAACCTTCCTTTCGCAGCAGTCTCGCGAAGGGGATGAGGTGGTAATCGTGCGCCCAGACCGTATCGTCTCCTTGCAGCATCGGCGCCAGGGACGCGGCGAAGGAGCGGTTGACCGTCAGATAACCCTCGTAGTCCTCACGGCGGAAATGCATCAGGCCGAGACGGAAGTGCAGGAGCGGCCAGAGCGCGCCGTTGGCGAAGCCGACATAGAAGCCGCGATAGGAGTCGGGTGTCAGATCGACGGTCGCGTAGGTCACGCCGCGCGCCTCGACGATGGCGGGCTGCGTCGAGGGCGCGGCGGTCAGGCGGCCGCTCCATCCGAACCACATCGCGCCGGGCGTCAGCAGATCGCGCAGCGCCACGGCGAGTCCGCCCGCGGCCGTGCCTCGAGCCTTGGGAACGGGCACGCGGTTCGAGACGATTACGAGGCGTGCCACAGACCCTCCTCCCAGCTCCGCGAGAGCCGCATGGCCGACAGGATGAGGCCGACCTGGCTGTAGGTCTGGGGGAAGTTGCCCCACAGTTCGCCGGTGCGCGGATCGAGATCCTCGGAAAGCAGGCCGACGTGATTTCGCCGTGCCAGCACGTTGTTGAAGAGCTCCAGCGCCTCCTCCCGACGGCCGACGCTAGCCAGCGCATCGATGTACCAGAATGTGCACAGCAGGAAGGCGTTGGAGGGCGCGCCGAAATCATCGGCTTCGATGTAGCGCATGATGAAGCCGTTCTTCATCAGCTTGCGCGAGACCATGTCGAGCGTGGCGTGGAACCGCGGATCGTCGGAGCGCAGCAGGCCTATCTCCGGCAGCACGAGGCTGGACGCGTCGGCCATCTCGCGATCGAGCACGCCCGACAGCCAGCCGTCGGACGTGGTGCCGCGCTGCATGATTTCGTGGCGCAGCACGCCGGCCTTGGCAAGCCATTCGCGCGATTCGCCACCCAGCCCGACTCGGCGGGCGATCATCCCGAGCCGGTGCTGGGCCGCCCAGCACATGGCGGCGGAAAACGTATGGACTTCCTCGCGCTCGCGATATTCCCACAGACCGGCATCGGGCGTGAGCGCCGCGCGATGAGCCTCGTTGCCGACGGCGCAAAGCTGTCGGTAGAGTTCGACATCGCCCTGCCGGGGCAGACGCTCGTCCCAGAACATCTGCGCGGCCGTCAGCACCATCGATCCGTAAACGTCGTTCTGGCGCTGCCCGACCGCGGCATTACCGATGCGCACCGGACCGTAGCCGCGATAGCCCGGCAGGGTATCGATCAGACGCTCCACCGTGTCGGTCCCCGGCGCGATCGGAAACAAGGGCGCCACATTCTCGACCTCGCCCCGCGTGCTGCCCGCCTCGACCACGTCGATGATGAAACGCACATAGCTTTCCATCGTCCGCGTCGCAGACAGCCGGTTCAGCGCCGTTACGGTGAAGAAAGCATCGCGCAGCCAGGTGAACCGATAGTCCCAGTTGCGGACCGTGCCGGCCGCCTCCGGCACCGACGTCGTGAGCGCGGCCAGCACCGCGCCGGTGTCTTCGTAGCTGCAAAGCTTAAGGGTGATCGCGGCACGAATGACGGCGACCTGCCAGTCGAACGGGATGTTGAGGTCGCGCACCCATCCCTGCCAGTAGATCTCGGTCTCGCTGAGGAACGAGCGCGACAGTTGGTCGACATTGTCGGTGATACTCTCGTCGGCGCCCACGATCAGGGTGATCGGCCGGTCGATCGAGAATTCGGTCTCGTGCAGAACGTAGTTCAGCGAGGCATCGGTGGTGAGCCTCAGAACAGAGGCATCGCCATAATATCGAATGTGATTGCTGCCCACCGTGACCTTGGACTTGTGGGCGCCGTAATCGAAGGTGGGGCGCAGGCGCAACGTGACACGCGGGCGGCCGGCAATGGGCTCGAGCCGGCGCATCAGCATCGGGGGACGGAACATGCGGCCGAAACGGCGGAACCGCGGCGCGAAGTCCAGCATGCGCGCCGTGCCGCCGGCGCACTCTACGATCGTCTCGAGGATCGCCGTGTTGGGGAGATAGCGCTGCCGACTCTCCTTCATCCCGTCGAAAACGGCGTCCATGAAACCGGACTGCGGATCGTTGCCGCCAAGCAGGGCATTGAAGACAGGATCGCCGTCGAGCCGCCCCAGCCCGTGCCAGACATGGCGGCCGTTGCGATCGATCAGGCTCGCGATCGAGCAGTTGCCGATGACGCCGAGGTCGAGAGTACTCATGGACGGGCCGATGCTCCTGCCGCGGTTTTGTTCAAGGCACGCGCCATGCGTTCGGCGTTGCGCGCCAACCAGGCACGCACCTTCGCTGGATCGCCGTCGAACACCTCCTGCACGCGCAGCCCTTCGCCGCCATGGCGCCGGGCCGCGCTCATGCCGGCTTCGTCGGTGAAATCGTCGCCGATGAAGATCGGGCGGCGGCCCTTGAAGGCCTTGTCCTTCATCAATCGCTCGACCGCATGGCCCTTGGAGGTGCCGCGCGGCCCGATCTCGACGGCCTCGCGCGCGGGGATCAGCCGGAACCAGGGATGGTCCTCAGGCACGAGCGCCCGCACCAGACGCCAGACATCGTCGTGGCGCTCCGGCGCCAGACGATAGTGGATCGCGCACCCATGGGGCTTGGGCTCGACGAGGACGCCCGGCCAACGCTCGGTTGCGGCGACCAGCGAATCCCTCCAGGCCTGTGTGACGCCGAGGCCAGCCGGCATTTCTTCGATGGTCCCGTCGCTGAAGCGCAACGTGACACCGTGCTCTCCGGCAGCTGCCGAAGAGAACGGATGCATGAACTGGTCGATCGTCTTCAGCGAGCGACCGCTGACGATCGCAAGAGCACCCCCCAGCACAGAGTGCAGCTGCATCAGGATGCCGGGAAGGTTGGGTGGAATCACCACGAGTTCTGGTGTCGCCGCGATCTCGAGCAGTGTGCCGTCGAGATCGAGGAATAGTGCGGTACCGTAGTCGAAATCTTCTGCTGCCATCTCGTCCCCTCTGCGCCTTCGATGCCCTGGGGCGCGAAGAGGCTCTCGACCACTACACGCCGCGGTTCGGGGACCGCCCCGCGGGCGGCCGCGCCTAGCGCGTGATCGCTCAACGGTATGAAGCGACGTCGGTTCCCCAAAAGCCCCTTCGTCGCGGCAAAAATAAGGCAAAGACGCCAAGAAGCGGCTCAGGATTGTGACGAACGGACGACTCTGCCCCACGATCCCGCCCGCGCCGAATTCTTGCAACGCCGAACAGCCGACCGCGTTGAGAACGGACAACCATTCGACAGAGGAGAAAAGTCATGAGCAGCACGACCGACAAGATCAAGGGCGTCACCAACGAGGCCATCGGCAACGCCAAGCAGGGCATCGGCAAGATGGTCGACAGCGACAAGATGCGGGTCGAGGGCGCGATGCAGGAAACGAAGGGCGAAGCCCAGCAGGCCGTCGGCAAGACCAAGGATGCGCTGAAGAAGGCAATCGACGGCTAACGCTGCGCTCTTCGACGTGAGACAAAAGGGGCGCCTGTCGTGAGATGGGCGTCCTTTTTCTTGTCCTGCGTTTGGCATAGGCTCGCCGCTACTTTCATCGATGGCGGTCCCGATGCTTCCTTGTCAACGCGAACTGTTCGACATCCCGCGCGACGTCTGCTTCTTCAATGCCGCAGCGTGGAGTCCGCTTCCGCTCGCCGTGCAGGAAGCGGGCCGCATCGGCGTCGCCCGCAAAGGGCAGCCCTGGAAGCTCGAAGCCGATTTCATGCCGAAGCAATACGAGCGTGCGCGCCGCGCGGCGGCGGCTTTGATCGGCGCCGAGCCCGTCGACATCGCGCTCATTCCGTCCGTCGGCTACGGCGTTTCGACAGCCGGCAAGGTGATGAACCTGCCGCGCGGCAGCCGCGTGCTGGTCCTGCAGGACGATCACACCTCACCGGTGCTGGAATGGATGAGCCGCGCCGAGGAGGGAGGCTTCACCGTCGAACAGGTTAAGCAGCCCGGCGATGGCGACTGGACTTCGGCGGTTCTGGAAGCGATGACGCGCACGGGCGCCGCCCCCCTGTCGCTGGTCTCGATCTCGTCCGTGCATTGGTCGGACGGCGGTGCCATCGACCTGCCGCGCATCGCCGAAGCGGCGCGCGGGGCGGGCGCGGCATTCCTGGTCGATGCGACGCATGACGCCGGCGTCCGCCGCATCGACGTGAAGGCACTCGATCCCGATTTCCTGATCTTCCCCACCTACAAATGGGTGCTCGGTCCCTACGGTCGCGCCTTCATGTACGTTGCCAAGCGCCGCCAGAACGGCGTGCCGCTCGAGCAGACGGCACCGGCGCGCAAGGGCGTGGCCGCAGAGCAGAAGGTCTATTTTCGCGATCTTTCCTATGCCGACGGCGCGCGCCGATACGATATGGGCGAGCGCGACCATTTCATCACGCTCGAAATGGCGGCAGTGGGCATGGAGATGATGGCGCGCTGGGGCAACGACCCCATCCTCGCGCGGCTTTCGATGCTGACGGACCGCCTGGCGGACGGACTTGCAAACACCGGCGTGCGCGTGATCGATCGCAAGCTGCGTGCGCCGCACCTCCTTTGCCTCCAGTTTCCGAAGGGCATGGACGACGACCTCGCGCAGAAACTCGCCGCGGAAAAGGTCTACGCCGCGCCACGTCTCGGCCGGTTGCGCATCAGTCCGCACGTCTACAATGACGAGCAGGATGTCGACCGCTTCGTCGAAGTGTTCAGGAAGGTCGCGCTCTAGGCAGCGCTCACGGAGCGTGGCTCGTCGGTTCGCACGCCGTCGGTGGCATCGGGATTGCATCCGATCGCCCGGCGCCGGCGTGGCGAACTGTCGAGGCCGGCGCGCGTAACAAGGGGACTGGTTTTGCGTAATACTCGTCGGAATATTCTACGGCAGCTTCTCGTCACCGCGCTGGCATCGCCGCTCATCGCGCGCGCTGCCTCCGCCCAAGGCAAGTACCCCGAGCGCCCGATCAAGATGATCGTCCCCTTCCCGCCCGGCGGTGGCGTCGACCTGACGGCGCGCCTCATGATGGAGCCGCTGTCGAAGGAACTCGGCCAGACCATCATCATCGAGAACAAGGGCGGCGCTGGAGGAATTATAGGCGTCGAGGCGATGTCGCATGCGGCGCCCGACGGCTACACGTTATCGCTCACCGGCGCCGGCACGCTGACCGCGGGCCCGCATTTGCGCAGCAAGATGCCATACGATCCGATGGCGCTGACGCAGATCACGCGGCTGGTGCGCATGCCTTTCATCCTGGCGGTGAGGAACGACCTGCCGGCGAAGACCTTGCCGGAGTTCATGGAGCTGGCGAAGAAGCAGGAGCTGCGCTGGGCGTCCGGCGGCATCGGCACCAGCCAGCATCTCGCCGGCGAGCTCTTCACCCAGATGTCCGGCCTGAAGATGATCCACGTTCCCTATCGCGGCACAGGTCCCGCCCTGAACGACCTCGCGGCCGGAATCGTCGATGCCTATTTCGGCGATCCCGCAACACTCGGCCTGATCCGCAGCGGCAAGGCGCGCGCCATGGCCGTGACCTCGCCGGAGCGCTGGCCCGTCCTGCCGGACACGCCGGCAATAGCCGAAGCAGTGAAGGGCTACGAGGCCGAGAACTGGTACGGGCTCGCCGCCCCTGCCGGTGTGCCGAAACCGATCGTCGACCGCCTGTACGCCGCCATTGCCAAGGTCCTGGCCGAGCCGGACGTGAAGAAGAAATACGACGAGAGCGGTCTCACTCCGGCCCTCCTGCCGCCGACCGAATACGTGGCCTTCCTGAAGCGCGATTCCGTCACCTGGGGCGACGTGGTACGCAAGGGCAACATCAAGATCGACGAGTAAGCATGTCCTCCCGTTTGGCCGTCGATATCGGCGGCACTTTCACCGACGTCGTTCTCGAAGTCGGTGCGAAATCTCATGCCACCAAGGTGCTGACGACGCCCGACGCGCCCGAGCGCGCCGTGCTGGAAGGCGTGCGCGCCATCCTGGCCGAAGCGAAGTGCCGGCCGCAGGACGTCACGCTCGTCGTCCACGGAACCACCCTGGCGACCAATGCCCTGATCGAACGCAAGGGCGCCCGCACGGCGTTGATCACGACGGAAGGCTTCCGCGACTCCCTCGAAATGGCCTGGGAGCACCGTTTCGAGCAGTACGACATCTATATGGAGCGGCCGCAGCCGCTGGTGTCGCGCGACCTGCGCTTCGGGGTCCCAGAGCGCGTGGCCTCCGATGGCGCGGTGTTGCTGGCGCTCGACGAGGCCGCTGTGCGCCGCGTCGCGACGCAACTGAAAGCAGAGAAGATCGAGGCGGTCGCCGTCTGCTTCCTGCACAGCTTCACCAACGAGGCCCATGAGCGCCGCACCGGTGCCATCCTCGCAGAGGAACTGCCGGGGGTGGCCGTGTCGCTCTCCTGCGAGGTCTGCCCCGAGATTCGCGAATACGAGCGCACCTCGACGACCATCGCCAACGCCTATGTCCTACCGCGCATGGAGGGATATCTCGGCCAGCTCGAGACCGACCTCAGGGCGGAAGGCATCGCGGCACCCCTGTTGCTGATGATGTCGTCAGGTGGCATCACCACGGTCGACACGGCGCGCCGCTACCCCGTGCGCCTGGTCGAATCCGGACCGGCGGGCGGTGCGATCCTGGCGCGCGCGGTTGCGGCCGAGAACGACGCACGCAAGGCCGTCGCTTTCGACATGGGCGGCACCACCGCCAAGCTCACCCTGCTCGACGATCTCGATCTGCAGCGCTCGCGCCAGTTCGAGGTCGCGCGCGCCTATCGCTTCGTGCAGGGCTCCGGCCTGCCGGTGCGCATCCCGGTCATCGAGCTGGTCGAGATCGGCGCCGGCGGTGGCTCGATCGCCCGCCTCGACGCGCTGGGCCGCATCCAGGTCGGCCCCGATTCCGCGGGCAGCGTACCTGGTCCCGCCTGCTACGGGCGCGGCGGCACCGAGCCCACGGTGACCGATGCCGATACTGCACTGGGGCGGCTCGATCCCACGCGCTTCGCAGGCGGCGCCATTCCGCTTCACCGCGACAAGGCCGAGGCGGCGCTGCAGGCGCTGGCCGGCCCGCTCGGCACCGACGCCCAAGGCGCGGCTGCCGGCGTGGCGGAGATCGTCGACGAGACCATGGCGAGCGCAGCCCGCGTCCATGCCGTCGAGAACGGCAAGGACACCGCCGACCGTACGCTGATCGCCTTCGGCGGTGCCGCGCCGCTGCACGCCGCACGGCTCGCCCGCAAGCTCGGGATGAAGCGGGTCATCGTGCCGGTGGGCGCTGGCGTCGGTTCCGCCTTCGGCTTCCTGCGCGCCTCGATCGCCTACGAGGTGGTGAGGACGCGCCATGTCCGGCTCGACATGTTCGACGCGAAGATGCTGAACGAGTTGGTTGCCGCCATGCGGGCCGAAGCCGAGACGGTCGTGCGGCCGGCGGCGCCGGGCGAGAGCTTGGTCGAATCGCGCCAGGCCTTCATGCGCTATCGCGGCCAGGGTCATGAGATCGCCGTGCCGCTGCCGAACGAGCCGTTCGCAGCGGATGCCGCAGGCGACCTGCGCCGCCGCTTCGAGGCGACCTACGAGCAGGTGTTCGGCCGCGCCATTCCCAAGCTCGAGGTCGAAGCCCTGACCTGGACCCTGTCACTCGCCACCGACCGGCCGCTGCCGCCGCCGGCCGGACCCGTCGCCGAGATCGCCGCGCCAGCGCCCTCGGGCCATCGCGAAGTGTTCGATCCAGTGAGCGGCCGCCGCGAGCAGGCAAGCCTGCACGAACGCAAGCTCCTGAAGCCCGGCATGTCGTTCGACGGGCCGGCGCTGATCGTCGAGGACGGCACCACCACCGTCGTTCCCACTGGCTTCATCGCCCACATCAACGAGGTGGGCCAGATCGTCCTGGAGGACCGCGCATGAGCACGTCTCCCAATTCGCCGGCCAAATCTCCATTGGCCGACATCCGCCTGCAGGTCATGTGGAACCGACTGCTCTCGGTCGTCGAGGAGCAGGCCCGGGCGCTGGTGCGGACCGCCTTCTCGACCAGCGCGCGCGAGGCCGGCGACATCTCGGCCGGGGTGTTCGACCTCGACGGCCGCATGCTGGCGCAGGCCGTCACCGGCACGCCGGGCCATGTGAATTCGATGGCGCGCAGCGTCATTCACTTCATCCGCGAGTTCCCGGTCGAGACGATGAAGCCGGGCGATGCCTACGTCACCAACGATCCGTGGAAGGGCACCGGCCATCTCTACGACATCGTCGTCACGTCGCCCGCCTTTCACAACGGCAAGCTGGTGGCGCTGTTCTCGTGCACGACGCACGTCGTCGACATCGGCGGCCTCGGCCAGTCGCCCGATGGGCGGCAGGTCTTCCATGAGGGCCTGTTCCTGCCACTGCTGCCGCTGATGCGCAAAGGCGTGATCGATGAGAGCGTGATGCGCATCGTGCGCGCTAACGTGCGCGAGCCGGTGCAGGTCGAAGGCGACATCCATGCGCTGATCGGCTGCAACGGCATCGGCGAGAAGCGCTTGTCCGACATGATGGCCGAGCACGGCATCGACAATCTCGACGAGCTCGGCACACACATCATCGAGAAGAGTCGCGCCGGCATGATCGCCGCCATCTCGAAACTGCCACGCGGCACGTGGAAGGGCCATATGCGGATCGACGGCTACGACGCGCCGATCGACCTGCACGCCGCCGTCACCATCCACGCCGACCACATCTCCGTCGACTATGCCGGCACTTCGGGCTCGTCGATCTACGGCATCAATTCTCCGATGTGCTACACCGAGGCCTACACCGCCTTCGGCATCAAGTGCGTCGTGGCGCCGACCATCCCGAACAATGCCGGCACGCTCGACTCGATCCTCGTCACGGCACCCGAAAATACCATCGTCAACGCGCTTTACCCGGCGGCGGTGAATGCACGCAGCACGATCGGCCACATGCTGCCTGACGTCTGCTTCGACGCGCTGCATCAGGTCATCCCGGGACAGGTGCCAGCCGAAGGAACGTCCAACCTCTGGAACCTGAAGCTCGGCGCCGGACACGGCATGACCGGCACGATTGGCAACAGCCGCCCCTTCATGGTGACGACCTTCCATTCCGGCGGCGCGGGCGCCCGCCCGACGCTCGACGGGCTCTCGGCCACGCCCTTCCCGTCCGGTGTGCGCAACGTGCCGGTCGAGATCACCGAGACCATCGCGCCCGTGGTCATCTGGAAGAAGGAATACCGCGAGGATTCTGGCGGTCCCGGCGCGCAGCGGGGTGGCCTCGGCCAGGTGATGGAGGTCGAACACCGCGAAGGCGCGCCGTTCGGCATCTTCGCCACCTTCGAGCGGGTCAAGTATCCGGCGCGCGGTCGCGACGGCGGCAAGCCCGGCGCCAACGGCCGCCTGTCGCTCGCCTCGGGTCAGGAGCTAAAGGCCAAGGGCTTCCAGACCGTGCCCGCCGGCGAGCGTCTGGTGGTCGAGATGCCCGGCGGCGGCGGTTACGGCGATCCCGCCGGGCGCGATCCCGAGGCCGTCAAGCGCGACGTCCGGCTCGGCCTCGTCAGCACGGACGCCGCAAAGGCCGCCTACGGCGTCGAGGGCGATTAGAACACGCCACTCGCCATTGGAGCGCGCCCCGCCCGGGGGGCCGCAAAATAGGGAGAGCGCCCCAGGGGGGGGGGGCGCCGGGGGGGCACCCACAGAAATCGCACGCGCCCCCGGGGGGGGCCGCGCTCCGTGGAAGCACCATCAGAAGCTCTTGTCGAACTCAGGCCGGTGCTTGTTGCGCAGCTTGAAGTTCTGACGCTCGGCGTTGCGCGGCGCGCGCACCCAGACCTCGCGGTTGGGATGCAGGCCGCCACCGCGCGTCGCCGGCACCGCGCTGGTGCGGGCGCGATGCAGCAGGCGGGTGTCGGCGGTGCCGCAGTTGGGATGGATGCCGCCATTGTCGGCGACGACCTTGTCCCACGCCGCCTTGCGCTTGGCATAGATGGCCGGATCCTGGAGCTGGGTGCAGTTGAGCTCGTTGACGTTGAGGTCAGCCACGATCTCGTCGCCCTCCTCGACCAGCCCGATCGGGCCGCCGATTGCCGCCTCCGGCCCGACATGGCCGATGACGAGACCGACCGACCCGCCGGAGAAGCGCGCATCGGTCATCAGCGCCACCACGATGTTGCGCTCGCGGCACAGCGTGGTGATACGCGAGGTCGGATCGAGCATTTCCGGCATACCCGGCGCACCGCTCGGTCCCTCGTAGCGCACGATGATCATGTCGTGGTTCTGGAAAGTCTCCGGCGTCTCGTCGAGCGCCTTGAGCAGGCCCTGCTCGCCCTCGAACACGCGGGCACGACCGCGGAACAGATTGTCCTCCAGGCCGCCCTCGACGCCCGCAAGCTTGAGGATGGCGGAGAAGTCCGGCGACAGATTTCCGCCCAGCATGCGCAGGCCGCCCGTCGGCTTGTAGGGCTTCTCAACCGGGTAGACGACCTTGCCGTCGGCCTTCCTGGCGCCCAGCCGCTCGACCTGCCTGGCCAGCGTCTCCCCGGTACAAGTCAGCACGTCGCCGTTCAGCAGGCCGGCCTCCAGCAGCTCGCGCACGATCACCTGCACGCCGCCCACCTTGTCGATGTCGACCATCGAGTATTTGCCGTAGGGCCGCGCGTCGGTCAGCACGGGGACGATGTTCTGCGAGAGGTAGTTGAACTCCTCCGGCGTCATCACGTCCTTCCAGAAGTCGCCGTAGCCGGCCGCGCGCGCGATTTCCGGCGCGTGCAGCACGACGTTGGTCGAGCCGCCGACCGCCATCGCCACGATCACCGCGTTGCGGATCGAATCGCGCACGACGATGTCGCGCGGCTTCAGGTCGTTCTTCATCAGGTTGGCCAGATGATCGACCAGCTCGGCCGCGAATTCGTTGGTGCGGCGCGGATCGTCGGACGGCGGCGCCACCATGTGCAGCGGCTGCATGCCGACCACGCCGATGAAGGTCTGCATGGTGTTGTAGGTGAACATGCCACCGCAGCTGCCGATGCCGGGGCAGGCGTGGCAGGCGATGAGATGCCGGTACTCGGCGTCGGGATGGCCGGCGACCTGGTAGGCGCTCACGATGTCGAGCGCCTCGCCCGTGTTCGGCTCCTTGCCGGGATGGATCGCACCATCCGACATGATGATCGACGGCAGGTTATGCTCGAGCAGCGCCGAGAGCGTGCCGACCGGCGGCTTGTCGCAGGCCACGACCGCAATCGTGCCGGCGAGGCCGGTGGCGCTCAGGTGTTCGCACAGCGCGTCCTGGGTCACCTCGCGGCCGATCAGCGAATAGCGCATCTCGCGCGTGCCGTTGCGGATGCCGTCCGAGGTGGCGATCGTGTACTCGGGCTGCACCAGGCGCATCTTGAGCTGGTTCGGCCCGGTGCCGATGCGGGCCTTGAGCTGGGCGTGGATCGCCTCGACCTTCGACAGGACGCCGAGATAGCACTGGCTGTCGCCCTTGGTGCCGACGACGCCGACCGACGGCTCGTGAATCAGGTCCGGATCGGTACCGAGCGCGCGGGCGACACCGATGGTCTGGGCCGAGCGACCCGGGTGCCGGTCAATGGTCACAAACTTCGGCTTCATCACAACCATCCCATAGGACTTGCAGACATTGGCCCGCCTTCGGGCGAGCGGTCTGGCGGTATATCACAGGCGCGGCTGGCCATTCCCACGATTTATTCGCGGGTATGGCAGGCCCGAAGCCGCTCCCCGGAACCGGAGTAAATCGAGGTCTGGCCCTTACGAACCCTTCATCACCGACAGCACCTTTGCAGCCAGTGTCCCCGAATGCTCGGAAATGTAGCGGCTCACGACACTGTCGATGAAGGCATGCTGGCGCGCGTTGGAAGTAAGCGCCCACGCCGCCGTTGCGGCATAGACCATGTCGCGCAGGAGCGCGGGTTCGTACTTGTCCTTGAGCTTGGACAGATCGCTGTAGTCCCTGCGCACCATTCCCGCGACGATGCGGGTAATGTCGAGTGCCATGGCCTCGGAACGGTTGGCCGTCCGGGCGAAGAAGTCGGCAACCATGAGGGCGTATCGGCCGTCGCCGCTGGCGAAGGACGCGCCCCACAGGATGTCGAGATGGGTCGGTATCGCGATCCTGAGGTCGGTCAACCGGCCTGGCAGGCCGGCGAACTGGCCCACCAGCGTCGGATCCGTCCCGGACTGGGCCAGGCGGGCCTGCAAACCCTTCGAGACGGGCTGGCCGGCCAGTTGAAGGGCCGCGGCAATCGTCGTGGCCAGGCGGGCATCGAGTTGAGCCGGAACGAGCTTCTCGATCCATCCTGGCTGGGTCGCAAACACGACGGCGAAAAAACCGGCAACAGGGGGATAGGCAACCCAATCCTGATGCCTCTTGCCGAAGGCATCGAGCACGCCGACCAGCCGCTCCGGCCGGGGATCGCCATAGTAGTAGGTGATTACGTCATCGGCCTTGCTCGCCGATGGCGACGCAGGCTGGGCCATTGCCGCCGCGGGCGTTCCCAGGTCGATCGCGACCAGCAACGCAAGCAGTTTGATAAGGCCTAACACCTTCATTCTGAATCTCCCCCTTCCAGGGGTGAGGTTGCAGAGCCCACCCGCACATTGCAACCACGCGGTGAAGCCAGCAGATCCTCCATGCCCGCACGGCGGCCCCGCCAATTCCAAGGAGGCGCGCCATTCCACTTGGCGTTAGTCTCTGCGCCGGAAAGAAACGAGGAAACCAAGATGTGGCAGCCCAATGAGCGCTACCCTGACCCCGCCGTGCGCGTGCTCGACCCGTCGTTCAGCCAGTACCGGCTGGCGCTGGCCTCGGTCGAACGGCTCTACACGGGCTGCCGCTGGTCCGAGGGGCCTGTCTGGTTCGGCGACGGGCGCTATCTCCTGTGGAGCGACATCCCCAACAACCGCGTGCTGCGCTGGGATGAGGAGACGGGCAACGTCTCGGTCTTCCGCAAGCCCTCGAACAATGCCAACGGCCACACGCGCGACCGCCGCGGCCGGCTGATCGCCTGCGAACATGACACGCGCCGCATCGTCCGCTTCGAGTATGACGGCGCCATCACCGTGCTGGCCGACTCCTACGACGGCAAGCCGCTCAATTCGCCCAACGACGTGGTGGTGAGTTCCGATGGTTCGATCTGGTTCACCGATCCGACCTTCGGCATCCTCAGCTACTACGAGGGCCACAAGGCAGAGAGTGAGAACAAGCCCGCCGTCTATCGCCTCGATCCGACGACCGGCAAGCTCGCCATGATGGTCGACGACATCCCCGGTCCCAACGGCCTGGCCTTCTCGCCCGACGAGAAGAAGCTCTACGTCGTGGCCTCGCGCGCCGAGCCCCATCGCACGATCCTGTCCTACGACGTGTCGGCCGACGGCACGTCGCTGGGCAAGGGCTCGGTATTGATCGACGCCGGCCCCGACGGCTCGCCCGACGGCTTCCGTGTCGACGTCGACGGCAACCTGTGGTGCGGCTGGGGCATGGGCTCCGCCGATCTCGACGGGGTGCGCATCTTTAATCCGGCGGGCAAGCCGATCGGGCATATCGATCTGCCGGAACGCTGCGCCAACGTCTGCTTTGGCGGCCGTTACCGTAACCGCCTGTTCATGGCGGCCAGCCACTCGCTCTACGCGCTCTACGTCAACACGCAGGGCGCGCTGGGCGGCTGATCATGTCCGGAGTGGAGTCCAGTTACGCCTGGTGGCGTCTCGCCGCCAGCGTGACCCTGAGCACGGTCGGCGGCATTGGCATGTGGTGCCTCGTGGTGGCGCTGCCGTCGATCCAGCAGGATCTCGGCATCACCCGAGCCGACATCTCCTTTGCCTATACGATGAACACGCTGGGCTTCTTCGCCGGCGGCGTCACCTGGGGCAAGCTGGTCGACAAGCGTGGCATCGTGATGACCGCGGTGCTGAGCGCGACCGGCCTGGCGCTGGGCTTCGCGCTGGCGCCGCTTGCGACCGCTTTGCCCTTGTTCGCCGCGGTCCAGGTGCTGATCGGCTTCAGCTCGGCCGCGACCTTCGCACCCCTGGTCGCCGACATCTCGCACTGGTTCGACCGGCGGCGCGGCATCGCCGTCGCCATCGCCGCCTCAGGCAACTATCTCGCCGGCGCGATCTGGCCGACGATCATCCAGGCGATGATCCACGATCATGGCTGGCGGGTCACCTACTGGGTCGCCGGCGCGCTGTGCTTCGTGGCGATGATCCCGCTGGCGCTGACCTTGCGCCGCAAGCCGCCGCAGGAGCAGATGACGGGCGCCGCTGGAACGACCGGCGCCGCCGCACATTCGCCGCGCTCGCTCGGCCTGTCGCCGAACGCGCTGCAAGCTGTTCTTGTCGTCGCGGGCATCGGCTGCTGCGTCGCCATGTCGATGCCGCAGGTTCATATCGTCGCCTACTGCGCCGACCTGGGCTACGGCGTGGCGCGCGGCGCGGAGATGCTGTCGCTGATGCTGGGCTTCGGCATCGTGAGCCGCATCGCCTCGGGCTGGATCGCCGACCGGGTCGGCGGCATCAAGACCCTGCTGCTGGGCTCGACCCTGCAATGTGTCGCGCTGGTCTTCTATCTCATCGACGATTCGGTCAACTCGCTCTACCTCGCCTCGGCGATGTTCGGCCTGTTCCAGGGCGGCATCGTGCCGTCCTACGCCATCATCGTGCGCGAATATTTTCCGCCCAGGGAAGCCGGCTTCCGGGTCGGCCTCGCCATCTCCTCGACCCTGATCGGCATGGCGCTGGGCGGCTGGATGGGCGGCGTGCTGTTCGACATGACCGGCTCCTATCGCGCGGCCTTCATCAACGGCATCGCCTGGAACCTGCTGAACGGCGCGGTCGCGTGGTGGCTCCTGTTCCGCCAGAACCGCCGCAACGTCTTCGCCGCGGGCTAGCGGCGCATCGCCATCAGCAGCGCGTCGCCGGTATAGGGCTTTCGGATACGCGGGACGCCGAGCAGCTTGGGCGGGAAGGCGATGTCCTCGCCGTAGCCAGTGGTGAACACGAAGGGAATGCCGAGCGAATCGAGATGCTCGGCGACCGCGAAGCTCGTCTCACGGCCGAGATTGATGTCGAGAAGCGCGAAATCCGGCGGTCGGGTGGCGATCGCCCGCATGGCCTGCGCGACGCTCGAGGCGACACGCACCATCTCGATACCCGCGCGCAGAATCGAACTCTCGGCGTCGAGCGCGATGATCATGTTGTCCTCGACGATCAGCACGTCCTTCGGCAGGTCCGCCGCGCTCATCTCGGGCGCCTCCTCCGGGCCCGGTTCGACGGGGGAGCCCGCCGCGAGACGCACGTAACTCGCGGGAACGACGAACGTGGCCCGTACGCCGGTCGCCTGGTAGTCGACACTCGCCTCGCCCTTCAGATCGTAGGGGATCGAGCGCTCGATGACCGTCGAGCCGAAGCCGCGCCGCGTCGGCGGCTTCACCGGCGGCCCGCCCTGTTCGGCCCAGGTGATGTGCAGGTTGCGCTGCGCGTCGAGCCGGGTCTCGATGTCGATCGCGCCGGTGCTGTCGCTCAGCGCACCGTACTTGGCAGAATTCGTCATCAGCTCGTGCACGACAAGGGCGAGCGTGGTGAAGCCCTGCGGCTCCAGCAGCATCTCAGGCCCCGAAAGGCGCACACGCGTCGCCTTGCCCCCCAGATAAGCCCCGGCTTCGGCCACGACGAGGCCGCGGAACGAAGCCGGCCCCCAATTGTCGGCGGTGATCTGGTCGTGGGCGCGGGCCAGGGCCTGGATGCGGCCGCCCACCACATCGGTGAAGGCATCGACCGTGAGAGACGGATCGCGGCTCTGCGAGATGACGCCGCGGATCAGGCCAAGGATATTGCGGACGCGGTGGTTGAGCTCGGCGATCAGCAGCTCCTGCCGCTCCTGCGCCCGCCTGCGCTCGATCTCCGTGATGTCGGACAGGCGCAGGATGACCTCGAGCAGGCTGACCCGAAGGCTCTCGGCGATGCGGACGTCGACCGGCTGCCAGGGAATCGACTGACCGCTCACCGTCTCGCGCCACAGATCGAAGCTCTTGCGCGGCGTCAGTCGCGCACCCAGCGGACCGACGACGACCGGCTTGCCGGGATCGCCCGCCCAGGTCACCGAACGCGCCACTTCCTTGCGAAAGAAGATGAGGAAGTCGCGCGCGGGGCGCGACAGCGGTACGACCAGCATGCCAGCGGCGCGATCGGCGAAGGCGTCACCCGGCGGGTATTCGGCGGCGATCTCGTGACAGGCGAAAACGTCCCGCAGGTCGCGGCGCACCAGGTGGTCGATCAGGCCGATGAACTGATCCTGCGTCGGCGCCATGCCCTGCAAGGTGGCATGGCCGCTCGTCCACACGCCGATGCCGTCGCACGACAGGAGGTCGGCGATCTCATCGAGATGGGAGACGATGCTGTCGAAGCGGGTCGCTTCCGCCGCCATGACGGTGACGAGCTGGTTGTGGAGCTTGCGCGCCCGTGCTTCGTAGGCCGCTTCGCTGTCGCGCTCGCGGCTCTCCATCAGCAGCGAGAACATCTGGCCGAACAGTTCCGCCGCCGTGCGCCGTTCGAACGGCACTGTGTGAGCGCCGTAGTGATGGCAGGCGAACAGGCCCCACAGTTTTCCGTCGCGCAGGATCGACACCGACATAGAAGCGCCCACGCCCATGTTCTGTAGATACTCGATGTGGATGGGCGAGACGCTGCGCAGCACGCTCAGCGAGAGGTCTATCGGCCGTCCGGCGACGAGGCCGGGCTCGACGGGGACGGGGCTCGCCGAAACGTCCGGAATGATGCGCAGCCAGTTACGCTCGTACAGGATGCGGGCCTGCTGCGGGATGTCCGATGCCGGATAGTGCAGGCCGAGATAGCTTTCGAGGCCGCCGCGCGCCGATTCCGCGATCACCTCGCCCGAGCCGTCATGGTCGAAGCGGTAGACCATCACCCGGTCGAAGCCGGTGAGGCCGCGCATCTCGCGGGCCGCCACCCGATAGAATGTTCTGAGCTCGGGCGTCTGCTGCAGCCTCGCGATCATGGCACGCACCAGCGCGCCCGAATTGACTCCCTGCTCGTCGATGCAGGGTTCGCACTCGATGACGATCGCATCGTCGTTCATGTGAACCGCGAGGTCGAAGCATGAACCATCGGACAGCAGCGCCACGGAGAAGGCCCGGGCCACCGTGTTGGTGAAGACCGCCGTCTGAAGCTGCCCCCGGATCAGATGGATCGACTCGGGGGTGAACACGTCCTCGATCGGCCGGCCGACCAGTTCGGCCGGCCCGGCGTCCAACCAGGCGGCGGCGTTGCTCGACAGGCGTGTGATGACCCACTGAGTGCTGTCGAGCGCGACGAGAAAACCGAATGGCTGGACGGCCCCGAGGAGATGAATGGGTTCGCGGTCGCAGTTGGTCAGGTCGACGGAAAAAGCTTGCTCAGGCATGCGCCGTGTCCACCCTGAACAAATCGAAGGCCTCCCGCGCCCCCAGCATCGTCCGCTCCGGCGCGGCCGCCACAGCCTTCGAGTCCTCAAGCCGCCGCAGGAAGCCGCGCCACAAATCGGCACCCGCCCCATGCGCCAGAAAGTTCGTCGCCGCCCGGACGACCGGGTCGGCGTTCGCGCGGGCACGCTTCACCAGAAGGCTTCCGCCCAGCCGCGACCCCTCCAGCACATAAACACGACCGAACAGTCGCGCTTCGTCCCGCGTCACGCCCACCGCAATCGGGACCGGAACGGGAATACCAAGAATGTCGAGATCCCGTTCGAGCGCTCCGGATCTGCGTCGCGACTGCCAGTCCGGAATCAGACGCTCCACCTCCCCCTGCTCCAACGCACGCTCAAGAGGCAGGACCGCCCGTGCGAGCGCCGTCAGGAATGCCGCATACGCATTCTTGTCCGTATCGAAAGGACCGGAGAAGCGCCCGTCGACCTCCGCGTGGAGTGCCGTCGTTGCTGAACGCAACATCTGGCGGGCGGAGGGTCGTATGGGCGCGGCGATAGTGAACGCCCGCTGCATCTGGCTCATAATACGCAGGAGACAGAAGAAAGTTCGATAAACTGATTTGTGATTTTCGCCGCAACCGTTTCCGGTTCGCGGTGTTTCCACCTCGCCATGGGCAAGCATGTACTCATTGTCGAGGACGATGAACTGGTAGCAGACCACCTGGCTGCCCTCGTTCGTGACCAACTCGACTGCATGCCCTTCATCGCCGGCAATACCGGCGAAGCGATGGCCCTCGCGGCCGAACGGCTCGACTTCAGCTTCCTCGACATCAAGCTGTCGGACGGTCTGACCTTCCCTCTTGCCCAGCATCTTCGAGCGCGAGGCGTGCCCTTCGTCTTCGTTTCGGCGACCGATCCGACGAAAGTCCCACCCGATCTCTCGGCAGCCCCCTTCCTGCGCAAGCCCGTGCCGCTCCCTCGACTGCTGGCCGTTGCCCGCGCGCACCTGTAGAAGGTCCGTACCCGCCTTCAAGATACGGACGCCTCCATGCGCATCGTCGCCATCCGCGACATCGTCTCGCCCATCCGCTCCAAGATCGCCAACGCCTATATCGATTTCAGCCAGATGACGGCGTCGGTCGTGGCCGTGGTCACCGACGTGGTGGTCGATGGTAAGCCGGTGATCGGGTTCGGCTTCAATTCGAACGGCCGCTATGCGCAACACGGGCTGCTGGGCGAGCGCTTCATCCCACGGCTGAACCAGGCAACGCCCGATTCGCTGCTTGATGGCGAGGGATTGCTCGATCCGACGAAATGCTGGGCGGTCATGATGGCCAACGAGAAGCCCGGCGGACACGGTGAGCGCTCGGTCGCGGTCGGTGTGCTCGACATGGCGATCTGGGACGCTGTGGCCAAGGCCAAAAGGGTGCCCCTGTGGAAGCTGCTGGCCGACCGCTACAATGGAGGTCGAGCCGACGACAAGGCGTGGGTCTATGCCGCCGGCGGTTACTACTATCCGGGCAAGGGGCTGGACGGGCTCAAGGACGAGATGAAGCACTATCTCGGCCTCGGCTATTCCTGCGTGAAGATGAAGGTGGGTGGCGTGCCACTGGCCGAGGACCTGAAGCGCATCGAGGCGGTACTGGACATCGTCGGCGCCGGTGAGCGGCTGGCGGTCGACGTCAACGGCAAGTTCGACCTCACCACCGCGATCGAATTCGGCCGCGCCATCCAAGGCTTCGGCCTGCGCTGGTACGAGGAGCCGCTCGACCCGCTCGACTATCTGGCGCATGCCGCGCTCGCCACAGAGTACGCCCCGCCGCTCGCCACCGGCGAGAACCTGTTCTCGATGCAGGATGCGCGGAATCTGATCCGCCATGGTGGGCTGCGTCCCGACCGCGACATCCTCCAATATGATCCCGCCTTGTCCTACGGGCTGGTGGAATATCTGCGCACTCTCGACATGCTGAAGGCGCACGGCTGGTCGCCGCGGCGCTGCGTGCCACACGGCGGGCATCAGTTCGCGCTCAACATCGCCGTCGGCCTGCAATGCGGCGGAAACGAATCCTACCCCCAGGTCTTCGCGCCGTTCGGCGGCTTCGCCGACGACTGCGCCGTGGTCGACGGCCGCGTGTCGCTGCCCGACGCGCCGGGCATCGGCTTCGAACGCAAGGCCGATCTGTGGTCGGTCATGAAGGAAATCGCCTAGCGGGCTGAGCTTCGCTCAGCCTTCCGGCTTCAGCAGGCCGAGCTTCAGCAGCTCCCCGACATTGGCTTCGTCGGCCTTTAGGGCCGCGGTGAATTCCTCGGGCGTCGACGGGCGCACGATGGCGCCCAGCTCGCGCAGCTTCCTGTTCGCGGCCTCGTCCTTGAGGCCCGCGACCACGCCCTCGTTCAGGCGGGCTATGATGGGCTTGGGCGTATCGGGATTGGTGAAGACGCCGGCCGTTGTGTTGCCGTCGAACGGCTTGAGGCCGATGTCGCCCATGGTCGGCACATTGGGCAGGTCGGGCACGCGCTCCAGGCTGAAGGTCGCGAGCGGGCGCAGCTTGCCCGACTTGATATGCGGCATCGAGCTCGTGAGCTGGTCGGCGAACAGGTCGAGATTGCCCGCCAGCAGGTCGGCGATGCCGGGGCCGGCGCCGCGATAGGGAATGATGTTGAACTTGACGTCTTCGTTCAGCTGCAGGCGCAGGATGCCGACATGGTTGGTCGTGCCGTTGCCGGAATGGCCGATCGAGATGGCGCCCGGCTTTGCCTTGGCTTCGGCCATCGCACTCTTCATGTCGCGGAAGCGACTGTCGGCCCGCGTCACCACCAGGGTCGGCACGGTGGTCAGGATGCTGACCGGCGCCATCTGCGGCAGCAGCGGCTGCTTGCCCGCGAAGATGGGCGCCACATAGGCCACGGTGAAGCTCGCCATGGAAATCGTGTAGCCGTCGGCCGGGGTGTTGAGCGCGGCTTCGAGTCCGACGACGCCGCCGGCGCCCGGCTTGTTGTCGATCAGGATGCCCTGGCCGAGATGGCGGCCCATCGGGTCGGAGACGATGCGAGCGGTCACGTCGTAGTTGCCACCGGGAGCGAATGGGATGACCCAGCGGATCTGCTTGTTGGGAAAGGACTGCGCCGCAGCGTGTCGCCCCGGGCCAGTCATTGCCAGGCCGGCGACGCCAGCCCCCAGAAGGCCGCGTCTGCCGAGTCTCATGATCCCCTCCCTTTGTTTTGTCAGGCGCGAAAGCCTTCCCAACTGGGGTTAACGTTGGTCTGATACCGACCGTCCTGCGGGATGCCACTGCATCCCGCGGCGGCGCCGGTCACGGCGAAAGCAAGAACCAGTGTGATCGTTCTGATGAGAGATGTCATGGCGCCGACATGGCACCCGCTCAGGATGGTTTCAACAAACCAGACTTCACAAGTGCGCTAACACCCGCTTCCTGGTCCTTCATGTAAGCTGCGAACTCCTCCATCGTCGAAGGGCGCGGCACGGCGCCCAGTTCGGCGAGCTTCGCGGCGATGGCGGGATCCTTCAGCGCCGTCACGACGGCGCGGTTCAGGGTTTCGAGGATCGGCCTGGGGGTCTCGACGCGCGCCAGCACGCCGGCCGTGGTGCCGCCGTCGAATGGTTTGCTGCCGATGTCGGTGAGCGACGGCATGTCCGGCAACTGCGCAACGCGGTCGGGACTCATCGCCAGCATGCCCTTCAGCTTGCCCGACTTGATGTGCGGCAGCGAGGTCGTGAGCTGGTCCATGTAGAGATCGATCTGGCCCGACATCAGGTCGGTGAGGCCGGGCCCCGATCCCTTGTAGGGGATGATGTTGAACTTCACGCCTTCGTTCACCTCGAGGCGTAGGATGGCGATGTGGTTGGTCGTGCCGTTGCCGGCATGACCGACGGTGACCGTGCCGGGCTTGGCCTTCGCTTCGGCCAGCGCGGCGCGGATATCGGCGAAGCGCCCGTCCGGTTTGCCGACGAGGATCATCGGCACGGTCGACAGCAGGCTGATCGGCGCGAACATGGGCACCAGCGACGGCTTGCCCGCGAGATAGGGCGAGACGTAGAGCACGCTAAAGCTGCCCATGACGACGGTGTAACCGTCGGCCGGCGCATTCGCTGCCGCTTCGGCGCCGACGAGCCCGCCGGCGCCGGGCCGGTTGTCGACCAGCACGGTCTGGCCGAGATTGCGCGACATGCCTTCGCCCACCAGCCTCGACGTCAGGTCGTAATTTCCGCCGGCTGCGAAGGGCGCGATCCAGCGGATCGGCTTGGTCGGATAGGCCTGCGCCCGCAGCGGTGCGGCTGCGGCGCCGACCATCGACAACACCAGGCCACCGCCCAGCAGTTCGCGTCGCGATATCGTCATCTCGAACCTCCCCAAATCCGCTCAGACTGATTGCAATTTCCGGGGAGGCGCGCCACACCGGAAGCACCCATTCAATCGCTGAGAGAAACCGGATGCCCGAGCATCACACCCCGCTCATTGCGACGATCGCTGCGGGACTGATGCTCGCCTTCGTGCTCGGCCTGATCGCCCAGCGGCTACGGGTGCAGCCCCTGGTCGGCTACCTGCTGGCCGGCGTCATGGTGGGTCCCTACACGCCGGGCTTCACCGCCGACCCCGCCTTGGCCACCGAACTCGCCGAGATCGGCGTCATCCTGCTGATGTTCGGTGTGGGCCTGCACTTCTCGCTCAAGGATCTGCTTTCGGTCGGACGCATCGCCATCCCCGGTGCCGTCGGACAGATCGCCGTTGCGACCCTGATGGGCGCCAGCCTCTCCTGGGCTCTGGGCTGGCCGCCCATCGCCGGCCTGGTGTTCGGCCTCGCTCTGTCGGTCGCCAGCACCGTCGTCCTCATCCGCGCTTTGCAGGAGCGGCACATCATCGAGACCCATCGCGGCCGGATTGCCGTCGGCTGGCTGGTGGTCGAGGACCTCGCGATGGTGCTGGCGCTCGTCCTGCTGCCGGCACTGGCAGTGGCGACCGAGGGCAACGGCGCGCCGCCCACCCGCATCCTGTTCATGCTGCTCGTCACCCTGGCCAAGGTCTCGATCTTCGTGGCCATCATGCTGATCGTCGGCCGGCGCGTCATTCCCTGGCTGATGCACTTCACCGCGCATACCGGATCGCGCGAACTGTTCCGCCTCGCCGTCTATGCCATCGCCCTCGGCGTGGCCTATGGCGCGGCCCATCTGTTCGGCGTCTCCTTCGCCCTCGGCGCCTTCTTTGCCGGCATGGTGCTGGGCGAAAGCGACCTCAGCCAGCGCGCCGCCGAGGAGGCCATCCCGCTGCGCGACGCCTTCGCCGTGCTGTTCTTCGTCTCGGTCGGCATGCTGCTGGACCCGGCGGTGTTCGTGGACTCTCCGGTGGCCGTGATCGCCACCATCGCCATCATCGTCGTCGGCAAGTCGGTGGCCGCCTATCTCATCGTGCGGGCGTTCGGGCACAGCCGGTCGACCGCCTTCACCGTCTCGGCGAGCCTCGCACAGATCGGAGAGTTCTCGTTCATCCTGATCGGCATCGGCATCGGACTCGGCATGGTGCCGAAGGAATCGCGCGACCTCGTCCTGGCCGGCGCCATCGTCTCGATCATGCTCAATCCCCTGATCTTCACCTTCCTCGAGCGTCTCGCCCAGGAAAAGCCGGACGCGCCTGCTGCCCAGCCCGACGAACCCGCGACCGACCTGAAGCCGACCACCCTGACCGGCCATGACATCGTCGTGGGCTACGGCCGGGTCGGCTCGCTGGTCGGCGCCGGCCTGAGGGGCGACGGCGCAAAGATGATCGTCGTCGAGGCGAGCGATGCCGGCGTCGCCCGCGCCCGCAGCGACGGCGCCGAAGTCTTCACCGGCAACGCCGCCGAACCAGCGATCATCGCCGCACTCAACCTCGCCGGCGCGCGGCGCCTCTACGTCACCATCCCGGAGCCTTTCGAGGCAGGCCAGATCGTCCAGCAGGCCCGCGCCGCCAATCCCAGCCTCGACATCCTGGCCCGCGCCCATTCGAGCGCGACGGTGGAGCATTTCGAAAAACTGGGCGCCAATCTCATCGTCCTGGGCGAGACCGAGATCGCCTACCGCATGCTGGAGCGCGGCCGGGCCGACACGTCCCCGCGGCCAGCCTGAACGACCGTTCGCAGGCGCCCCCCTTCCGCCCCAATCGAGACCCACCTCGCGAAATGGCCGGCGCGATCGCCGGCGCATCGGGAGAGCGAGACATGAGCATGCGTCGTGCAGTCCTCCGCGGAATGGGCGCCACCCTCGTCGGCGGCTTGGCGGGGGCGTCTGCAGCCTGGGCGCAGCCGAACCGGGCGAGCACTGCGCGCCTCGGACTGAAGGGCTACGATCCGGTGGCCTATTTCACCCTGAGCGCGCCGACCCCGGGCAGTGCCGACTACGAACTCGTGTGGGACGGCGTGCGCTACCGCTTCGTCAGCGCCCGGCACCGCGACCTGTTCAGGGCCGATCCCGACAAGTATTCGCCGCAGTTCGGCGGCCAATGCGCCATGAACATGGCCAACGGCAACCTGCGCGAATCCGACCCGACCATCTGGACCATCTCCAACGGCCGTCTCTATGTCTTCGCCAGCGCCGCCGGCTCGGAGCGGTTTCGCGAGAGCCCCGGCCCGAACGCGACCCGGGCCAACGGCAACTGGCAGAACCTGAGGAAGACCACCGGTCAGTAGGCCGGCGGCACCGATCTCAATTCAGCCCGGCCTTGCGAAGGCTCACCGCGAGCCGCTGCTGCAGCGCCGGGTCCTGGAAGCGCGTGCCAAAGCTCGCGGCGTCGAGATGGGGGTTTTTGCGCCGGCCCTCGTCCATCGCCTCCTGCGCATCGCCGGCGCGCCCCATTTCGGCATAGGCGCCGGCCAGCGGCAGATCGAGCAGCGGATAGGCCGGGAAGCGAGCGCGCACCGTCTCGAGCAGCCGCACCGCATCGGCGTAACGGCCACCCAGAAGGTAGGCGATACCGAGATTGAGCGCCGCCTCGGGACCGATGTTGGGGTTGAGGCGGTTCGCGATCTCGGCCGTCGCGATCGATTCCTCGATGCGGCCCGTCCACAGCAGCACCGCAGCCCGCGCCCGCAGCACCTCGGCGTCGCTGGGGTTGATCTCCAGCGCGCGCTCCGATTCGGCCATCGCCAGGTCGTACTTGCGGGTCGCGGCATAGGCGCGGGCGAGGACGCCATGCGCCAGCACGTTCTCCTCGTCGAGATCGATCGCCTTCTGCGCGTAGCGGATCGCCGTGTCGATGTCCTGTTGGGGGAACTCCGACCAGCCGAAGGTGGCGCGCTCGAAATGGACGCCGGCCAGCTCGGCATAGGCGTCGGCATAGTTGGGCGCCATCACCATTGCCTTCTCCAGCATCTCGCGTGCCGCCCGGTTGCCCGACGGCGTCGTCTCTGCCGCCCGGGTGCGGCCGCGCAGCAGCATGTCGTAGGCATCGAGATTGTCGGTTGGCTTGCGCAGGGATTGCTGCACGGCGAGTTGTTGCAGGTTGGTCGCCAGGGTGCCGGCGATGCGGCGCGCGATGCGGTCCTGCACCGCGAAGATGTCGCCCAGATCGTCGTCGTAATGTTCGGACCAGAGCTGTGTGCCGGTCATCGCGTCGCTCAGCTGGACGGTGACGCGCACGCGCGGCCCCATGCGGCGCACCGTGCCGCCCACGATGTAACGCGCCCGCAGTGCGCGTCCGATCTCCTGGGGCGGGAGGTTCTTGCCCCTGAACGGCAGCACCGCGCCATAGGACAGCACGGTGAGCTGCTTGAAGCGTCCGAGCGCGCGCGTGATGTCCTCGGTCAGCCCATCGGAGAAGTAATCCTGGCCGGGATCGCCACTCTGGTTGGCGAAGACCAGCACCGCCACCGACAGGCCCGTCTCGACCGGCGCCGGCGCGGAGGCGACCGCCTCCTCCGCCGGCAGGAGGTGGCCGGAGAAATAGGCCAGGGCGCCGGCCCCCGCCACCAGGCCTGCCGCAATGGCTGCGACGGCGGCCGCCATGCGCTTGCGTCGCTGCGGCCGGGACGGTGCCGCCGCGCCCTCGGCGAGCGCGGAGGGATCGAGCGTAAAGACATGGACCGGCCGGTCGATGTTCTTCACCGAGCGGTTGCCGAGGTCGCGGAACGTCAGAGCCAGCTTGTCGCGCACCTGCTCGTACACCGCGGCCGACAGCACGATGGCGCCCGGCTCGGCCACACCCTGCAGCCGGGCGGCGAGGTTTACCGTGTCGCCGAACACATCATCATCGGAGGCGATCACGTCGCCCAGGTGCAGACCGATACGGAAGGTCTGGCGTCGTTCCACCGGCACGCCTTCGTTGCGCTCGGCCATGCCGCGCTGCAGCTCGACGGCGGATCGCATCGCCTCGACCGCGCTGCCGAACTCGACCATCACGCCGTCGCCCACCGTCTTCACGATGCGGCCGCCGAACCGTTCGATCACCGGCGCCACCAGCTCGGCCAGATGCGCGTGCAGGTCGACGAGGGTGCGTTCCTCGTCGGCGCGCATCATGCGACTGTAGCCGAAGACGTCGGCGAACAGGATCGTCGCCAGCCTGCGGGGGGTGATCGGAGAGGACATCGGTCTCGCGTCAGCGCCGGGTGTGATAAAAGACGAACTCTTCGGTCATGCTGCTGCTCCCTTGCAGCGGCCACAATATGGCGCTCGGGGGGCCTTTGCCGCCAGAGCGGTTCGAGAGCGAGATGTCACCGTCCCAGTTCCTGTCCCGACGCCTCCTCGCCCTGGTCTGCGTCACATTTGCAGTGCCCGCGATGGCGCAGGTTCAGTCACCCACCGTGCTCGACTGCACCGGGCCGTTCACCCGCGACTCTGACGAGCGCAAGCTCGCGCAGGTGTTCGGCGCCGCCAACGTCGAACGCGCCGACATTCCCGTCGGCGAGGGCAATACGGAGCCCGGAACGGCCATCTTCGCGAAGGATCCGGCGAAGCGCATCGACATCCTGTGGCACGATGCCTATGCCCGCCCCAACGTCGTCATCGTCCGCAACGGGTCGGCCTGGCCGGTCGCGGTGACGGGCCTGGACAAGCCCATCGCCAACGGCCTCACCCTGGCGGAGATCGAGGCGATGAACGGCAAGCCCTTCACCCTGACGGGCTTCGGCTGGGACCTCGGCGGCTATACCAACAACTGGGACGGCGGCCGGCTCGACAAGCCGCTCGGTGGCTGCAACCTATCGGTCCGCTTCGACCCGGCGAGCGATGCGCCCGGCGATGCGCTCGACAAGGTAAACGGCGACGTCGAATTCTCCTCGGCCGACTCCGCGATGCGTCAGGTGAAGCCCGTCGTCATCGAGATCGAGCTCGGTTGGCCGCCGTAGCCGCTAGGAAATGTCGCTCGCCTGGATGCGTTTCACGCCGGCGGCCGTCATTTCCTTCCAGGCCGCAGCCAGCGAGCCGTTGAGGTCGATGGCGCGGGTGGCGTCCTCGATCACGTAGGTGGTGAAGCCGAGCTTGCGGGCATCCAGCGCCGTCCAGGCGACGCAGAAATCCGTGGCGAGGCCGGTCAGGAAGACGGTATCGATGGCACGCGCCTTGAGATAGGCAGCGAGCCCCGTCGTCGTCTTGCGATCTGCCTCCTCGAATGCCGAGTAGCTGTCGACGCCCTTGTTGTAGCCCTTGCGGATGACGAGCTGTGCCGTCGGCAGCTTGAGGTCCTTGTGGAGGGCCGCGTCGTCCGAGCCCTGGACGCAATGGTCGGGCCACAGGACCTGCGTCCCGTAGGTGAGCCCGATCGTCTCGAACGGCTTCTTGGCGGCATGCGCGCTGGCGAACGAGGCGTGTCCGGGTGTGTGCCAGTCCTGCGTCACGACGACGTTCTGGAACGCGCCGGCGAGCTTGTTGATGATCGGCACGACCTCGGCACCGCCCTTCACCGGCAGCGTGCCGCCGTCGATGAAGCAATTCTGGACGTCGATGACGATGAGGGCACTGTTGGCGCCGGGCTTGATCGGTTCGGCGGCGAAGAGTGGCGAGGCCGTGCCGCCGACGAGGCCGAGAGCGACTGCCGACCGCACGAAGCCGCGGCGCGACAGGCGGGTGGCGTTCGATGTCATGGGCCGCCCCTCCGATGCTGGATGATGCCGCAGTCTAGCGCCTCCAAACCGAAGAGACGACCTCGATCACTGGCCCTTGAAAACCGGCGGGCGCTTCTCGGCGAAGGCGCGGCGCGCTTCCTTGGCGTCTTCGGAGCCGTTCAGGATGCCGCCGGCATTCGAGGTGAGGACCATGGTGGTCTCCATCGTGCTGTCGAGGGCCGCGCGCATGATGCGCTTGCCGACCCACTGCACGAGCGGCGGCACCTTGATGATGCGGTCGCACAGGGCCCGCGTGGTCTCCTCGAGCTTGTCCGCCGCCACGAGGTGATTGAGCATGCCCCAGTCGTAGGCGCGCTGGGCGTCGAGTTCGCCCGTATAGGCGAATTCGAGCGCCCGGCCGAGGCCAACCATCTTCGGCAGATAATAGGAGCCGCCATTCTCGATGATCTGGCCGGCATTCTGGTAACCGATGAAGCGCGTCTTCTCGCAGCCAATGCGGATGTCGCAGTGAAGCGCCATGTCCATGCCCGATCCGACCGCCGGGCCGTTGATCATGGCGATGGTCGGCTTGCGGATCAGCGAGATGTCGCGGTGAAGCTTGGTGAAGCCGTGAAAGAAGTGCTGACGCGCGGCATCGGGCCCCTCGTGCGAACCGCGGTTGCCGGGGAACTCCTCGCCCGTCACGTCCGCCGGCATCTTCGAGCGCAGGTCGGCGCCCGCACAGAAGACGCGGCCGACGCCGGTGAGCACGATCACGCGAATCTTAGGATCGTCGTCGCCCGCGCGCATGTACTCACCGACCTTGGCGACGGTGCCGTTCTCCTCCGCCGTCCCGACGAGCGCGTTGAGCCGGTCCGGGCGGTTGAACCGGATCCAGAGAATTCCGGTGTCCTCGGGCTCGTAGGACAGGTAGTCGACAAGCTTCGGTGCCATGCGTGTTCCCTCCACTGCTGATCGGGCGGAGGCGAAGTATCGACCGGCGCAAGGCCATCGTCATGGGTGCCGTTTCGCGCGACCGCGAACTCACGGCCGATCGCGCGGCCCTGGCCAGCACGGCGGCGACAATCGTCCAACACGCGAGAGACGGCCGGCGCTGGTCGAGGATGTTACGACTCCGGGACACCACGCGAAAACCTACATGCCGGGCGTGTTGCCGGGCCATGAAGGAACCGCGTCGGTTCATTGACCGGTGTCAGGGCGGCGGCTGACGAATAATTGCATGCGCCATGCGTCTTAAAAGAGTGGCCTGTGCGGGGTGCGACATTCGTTTCGAATGTTTCGTTTATTTCGATTGTTTCGTTTAGAGCACAGTCGGCCGCTCCATTTGCATCAATGGCATTCACGCATTCATATTGATTGACGACTGCGGGCCAAACCGCTATCTTATTTGCATGAATGCACATCGTGCACAGATTACGGCCCTTCTAAAGGTCGCGGAAATCGCGGCAGGCCACCCCCTGCGCTCTGCCGTGGATGAGCTCCCGCCCGGCGAAACCGGCGTGATCCAGATGCGCAATGTCGATCCCGATTTCGGCGTGGCGTGGGAGACCGTGTCGCGCATCGACCTGCCGCCCGCGCGGCGTGTCGAGCCGCTCACCAGCGGCGACGTGATCTTTTCGACCCGCGGCGTCCGCACCTATGCCGTGGCCCTCGACCCGCCGCCGTTCCGGACGGTGTGCTCGCCCCATTTCTTCGTGCTGCGGCCGCGCGGAACCCTGATCGATCCGCGATTCCTCGCCTGGCAGATCAACCAGGCGCCGGCGCAGGAATATCTGCAGCGCGAGGCTACCGGTTCACACATCCTGAACATCCGGCGCGAGGTCATCGAGCGCCTGGAGATCGTGATCCCGTCGCGGGCGCGACAGAAAGCGATCGTCGCCTTTGCCGACGCCGCGGCGCGCGAAAAGCGCCTGCTCGCCGGCCTGATCGAGAACCGCCAACAGCAAATGAACGCGCTCGCCGCCGGGCTGCGCACATACGACGAGGAGTAGCCATGCCCGAGCCCATCAAGCAGGACGACATCAACCGCGCCGTGTGGGCCGCCTGCGACACCTTCCGCGGCACCGTCTCGGCCGACATCTACAAGGACTACGTCCTGACGCTGCTGTTCCTGAAATACATCAGCGACGTCTGGCAGGACCATTACGACGGCTATCAGAAGGAATACGGCGACGCGCCCGAGCTGATCGTCGAGCTGATGCGCAGCGAGCGCTTCGTCCTGCCGGAAGGCGCCAGCTTCTACGCCCTCTACGACCGGCGCCACGAGCCCGGAAACGGCGAGAGCATCGACAAGGCCCTGCACGCCATCGAGGACGCCAACATCGGCAAGCTGCGCGACGTCTTCCAGGACATCAGCTTCAACTCCAACAGGCTGGGCGAGGAAAAGCAGAAGAACGATCTGCTGCGCCACCTGCTGGAGGATTTTGCCCGGCCCGAGCTGAACATGCGCCCCTCGCGCATCGGCAACCTCGACGTAATCGGCAACGCCTACG
>NZ_JBQVQG010000008.1:0-49873 GCF_052439685.1 Reyranella sp.
CCCCAAGGCCGGACAAGGCATGGCCAAGAGCGGCATCCGGCCCTCGTACGAGCGCTGGACCGGCCGCGACGCCCCCGCCACGGCGGCGAGGCCGAATGGGAGCTGGGCTTCGCCTTGCGGCTCAAGCGCGGCGATGCGGGCAGATCCATCTCGTGACCTGGCCGGGCGTGAAGGCCGCCCGTCGGCTGCGGCTGGGAGATCCCCGACGACCGCGCAGTTGCCCCGGAGACCAGCCGCGCCGTTATCATGATCTCAGGGGCGCCTACATCACCGACATCGATCGCGTCGCCGACACGGCGACCACCCCCGTGCTGGCGCGCCGCGCCACGCCAGCATGTCGACGCAGAAGTACATCGAGTTCGACACCCCAGGACCTGGCCGGCGCGGCCAACCGGCCGGCGAAGCGCCGGGCCCGCCTGAAGATCGTCAAATAGCTTTGGAGGCTTCGTTGGGACTCGCCGGGAAATTCGGGCATTCCGGGGAATCTTCCGAAAACTATTCCAGTGAATTCAATGACTTGGACAAAGACCAGTGCATTAGAAGGCAATTGTTCTATTCACCGAGCTACAGGCACTTGCCATTTATCTCAATCACCTAACGGCCGCTCACTCCTGCTCCCTGGCGCAATTCGCGCCTTGGCGCGATCCCTGGCCGTCGCCGGCCGCCGTTGGACACTCGCCGACATGATCGTCCCGCCCAGCAAACGCAGATCGGGAGATGCACCCCACTACCGGTACGCAACTAGTGCGGGTAACATCGTGAATATATCACCGAAAGTGCCCTGCGGCCCCAGGTAGGCTTCTGATAGGTTTTAGCCCTCTCGGCAGAGGCTCGACCATTCAAGCAAATGTAAAGAGCGCAGTTACCGAAATATCTTTTTGACATCTCCATTATAGGTTAGACGCATAGGTAATGAGATACGCTCGAGCGCTGATCGCGCAACTCCGCACCCGCCTCTCACAGGACAGAATGGCGGAAGCCGAATTCACCATGGCCCTGGCCGAGATCCTAGCTGCGACCACGGAACGGCTCAGCGGCGCGGACTGCCTGTTGTTATCTCAGGAGATCCGCGAACTTGAACAAGCTTGGCGGGAAAGCAGCCGGCGGCCCGTTAACTGAGCGAGTTCATGAACGACAGGCTCCCTTACGGCGTGCACGTTATTGCGCGGCAAAGCCGATCTTGAATCCGCTGATGTCAAACAAACCTAACAATTAGTCAGCATTCGAGATGTAGTATTCAACACTCGCGACGTATGTTTAGGGAAGATGCAACTGCGCCGTGCCTCGGGATCCAGGCGGCGATGTAAGCTCGCAGACGGCGATCCTTCGTCTCCGGCTGCAGCACGACCGCGCCATCCCGGCATCGCGTTGTCACGAATCGTGCCGCCGGTTTCCCCGGTCCTCGCCAGCGATCCGGTCGCCGGCGGCTCGTTGCTCGGATAGGCCTTCTGCCGCCCGTTGCGGCTGCACACCGCGTCGAAGTGGGTGGTACCGACCAGCGGAAGACGGGACCTTCAACTGCATCACCTCTCGCGACTTGTCGCATTCGTATATTTATGCGCAGCGACGGCCCACTGGCGATTTTGCGGCGCTCATAGCGGAGAGCCCCCGAGATTTCAGCCCTTGTGATTCCGGCAGCGTGCCAAGCTAAGGTGGCCCAATTGGGCAGCCGCGGCGGCGGCAATCACTGGCATTCTGTCGGTATGCCATCGGGGCAATCAGGCTTGACGGGCACCCGCTCGTCCACGGCATGTAGGCCTTGTGTGACTGAAGGGGCTGGCCAAAGCGCTTGCAGAGTTCAAAGCGGATGTCGAATACCAAAACACTCTTCGGCAATCGCTCTCGGCCCTTCGGACTGCTTGGGGTTAGCCTTCGTGCAGCCGAGAATCTGTTGGCCGCAGGCTTCGTCGGTCAGGCCCTGTCGCCCACTCCCCAGTGGCGACGGGGCCGCTCCCTTACTTAGCCTTCGACTTGCTGAAGAGATCGCGCCCTTGGTGTGCGCGGCACGATGGTTCACCGCTACCACGCATATCAAAACATCTCAGTTGATCACTTCGTCATGACCGAACAAAAAAAGCTCGGGACACTCCGAAGGCGGCGACTGTTTCGGGTTGGCGAGGCCGTTGTGCGTGACCAGAACCACCCCGTACTGGGCTGGGTTCTCCGGAGTCAGGGTCGCCATGCACCCCATCCTGCGGATCCCGGCGACCGGCATTTCAAAATAGTAGGCCTTGGCGCGCATGACCGGCAACGGCAGGCCCGCGGCTGCCAGCTCGGCATAGAGAGCGTCGGCTCCCCTGCCCCCGCGCAGCACCTGCTGCAGGCGAGCAGCGATACCGGCGCGCACCCTGGCCTGGCTGGCATGGTACGCGATTTCACCCAGCAAGAGGCGCTTGGCCTCCAGCGGTGTGTATTCGTTCAAGAGGTCGGGCCAGACCGGCAGGCGTCCCTGGCTTGCGTTGCTGCAGATGTTCGCGGCGCGTTCGGCCAGAGTCACCCGCGGAAGTTTCAGTGCGACCGGGCAGATCCCCAGTTCCACGAATTCGCCAGCAGTCTCGATGTAGGTCATTTCCTCAGGCGGGCGTACGAGGGCGCGAAGGATGGGCTCGGGATCGACCCCCATTTCGAGCACGTAGGTGACGACGACGGCGGAGGTCGCCCGCCCTTCCGTCACACCTCGAGCGCGACTCGTCGCAGCATCGCGCGCCTCCCCGTCTCGCGGCGCATAGAAGGCGTGGAAACCGAGGCGGCCTCCGACTTCCAAGTGCCGGTCGGCCTCGGGGCCGGCCGGGCCCGGAGCCGTGCCGCCGAGGAAGGCGATCGCGCAGGACGACAGACACCGCTTGCCGCTTCTCACGATCGTGGAAACACCGAACTGCCTGAGGAGTCGGCCTATGCGCATCCCCTCCTCGAGGGCGCCGCCCTTACTGTCGAGGGCAACGACTGCCAGGGACTCCCCGGGCTGGGTCCCTCCACGCGCCTTGAGGTCCTCCAGAACGACTTTGAGTTGATCCGAGTCTCCAGGCTCGAATGGGCCGGTAAGGCGGATTTCGTGGCTGAGAAAGGCGCTCGGCCCTGCCGTGACGCGCTCCGTCACGACAGCCAGTGTCATCGCATGGCCTACCGACGCGACGAGCAAGATCGCAAGGACCGTCAACAGGAAGGCAACGTTGCGGATCCAGGGGCCCGATGCCGCTGTCTTTCCTTCAGCGGCCACGAAGGTTCGCACGATTTGCTCCGGCAAGAGACGTCACCCGACCGTCTCATTTTACTAGACTGATCCGAATAATAGAAACCCAAGCCGCCTTCCCTGGGGGAGCTTCAATAAAAGTATCGTGAGCCGGGGCCTCGCTTTAATGAATCCCGCGCTCGCGACCAGGCCGCAGCCGTAGTCCGATGGCCACGCCCCCGGCGGCGAACGCTGTCACCAGGAGCATGATATCCATGCCGGCGACGGGCCAAAGACGTGGCTGCGTAAGACTGCGCCACAGGGCGTCGCCGGATGTGAAGCCGCTGAGGACTACTGCTCCAGCCGACAGGACTGCGATTGCGATGCATTGCTCCCGCCACGCCGTGCGTGGTCGCAACCAAGCGTGCACGAACGATCCCAGCCAGGTCAGATAGAAGGCCCAGATTTCCAGATCGGCACGCTCGAACCCCAACGCCGACGCTGACATCGGCAACAGCCGGTTGGCGACGAAAAACGCCAGCGTCGCGCCCACGATGCCGCTGATCGAACCGACAACGAGACCCTCGACCAGACGCACCCCGGCAAGGCCGAGCTGCTCGTGGCGTTTGCGCCTCGACTCCAGCCAGAACAGGAAGCCGGTTGCGATCAGCATGCACCCGGTGAGACCCAGGGCGAAGTAGAGCCAGCGCAGTGGCCAGTGATCGAACTGGACAAAGTGGAAACCGGTGATGAAGCGGTGTGCCGCCATGACCGGCTGCGCCGTGTGTCTAGACAGCACGGCGCCGGTCCCTGCGTCAAAATAGAGAGCATCGACCGGCATGGTCACGCGATCGCCGACGAAGGAGCGTCGCACCTCGACATAGGCGTTCGCATCCCCCCGGTGAAATACCCGAAGCAGCTGAGGTGTGCCCCCGTTCCACTCGCGGGAGGCCTGTTCAACCATGGCATCCAGCGACGCCATGGGAGGCCCCGGCCGATTGAGTCTCGGTCGCGCGTAGATTCCGTACGACTCCTGTACGAAGGCCTGCCGATCGCCGCGATAGGACATCTCCCAGGCGCCCGAAACGTACACCGTGAAGAAGATCAGCACGCCCGACAGGGTGATGAAGAAATGGAAGGGCAGCCCGAGCACCCCCGTGACATTGTGCAGATCGAGAACCAGCCGCCGCGCTTTCCGATCGGATCGGAAGGTGAAGAAATCGGCAAATATCTTGCGATGTATCACGACCCCGGAGACGCAAAGCGCCAGCATCGCCATTCCCGCAAGACCGACGATCCAGAGGCCCAGCGACCAAGCCTTGATGTGCAGATTGACGTGAAACGGGTAGATGAATCCCGTGCCGCCCCACGTCCCGGCGTCCGGAAGGAGCATCGAGGTCGACGGATCGGCCTGGCGATATCGGATCTTGCCTCCCGCCAGATACCCCATTCGCACGACGGGCTCACGGTCGCTGGGAAAGAGAACCAACCAGAGCGGCGACGCGCCGATCAAGTGCTGCATCTGGCCGGCGATCGCGTCCACTGACGTCAACTCTGCCGGCGCCAACCGGGTCGCGGGCATCATCCAACGATCGATCTCGCGGTCGAACACCGACAAGGTGCCCATCCAGAAGACGGCGAACAGGACGGTGCCGAGGCACAGCCCTGCCCACGTGTGCAGCCATTGCATGGAGTCGCGGAAGCTCTTCCCCATCTCAGTCGGCCCCGCGGATCGCCAGCATTCGACGGACTAGAAATCGGCGGTCAGGGAGAGACGGAAGGTACGCGGTGCACCCAGGAACATGAACGTCGAGGTCTGGTTGCTGCCCGCCCAGTAGTTGGCATCGAACAGGTTGTCGACGTCGAAGCGGGCCACCAGCATCTTTCCCTTCGCGCCCGGATTTTCGAAAGCATAGCGTGCGCCGAGATCGAAGCGGGTCCATTGCGGCATCATGCGCCGCGGATAGGTCGTGTCGATGTATTGCGCACCGGTATAGATCGCCCGCCCCGTCAGGGTGAGGCCCGGTACGAACGGCAGATCGACCTCACCCGACAGGTTCAGCGTGAACTGCGGCGTAAAGGGTGCGATCCAGCCATCGGTCGTTCCCCCCGCCGTCTTTGCGAGCACCGGGTTCAGGAACATCGCTCCACCGAGGAGGCGAAAGCCCTTCATCGGCTCGCCGAACACGTTCAGTTCCAGGCCCTGATTGACCTGCTGGCCATTTACGCCCTGGGTATTCGTCGTCGTATTGGTGATGACGCTCGGCTGGGTGATCTGGAACAGCGCCGCGGTGGTGGTGAACTTGCCCCAGTCGACCTTCACGCCGACCTCGATCTGATTGGACACGTAGGGCGGCAGGATCGTGCCGGCATTGGCGAACGGCACCTGCACCACGGTGCCCTGCTGCAGACCCTGGATGTAGTTGCCGTAGAGCGAGACGTTCTCGAGCGGCTTCACGATCAGCGCCACGGCGGGGCTGACGACCGTCTGGTCGTAGCTGCCGGTCAGCGCACCGGTCACCGCATTGTAGTTGGCGGACTGCACGTTCTGCGCCCGCAGACCGGCGGTGAGCTGCACCCTGTTGTTGAGCGAGGAGATCGTGTCGGCGATGCCGATGCTGTTGAAGCCGGAACTCGACGTCTTGTTGGCCGCCGGCGTCGGAATGTTCGGCCGCGCGATCAACGTCGGACTGTAGATGTTGGTCGCGAAAGCGCCGCCCTGCGAGAGGTTCACCTGACCGTTGTCCTGCTGCAGCGTCGAGGCCGTGATCGCGAGCTCATGGTTGACGTCGGCTGTGGTGAACAGGGCGCGCAGGCCGCCCTGGGCCGTCAGGCTCGTCGTGTACTGGCTGAAATTGAGCGGCGCGAGCGCCGTACCCGCGCCGTTGAAATTCGTGATGGTCGTTGCCGCGGAATAGAGACCACCCATGCGGTAGTCGTGCGCGCCGGCCGAGGCGTAGAGCGTCACATTGTCGGTAATGTCCATCTCCAGCCGGAGGACGCCGAACGCATCCTTGCGGCCCTGGAAGCCCCAGGGCTGCGCGGTGGGATTGGAGCGGGCGCTCGGCGCATAGGGAAGCTGCACGCCCGGCGCCAGGGTCAGGTAGGGGCTGATACCGGAAATGTACTGGTTCTGGTATCCGAGATCGGCCGAGAGCCGCACGCGGTCCCCGCGAACATCGAACCCGAGGACGGCCAGCGCCCTCTGGTCCGCATTGTACTGGATGTTCGTCTGGCCGCCCCGGAACACGCCGTTGAAGCGCACGCCGAATTCCTTGTCCTCGCCGAAGCGGCGTCCGAAATCGATGTGCCCCCCGAACTGGCTGCCGGAAATGTAGCTCGCGGTCGCCTGGGTCAGGTCTTCGTTGGGCGCACGCTTGGGCACGACGTTGATGTTGCCACCGATCGAACCGAAGGGCGGGATGCCGTTCAGCAGTGCACTCGGCCCCTTCAGCACTTCGACCCGCTCGGCCATCTCCGCCATGATCGAGGAGTTGGGCAGCATTCCATAAAGGCCGCCATACGAGGTGTCGGAATTGTCGACGGGAAAGCCGCGGATCTTGACCTGATCGGTGCCGGGACTGTTGTCGCCACGAGTGATTCGAACCGACGGGTCGTCGATCAGCACGTCGCGGACGGTCTTGGCCTGCTGGTCCTGCGCCTTCTTCGCCGTGTAATTGCTCTGGTTGAACGGCGTGTCCATGACGGCACGATTGCCCAGTAGTCCGAGCTGGCCGCCGGTCGCGACCTGCCCGCCTGCATAGGCCGGCGGCGCGTTGTCGATCATGCCCTGTGGAGGGACCATGAAGGCGCCCTGCACCTGAACCGGATCGAGCACCAGCGCGCCACTTGAATCCGGCGCCGCCGTGATCGTCACCGAGGTCGGCGACGTGAAGCGATAGCTGATGCCCGTGCCTGAGAGCATGAGCCGCAGCGCCTGCTCGGCCGTCATCGCGCCGGCGACGGGCGTACTGGTCTTGCCGGCGACGACGGAGGCGCTCACGGCAAACTGCAGGCCGCCCTGTTGTCCGAGCGTCGTCAGCGCCTGGGCGAGTGACTGTGCGGGAATGTCGAAGGTTCTGGCCGGCGCGGCCTGCGCCTGCTCCGTGATACGCGGGGATTGGGCCAGGGCCGGCACCTGGAAAGCCGCGAGCGAGCCCGCGGCAACGACGGCCGCCGCGAGGCCATTGGCGGCCTGCGCCGTCGAGCGCTTGAATGACACGAGAATACTCTCCCCAGAGTCCGTTGCCGGCGGGTCACGGATTGTTGCGCGTGCGGACCGCGATCGGTCGCGCTCTCAACTCCATGACTGAGCGGGCCGGGCGAATTTGTAGGGGCGTGGCGAAAAAAAGACGGGACTCGGTCAGCGTCGTGAGACGATGAGCAGGTATGGCGTGACTTCGGTGACCACGGCCTTCTGGGATTCGGCCAGCGTTCGCAGCGCGTCGACCGGCTGCGTGAGATCGAAGACTCCGGCGATCGTTTGCCGATTCAGCGAGCGATCGGCCACTAACAGAACCCCCGGCAGGTGGCGGCCCAGAGTTTCGACGATATTGCCGAACGAGTCGTCGACGACGACGAGGCGGCGCGAGCGCCAGGAGGCGACGGAGTCCGGCGCCGTCCGCTCACGGCGGACGGAATGATCGAGGCGGTCGACCACAAGCCGATCGCCCACGGTGAGTGCCTCGCTCAGCGGCTTTCCGCTGCGCTGCACCTCCACGCTTCCGGATTGGACGGCCACATCGACCGTGGTCGCCGTCTTGCTCACTCCGAAGGACGTACCGGTGACGACGACGGAAACATCTCCTGCGAGCACCGAGAACGGCCGTTGGGTATCGCGCGTGACCCGGAAGAACGCCTGCCCCGAAAGCAGCGCGATCCGGCGGTCGCCGTCCCGGTAGTCCACGGCAATCGCGCTCCCGGCATCGAGGTCGACGACGCTGCCGTCCGGCAGCACCACTTCGCGCAGTTCGGCGACACCGGTCGTGTAGTCGGCCATGAGGTGCCTCTGCAGCATCGGGAATGCCACGAACAGGATGCAGGCCGCCGCGACCGCCGCGGCCATGGTGAACCAACGCCCCCTGCGAGGCGTCCGCACCGGCAGATGAACGACATTGCTCGCTGTCTCGACCGCCGCCGGCGTCCGTCCCGGGAGTCTTCCGAGATCGCCCCACGTCGATTGAACCGAGGCGTAGGCTTGGCGATGGGTCTCCGATTGCTCCAGCCATGTCTGGAAATCGCGTTCGAGAGTCGCGTTGCCGGGCTCGGTCTCGCGGCGGAGCAGCCACTCCATCGCCCGCTCGATCTCGTCGCCCAGCTCTCTTGTGGAAGCGCCCACGAAAGTTTCCATCCCCGCTGCGGTCCCCCTGCAACGAGGTCCCACCCTATAGAACGAATCCGATGCACCATTTTGAATGGCGCCATCCAGTTTATTTTTGCCCCCTGGCCTCTTTCTGCTGATCGAGTAGGCGTCGCGTCGCATGGGCACCGGCATCGCGAACGATCTGGAACGTGCGGGCGACGGAAATGTCGAGGTGATCGGCGATCTGCTGGAGCGTCTTGCCTTCCAGCCGATACATCCGGAAGGCGATCTGGGTCCGCTCCGGCAATTCGGAGATCGCATCGGCGAGAAGGCGCAGCCTGTCGCGATGGATCACGACGTCCTCGGCGGAGGGAGCCTCGTGAGGAATAGTGTCGTACGGCGCCGCCGCCGTATCGGCTACCGTCTCGCGTGTGGACCGAGTCAGGATGTCGAACGCAAGATTGCGCACGATCGAGTACATGTAGTGAAGCGGATTGACGATCTCGGCGCCCTGCCCGTGCCGGGCCGAAAGCCGGATCCAGGCTTCCTGAACGACATCCTCGGCCTTCGAGCGGTCCTGATTCAGGAGCCTGCTCGCATACTCCACGAGATCGTCCCGATGCGCGACGTAGAGGCCGAGAGAAGGATCTGAGGGTGACACGAAGAATGCCTGCGAATGGTTCGCATTCTTATATCCCCATGCCAGCCGAAATCAATCCGGCTGGCTGCCGCGGCTGACCCTGTTCCGTTGCGGCGCTCAGTGCGTCCAGCGGCCGACGCGGTTGTAGGCGAAATTGTCGGCGTAGGCCTTGGCCCGGACCGGCCGGCTGTGCGGTTGTTCCACTGTGTATTGCCAGCCGTTCTTCTCGGCATGGGCCTTGGCTTCCTCGAGCGTCGGGAAGAACAGACGGACCTGCTGCATCGTGTTGCGCGAGCTGGTCCAGCCCATCAGCGGGTCGATCTCCTTGCGCGACGGTTCGGGCTCGAGCACCCACTCGTGGGTATTGCCCGTTCCAGACTGCATGGCCGTCTTGGCCGGCTTGAAGATGCGAACCTGCATGGCTTCCGCTTACTCCGTTTCGGGCGTGGTCGGGGCGGCCGGATTCGAACCGACGACCTTCTGCGCCCAAGGCAGACGCGCTACCAGACTGCGCTACGCCCCGCCCATACCGCTTTGACGCGAGGGTTTCTACCAGCGGCCCCGCCGCCTCGAAAGCTCAATTTCCAGATGCTACTGTGGCGGCATGTTCGATCAGACGCCCGAGCAGGGCCGCCCCGACCGTCGCGCCCCGTCCATCAACGTACTGGGCGGCGTGCTGGAGCCCTGTTCCACCCAGCCCGTCACCGGATTTTATCGCGATGGCTGCTGCAATACCGGCGCCGAGGATATGGGGCTGCACACGGTTTGCGTCGTCCTGACCGCCGAATTCCTCGTGTTTTCCCGGTCGCGCGGCAACGATCTCAGCACGCCGATGCCACAATATGGCTTCCCCGGCCTCAAGCCCGGCGATCGCTGGTGCCTGTGCGCCAGCCGTTGGAAAGAGGCTTTCGACGCCAGGGTAACTCCCCAGGTGGTGCTCGAGGCGACCCATGCCGTCACCCTGCACGTCGTGACGCTGGCCGACCTGAAGCAGCACGCTTTCCGACCGCACTGACCTAGAGCTGGGCCTCGCCGCGCAGCACCGGCACGCACTGGCCGGCAATCGTGGCCCGAATCCCGTCGGCGCCCCGCCGCGCCACCACACGGAGCAGGCTAGACCGTCCCACCGCGACGCCCTGGTGGATGTCGAGACGGAGCTCAGGCGCGTCTGACAGCGACAGAAGCAGCGCGCCCAGTGGCCCCGCGGCGCTGCCGGTCGCGGGGTCTTCGATCGTGCCGCCCAGGGGCGCGAACATGCGGGCCTGAACGCTCCCCTGCCCGGCATGGGCATAGAGATACAATCCGAGGCGGCCGTTCAGGGCGGGCGTCTGTTCCACGGTCTGGCGAAATGACGGGAAATCCGGTGTCGCGCGCGACAGGGCCGACGGCTCGACTTCGGCGATGACGAACGGATTGCCCAGCGACGCGCCAACCGGCTTGTGGGCGCCCGTGCGAATGTCCGAAGGCGTCAGAGACGCGCAGGCGGCAATGCTCTCGACCGCCAACTCCGGCCCCAACGACAGCGGCTGCGGGGCCGCGATAGTCGCCCCGATCGGCGCCCCCGATTCATCACGCTCGACATCGATTGCGACGAGGCCGGCGAGTTCCTCGAACAGGAGCTTCCCATCCTTGTCCCTGCCCTGCTGGGCCAGCACATAGGCGGTGCCGACATTGGGATGGCCGGCGAACGGCATCTCGCGCGTGCGCGTGAAGATGCGGACCCGTGCCGTGTGCGCCGGATCTTCCGGCGGCAGCACGAAGGTCGTCTCGCTCAGGTTGAACTCGGCGGCGAGCGATTGCATCTCCGCGTCGCTCATCCCACGCGCATCGGGAAAGACCGCGAGCGGATTGCCGCCGAACCGCGTGGTCGTGAAGACGTCGACCGTGACAAAGGAATAGGTGCGCATGGTTCAGAAGATCCCGTCCACCTGGCCGTCCACCGTAAGCCGGATATTCTGCGCGGCCGGCACGCGCGGCAGCCCCGGCATGCTCATGATCTCGCCGGCCATCGCCACGACGAAGCCTGCCCCTGCGGACAGGCGTACCTCGCGGATCGGCAGCGTATGGCCCGTCGGCGCGCCGCGCAGTTCGGGATCGGCGGCGAAGCTGTACTGGGTCTTGGCGATACAGACCGGCAACTTGCCGTAGCCCGCCGCCTCCAGCGCCTTGAGGCGCCGCTGCGCCGGGCCGGCGATCGCCACGCCCGAGGCCCGGTAGATTTCGCGCGCGATGGTCTCGATCTTCTGGGCGAGCGGCAGGTCGTCGGCATAGAGAGGCCTGAACGCCGCCTTGCCCTCATCGATGGTCGCGACAGCCGCCCGCGCCAGCGCTTCCGCGCCGGCGCCGCCCTTTGCCCAGTGCTCGCAGAGATAGGCCTTGGCGCCGGCTGCCGCACACTTGGCTTCGATCAGTTCCAGTTCGGCCGGCGTATCGGTCAGGAAGCGGTTGATGCCGACCAGGACCGGCAGATCGAACTTCCGCAGATTCTCGACATGGCGCAGCAGGTTCGGCAATCCCCGCTCGACCGCGCTGACATCCTCCTTCTCCAGTGCCTTCTCATCGCCGCCGCCATGGAGCTTGAGCGCCCGCACGGTCGCGACGACGACGGCAAGCTCGGGCTTCAGCCCAGCCTGCCGGCACTTGATGTCGAGGAATTTCTCCGCGCCCAGATCGGCACCGAAACCCGCTTCCGTGACGACGTAGTCGCCGAGCGCAAGGGCGGCGCGGGTGGCGATCACCGAGTTGCAGCCGTGCGCGATGTTCGCGAACGGGCCGCCGTGGATCAGCACGGGATTGTTCTCGAGCGTCTGCACGAGGTTTGGCTTCGCCGCATCCTTCAGCACCGCGGCCATCGCGCCGGCCGCCTTGAGGTCACCCGCCGTCACCGGTTTGCCCTCTCGCGTCTCTGCCACGACGATCCGCGCGAGCCGCTGCTCGAGATCCTCGAGATCGGCGGCCAGGCAGAGGATCGCCATGACCTCGGAGGCCGTCGTGATGTCGAAGCGCGTCTGCCGCGGAAAGCCGTTGGCCACGCCGCCCAGGCTCGCGACCATGTCGCGCAGCGCCCGGTCGTTCATGTCGAGGACGCGCGGCCAGAACACGCGTCGGGCATCGATGCCCAGCGCATTGCCCCAGTAGATGTGATTGTCGAGCATGGCGGCCAGCAGGTTGTGCGCCGTCGTGATCGCGTGGAAGTCGCCGGTGAAATGCAGGTTGATGTCGGCCATCGGCACGATCTGGGCCTGGCCGCCGCCGGTGGCTCCGCCCTTCTGACCGAAGCACGGGCCGAGGCTGGGCTCGCGCAGTGCGATGGCGGTCTTCTTGCCGAGCCGGCTGAGCGCGTCGCCGAGCCCGATCGTCGTGGTGGTCTTTCCCTCGCCGGCCTTGGTGGGATTGATCGCCGTCACCAGGATCAGGTGCCCCTGCTTGTGGTCCGAAAGCGACTTCACATAGTCGCCGTCGAGCTTCGCCTTGTCGCGACCATAGGGTTCCAGCGCGTCTTCCGGGATGCCGAGCCGTGCGGCGACATCGTTCATGGGCTTCTTGATTGCGCGCCGTGCGATCTCGATATCCGACATACAAACTCCCAAAGGTCCGCATTCCGTGGCGCGCGACCCTAGCGAGGCGGGCGGACCGAGCCAACAGGAGAGAACATGAAGAGCTGGCCGAAAATCGACGGTGCGATCGTCGACTATGTCGACGCCAACTGGCTGCGCGAACCGCCGCTGCGCCGCAAGCTTCGTGAGGAGACCGCGTCCCTGCCGCGCGCGGGCATGCAGATCTCCGCCCATCAGGGCCAGCAGATCGAACTGCTGGCGCGGGCGATCGGCGCCCGCCGTGCCGTGGAGGTCGGTACGTTCACCGGCTATTCCTCCCTGTGCATCGCTGCGGCACTGCCCGAGGACGGCAAGCTGTGGTGCTGCGATGTCAGCGCCGACTACACCAGGGTCGCCCGCCGCTACTGGAGGGATGCCCGCCTCGAAGGCCGCATCGAGCTGACGATCGGCCCCGCTCTCGGCACGCTCGACTGGCTGCTGGCGCAGGGACTGACGGGCCAGCTCGACCTTGCCTTCATCGACGCCAACAAGGACGACTACGATTCCTACTACGAGCGCTGCCTCAAGCTGGTCCGGCGCGGCGGCCTCGTGCTGATCGACAATGTCTTGTGGGGTGGTGCGGTCGCCGATCCAGCCGAGGTCGATCGCGACACCCAGGCGCTTCGCGCCCTCAATGCCAAGCTCAAGGGCGACCGGCGAATCGACCTCGCTCTCTTCGCCGTCGGCGACGGCATGACCTGCGCGCTGAAGCGATAGGCGCGCTGCTAGGCGTTGCCGAAGATCGGATGGATGACCTTATCGCCGGGCTTGATGCCGAGCAGCTTGGCGCTGCCGCCGTTGATCTCGAGGACCGCCCGCACCGGAAACTGGCTGGGAATCGTCTCGGTCGAATGAGGCACGGCATTGGCGTGGATCGACTTGATCGTGCCGTCGCCGGCGATGAAGACCATGTCGAGCGGGATCAGTGTGTTCTTCATCCAGAAGCTGACCGGCGCGTCCTTGTAGAAATCGAACAGCATGCCTTCGTACGGGCCGAGCTTCTCTCGGAACATCAGGCCGCGCGCCCGCTGGGTATCGTTCAACGCCAGCTCGACGTCGAACTTGATCTCGCGACCGCCGGATACCACCACCAGCGACGAGCGCGTGAAGTGAAAATCGTTGGCGCCCTGCTGTGCCCACGCGGCACCGCCGGCCAGGACGAGGGGCGCTGCGAGGAAGAGGCGCCGGCCGAGCGGCGGCTTCGTGAGTGCTTGAACCATGGCCATGGCATAGAGCGTGGACGGCGATTTCGTCAAACCGATGACGCTTGCATGACGAGTGACACCTACCCATAGTGACGGTCGCTCATCGGGGGGAGCCGCCTGGCGGCTGAGAGGTCCGGAAGGACGACCCCGAACCTGATCCGGTTAATGCCGGCGTAGGGACTGGTGGCTCGTTGACGTCTTCGCCTGCTCTTTCCGTGCGTTCGGCACATATCGTCCTCGACGGCCATGTCGTGGCCGAGGACCTGTCCCTCGATTTTCCCGGCGGGCGGACGACCTGCCTGCTGGGCCGCAGCGGTGTCGGCAAGACGTCCCTGTTGCGCCATCTGGCGGGCCTGCTGCCGGGCAGCCGGGCAGCAGGCCCTGTCGCCTACATGGCACAGCGAGACCTGCTGCTGCCCTGGCTCAGCGTGCTCGAGAACGTCCTGCTGGGATACCGGCTGCGCCGCGACGGGGCAGCGCGCCGTGCGGCCGAGCCGCGGGCTCGCGCCCTGCTGACCGAGGTCGGCTTGACCGACTGTCTCCACGATCTGCCCCAGGCGCTGTCGGGTGGCATGCGACAGCGGGCGGCACTGGCTCGCACGCTCTGCGAGGACCGGCAGATCGTCCTGATGGACGAGCCGTTCGGCCATCTCGACGCTGTGACGCGCCTCGACCTTCAGGACCTGGCCGCGCGCCTGCTGCAGGACCGGACGGTCGTGCTGGTCACCCACGACCCGCTGGAGGCGCTGCGTCTCGCCCACGAAATCCGCATCCTGTCGGGCCGACCTTTCACCGTGGGCCCCGTCATCGCGCCGCCCGGCGGCCTACCGCGCGACCCGGGCGACGCGGCACTGCTCGCGCTGCAGGGCCGCCTCATTGCCGAACTGCGGGGCCAAACGTGAGGCCGCTCGTCACCGCGCTCGGCCTGATCGCCGCCTGGGAAGCGCTCGTATGGCTGACTGGCCTGCCACCCTACATCCTGCCGCCGCCGTCGCGCGTCGCAGTGGTGCTGATCCAACGATTAGACCTCCTCGTCGAACAAGCCGCATGGACGGGTGGCGAAATGGTCCTGGGACTTGCGCTGGGACTCGCGCTCGGCGCGGCGCTTGCCGTTGTCTTCGCGGCCTCCGCCGCCTGGCGCCGTTGGGCCTTGCCGCTGGTGATCGTCTCGCAGGCCATCCCGGTGATTGCGATCGCGCCGTTGCTCGTTCTCTGGCTCGGCTATGGCATGGCTTCAAAGGTCGCCATGGCGGCGCTCATCATCTTCTTCCCCGTGGTCAGCAGCCTCTATGACGGTCTGCGCCGCACAGATCCGGGCTGGCTGGAACTCGCCCGCACGATGGACGCGCCGCCACGCGCCATACTGCTGCAGATCAGACTGCCGGCGGCCCTGCCCGCCTTTGCCTCGGGCATGCGCATCGCCGCCGCCGTCGCGCCGATCGGGGCAGTGATCGGGGAATGGGTCGGCGCCAGCGCCGGGCTCGGCTTCCTGATGACCCAGTCGCTCGCCCGCGGTCAGACACCCCTCGCCTTCGCGGCCCTCACCATCCTCTGCCTGCTCGGCCTCGCGCTCTATACCGCGGCGGACCGGCTCGCGCGGCGCCTCGTGCCCTGGCAACCCCCTCAAGGAGACTGACGATGCAAATGACCACCCGGTTGATCGCCGTGCTGGCGCTCTGTTGCCTGGCCCTTCCTGCGGCCGCGCAGGACAAAGTACGCATCCTGCTCGACTGGTTCGTCAATCCGGACCATGCCGCGCTGGTCATCGCCAAGCAGCGCGGCTTGTTCGAAAAGCAGGGTCTGGATGTCGAGCTGATCGCGCCCGCCGATCCCAACGCTCCGCCCAAGCTGGTCGCGGCCGGTCAGGCCGACTACGCGTTGTCCTATCAGCCGACGCTTCAGATGTTGGCCGCCGAAGGCCTGCCGCTGGTGCGGGTCGGCGTGCTCGTGGCGCAGCCGCTCAACTCCCTGGTGGCGCTGGAAGACTCACCCGTGAAGACCATCGCCGACTTCAAGGGCCGCAAGATCGGCTTCTCGGTCTCGGGCTTCGAGGAGGCGGTGCTGGGCGCGATGCTGGAAAGCGCCGGCCTCACCCTGAAGGACGTCACCCTGGTGAACATCAACTTCGCGCTCACCACCGCGCTCATGAGCAGACAGGTCGATGGAGTGATCGGCGCCTTCCGGAACTTCGAGCTGAACGACCTCGAATTGAACAAGGCGAAGGGCCGTATCTGGCTGGTCGAGAAACATGGCGTGCCGGCCTACGATGAACTGATCATCCTGGCCAAGCGCGAGACCGTCGATGCCGCCCGCACGAAGAAGTTGCTGGCTGCCCTCGCCGAGGCTACCGCCTGGCTGACGGCAAACCCGGCCGAGGCCTGGGCGAGCTTCTCGAAGTACGGCAAGGACCTCGACAACGATCTCAACCGGCTGGCGTGGAAGGATACGGTCCCGCTGCTCGCAGCCGATCCGTCCGCACTCGACCGGGCGCGCTATGCCACCTTCGCGGATTTCCTCGTGAAGCGCGGCCTGATCAAGCAGGCACCGCCACTCGACAGCTATCTGCGGGAAATCAGGTAGGAAAGCTCAGGCACCGCGGATTTCGACGACCTGCAGGCCTTTCTGGCCTTCGGCGATCCGGATCATCACTTTCTGGCCCGGCGCCAGCGAATCCAGTCCGTGCCGCCGCAACACGGCGGCGTGCACGAAGATGTCGCCTTCTTCCGCCTCGCGGGTGACGAACCCGTAGCCGCGCTCGTTATTGTACCATTTGACCAGCGCACCGATGTAATCGCTCATCGCGATTCCATCAGGAACGGGTGATGGCCTGGTGACCTGGGGAATCGCCGTCGACAGGTCGACGTCGATGACCTTCATCACCTGCCACCCTTTCGGGCCGCGAACACCTGCGCAAGTAACGGTTGCACCGGGCTTGAGGTCTTCATGCCCGGACTGCCGCAGTGTCGTTACATGCAGGAACGCGTCGCTGTTATCGATGTCCAGGGCAAGGAATCCGTACCCTTTGACAGCGTTGAACCACTTTACCTTACCACGCAGCTCAACCGTACCAACGTCCCCGCTCGTCTCTCCCTGATGGGTCGTCATTCAACGATCCCGTGTTGTTATGCAGAAATGGTAACCATCCTGCGCGGTATAAGCAACAGTCCTTGTCGGGGATTGCACGCTCACGCTAGACGAATCGCCTGAAGCATTCACGGGAGGACCGACACATGTTCAAGGCCGATCTGTTCAAGGGCAAGCGCTTCCTCGTCACCGGAGGCGGAACCGGCCTCGGCCGCATGATGATGGAGAAATTCGTCGAGCTGGGTGCAGACTGTGTGATCTGCGGCCGCCGCGGGAGCGTTCTCGAAGAGACGGCCAAACAGGTGATGGACAAGTATCCCGGCCGACGGGTCGACTTCCACTCCGTCGACATCCGAGTCGCGAGCGCCGTCGAAGAGATGATCGAGCAGATCTGGGCAACGGGCCCGCTCGACGGGCTGGTGAACAATGCCGCCGGCAACTTCATCTCGCAGACCAAGGACCTGAGCCCGCGCGCCTTCGACGCGATCGCCAACATCGTGCTGCACGGCACGTTCTACATGACCAATGCCTGCGGCAAGCGCTGGATTGCCGAGCAGCGCAAGGCGAGCGTCCTCAGCATCCTCACGACCTGGGTATGGACCGGCAGTCCCTTCGTCGTGCCGTCGGCCATGTCCAAGGCCGGGGTCGCCGTCATGACCCAGAGTCTCGCCGTCGAGTGGGCACGCCATGGCATCCGCTTGAATGCGATCGCGCCCGGCCCCTTCCCGACCGAGGGCGCATGGGCCCGTCTCAACCCGATGCAGGAAGGCAACGACTCGCGCTACAACACGCGCAATCCGATGGGCCGCGTCGGGCGTCCCAGCGAGCTCGCCAACATGGCCGCCTTCCTGATGAGCGAGGAGGTCGAGTACATCAACGGCGAGGTCATCGCGATCGACGGCGCCATGGGCATCATGGGCAACGGCACCTTCTCCCACATGATGTCCTATAGCGATCAGGACTGGGTTCGCATTCGCGAGCAGATCCAGTCGACCAATGCCGCCGACAAGGCGAAGCGAACCTGACGGCAAGTAAATGCGCGCCCCCTGCCGACCTGTGGCTTTCCTGCAACATGCTCCCACGATTGAGACGAGGCACCCCGCAGAGACGCCAATGTGGCCGTGTCTGCTGGGTCTCCGGCCTCAATTGAGCCAAAGTGTCATGATGTTTTGAGGCTCCCAAGAACAAGCATTTTCCGGGTCCCCGAGAGACCAATCGTGCAGTCCAGTAACAAGCCGGTCGCCTCCTCCAATCAGCCTTTGCCCCGCCGGCAAATGCTGTTCATGGGCGCTGCCCTGACCGGCTTGTTGATGGTTCCTCCCGTGTTGGCGCAGAGCGTAGAAGCCCGCCACTGGCAGGGTGCGGCAGCCATCACGAGACAACCGGAGCATGTGGTCGCCACGACAGTCGCCGAGTGGCGAAGCCTGTGGAGCCGGGTCGGCACGCCTGCTCCCGACATGTTCGAGGCCGGCCGGATGAACGCCGTGGGAATTTTCCTGGGACGTCGTGGCGGCGAAGGATACGCCGTGAACATCCTGTCGACGGCGCGTCGCCGCGATCGCATCGTCGTCGTCTTCGAGGAGCGGATGCCTGCCGAGATGATGATGGCACAGCGCGGCGCCGGGCCCCGTCCCGTAGCCGGAGGTCCGGTCATGAGCGCCCCCTCCGCCCTCCCACCGGGTGCGGCCGGCTTCGCGGCGCCCAGCGCCTCTCTGGCACCGCCGCCACCGGTCGCGCGGCCTGTCGGCCAGCCGACCTCGCCTTGGGCGATCATCCTCATCAACCGGGCGGATCTCCCGGTCTCGGTCGAGCAGCGCCTCTTCCGCTGATCCGGCGAGGCTTTGCGAGAATTCCAATAAGCCATACCCGTCGTCTCGACCGGAGCGCGTAAGCGCTGAATGGAGAGACCTGCTCTCCACTATTTGACGGCTTTGGGTGGATCGAAGGTCTCCCCACTCCGGACCTTCGGTGCTCCGGGGCGGGCGGGGTAACCCCCGCCCCGAGACGACGGGGCCTTTGTCCCGCTCAATGCGAGTGTCGCGGCACACCCTTGGTCTTGGCGATCTTCTGAAAATTCACCGCGAAATCGAGACAGGCGCCGCTGGCCAGCTGGCCGACGAATTTGCGCTGCAGTTCCTGCCAGGGCGTCTGGCTCGGGACCACTTCCGGCTTCCAGGCCTTCTTGCGCTTCGCGAGCTCCTTGGCCGTGATCAGGATGTTGGCGGTGCGCTTGCCGATGTCGACCCGCACCCTGTCGCCCGTCTGCAGCAGAGCGAGACCGCCACCCACCGCCGCCTCGGGCGAGGCATTCAGGATCGAGGGGCTTGCTGAGGTCCCGCTCTGGCGGCCGTCGCCGATGCACGGCAGCAGCAACACCCCGCCCTTCACCAGCCGGTCCGGCGGCAGCATGTTCACCACCTCGGCAGCACCTGGATATCCGACCGGGCCAGCATTACGGATGACCAGGATGCTGTTCTCGTCGATCGGCAGCTTGGGATCGTTGATCCGGTGGTGATAGTCCTCCGGTCCCTCGAAGACGATGGCCGTGCCTTCGAAGGCATCAGGATCGCCCTCGCGTTCCAGATATTTCTCGCGGAACTCCGGCGAGATCACCGAGGTCTTCATGATGGCCGAATCGAACAGGTTTCCGCCCAGAACGACGAAGCCCGCCTGGTTCAGCATCGGCTTGTCGTAGGTCTTGATCACCTCGCCGTCGGCCTTGAGCGCGGAGCGCAGGTTCTGGGCCATGGTCCTGCCCGACACCGTCATCACGTCGCCATGGATCTTCCGGCGGCCCAGGAGTTCCCTCATCACGGTCGGGACGCCGCCCGCGCGGTGGAAGGCCTCGCCGAGATACTTGCCGGCGGGCATGCAATTCACCAGCAGCGGAATGTCGTAGCCGACGCGGTCCCAATCCTCGTTGTCCAGCGTCACGCCGATGTGACGCGCGATGGCGTTCACGTGCGGCGGGCAGTTGGTCGAGGCTCCGAGTGCACTCGCCGCCACGATCGCGTTCTCGAACGCCTTGCGCGTCAGGATATCCGAGGGTTTCAGGTCCTCCCACACCATGTCGACGATGCGTTTGCCGGTTTCGTAGGCCATCTGGCCGCGCTCCTTGTACGGGCCGGGAATGGCCGCACAACCGGGCAGCGACATGCCGAGCGCCTCGGCCATGCTGTTCATGGAAAGCGCCGTTCCCATCGTGTTGCAGTGCCCCACGCTGGGCGCGCTCGACGCCACCATCTCGATGAACTTCTCCATGTCGATGCGGCCCGCCGCCAGCTCCTGGCGCGCGTACCAGACGATGGTGCCCGAGCCCGCGAGCCCGCCGGCAAAATGCCCGTCGAGCATCGGCCCGCCCGACAGCACGATCGCGGGAATGTCGACGGTGGCTGCGCCCATGATCATGGCCGGCGTGGTCTTGTCGCATCCGGTCGTCAGCACGACGCCATCGAAGAAGTAGCCGTAGAGGCATTCCACGAGGCTGAGATAGGCGAGGTTTCGATCCAGCGCCGCCGTCGGACGCTTGCCGGTCTCCTGGATGGGATGGACCGGAAACTCGATGGGAATGCCGCCGGCGTCGCGGATGCCGTCGCGCACGCGCGTGGCCAGGTCGAGATGATGCCGGTTGCAGGGCGAGAGGTCGCTGCCTGTCTGGGCAATGCCGATGATCGGCCGGCCACTGCGAAGCTCGGCCAGGGTGAGGCCGAAGTTCATGTAGCGCTCGAGGTAGAGGGCAGCCATCGTCGGGTCGCCCTTGGCGTCGAACCATTCGCGGCTGCGCAGTTGGCGCTTGGCGCCATTCCCGCTCTTCTTGCTGGCCATCCATTTCCTCCAGATTTGTTGCCTCAACCCTGAGAGAAGGCCTGCCGGAAGTCCAGCGCCTCGCTTGAGGTCCGGCCGATGCCGTGGGACTTTCTGTCATGACCAGCTCTCCGGACATCGTTTGCCTCGGCGAACCCCTGATCGAATTCAACCGCCCGAAAGAAGGCGACGGGCGCACTTGGCTGCAGGGCTTCGGCGGTGACTCCCAGAACGTGGCCATCGCGGCCGCCCGCCAGGGCGCGTCGACCGGCTACCTGACGGGCGTCGGCCAGGACTGGATGGGCGATGCCTTCCTCGACCTTTGGAAGAGCGAGGGCGTCGATGCGTCGAAGGTCACGCGGCATCCTACGGCGCCGACCGGCGTGAGCTTCGTCACCCACTCCGCAGCGGGCCACAAGTTCGACTATCTGCGCAAGAACTCCGCCGCCTCGCTGATGACGCCGGACATGCTCCCCCCAGACTACATCGCGGGCGCCCGGGTCCTGCATCTCTCGGCGATCGGCCAGGCGATCAGCGACAGCGCCCGCGAGACCTGCGACGCGGCGATCGGCATCGCTCGCAAGGCCGGCGTGAAGGTCTCCTATGACACCAATCTGCGCCTCCGGCTGTGGGAGCTCGACGTGGCACGCGAGGTCATCGACGCCACGATCGCGCGCTGCGACATCGCCCTGCCCAGCCTCGACGACTCCCAGCAGCTCACCGGGCTGAAGGAACCCGAAGCGATCGTCGCTCACTATCTCGCGCTCGGCGCACCGCTGGTCGCCCTCAAGATGGGAGCGGAAGGATCGTTGATCGCCACGCGCGACAGCCAGACCCGCATCGTCCCGCACAAGGTCGAGGCGGTCGACGCGACCGGCGCCGGTGACACGTTCGACGGGGCTTTCCTCACCCGCCTGCTGGCGGGCGACGATCCGGAAACCGCGGCTCGCTATGCCAACGTGGCAGCGGCACTGTCGACCACGGGCTACGGCGCCGTAACCCCGATGCCGCGCGCGACCGATGTCATCACGGCACTGAAGCGCGCCGCCTGAACCTCGGCAGCAGGGCCCGCAGGAACCGGCCGAACACGGTCGCCTGCTGGACGAGCCAGCCACGGCCATTGTCGGCATCGACGGCGGCATCGTCGACGCCCGTCGGCCGGGTCTTTTCGTCATAGATTGCCGTGCCGAACAGGATGTCCCAGATCGGGAAGACCGGCGCGAAGTTGTGGTCCTGGATGTGACGTTCGGCGGGTGTCGAGAGCGCGTGATGGAGGCGGTGGAAGCGTGGGCCGACCAGCAGCCGCTCCCCCAGCCAGCCAAAGGACATGTCGACGTTGGCATGCGACCAGCTCTCGATCAGGCGGCCGACCATGAGGATGGTCACATACTCACCAGGCTGTACGCCAACGAACTGGGAGAACAGGACCAGCGCCAAGGTGATGAGCAGGTCGTCGATCACGTGGTTGCGGTCGTCCGTCCACACCGTCACGCGGCGCTGGCTGTGATGCAGGCTGTGCAGCGCCCACCACCATCCAAAGGCATGCTGGCCCCGATGCAGCCAGTAAGCAGCGAAGTCGTAGAGCACGAAGTAGACGAGGAACGATAGAAGGGCGTTGTCACCGATCCAGGGTAGCAGGCGCTCCAGCCGCGGCGGCATGTAACCCCAACTCCGCACCGCCAGCTCGATCTCCTGAACCAGGGGATAGGTCAGGATGAAGACGGCGAGCGGAATCAAGCCGAGCTTGTTCAGCACCGTATAGACGCGGTCGACCATGACGAGGCTGTCGTCAGGCCCTGCCTTTTCGAGCGGCCAGCGGCGCTCGAAGTAGCGCATGCCGATCGCGATCACCGCGATCTGGACGACACCCAGCATGACGAACTCGACAGCGCCGTAACCCGGCTCGTACCAGGCCATCAGACCGAAATGAAACAGGACAGGACTGACGAGCGTCTCGAAAAGCCAGGCCTGGACGCCGACCCAAAGGTCGATCAGGTCGCGCATCGCGCGTCTACTTGCGGTCGCTCACCGTCGACGCCGCGCGGACTGGCAGGCCAGCGCCGGCGGTGACGGTCGCCGTGGACTTCAGCATGAAGACACCATGTGGGGACTTGCCCACGGGAACGCTGCCGACGACCTTCATCGTATCCATGTCGACGATGGCAACTCGGCGCAGGAAGCGCTGTGTCACCCAGAGTTCCCGTCCATCGGGTGTGATGTCCATGCAGTCGGGACCGCCGGGGATGCGGACGCTGGCGACCACCTTCGGCTCGTCCTTGGTGTCGATCAGGGTAACCACCCCCTCGACGCGATTGCTCAGGAAGTAGTGGCGGCCGTCGCCCTTCGGAAAGAAATTGTGGGCGCCCTTGCCGGTCTGGAGGCTGCCCTTGACCGCACCGTCCCGGGGATCGACGGTCACGATCCGGTCCTCGCCGGTCAGCGCCACCAGCAGGCGCTTGTCGTCCGGAAGCATCACGATACCCGCCGGGGCATTGCCGACCGGCATGTTCCACTTCAGCGTCTGCGTCGCCAGGTCGAAGGCCGCGACCCGTCCGCTCTGCTGCAGGGTGACGAAGACCGTCTTGGACTCGGTATCGAAGGCAATATGGCTAGGCAGCCCATCGATGAAGATGCGGCCGGCGAGCCGAAACCCGTCGGCATGGTAGATGTCGACATGGTCGAGGCGATAGGCCGCCGTAACGAACCACTTGCCGTCGGGGCTGAAGCCCAGATGGTAGGGATCGAGGATATCCTTTACGACCCGCTTGCGTTCGCCGGTCTTGATGTCCAGCGCGAGCAGCTCGTTGGTCGCCGTCGACCCGATCAGCACTTCCTTGCCGTCCGGAGACAGGATCAGATGGTGGGGCTCCCGGCCGACCGGCAGGCGCACAACCTCGGTTCGGGCGCTACGGCTCAGGATGCTGTAGGACGCCTCGTCGGAATTCAGGATGATGACGGAATCGGCTCGCGCTGCCCCGCTCACCACAAGCGAAAACGCCAGCGCCGCGATCGACAACCTATTCATTTGGGTAGCCGTTGCTCCTTGGAGCTTTGCTTGAAGCACCTTTCCCCAGGTTCCGCTAGCGGCGTTTCAGCGTCGAGGCCGCGGCGGCCAGCCTTTCGACGCTTTGCCAGTCACCTGTTGCCACGGCGACACGCGGGGCGACCCATGAGCCGCCCACGCAGACCACATTCGGCAGTGCCAGATAGGCCGGCGCCGTCTCCGCCGTGATGCCGCCGGTCGGGCAGAAGCGCAGACCCGACAGCGGCGCCCCCACCGCCTTGATCCACGTCAAACCGCCGGCCGCATCGGCCGGAAAAAGTTTGAGAATCCCGAAGCCCTGTTCGGCGAGCGCCATTGCTTCGGAAACGGTCTGCACTCCCGGCAGGAATGGTAAGCCGCATGACCGTGCGGCTCGCGCCAACATGTCCGTGCAGCCCGGACTCACGGCAAAGCGCGCGCCGGCTTGCTGCACCTGATCGAGTTGCGTCGGATTGAGCACGGTCCCTGCGCCGACGATCGCCTCCGGAACCTCGTCGACGATCGTCCGCAGGGCCTCGAGCGCTGCTCTGGTCCGAAGCGTGATCTCGAGGACCGGCAAGCCGCCCCGCACCAGCGCCCGGGCCAGCGGCACCGCCGTGTCCGGCGTCTCTATGGTCAGGACCGGGATGACCGGCGCCCGCGCGGCAATGGCTGCGATGTCGCCGGCCCCGTCCACCGTCAAACGCTCCAGCCGCCGTCGATCACGTTGACGGTGCCGGTCGTGAAGGCCGATTCGTCGCTCGCGAGATAGGTCGCCAGCGCTGCGATCTCCGCGGCCGCCCCGAACCGGCCGGTCGGCTGGCGCTGCAGGAAGAACTGCCGGGCATCGGCGCCGCCGCCCAGGGCCGAGATACGCTCGTCGAGCGAGGGCGTCTGTACCGTGCCCGGGCAAATGGCGTTGCAGCGGATTCCCTTGGAGACGTAGTCGACGGCCACCGACTTGGTGAGACCGATGACGGCCGCCTTGGTGGTCCCATAGATGAAGCGCAACGCTGCGCCCTTCACCGAAGAGGCCGCCGATGACATGTTGACGATCGAGCCGGAGCTTTTTTCCAGCATGCCCGGCAGGAAGGCCTGGATCGTCCAGAACATGCTGCGGACGTTGAGGTCGAAGGCGAACTGCCACTGCTCGTCGGTCGCCTCCAGTACCGTTCCGTGGTGAACGAAGCCGGCACAGTTGAAGAGCACGTCGACCGTACCGGTTTCCGCTGCGAGCCCGCCAATGGCGGCCTTGTCGAGCACGTCCAATTTTCGCGTCGTCACGCCCTCGACACCGTCGAGCGCCGCCAGCTTCGCGGCATCGACGTCGGTTGCCCAGACCCGGGCGCCTTCGCGGGCGAAGGCCCGGGCCGTGGCCGCGCCGATACCCTGCCCCGCCGCCGTGACGACGCAAGTCTTGTCCTTCAGCCGCATCTCATCCTCCCCAGTCCGCCCCGTTCGGTGAGCCCTTATTTGATCAGGCCCTTTTCCTTGTAGAATTTCTCGGACCCCGGATGCAGCGGGATGGCAATGCCGTGCAACGCCGTGTCGAGCTTGATTGCCTTACCCTTGGCGTGGCCCGAATCCAGCAGCCTGCGGGTGTTGGCGTTCCAGAGCGCCGCCGTGACGGCATAGATCAGCGCCTCGGGCTGCTTGATCGAGGTTGCCCAGATCGCGGTTACGCTGACCGTCTTGACGCCAGCGACGTTCTTGTAGGCGTCGTCCGGAATCTCGTCGCTCGCGAAGAAGCTGAACTTCTTCAGCAGCCCCTCGGCCTCCGGCCCGGCGATCGGGACCAGGTCGATGCCCGTCGTCGACGCCAGTTCGGAGATCGCCCCATTGGGCCAGCCGCTCACGCTGAAGAAGGCGTCGAGCGCCCCGTCCTTCAGCTTGTCGGCGGCCTGCTGCGTCTTGAGATACTCGGCCTTCAGGTCCTTCTCGGTGAGACCGTAGGCCGACAGGATCAGCCGCGCATCGACCAGAGTCCCCGAGCCGGGCTCGTCCAGCGACAGGCGCTTGCCCTTCAGATCGGCCACGGTCTTGATGCCGGAGCCCTTGCGCGCAACCAGCTGGAAGCTCTCCGGGTAGAGGCTGGCGATGGCGCGCAGCCCCTCCGCCTTCGGGCGTCCCTCGTAGATGCCGGTGCCGTTATAGGCCCAGTAGGCCACGTCGGACTGAACGAAGCCGGACTGCAGGTTGCCCGCGGCAATGGCCGTGGCGTTGGCTACCGAACCGTTGGAGGCGACGGCGGTGGCGACCAGTCCCGGCACGCCACACGAGCCGCCATCGGCACAGGCGCGCGAACCCGGCGGGTTCGAAATGGCATTGGCGATCAGTCCGCCGATCGGGAAATAAGTGCCGGCGGTGGCGCCGGTGCCGATGCGGAAGAAGGTGATATCCTGAGCCGCGGCAGGCATCGCGCCCCATGCGGCGGCGCCGAGGCCGCCCAGCAGCGCTGTCCTGCGATTGATCCGCATTGGAGTCTCCTTGATCTTCGGCGATTAAATCGCGTCCGACGCTGTGCTGCAACGATCGCCGTTCAGTTCACGCCGATCGCGCGGCTCAATGTCGAACCGATCTCCTTGTGAATGACCAGATCGGCATCGGCGTCCTGATCGGTCGGTTCGCGATTTACGATGACGAAGCTGGCGCCATTGCGGCGGGCAAGTTGCGGAAATCCGGCCGCCGGATAGACGACCAGGGAGCTGCCCAGGACAATGAAAAGGTCGCAGGCCAGCGTCTCCTCCTGGGCCCGCAACATCGGCACTTCGGGCATCGCCTGACCGAAGGAGATGGTCGCCGTCTTCACGATCCCTTGGCATTTCTCGCAGATCGGCAACGTCCCCTTCTCCAGAAAGGCCCTTCGGATCGGCTCGAGTTCGTGGCGGTGCCCGCAGTCCAGGCAGGTGGCGTAGGTCGTGTTGCCGTGCAGCTCTATGACCTTCGAGTCCGGCACGCCGGAGCGCTGGTGAAGTCCGTCGATGTTCTGGGTGATGATGGCGCTCATCCGCCCCTGCTCCACCAGCTTGGCGAGCGCGCGGTGGCCCGCATTGGGCTCGGCCTTCAGCAGGGTCTCGTCGGTGGCGAACTTGCGGCGCCAGGACTCCCGGCGCATCTCGTCGGAGGCCATGAAGTCGTCGAAGTAGATCGGCTTGTATCGGGTCCAGATCCCTCCGGGTGACCGGAAATCCGGGATGCCGGACTCCGTCGAAATTCCTGCCCCCGTGAAGGCCACGATCCGCTCGGCCGCATCGACCATCTCGCGCAGGCGTTCGGCTTCGTCCATTGCTCACCTCCGTCAGGCATCAGGATATCATCCGGCGATGGGCGCGCACGACAAACCGGCCTAAGCTTCGCCAAACCGATCCCGGAGCCATCGCCATGACGCGTCACATCGTTTGCCTAACCTTCGACCACGACCACCTGTCCGGCCTCATCGCCCGCGGCATGACCTCGCCGACCGCGATGTCGCGTGGAGAGTACGATGTCGTGGTCATCCCGCGGCTGGTCGCCCTGATGGAGCGCTACGGCATCAAGGGCACCTTCTTCACGCCCGGCCACACGATCGACAGCACGCCGCAGGCCGTCGCGCCCTATGTCGAGGCGGGCCACGAGCTCGCCCATCACGGCTGGACCCATCGCCTGCCCGTCACCCTCTCGCGCGAGGAGGAAGAGGAGGAAATCGTCCGCGGCAACGAATCGATCAAGCGCATCAGCGGCCGCACCGCGCGCGGCTACCGTTCGCCCGCCTGGGACCTCTCGCCCCATTCGATCGAGCTGCTGCTGAAGCACGGCATCCAGTACGACAGCTCGATGATGGGCCATGACTACGAATGTTACTTCGCCCGCCAGGGCGATGTTGCCGAGTTGATGACGCCGTTCGTGCGCGGTCGCGAGACGCCCCTGCTCGAAATGCCGATCAGCTGGTCGCTCGACGACTTCCCGCACTTCGAATACATGCGCCTGCCCAACGGGTCGGTGCAGCAGGGCCTGATGAACGCCACGAACGTCCTCGACAATTTCGTCGACGACTTCACCTACATGACCCGCGTCCAGCCCGACTTCGGCATCCTCACCTACACGTTCCACCCGCACGTGATCGGCCGCGGCCATCGCATGATGATGCTGGAGCGCCTGATCCAGCGCCTGATCGAGGGCGGCGCGGTTTTCATGACGATGGAACAAGCGATGGGAGAGTGGCTGGCCCGTAATCAGAACGCCCGCAAGGCAGCGGAGTAACCGCTCCCTCAAATCCGTCGTCTCGACCGGAGTGCCGAAGGCGCGAGGCTCCGGTCGAGACGATGGGAATCTGATCCTGCTTCTTACAGAGGCCCGCCCCGCGCCGCACGGATTGCGCGACAGATGGTGACCATCTTGCCGATGGCGTGATCGACGAACAGGCCGACGGCCTTCTCGATCTCCGTGGCCTGCGCCGGCCGGCCGGCTGAGATCGCTCCGGCGATGTCGCCCGAAAGAACGGCGGCCGTCCGGCGGTTGTCGAGAACGGCCTTGCGCAGGGATCCATCGGCGACGACCGGGCCCAGCACCGCCTCGAGGCGCTGAAGAAACGACGGCGCGTGCGCCAGGTGGCGATACATGCTGGCCAGGATCAGCGGCTGCGGCTCGTCGCCGAACTTGTTGAGGCGCAGCACCAGCGCCCAGGTCTCGGGGGCAACGTCGTCCTCGGAAGCGAGCTTGGGCAGCGCCAGGTCGGGCGCCGCCTTGCGCGGGCCTGGCGCGATCTTGCCATCGCGGGCCACCTCGCCGTTCAGCCAGTTGCGCAGGGCGCCCAGGGCAAAGAGGTTGATCGTGTTCGAATGGTCATAGCTCGCGAGCACGGCGTCGACACTGGCGGGCTCATCCCCGGCCAGCGAGGCCAGCTTGGGGACGTCCATCGTCCGGTGGAAGGCGGCCATCGCGGCGTCCGGCAATCCGTCGAGATAGAGCGGCTTCACCGCCGCCCAAGCCCAAGGCAGCGCGCCGTCCATGGTAGCGAGATGGCGCCACACGAGATTGACCACGCGCACACCGACGGTCGTCCGGATGTCCGAAAAAAGATCGGCGATCTCGCCGGTGGCCGCGGCCTCGGTGATCGCCGGAAGAGGATCGCTCACTCGGCAGCCTGCTTTGAATCTTGTCCGATGACGGTGAAGAACGAGGCCGTCTTGGGTTGCTTGGGCAATTCGACCATCCCTTCCTTGAGGCGGGCGAAGCGGGCTTCCTTGCCCCGCACGATGCGGCCCTCGTTCAGGCTCGGCATCGGATTGCGCGCAATCGGCACCGCGTCAGCGGCGGTATAGACGCAGATGTAGAGACCGCGCGACGTGTCGGCGCCGTTGGCGGCCGAGCCGTGCAGCAGCCGCGTGTGCATCAGGCATACGCTGCCCGCCTTGCCGAGGCAGGGCATCGACTGGGCAAGCGCCCTCTTCTCCTCGTCGGGCGCGACCGCACCGGTGAAGCGTTCGCCCTCGAACAGGGACAGGACCGGTCCCTTGTGCGAACCCGGTACCACTGTGAGGCAGCCATTGCTCTCATCGACATCGTCGAGGAAGAGCAGCGCCGTCACGATGTCGTCGTTGGTGTGCGGCGTGTAGGCGAAATCCTGGTGGTAGTTGACCTCGGTCCGCGCACCCGGAAGCTTGAGGTTGATCTTGCAATGGTGAAACTTCACGTCCGGCCCGATCAGCTCCGCCACCATGTCGACCATGCGGGCGTCGAGCATGACTTCGCGATAGGCGTCGGAGATGTCGGAGGGGTTGTTGATCCGCCGCAGCGCGGGCTTCTCCGCACTATGCTCGGCCCCCATGTCGAAGCGCGGACGGCCGTCGACGGTCGGCGGCCCGAAGGGCGCGGCGTGGGCCCTGCTCTGCTCGACCCACCCCGCGATCTCGCCCTTCAAGGCGGCGAGCTGCGCCGGCGTGACGGCGTCCTCCACCATGAGATACCCGTCGCGCCAGAACGCGTCGCGTTGCTCCTGTGTCAGCGTCGTCATCGCCGTCTCCCGTTCAACGTCCCTTGAACACCGGTTTACGCTTCTCCATGAAGGCCGTGCGGCCCTCGACATAGTCTTCCGAATCGAAGCACTGCTTCACCAGCCCGTTGAGGCGGGCGAAGTCGGGCTCGCCGTCGAGGCGCGTCAGTTCCTCGATGGTGCGCTTGGCGGCGTGCATGGTGAGCGGCGCATTCTCACCGATCATCCGGCAGTAGTTCTCGACATAGGAATCGAGCTCGGCGTCAGGCACGACGCGCGTGACCAGCCCCATGCCGAAGGCTTCCTGGGCATTGAAGTGCCGCGCGGTGAAGAAGATCTCCTTGGCGTGGGACGGGCCCACGAGGTCGGTCAGGATCTTCAGCCCGCTGGCGCGGTAGCCCAGCCCGAGGCGAGCCGCCGGGACTCCGAACCGGCTGTTCTCCGAGGCAATGCGGATATCGCAGAGCAGCGACACGGCCAGCCCGCCGCCGATGCAGTAGCCCCGGATTCGGGCGATCGTCGGCTTGGAGCACCGGTGAAGGCGCCGGTTGGCCTCCTCGCCGATCTTGTCGTAGTAGGCGACCTGCTCGGGCGTGTTGCGCGCCTTCTCGAACTCCGAGATGTCGGCGCCCGAGACGAAGGCCTTGTCGCCCGCGCCAGTGACGACCACGACGCGGATCGCCGGGTCCTTCTCGAACTCGTCGAGAATGACCGGGATCGCCTCCCACATGTCGGTCGATGTGGCGTTGTGTTTCTGCGGCTTGTTGAAGACGAGCCGGCCGACCGGTCCCACCTTCTCCGCGATCATGTTCGGCGTCGGGCTGATCATGCTCAGATCACGCCCCGCTTGCGGAAGTCGGCGATCGCCGCTGCGTCGAAGCCGGCTTCCTTGAGCACATCGTCGGTATGCTCGCCCTGCTCCGGCGTCGCCGTCTTCATCTCGAACGGCGTGCGGCTCATGTTGATGGCCTGGCCGATCAGCTCGATGTCGCCCAGCTTGGGCGAATGCACGGGATGGGCCATCTTCAGGTGCTTGACCTGCGGATCGGCGAACATCTCGTCCATCTTGTAGATCGGGCCGGCGGGCACGCCCGCCTTGTTCAGCTTCTCGACGAGGTCGGCGCTGCCGTATTGCGCAACCCGCTTGTTGATTTCGTCGTTCAGCGCGTCACGGTTCTGGGCACGTCCCTTGTCGGTGCTGAACCGCTCGTCGGTGTAGAGTTCCGGCGAGCCGACGGCCTCGCAGAACCGCTTGTAGATATGCCCACCAGACGCTGCGATGTTGATGTAGCCGTCCTTGGTCTTGAAGACGCCGGTCGGGATCGAGGTCGGGTGGTTGTTGCCCGCCTGGCCGGGCACGTCCTTCGACATCGTCCAGCGCGCCGCCTGGAAGTCGCACATCGAAATCATCGCCTGCAAAAGCGAGCTCGAGACCCACTGGCCCTGACCCGAGGTCTCGCGCTCCAGCAGCGCGATCAGGATGCCGATGGCGCAGTGCAGGCCTGCGCCCACGTCGGCCACGGCGATGCCGGCACGCATCGGGCCCTCGCCCGGATTGCCGGTCACCATCATCAGGCCGCCCATACCCTGGGCGATCTGGTCGAAGCCGGCACGCTCGGCATAGGGTCCGTCCTGGCCGAAGCCCGAAATCGATCCGAGGATGATCTTCGGATTCACCTTCTTCAGGCTCTCATAGTCGATGCCGAGGCGGAATTTGACGTCGGCGCGGTAGTTCTCGACCACCACGTCGGCCTGCTCGACCAGCTTCATGAAGACGGCCTTGCCGTCCGCCTCCTTGAGATTGAGCGTGATCGACCGCTTGTTGCGATGCAGGTTCTGGAAATCGGGCCCATGGCGCGGACCGCCCATGTCCATCTCGCCGGCCGACGGCGGCATCTCGACCTTGATGCAGTCGGCGCCCCAGTCGGCGAGGTAGCGGACAGCCGTGGGACCGGCGCGCACGCGCGTCAGGTCGAGGACTTTGAAACGGGCTAGCGGTCCTGCGGTCATGCTCTCACTCTACGTTTGGAACTACTCTACCCGTACCATGGCGGACAGCGCGATCTCCAGCCAGACGCGGCTGCCGACCTCGAAAACGACGGTCGGGGCGGTCGAAACGCGTAGCGGCTTCGTGCCGCCCAGCGGTCGGACCTGATAGTCCCAGTATTCGCCGAGATAGGACCGGTCGACGATTTCGGCTTCGACTGACAATCCGGCGCCGCCGGACGGCTGAGTCGACAAGCCGATCGCCTGCGGGCGTAGTGAATAGGACAGCTTGCCTCCGCCGCTCGCGCCCTCGAGCGCCGCGGCCGGCGCGCCGAAGCCGTCGAAACGCACGTCGCTGCCCTGCGCCGTCCCTTCCACGAAGTTCGTGCGGCCGATGAAGCCGGCCACGAAACGGCTTTTGGGACGCCCGTAGAGCACATGCGGGGCGTCGATCTGCTCGACCTTGCCCTTGTTCATGACGACGATCCGGTCAGACGTCACCATCGCCTCGGACTGGTCGTGGGTGACGTAGACGGTCGTGATCTTGAACTCGTCGTGCAGGCGGCGGATCTCGAACCGCATCTCCTCGCGCAGGTTGGCGTCGAGGTTGGACAGCGGCTCGTCGAGCAGCAGCACTTCGGGCTCGACGACGATGGCGCGGGCCAGGGCGACGCGCTGCTGCTGGCCGCCCGACAGTTCGGCCGGGTAGCGGCCCTTGAGGTTGCGCATCTGGACGACGTCCAGGATCTTGTCGACCCGCCGGTCGATCTCGGCGCGCGACAGCTTCCGGATCTGCAGGCCGAAGCCGACATTCTCACCCACCGTCATGTTGGGCCAGATGGCGTAGCTCTGGAAGATCATGGACATGCGGCGATGCTCGGGCGGCACGACGCCCGAGGCGGAAGAAATCTGCTTGCCATCCATCTCGATGCTGCCGCCACTGGGCGGCATGAAGCCCGCGATCATGCGCAGGGTCGTTGTCTTGCCGCAGCCCGACGGACCGAGCAGGGAAACGAACTCGCCCTTCGCCAGTTCGAGGGAGAAATCGGCCACCGCCTCGAACGCGCCGTAGCGCTTGGCGACATTCTTCAAAACCAGCTTGCTCATGTCGCGTTACGCCTCAGCATGAAGTCGCGGCCCAAGGCCTTCTGGCCGATCCAGAGGAGCGGCAGGGTCAGCACCTGCAGGACCAGCGCGAGCGCGGCGAGGCGTTCGAAGTTCCCCTCCTCGCTCATGTCGAAGATCATGACGGACGCCACCTTCGTGTTGGGACCATAAAGGAAGATCGCCGCCGACAGTTCGCGCGTCGCCGGGATGAAGATCAGAAGCCATGCGCCCATCATATTCCGCTTGAGCAGCGGCGCCACGACGCGACGTAATGCCGTCAGACGGCTGCCGCCGAGCACACGGACCGCCTCCTCCATCTCGGGGTTGAGGCTGTTGATGGCGGCACTGGCATTGACGTAGCCCACCGGCAGGAAGCGTGTCGTGAAGGCCAGGATCATGATCAGCGCCGTGCCATAAAGCGCCAGCGGCGGCGGCGCATAGGCGGCATAAAAGCCTATCGCCAGAACCACGCCCGGGATCACGAAGGGCGCGACGCACAGGAAGCCCAGCACGCCGCCGAACGGGATCAGCCGCCGCGCGACGATGTAGGCCACGCCCAGGGTCAGGAACACCGCGACGGTGGCGCTGATTGCGCCATAGACGAAGCTGTTGATGACCGACTGGGCCGCCGTCGCATGCTCGAACAGGATGAAGCGAAAGTTCGCCCAGGTGATGTTGTCGAGGGTGAATCCGCGGCCCCAGGCCTTGGCGAAGGCCGACTGGATCAGAAAGATATAGGGCAGGAACACCGACAGTGCGGCGACGAACATGGCATAGCCGAACACGACCCAGCGCCAGCGGCCGAGCAGGATCGGACGCCGCTCGCCGCCCTTGCCGGTCAGCGCCACGAAGCCCTTGCGCCGCACGATCAGCCGCTGGACCAGCACCAGCAGGATCGTGACGCCCAGCAGCGGCATGGCATAGGCCGCCGCCACCTCGACCCGGACGGGATTTCCGAAGAACTGGAAGAGCTGTGTCGTCACCACGTTGAAGCGCGCCGGAATGGCGATCATGGCGGGCGAGCCGAACAAAGCGATCGCTTCCAGGAAGCAGATGATCATGCCCCCCAGGATGGCCGGCAGCGCGAGCGGCAGAGTGACCTTGCGCATGGTGCGCCACGGCCCTGCCCCCAGGATGTTTGCGGCATCCTCCATCTCCGACGACACCAGCTCCAGCGCCGCCGTGGTGAAGATGAAGATGTAGGGGAACGAGTAGAGCGCGATGACGACCGCGAGGCCGGTGAAGCTGTAGATGTTGAAGGGCCCCGCTTCTGCGCCGGTCACCATCATGTAGAAGCGGTTGAGCCAGCCGGCATTGGGCCCGGCCAGCAGAATCCAGGCGACGGCGCCGGTGTAGGGCGGCGTGATGAAGGTCGCCAGCACCAGCATGCGGGTGAGACCGCGGCCCGGCATGTTGGTCCGCGCCACGGCCCACGCCAGCGGCACCGCGAAGACGCCCGCCAGCAAGGCGGACACGGCGCCAAGCTTCAGCGAATTGACCAAGGCCTCGACGTACCGCGCCCGACCATAAGCCGTCGCGTAATTGGCGAAGGTGAATTCGCCGGTACGCTCCGTCTGGAAGCTGGTGATGACCAGGTAGACGAACGGGCTCACCACCAGGAAAAGAAGGACCGCGATGATCGCGATCCACAGGAGCCAGGACGAATCGAAGCGACTGGCACGCATGGGGCGCACCGGCATCGTATCGATCGTCGGAACCGTCACCGACATGGTCAGGCGTCGATCAGTTGCCGAACGTATCGCGCCACTGCTCGATCACATCGGGAATGCCCTTGTCCACCTCCTCGACGGTCGGGCGGATCACCTTGATCTCGCTGATCGGCTTGGCGCCCGGAGGCGACGGGACCTCGGGACGCAGCGGGATCAGGAAGTGCTTGGCACTGATCTTCGCCGCCTCGATTGTGTAGAGGTACTCCATGAAGAGCTTGGCGGCGTTCGGATGCTTCGTCCCCTTCATGATAGCCGACGGCGAGATGATGAGCACGGCCCCGTCGGAGGGATAGACGACGGCCAGCGGATTTCCACGCGACGCGCTGAACAGAGTCGAGCCGTCAGAGCCCGCGGCGACCTGCCGCTCGCCGGCGTTCAGTGCGGTCACCGTGTCGTTGATCGAGCGGCCGATCTGCGGCTTGTTCTTCTCGAGCTTGTCGAAATACTGCCAGCCGTAGAGCTTCTTCATCGAGAGCACCCACGTACCGACATAGCCGGAGAAACCCGGATGGCCGGTCGAGACCTTGCCCTTCCACTTGATGTCGAGCAGGTCCTCCCACTTCTTGGGCGCGTCCTCGGCTTTCACCTTGGTCGTGTTGTAGGTGATCACGACCATGCCGGCCGCCGTGGTCTGATAGAAGCCTGCGGGATCGAAATTCTGGAAGACCGGAGAGATCTTCGACATGTTCTCCGGCACGTACTTGTCGAGGCGGCCTTCGGCTTTGAGGCGGGCATAGTGGCCGAGGTCGGTCGACGAGAAGACGTCGCAGATCGTCTGGTTGTTCTTGAGATCCTGCAACAGGCGCTGATAGGCGACCTGCGCCGTCGTGCGCACGACGTTGACCTTGATGCCGTACATCTCGGTGAAACCGCGGCCCAGATCTTCCGCGCCCTCGGACGTGTAGTGGGCAACGTACCAGGTGAGCTCGCCTTCCTTCTTGGCGGCCTCGGTGAGCGCATTCAGATCGGCGCGCGCCGCGAGCGGCGTGAACACGAGCGCCATGGCCAGAGCCAGCCGCCTTCCGAACCTCGTCATGTTTCCTCCCGGGTCGTTACTTTGTTGGTTCATTGCTCGTGAAGGCGATACGATCATACGATGACCCCTACGACAAGCGCCGCAGCCTGAGAGAATGCGCATGACGGAAAGCGATCGGTCGGCCAGTTGGGCCGCGTATTACCAGCAACTTCGTGACCGCCCTCCTCGCAAGACTCTGCTCGCCGCGCTCGATGCGTTCGGCGAGGCACCGCATGACGCCCTCGTCATGGATCTCGGATGCGGCGACGGCCGGGATGTGATCGAGATGCTGCGCCGCGGCTGGAAGGTCGTTGCCGTCGATGCAGAACCCGAAGCGCTGCGACAGTTGCAGGCGCGGCCCCTGCCCGAGGGCAGCGACGTCACGCCCGTCAACGCGCGCCTCGAAGAGGTGCCGATCCCGCTCGGCGTGCACCTCGTGAATTCGAGCTTCGCCATGCCCCTTTGCCAGCCCGAGGCCTTCCGCCGAACCTGGGACCGCATTCGCGAAGCGCTTCCTCCGGGTGGACGATTCTCCGGTCAATGGTACGGGCCGCGCGACAGCTGGATCGGGCGGCCGGGCATGACGTTCCTCTCGCGCGACGAGGCGCTCGGCCTTCTGCAGGGATTCGAAGTCGAGATGTTCGAGGAGGAGGAAGCCGACGGCGTCACGCCGCGCGGCAACGCCAAGCACTGGCACATCTTCCACGTCGTCGCGAAAAAGCGTTAGGCGTGTTTACGGCCCGCCCGCGCTGTGCGAGGCTCCTAATCCCATCAACATCGAAAGGAGGTGATCCTGTGAACTACACCATCACGACGCCGGCGATCTCTGCAGTTGCCGCCACCAGGATCGTTCCTGCCTTGGCTCGCTGCTGCGACTGACGGATCGACGATAGTCGGCACAAAGCCGCCTCCGGGCGGCTTTGTTGTGTCTGGGCCGTATCGATGCGCGAAAGCCCCGATGGTGGACAAGGCGGCGTGTGCTGGCCGACACTTGCGCCATAAAACTCAGGAGGAAAACATGGCAGCCGTCGTTCCGGTCACGGCCGAAATCGCCAAGCGCGCCGCCGCCCTCGCCTGGCAGGACCTGCCGGAGGATCTGGTCGAACGCACCAAGCAGTGCCTGCTCGACTGGTTTGCCGTCACCATCGCCGGTGCACAGGAAGATCTGACGAACATCCTGATCGCCGAGGCGCTCGAGGATGGCGCCAAAGGTCCCGCGACCCTGGTCGGCCGCTCCGAGACCGTGCTGCCCTCGACGGCGGCCCTGATCAACGGCGCAGCCAGCCACGCCCTCGACTATGACGACGTGAACTTCTCGATGGGCGGCCATCCCACCGTCACCGTCGTGCCGGCCCTGCTGGCGCTGGGCGAGCAGATGAAGGCGTCGGGGCGTCTGTTCATCGAAAGCTTCGTCGCGGGTTACGAGACCTCTGGCCGCGTCGGCCGGCTCGTGGCACCCAGTCACTATCAGAAGGGCTTCCACGTCACCGGAACGGTCGGCTCCTTCTCCGCCGCCGCCGCCGCGGGCCGCATGCTGGGCCTCGACGACCGCCAGCTCGCCGTCGCGTTCGGCATTGCCGCCACGCAGGCCGCCGGCCTCAAGTCCAACTTCGGCACCATGTGCAAGCCCCTGCATGCCGGCACCGCTTCGGAACACGGATTGCGCGCTGCTCGGCTGGCCGCCAGAGGCTTCACCGCGCGCGGCGACTCGCTGGAGTGCGACCAGGGATTCGCCTCTTCACAGAGCGACCATCTGAACGCCGAGACGGCGTTGGGCGAGCCGCCCTCGGGCTGGCACCTGCGCAACAACCTCTTCAAGTACCACGCGGCCTGCTACCTGACGCACGCCCCCATCGAGTGCGCCAAGGAAATCCGGCTGAAGAACAATTTCCCGCCCGAGCGGGTGCAGAAGATCCTGCTGCGGATCGATTCAGGCGCCGACAAGGTCTGTAACATCCCCAACCCGACGACCGGCCTCGAAGCCAAGTTTTCGCTGCGTCAGACCGTGGCGATGGCGCTGACCGGCGTCGATACCGCCAATCTCGACTCCTATAACGAGGCCGTGACCCAGGAGCCGCGCATCAAGGAGCTGCGCGACAAGATGGCGATCGAGTTCCAGCCGCACTGGGCGCACTCGCTGGCCGAGATGACGATCCAGCTCGACGACGGCACGACCATCGAAGTCACCCACGATTCGGGAATCCCCTGGGCCGATATCGGCAAGCAACGGCAAGCGATCGAAACCAAGTTCGACAGCCTGGTAACGCCGCTGCTCGGCACCGCTGGCGCCCGCCGTCTGCAGGACGCGATTGAACGTATCGACGGCCTCGACGATGTCGGCGAACTCGTACGTGCGTCGGCGAAGAAATAATCATATTGCTCTCCCCCGTCAGGGCGAGAGGCGTAAACAGGAGTACGAATGAAAGAGGATTTCAGGGCCCGCGCCCGGCTGGTGCCCAAGGGCAACCGCTATGAGGATTTCGAAGTCGGCCGCGTGTTCAGGCACCATTGGGGTCGCACGATCACCGAGTCGGAGAGCACGCTCTTCACGACGCTGACCTTGCACTTCAATCCGCATTACTACAACGCCGCTTACGCCCAGGCCCACGGCCATCCCGGCATCGTGGCCAATCCCCTGCTCGTCTTCACGACGGTGTTCGGTCTCACGGTCGAGGATCTGAGCGAGGGTGGCGGGCCGTTCCTAGGCGTCAACGAACTCACCTATCACCAGCCTGTCTATCCCAGCGATTCGCTGCGCGCGGAATCGGTCGTCCTCGACCGCCGTGTCTCGGATTCCCACAAGGGGTTCGGGATCGTTACGTGGCACAGCAAGGGCTTCAACCAGCGCGAAGAGCTCGTCATCGACTTCAAGCGCACCAACCTCGTCCGTCTCAGGAATTCCAACTAATGCCTTTCCTCACCGAAGAGCGCCGCATGATCCAGGAGCAGGCGCGCGAGTTCACGCTGAACGAAGTGCTGCCCGTCGCCAACAAGCTCGATCCCGAGAAGGGCGACATCCCGATGGATCTGCGCGACAAGATGGCCGAGCTCGGCTATTTCGGCATCCTGATCCCGGAAGAATATGGCGGCCTTGGACTCGGCTGCTCGGAATACTGCCTGGTGACGGAAGAGCTGTCGCGCGGCTGGATGAGCGTCGCCTCCATCATCGCCCGTGGCAACCTGCTGATCGGCTCGCACAAGATGAGCGAGGAACAGCGCAGGCGTTACCTGCCGCGCATGGCCAAGGGCGAATTCCTCGGCGCCTTCTCGATGTCGGAGCCCAATGCCGGCTCGGACATCTCCAACATTTCCTGCCGGGCCAAGAAGGATGGCGACAGCTATCTGATCAGCGGCAACAAGTACTGGTGCACCTTCGCCGACGGCGCCGACTTCATGATCATCATTGCGCGCACGTCCGAAGCGCCTCCGGGCAAGCGTCACCTCGGCCTGTCGATGTTCTTCGTCGAGAAGAAGCGTGGCGAGCTGATGCCGGGTTGCAGCGGGTCGCCGATTCCCAAGATCGGCTATTTCGGCTGGAAGACCTGGGAACTCGCGTTCGACAATTGCCGGGTCAAGGCCGAGGACATGATCGGCGATGAAGGCCAAGCGTTTTACTACGCGACAGCCGGTCTCGAGACCGCCCGCGCCCACACCGCCGCCCGCGCGATCGGTCTGGCCCAGGGCGCCCTCGACGATTCGATCCGCTACGCTGGCGAGCGCCGCCAGTTCGGCCAGTCGATCTCGGAGTTCCAGGCGATCCGCTTCAAGATCGCCGACATGGCGACGCAGATCGAAGCCGCCCGCCAGCTCAACTACTTCGTCTGCGAGCAGATCGACACCGGTCAGCGCTGCGACAAGGAAGCGTCGATGGCCAAGCTGTTTGCCTCCGAGATGGCGGAGCGGGTCTGCAGCGAAGGCCTGCAGATCCATGGCGGCGCCGGCTATACGACCCTGCATGCCGTCGAGCGTCACTGGCGCGACGCGCGTCTCACCAAGATTTTCGAAGGCACCTCGGAAATCCAGAAGCGCATCATCTCCGATCGCCTGCTCGGCCGCGGGAGGAACTGATGCCAGCTTCAAGTCTCAAAGTCTCCGCACTTACCGGCAGGCACAACTACTTCGAGGACTTCACGGTCGGCGACGTGATGAAGCACGCGCGCGGCAAGACCGTGGAGCCGATGGAGCAGGTCTGGATCACCAACGTGACCATGAACACGGCCGAGGCCCACTTCAACGAGCACTTGACCCAGTCGACGCCCTACGGCCAGCGCCTGGGCTTCGGCGGCGTCACCATCTCCATGTGCATCGGCCTCGCCGCCGAGGACACCGCGGAGAATGCGCTGATGGAACTCGGGATGGACAAGATCCGCCTCAAGGGTCCGCTCCATCACGGCGACACGCTCTACTGCTACACCGAGGTGCTGGAGAAGAAGGACGCCCAGCAGGACGACGCCGGCGTCGTCCGCTTCAAGCACTACGGCGTGAACCAGGACGACAAGCACATCTTCGAAGGCGAGCGCACCGTCCTGATCAAGCGCCGCAGTCACTGGGGAGACAAGTGAGCGGCACTGAAGTTCTGGGTGCGCTTGATGGCGTGAGGATCGTCGACCTCACGCAGATGCTGGCCGGCCCCTACTGCACGATGCTGCTGGCCGACCAGGGCGCGGAGGTCATCAAGGTCGAGCCGCTCGACGGCGACCACACCCGCATCATCGGGCCGTATCACGTAGACGACAGGCTGAAGGCGTTCGGCGGTTACTTCGCCTCGGTCAACCGCAACAAGAAGTCGATCGCCATCGACCTCAAGACGGAGGCCGGCCGCGACCTCGTCCTGAAGCTCTGCGACAATGCCGATGCGGTGGTCGAGAACTATCGCGGCGGCGTCATGGATCGCCTGGGCCTCAGCTACGAGACCCTGCACGCCCGCAACCCGAAGCTGGTCTATGCGACCATCCGCGGCTTCGGCGACGTGCGCACCGGCAAGAGCCCTTACTCGGACTTTCCGGCCTACGACGTCATCAGCCAGGCGATGGGCGGCATCATGGCCATCACCGGCCCCGACAAGGACACGCCGATGAAGGTCGGGCCGGGCGTCGGCGACATCGTGCCCGCGATCACCTGCGCCTTCGGCATCGTCTCGGCGATCCTGCGCGCCTACAAGACCGGCCAGGGCCAGTTCGTCGATGTCGGTATGGTCGACGCGATCCTCGCGGTCTGCGAACGCATCATGCACCAGCACTCCTATGCCCAGACGCTGCCCCACCCCGAGGGCAATCATCATCCCCTGCTCTGCCCGTTCGGCATGTTCCCGGCCGGGGACGGGTTCGTGACGATCGCGGCCCATGCCGACGCCCACTTCCCGATCCTGTGCCGGCTGATCGACAAGCCCGAGTTCGCAACCGATCCGCGGTTCATCACCGTGCAGGATCGGCGTGCCAACCAGGACGTGCTCATCGCCGCAGTGTCCGACTTCACGCGCCAGCGCACGAAACAGGAGCTGCTGGCGCATTTCGGCGGCAAGGTACCTTTCTCGCCCGTCTACAACGTGCGGGACATCGTGGCCGATCCCCACTTCAAGGCGCGGGACATGCTGCCCTGGGTGCCCCATCCCGGCCTCGACCACGAGGTCCAGATCGCAGGCGTCGCCGTGAAGATGACCGAGACTCCCGGCAAGGTGCGCCATCGCGCGCCGTTGCTGGGCGAACATACCGACGAGTATCTGAAGACCATCGGCTTCGGCGCGGGCGACATTGCCCGGCTGCGTGCCGACAAGATCGTAGCTTAAGGAGAAGATAGATGACCGACCGTCCCAAGCGCGCCCGCCGCGTCCAGCTCTCGACCCCGGGGTCGAGCGAGAAGATGATCCAGAAGGCCTCGGAGTCGAAGGCCGATCACGTCTTCCTCGACCTCGAAGACGCCGTCGCCCCCAGCCAGAAGCGCGACGCCCGCAAGAAGATCATCCAGGGCCTCAAGGAACTGAACTGGACAGGCAAGACGCGTTGCGTGCGCATCAACGACCTGACCACCGAATATGCCTACGAGGACATCATCGAGATCGTCGAGGGTGCCGGCGAGCATCTCGACACGATCATGATGACCAAGGTGCAGACGGTGTCCGACGTGCTGTTCGCCGACAAGCTGCTTCATCAGATCGAGAAGAAGCTGAAGATGAAGCGCAGGATCGGCCTCGAAGCGCTGATCGAGGAAGTCGAGGGCATGCAGAACGTCGACGCGATCGCCGCCTGCACGCCGCGCCTCGAATGCCTCGTTTTCGGCATGGGCGACTTCTCGGCCTCGATGGGCGTCACCAACAAGAATGTCGGCGAGACCGACGGCTACCCCGGTGACATCTGGCACTACGCCCGCTTCCGGCTCATCATGGCCTGCCGCGCCGCCGGCATCGATCCGGTCGACGGCCCATTCGCCGACTTCAAGAATCCCGACGCCTACCGCGAGGAGTGCAAGCGCTCCATGATTCTGGGCTGCGTCGGCAAGTGGGCGATCCATCCCTCACAGATCGACATCGCGCTCGATGTCTATTCGCCCAAGCCCGAGGACATCGCCCGCGCCCGCAAGCTCGAGAAGGCCTATGCCGAAGCCGAGGCGGCGGGCCTCGGTGCGATCAACGTCGACGGCATCATGGTCGACGTCGCCTCGATCCGCATCCTGCGCAACACGATCCTGAACAAGGCCGACCTCTACGGCCTGTAGGCCTCGGCCATGAAACGCGTGATCATCCCGGTGGCCAGCATGCTGGCCATCCAGGTGATGATCTCGCTTTCGGTGATATCGCTCAGCGTGATGATGCCCGAGGTCGCCCGCGACCTCGCCATCGATCCCAAGCTGGTCGGCATCTTCACGGCGATCATCTACGCCGTCGCGGCGAGCATGGCCCTCGCCGCGGCCGGACCGATCGTGCGGCTGGGCGCCGTGCGGGTCTGCCAGGCCGCGCTGCTCATGGCGGCGATCGGCCTCGCCTTCAACGCCGTGTCGGCCGTCGCCGCGACCGTGGTGGCGGTGATCTTCATCGGCGCGGCTCAAGGCCCGATCAATCCCGCCTCGGCGCACGTCCTTTCGCAACGCGTCCCGCGCGAATATTTCGGCATGGTCTTTTCACTGAAGCAGACCGGCGTGCCGATCGGCTTCGGCCTGGCCGGAATCATCTTTCCGTTCCTGCTGTCGGAGATCGGCTGGCGCGGCGCCAGCCTCGTCGCCGCCGGGACGGCCATCCTTGCGGCCCTCATCGTCGAGCCGTTGCGCCCCAGCCTCGACGTCGTCGCGACCACGCGCGGGCCGGCCAAGAGCATTTGGAAGTCCATCCGCTTCGTGCTGGGCCACCCCCAGCTGCGCGTGCTCGGGTGGTCGGCCTTCATCTACGTGGTCGCCCAACACACGTTCACCTTCTATCTCGTCACCTATCTCTACGAGCATTGCCGCCTGTCGATCGCCGAGGCCGGTGCACTGTTGACCCTGTCGCAGCTCGTCGGCACGGGGGTACGTCTGGTGAGTGGCGGTGCCGGCGACCGGTTTCCCCGCATGGCGCTCCTGGGATGGACCGGCATCGGCATGACCGTCGGCTGCATCGCCACCGGTCTCCTGGAGGCCGACACGCCCTTCTGGCTGATCTCTCTGGTCGTGATGGGCTACGGCTCGGTCGTCATCAGCTGGAATGGCACGTCGCAGGCTGAGTTTGCGCATCTCTCGCCCCCGGGCGAGGCCGCTCCCATTGCGGCAGTACAGACCGCCCTCGCCTTTTCGGGCGCCGTGTTCGGTCCCCCGATCTTCGCGCTGATCGCCTCGATGGTCAGCTACCGTATGGCCTTCTTTGCCGTAGCGGCCTGTGTCTTCGGGGCGGCGATCTGGCAGATCATCGCCGCCCGCCGACCGGTGGCAGGAGCTTAGGGCTCCTTCATCCCGGCGGTCGACACGATCTCGGCCCACTTCTTGGTTTCCGCCGCCTGGAAGGCCGCAAGCTCCTCGGGCGATCCGACGAACGAGATACCGTAACTGGTCTTCAGCAGGTTGAGATAGGCCGGCGACTTCGCCGCCTGGCGAACGAGAGCGTTGAGCTTGTCGATGATCGGTTTCGGCGTGCCCGCGGGCGCATAGAGCGCCGTCCAGGCCCACATCTCGAAGCCGGGAACGCCGCTCTCGTCCACGGTCGGGAACTGGTCGAGGCCCGGAATGCGCTGCTTGCTGGTCACCACGAGACCGCGCGCGCGTCCATCGAGGACGGGCGGCAGGCCAACTGTGAAGTCGGAGAAGATGATGTCGATACGCCCGCCCAACAGGTCGGCGATCGCCTGCGGCTGGGACTTGTAGGGCACGCCCAGCAGGTCGGTCCCGGTCATGATGCGGAACAGCTCTGCGCCGCCGCGGCTCGACCCGTTGCCGCTGCCGAAGCTCAGCTTGCCGGGCTGCGCCTTCGCAAGCGCAACAAATTCCTGGATCGTCTTCGCCGGGAGGTCGTTGCGCACCATCACGATCTGAGCACCAAGCGTGATGCCGGCGACCGGCGCGAAACTCTTCACCGGATCGTAGGCCAGCGACTTGTAGACGTGCGGATTGATCGCCTGGGTCGTCTGCGTGGTGAAGAACAGCGTGTAGCCGTCGGGTGCCGCCGCCGCCGCGGATTGGGCGGCTATCTGCCCTTCCGCGCCGGGCTTGTTCTCGATGACGACGGTCTGCCCGGTCTGCACGGCGATGTCCTGCCCGATCGCGCGCGCGGCGATGTCGGTCGCGGTCCCCGGCCCGAAGGCCGTAACGATCTTGATCGGCTTGGAAGGATAGTCCTGGGCGACGGCCGGCACCGCGAGCAGCATTCCGACCAGCAAACTGATGATCTTCATGACCCAACTCTAGGCACAGCGAAGTGCTAGCGTCATCACAAACAAAAGGAGGAAACGAAAATGAAGATCCCAGTATTGGCGCTCGCCGCGACCGTCGCGGCCCTGGCCGTTGCTCCCGCCGCCTGGGCGCAGAAATCCGGCGGCACGCTCAAGATCGCCCACATGGACAATCCGCCGAGCGCCTCGATCCACGAGGAGGCGACGATCTCGACCGTCATGCCGTTCATGTCGGTCTACAACAACCTCGTGATGTTCGATCCCAAGACCAAGCAGAACAGGCCTGAAAACATCATCCCGGAACTCGCCACCGAGTGGAAATGGAGCGACGACGGCAAGCAGCTCACCTTCAAGCTGCGAGACGGCGTGAAGTGGCATGATGGCAAACCCTTCACCAGCGCCGACGTCAAGTGCACCTGGGACATGGTAATCTCCGACGAATCGAAGCTGCGCAAGAACCCGCGCAAGACCTGGTACTTCAATCTCGAGAAGGTCACGGTCAATGGCGACCGCGAAGCGACCTTCCATCTCAAGCGCCCGCAGCCGTCGCTGCTCACCATGCTCGCCGCGGCCTTCTCGCCGGTCTATCCCTGCCACGTCTCGACGGCGCAGATGCGGCAGAAGCCGATCGGCACCGGTCCGTTCAAGTTCGTCGAGATGAAGCAGAACGAGTCGGTCAAGCTCGCGCGCAACCCGGACTACTGGAAGCCGGGCCGGCCCTACCTCGACGCGATCGAGTTCTCGATCATCCCCAACCGGGCAACCTCGCTGCTGACCTTCGTTGCCGGCAAGCTCGACATGACCTTCACCTCCGTCGTCACGCCGTCCATGGTCAACGACCTCAAGGTCCAGGCGCCGACGGCGATCTGCGAGGCGCAGCCGACGAATACCCAGGCCAACCTGCTGGTCAATCGTGAGAAGCCGCCCTTCGACGATGCGAAGGTGCGCCGCGCTATGGCACTCTCCATCGACCGCAGCGCCTTCAACGAGATCCTGGGCCAGGGCAACTACCGCATCGGCGGTGCGATGCTGCCGCCGCCGGAAGGGCTCTGGGGCATGCCCACGGAGTTCCTGACGAGCGTGGCGGGCTATGATCCAGACGTGGCCAAGTCGCGGGAGGAAGGCCGCAAGATCATGGCCGAACTTGGTTACACCTCCGACAAGCCGCTGAAGATCAAGGTCTCGACCCGGAACATCCCGAGCTATCGCGATCCGGCCGTCATCCTGATCGACCATCTGAAACACGTGAACATCCAGGCCGAACTCGAGCCGCTCGAAACCGCGGTCTGGTACAACCGGATGATGCGCCGCGACTTCTCCATTGGGATGAACGTCCAGGGCGTCGGCGTCGACGATCCGGATGTCGTCTTCTACGAGACCTTCCGCTGCGGTTCGGAGCGCAACTACACCAACTACTGCAATCCCGAGGTCGAGAAGCTGTTCGACCAGCAGTCGATGATGACCGACCTAGAGGCCCGTCGGAAGCTCGTGTGGGAAATCGACAAGAAGCTGCAGGAGGACGGCGCACGCCCGGTGATCCAGCATGGCTGGGGCGGCACCTGCTGGCGCCCGGAGGTCAAGGCCGTGAACCTTGCGGTCAACACCATCTACAATCACTGGCGTTTCGAGGATGTCTGGCTCGACCGCTAGGACGGCGTTAGACTCGGGCAGATGAATGATCGGAGGTTTCGATGATCAAGGGTCTGCACCACAATGCCTATCGCTGCCACGATTCGGAAGAGACGAGGAAGTTCTACGAGGACTTCCTCGGCCTCCCCCTCGTCCATACGCTGAAGATCGAGGAAACCAAGACCGGACGCGGGACCGGGGCCGGGGTTCTACACACCTTCTTCCAACTCGACGACGGCTCCTGCCTCGCTTTCTTCGAGGCACCGGACATGCCGTTCGCTTTCAAGGACCAGCACGATTTCGACCTCCACATCGCCCTGGAGGTCGAACCCGAGCATCTCGAGCGGATGTTCGCCAAGGGAAAGTCGGAGGGCCGCGAGGTCCGCGGCGTCTCCGATCATCATTTCATCCGGTCGATCTATTTTCGTGATCCGAACGGCTACGTGATCGAGCTTGCCGCCAAGGTGCCGGGTCAGGAATCAGCGATGGACCCGACGAAGAACGGCGCCCGCGCCAAACTCGAAGACTGGCAGGCGTGCAAGCCCGCCTCACGCGAAGCGCCCTGATCCTCGTCTCCGCGGTCAGCCGAGGTTTCGGCGGTAGAGGGCGATCAAGCGCTCCCAGTGCCGTTCGGCAGCAGGCTTGTCGTAGCACCAGCGTTGCGGGAAGGCGAAGCCGTGATGCACGGTGGGCTGGATCTCGAGCTCGCCCCTGGCGCCTGACTTGTCGAACAGCGCCTTCAGTTCCTTGACCATCTCGGGCGGCGCCAGTTCATCGTGCTCGGCGCAGGAAATGTAGAGTTCGCCTTTCGCCTTCCCGAGCGTCAGGTGCGGACTCTCGACCGCTTCGCTCACCAGCCAGGTGCCGTAGAAGGACGCCGCCGCCGCGATCCGGTCCGGATACCGCGCGGCCGCCGCCAGCGAATAGGGGCCGCTCATGCAATAGCCGTGGGTGCCCACTGGGCCCTTCTTCGATTCCTTCTGCGCGTCCGCGAAGGCGATCATCGCTGCCACGTCGTCCATGACCGGCGGGATCGTCATCTTGGTGCGGACGGACCGCATGCGCGCGTGCTCGTCGCTGCCATGCTTCAGCACGTCTGGCCCGTACTTCGTGTCGGTGCCGGCGCGGTAGTAGAGGTTGGGCTGCATCACGTAATAGCCGACCGTCGCCAGGCGCCGGGCCATGTCATAGAGCTCCTCCCGGATACCCGGCGCATCCATCAGGAAAAGGACCGGCGGGTACGGTCCGCCCCGCTCCGGGTAGCAGATGAAGGTTTCCATCGCCCCGTCCCGGGTCGGGATGTCCAGAATTTTCTCGATCATGGGATGTCTCCTCCGCCTTGCAGAATGCCGGGGCCTTGATAGGCTTCGCCCAATAACAAAGCCTAGGGAGAGAAACGATGAGACGGAACCTGTTCAGTACGGCCGCATTCTGCCTTGCGGCCTGGGCCCTGCCAGCGGCGGCCCAGCTTTCCGACAATACACTGAAGATCGGGGTCGCCACCGACCTGTCGAGCCTCTACGCCGACATCAACGGACCGGGCGCGGTGCTCGCCACCCAGATGGCGATCGAGGATTTCGGCGGCTCCGTGCTCGGCCAGAAGATCGAGTTCATTTCCGGCGACATCCAGAACAAGGCGGACGTCGCGGCCACGACGGTGGGTCGCTGGTTCGACAACGAGAAAGTCGACATGGTGATGGGGGCCGGCGCCTCCTCTTCGTCGATCGCGGCCGGCCGCGTCGCCGGCGACAAGAAGCGCATCTTCATCGCCCCGGATCCCGCCTCGTCGGACCTCACCGGCAAGCTCTGCAATCCCTACATGATCCATTGGGTCTACGACACGGCCGCGCTCGCCAATGGCACCGGCTCGGCAGTCGTCAAGGCCGGCGGCAAGACCTGGTTCTTCCTCACCGCCGACTATGCGTTCGGCTATGCGCTCGAGCGCGATGTCTCCGCCGTCGTCAAGAAGGCCGGTGGAACCGTGGTCGGCGGCGTCAAGCATCCGATCAACACCAACGACTTCTCGTCGTTTCTGCTGCAGGCGCAGGGCTCCAAGGCGCAGATCATCGGTCTCGCCAATGCTGGCGGTGATACGATCAACTCGATCAAGCAGGCTGCGGAGTTCGGCATCGTCAAGGGCGGCCAGAAGCTCGCGGGCCTGCTGGTCTTCATCTCCGACATCCATTCGCTGGGGCTCGAGCGTGCGCAGGGCCTGAACCTGACCGAGGCTTTCTACTGGGACCTCAACGACAAGACGCGCGCCTTCTCGAAGCGCTTCGCCGCCCGCTTCAACGGCAAGATGCCGACCTCCGCGCAGGCCGGCTTCTATTCGGCGACGCTCGCCTACCTGAACGCGGTGAAGTCGACGGGAACGGACAACGCCGAAAAGGTGATGGCCGCGATGAAGGCCGCCAAGTGGGACGACCCGCTGTTCGGCGCCAGCTATGTCCGCCAGGACGGGCGCAAGATGCACAACATGTATCTCTTCGAGGTGAAGAAGCCTTCCGAGTCGAAGGGCCCGTGGGACTACTACAAGCTGCTGGCTACTATCTCCGGCGAGGAAGCCTTCCGGCCACTGGCCGATAGCGAGTGCCCGCTGGTCAAGAAGAACTGAACCGGGAGTCCGAAATGGCTGAGCAGTCGAACCTCTATGTCGGCGTCGCCGGCTATTTCGGGAAGCCCGACCACAAGGGCCGCGTCGGCATCTTCCGTCGCGGCACCTCGGGCGGCGACTGGCAGCACGTGCTGGGCGCCGTCCAGGCCTTCACCGTCTTCGTCCATCCGCAAAATCCGGAGATCGTCTTCGCCGGAACGAACGACGGCGTGTGGCGCAGCACGGATCGCGGCGCCACCTTCCGCCGGACCGCCTTCCCTGACGCCGGCAAGCAAGTCTGGTCGTTCCTCGTCGACTCGCGCGATCCGGACAGGGTGTTTGCCGGTGCCTCGCCGATCGGCGTCTATCGCAGCGACGATGGCGGTGCGTCGTGGCAGGCCCTCCCCGCACCGGCCATCGACACGCACTGCACAGGCCCCTTTGCATCCCGCGTGATGCGGCTGGTCCAGCATCCCCGGCGCCACGACGAACTCTACGCCGCGCTCGAAATAAACGGCGTCATGCGCAGCATCGATCTCGGCCAGACGTGGACCGATTGCAGTGCCGGCCTGCTGAAGCTCGCCGAACAGGAACATCTCAAGAGCCGGATCGTGAGTGACACGACCGCTGAAGGCATGCTCGACGGTCATGCCGTCACCATCAACCCGGCCGATCCCGATGGGCTGTGGCTCGCCGTGCGCATGGGCCTGTTCCGCAGCAGCGACCAAGGCCGTACCTGGAAGGACATGGAGGTCGGCCGTTTCTCGCCCACCACCTATGGTCGTGACATCCGCGTCTCGCCCGTCGAGTCCAACACCCTCTATTCCGCCCTCTCCGTCGCCGCGGCGAGCCAGGACGGCGGCCTCTATCGCAGCGAGGATGGCGGCGAGAGCTGGACGCGCTTCGACAAGGTCAAAGTGCACGGCACCATCATGTCGATCGGCCTGCATCCGACCGATGCCGGACAGGTCTATATCGGCGCCCGCTACGACGGCGAGGTCTTCGGCACCCGCGATGCCGGCAGGACCTGGCAGGCGATGCCGCTGCCGGGAGAGGTCCAGCACATCTATTCGCTGGCGTGCGGGTGATCATTGGAGCGCGCCCCAGCCCGGGGGGCATGATGATGATTAGGGGCCCGGGGGTGGGGCGGGCCAATGAGTCGATTTAGTGAGCG
>NZ_JBQVQG010000008.1:49883-215336 GCF_052439685.1 Reyranella sp.
CCACTGGAGTGGCGCGCTCCTATGAGACTATTTCGACTGCGCGGTGACGTCGTGGGGCGGGGACGCGGAGGCCGGCGGGGCCTCCTTCGTGCCGCCCAACAGGTTCGTCAGATCGCGCTGGCGGCCGGTGTCGATCTTCACGGTCGCGGTCATGCCGGCGCGCAGCGGCGGTTCGCCGACATGGGGCAGCAACCGTAGTTTCACCGGCAGACGCTGCACGACCTTGACCCAGTTCCCGCTGGCGTTCTGCGGCGGCAGGATCGCGAACTCAGCTCCCGTTGCCGGACTCACGCTTTCCACCAGCGCCTCCCAGGTCACGTCGGGATAGGTGTCCAGCATTACGGTGGCCTTCTGGCCGACCCTCACATGGGTGAGCTCGGTCTCCTTGAAGTTCGCCTCGACCCAGGGCCGACTCAGGACGACCAGCGAGAAGAGCGGCGTCGCCGCCCTGACCAGCTCGCCCTGCTGCAGCCGCATGTTGACGACCACGCCATCGACCGGGGCACGTATCGTCGTGCGGGCGAGATCGAGCGCCGCCCGCTCGCGCGCCGCCGCCTTTTCCCGCACCAGCGGATGCGCCTCTACGGCAAGCTGCGGATCGCCGTTCAGCGCCGCCAGCACGCGCCGCAGCTTCTCCCGCGCCGTCGCCACGCGATCCGCTGCCGCGCTTGCATCGTTCTGCGATTCGTCGCGCTTGCTGGCGGAGGCCACGCCTTTCGATGCGAGCTCTTCCTGGCGCTGGGCCTGCCGCTGGAAATAATCGGCGCGGGCTTCGGCGGCGGCCAGTTCGGCGACCGCCTCCCGCCAGATGCCCCGCAGGTTCTCGACATGGGCGCGCGCGGAATCGAGTTCGGCCTCGGCACTGTCGAGCGCCAGCCGGAACGGCCGGGACTCGATGGTGAACAGCTGGGCGCCCGCCTCGACGGAGGCATGATCCCGGGCGAGGACTCGCCGGACCTGCCCGGAGACTTCCGGCGCGATCTGGACGATATGCGCCTTCACATAGGCATTGTCGGTGGAGACGTAGCGGCCACCCGAAAGCCACCACCAACCCGCCCCGCCGGCCGCCAGCAACGGTACCGCAAACAGCAGCACCAGCCGCAGGACGGGGACCGGGCGCCGGCTCATGTACCGTGGGCTCCCGCCATCGACTGGAGCTGGCCCTTCACCCGCGCCGCCAGGCGCGTGAACTGTTCGCGCTCGGTGGAAGAAAGCGGCGCCAGCGCGTCGTCAACCGTGGTCTCGGCGATCGTCCACATGTCCTTGTGGGCGCGGTGTGCGTCGGCCGTCAGATACAGGCGGTTGATGCGGCGGTCCTCGCTGTCGGCGCGCCGCTCGACCCAGCCGTTCTTCTGCATACGGTCGATCATGCGGCCGGCACTGGCGCGGTCGATCTCCAGCATGTCGGCGAGTTCGGTCTGGCTGGCGCCGGGACGGCGATAGAGCCGCGTCAGCACCAGCCACTGGGCGCGGGTCAGGCCGATGTCACGCACGCGCCGGTCGAACACGGTGCGGATCAGGCGCGCAACGTCCGATAGCACGTAGCCGATATATTCGTCGTCGTCCGGGCCCAAGGCTGCTCGCTCGAGATTGTTGTCTAGGCTACAATAGCCCAGGCCATGAGTTCAAGCGCGACCACCGCCGACGCCGCCCCGCCAGCCGCCGAGACCGAAACCTCGCTCGGCAGGCGAATCCTGATTCTCGTCATGGTGGTCCTGGGTTCGACCCTCTACGCGACCACCTTGCTCATTGCCTCGACCCTGCTGCCGCAGATGCAGGGCACCATGTCGGCCACTCAGGACGAGATCGCCTGGGCCATGACCTTCAACATCCTGGCAACCGCCGTCGCGACGCCCATGACCGGCTGGCTGACGGCGCGCTTCGGCCGCCGCGAGACCATGATCTGGTCGGTGCTGGCGTTCACGCTCACCACCCTGATGTGCGGCCTCGCCGATTCGCTCGAGAGCCTGATCCTGTGGCGGGTGCTGCAGGGCGCCCTGGGCGCACCGGTGATCCCGCTGTCGCAGACCATCCTGCTCGACACCTTTCCCAAGCGGCAGCAGGGGCTCGTGACCTCGATCTTCGGCATGGCCGTGGTCATCGGGCCGGTGATCGGTCCCACCGTCGGCAGCATGCTGTCGGAGATCTACAGCTGGCGCTGGGCCTTCTATATGATCGTGCCCGTCGGCGTGCTGTCGTTCGCCGGGCTGCGTCTCACCCTGCCCTATGACCGGCCGACCGGTCAGGCCCGGCTCGACTGGACCGGATTCCTCTCGCTCTCGATCGCCATCGCCTGCGTCCAGCTCGTCCTGTCGCGAGGCCAGCGCCTCGACTGGTTCGAGTCGGCCGAGATCCAGATCGAGGCTTTCGTCGCCGTCGTCTCGTTCTGGATCTTCCTCGCCCACAGCCTCACGGCCGAGCGGCCGTTTCTGAACCTGAAGCTCCTGCTCGACCGCAACTACGCGATCGGCCTCGTCCTCGTGCTGATCTACGGCATGCTGAACTTCACGCCGATGGTGCTGCTGCCGCCGCTCCTGCAGCAGCATGCCGGCTTCCCCGATTCCCTGATCGGCGAAGTCATCGCGGCGCGCGGCGTCGGCGCCACCATCGGCTTCTTCCTCGCGATCTTCGTGGGCCGCATGGATCCGCGCATCGGCCTGATCGCAGGCTTCCTGTTGCAGACCCTGTCCGGCGTCTGGCTGATGGCGATCGATCTCAACGTCGACATGAACACGCTGATGCTCAATAGTCTGCTGCAGGGCATTGCCGTGGGCGTCATCTGGGTGCCGCTCACCCTCGTCACCTTCTCGAACATGAGCGGGGCGAACCTGGCCGAGGGCACCGCGGTCTATCACCTGCTGCGCAACATCGGCTCCAGCTTCTTCATCTCGATCTGCGTCGCCGAAATCGTGCGGGCGACCAGCACCAACTACAGTCGCATGGTCGAGCTGGTGAACCCCTACAACAAGTCGCTCGCCCTGCCCTGGGTGACCGGCGGCTGGGACTACGAAACCGTATCGGGGCTTGCGAAACTGTCGAAGGAAATCAATCGGCAGGCGGCGATGATCGGCTACATCAACGCCTTCGGCCTCTATACGGCGGCCTCGGCGATGGCGATCCCGCTGATCCTGCTGATCGGCCGGCGCGCCAGAAAATAACGGAGGAAACGACGATGGCCATCAAGGTCTTGGAGATCCATCACACCGGCTACCGGCTCGATACCGGCGCGGAAAAGCTCGAGGATACGGCGAGTTTCTACAGCGACGTGCTGGGCCTGCATCGCGACCAGGGCCGCCCGACCATTCCCGGGATCCCGGGACTATGGATCAACGTCGGCGAAGTCGGCCAGATCCATCTGTTCGGAGGGAACCAGCCCTCGCCCGTGGCGAAGGGACCGGGCAAGGATCCGACCTTGCCACACATCGCCCTGGCCGGGGCCGACATCGTCGAGAGCCGCAAGGAGCTGGAGCGACTGGGCGTGCAGTACTGGGCGATCGAAGGCCTCACCAGTCCGGACTCGTTGCAGCTCTTCCTCAACGATCCGTGCGGCAACATGGTCGAACTGCATCAGGTCGACAAATGCCGCTGCACGGCGCGCAATCGCCTGTAGCCGCGCGCTGAAAGGTCCGGAATCCGGACGCCTAAACGAAATAAACGCAATAAACGAAACAACCGAAGCCGGTGTCGCACCCTCGAAGCAGATGCGGCCATCGCAACAATATTACGTATTGGTCTTTTCCTCCGACCTATTTGAACGATACGGGCGTGGCTTCCCGGCTCACGGGATCACCGTCCCGCTCGCGCCATCTCGCGGACCACGAGCCGCGCGGCCGGGCCGCTGCGCACTGCCGAATCCGGCTTCAGCAGATTGCCGATCTCGAAGCGCAGGAGATGAACTTCGGGATGCATCACCGCCGCCCGGCGCATTGCCTCGCTTCCCTGGACCATCTGCTCGAACCGGGCCGGGCGTTCGCCCACGGTGCGCGGATATTCGAGATCGGCCATCGCCGCCAGCGACCAGGCCTGGCGGCTGACCTCGGCGGCCCGCGGCAGGTAGACCGCGGCAATCGCGTCTAGGTCCGAGGTTTCCGCTAGAACATCGCGCAGGGCGACGGCATGTCCGGCGGCGACCGACATCCCCTGACCGAAGGTCGGGTTGAAGTTCGAGATACAGTCGCCGATCGGCAGCACCCGCGGCGGCAGTCCTGCTGCCCGGTCATAGTGCCGCCACCGCGCCTCGGCGATGCGGTAGCGATGCACCGGCGTCAGGGGCACGGCCTCGCGCAGCCGCTCGGCAATGTCGGGCACCGGCAGCGCCGCGGCATAGGCCCTGAAACCCTCCAGATCGTCCGGCACGCGGTTGTCGAAGCGACTGCTCAGGGTGATCAGCCACTCGTCATTCTCGACCGGACAGACCAGCCCGTAACGATCGTCCGGCGGCTTGGGGATGCAGGCGATGAAGCGCCCCTCGCCGCGGAAGCACGCTGGCTTGGCGAAGCGCGCCGAGCTGTAGTTCACCTCGAGGCCAAGCATGGTCTCCGGCACTTCGATACCCGCCAGCAGCCTGTCGCCCCGGCCGGTTGCGATCACCGTCAGGTCGGCATCGGACGGCAGCACCTCGACAGGGCTGCGATCGCGGATCGCGACATTGCCGAGCTTCAGCACCTGCTGCCGGAGCATGAACTCCAGAGCGGGGCGGCTCATCATGAGCTGGCTGTAGCCCAGGTCCCGCGTCGCCTGCCAGGAATCGCGCTCCCAGATCGAGACGTCCCGGCTCTGCCGCACCTCGGTGGCGCCCGCCTGCAGCAATGCTGCGCGTGTGCCGGGTATCAAACGCTCGAGACCGAGTTCACCGCCCTTCAGCAGAATATGCACCTGCAGGTCCTGCGGAATACCCTTTCGCGGACGCGGTCCGCGTGGCAGCTCGTCCTTGTCCCAGACTTCTACTGTTTCGAAGAACGATGCGAGCGCAGCCGCTGCCGCGAGGCCTGCAATACCGGCTCCGACGATGACGGCGCGTGCACCCAGCCTGCCCCCGGTTATCATGCGGCAACACTAGACGGTAACGGGAGGTTTCACGACATGAAGTCGGTCACGCGACGCACGACGATCACGATGCTGCTGGCGGCCTTGCCCGCCGGCCACGCCTTCGCGCAGGCCGCCTATCCCGACAAGCCCATCCGGCTCGTCGTGCCGTTCGCACCAGGAGGTAATGCAGATCTCACGGGCCGCCTCTTCGCCGAGGCGTTGGCCAAGCGGCTGGGTCAGCAGGTGATCGTCGAGAATCGCGGTGGGGCCGGCGGCGCGATCGGCGCCGAGGCGGTCGCGAAATCCGTGCCCGACGGATACTCGCTGGTCTTGGGCTCGACCGGCACCTTCCTCGTGAGCCCGCGTATGACCGGCGGCAAGCCGCCCTACACCTTGGCGAGCTTCGCGCCGGTCGCGTTGCTCAGCACGTCGCCGATGGATATCGTGGTCAACGCCAACAACCCGATCCGCGACTGGCCCGCAATGCTGGCCTACCTGCGCGCCAATCCGGGCAAGCTCACGATCGGTCATCCCGGCAACGGCAGTACAAATCATCTGGCATTGCTGCAGCTTCAGAAGGCACTCGACGTGCGCTTCAACATCATCCCGTACAAGAGCAACGGCCTGGCGTTGAACGACCTGCTGGCCGGCCAGATCGACGCCGTCATCGACCAGGTACCCGCCTCGATCGGTCATGTGCGCGGTGGACGCCTCCGGGTCATCGTCGTGACGACCGCCCGCCGCGCTGGCCAGCTTCCCGACACGCCGACCCTCCAGGAGATGGGCGTCAAGGATTACGCCAGCACGACCCCCATCGTCCTCATGGCGCCGGTGGGCACGCCGCCCGAGATCGTGAAGAAGCTGAACGATGCGGTGGCCGGCGCACTCTCCGACCCCGCCGTGAGAGAGAAGCTGAACGATCTAGGCGCCGAGACCGAGGCGCTCACGCCGCAGCAGCTCACCAGCTTCCTGCAAAAGGAAGATGCGGCGATCGACGAGCTGCAGAAGAGCGGCCTGCTGAAGGCCGAATAGGGCTATTCGCGGCGCAGCCACGCCGCCCGCATCGGCCGAAGCACGGCGATCCCCAGAAGAGCCGCGACCGCATTGGCGCCGACGGCGATCGCGAAAACCATTTGCCAGTCGCCCGTCGCACGCACTAGCGTGTCCGACAGCGGCACCAGCATGGCGGCGAAGCCTTTTGCCGTATGCAGCATGCCGGCATTGGTGGTGGCGTAGCCCGAGCCGAAATAGTCGGTGCAGGTGGCTGGAAAGAGGCTGGCCACCTCCCCCCAGGCGAAGAACACCAGGCTGGCCAGCAGCACGAACATCACCGGATCGTGTCCCCACCGGGCGAAGGCCAGGATGCTCAGGGCACCCATCGTGAAAGCGAGGAACATCGTGGTTTCGCGCCCGATATAATCCGAGAGCCAGCCGCAAAGCGGCCGCGCGATGCCGTTGGTCACCCTGTCGAGCGCAAGTGCGAAGGTGAGCGCCGGCAGGGTCAGGCCCATCATACTGACCGGCACGTCCGCCACCTGGAAGCTGCGGGCGATGCCGGCCAGGTTCGCAGTGAAGGTCAGCCCGGCCGAGGTCACCAGCAGCGACATCACGAACAGCACCCAGAAGAGCGGCGAGCGCAGCACTTCGCGCGGTGTGTGGTCGTGCCGGGCATGGGGCAGCCGTTCGTGGATCGTGGCCAGAGCGTCGGCCTCCGGCTTTCGCAGCGCCAGCGCCGCGAGACAGACCAGGATTCCCTGCCCCAGGCCGAACCAGAGAAAGGCCGCCTCGTAGCCATAGTGGTCGATCGTATGGTGCATCGGGATAATGGTGATCGCCGAGCCGATCCCGTAGCCCGCGACCGTGAGACCCGCAGCGAGGCCGCGGCGGTCGGGAAACCACTTCAAGGCGTTGCCGAGACACGTGCCGTAGACGCAGCCCGCACCGATGCCACCGAGCGCGGCGCCGAGATAGAGCAGCGGCAGGGAATCGGCGACCGAGTTCAGGCTCCAGGCGATGGCGACCAGCAGGCCGCCGGTGAGGGCCACCGGGAGCGGACCGAATCTGTCGACGACCCAGCCCTCGAACGGAACGAGCCAGGTTTCACTCAGGATGAAGATCGTGAAGGCGACCTGGATGGCCGCCCGGCCCCATTCGTACTTCACGTTGATGGGATGGACGAACAGCGTCCAGCCATGCTGGAGGCTCGAGATCATCACCATGCAGACGATGCCGGCCACGAGCTGCGCCCAGCGATTGGTTAGGGGAGCGGTCATGTTTTAAAATGCGCCGGTGCCCTGGTTTTCACTGGAAAGACAGGCCGGGATGGGCTGCATTGGACGCCTGCAATCATTTGCCGGAACCTAGATGACTAAGCGTCTCGCGTCGATCCTTGGACTTGCCCTGATGGCTGCACTCTGTCTGCCGTCACAACAATCTGCCGCCCAGACGCCCGCAGTCACGGGCACCTGGGCGAACGATCACGGCTCCGTGCTGGTGATCCAGTCGGTCGGCGCCGACGGAAGCGTCAGCGGGACCTACGCCAACAACGCCCCCGGCTACAAATGCGCCGGTGTGACGTTCCCCATCGTCGGCTGGATGGACGGCGCGCGCATCTCCTATACCGTGCGCTGGAAGAACGCGTCGGTGGATTGCGCGTCGATCACGTCGTGGACCGGCTACTTCAACGAGGGCCGCCTCGGGGTCGAGTGGGTTCTCGTCTACGAGGAAAATGGCACGCCCCGCCTACGCGCCGGTTCCGACTCGTATGCGCGGCGGTAGGCCGGGCTCCCCGTCCTTCGCAGGATCACCCCCAGCTTAGCGTAATGGCGACGTCGCCGGGCATGCCGCCCGGATAGTCCACGATGTGATAGCGGATGTGGTAGCCCAGCGGGCGCAGCTTGTTCTTCCAGTACTGGTAGATCTCCTTCGGAATACCGGTGAGGGTGTTCTCCCAGCCTTCTTCGACCTGGTTGATCGCCCGGCCGCCGTCGGTGCAGATGTGATTGGGGAAGCGAAGGACCTGGACCGAGGTGAGGCCATTGGCCATCGCGCGCTCGATCATGATCGAAGCCTTCTCGCTTGCCTGCTCCTCGGTCAGTCCCGACGGTCCCAGCAGATGGTCGATGAATGCCTTCTTCTCCGCTTCGGCTGTTTCATGCGCCTTCAGCGCGGCCGAGGCCTTGGCACTCTCGACCTCGGCCATCTTCATATGCAGTTCCCTGACGCTCAGCAGCTTCGACATTCTCGTCTCCTTCGATCCTGGGATTGGTGACGTGCCTAGAACTTCCGCGCGACGTGGCGACGGTCGGCGATCGAGGCCATGTCGTCATAGGCCCTCTTCTCCGAGCGCCGCGGCAGCCTCACCCTGGCGCGATCGACCTTCTCGTAGGGAATCTGCGCCAGGATATGCGCGATCGTATTCAGGCGCGCCCGTTTCTTGTCGTCCGAACGGACGATATGCCAGGGCGCATGATCGGTATCGGTGTGTTCGAACATCAGGTCGCGCGCCCGCGAGTAGTCGTACCAGCGCGAGTAGGACTGGATGTCCATCGGGCTCAGTTTCCACTGGCGGAGCGGGTCTTCGATCCGTGCCCTGAAGCGGCGGTCCTGTTCCTCCTGACCGACCTCGAGCCAGATCTTGATCAGCCGCAATCCCCCCTCGACGACGAACTTCTCGAAGACGGGGCAGAGTTCGAGGAAGCGCTGATGCTGCTCGGACGTGCAGAATCCCATCACGTATTCGACGCCGGCGCGGTTGTACCAGCTGCGGTCGAAGATCACGATTTCCCCGCCGGCCGGGAAATGCTCGACAAAGCGTTGGATGTACATCTGCGTCTTGTCCCGGTCCGACGGGGCCGGCAGCGCAACGACGCGGAACACGCGCGGACTTACGCGCTCGGTCAGAGCCTTGATCGTTCCGCCCTTGCCGGCCGCGTCACGCCCCTCCAGCACGATGACCACGCGCTCGCCGGAGGCCTTGATCCAGTCCTGCAACCGGCAGAGTTCGACCTGCAGGTCGCGCAGCTCCTTCTCGTAGATCTTGCGCTTGAGCCTTTCCGTTCCCGCGCCGCTTTCCTTCGTCGACATAAGGTCCCTCACTCGAATGGCGTCCTTCCCCGGATCTTCGCCGGCCACCGGGAGCAAGCCACCGCACCAGACTTGGTCAGGCAGAGACGCCTGTCTTTGACCGACATCAAACCGCCGCCGCGAGGGAATTGGCTAACTGGATGGAGGGCCGGCCGGGCGCTTGCGCCGCTTGGTCAACGCTTCGGGAGCTTGCTCGATTCGGCGGTGACGGCGCGATCGATCACGACGAAGAGATAGGCGTCGGGAGCGATCGTACAGCCGCCCTGAACGAGACGGGCGAGCTGGGCTCCCTGCTCGCCGTCGGGGATCGTCACGCCGCGATGCCCCGCGGCATGGTCGGCCAGGAACTCCGCCAGCGCGATGCGCTGGCCTCGGGGCATGGCATGGGCTTCCCGGCAGGTGACATAAGCGGCCCGGTCGAAGGTCAATCCCTGGGTTTGCGCGACGACCGCAGCGGCTCCACACATGAGAACGGCGATCGTGATCGACGCGGCAAACATTCCGGTTCTCATTTGATCGCTCCCCACTCGCTAATTGTTGCCGATGGCGCTGCCGCCGATATAGCCGACGGCGCCGCCGATCAGGCCGGCGCCCACCACCTGACCGAAGCTTCCGCCCGATACGAGGCCAATCCCTGTCCCGAGGGCAGCACCGGTCACGGCTCCCTTCTGGCCTGACGACATATTGTCGAACTGGTCACATCCGCAGGTCATGCCTGCCAGGGCAATCAAGAGGACGATCGTCCGCATCACACTGTCTCCCGTTGGCGGAACCATTGTGCGCGTTCCCATCGTCCCTCGTGTTGACTTAGGTCAAAGGACCTTGCCCGGACGCCTCTAGCGTGCCCACCGTTCAGATTCGAATCGTGGGTATAATGAGAATCGCGCTCTTCCCCGACACCCAAGATGAAAATGGAGCGGCGTCAGCGAGACGTGTTGGTCATCAATTTGAGAGCCTGGGCGGAGCACTCCGCCAGTTCCGCCGCACTGACAAACTGCGCGCAAAAATAGAGCCCGAGATGTTCCTCCAGCCCGGTATTCGGCACTTCGTAGGCGCTCAGGCCAGTGCGCATACGCGCCGCACGCCACGCATGCGAATATTCCGAGCGGAAATTATCGTTCAAGGCCAGGGAATAGAGCCGCGCGAGGCGGACAATGAAGTCGAATGAACATTGTTCGGTTTCGACGCCGCGCGATGTAACCATCCAGTTGATCGAGAGAACTCCAAAGATCAACCGATTGTTGGAGTTTGCAAATACCCCTTCGAGGAAATCCGGCGACGAGTAGCCCGGAACACCGAAGTTCCAGTCATATGTCGATGTCGCATCGTCCCCTCCTTGCCGCGCACTCATGAGTGCATCCAACGATGAATTCTTGATCCTGGGTTCCTGAAACGTGTCGCCGATCGCGACGACAACGGCCGCCTCGTCCACGTTGGTCGTCAATCGCAGACCGATGCGTGTCCGCGCCGCGAGCATCGTTAGTTGCTTTTCCAGCCCGGCCTTGAGGTCCGCGCCACATGTGGCAGTCGGAGGTCGAACGCCTCCTTCGAGAAAGACGAGGGCAACGGAGTTGTTGCGGCCGCGAGCGATCGGGGGCGGGTCGAGCCTGGCATAGAGCGCCGGAGAAATTTCATGGGCGACCTGCCGGAAGAATTTGTCAGCCACTGAAGCTGAGTCGTCGCGGGAACCGGGGGCGCACGACTGCAAGATCAGGCTCGCCGCCACGAGCCACAAGCCAAACCCAGGCCGCTGGAACGCTGGAGGGCTCAGCGAGAAACGAACTCTGCAAATTCGGATCAACGAACATCTCCGACAGAACCGCCAATCCCACTCCGTGCGGCGCAAAATAGCACGGCCCGGCGGGCAATAAGATGATTCGAGATCGATTGTCTTGTGGGGGTAGTCGGTCCAGCAGGCGCTGGCGTTCCCTACGGGATTCGAACCCGTGTCGCCGCCGTGAAAGGGCAGTGTCCTAGGCCTCTAGACGAAGGGAACGAAGCCGAAGAGCGGCTGAGATACCGGCTTGAACGCCAGAAATCAAGCGAGCACAGAGCCTGCGGTCGTCGCGGCATCGTCGATCTGCAGGCGGACCGTCTCACGGCCGCCGAACCGGTCGATTTTGAGCGCGCCGGCCACATGAAGCACGGGCCGCGCAGAATCGAGCAGGGCCGGTCCCAGGGCACTCTGGCCTGCCCGGAAGGCGATGGCGTCGACCCGGCCACGCTCGGCGCCGACCAGGGTGCAGCGAACATGCCCCTCCCCGACCGGCTGGGCGAAGCTCACCCGCACCCCGGTCAACGCGAAACGCGGCTGCGCATTGCCGGCGCCGAACGGACCGACGCGCTCGATCATCGAGACCAATTCCGACGTGGCTGCCGACGGCGCCAGCGCGGCATCGATCCCCAGTTCACGGACTGGCGGTGCGGCCCCCAGTTGCGGGGCGATCCGCTCGTCCAGGAAGCGCGCGAGCTCGGCCAGGGAATCGCGCGCCACCGTCAGACCGGCCGCCATCGCATGGCCGCCGCCGTTCACCAGTAGGCCCGCCTGGCGCGCCGCGATCACCGCCGCGCCGAGATCGACGCCGCGGACCGAGCGTCCCGACCCCTTGCCCATGGCGCCGTCCATGCCGATCACGAAGGCCGGGCGCGCATAGCGCTCGACGAGGCGGCTGGCCACGATGCCGATCACGCCGACATGCCAGCCCTCGCTCTCGACCACCAGCACCGACGGCAGGTCCTTCCCCTCCGGCCCGTAAAGACCGTCGATCCGCGTGATCGCCTGGTCCAGAACGTCGCGCTCGATGGCGCGGCGCTCGGCGTTGAACTCGTCGAGCCGCACCGCCAGCGCCCCGACTTCGTGCGGATCGTCGCTCGACAGCAGGCGTGCACCCAGGTCGGCCTGGCCGACCCGGCCGCCGGCATTGACCCGGGGCCCCAGCAGGAATCCGAGATGATAAGCCTCCGGCGCCTCCTTCATGCGCGCCACGTCGGCCAGCGCCGACAGCCCGGCATTGCGCCGCTGCGCCATCACCTGGAGGCCGGCCTTCACCAGGGCCCGATTGACGCCGAGCAAGGGGACAACGTCGCACACCGTACCCAGGGCCACGAGATCCAGCCATTGCCGCAGGTCGGGCTCGGGCCGCGAGCTGCCGTACCAGCCCGCCTGCCGCAGCGCGCGATTGACGCCCACGCAGAGCAGGAAGGCGACGCCCACGGCGGCGAGATGCTTGTGCGGGCTCTCGTCGTCGAGCCGGTTCGGATCGACCACGGCCACGGCGTCGGGCAGCGCAATCTCCGCCATATGATGGTCGATCACGATGAGATCGAGACCACAGCGCCGCGCCTCGCTCAGCGGCTCGAAGGCGGTGATGCCGCAATCGACCGTGACGACGACGGAGGCGCCCTCCTCCCTGATCCTCAGCAGCGCCGGTGCGTTGGGGCCGTAACCCTCCTTGCGGCGGTCCGGGATATAGACGCCGATAGTGCCGCCGACGGCGCGGAAGAAGCGCAGCAGCAGGGCCGACGAGGTGGCACCGTCTACGTCATAGTCCCCGAACACCACGATGCGCTCGCCCGTCCGGACGGCCCGCACGAGGCGGTCAACCGCGGCGTCCATGTCCATGAGATGCGACGGGTCGGGCAGGAACGTCCGCAGGGTCGGCTCGAGGAAGTCAGCGACCGATTCGAGGCCGACATCGCGCGCCGCCAGGAGGCGGCAGATCGCGTCGGGCAGGCCGTGGCGCTGGGCGATCGCCAGCGCCTGGCGCTCGTCGCCGAGCCGCGTGGCCCAGCGCTTTCCCGTCAGCGAGCGTTCGACGCCCAGAAATGCCGGGCGCTCGATCCTTGAAGAGTCGGACATGCGGCCATCCTAGCCCAAAGCGCGGTGGCCCCGCTTCGGGACGCCGGCCGGCAGTGCCGGGCTTACGCCCAGCTCGGCAGGCCGGTCTTCACCGAGAAATTGTGATGCGCCGACACCCAGCGCACGGTGCCGGTCTTCGACCGCATGACGATCGAATGCGTCTCGGCGCCGTTGTGGAAGCGGCGCACGCCCTTCAGCATCGACCCCGAGGTCACGCCCGTGGCCGCGAACATGACGTCGCCCTTGGCCATGTCGGTCATCGAGTATTTGCGGTTGAGGTCTGTGATGCCCCACTTCTTGGCGCGGGCCTTCTCGTCGTCGTTGCGGAACAGCAGCCGGCCCTGGATCTGGCCGCCGATGGCGCGCAGCGCCGCGGCCGCCAACACGCCTTCCGGCGCGCCGCCCGACCCCATGTAGATGTCGATGCCGGAATCGCCGGTCGAAGTGGCGATCACGCCCGACACGTCGCCGTCGCCGATCAGCATGATACGGGCGCCGGCGGCGCGCACCTTGGCGATCAGGTCGGAGTGACGCGGGCGATCGAGAATGCAGACGACGAGGTCGTTGACGTCGACCTTCTTGGCCTTCGCCAGGTCCTTCAGGTTCTCCGCCACGCTCTTGTCGAGATCGACGATGCCCTCGGGCAGGCCGCCGCCGACGGCGATCTTGTCCATGTAGACGTCGGGCGCATTGAGGAACCCGCCATGCTCGGCCATCGCCATGACGGCGAGCGAATTGGGCAGTCCCTTGGCGGTGATGGTCGTGCCTTCGAGCGGATCGAGGGCGATGTCGATCTTCGGACCACCGCCCATGCCGACCTTCTCGCCGATGTAGAGCATGGGCGCCTCGTCGCGCTCGCCCTCACCGATCACGACGGTGCCTTCGATGGCCAGCGAATTGAGCGTGGTCCGCATGGCGTCGACCGCGGCCTGGTCGGCCATCTTCTCGTCGCCGCGCCCCATCAGCTTGGAGGCCGCGAGGGCCGCCGCCTCTGTCACCCGCACCGCTTCCAGCGCGAGGTTGCGATCCATCTTTCCGGTCTGCTCTTTCGTGTCGGCCATTTTCCCTCCGCGGCGCCTACCGGCGCCCTCTAGAACGTCTCGATCCTGATGACGCAAGGCTCCTCGGCGACAGCACCGAGCTTCGTGATGCGCGCCAGGGCGCGCCGCATCGCAGCCTCTTCGGTCTCATGTGTGGTCAGCACCACCGGCACCTCGCCCGACTCCGAACGGCCACGCTGCAGCATCGATTCGAGAGAGATCCGTTCCTTGGCAAGCGCGCCGGACACGGCGGCAATCACGCCCGGCCGATCCTGTACCATCAGGCGCATGTAGTAGGCGCCGACATGGCGATCGATGGGCGATGCCTTCTTGATCGCAAGCCGGTCGGCTGGCACGACGAAAGCCGGCATATGCCGCCCGCGCGCCACGTCGACGAGATCAGCCACGACGGCGGAGGCTGTCGGCCCCTGGCCGGCGCCGCGGCCCTGGAACATCGTCGTGCCGACGAAATCGCCCTCGACCACGACGGCGTTGAACACGCCCTCGATATGCGCGATCGGCGTGTCGAGCGAAACCATGCAGGGATGCACGCGCTGCTCGATGCCGTGACGCGTCTCGCGCGCCAGTCCCAGCAGCTTGATGCGGTAGCCGAGTTCCTGCGCGAACTGGATGTCCATCGACGTGACACGGCGGATGCCCTCGACGTGCACGCCGGCAAAGTCGACTCGCGCGCCGAAGGCCGCTCCGGTGAGGACCGCGAGCTTGTGGGCGGCGTCGATGCCGTCGACGTCGAACGTGGGATCGGCCTCGGCATATCCCGCCGCCTGCGCCTCGGCCAGCACGACATCGAAGTCGCGGCCGGTCTCGCGCATGGTCGTCAGGATGTAGTTGCAGGTGCCGTTGAGGATTCCGTAGAGCCGCTTCACGCGATTGCCAACCAGGCCCTCGCGCAGCGCCTTGATGATCGGGATGCCGCCGGCCACCGCCGCTTCGAAGGCGAGGATGGATTGCTTCTTCTCGGCCGCCGCCGCGAGTTCCGCGCCGTGCAGCGCCAGCAGCGCCTTGTTGGCGGTGACGACGTGCTTGCCCGAGGCAAGCGCCTTCTGCACCAGCCGACGGGCCACGCCTCCCGAGCCGCCGATGAGCTCGACCACGACGTCGATGTCGGGCGCGGTCGCGAGCGCCATCGGATCCTTCTCCCAGCGCAGCCCGGTGAGATCGATGTCGCGCTTCTTCGCCTTGCTGCGGGCGCTGACGGCGACGACCTTGAGCGGCCGTCCACCACGCAACGCGAGAAGCCGGCCATGTTCGGCCAGCAGCTTCACCACGCCTGCACCCACGGTGCCGAGCCCGGCGATGCCGATCCTGAGAGGAGATTTCATGGGCGCCTGATACGACAGGATAGGGTCAGGCGCGAGCCTTGATCGGTGTGATGTTGTCCCCAACACCGCGCAGGTAGAGATCGATCGACCTCCCCGGATCGGCCAGCACCTGGCGGATATTGCGCACGGCCTGCCGGATACGGTGCTTGTTTTCGACGAGCGCGATGCGGACGTGCGCGTCGCCGTGCTCGCCGAAGCCGATGCCGGGCGACAGGGCCACGTTGGCCTGGGTCAGCAGCAGCTTCGAGAAGGCCAGCGAGCCCAGCTCGGCGAAGTCCTTGGGCAGCGGCGCCCAGGCAAACATGCTGGCCGACGGCGACGGCAGGTCCCAGCCCGCGCCCTTCAGCCCCTCGATCAGCACGTCGCGGCGCTCCCTGTAGGTGTTGCGCGCCTCCTCGATACAGTCCTGCGGCCCGTTCAGCGCCGCCGTCGCCGCCACCTGGATCGGCGTGAAGGCGCCGTAGTCGAGGTAGGACTTGATGCGGGTCAGCGCCTGGATGAGGGTCTTGTTGCCAGCCGCGAACCCCATGCGCCAGCCGGCCATCGAGTAGGTCTTGCTCATCGAGGTGAACTCGATGGCGATGTCGCGTGCGCCCGGTACCTGCAGCACTGACGGCGGCGGCACGCCGTCGAAATAGATCTCGGCATAGGCGAGATCGGACAGGATCCAGATGCCCTGGCGTTTGCAGAAATCGACGATGGCTGCATAGAAATCGAGATCGACGACCTGCGCCGTTGGGTTCGACGGATAGTTCAACACCAGTGCCAGGGGTTTCGGTACCGCATGCCGCACCGCACGTTCGAGCGCCGGCAGGAAATCGTCGATCGAGGTCGAGCCCGGCACCGGAATGTGGCGCACCGAACCTCCGGCGATGATGAAGCCGTAGGGATGGATCGGGTAGCTGGGGTTTGGTACCAGCACGGTGTCCCCGGGCGAGGTGATCGCCTGAGCCAGGTTGGCCAGCCCCTCCTTAGATCCCAAGGTGACGATGATCTCGCTTTCCGGATCCAGCTCAACCCCGAAGCGGCGCGCATAATAGGCCGCCTGCGCCTTGCGCAGGCCGGGAATGCCGCGCGAGGCCGAGTAGCCGTGGGCGCGCGGATTGGCAGCGGCCTCGGCGAGCTTGGCCACGATGTGCGGGGCGGTCGGCAGGTCGGGGTTGCCCATGCCGAGGTCGATGACGTCCTGACCGGCGCCGCGAGCTCGCGCCTTCATCGCGTTCACTTCCGCGAACACATAGGGCGGCAGGCGCTTCAGCCGGTGAAATTCGGAGTCGTCCATGTCGTTCTTCCTTGGGCACCTAGGAGGCGATGACACCGTCGGTGCGACGCAGCACCGTTTTCTTCAGGTATGCCGGCCCGCCCATCGGCGCCGTTTCCGCCTTGTTGGGATCGGCAGGTGAGGTCGGCGCCGCCGGCGGAGCCCAGTCCGGCGGTGGCGTGAAGGCCTTGTTCGGGTCGGCGGGCGTTGCCGGGGCCGCAGGTGGCGGAACGGTGGCAGGCGCTGCCACCGGCGCGACCGGTTCCGGCGCAGCGGACGGAGGCGCGATGGGGGCTGCGGTGACAGGGCCCGGCGGCGGTACCGGCGCGGAGACCGGCGGCTGATCGGAGGTGATCGTGCCGGCGCCGATCGGCGGTGCGCCGACTGGGGCGGAGGTCGGCGCGGGACCGTCGCGCGTTTCCTTGTCCTTCGCCTCCTTCTCGACGGCCTCGCGCTCCAGGCGCTCCTCGCGCGCCTTGCGGTCACGCTCCGCCTGCTCCTTCTCCATGGTCTCTTTTTGAGCCTTCTGCCCGCCCTTGCCCGCGACGACCGACCCGATTGCGGGCGCGTTGCGCTCCTCGACGGCAACGCCGGCATCGTATTGCTGGTTGGCGGGTGGCGGCGGAAGGCTGGCGGAGGGCGGCACGTTGCGTTCGACACCAGGCCGCGGCGGCGGACCGACCGGCGTGCCGCCGTCGATCCAGTCGCAGCCGGCCAGCAAGGCAAGTGCAGACACGCCAAGCAGGCCGAGCCAGCGACCGCTGCCGTTCGTGTCCTGGTGTCGCTGCATCGTCATCACCCGCTGTGTACGCTTGGCCCGATTTCCGCCTGTTTAGCGGAGACCGGGAGGAAATTTGACCCGTCAGTTGTCGCAGCCTACCTATCACAGTCAGGTAGCGGTCGAGTCTGGTACCATTTATGGTACCGTGACCGTGGATTTATCGCAAGAAACGCTAAAAAGGCAATGATTCAGAAGGGGAAAAGCATGTCCGATACGCCCGCCCCCGCAGCCCTCGGCGGCCTCTCTGCGGAGGAATCCGAGAAGCTCCAGGAGGCCTTCAAGGATATCGCGACGCGCAGCCAGAAACTCCTCCAGGATTTTTCCCAGCGCTACCAGTCCGAAGGCCAGTCGGTCGACCCGCTTCACCTCACCCAGACCTTCATGGACTTCACGGCCAAGATGCTGGCCGACCCGAACCGTCTGGTTCAGGCCCAGGTCGAACTCTGGCAGCAGTACATGAAGCTCTGGCAGGTCACCGCCCAGCGCATGATGGGCCAGACGGTCGAGCCGGTGGCCGAGCCCGCGCGCGGCGACAAGCGTTTCAACGCCCCGGCCTGGAAGGACGAGGTCGTCTTCGACTATTTGAAGCAATCCTATCTGCTCACGGCGCGCTGGCTGCAGGGCACGATCAAGCAGGTCGAGGGGGTCGACGACAAAACCGCGCGCAAGGTCGACTTCTACACGCGCCAGTTCATCGATGCCGTGTCGCCGTCGAATTTCGCGCTAACCAATCCGCAGGTGGTGAAGGCCACGGTCGAGTCCAAGGGGGAGAACCTGCTGAAGGGCCTCCAGAACCTGCTGGCCGACCTCGAGCGCGGCAAAGGCCAGCTCGCGATCCGCCAGACCGACATGGACGCCTTCAAGGTCGGCGAGAACATCGCCACCACGCCGGGCAAGGTCGTCTACCAGAACGAGATCATGCAGCTGATCCAGTATGCGCCGGCGACCGAGGAGGTCCACGAGGTGCCGCTGCTGATCGTGCCGCCCTGGATCAACAAGTTCTACATCCTCGACCTCAAGCCCGAGAACTCGTTCATCAAGTGGGCGACCGAGCAGGGCTACACGGTTTTCGTGATCTCCTGGGTCAACCCCGACGAACAGCTCGCTAAGATGGTGTTCGAGGACTACATGAAGCGCGGCCCGCTGGCGGCGCTGGACGCCATCGAGAAGGCCACCGGGCAGCCCAAGGCCTCGGCGATCGGCTACTGCATCGGCGGCACGCTGATGGCCGCGACGCTCGCCTACATGGCCGCCCGCAACGACGACCGGATTGTGGCCTGTACCTTCTTCACGGCCCAGGTGGACTTCAGCGAGCCCGGCGAACTCGGCGTGTTCATCGACGAGGACCAGCTCGCGAGCGTCGAGGATATGATGGGCAAGAAGGGCTATCTCGAGGGCAGTGAGATGGCGACGACCTTCAACATGCTGCGCGCCAACGATCTCATCTGGTCGTTCGTCGTGAACAACTACCTGATGGGCAAGGACCCGTTCCCCTTCGACCTGCTGTACTGGAACGCGGACGCCACGCGCATGCCGGCCGCCCTGCACAGCTACTATCTTCGCAACATGTATCAGAAGAACCTGCTCAGCCAGCAGGGCGGCATCGTGGTCGACGACGTGCCGATCGACCTTCGCAAGGTGACGATTCCGATCTACATCCAGGCCGGCAAGGAGGACCATATCGCGCCCTCACGCTCGGCGTACAAGGCAACGCAGATCTACAGTGGGCCCGTGCGCTTCATGCTGGCCGGATCCGGGCATATTGCGGGCGTGGTCAATCCGCCCCGCAACAAGAAGTACCAGCACTGGCTGAACGAGACCGACAAGAACCCGCCCACCCTCGCCGAATGGCAGGCGGGCGCCAAGGAATTCCCGGGCTCCTGGTGGCACGACTGGGACAAGTGGCTATCGGCCCTGTCCGGTCCGAAAGTTCCGGCGCGCGTGCCGGGTGCAGGCGGATTGCCGGCCATCGAGGATGCTCCCGGCAGTTACGTTAAGGTGCGGTCGGGCGCCTAGCGTTTCCAGTCAGGCCCGGGGATGCCCATCTTCTTGTCGCGAAGAAGTTTTTCCACGATCGCAATCCCGGTGCCATAGTCGCCCTTGTCGCAATCGCTGCGCGCGCCGATGCGGATCATGTTTCGCGCACCGTCGGTCGACCCTTCGCCGCGACTCTGGCCATAGTAGTCGAAGTATTTGATCAACTGATCGCAACGCGCCTTGCTGGGAGGAACCTGTGCAAATGCGGCAGACGCAGCCATCGCCGCGGCGATGAGCAGGAGGAAGATCGACGGGACTAGAAGTGAGTGCATGCGCGACGAACGCCCACGGAGCGCGCCGAGTTCCGCGACGCGCGCTCGTGCCGCGCCCTACTCCGCCGCTTTGGGGCGCTCCCCCCTGTAGGCCTGTCCGAGCCGGACGTAGGCAGCCGCAGACCGTCGGAAGGACTCGATATCCTTCTCGGTGATGTCCCTCATCTTCACGGCAGGATTTCCCGCCCACAGCTCACCCTTGCGGACGATCTTGCGCGGCGTCACCACCGCGCCGGCCGCGACCATGGCCCCCGTCTCGACCACTGCCTCGTCGAGCACCGTCGAGTGCATGCCGATGAAGGCGTCGTCCTGGACCTCGCAGGCATGCAGCAGCGCCAGGTGCCCGACCGTGACGTTGCGGCCAACCACCGTACCGACACCGCGCGCGGCAATGTGGATCACGGTGCCGTCCTGAATGTTGGAGTTCTCGCCGACCCTGATGCCCGGCCCGTCGCCGCGCAGCACGGCGCCGAACCAGATGCTGCAGTTAGCGGCGATCTCGACTTCGCCGATCAGTGTCGCGTTGGGCGCTACGAAAGCCGTGCTGTGGACCTGCGGCACGAAACCGTTGAAGGGCACGATGAGACCGGACATCGGATCGACACTCCAGACAAACGAAGGGCGCCCTGAGGCGCCCTTCGAAGATATCGGAAACGCGGGTTTAGCGCTTCGAGAACTGGAAGCGGCGACGCGCACCGGCGCGGCCGTACTTCTTGCGCTCGACCACGCGGCTGTCGCGGGTGAGGAAGCCGGCAGCCTTGACGCTGCCGCGCAGGCCGGGCTCGAACTTGGTGAGCGCCTGCGAGATGCCGTGACGCACGGCGCCCGCCTGGCCCGACAGACCACCGCCGGAAACCGTGGCGACGACGTCGAACTGGCCGTTACGCTGGGTCACGTCGAACGGCTGCTGGATCATCATCCGCTGCGTGGGACGCGCGAAGTAGATCGTCTGATCGCGGCCGTTGATGGTGATCTTGCCGGTGCCGGGCTTGACCCAGACGCGGGCGACCGCGTTCTTGCGGCGGCCCGTGGCATAGGCACGGCCCTGCGCATCGATTTCCTTCTCGCGCGGTGCGCCCGGGGCCTGGTCGACCGTCGGGGCCTTCTTCAGTTCGGCAAATGACGAAAGTTCGGTAGCCATGTTAGCCGATCCTCGAGTTCTTGCGGTTCATTGCGGCGATGTCGAGCTTCTCGGGCTGCTGGGCCTCCTGCTCGTGGTTCGGTCCGGCGTAGACGCGCAGGTTCTTCATCTGCGCCCGGCCGAGCGGGCCGCGGGTGATCATGCGCTCGACGGCCTTGATCAGGACGCGCTCCGGGAAGCGGCCTTCGAGGCGCTTGCCCAGGGTCTCGCCCTTGATTCCGCCGGGATGACCGGTGTGCCAGTAGAAGACTTCGCGCTCGGCCTTACGGCCCGTGAGGCGCACCTTCTCGGCGTTGATCACGACGATGTTGTCACCGCAATCGATGTGCGGCGTGAACATCGGCTTGTGCTTGCCGCGCAGGCGCATGGCGATGATCGAGGCGAGCCGGCCGAGGACCAGCCCGTCGGCGTCGATCAGAAACCACTTCTTCTGCACTTCGGCAGTCTTGATACTGGCAGTCTGGTGGGTGAGAGCTTGCATGAGTCTTTCTTCCAATGAGCGCGCGCTTATGGGGAGAGACTCGAAGCTTGTCAAATCGCCGGAAAAACTCTCATGATTTCAACAACTTACAATCGCGGTATTATAATACCTCCGGGCTAAACCTTGGGCGGTATGGCATATGTCACGGTGGCGTGTGCCACGGGGTCGGGCTTGCCGTCGCTCCAGATCGTGAAGTCGCCGACCGCCAGCGTCTTGCCGAGCTTCATCAGGCGCCCCTCCCCGATCAGATCGGCCGGCTCCGGCTTACGCATGAAGTTGATGTTGAGGTTGGTCGTGACCGCGAGCGCCACCGGCCCCAGTTGGCCCAGGATCAGGAGATAGAAGCCGCAATCGACCAGCCACATCAGCGTCGGGCCCGAGATCGTGCCGCCCGGCCGCAGATGCCGCTCGTGTGTCGGCAGGCGCAGCCGGATGGTCTTGTCGTCGAGATGCTCGATGGCCAGCCCGAGATGGGCGGCCTGCGGGAAGTGCTCGGCCAGGAAATCCATCAACTCGGCTGGCGACATCACCGGCATGACGCACCTGCCCTCTTCCCATAGACTGCCGCCATGACCGCCGCCTCCAACGAACCCGTCCTGCTGCGCCGCGACGAGGGCCGCGTCGCCTTCCTCACGCTCAATCGACCGCACGCCATGAACGCCCTCTCCGGCGATCTTATAGACGCGCTGCAAGCGGAACTCGACAGGCTGGCCAGGGACACCGGCATCCGCTGCGTGGTGATCGAGGCGCAGGGCGATCGCGCCTTCTCGACCGGCCACGACCTGCGCGAGGTCGCCGCGAGCCGCGACTATGCCGTTCATCACGATCTGATGACGCGCTGCTCGGCGATGATGCTGTCGATCGGCCGCCTCCCCCAGCCGGTGATCGCCAAGGTCAAGGCTGTCGCCACCGCCGCCGGCTGCCAGCTCGTCGCCGCCTGCGACCTCGCGGTCGCTTCGAACACGGCGACCTTCGCGACCTCCGGCATCATCAACGGGCTGTTCTGCGGCACGCCCTCGGTCGCGGTCGGCCGCACTATCGGCCCCAAGCGCGCGCTCGACATGCTGCTCACCGGCCAGTTCGTCGACGCCGCCACGGCGCTGCGCGACGGTCTGGTGAGCCGCGTCGTGCCGGCGGCCGACCTCGACCGCGAGACCAAGGCGCTGGCCGACCATATCGCCGCCCAGCCGCCGCAGCAGATCGCTTCCGGCAAGGCGATGTTCCGCAAGCACGTGGAGATGACCGTCGAGCAGGCCTACGCCTACGCGACGGACTTCATGGCGGGCGCCCTGCAGCGAGAGGACGCGCAGGCCGGCATTGATGCGTTCGTGAACAAGAAGCCGAAGCCGGAGTGGAAGGGGCGATAGGCACTACCATGCGTGGTTTTGCGAGCGGGTTGCTACTTTCCCTCGCTGCCTTTTGCCACTCGCCGGCCACGCTGGCGCTTGACTGCGTCGCCAAGCAAACCAAAGCCGACAGGATTCTTTGCGTTCCGGAGTTTGAGCGACCCGTTGGCAGGCTACTTTTCGAGCTCCGGCAGTTCGCCAATTTCGTTGACGAAGAAGGCTTCCAAGAGATGCGCGCCGAGCAGGATCGATGGCTCGATACCTTGGTAATGTCGTGCGAGCAGCATGAGTTGCAGCGCGACACGAAGAGTTGCCTGGAAACCGGGCTGTTGGAGCGGAGCAATCTGTTGAGTTCCCGGCTCCACGACTTAGCCGGTGCGCGTCAATACGAGCCCATGACTCTGGGCGGCCTGCCCCTCGCCATCGTGAAGCGTGACCACCTTTGTATCGGTGACCTCCTCATCGGTGACACGGTTGTGGCACGATGTGTATATCGCCTCGAACCACAAGCCATCTATCGTAACGCCAAAGTCGACGCTATGGCCCTCGTCGCCAACAGCGGCGGAACTGCCCACAGATGCGCTAACTTTCCCGTTTATGTTGTCTCCGTGACCAGAGACCGGAAAGTCGAGATCGTTGGTGTGCCGGCTCGATATCCCGCGACTGGCGGCGACGATGCCTGCCTCAAGGCGACGCGCTCAAAGAATGGATTCGTGTTCGAAGTCGCCCCTTCGCCGGATAGGGACGGGTGGCACCAGGAATGGAGCGTTCAAGCAGGCCTTTCATCTCCCTCGTTCACGAAATTCGTGCCTATTGCTGGAGCCACTGATCGCCCAACCAAGTAGCGCCCGTTTGATGGCCAGCGAAGCGCTTTAGCGAGCGATCCAACAGTTCGCCGATGGAGCGATGTTTCCCTGCGGGCGCGACAGGCGGTTCCTGTCGGCTGTGATCTGCCTCTCGGCAGCACCGAAACCCTGCCCTCGGACTCCGCCGAGATCGGACGCGAGAGAGAGATCTCGAAGCGGTAGCCTTTCGTCTCTTTCGGGGGACCCGGAACCCATTGACGGCCAAGCATGCGAGTCTGTTAATCCTTATCAGATAAAAAGAAGAGCATTGGGAGAGCGCTCATGAGAGTTTCGAAGTTGTCACGCCGTGCGGCAGTCGCGGCGGCCATGGCGAGCATTGGAGCGGCCGCTGTTCCGGCAGTCGCCCAGGACTTCCAGCCGGGCAAGCCCATCGTCATCGTCGCGCCGTTCGGGCCCGGCACCACCAACGACATCATCGCCCGACTGCTCGCCCAAGACATGACGACCACCCTGGGGCAAAGCGTCATCGTCGAGAACAGGCCTGGCGCCACCGGCAACATCGGGGCCGACTACACGGCCAAGGCACGGCCCGACGGCCATACGGTGGTGATCTCCTCCCTGAGCAACATCATCAACCAGGCCACAGGCAACAACACGGTCAATCTGCTGAACGACCTGACACCCGTCAGCTTCACGGGCGGCGTCTACTATTCGATGTTCGTGCCCAACGAACTGCCTGCAAAGAGCGTCGCCGAACTGGTCGAACTCGCGCGCAAGCAGCCCGGCAAGATCAACTTCTCGGGCTTCGCCGGCGGCGTGCCGCAGTTCTTGGGCGAGATGCTCAATCGCGCCGCCAAGATCGACATGGTGATGGTGCCCTACAAGAGCACCACCGATGCGCTGAACGACCTGCTCACCAACCGCATCCAGGTCTGGTTCACGCCCGTTGCCTCCGGCATTCCGATCCACAACGCAAAGCAGGCACGTTTGCTTGCCGTTACCGGCGAAAGACGCGCTGCAGCACTTCCCGATATCCCGACCTTCAAGGAACTCGGCTATCGCGACATCGTGGCCGATGTGTCGTTCTACATGATGGCGCCCAAGGGAACGCCGCAGCCGATCGTCGACAGGCTCTACCGCGCCGTCGACAAAGCGATGGAAAGTCCCAAGGTCAAGGAGTCCTTCCGCGTACAGGGCATCGAGGACCGGCGCGGTGGTCCCGCCGAGCTGGGCGCCTATATCGCCGCCGAACTCGGCCGCTGGACCGAGATCGTGAAGCTTTCGGCGCCGGTGAAGTAACGCCTGGCTCTCGAATCAGAAGAGCGCGCCTCTCGGCGCGCTCTTTTCGTGTGCACATCGACCAGAGGCTGGCGGATCACTGGCGCCAGTCAGTGCCCTTGCCCTCGATCTGTCGCAGGGCCGCCTTCCAGTAGGTCATGCCGTATTCCGGATTGGCGCGCTGCTGCCTGGCGCGCTCGCCGTACTGGCGGATCACGTCTTCCTCGATCGGCGCGGGTTCCTCGTCGAGGCTGCGGGCGATAACCTCGACCTCGCAGGCGCGCTCGAGCATGTACATGCGCCGCAATGCGCCCTGGATCGTCGAACCGACGGTCAGAAGGCCGTGATTGCGCAGCACCACCGAGTTGCCGCCCTGGCAGGAGACGCCGAGCGCATCGCACTCTTCCTGGGACGTCGGCATGCCGTACTCGTGATAGACGAGATCGTCATAGACCGAGAGCGCGTCCTGGCTGATCGGGCGGATACCCTTCTTCAGGACGGAGACGCCGGTGCCGGCGCGGGTGTGCGTATGCATCACGCAGTTTGCATCCGGCCGCGCCTTGTAGACGCCCGAATGAATGGTGAAGCCGGCGGCATTGAACTTGCCGTCCTTGGCGTAGACGTTGCCGTCGATGTCCATCTTCACGAGGCTCGAGGCAGTGATCTCGTCGAACAGGTCGCCGTAATTGTTGATCAGGAAGCACTTCGGCTCGCCCGGGATGCGCACAGTCATGTGGGTGTCGATCGTGTCGGTCCAGCCGAACTTGTCGGTGATCCGGTAAAGCGCCGCGAGGTCGCAACGGGCCTGCCATTCGGCTTCGGTCATATCGAGCTTGTCGGATTGCATCACCGTATCCATCTCGCGCTCCTGCTGTGTTTCGGCCACGCCGCAGGCTTCATCGTAACGCAACTCGCGTTGCGGTGCGATCCGCTCTTTCCCCTTGGGATGCAGAGCCGCCCTGCGAACGCTCGGCACAGTATTTGCGTCTCGTATGCCGGACAGGCGGCAGCGGAGGGCGTTCGTGGCGACCAACCCATTTCATCTCGCGTGGTTCTTGCAGGGCTCCAGTGTGCAGGCATGGGGCGAACCCTGGACCGGCCACATCGGGACGACCTGGGAGCAGCCTGAACTGTTCCTCGACATGGCGCGCAGCCTGGAACGCGCCTGCTTCGACTATATCCTGCTCGAGGACTCGTCTTACGTAGGAGAAAGCTTCGGCGGCTCGACCGAGATCTACCTGAAAAAGGCCATCGCCGTGCCGCGGCAGGACCCGTCCGTGGTCGCTGCGCTGATGACCCAGGTTACCTCGCGCATCGGGATCGTGCCGACCTTCGGCACCTATGCCTACCACCCGTACCTGCTGGCCCGCCTCATGGCGACGCTCGACCAAGTGTCGGCCGGTCGCGCCGGCTGGAACGCCGTCACCGGCAGCTCCGACTTCGCGGCGATGAACTTCGGCATGCCCGGCATGCCCGAGCATGACCTGCGCTACGACATGGCCGACGAATACATGGAGGTGGTGCGCGGCCTGTGGGGTTCGTGGCAGCCCGGCGCCATGATTGCCGACCGCAAGAGTGGCAACCTGATCGACCATACCAAGGTCCACGCCGTGAACTACGAGGGCAAGTACTTCAAGACCCGCGGGCCGCTCAACTCCGGTCCCAGCCCGCAGGGCCGGCCGGTGATTGCCCAGGCCGGGGGATCGCCGCGCGGTCGACGCTTTGCTGCCGCCCATGCCGACACGATCGTCGTCAACGCCAAGGGCATCGACGCCATGCGCGCCTATCGCGACGACGTGCACAAGCACATGATCGCGCAAGGCCGCAAGCCGAGCGACTGCAAGGTCCTCTACCTGATCAATCCGATCCTCGGCGAGACCATGGAAGAGGCACTGGAGCGCAAGAAGAAGCGCGAGTGCATGGCGCAGGCCAACATCCAGGAGCGCCTCGCCCACTTCGGCAAGGTGACCAACATCGACTTCGGCAGGTTCGACCTCGACAAGCCGCTGCCCGACGACGTGACGACCAACGGCCACCAGCTCAATCTCGAACAGTTCAGGGCCTTGGCCAACGGCCGCTCGATCCGCCAGACGATGGCCTCGTTCAACGCGGTCGACCTCTCGATCGACCTCTGCGGCACCTGCGATTCAGTGGCCGCGCGCATGGGCGAGGTCATGCAGGAGGTCGGCGGCGACGGGTTCCTCTTCTCCATGCCCAACGTCAGCCGCCGCACCCTGGCCGAGATCGAGGATGGCCTGGTGCCCGCCCTCCAGGACCGCGGCCTGGTGCGCAAAGCCTACGAGCACAAGCAGTTCAGGGACAATCTCCTCGCTTACTGATCCAGCCACCGGAAGGAACGCATCCATGGGCAAGAAGATCATCGGCCGGCGAACCACCTTCGGCCTCATCGGAGCCGGCCTCGTGGCAGCCCCGTTCATCCGGCCGAGCTATGGCCAGGCCGCCTGGCCCGAGCAGACGACGGTGCCCGATGTCCTGAAAGGCAGCGGTGAGGTCCGGATCGCCACCTTCGGGGGCACCATGCAGGAGGTTCAACAGAAGGCCTATTTCGAGCCGTTCGAGAAGATCACAGGCATCAAGGTACGCGCCTTCCCAGGCTCCGACGCGACCAAGATCAAGGCCATGGTCGATACGGGCAATGTCGAGTGGGACATGGCCCAGCTCAGCCGCGGTTCGATCATGAACCTCCAGAAGCGCGGCGACTATTTCGAGAAGATCGACTACGACATCGTCGACTCGGGCGTCGAGCCCCAGTACCGCTTCGAGTACGGCCTTGAGATGCTGGTCTGGGCGCAGGTTCTCGCCTACCGCACGGATGCCTTCAAGGGCGCCGTCCCCTCCGGCTGGGCCGACTTCTGGGATACCAAGAAGTTTCCCGGCGATCGCGCCATGTTCGGGACCAATAGCGGCGGCTGGCCTGAAATGGAATTCGCGCTGATGGCCGCCGGCGTGCCGGCCGACAAGCTCTATCCGATCGACGTCGACAAGGCGATGGCGAGCTACGGCAAGATCAAGAAGGACGTCTTCAAGTGGTGGGATACCGGCGCCGTACCGATCCAACTGCTGACCGACCGCGAAGTCACGATGACCACGGTCTGGAACGGCCGCATGGCGGCGCTGCAGGCGGCGGGCGTGCCGGCGGCGATCAGCTGGAACCAGGGCCTGCTGAAGCGCGATGCCTGGGGCATCCCGAAGGGGGCCAAAAACAAGGTCAACGCCATGAAATTCGTGGCCTATTCGACCATGGCCATTCCGCAGGCGCGCGTCTGCCTCGGCATCCCCTATGGCTCGGTGAATGCCAAGTCCAACGAGTACATTCCAGCCGAACGCCTGGCCGTGCTGCCCAGCGCGCCGGACATCAAGAAGCAGCTCGTCAACTACAATTACGATTGGTGGATCGCCAATCGCGAGACGGTCATTCCCAAGTTCAACAAATGGCTGCTGAGCTGAAGCCGTGGCCGGCGCTAGCATGAACGGAGCCGGCTCCGCCTCGGGCAGCGGTGCATCGGTGACGCTCTCCCACCTGGAGAAAACCTACGATCGCGCCAACGCCGCCGCCAAAGCCGTGGACGGCGTCTCGCTCGACATCCGCTCTGGCGAATTCCTGACGATGCTGGGGCCCAGCGGCTCGGGTAAGACCACGACCCTCATGATGATCGCCGGCTTCGAGACGCCCACCGCCGGCGACATCGCGATCGACGGCAAATCGGTCGTCGCCATGCCACCCTACCGCCGCAACATCGGCATGGTGTTCCAGAACTACGCCCTGTTCCCTCACCTGACCGTCGAGGAGAATGTGGGCTTCCCGCTGAAGCAGCGCGGCGTGCCGAAGGCGGAGCGCGCCAAGCTGGTCGCGGAGGCGCTGGACCTGGTGCACCTGCCGGGATACGGCTCGCGCTACCCGCGCCAGCTCTCGGGTGGCCAGCAGCAGAGGGTCGCCGTCGCGCGGGCCGTCGTCTTCAAACCGCGCCTGCTGCTGATGGACGAGCCGCTGGGCGCGCTCGACAAGCAGCTGCGCGAAAATCTCCAGCTCGAGATGCGGCGCCTGCACGCCGATCTCGGCATCACCTTCATCTATGTGACGCACGATCAGGAAGAGGCGCTGACCATGTCCGATCGCATCGCTGTCATGAACGACGGCAAGGTAGCGCAGGTCGGCAGCCCCGAGGATCTCTACGATCGACCCGACAACCGCTTCGTCGCCGGTTTCATCGGCGAATCGAACTTCCTGCCGGCGATCGTGCGCGGGCTGGAGAACGACGTCGTGGTCGCCGAATGCGAGGGCACGCTCATCCGCGCGCTCTGTCCCGCCCGCCCGGGAAGTGGCGACAAGGTTACGCTCACGACGCGGCCCGAGCGCTTGCGGTTTGCCGACGGAGCCTGGGTTGGGGCGGAGACGCAGCATAATCGTCTCAGCGTCACCGTGACCGAAGCCGTTTTCGCCGGCGAGCGCTGCCGTTACATGCTGCAGGCCGGCGACGGTACGTCGATCGTGCTCAAGGAACCATCGAGCGCCGCCATCCGCCGCCGTGCCGTCGGCGAGCGCGCGGAAATCGCGTGGTCCATCGCGGACACGATTCTTGTCTGAGGTGCGCCTTGTCTGAGGTCGTGCAGCCCGCTTCCATTGCCCTCGCGGTCAGCCGGCCCAAGACGGCGCCGTTCGACTGGCGCCGAGCGGTGCCCTTGCTGCTGGCGGCACCGCTGCTGATCTACATGCTGGTCTTCTACGCATTGCCGGTGGTGGCGATGCTGCTGCGCAGCGTGAATGACCCGACCTGGACGCTCGCCAACTACGCTACCCTGTTTGAGGATGTCGTTTTCCAGAAGACCTTCTGGATCACGCTCAACACCTCCGTCATCGTCACCCTGGGCTGCCTGATCCTGGGCTATCCGGTCGCCATGGGCCTCGTGCGCTCAAAGACAATGGCGCCGTTTATCCTGGTGATCATCCTGCTGCCCTTCTGGACCAGCGTTCTGGTCCGCAGCTACGCCTGGATGGTGCTGCTCGGACGCCACGGCCTGGTCAACGAAGCGTTGATGGCACTCGGCATGATCGACCGTCCGATCCGGATCCTGAACACGACGCTCGCGACGCAGATTGCGATGATCCACATCCTTCTTCCGTACATGATCCTGCCCATCGCCAACGCCCTGCGGCAGATCGATCCTTCCCTGATCCGCGCCGCCTCAGGCCTCGGCTCTACGCCGTTCATGACCTTCCGGCAGGTGATCCTGCCGCTCTCCATGTCGGGCGTGGCAGCGGGGACTCTCCTCACCTTCGTGCTGGCGCTGGGCTTCTACATCACGCCCGCCATGGTCGGCGGGCCGCGCGACATCACGCTCTCGATGCTGATTGCCCAGCAGGTCGACCAGCTCAACTGGGCCTATGCCGCGACCCTTTCCGCGATCCTGCTGGCGACGGCGCTGGCCATTCTCGCGGTTGCACGCAAGCTGCCGGGTGTCGGCAACGCCTTCAAGACGAGCCTGCGATGAGGTTGGCGAGCATCCTGCCGGCCAGCATCGTCGGGTTGATTCTGTTCTTCCTGGCCTTCCCCATCGTCGTGGTGGCGATCGCCTCCTTCTCGTCGGCGACCTATCTCACCTTTCCGCCGCCGGCCTTCGGCCTGCGCTGGTACGAAGCGTATTTCAGCAATCCCGACTGGCTGAAACCGACATGGGTCAGCATCTGGGTCGCGTCAGCCGTCGTCGTGCTGGCAACCTTCCTCGGCACCCTGGCCGCGCTCGGCATCGCGCGCCTGCCCAAGGGCATGCGCGTCGTCGCGGCCGGCCTCATCCTGTCGCCGCTGATCGTGCCCGGCATCGTCGTGGCGATCGGAATCTACTATGCCTATTCGCGCTATGGCCTGGTCGGCACGCCCATCGCGATGGTGCTGGCGCACACCTGTCTCGCCGTTCCCTTCGTCGTCACCAGCGTGACGGCGAGCCTCTCCGGCATCGATCCGCGGCTGGAGCAAGCCGCGCTCAGCCTCGGCGCGACGCCCGGCGCCACCTTCTTCCAGGTGACCTTGCCGCTGATCCGACCGGGCGTGCTGGTGGGCGCCCTGTTCGCCTTCATCACCTCGTTCGACGAGTTGATCGTGGCGCTGTTCATTTCAGGCACCGGCGCCGTCACCCTGCCGCGTCGCATGTGGGACGACCTGCGTTTCCAGATCGACCCGACCATTGCCGCCGTCTCCACCCTCACGATCGTGCTGACGGCCGCGCTGATGGGCGCCGCGCATCTCCTGCGCAAGCGCGCCGAGCAGAACCGGATGGCTACTTCTTCTGCAGCGCCTTGACCGCCGCCAAGGTGTTCTCGACATGCTTGTCGGGATTGCGATCGGAGAAGGCGTAAACGATCTTTCCATCCGGCGCGATCACGTAGGAAATGCGATCGGCGATACCGACGCTGCCTACCCGGATCAGGGCGGAGTCATAGGCCTTGATGACCTTGAGATCGGGATCGGCAGCGACCGGGAACTTGCCCGAGCAGGCCTGCGTTGAAAACTTGTGCAGCGTGCCGATGTCGTCAGCCGACATCCCGATCAGGGTCGCGCCCATGGCGTTGAACCGTTCCGCCGCCTCCGCGAACTCATGCGCCTCGGCGGTGCATCCGGTCGTGAAGGCCTTGGGGAAGAAATAGAGCACCACGGGCCCCTTCTTCAGCGCATCGGCCAGCGAGAACGTGTAGTCCTTGCCGTCGAGCGCCGCCTGCGCCGTGAAGACGGGCGCGGTGTCGCCGGGCTTCAAGGCTGCCCAGACCGGGGTCGCCGCGATACAGGCGAGCGCGAGAGCCGTTGCTGCAATCCGCTTCATGATCTTCTCCTTCAGGGGGCGGACCATAACGCGTGGCGGCACTCGCCGGTGTCACGTCCGAGTGAGGCAATGCTTCACTCGGCGTTCAATCCCTTCATGTAGGTCGAGGGTACGACCGACTTCACCGACTGTGCACGCTTGGCCAACCAATAGGCCTGTGCCGGCGGCACCGAGGCGAATTTCGGGTCGACGCCCAGCTTCTGCGCCGCATCCATCGGCCAGTTCGGATTGTAGAGGAGCTCACGCGCCAGGGCGATCAGGTCCGCGCGGCCCTCCTGCAGGATCTTCTCCGCCTGGTCGGCATGCACGATCAGGCCGACGGCCATGCTCAATATGTCGGCGTCGTTCTTCAGCCGATCTGCATAGGGCACCTGATAGCCGTAGGTCACGGGACCGGTGCCCACCACCGGCGCGCCGCGCATGCCGCCCGAGCTGCAGTCGATCACGTCGACGCCCTTGGGCTTCAGGATCTTCGCCAGCGCGACGCTCTGGTCCGGCCCCCACCCGGCATCGTCCTCGACAGAAAAGCGCACGAACAACGGCTTGGAAGCAGGCCAGTGTGCACGCACGCTCTCCACCACCTCGATGGCGAAGCGCATGCGATTGAGCTCGCTGCCGCCATACTGGTCGTTGCGCACATTCGAAAACGGCGAAAGGAACTGATGGATCAGGTAGCCATGCGCCATGTGGATGTCGAGCACGTCGAACCCGGCCTCGCGCGCGCGCCGCGCCGCCTGCCCCCAGCGCTCGACTGCCTCCGGGATCTCCGCCAAGGTGAGCGCCCGCGGCGTCGGATCGGTGCCGGGCGAGTTGATGCCGCTCGAGGAGACGAGCTCCCACTGGTCCCAGTCGTCGATCTCGGGGGACGGCTTCAGCGGCCCGCCGCCTTCCCAAGGCCGGAAGCGCCGTGCTTTGCGTCCCGAGTGTCCGAGTTGGATGCCTGGCACGGAATTGTGCAGCCGGATGAAGTCGACGCAGCGCTTCAGGCCGGGAATGAACGCATCGTCCCACAGGCCGAGGTCGCCGACCGTGCCGCAGCCACGCCGCTCGACCTTGGTAGACTCCATGATCACGAGGCCGGCGCCGCCCGCGGCATAGCGGCCGGCATTCATCAGGTGCCAGTCGGTCGCGAAGCCCCTCTCCGCCGCATATTGGTGCATCGGCGCCACGACCACCCGGTTCTTCAGGGTGACGTCGCGAATGGAAATCGGCTCGAACAGCATCGGACCGGCCATGTATAATCCCCCCATGAAAGCCGCCTTCAGCGACCGTTACGACGATCTCTATCTGCGCAAGATCCTGCGCGACACCCGGACCATCGCCATGGTGGGCGCCTCGGCCAACTGGAATCGTCCCAGCTATTTCGCCATGAAATATCTGCTGGACCGCGGCTACAAGGTCATTCCGGTCAATCCCGCCGCCAAGGGCCAGGAAATCCTCGGCCAGAAGGTCTACGGCTCGCTCGACGAGCTGCCGGTGAAGGTCGACATGGTAGACATCTTCCGCAATTCCGAGGCCGCCGGCGCGATCACCGACGAAGCGATCAAACATGGCGCCAAGGTGGTCTGGATGCAGCTCGGCGTGGTCAACATGGACGCCGCGGCCCGCGCCGAAAAGGCCGGTCTCAAGGTGGTCATGAACCGCTGCCCCAAGATCGAGCACTCCCGCCTTGCGGGCACGATCGAATGGCACGGAATCGCCAGCGGCGTCATTTCCTCGAGGAAGCGCGCGCTCTGAGGCTGGGAGCGCACCACCAGAAAACAGAAGGCCGGCTTGGGCCGGCGGCTCGAAAGGGTTGGGAGGTCCGCAGTACCCACACCTGGCTGCGGACCTCCGCTCCCCCTCATGATCGCGTCTTTCCGGTCTTCGCCTGAAATGACGCGGCCCCCCTGAGAGATGCTGTCGGATGCAGGAAAGCCGGCGATGGTGGGGCCACCGCCGGCTCCTTACTGAGGTCTTGCTAACCGCCCGGGGAGAGATAGCGGCTTCGCTTCAACCTCGAAGACTGACTCGATATCCGGAGAGAAGGCTTCGGTCGGAGCCCGAGGGCTCCGACCGATCGAGAGGTTTGCTAGGCCGCCCGGGGAGAGATAGCGACAAAGCGCGTCATCCCCTCTCGAAACACCTTCATCAGCACCGGCTTGCCGGTGGTCTTCGCTTCCTTGAGCTTCTCGACGGCCGCCTTCGGGCTGTCGACGGCGTCCTTGCCGACCTGCTGGAGGACGTCGCCGGCCTTGAGGCCCTGGTCGTCGGCCGGGCTGCCCGGCTCGACCGTGGCAACGACCACACCCTTCACGTCACCATCCAGACCGAGCTGCTTGCGGGCCTCCGCAGAGAGCGGCGCCAGGGAGACACCGTAGGAGAGCGGCGCCGCCTTGGCGGCTCCGTCCTTGCCATCGGCGCTGGCCTTGACGATCGCGTCGTCCTTCTGGCCACCGACCTTGGCGGTGAGCGTCGTCTCCTTGCCGTCGCGCCACACACCCAGCTTGACCGAGGTGCCCGGCTTGACCGCGGAGATCGTGCGGGTCAGCTCCTTGATGCCGTCGACCTTCTTGCCGTCGACACTGACGATCACGTCACCCGACTGGACACCGGCTGCGAGCGCCGCGCTGTCCGGCTGGACCACCGCCACCAGGGCGCCCTTCTCGCTCTTCAGCGACAGGCTCTCCGCGATCTCCTTGGAGACCGGCTGGATCTGGACACCGAGCAGGCCACGCTCGACCCGGCCGCTGTCCTTCAGCTCCGCGACCACCGGCTGCGCCAGCGACGACGGGATGGCAAAGCCCAGGCCGATGCTGCCGCCGGTCGGCGAGTAGATGGCTGTGTTGATGCCGATCACGTTGCCGTCCATGTCGAACAGCGGGCCGCCGGAGTTGCCGCGGTTGATGGCGGCGTCGGTCTGGATGTAGTCGTCGAACGGCCCGGAGTGGATGTCACGGCCGCGCGCCGACACGATGCCCGTGGTCACGGTGCCACCCAGGCCGAACGGGTTGCCCACCGCCATGACCGGCTGGCCGACGCGCACCTTGGTGGCGTCGCCGAACGAAACAAACGGCAGGGCCTTGTCGCTCTCGACCTTCAGCACGGCCAGGTCGGTCTTCTCGTCGCCGCCCAGCATCTTGGCCGGCAGTTTGGTGCCGTCCGCCATGGTGATGGTGATCGAGTCGGCCTTGCCGACGACGTGGAAGTTAGTGACGATCACGCCCTTCGGGTCGACGATGAAGCCCGTACCCACAGCCTGGGCCTTCTCCTTCGACTGCGGGCGGCCCTTGCCGTCCGGACGACCCGGCTGGTTCGGCTGCATCGGCTGGCCGAAGCGCTCCGCGAAGCGCTTCATGAATTCTTCCATCTGCTTCTGCTGCGAGTCCGACGTGCGGGTCTCGTCTTCGTCGTCCGCGCCAGCCTTCATGGTCACGGCGACATTGACGACCGCAGGGCTTACCTTGGCAGCCAGGTCCGAGAAGTCCTGAACGGGCATGGTCTGGCCGGCGATGGCCGCCGGAGCGGTGAACATCGGGGCGATCAGGGCAGGCGCCGTCAGGGCAGTGGTGAGCGCCAGGGCGGTCAGGATACGGGACTTGGTCTTGGTCATGATCTACAGCCTCCTCCTTGGGGGGTGACCGCAATATGGGGGACGACCCGTAGCGCCCTGATGGCCGCAGGATTGAATGTTTGTATAGTTGGGGAACGTTGCGCCGCGGTCCGGCGCCGGATAGACGGGCCACGTGAAAATCCTCCTCGTTGAAGACGACAAGCAAACCGCCGACTACATCGCCAAGGGCCTGCGCGAGCACGGCCACGTGGTCGACCATGCCGACAACGGACGCGACGGCCTCTACCTCGCCACCGGCGAGAAGTACGACGTGCTGATCGTCGACCGCATGCTGCCGCAGATGGACGGGCTGTCGCTCGTCAAGGCGGCGCGCGCCTCCGGCATGAAGGCGCCGGTCCTGTTCCTCACCACGATGGGCGGCGTCGACGACCGTGTCGCCGGTCTCGAGGCCGGCGGCGACGACTACCTCACCAAGCCCTTCGCCTTCGCCGAACTCAGGGCCCGCATCGGCGCCCTCTCCCGCCGCCCGCCGATCGTCGCGGCGACGTCCCTCGTCGCCGGCGATCTCGAAATGGACCTGCTGGCGCGCACCGTGACGCGCGGCGGCAAGCGCATCGAGCTGCTCGCCCAGGAATTCAAGGTCCTCGAATACCTGCTGCGCCATGCCGGCGAGGTGGTGACGCGCACCATGCTGCTCGAAAAGGTCTGGGACTTCCATTTCGATCCCAAGACCAACATCGTCGAGACGCATATCAGCCGGCTGCGTTCCAAGATCGACAAGGGCTTCGACAAGCCGCTGCTCCATACGATCAGGGGGGCGGGCTATGTCATTCGTGCGCCTGACTAGGATCCTGCGCTCGGCGAGCTTCCGCCTGCCGCTGATCTACGCCGTCCTGTTCATCCTCTCCGCCGGCGTCCTGTTCGCCAGCGTCTACTGGACCGCGACCGCAGCGATGCAGAACGACATGGCGGCCGTCCTGCGCTCCGAGGCCTATCAGCTGGCCGAGATCCACCGCCGCAGCGGTCTCGCGGGCCTGGCCGAGCAGATCACGCGGCGAATCAACTTCCGCACCAAAGGCCCGATCTTCTACCTGCTGCAGGCGCCCAACCGGCGCGTCGTCGTCGGCAACCTGCCGGGCATGCCGCCAGTCAACGGCGCCATCGACTTCGAGCCGGACCAGCCCCAGCCGGAAATCGACCCCGAACGCCCCGGCGAGCGACCCAAGCTGACCGGCTTCGGCCTCACCCTACCCGACGGCTCGTTCCTGCTGGTAGCCCAGGATGCCAACCGCCTGGTCGACATGCAGCGCGCCATCATCCGCGCCTTTGCCTGGTCGGGCGGCCTCACCCTCCTTCTGGCCATCGCCGGCGGTGTCCTGCTCGGCAGCAACTTCCTGCGCCGCATCGATACGATCACGCGCACCAGCCGCGCCATCATGGAAGGCGACCTGTCGGCCCGCATCCCCGTGCGCGGGACACACGACGAGATCGACCAGCTGGTGGCCAGCCTCAACGCGATGCTGGCGCGCATCCAGCAGCTCATGGACGGCCTGCGACAGGTGTCGAGCGACATCGCCCACGACCTGCGCACGTCCCTCGGCCGCCTGCGGCAGCGGCTGGAGGATGCCCGCGAGCGCGCGACGACGACCGAGGATTACAGCGCCGCCACCGACGCCGCCATCGAGGAAGCCGACGCCCTGCTCGAGACCTTCTCGGCCCTGCTGCGCATCGCCCAGGTCGAGGCCGGTGCGCAGAAGAGTGCCTTCGCCCCGTTCGACGTCTCCGCCCTGCTGAAGAGCCTGGGCGAAACCTACCAGCCCGTCGCCGAGGATTCGGACCGCACTCTGGCGGTCCAGATCGAGCCCGGCGCCACCTTGACGGGCGACCGCCAACTGATGGCCCAGCTCGTGTCCAACCTGCTGGAGAACGCGCTGCGGCACACGCCCGAAGGGACGAAGATGCGCCTCGGCCTGCGCCGCCAGGGAGCCGGGTTCGAGATCGAGGTCGCAGACAACGGCCCGGGCATTCCCGCCTCCGAGCACGACAAGGTGTTCGACCGCTTTTACCGGCTCGACCGCAGCCGCTCGACATCGGGCAGCGGCCTCGGCCTCGCGATGGTCAAGGCGATCGCCGGCCTGCACGGGCTCACGATCCGTCTCGAGGACGCCAGGCCAGGACTACGCGTCGTCCTTCAGACGGCCAAGTAGCGCCTCTTCACCTCGTCGTTGGCGCGCAGCTCGTCGATCGAGCCGCGGTAGACGATATGGCCCTTGTCGATCACTGCCGCGTGGCTGGCGATGTCGAGGCAGAAGTGCATGTTCTGCTCGGCCACGATCAGGGTCGTGCCCATGTCGCGCAGGCGCTGAATCAGCTCGCCGATCTTCTCGACGATGATCGGCGCCAGCCCCTCGCTGGGCTCGTCGAGCAGGACGACGTCCGGATTGCCCATCAGCGTGCGGGCGATGGTGAGCATCTGCTGCTCACCGCCCGACAGCCGCCCGCCCATGCGGCCGCGCATCGAGGCCAGGATAGGAAAGACATCGTAGATCTTCTCGAGCGTCCAGTCGATGCGGCCGCCCACGCCGGGCTTGATCGCGATCCTGAGATTGTCGTCGACCGAGTGCTCCGGGAATATCTGGCGATCCTCCGGCACGAAGCCCACGCCCTCGCGGGCGATGCGGTCGGGCGTGAACTTCTGCACCGGCGTGCCGCGCACCGACACTGTGCCGCGCCTCGCGGGCGCGATGCCGATGATGGACTTCATGGTCGTGCTCTTGCCCGCGCCGTTGCGGCCGAGCAGGGCCAGCGATTGGCCCTTCTCCACGGCGAAGGACACGCCGAACAGGATCTGGCTGGCGCCGTAGAACACATCGACGTCTTCGACCCTCAGGATCTCGGCGCCGCTCATACCGCTGCTCCCTGTCCGGAACTTCCATGTGCAGACTTGCCGAGATAGGCCTCGATCACCTTGGGATTGGTCCGCACCTCGTCGGGCGTCCCTTCGGCCAGAACCGAGCCGTAGGACAGCACGCGGACCGTCTGGGCGACCTTGAAGACGATGTCCATGTCGTGCTCGATGAAGATCAGGGTCATGCGCCGCGCCCGCCACAGGCGCTGGACCGTCTCGATCATGCGCCAGCGCTCCTCGGGACCCATCCCGGCGGTCGGCTCATCGAGCAGCAGCACCCGCGGCTCCAATGCCAGGGCGAGGCCGATATCGAGCAGCTTCTGGTCTCCGTGGCTCAGGTTGCGGCTCAGGATGCCGGCGACCCGGGTCAGGCCGAGAAGCTCCATGATCTCGTCGCCCTGCGCCATCGTCGCCGGCAGCGGGAACGGCGAACGCAACAGCGTCTCCCGCCTCTGATGGGCCTGCGCGGCGGCGGCCAACGCCTCCGCAACGGTCAGCGTCGGGAACAGGCTCGCGACCTGGAAGGCGCGGCCTATTCCAAGGCGCACGATGCGGCGCTGCGAGAGACCGGCGATATTCTCGCCCGCCAGCAGGATGCGGCCGGTATCGGGCGGGAAACGGCCGGTGATGAGGTTGAACAGGGTCGTCTTCCCGGCTCCGTTGGGCCCGATGATGGCGCTGAGCGAGCCGTCGGCGAAGTCCAGTGTAACGTCGCGCGTGGCGGACACGCCGCCGAAGGACTTCTTGAGGTTTTCGAGCTTCAGCATGTCAGGCATCCCTGCCCGTCTGCGCGTCCTTGTCGGCGGCGTCGCGCACCGCCTGGGCCTTCGCCTGGCGCCGGTTCTCCCAGCGTTCAGCCAGCAGATCGAGCGGACCTTTGCGCAGGCCGAGCACCAGCACGAGGATGACGATACCCAGCACCAGCTCGGTGTGGCTGGTGTAGGTGACCGTGATGTCGTTCAGCAGGCGCAGGATCACGGTGCCAACCAGCGGCCCCAGGAAGACGTTCGATCCGCCCAGCAGGATCATGAAGATCGCCTCGCCCGAGGTCGTCCAGAAGCCGAAGTTGGGATAGGCGCCTGATACGAACAGAGTAAGCAGGATGCCGCCCACGGCCGCAACGCAGGCCGACATCACGAAGCAGGCCAGCTTGACCATTGTCACGTTGATGCCGAGGAAGGCCGCGCGCTCCTGATTGTCGCGGATCATGCGGAGCGTGTAGCCGAAGGGCGACGTCACGATCTGGCGCAGGACGGCGATGCAGGCGACGAACGCGACGGAACAGAAGACGTAGAGCTGCGTCCGGTCGGCGAGATCGATGCCCAGGAACTTCGGCCGCGGAATGCCGCCCATCAGCCCCTGGTCGCCGCCCGTGAACGACACCCAGCCCAGGATGATGTTGTAGAACAGCATCTGGAAGGCAAGCGTGAGGAAGGCGAAGTAGATTTCGTTCAGCCGCACGCAGATGGCGCCGATGATCAGGGCCATGAGCGCCGTGAAACCGATCGCCAGCACGAAGGCGCCGGGGATCGAAAACTTGCCCGACTGCATCGCGAGCCCGAACGCGTAGGCGCCGGCAGCGAAGAACATCGCGTGCCCGAACGACACCAGCCCCGTGTACCCGATCAGCAGGTTGAGCGACATGGCGAGCAGGCCGTAGGCCATGCCGAACATGATGAAGTCGCGGATGGCGGGCGGTGCGCCGAACACCGGCACCAGCAGCAGCAGGACCAATCCCAGCCCGGCGAGACCCAGATCTCTCCAACGTGAGGTCATGGCCGCCTACCGGTGCGCACGGCCGAACAGGCCGCTGGGCTTGAAGATCAGGACCAGCGCCATGATCAGGAACATCACGCCGTCGACGAACAGCGGAAAGCCGATGCTGCCGAAGGAACGCGTGAGGCCGATGATGATCGAGGCGGCGAACGCCCCCACGATCGAGCCCATGCCGCCAATCACCGTCACGATGAAGGACTCGATCAGGATCGAGAAGCCCATGCCCGGCGTCAGAGAGCGCACGGGCGCCGCGAGCGCGCCCGCCGCCCCTGCCAGCGCGCTGCCGATGCCGAAAACGGCGGCATAGTAGAGGTTCACGCGGATGCCCAGTGCCGACACCATTGGCCCGTTGATGGCCGCGGCCCGCACGATGCTGCCGAAGCGCGTGCGCCCGATGACCAGCCACAGCAGCAGCCCGATCGCCATCGCGGCCAGGATCATGAAGATGTAGAAAGGTGGAATGACGCCGCCCATGAAGCGGACCGGTGGCAGCCGGAACTCCGGCGGCATGCCCATCGACAGCGGCACCGGTCCCCAGATGATCTTGATGAGATCGTCCGAGATCAGCACCACGGCGTAGCAGACCAGGAGCTGCATCAGCACGTTGGAGCCGTAGACCTTGCTCATCAACACGCGTTCGAAGAGTACGCCCAGTACGCCGACCGCCACCGCCGCGCCGAGAGCAGAGACGAAATAGCTGCCGGTGAGCTGGTAGAAGGTCCACGCCGCGTAAGCCCCGATCATGTAGAGCGAGCCATGGGCGAAGTTGATGACGTTCAGAACGCCGAAGATCAGCGTCACGCCCGACGCGATCAGGAAAAGCAGCATGCCGATGATCATGCCGCTGGTGAGCTGCGTCACGACACAGGAGGTCATGCCGACGCAGCGCAACAACGCGTCGAGGTCCACGTGGATGTCCTATCCTAAGGTGAAGACGATCAGGTCGCGTAGCCCTGCTTCTTCTTCCACTGCTTCTCGAGTTCGAGGATCGGCTCCCAGGGCGACATCTTGAAGTCCGAGATGTACGGCTCCTTCGACAGCGAGAGACCGTAGCCGATGATGTAGTTGATGGTCGTATTGTCCTCGGCGCGCATGGTGATCGAACCGCGGTCACCGAACGGCGTCTTGATCGTGGCGCCCTTGATCGCCTCCGCGAGCTTCTTGCCGTTGGTGTCGCCGTTGGTCTTCTTCAGCGCCTCGATGAGGAACTGCGCGCCGACCGCGTTCTCCCACGACCAGTTGGTGGGCTTGCTCTTCTGCGTCTTGACGTATTCCTGGTACCAGGCCTCGTTCTCGGGCGTCGGCGGAACGGTGCGGTTGTAGCGGCCACCCGAATAGACACCCTGCGGGAACTGCTTCACCTGGTCGACGACACCGTAATCGCCGAGATTGACCATGAAGGAGGCCTGTTTCTCGAACAGGGCATAGAGGTTCGCCTGGTCGATGAAGGCCACCAGGTCGCCGCCCCACAGGGCGGAATACATCGCGTCGGCCTTGGCATTGAGCAGCTTGGTGACGACCTCGGTATAGTCCGGCTGGAAGAGCTTGGGCCAGGTCTCCTCGACAACCGTGATGTTGCCGTCAAAGTACTTGGCATACTCCATGAACTCGCCCGTGTTGGAGCGGCCATAGGCGTAGTCGGGCGAGCAGGTCGCCCACTTCTTCAGGCCCTTCGCCTTGGCGACCTTGGCGGCATAGTCACCGCCGCCGATCGCATCGTGAATGCCCTGGCGGGCCGTGCGGAAGGCCGTCGGCACATAGAGCTTGGGATCGGCGGTGAGCGACGACGTCTCCGAGTTGGTGTGGATGCAGAGCACGCCGACCTCGCGGATGACCTCCTGCACCGCGAAGGCCGCGCTCGACGCTTCGGCATCGATGATGATCTGGCAGCCGTCGTTGTTGATGAGGTCGCGCGTGACCTTGGCGGCTTCCTGGGGTGCGCCCTTGGAGTCGCGCACGACCATCTCGATCTTGCGGCCGTTGATGCCGCCCTCGGCATTGAGCTTGTCGAAGGACATCTTGAGCGCGCCGACGCTGCTCTGGCCGAGGATGGCGACGCGACCCGACAGGATCGTCGGCACACCGATCTTGATGGCGCCCGTCTGCGCCCTGCTGATTGCCGGCGCACCGACCAGCCCGGCCGCGGCCAAGGCTCCTGCACCCTTCAGAACTTGACGACGGCTCGCTCGCCGCGACTCGGTGGACGTCATGGTGTTCACTCCCGGAATAGTTCTTGCGGTCTTCGACCGATTGCCGCGATCCTATGAGTAATTGTTCGACATGGTCAAACGACAACCCACTTGTGAGCCGGGAATATGATGCCCGTGTCCTGGCTCTGGATTCCCCTCACCGTCTTTGCCGCCGCCGCCCAGACCGTTCGCAACACCGCGCAGCGACATCTGACCGTCGAGCTGGGCACGCTCGGCGCGACGCTGGTCCGCTTTCTCTACGGCATGCCCGTCCTAGCCGTGTGGCTTTGCCTCGTGCTCCTGGTCGGCGGCTCGCCTCAACCGGCTCTCACCTGGGTCTTCGGCGGCTGGGTCTTGATAGCGGCGTTGAGCCAGATGGCGGGCACGGCGCTGCTGTTGCGCGCGATGGAAGAACGCAGCTTCGCGATCGGGCTCGTCTATTCCAAGAGCGAGGTCATCCAGGTCGCGCTCTTCTCTGTTCTGTTCCTCGGCGAGACGTTGTCGGCCATAGCGGTCGGCGCCATCGTGGTCGCCACCTTGGGCGTCGTGTTGTTGACGCCGCGTCCCCCGTCATGCGAAGGCACCAGACAAAGCTGGGCTGACCCCGCTGCCTTCTACGGGCTCGCATCGGGTTCGGCCTTTGCGATTTCGGTCGTGGGCTATCGCGGTGCCAACCTGGCGCTCCATACCGGCTCGCCCTTCCTTGCAGCGGCCGAGACGCTCTTCTGGAGCCAGCTCCTGCAGGCGGTCCTGCTCTGTGCCTGGCTGTTGGCGCACAACCCGGCCATCGTGCTGGGCGCCCTGCGCCAATGGCGTGTCTCGATGTTCGCCGGCATTGCCGGCGCCTCGGCGTCGCTGGCCAACGTGACGGCCCTGGCCCTCGCGCCGGCCTCGCAGGTTCGAACGCTGATCCTGATCGAGGTCGTGTTCAGCTACTTCGTCTCCCGCCGCGTCTTCCACGAAACGATGAACCGCCGGGAGTTCACCGGCATCGCCCTGGTCATGGTGGGCGTCGTCCTGATCGTTTCCAACGCAAGGTGATCTCTAGATCCACGGGTGCGGCTGGCGGTGGCGCACGAGCACGCCATAGGGCTCCTGCGCTCGGGCCGGTAGAGTGGCCAGCCAGACGAGATCCTGCGCCGCCTCGTCCGGCGTTGCCGCCTTCGACATGTCCGCGAACCACGGTCGTGATGCTTCGGTGTCCACGAGGCCGGGGCAGGCCGCGTTCACGAGGATGCCACGCCGACGGAACTCGGCTTCGTTGGCACGCGCCAGCACACGAACCGACGCAACCTGCCCGATCTTGGACGGCACGTTGATCCAGTCCGGCCAACCTTCCTGCTGGGCCGTGCCGGCGCGCACCGCTGTCGTGAACTCGTCCATCGAGACCTCGATATCATGCAGGGTGAGCCCCGGCGCATCGAACTTCGAATGCAGGCGCGGGTCGAGATTGCGCAAGGAGCCGAACGAACTCGCCACCACGATTAAGCGTGCATTGTCCCGCAGCAGCGGCACGAAAGCCTCGATGACCCTCAGGGTGCCGTGATTGTTGGTGTCGACGAAACCGGCGACCTGGTCGGCCTGCGGCGTGTCCCTGGTGATCCGCGCCGCCGCGTTCTGGATCACGATGTCGATGCCGCCCTGCCGAGCGCCGATCTTGTCGGCCGCCGCGGCCACGCTCGCGGCATCGGTGATGTCGAGCTGGATGAAGTCGGGCGCCAGCCCCTCGCGTTGCAACAGCGCGCAGGCAGCCTCTCCGCGATCGGTATCACGGGACGCGAGGTAGACGACGCCCTCCTCGCCAAGGGCACGGCACAGGCCCCGAACCAGCGCCAGGCCCAACCCCTGGTTGGCGCCGGTGACGAGGGCGATCTTTCGCGTGGTGTCCTGCATCGTTGACCTCGCTTCGCGACAGTGCCGAGAATGGCACCATGAAAACTCATCCGCTCTTCGCCTATGTCGGCAGCTACACTTCGCCCGAGCGCAACGGCCACGGTAACGGCATCAACACCTATCGAGTCGATCCGCAGACCGGCGCCTTTCGCCACATCCAGCATCTTGGCGGACTGGAGAATCCGTCTTTCCTGGCGCTGGACGAAGCGGGCACGCGGCTTTATTCCGTGCACGGCGATCGCAGCGAAGCCACCTCCTACGCTGTCGATCGCGAGACCGGACGCCTCGCCATCCTGAACCGCCAGCCGACGGGCGGCTACAATCCCATCCACCTCGCCTTCGACGCCAGGCAGCGATTTCTGGTCGTGAGCAACTATGGCTCGGACTCATTGGTGGCGCTGCCGATCGCAAAGGACGGTAGCCTCGCCCCCTACTCGACCCTGGCTGCCGTTTCCGCACCGCTCGGGCCTCACCGCACCGAGCAGAAGAATGTGCGGCCGCATCACAATCCGCTCGATCGCGTCGGCAAGACTTTCTATCTGCCCTGCAAGGGTTCGGACTGCGTGATCGGCTACCGGCTCGATTCACGACGTGGCGTGCTGGTCGAGACCAGCCGCGTCGCCAGCCGGCCAGGCGCCGGGCCCCGCCACATCGACTTCCATCCGCGCAGGCCGTTCGCCTACGTGATCAACGAGCTCGATTCGACGATCACGACCTATCGGCAGAACCCTGACAATGGCGGGCTGACGCCCTTGCAGACCGTACCGTCGACACCGTCGGACTTCACGGGATACAGCACCGGCGCCGAGATCTGGATCGATGGCGCGGGACGCAACGTCTATGTCTCGAACCGTGGCCACGACAGTATCGGCGTGTTCGGCATCGATGCCACCAGGGGCACCTTGGCGCCGCGCCAGTGGGTGCCGACCAAGGGTGGCGTGCCGCGCTTCTTTGCCTTCGATCCGGCTGAGCGCTTTATCTACGTCGCCAACCAGGGTGGCGATTCGATCATCGCCTACAAGGTCGGTCGCAACGGGCTTCTGGCCCCCACCAGGCTGCGGACCAAGGTCGGCAGCCCGGCGTGTATCGTCTTCTCCCGCTAGAGGGTCAGCCTTCCTCCTGGAAGGCCTCCTCGCGGGCTTTCTTGATGCTCGGCAGCGCCATCAGGACAAGCAGCAGCGCCGTCGTGATGAGCAGGCCCAGGCTGATCGGCCGTTCGATGAAGACCATGGCGTCGCCGCGCGAGAGCAGCATGGCGCGCCGGAAGTATTCCTCCATCTGAGGCCCCAGAACGAGCCCCAGAAGGAACGGCGCTCCTTCGCAGCCCAGCTTGACGAACACGTAGCCCAGCACGCCGAAGATCGCGACCTGCATGACGTGGAACGTACTGTTTTGCAGACTGTAGGCGCCGATGCAGCAGAAGAGCAGGATGGCCGGTGCCAGGTAGCGGTACGGCACCGTCAGCAGCTTCACCCACATGCCGATCATCGGCAGGTTGATGATGACCAGCATCGCGTTGCCGATCCACATCGAGACGATCATGCCCCAGAACAGGTCGGGCTTCTTGGTCATGACCTCGGGGCCCGGCTGAATGCCCTGGATGATCATGGCGCCGACCATCAGCGCCATGACGGCGTTGGACGGGATGCCCAGCGTCAGCATCGGGATGAACGAGGTCTGGGCCGCGGCGTTGTTGGCCGCTTCCGGGGCCGCGACGCCCTCGACCGCGCCCTTGCCGAACTGGCCGGGTGTCTTCGACAACTTCTTCTCGAGCGTGTAGGCCGAGAAGGCGCCGAGGGTCGGCCCACCGCCCGGCAGCACGCCGAGCAGCGATCCCAGCAAAGTGCCGCGCAGGATGGCCGGAATGGAGCGCCTGATCTCTTCGCGGGTCGGCCACAGCGACCCGACTTTGATCGCGCCTCCACGTTCAAGATGTCGTTCGAGGTTGACCACGATTTCGGCAATACCGAACAGGCCCATGGCGATCGGCGCGAAGTCGATGCCGTCGCTCAGCTCCGGGATGTCGAAGGTGAAGCGCTGCGCGCCGGTGTTCACGTCGGTGCCGATCAGGCCGAACAACAGCCCGAGGAACACCATCGAGATCGCCTTGGTGATCGAGCCGCTGGCCAGGACGACGGCGGCGACCAGGCCGAGCGCCATCAGGGAGCAGTAGTCGGCCGGGCCGAACTTCTGCGCCATGCGCGTCAGCGGCTCGGCAAAGATGACGATGATGATGGTGCCGATCGTGCCGGCGAAGAACGAGCCGACGGCGGAGATCGACAGCGCCGCACCGGCACGCCCGTTGCGCGCCATCTGGTAGCCATCGAGACAGGTCACGACCGAGGAAGCCTCGCCCGGCAGGTTCACCAGGATCGAAGTCGTCGAACCGCCATACTGCGCACCGTAATAGATGCCCGCCAGCATGATCAGCGAGGCGGTCGGCGGCAGGTGGAAGGTGATGGGCAGCAGCATGGCGATGGTCGCCACCGGGCCGATGCCGGGAAGAACGCCGATCAGCGTGCCGACCATGCAACCCAGCAGCGCATAGGTCAGGTTCTGGAAGGTGAAGGCGACACTGATGCCGAGGACGAGATTGTCTAGGAGATCCATTTTACCAAATCCCCTGCACGACAGAGATATTCATGCCCAGCCCGACCTTGAAGACGACCGTGCAGAGGATGGAGAGGACGACGATGTTGCCGAGCACTTCGGTCAGCTTGAATTCTTCGCCGGCCAGCGAAGAGATCATGACCAGTACGACCAGCGATGGGATCAGTCCCGCACGTTCGAACAGGAGCGCGAAGCAGACGATACCGAGGGTCACCAGCGTGATCGGCTTCCACTTCGGCCGTTCGACCGGTTCGCTGCCACTCACCAGCGCCACGATGCAGACCACGACGCCCAGAGCCAAAAGGATCAGCGAGAGCATCCGCGGCACATAGCCAGGTCCCATTCGGACCGGCGTCCCGACCGCCAGGTGCTGGCCGAAATAGAGAGCCGCCAGACCGAAGGCGACAAACATCAACCCGGACAGGAAGTCCTTGGTCAGAAACCGATTCACGGTGTTTCGCTCCCCAAACGTTTACGCTGTGCTGCGACGGCCATAATCGCGAAACACAGCGCCAGACCCTACGCCGCGATCCTTACGCCAAGCTGACGCCGGGTGCGGTCACCCCCGCTCTCCGGAATGAAGGAGCATTCGCGTCGCCCAAGACAGTTCCGCCCCGCAGCATTTCCGTCGATGGATTTGACGGATCCGGCGGGTGATGTGCGGAATGGAGCTGTGAATTGCCGGCCAGGGAGAGCTTCGTGAGCGACAAGACCTATGGGTTCGAAACATTGGCACTGCATGCCGGCGCCGCGCCCGATCCGACAACGGGCGCCCGGGCCCAGCCGATCTATCAGACGACCGCCTACGTCTTCGAAGACGCCGACCATGCAGCCGCCCTCTTCAATTTGCAGACGGTGGGATTCATCTATTCGCGGCTGACCAACCCGACGAATGCCGCGCTCGAGACGCGTCTGGCGACGCTGGAGGGCGGGCGTGGCTGCACCGTCGCGTCCTCGGGACACGCCGCGCAAGTCCTCGCCCTCTTCCCCCTGATGGCGCCCGGCGCCGAGATCGTCGCTGCCTCGCGCCTCTACGGCGGCTCTCTGCAGCAGATGAAGAACACCTATCCCAAGTTCGGCTGGACCGCGAACATCGTCGATGCGGACACGCCGGACAATTTCAAGCGCGCCGTCACCGACAAGACCAAGGCGTTCTTCATCGAGAGCCTCGCCAACCCGGGCGGCGTGATCAGCGACATCGAGGCGATCGCGCGCATCGCGGAGGATGCGGGCGTACCGCTGCTGGTCGACAACACGCTGGCCACGCCCTGGCTCTGCAAGCCGATCGACTACGGCGCGACACTGGTCGTGCATTCCACGACGAAATTCCTGAGCGGCACCGGCACGTCGATGGGCGGCGCGGTCGTCGATTCCGGCAAGTTCGACTGGTCCCGCGGCGGAAGATTCCCGAGCCTGGCCGGCCCGGAGCCGGCCTATCACGGGCTGAACTTCTACGAGACGTTCGGTGACATGGCCTACACGTTCCATAGTCATGCCGTCGGCCTGCGCGATCTCGGCCCCACCCAGGCACCGTTCAATGCCTGGCTCACCATGCTCGGCATGGAGACGCTCGGCCTGCGCATGGAGCGTCATTGCGCCAATGCGCTGGCCGTGGCGCAGCATCTCGAGAAGCATCCGGCCGTGGCCTGGGTGAACTATGCCGGCCTGCCCTCCAACAAGTACAACGGCCTTGCGAAGAAGTACCTGCCCAAGGGTGCGGGCTCGGTCTTCACCTTCGGGGTCAAGGGCGGCTACGACGTCGGTGTCAAGGTCGTCGACAGCGTCGAACTCTTCTCGCACCTCGCCAACATCGGCGACGCCAAGAGCCTGATCATCCACCCCGCCTCGACCACGCACCGCCAGCTCTCCGAGGAGCAGCGGGTAGCCGCCGGGGCCGGCCCCGACGTGCTGCGCCTGTCGATCGGCATCGAAACGGTTGCAGACATCATCGCCGATCTGGATCAGGCTCTGGAAAAGGCGACGCGCCCCTAGCCCGTCGCCGCCCTACGCCGGGAACACGGCGAGGCAGGAGGATGGAATGCTCAGCAAGGCGGACAACGAGTTCCTGACCCGTGCCGGCAAGGGCACGCCCATGGGCGAAATGCTGCGGCGGTTCTGGATGCCGGCGCTGCTATCGGAAGAGCTGCCCGAACGCGACGGACCGCCGAAGAAGATCAGGATCATGGGCGAGGACCTGCTGGCCTTCCGCCAGACCGACGGGCGGGTGGGAATCGTCGAGCCACACTGCCCGCATCGCGGCGCCAACCTCTACTATGGCCGCAACGAGAATTGCGGCCTGCGCTGTTCGTTTCACGGCTGGAAGTTCGACATCGACGGCAACTGTGTCGACCTACCGACCTCGCCGCCTGAGTCTGCCTACAAGGACACGATCAAGCTCCTCGCCTATCCGACGCGCGAATGGGCCGACCTGATCTGGGTCTACATGGGCCCGCGCGAGACGATGCCCGAGCTGCCCCAGCTCGAGCTGGGGCTGGTCCCCGCCGGCCATCGCTTCGTCACCAAGAAGTGGCAGGACTGCAACTGGGTCCAGAGTCTCGAAGGCGCGATAGACACCTCGCACTTCTCCTTCCTGCACAAGGTGCTGGCGACGGACGACGAGGCGGCGCGACGCGCCATGAGTCGCGCGGCGCTGAGCGACCAGGCAAAACCCGACGATCGCGTACGCTGGGTGCAGAATGACCCGCGGCCTCGTTTCAGCGTGCTGGGCCACGATACAGGACTGGTGATCGCCGGCGGCCGCAAGACCGATTCCACCGACCTCTACTGGCGCATCGCGCAGTTCCTGATGCCCAACCACGCCTACACGCCCGCCGCCTTCCCAGGCGAAATCTACTACGGGCAATCGTGGGTACCGGTCGATGACGTGAACTGCTGGATCTACAGCTACTGCTGGCAGCCGGACCGGCCGCTCAGTAACTCGGAGCGCGCCAAGTATCGGGGCGGCTTCAACGTCCATTCCGAGGTCGACGCCGACTATCGCCCCCTGCGCAACAGAGACAACGATTACCTGCGCGACCGCAGCGTCCAGCTCACCGAGAACTTCACCGGCATCACCGGCGTTTCCGAGCAGGACGCCGCCATCCAGGACAGTCAGGGGCCGATTCAGGATCGCACCAAGGAGCATCTCGGACCGACCGATATCGGCATCGTCGAATTCCGCAAGCTGGTGATGGGCACGGCGCGCCGCCTCGTCTCCGGCGAGCCGCCCGCCGCGGCCCAGAAAGCGCATCGCTATGCCGTCCGCTCCGGCGGCTGGATCGCGGCGCCGGACAAGGATCTCGCCACCGTCATGACCGAGCGGTTCGGCCACGACCGCGGCTATATCGGCAACCAGTACGGATTGGGTGACTGATGCTCTCAGCCGACAATGAATTCCTGACGCAGAGCGGCCCCGGCACGCCGATGGGCGACCTGCTGCGCCGCTTCTGGATGCCCGCCCTGCTCTCCGAGGAACTGCCCGAACGCGACGGGCCACCGAAGAAGATTCGCATCCTCGGCGAGGACCTACTGGCCTTCCGTCAGACCGACGGCCGTGTCGGTATCGTCGAGCCGCACTGTCCGCATCGTGGCGCCAACCTCTATTTTGGTCGCAACGAAGAGTGCGGCCTCCGTTGTGCCTTTCACGGCTGGAAGTTCGACATCGACGGCAACTGCGTCGACCTGCCGACATCGCCTCCCGAATCCTCCTACAAAGACACGATCAAGCTCCTGTCCTACCCGGTGCGCGAATGGGCGGACATGGTCTGGGTCTATATGGGTCCGCCCGATGATACGCCGGAATTGCCGCAGCTCGAGCTTGGCCTCGTTCCGTCGGCGCACCGCTACGTCTCCAAGAAATGGCAGGACTGCAGCTGGGTGCAGAGCCTGGAGGGCGCCATCGACACCGCGCACTTCTCGTTCCTGCACGCCATCCCGACCAAGGACGAGGCCACGCGGCTCGACATCCTGCGCAAGACGTCGGCGATCGGCCAGGAAGGCGGCCTCGCCGATCGCAGCCGCTGGGTGACCGACGATCCGCGGCCGAAATTCAGGATCCAGGGGCACGACGCGGGACTGGTCATCGCCGCCGGCCGCAAGACCGATACGACCGACATCTATTGGCGCATCGCGCAATATCTCGCGCCCAATCACGCGCTGGTGCCGGTCGCCTTTCCCGGCGAGGTCTATCACGGCCAGACCTGGGTGCCAGTCGATGACTCGAGCTGCTGGATCTACACCTACAGCTGGGTGCCCGACCGGCCCCTCACCAACGCCGAGCGCGCCAAGTATTCGTCCGGCCTCAGTCTTCACGCCGAGATCGACGAGGACTATGTGCCGAAGCGCAACATGCGCAACGACTACCTGATCGATCGTGAACTGCAAAAGACGCTGAGTTACACCGGCATTAGCGGCGTCTCCGACCAGGACGCGGCGATCCAGGACAGCCAGGGAGCCGTCCAGGACCGTACCCGCGAGCATCTCGGGCCCACGGATGTCGGCATCATCGAATTCCGCAAGCTGGTGATGGCGGCCGCCCGTGCACTCCAACAGGGCGAGCCGCCGCGCGCGGCCGCCGCATCGGCACGTTATGCCGTGCGGGCCGGCGGGTGGATCGCCTCGGCGGAGAAGGATCTGAGCACGGTGATGACGGAGCGCTTCGGTCACCGGCACGGCTATGTCGGCAGCGAATACGGCCTTCCGGAATAGAGGGTTAGACCGGCGTGGAGCGCTGCACTATCGTCCGCGGCGATATCGGCTTGGGGAGATTTTACGTGACCATCAAGATTTACGGACCGACGGCCTCGCGCGCGGCACGCGCCCTCTGGATCGCGCATGAGCTCGACACTCCGTACGAGCACATCGCCGTCGAGATGAAGGATCTGAAGAATCCCGACTATCTCAAGGTCAATCCGAACGGCAAGGTGCCGGCGCTGGTCGATGGCGAGTTCAAGCTCTTCGAATCGATGGCGATCAACCTCTATCTCGCCGCAAAGCACGGCAAGGACGGCTTCATGCCGGCCAGCCTCGAGGATCAGGCCCTGTGCAACCAGTGGAGCTTCTGGGGCATGACCGAGCTCGAGAAGCCGCTGCTGACGATCCTGATCGACATGTTCATGACCGCCCCCGACAAGCGCAAGCCGGAGGCCGTTGCCGAGGCGCAGAAGGCGTTGCCGAAGCCGTTGGCGGTGCTCAACAGCGCTCTGGAAGGCCGCGACTACCTGCTCGGCTCGACCTTCACCGTGGCCGACCTCAACCTCGCCTCAATCATGAGCTGGGCCAAGCCGATCAAGGTCGACTTCAGCCAGTTCCCCAATGTCAGCGCCTGGCTCGACCGCTGCCTGTCGCGCCCCTCCTTCAAGGCGGCGCGCGGCTCGAAGTAGCCGCTACTCTGCGGGGGCGACCCGCGGCGCCGGCAGCGCGGCATCTCGCTCGCGGCCGGGCAACAGCAGCGCCACCAGGGTGATCACGACCGAGGTGGCGGCGAGGCCGAGGAACAGCAGCTCTAGACTTCCCGTCGTCTCGCGCACCCAGGCGATCAGCAGGATCGCGAGCGGCCCCGCCCCGAAGGCGACCACGAACTTCGCGCCGAAGCCCAGCCCGTGATAGCGGCTGGGCGTATAGCGGGCGATCAGGATGTTCTCGATCGGCCCGGCTGCCGCGCTCAGCACCGCCGAGCCAATGGCGCCCAGCAGGGCGACATAGCCGTTGCCCATCGCCAGTGCCAGCATGGAGATCACCTGCAGCCCTGAGGCCACGACATAGGTCGCCTTCAGCGGATAGCGGTCGATGATGCGCCGGCCCATCGCATACTGGGCCACGCCCGACACGACGTAGATCATCGAGGTGGCGAGGCCGACCCACAGCACGACCTGGGTGGCAATACCCCACGAGGCCAGCCCGTCGCGCAGGGCGGAGATTTCGGGCGCCAGCTTCACCTCGAAAACCATCGCGGCGCCGAACATCAACGCCTGCCAGATGACCCCTTCCAGCGCCATGGTGACGGAGAGAACCGAGAAGACCCGCCAGAATTCCCGACGGCCCACCTGTGTGCCTTTTGTCTGCGGCATCGGGCGGTCGCCGACCTTACCCTGACGGATCTGGATCCAGAGGACGACACCGACGACCAAACAGACGATGCCCGGAACGATGAAGGCGGCGCGCCACGAGGCCAGCGTGATCAGCACGCCCGGCACTATTCCATAGAGTGCCAGGCCCGCACTGCCCCATAGGCCGTTGACGCCCATGGCATGCCCCTGCTCTTTGGCCGTGCGGATCACCCAGCCGATGCCGACCGAGTGGTAGAACGCGCCGAAGGCGCCGATGCCGCATAGGGTCAGCGACAGCGCCAGCGTGTCGCCGGTCGGCACGAGGCCGCAGGCGATCGACGACAGGCCGAGACCGAGGAACATCACCACCATCATCGCGGGCGCACCGAACCGATCGGACGCCCAGCCGGCCGGCAGCGACACCACGCCCAGCAGGATGGTGGCCGGCGCATAGAGACGCAGCAGATCCTCGACCGGCAGGTTCCAGGATACCGCCAGGGTGAGGACGATCACGGCATAGAACGCCGTCATCATGTGCATCAGCGCGTGGCCGATGGAGGAGAAGAGCAGGACGCGCCGGCCGGGATCGATCATGCAGCCTGTATCCTTTGTCGCTCCCTGGGCTGCAAGCGCAGCTTGCGGCAATGCTGCCATTCGCGCTAAAGCCCCCGTGCCGCGGGCTCACCGCCCGGCGGCACCGGTCGGGGCGTAGCGCAGCCTGGTAGCGCATCAGTCTGGGGGACTGGGGGTCGCAGGTTCAAATCCTGTCGCCCCGACCATTTATCTCCCCCGCAAGCGTCGTCATGAACACGCGGCACGCGCTTGTCTTCATCTTCTGCACCGTGGCGCTCGATGTGCTCGCGTCCTTCCTACATCGCCGGCGTGACCACGCCCGAGGAAGGGCGAAAGCATTCGGTTCTCGTCGGGATGGCCTTCGGGCTGGGCTTCGTGGTCGGCCCGGCGATCGGCTGGTTCGTCCTGCCGGAATCCCTGCCGCCGGAAAAGCGCATGGGGTTCTCATGGAAGCGCGCCAATCCGGTCGGATCGCTACTGCCATCGTGCAGGGCGCGCTGGTCGGGCCGACCTTCTCGGGTATCGCCGGTTTGATCGCACCCAAGTTTTCGCGGTGCTCTTCGCGAGGAGGGTCGAGAGCGCGCCCGGTACCGCTTTCCTCGCGGCCGGGGCACTCCCCGCCGCTGCTGCGGCGGCGACGGTGGTCGTTACGTCGCGGAGGCGACCTGCCGCCCGAGTTCTGTGAGCTTGCAGACCAGCCAATCCGGTTTCAGCGGATTCTTGAACCAAGGCTGAGCCCAACCGGCGTTCAAGCATTTCCTGACAACGGAAAGATTCACTTCCTGCCCGTCAAGATCGAACAACGGCAGCTTACCGCCCGGCTGGGTCAAGCCCCGCCGCAGATAAACCAGTTCGCTTATTGTTGGAAGATCGACTTCCAATCCATTATCATTAAACGAATTTAATTCGAACGAGCGCGCGTAATGGCGCGCGAAATCGCGATTCACAAGCACGGTCACGTCCCCCTTTGACGATTCCGTTGAAGGCCCCTCGCCGGGCACGATACGCTTGCCCGGGCTAAAACCAAATAAAATCAGTTACTTGATACACTTTCTTACAAAGACCACCCGATCTGGTGGTCTTTGGACGCGCAACCTGCAAGCTCTAGAACACCGCCCCCCGGCGATGTTCCAGGCTCGAAGGCCTAGTTCTGCGTCTTCAGGGTGCTGCGCAGTTGCGTCAGCGCCTGTTCGAGGTCTTCCAGCACCGCCTCGATCTCGCGCCGCTTGTGAAGGTCGAGGACCGCGGCGCGTGGCGTAGTCGTCGAAGGCTGGGGCCCGGTGCGTGGCAGCGGCTGGCGCGTACCTCCTGCCATGGCCTCGGCGCGCGCCGAGACGATGCGCAGGCTCTCCAAGGCGCTCTCGGCCGCCAGGTCGAGGCGCTGGGCCGGCAGGCGGCCGCGGCCCTCCTTCAGGAGGCGCTGCACGCCCTTGATCGTGTAACCATCTTCATAGAGCAGCGCGCGGATGCGGCGCAGCAGATCGATATCTTCCGGCCGGTAGTAGCGACGGCCCCCGCCCCGCTTCAGTGGCCGCACCTGAGAGAATTTGCTCTCCCAGAACCGCAGCACGTGCTGCGGCACATCGAGCTCGGTCGCGACCTCGCTGATCGTTCGAAACGCCTGCGCCGACTTCTCGACCCGTCTTTCGACGGTCTGAACCGAAACGGCCATCTCTGATCCCCTCGTGTTCCCAACTACCCCTTGTTCTCGCCGGGCGCCCCGTTGATCAGTGTTTTCAGGACATTCGACGCTCGAAAGACGAGGACTCGCCGCGGCAGGATGGGAACTTCCTGCCCGGTCTTCGGGTTGCGGCCGACCCTTTGCCCCTTGTCGCGAACCGTGAAACTCCCGAACGAGGAGATTTTCACCGATTCGCCGCGCGCCAGCGCTTCCACAACCTCGGAGAGAATCGTCTCCACGAGATCGCTGGATTCATTGCGAGACAGTCCCACCTCTTGGAACACTGACTCGCTCAAATCGGCGCGCGTAATAGTCCGGCCGTCCACTCCGGTACCTCTTCTTCCCCCAGTTAATCCTTACTCTAAGGTGGGAAAGCGGTCAATATCAGTGGGATAGCGGCAGGACTTGAATCGCCGCCTGTTCACGTTCCGTTGGCGTTTATCTCGCCTACCAGCGAACGAGGCTGGCGCCCCAGGACAGGCCGCCGCCGATCCCCTCGAGCAGCAGCAGGTCGCCCTTCTTGATGCGGCCGTCCTTGACCGCGACGTCGAGCGCCAGCGGGATGGAAGCGGCGGACGTGTTGGCATGCTTGTCGACGGTGACGACGACGCGCTCCGGCGGCAGACCGAGCTTGCGGCCGGTGCCGTCGATGATGCGTTTGTTGGCCTGGTGCGGGACCAGCCAGTCGATGTCCTTGGCTTCGAGCCCAGCTTTCTCAAGCACTTCGCCCACGACCGCCGCCATGTTGACAACGGCATGTTTGAAGACCTCCTTGCCTTCCATGCGGAGGAAGCCGGTGGTGCGGGTCGAGGACGGTCCGCCGTCGACATAGAGGATGTCGTGATGGCGGCCGTCGGAATGCAGTGCGTTAGCGAGGATGCCCCGGTCGGCCGGGGTGCCGGCGCCCCGCTCTCCCCTGAGCACGATCGCGCCGGCGCCGTCGCCGAACAGCACGCAGGTGCCGCGATCGTCCCAGTCGAGGATGCGCGAGAAGGTCTCCGCGCCAATCACCAGCGCGGTCGAGGCGAGGCCGCTCTTGATGAGACTGTCGGCGACCGAGACGCCGTATACGAAGCCCGCACACACGGCCTGGACGTCGAACGCCGCGCCCCTGGTCATGCCAAGAGCGGCCTGCACGCGCGTCGCCGTGGCGGGAAAGGTCTGGTCAGGCGTCGCCGTCGCCAGGACGATCAGGTCGAGGTCCGACGCCTTGATACCGGCATGGTCGAGCGCCCGCTGCGAGGCCTTGATTGCCAGATGGGAAGTGAACTCGCCCTCGGCCGCGATGTGGCGCTGGCCGATACCGGTGCGCTGGCGGATCCACTCGTCGGTGGTCTCGACCGTCTTCGACAATTCTTCGTTGGTGACGACGCGCTCGGGAAGGTACGAACCGCAGCCCAGGACGACAGAACGAATCACGCAGTTCCTCCGGTGGTCTGCAGCGATGCGGCCGGCGTTTCGGCGCTCGCGCTGATCTCGCGCAGCCGGGCCAGCCCCTCGACAAGCTTGCTCTTGTATTCGTATCGCACGAGGTCGACCGCCACACCGATCGCATAGGCGAAGCCCAGCGCGTCCGTGCCGCCGTGACTCTTCACGCAGACTCCGTCGAGCCCGAGAAAGACGCCGCCATTGTAGCGGCGCGGATCGACCCGCTTGCGAAGCTTCTTCCAGGCTCCGGACGCGAAGAGATAGCCGATCTTGGCGAATGTCGAAGTCCGGAAGGCGTCGCCGACGAACTGGAACGTCAGCTTGGCGGTACCCTCGATCGCCTTCAGCGCGACGTTGCCGGTGAAACCGTCGGTGACCACGACATCGGTCACCCCGGCGCCGATGTCATTGCCTTCCACGAAGCCATGAAAGTTGACCGGCGAGCCCGGGCGCCGCAACAGCGCAGCCGCCTGGCGCAGCTCCTCATGGCCCTTGAGTTCCTCCGAGCCGACGTTCAGCAGGCCGACCTTTGGCGCATCGAGCCCGAGCAGCGCCTGAGCGAACACGCTTCCCATCACCGCGAACTGCGCGAGATTGTCCGCGTCGCATTCGAGGTTGGCGCCGAGATCCAACATCACGGTCTCGCCGCGCGAGGTCGGCATGAAGGACGCCAGCGCCGGGCGGTCGGCACCCTCGAGCATACGCATGGCGAACATCGAGATGGCGAGAAGTGCGCCGGTGTTGCCGGCCGAGACGATCGTGTCGGCGCGGCCCTGCGCGGCGGCCTCCACCGCCATCCACATGCTCGACTTGCGCCGACGTCGCAAGGCGAAGGACGGCTTGTCGTCCGCCTTGACCGCATCTTCCGAAGGCACGATCTCGAGCACTTGCGCGAGGCCCTTGCGCTTGTCGACGAGCGCCTTCAGGCGCGCTTCGTCGCCGAACAGGAGAAAGGACGTTCCGGGATAGCGCTCGCGGGCAATGTCCGCGCCGTTCACGATGACGTCGGGGGCGTGATCGCCACCCATGCCGTCGAGGGCGAGTACGATCTTCTTCGCACCCACCGTCACGCTCCGCCTGTCGACTGCCAGCGCATTGCCGGCGGCGTGCTTCTGACTACTTCTCGGCCGACGCGGCGTCGGCCAGGACCGGCATGTCCTCGCGGTAGTAGCCGCAATGCGAGCAAACCATGTGCGGGCGCTTCAGCTCGCCACAGTTCTTGCACTCCATATACGCCATGGTCGGCAGCGCGTGGTGCGAGCGACGCATGTTGCGACGGGACTTCGAAACCTTTTTCTTGGGAACTGCCATGACGATCTCCAGAGCGAGGGCCGCTCCCGCCTATCCAAGGCAGGGCATGCCCCCAGAAATGCTGCAGCCGCGCTCTATAGGCGCGGCGGGCGGCCTTCTCTAGCCAAAACGTCTAACCGCCGCAACAAATTACCGGCCGCGACGCGGCTTGTCCTTCAGCGCCGCCAGACCGGCGAACGGATGCCGGCGCGGTTCGGGGGCCGAACGCCGCGCACCGCCCTTCTGTTTGGGCAGGACGTCTTCCAATTTTACCCCCGGCCGCCGCGGATAGGGATCCGCCGTCAAAGACAATTGTTCGGCGACGATTTCACCGACATCGAGCATGTTTCCCTCCAGCGGCTCCGGCGCATCGCCCTGGGAATTCAGAAGCGCCTCCCCGCTCTCCGGATCGCTCTCTTCCTTCACGTTCTCAGCGAAAACCAGGCGGAAGGCGTCGTCCAGTTCCTGCGTCACCGGGTCGAGGCTCAGAATACAGGCTTGAACGATACGCCCCCTCAGACGCCCTTCGACCACGATCTGTCCGCCCGGCCTGCGGTCCACAGAGACGCGCGCCGAGAGAGCTGGCAGGCTGAGGAACCCAAAGCGCTTGGCCAGCGCGGCCCTCTCGCTCTCCGACGCCGAGATTTCCACGGCGATGCCGCTATTGCCGATCTTCTCAAGATCGATAATTCTTTCGATCTCAGATTTTATTGTTTTTTCAGTGGCTTGTGTCATTTTATTAATTCACTTTATCAAATCGTTGCGAGCGGTTACATCGAGTGAGCGGGCATAGGCTCTGACATACGCTTCCAGTCGAGCGACCATCTCGGAATCCTCGGGCGACCTACCGCCATAGGCGTTGCGGCGCAACACTTCCGTGAGCGGCGTGGCCCCCTCGTTCAGGGCCTCGCGATAGGCCAGGGCACGGCCGTGCAGACCCTCGGCCATGATCTTGATACGCCGACCGACACCCAGATCCTGGATGCCGATCTCGCGGAGGGTGAGATCGAGGTGCTTGAACATGGCATCGAAGAAGGCCTGCGCAAGAGTCTCCCCATCGGGTTCGCGGCGCAGCCGGTCGATCATCAGCGCGGCATGAAGCGCCAGCGAATCGAAACGGCCGTCCAAAGTATCGGGAATGCCGCAGGCCTCGAAGAGCTCCGGCGCGCGCGCCTGCTCGGCCACATGGCGATAAACCGCCATGGCAAATTCGTCCTCTGGCTTGCGGCGACGGAACACGACCGGCATCCTCCCCAACTCTCGGCGGCCCAGCGGTTGACCGGGGCCCTTCATCACGACATCTTGCGGTCCCTCTTCCCCGAAAGCCAAGAAGCAGTCCATGCGTCGCACCGCCCCGCTCGCCCTTGCCAGCGTCCTCGCCCTCTCGGCAGTCGTCACCCTCGGCGGCTGTGAGAACACCGTCGACCTGCGTGGCTTTGCCGCGACGCCTGGGTCGGTCGAAAAGCTCGAAGTCGGCGCCCAGAGCCGCGAGGACGTGGTCCGCCTGATCGGATCGCCCTCGGCCGTGGCGACATTCAATCCAAACGTCTGGTACTACATCAGCGAGACTCAAGAATACTGGGCTTATACCAAGCCCAAGATCAGCGCCCAGCGGGTCATCCAGATCACGTTCAACGAATCCGGCCGCCTCGAAGCCATCAAGAACTATGACCTCAAGGACGCCCAGAACATCCAGATGGTGTCCCGCGTCACCCCGACCTCGGGCAAGGAACTCACGATCCTCGAACAGGTGCTGGGCAATGTCGGCCGCTTCAGCGGTCCGAAGGGCCAGGGTACCAACCCCGGGGCACCGACCAGCGGCGGCGGAATCTGACGCTTCGGCAAGCGTCTGCCCCGGCCGCAGCCGCACCTCAAAGAAAAAGCCCCGGTCTTTCGACCGGGGCTTTTCCGTTTTGATTCCGCGAGGCTCAGTGCGCCAGGACGGCCAGGAGCAGCAGCGCCACGATGTTGGTGATCTTGATCATCGGGTTCACGGCCGGACCGGCCGTATCCTTGTACGGGTCGCCGACGGTGTCGCCGGTCACCGCCGCCTTGTGGGCGTCGGATCCCTTACCGCCGAAATGGCCTTCCTCGATGTACTTCTTGGCGTTGTCCCAGGCACCGCCGCCCGCCGTCATCGAGATGGCGACGAAGATGCCGGTGACGATCACGCCGAGCAGCATGGCGCCGACCGCCGCGAAGGCATCGGAGCGGCCCGCGATCCACGAGATCACGAAGAACAGCACGATCGGCGAGAGCACCGGCAGCAGCGACGGGATCATCATCTCCTTGATCGCGGCCTTGGTCAGCATGTCGACGGCGCGACCGTAATCCGGCCGATCCGTGCCCGCCATGATGCCGGGCTTCTCCTTGAACTGGCGGCGCACTTCCTCGACCACCGCCTGCGCTGCGCGGCCGACGGCCAGCATCGACATACCGCCGAACAGGTAAGGCAGCAGGCCGCCCACCAGGAGACCGACCACGACGTACGGGTTCTTGAGCGAGAAATCGACCACCTTCACGCCCAGCTTGCCCGCGGCGATGAAGTAGTCGAGGTCCGACGTGTAAGCCGCGAACAGCACGAGTGCGCCGAGGCCGGCCGAGGCGATGGCGTAGCCCTTGGTGACGGCTTTGGTGGTGTTGCCGACCGCGTCGAGCGCGTCCGTGTTCTTGCGAACTTCCTTCGGCAGGCCGGCCATTTCGGCAATGCCGCCGGCATTGTCGGTAACCGGGCCGTAGGCGTCGAGGGCAACGATCATTCCCGCGAGCGCCAGCATGGCGGTCGTGGCGATGGCGATGCCGAACAGGCCAGCCAGGATGTAGCAGGTCACGATGCCGGCGCAGATCAGCAGCGCCGGGCCCGCCGTGGCCTCCATCGACATCGCGAGGCCGGCGATGACGTTGGTGCCGTGGCCGGTGACCGAGGCCTGCGCCACGGCCTTCACGGGGCGATAGTCGGTGCCGGTATAGTATTCGGTGACCCAGACGATCAGGCCGGTAATGGCCAGACCGACCAGCGAACACCAGAACAGCGACATGCCGGTGAACGAACGGTCGCCCACGGTCATGACCGTGCCCATGCCGACCAGGCGGTCGGTGGCGACGTAAATCGCCGGGATCGAAAGAACGGCCGCGGCGATCACGCCCTTGTACATCGCCCACATGATGTTGCCGTCGGAGCCGAGGCGGACGAAGTAGGTGCCGATGATCGAGGTGATGATGCAGGCGCCGCCGATGACCAGCGGATAGGCCATCAGCTTGCCGACGAGCACCGGGTCGGCCGCGAAGAAGATCGAGGCCAGGACCATGGTGGCGACGGTCGTCACCGCATAGGTCTCGAACAGGTCGGCAGCCATGCCGGCGCAGTCGCCGACATTGTCGCCGACGTTGTCGGCGATGGTCGCCGGGTTGCGGGGATCATCTTCGGGAATTCCCGCCTCGACCTTGCCGACCATGTCGCCGCCGACGTCCGCGCCCTTGGTGAAGATGCCGCCGCCGAGGCGGGCGAAGATCGAGATCAGCGAGGCGCCGAAGCCGAGCGAGACGAGCGCATCGATCATGTCGCGGCTGCCGCCGGGGATGCCCATGTTGAGCAGGACCGCGTAGTAGCCGCCGACGCCGATCAGGGCGAGGCCGGCCACCAGCATGCCGGTCACCGCGCCCGCCTTGAAGGCGAGATCGAGGCCCGAGGCGAGGCTCTTCTGGGCGGCGACGGCAGTACGCACGTTGGCGCGGACCGACACGTTCATGCCGATGAAGCCGGTGACGCCCGACAGGATGGCGCCGATCAGGAAGCCGATAGCAGCGAACTTGCCGAGCAAGGCCGCCAGAACGACGAGGACGACGATGCCCACGATCCCGATGGTGGTGTACTGACGGCGCAGGTAGGCAGCCGCACCCTCCTGGATGGCTTGTGCTATTTCCTGCATGCGTGGCGTGCCGGCGTCGGCCGCCATGACCCGTGACGCAGTAACGACGCCATACAGCACGGCAATCAAGCCGCAGCCGATGACGCCCCAAAGAACCGTGGACATGTTTCCCTAACCTATTGTTTTTTCGTCTGCTTTACGCACATCGCGACCTGAAGCACGCGAACTCCCCCCGGGCGCGAGGTAACGGGAAAAATGACAGATGGCCCGTGGGCGCGCAACCGCAGTCGCGGAAAAGCCACGCTGCCTCAAGGGCTTGGCTTCAGGCGCGTGACGGATTCCGCAACCGATAGACGCCGATGACGAGCAAGGCGATCAGAACCAGGACGAGCGCCACGTAGTTCAACGCGGCCCACCCCCGGAGTTCGAGCACGACGCTCGCCATCAGGCTGGCCACGGTCGTGACTCCGAACACCATGAAATCGTTGAAAGCCTGGGCCTTGCCGCGCTCGGCCGGCCGGTAGGTCGTAGTCAGGAGGGTCGTCGCGCCGACGAACAGGAAGTTCCAGCCCACACCGTTCAGGGTGAGAGCCCCGCGGAAGTGCCATTCCGTGATGCCCATCAGCGCGACGATCACGCCCGCCACCAGCAGCACGATGCCCGCGATCATGACGTTGAAGATGCCAAAGCGCGCGATCAGATGACCGGTGAAGAAGGACGGGATGAACATGCCCATGACGTGGACGAAGATCGTCACCGGCGCCTCGGTCGCCTTGAGACCGCATTGCACGATGGCCAGCGGAGAGGCCGCCATCACGAAGGACATCACTCCGAAAGCGATCATCGCCCCGGCGCAGGCGACCATATAGGTCGGCTGGGTCACGATCTGGGAGAGCGGACGCTGCGGCCCGGCCGTGTCCTCCACCCTGACCTGGGGAAACTCGATGAAGCCCAGGACGATGAAGACGAGGACGTGGATGAAGATGACGGCGACGAAGCTCGCCTGGAATAGCGGCTGCCACAGGTCCGGCGTGAAACGTGCCAGGGACGGGCCGAGGATGCCGGCCAGCACGCCGCCGGCCGTGACGTAGGAGATCGCCTGCGCACGATGCGGTGCCGGCGCCAGCTCGACGGCGGCAAACCGGTAGAGCTGCATGTTGGCGATGGCGTAACCCAGGAACAGGCCGCCCAGGCACATGACCGGGAAGCTGCCGAGGCCGAGCCCGATGGCAGCCAATGACGAGCCGATCATGCCCATCACCGAACCGCTGCGGAAACCGACCTTGCGCCCGCGCCGCATCATCAGCAGCGACGCCGGGAACACCGACAGCATGACGCCGAGATGCTGCATGGTGACCGGCAGATTGGCCCACATGCGCATGTCCGGCGAGACGATGGTGAGAACCGCCAGCGCCGAGGAGGCGAACATGAGCGTATTGCTGCTCTGCGTCAGCGCCTGGCACATGGCCAGCAGGGCGATGTTTCGCATCGACCGGCGCGGCATGCGCCCGTCCGAGGCCGCGGGCATTTCCTGCACCTTCGATGATCCGTCCATTGGGCGGCACTCTAGTCGGGCGACCCGCCCGCGTCATGGTGCGCGGCGCAGTGCAGCTATGAGGCGGTGGAATTCACTAGAAGTGAACGTATCCCTTGCGCGGGGCGTCGATCGCTCGGCCGCCTGATGTGACCGCGACCCCGCTGCCGCGATCGAAGCGGCCGATGCGCGTGATCCGCAGGCCCGCCACCTGCGCGGCTGCCTGCAACGCCGCCCGACGGCGCACCGGCACGGCCATCACGAGTTCATAGTCGTCCCCGCCCCCCAGGATATTCGCCCACAGGCGCGGGTCCACCGCCAGCGCCGCCCGTGCGCCCGGCGAGAGGGGCACCTCCCCGCGTTCGATGCTGACGGACAGTCGGGACGCGTCGGCAATGTGACCCGCATCGGCCAGCAGCCCGTCGGAGACGTCGGCCATCGCCGTCACGACACCCGGCAAAAGCGGGCCAAGCGTGCATCGTGGCTGCGGCAGGCGATAACGATCCTCGAGATGCGCGCGCTGCCTCGCCGTCAGCGGCGCGAAGGCGCCTTGTGCCGCGAGCAGGCCGAGCGCCCCGTCGCCGATCGTGCCGCTCACCCAAAGCTCGTCCCCTGCCCGCGCCCCTGCGCGGGTCACGCCCTTGCCGCGAGCGACCCGGCCGAAGGCCGTGATGGTGATCGTGAGCGGCCCGGGCGTCACGACCGTGTCGCCGCCACAGAGAACGATCCCGAAACGGCGCTGGTCGGCAGCCAGCCCTTTGGCGAAGGCCGCGACCCAGGCCTCCTGCCAGGTCGACGGCAAGGCCAGCGAGAGCTGATAGACGAAGGGCGTCGCGCCCCCGGCCGCCAGATCGGAGAGGCAGACCCGCAGCGCCTTGGCGGCAATGCGACCGGGCCGATCGTCGGCCAGGAAATGAACGCCGGCCACGATCGTGTCGGTCTTGACCACGAGATCGTGCCGCGAGTCCGCCGGCAGGAAGGCATTGTCGCTCTGGAGACCGCCTGCCCCCTCGAAGTCACGGGCGAGCGGCGCGAAGTAGCGGGCGATCAGTTCGAACTCGCCGATCCGCCGCGCCCGCGCCATGAGCGCCTACTTCCGGTCGGACGGCCGCGCCTGGCGCGCCACGCGATCGAGAACGGAGTTGATGAAGCTCGGCTCGCCCTTGTCGTAGAAGGCATGGGCGATCTCGACATATTCGTTGATGACGACGCGCAGCGGCACGTCGGGACGGTGCGCGAGTTCATAGGCGCCGGCGAGCAGAATGGCGCGCACGAGCCGGTCCACACGCGCCCAGGTCCAATCCTCCGCCAGCGAGGCCGAGACGAGCGCCTCCAGCTCGTCGCGCTTGCTCGCGGTGCCCTCGACCACGTCCTTGAACAGCGGCTTGTCGGCATCGCGTCGCATGCCGCCTTCGCCGGTTTCGCCGGTGCGGACCTTGAGGAACTGCTCGACGATTTCGGCCGGGGCGTCCTGCCCCTCCTGCCACTGATACAGCGCCTGCACCGCCGCCAGCCGTGCGGCCTGGCGACGGCTGGGCCCGGCTGGCTTGGTGTCGCTCACGATTTTTTCCAGCGACGGCCGAGTGCCACCATGGCGAGGCAGGCATGGGCTGCATCGCCGCCCTTGTCGCCGCGGTCGGTATAGGCGCGGGCGCGCGCCTGCTCGACGTTCTCGACCGTGACGATGCCATAGCCGATGGCGAGCTTCTTCTGGATCGCGAGGTCCATCAGCCCGCGTGCGCTCTCACCGCAGACATAGTCGTAGTGCGTAGTCTCGCCCCGGATCACGCAGCCCAGCGCCACGTAGCCGTCGTAGGGCTTGCCCTTCTTGGCCGCCGCCAGGGCGATCGCGCCCGGGATTTCGAAGGCACCCGGCACGACGACCCGCTCCGACTTCGCGCCGTTCCTGGCGATCTCTCGCTCGGCACCCTCGATGAGCGCATCGGCAATGTCGGCGTAATAGCGCGACTCCACGATCAGGATGCGCGCACCCTTGACCCCGGCGACCGCCGCCCGTGCGGTCGGATTCTCCGTCCGTGTCGACATGATCAGACCTTTGCGCGGCCGGGGACCGGCTTCTGCGCGACGATTTTCAGGCCGAAGCCCTCGAGGGCGACGACGCTCTTCTGCGAATTGCTGAGCAGCACCATTTCCTTCACGCCGAGATCGATGAGCATCTGGGCGCCGACGCCATAATCGCGCAGCTCCTGTCCCGCCGGCTCGATCGGCTCGCCGGCACGGCGCCGCTGCTCGGCCAGCACGACGGTGAGCGGCTCTCGGATCAGGACGATGACACCGCGGCCTTCCTTGGCGATCTCGCGCATCGAGGCCTCGATCTCGCCGCCCCGGCCGCCGCTGCGCTGCCCCAGCGTGTCGGTGAAGAGGTTGACCGCATGCATGCGCACCATGACGGGGCCACCAGCCGCAGGGTCGCCCTTCACCAGGGCGACATGCTGCGCCATCGTCACCTTGTTCACGTAGACGACGCAGCGGAAGTCGCCACCCCAGGTACTGTCGAGCGTGGTCTCGCTGATGCGCTTGACGATCGAATCGTAGCGGCGGCGATAGGCGATCAGGTCGGCGATGGTGCCGATCTTCAGCGCATGACGCTGCGCGAAGGTGATGAGGTCGTTGCGACGGGCCATCGTGCCGTCGTCGTTCATGATCTCGCAGATCACGCCCGCCGGGTTGAGGCCCGCCAGACGCGCGATGTCGACCGCGGCCTCGGTGTGACCAGTGCGCTCCAGCGTGCCGCCGTCGCGGGCCACCAGCGGAAAGACATGGCCGGGCGTCACGATGTCCTGCGGCCCGCAGGACGGGTCGATCGCCACCGAGACGGTGCGGGCGCGGTCTGCCGCCGAGATTCCGGTCGTCACGCCCTCGCGTGCCTCGATCGAGACGGTGAAGGCCGTCGAGTGGCGGGTGCGATTGTTCTGCGACATCAACGGCAGGCCGAGCTGCTCGACCCGTTCCCGCGTCAGCGCCAGGCAGATCAGGCCACGCGCATGCCGTGCCATGAAGTTGATGGCTTCGGCCGTCGCCCACTGGGCCGGGATCACCAGGTCGCCTTCGTTCTCGCGATCCTCGTCGTCGACGAGGATGAACATCCGACCCTTGCGGGCCTCCTCGATGATGTCCTCGGCGGCGGCCTTCACTTCGCTGAAGGTGATCCGCCAAGCGTCCTTTTCGAGCGCACTCATGTTTTCTGATGCTCCAACAGTCGCGCAACGTAACGCGCGAGCATATCCACCTCAAGGTTGACCCTCTGGCCGACTTTAGCGTGTCCCAGCGTGGTGACCGCCTGCGTGTGTGAAATCACGTTCACGCCGAAGCGATTGCCGTCGACCTCGTTGACCGTGAGCGAGATCCCGTCGATCGCGATGGAGCCCTTGGCCGCAACGAAGCGCGCGAGATCCGGCGGCGCCTCGAACACGAAACGCACGCTGCCGCCCTCCGGCGTCATTGAGGCGATGCTGCCCACGCCGTCGACATGGCCGTAGACGAGGTGCCCACCCAGCTCGTCCCCGAGCTTCAGTGACAATTCGAGGTTGAGATGGCTGCCGACCGTCCAGTCCCCCAGATGTGTCTTGTCGAGACTTTCGGCCGAGACCTCGACGGCGAACCGACCGGTATCCTTCTCGATCACGGTCAGGCAGCAGCCCGAACAGGCGATCGAGGCGCCGATGGCGATCGGCGTCATATCGTGTTTCGTCGCGATGACGAACCGGCGGTCGCCCTCCTTGCCGCCGGGATCGACGGAGACGATCTCGCCGATGTCGGATACAATACCTGTGAACATGGCCGCTACTTAATCCTCCCGCCGCCAGGTTTCCAGCGTATCGCCCTGCAGGTGCCGCGCGGAGACCAACCTGAACCGGGGCGCGGAACCGAGCCGTGCAAGATTCAGTCCGCCGACCGCAGAGCGGCTGTCTCCGCCGAGCACGAGGCCTGCCCGGTAACTCGAAATGCGGTCGACGAGCCCCGCCTTCAGGAAAGACGCGGCGACCTGGCCACCGCCTTCCACCAGCACCCGGGTGAGCCCGCGCGTGCCGAGCGTCCGGGCCGCGGCCGAAACATCGATGCGGCCGTCGCTGCCGCCATCGACCTCGACGACCTCAACTCCCAGCGCGCTCAGCGTGTCCCGGCGGTCGGCCGGGGCAGACTTCGTACAGACCAGCCACACGGGTGTTACCCGCGCAGAGGCCGCGAGCTTGGAGCCGGGCGACAGGCGCGCCTGCGAATCCAGAACGATGCGGACGGGCGAGCGGACGCCGAGACCCGGCAGGCGACAGGTGAGCTCCGGGTCGTCGGCGGCCGCCGTTGTCGCGCCGACCAGGATCGCGTCGTGGATCGCCCGCAGCCTGTGGCCGTCGCGGCGCGCCGCCTCTCCGGTGATCCATTTGCTCTCGCCGGACGCCGTGGCAATGCGGCCGTCGAGCGATCCCGCCATCTTGAGATGGAAGAGCGGCCGGCCTTCATGAACCCGCAGCAGGAATCCCGCATTGATTTCCGCCGCCTCAGCGCCCCCCTCCCCGATCTCGACCGCAAGGCCGGCAGCTTTCAGCCGCGCATGCCCCTGCCCCTTCACCCGTGGATCGGGATCTTCCAGAGCCGACACGATTCGGGAGACCCCGGCCGCCACGAGCGCGTCCGCACACGGCGGCGTACGGCCATGATGCGAACAGGGTTCCAGGGTGACGTAGGCCGTGGCGCCCTTCAGCGACTGTCCTGCCTCGGCCGCCTGCGCAATCGCATCGGCCTCGGCGTGCGGGCGCCCGCCCTCCCGTGTGCGGCCCCGCGCGAGCACCAGGCCATCGCGCACCATAACGCAGCCGACGGCGGGGTTGGGCCAGGTGGTCCCCAGGGACCGACGCGCCAGCGCGAGCGCCGCGCGCATCATCGCCGTCAGTCCTTGAAGTGGGCGGTATCGGCGAGGTCGGAGATGAACTCCTCGAAGTCGCGGGCCTCGCGGAAGTTGCGATAGACCGACGCGAACCGCACGTACGCCACCGGGTCGAGCGCGCGCAACGCGTCCATCACCAGTTCGCCGATCTGCGTCGAGGGAATCTCGCTTTCGCCGGAGCTCTCGAGCCGGCGAACTATTCCGTTCACCACCCGCTCCATCCTCTCCGGATCGACCGGCCGTTTGCGGCACGCGACCTGTATGGAACGCGCCAGCTTGTCACGGTCGAACTGGACCCGCTGTCCGTTCTTCTTCACGACCGTCAGCTCGCGCAGCTGCACGCGCTCGAAGGTCGTGAAGCGCGACCCGCAGGACGGGCAGTAGCGCCGCCGGCGGATCGCCGAATTGTCGTCGGTCGGTCGCGAGTCCTTAACTTGTGTGTCCTCGTGACCGCAGAATGGACAGCGCATCTCGTTCCCCCGTTCGTTCCGGCTTTGCGCCTTGTCAGTCGCGGTAGATCGGGAAGCGCGCGCACAGGACATGGACCTTGGCGCGAACCTGGGCCTCGACCTGGGCGTCGCCGTCCGGACCGTTCTTGGCGATGCCGTCGAGCACGTCGGCGATGAGATGGCCGATCTGCTGGAACTCCGCCACGCCGAAGCCGCGCGTCGTTCCCGCGGGCGTGCCGAGCCGCACGCCGGACGTGATCGTGTATTTCTCCGGGTCGCCCGGGATGCTGTTCTTGTTGGTCGTAATCCCGGCGCGATCGAGCACCTTCTCCGCCGACACGCCGGTCGCCTTCTTAGGCCGCAGGTCGACCAGCATGACGTGGCTGTCGGTGCCGCCGGAGACGATCTTCAGGCCGCGCTCGGTCAGCGTGGCCGCGAGCGCCCGTGCATTGTCGATCACGTTCTGGGCATAGACCTTGAAGTCAGGCTGCAGTGCCTCGCCGAACGCCACGGCCTTGGCGGCAATGATGTGCATCAGCGGGCCGCCCTGCAGACCGGGGAACACGGCGGAATTGATCTTCTTTCCGAGATCGGCGTCGTTCGACAGGATCATGCCGCCGCGCGGGCCGCGCAGCGTCTTGTGAGTCGTCGTCGTGACGACATGGGCGTGCGGAAGCGGGCTCGGATAGACGCCCGCCGCCACGAGACCGGCATAGTGCGCCATGTCGACCATGAAGTAGGCACCGACCTCGTCGGCCACCTTGCGGAAGCGCGCCCAGTCGATGTGACGCGAATAGGCCGAGGCGCCGGCGATGATCACCTTGGGCTTGTCGCGCCGGGCGGCCTCTTCCATCTGCTCGTAGTCGATCAGGTGTGTGTCGGGCTTCAGCCCGTAGGACACGACCTTGAACCACTTGCCCGACTGGTTGGCCGGCGAGCCGTGCGTAAGGTGCCCACCCTGGTCGAGCGCCATGCCGAGGAATGTGTCGCCCGGCTGCAGCAGCGCCATGAACACGGCCTGGTTGGCTTGCGCGCCCGAGTGCGGCTGGACGTTGGCGAAGGAGCAGTCGAAGAGCTTCTTCGCGCGCTCGATCGCCAGATCCTCGGCCTTGTCGACTTCCTCGCAGCCGCCGTAGTAGCGGCGGCGCGGATAACCCTCGGCATACTTGTTGGTCAGCACCGATCCGGCGGCCTCGAGAACGGCGCGCGAGACGATGTTCTCGGAGGCGATCAACTCGATCTGCTCACGCTGGCGATGCAGTTCGCCCTTCAGAACGGCTTCGATCGCGGGATCGGCGTCGGCCAGATTCCTGGTGAACATCGGCAACGGCGACAGGACCGTGCTGGCAGCGGCTTGACTCATGATTACTCAACCCTTCGAAAGCTTGTCGACGCGGCCGGCATGGCGGCCGCCCTCGAACTTGGTCGCCAGGAAGACCTTCAGCGCCTCGCGCGCGACCTCGATGCCGGTCAGGCGCTGGCCGAAGGCGATGACGTTCGCGTCGTTGTGCTCGCGCGACAGGCGTGCCGACGTCACATCGTGCGCGAGAACTGCGCGAACCTTGGGATTGCGGTTTGCCGCAATGGAAATGCCGATCCCGCTGCCGCATACGAGCACGCCGCGCTCGGCCTTGCCGGAGGCAATGGCGTCGCCCATCGCCTTTCCGAAGTCCGGATAGTCGACGGATGCAGTCGAATGGGTGCCGAGATCCAGCACTTCGTGACCCGCTTCCTGCAGGTCTCGTTTCAGACTTTCCTTTAGGTCGAAGCCGGCATGATCCGACGCGACCGCGATGGCGCCCCCCGGCATATCGACGATCGACCCCCTCTAGCTATTGAGCCCCCCGATACCATATCCGGGGCCGCGATGTCACCGTTTCGCAAAATCGTGGAAAGTGACCCACAAGACACTGAGAAAGCTCAGGAATATCGTCGTCCAAGTGCGATGATCGCGGCCGCGAGGGCCTGGACGGCCGCCGCCACCAGAAATGACACCACATAACTGCCCGTCAAATCCCGCAGACCACCGAATATGGCTGGCGCGAAGGCAAAGACCGCCTGGTTGATGGCAGTGATGAGAGCGACGACTGTCCCGACATCGGCAGGCCGGAATTCGCGCTGCGCGATCAGCGGCGGCAGCGAGACCAGGTTGCCGACTCCCAATCCGAACAGGATACAGCCCGCCGTCAGCAGGATACTGCCCTCGCCCAGTGCCAACAGCAGCGAGCCACTTGTCTGCATGAGCAGGTTGGCGCCCGAGACAAGCCTGCGATCATGGTCGCGCAGGAACTTCCCCAGCAAGGTGCGCCCGACGACCGCGCAGACGGTGATCAGACTGATGGCACCCGCCGCCAAGCCTGGCCCGAGTACGGGTTCGAGCCTCGCGATCAAATGGGCGAAAAGCCCGATCTGGGCGAACAGGCCGAGAGCAAAGGCCAGTGCGATCGTCCGGAAGCGCGGCTGCCGCAGAAGGGCAAATCGCGGCAGGGGCCGCATCGTCGCCACTACGACCGCGGGCTGACGCCGCAGGATGCGGCTTGCGAGCGGGCAGACGATCGTAACCATGGCCACGCTTATCACGACGGCTGCCGACGCCAGGCCGAAACAGCGCCCCAGTACCATCCAGAGCGGCACGAACACGATGCCACCGACACTTGCGCCATTGAACGCCATGCTGAGGGCTTTGGGCCGATCGCACTCGAACCAGGGCGACACCATCGCGTTGATCGCCGCCCCGCTCATTGCAGCCCATCCGGTGCCGCTCAGCAGCAGAGCGGGCACCAGCTGCCACGTCTGCTGCGCACTTGCCCACGCGATTGCGCCGGCAGCGCCAAACAGTGTGCCGCCCAGCGTGACGCGTCCCACGCCGAAGCGACGGTAGGCATCCGGCAAGGCAACGATCAGGAAGGCACTCACGAGGTAATGTGCCGTCACCGCAGCGGAGAGGGTCGCGATCGACCAGCCCCGTGTCTGATGCAGCACCGCCAGGTAGGTGGCGGGCCCGTAGAATCCCACGCCCCAGCCGAACACGGCCACGATGAAGGCGATCCAGACGACGCGCGCCCGGTGACGGTCGGCCGCTTCGCTCATTCCGGCCGGCGCCACAGCACCACGAGTTTGCGCCGGACCTCGAAGCCGAGATGACGGTAGAGGTCGATCGCGGGCTTGTTGTCGGGTCGCACATGCAGGAACGGCACTTCGCCGTTATCGAAGGCCAGCCGCATCAGCCGCCGCACCAGCGCGGCCGCATATCCCCGTCCCCGCGCCTCCGGATGGACGCAGATGGCGCTCAGCTCGACATGACCCGGCAGGCGCAGCCGCTCGCCTGCCATGGCGACGAGCCGACTCCCGTCCCGAACGCCGAGGTAGCGGCCCAGAAGCGGCGTGCGCTCACCGAATGGACCCGGCTGGGCTTCCGCGACGAGATCCCGCATGGCGACCCCGTCGGCGGACAAAAGCGTGGAAACCACACCATCCTCTCTGTCCGGAATACGCGTCGCCACCATCTGCAGCATGGGGAAGCGGCCGACCTCCTCCCAACCGGGTGGAAGCGGCTCCTCCTCCCGGCGAAACAGCCGCGCCTCCGTACCCAGGGGGAGATCGGCGGCAAGGTCGGCATACGCTTGCTCGGTCGGTTCGAGAATCGCAGAGAAGGGTGCGATGTCGCGCGGATAGTGGCGGGCCGCTCCACGACCGATCGCGTGATGCCGGTGCAGTCCGGCAAGAGCGTGCCACACAGGGTTGTCGAGAACATTGATCGTCATACCGGGCGACGTAACATGGGCTAAGAGAATCGACTGGCCGGAATCGGACTCCATCGTCTTGCTCGACCATCAGATCTGCGAACGTGCTCGCGTCGGCCGCGACCGCCGCTATGACGGCCGCTTTTTCTCCGGTGTACGCACCACGCACATCTACTGCCGGCCGGTCTGTCCGGTGCGACCCGCTCAGGGAAAGAACGTCCAGTTCTATCCGTCGGCCGCCGCAGCCGAGGCTGCGGGCTTCCGACCGTGCCTGCGTTGCCGTCCCGAGACGGCCCCCTTCTCGCCCGCGTGGCTGGGCTCGCGCACGACTGTGCAGCGCGCCATGCGGCCGCTCCTCGACGGTGCGCTCGACCGTGCGGGGATCGACGATCTCGCCGAACGACTGGGCATCGGGTCGCGCCATCTCGGCCGGCTGTTCCAGCGCCACATCGGCGCCAGCCCGATGCAGGTCGCGCGGACCCTGCGGGTGCAGCGGGCCAAGCGGCTGCTCGATCAGACGAGCCTGCCGATGTTGGAGGTCGCGGCACGCGCAGGCTTCACCAGCCTGCGCCGCTTCAACGCGGTCTTTGCAGAAGTCTACGGGCGCCCGCCCAGCGACCTGCGGCGGCGCCCGCAAAAGAAAAGGCCCGGCTGACGCCGGGCCTTAACCGCGCAAAGGTCGTTTGCCCTACTTCTTCATCGGTGCCGACTTGCCGTCCTTCCAGACGTAAATGTCGTAGACCGCATCCTTGATGTCGCCCTTGGCGTCGAACTCCAGCACGCCGACCGCGGACTCGTATTTGCCCGAGCGCAGAGCCGCGGCGACCTTGGCAGCCTCGACCGACTTCGCCTTGTTGGCGGCATCGGCCCAGGCCTTCACGGCGGCATAGCTGAACAGCGTGTAGCCCTCCGGATTGTACTTGGCGTCGCGGAACTTCTTCACGAGGGCGGCATTCTTGGGGTCGTCCTCGGCCTTGGGCGGGAACGACATCATCACGCCGTTGGTCGCGGCGCCGCCCAGCTGGGCGAACTCGGCCGTCTCCAGCGCATCGAAGCCCATCATGTTCGCCGCCAGGCCCTGCTCACGCGCCTGCTTGATGATCAGCGCGCCCGCGGTGTGGTAGCCGCCCAGCACGATGATATCGATCTTCGCCTGCTTCATCTTGTTGATCAGCGCAGCGAAGTCCTTGTCGGTGTCGTTGTAGGCCTCGTACATCGTCTCGCGCAGGCCGCCCTTGTTCAGGGCCTTCTTGGTCTCGTCGGCCACGCCCTTGCCGTAGGGCGACTTGTCGTGAAGGATCGCGACCTTGGCGGTCTTGTTGTTCTTCAGGATGTAGTTGCCGACCGTCGTGCCCTGCACGTCGTCGCGGCCGCAGGTACGGAACACCGTGGTGTTGCCCTTGCCGGCCGCATCGTCCGTCAGCTTCGGGTTGGTCGAGGCCGGCGTGATCTGCAGGATCTTGCCTTCCTTGTAGATGTCCGAAGCCGGGATCGACGAGCCCGAACAGAAATGCCCGGCCACGAACACGACCTTGTCCGACACCATCTTGTTGGCAACCGCGGTCGCCTGCTTGGGATCGCAGGCATCGTCGCCGATCACCAGTTCCAGCTTCTGGCCGTTGACGCCGCCGGCGGCATTGATGTCCGCAACCGCCATCTCGGCGCCACGCCGGAGCTGCTCGCCGAAGGCCGCGTTCGAGCCGGTCATCGGGCCGGCCGAGCCGATCTTGATCTGGGCAAACGCGGGCGTCGCCATCAGCGCGACGGCTGCGACGGCCAGCGTGCCGTACATCTTCTTCATCCGGGTCTCCCTTGTTGGTTGAGCCTCCTCCGCACGCGCGGAGCATGCCGGTACATTAGGGCCGCTCGTCCCAGCCCAGCAAGCCTTTGCGCCGATAGAGCCAGGGATATTGGCGCACCATCTGGCGCGCCCGCGTAAGCCTGAAAGCGAAGGCTGCGATCGCCAGTTGCACCACCCAGCCCAGCCCGAAGCCCGCCAGCGACAAGAGCTCGCCGCCGGCCAGCGCATAGTCGAGGAAGCGCAGCGTCGCCGACAGGAGCGCCGTGTAGAACACGATCTGCGGCCAAGACCGCCAGGTCAGGGCCACCGCATGTCCCGCCGCGAACGAAGCCGGCCCGATCAGGACGAGATTGAACAGCACCACGTTGAAAAGCGTGTCGCCGAACCAGTCGAACATGAAGGTGTCGAACGGGCTCATGCATGCCCGCCTTCGAGATAGGCCGCCCGGATCTCCTGGTTGGCCAAGAGCTCCTTGCCGCTGCCGCTGAGGCGCACCCGGCCGTTGGCCAGCACGTAGCCGCGGTCGGCGAGGCGCAGCGCATGGAAGGCGTTCTGCTCGACGAGGAAGATCGTCACTCCCTCCTCCCGTGCGATGCGGCCGATCGAGTCGAAGATCTGGCGCACGATCAGGGGCGCCAGACCGAGTGACGGCTCGTCGAGCAGCAGGAGCCGCGGCCGGCTCATCAGGGCGCGGCCGATCGCGAGCATCTGCTGCTCGCCGCCCGACAGGGTGCCGCCGCGCTGGTCGCGCCGCTCGGCCAGTCGCGGGAACATGGCGAAGACCCGGTCGATGTCCGACTTGAAGTTCGCCGGGTCGCCTAGGATCGCGCCCATCTGCAGGTTCTCGTAGACGCTCATGCGCGCGAAGATGCGGCGCCCTTCCGGCACCTGCGCCACGCCGCGCCGCACGATCTGATGGGTCGGCAGGGCCGTGATGTCCTCGCCGTCGAAGGTGATCCTGCCGGCCCGCGCGCGGGGATTGCCGCAGATCGTCATCAGCAGGGTCGACTTGCCCGCTCCGTTGGCGCCGATCAGCGTCACGATCTCGCCGCGCGCCACCTCGAGGTCGACTCCGTGCAGGGCCTGGATGGCGCCGTAGAAAGTCTGAACGCCCTTCACCGACAGGATCGACGGCTCAGGCATCGAGCGCCTCCTCGTCGGTGCCGAGATAGGCGCGGATCACGGCCGGGTCGTTGCGAACCGTCAGGGGAGCCCCCTCGGCGATCTTGCGGCCATAGTCGAGCACGACGATGTGGTCTGAGATGTTCATCACCACGCTCATGTCGTGCTCGATCAGCAGCACGCCGATCCCGTCACGATCGCGGATCGAGACCAGGAGCTGATTGAGTTCGGCCGACTCGCGCGGGTTCAGGCCCGCGGCCGGCTCGTCGAGGCAGAGCAGCACCGGCTCGGTGCACATCGCGCGGGCGATCTCGAGCCGCCGTTGGGCGCCATACGGCAGTTCCCCGGCCGGCCGGTCGGCATCGGCCACAAGGTCGATGCGCTCCAGCCAGAGCCGCGCCAGTTCCACCGCCGCCGCCTCGGCACGCTGGAAGCTCGCGGCACCGACGAGGCCGAGGAGACTCCATCCAGAGGCGCGCATCAGCTTGTTGTGCTGCGCCACCATCAGGTTCTCCAGCACCGTCATGCCGGGAAACAGGCGGATGTTCTGAAAGGTGCGCGCCACCCTCGCCTTCTGACCGATCTCGTGGCCGCGCATGCGCTCGAGCAGGAATTCGCCGCCGGCGCTGCGCAAGGTCAGCCGCCCGACCGTCGGCTTGTAGAAGCCCGTGATGCAGTTGAAGACCGTCGTCTTGCCGGCGCCGTTGGGGCCGATGACGGCGGTTATGGCCTGCGACCGGGCCGTGAAGGAAACGTCGTCGATCGCGACCAGGCCGCCGAAGCGCATGGTGAGATGCTCGACTTCGATCAGCGGTGCCGTCATCCACCGCCTCCAGGATGCAGCCTTATCGACGGCTCGCGATGGGAGATGAGACCACGCGGCTTGAACACCATGATGAGCACCATGGCGAGGCCGAAAGCCAGCATGCGGTAGTTGCCGAGGTCGCGGAACCATTCGGGCAGGCCGATCAGCAGCACCGCCGCCAGCACGACGCCGATCTGGCTGCCCATGCCGCCCAGCACGACGATGGCCAGGATGATCGCCGATTCGATGAACACGAAGCTCTCGGGGCTGATGAAGCGCTGCTTGGCGGCGAAGAAGGAACCGGCAAAGCCCGCGAACATGGCGCCGATCGCGAAGGCCGTGAGCTTGGTATTGGTCGGGTTGATGCCGAGCGCCTGGCAGGCCGTCTCGTCCTCGCGCAACGCCTCCCAGGCGCGGCCGACCGGCAGGCGTCGCATGCGCTGGGTGAACAGGTTGGTGATCAGCGCCAGGCCGAGGATGATGTAGTAGAGGAAGATCAGCCGGTGATTGCCGTCGAAGGCGATGCCCAGCATTTCCGACACGGTCTGCTTGCCTGGCGGCGGCGTCTCGGCGAACACCGCCCCGAACAGGGTGGGACCGGGAATCGAGCCGATACCGGCCGGCCCGTTCGTCAGGTCGAACCAGTTGAGCAGGACGAGGCGGATGATCTCGCCGAAGCCCAGGGTCACGATGGCGAGATAGTCGCCCCGCAGGCGGAGCACCGGGAAGCCAAGCATGATGCCGAACAACGCCGCCATCATCCCCGCCAGCGGCAGGACGGTCCAGAAACCCAGCCCGTACTGGGTGCTCAGCAACGCATAGGCGTAGGCGCCCACGGCGTAGAAAGCCACGTATCCGAGATCGAGCAGGCCCGCGAGTCCGACCACGATGTTGAGCCCCCAGCCGAGCATCACGTAGGTCAGGATCAGCACGCCGAGATCCATCGTCTTCTGGTCGGCAAACGGCGTGGCCGGCAGCAGGACCGCGCCGGCCAGCAGGAGCCAGCCGAACCATTTGGCGCCGGCCTTGCCCAGCGCGACGCCCGAGGGCGTCCGCGCCGCCGCGCCCATGGCGTCATTGGCCCACGGCCAGACCGCCCGAATCACCAGCAGCACGCCGCCCAGGGCCACGAACCAGTGCAGGAAGCCCGACGGCAGTTTCATCGGCGAGGCGCCGGCCAGGATCATGGCGACGCCAAGGAGGATGGCGGGCCAACGCAGGCCATACGCCGCCATCGAGAGACCGAGTCGCCCGACGAAGATCGCGACGACCGCCACGGCGAGGTCGACCAGGTGGTAGTCGAAGCCCAGCCCCTTGCCGCCGCCCAGGTCGACGGTGCGGAAGCCGACGACGAAGATGCCGAGAGCCGCGGCAACGAAGGCGGTGAGACCCGCATCCTTCAGCATGAGAGGGAGACGCGGGCTCATGCGGTCAGACCTTCTCGATCTCCGGTTTGCCGAGCAGGCCGCTCGGCCGGAAGATCAGCACCAGGACGAGAATCGCGAAGGCGGCGACGTCCTTGTATTCGCTCGAAAAGTAGCCGGCCCAGAAGACTTCGATCAGTCCGATCAACAGCCCGCCCAGCATCGCGCCCGGCAGCGAGCCGATGCCGCCCAGTACCGCCGCCGTGAAGGCCTTGATGCCGGCCAGGAAGCCGATGAAGAAGTCGATCACGCCGTAGTACATGAGGAAGAGCATGCCGGCGACCGCGGCCAGCGCCGCGCCCAGCACGAAGGTGAGCGAGATGGTGCGGTCGACGTTGACCCCCAGCAAAGAGGCCATCTTCATGTCCTGCTCGCAGGCGCGCTGCTGGCGTCCCAGCGAGGTTTTGGCGATCACCCAAGTGAAGCCGGCCATTAGCACGACCGTCACCAGCACGATGATGATCTGCAGCCAGGTGACGCGGACGTCGAAGCCGTCGGCGGTAAAGAGGTTGAAGCCACCCGACACGATCTGCCCGCCCGGTTTCGGACGCGCGCCCTGCGCCAGCTGCACGTAGTTCTGCAGCGCTATCGAAACGCCGATCGCCGAGATCAGCGGCGCCAGCCGAAACGAGCCCCGCAACGGTCGATAGGCGGTTCGTTCTATCGCCCAGCCGTAGACCGCGGAGAAGGACATGGCCAGCAGCAGGACCAGCACGATGGCGATGGGAGCCGAGCTGATGCCCAGGCTGCCGCAGATGACGAAGCCGATGAGAGAGATGAAGGCGCCGATCATGAACACCTCGCCATGCGCGAAGTTGATCATGCCGATGATGCCGTAGACCATCGTGTATCCGATGGCGATCAGCCCGTAGATGGCGCCCAGCGTGATTGCGTTGATCAGCTGTTGCGTGAAATACGCCATGCCTTGTTCTGTCTCCCTGCCCTTGCGACCTACGATGCTTTCTCGGGCACTGGCAAGCTCAAGATGGTGGCCTGCAAATCGCGGACCACACCGGCATGTCGGCGACGGCCCGAACCGTCCAGCGGCAGCCGGACGGCCGAAAAGCTGCTTGCGCTCCCTCGCCCGACCACCGATTAAATATGACCATGCTTACCCCCTCCTACGACGTGATCGTCATCGGCGCCGGTCCGGCCGGACTGACCGCCGCCACCGAAATCGCCCGCGCCGGCCTGAAGGCCCTGTGCCTCGACAAGCTCGCCCCCGGCGGCGAAATCATCAACCTCGGTGCGCTCCACGATTTCGAGGAGATATTCGATGGCACGACGATGGCCGCCCGTCTCACCGACGATGCCGCGGTGGCGGGCGTCGAGATCGGCTTCGGCGAGGTCTCGGCAATTTCCGGAACCGGCCCCTTCGAGATCGAGACGACCGACGGCGAACGCCACAGCGCGCGTTCCCTCGTCGTGGCGACCGGCGTGAACAAGGGCAGGCTCGGCATTCCCGGCGAAGAGGAGTACGAAGGCCGCGGCCTGTCGCACTGCGCGAACTGCGACGGCCCGCTCTATGCTGGCCAGTCCGTGATCGTCGCCGGGGCCACTGGCTGGGCGCCCTACGAAGCCGCCGTCCTGGTCGGCATCGCCGGCGACATCACCATGCTCGGGACGCCGACCAGCCCGGTTCCCGAGGGCGTCACCGCCCGACCCGGGCGCATCGTCGGCCTGGAGGGCAGTAACGGCCTCGAGGCGGTGACGATCGAAAATGACGGCCAGCGAAACCGCGTTTCGACGAATGCCGTGTTCGTTTACGAAGGCCGGTCTCCCGCTGCGGAATTCCTGCCGGATTCGCTTGCACGCGACGCCACGGGGCATATCGTTGTCGACGCTCAGGGCCAGACTGCCCAGCCGCTGGTGTTCGCCGCCGGCGACGTGCGGTCCGGCTCCCAGGAATATCTGGCCAACGCCATCGCGGACGGTCAGCGCGTCGCCAAGTCGGTCGTCGCGGCGTTGAACAAGTAGCGTGGAGGAGAACGAACATGCGCATCTTCAATCCGAGCTTCGGCATGGCCGCCGCCGGCCCCGCGAAGGTCACCCTGCAGCCCGTCAACTGGGCGACGGACGCCATTGCGCTGATCTCCAACTCCAAGCCGAACGCGCGTGAGCTGCTGGAAGGCGTCCGTGCCATGCTGGGCGCGCACAGGCCAATCGACAACATCCACTTCCACGCCAAGAACAGTGCCAGCCAGCCTGCGCCCAAGGAACTGATCGAGAAGGTCGCGAAGAACTACAAGGCGGCGCTTCTTGCCTTAGGGGATTGAGGAAGCTGTTCATCGTGGAGTTTCCACGACAGCCTCGAACTCGAGAAGCTCGGCATCACCGCTTTTGTGATCGCCACTGAGACCTTCAAGCCGCTGGTCCTTGCCCAGGCGAAAGCCCGCAAGGTTGAGCCGCGTCTGATCGTCGTGAAGCACCCCGTCGGCGGCCTGAATGCCGAGGAACTGCGGGAACGCATCGAAGCAGCGACCAAGGGACTGACCGAGGCGACGAGCAAATGAAGGACATCGCCGAACAGGAAGTGATCGACATCGGTGACATGGATGTCGATGCCTTCAACGAACTCGCCATCGAGCAGGGCTGGAGCGACGGCATGCCGGTCTTCGTCCCCACCGAGGCCAAGGTGGCGAAGTTCGTCGAGACCGTCCGCGGCGACAACCGGCCCTACCCTCCAGTGCCGCCGCGCCAGATCGTTCCGACGCTGCAGGCGCTGGCCGCCAACGCCGTGATGGCAGGCTGCAAGCCGGAATACTTCCCCGTCGTGACCGCCGCCCTGCGCGGCGTGCTCGACCCGGAGTACAATCTCCACGGCACGCTCGCGACCACGCACTCGTGCGCGCCGATGGTCATGGTGAGCGGTCCGATCCGGCACGAACTCAACATCAACTGCGGCACCAATTGCTTCGGCCAGGGCCGCCAGTCCAATGCCACGATCGGCCGCGCGCTTGGCCTGATGCTGCTGAACGTGGCCGGCGCCAAGCCCGGTGAGATGGACCGCTCGACCCAGGGCAACCCCGCCAAGTACACCTTCTGCTTTGGCGAGAATGAGGAAGAGAACCCTTGGATGCCCTATCACGTGCAGCGCGGCTTCGCGCCCACGGACTCGGTCGTGACGGTGATGTCGGGCGAAGGCCCGCATAATCTCAACGACCACGGCTCGACCACGGGCGACGGGCTGCTGACCACCTTCGCCGGCGGCATGTCGAACCCCGGCGCCAACACGGTGTACGGCAAGGGCCCGATGTTCCTCATCATCGGCCCGGAGCATGCGGCGACCCTGAAGCGCGATGGCTTCACGATCGAGAGCATCCGCGACGAACTGTGGAAGCGCTCGCGCATCCACCTGTCCCGCATCTCCCGGGAGAACCTCGACACCTACGAGAGCACCGGCCACAAGCCGGACGGCGACTGGCTGGCGATCGGCCGCGATCCGAGCGACATCCACATCACCGTGGCGGGCGGGCCGGGCAAGCATTCGGCGTTCATTCCGTCGTTCGGCGGCACCACCGTCGCCTGCACGCGCATCGCCCGATGAACGAGTGGTGCGGCTGGCCGGTCGTCGAAGAGTCGACGGCCTGGGAAAGCGCACAGCAGATCCTGGTGGAGGCCGAGCTTTCCGACGGCCTCCCTCTGGTGCCCCCCACCCAAAAGCGGCTCGACGCCATGATTGCCGGCGTCGCCGGGCGCGCAGAATCGCTCGGGATGATGCCGCCGATGTTCGGCGACATCACGCCCGAGTCCGTCACCTATCAGTGCGTAGTCGCGGGCTGCGTCCCCGCCGAACTGCCGGTCGTGCTGGCGGCGGCGCAGGCCCTGCTCGAGCCCGACTTCAATCTTCTCGGCATCGCCACGACCACCGGCAGCGCCGCGGTCGCGCTCTGCCTCCACGGCCCGATCGCACAGCAACTCGGCGTCAACGCGCTGACCAACGCCATCGGCCCCGGCACCCGGGCCAATGCCTGCATCGGCCGAGCCCTGCAGCTCTGCCTGCGCAACATCGGCGGCGCCCGCTCGGACACGGGTGACATGGCGACGATGGGCCAGCCGGCCAAGTTCACGCTGTGCTTCGCCGAAAGGACCGAAGGTCCCTTCCCGACTTTCACCGAACGTCACGGGCTTGCGAAGGACGAGAGCGCCATTACGGTGATGGGCATTTCCGGCACCGCCGAGGTGCTGCCGGGCGATGGCGAAGGCGCCACGCCCGAGGCGATCCTCGACCCGGTCGTCGCTGGCATGCGCGCCGAGATCGTGATGTCGGGCCAGAGCCGCAAGAGCCAGCGCGGCGAACAGGTCCTTCTTCTGCCGCTCGAACTGGCCGAGAAGATCGCACGCCACGAAGGCTGGGACATCAAGCGGGTCCAGCAGTACCTGTTCGACGAGGGCAAGGACGTCGCGGCCTCTCCCGAGGCGATCCATCCGATCGTCACTGGCGGTGCCGGCTACAAGATGGCCTATCTGCCGATCTGGGGCGGCGGCTCGCAGATGGTGATGCGCAAGCTCTGAGCGGTTTGGCGATCGGCGGCCCCACCTATTTCAGCAGCTTGCGGACGAGTCCGTAGAACAGCCACATACCGAAGCCCCAGAGAGCATAGACGATCGGCACGACGATCACGCCCGGCAGGCGCCATCCGCCGCCGACCGGCGCTCCCTTGATCGGCAGGACGACGAACCAGTTCACGGCCAATACCAGCGTGACCGCGAACAGTGTCCAGCCCAGCGCCCCATTCAGGAGGCCGGACAAGCGCGCGACGACGAAGGCGCCGAGCACGCCCCATAGACCGCCCCAGAAAGCCAGCGAGACGATGGCCGGCACGCCCCACGGCGGAACCGGCCGCATGCTGTAGAGACTGGGTCGGCCGAAGCCGAGTTCAGCGGCGAAGTAAAACCCCCACTGATGGAACACCAGCACGCTCAGCGCACCGGCGACGAAGCCTGCTAGCACCATGCGCCAGAAATTACCTGTCACGTCACTTCACCCCGGAGGCCGCCGATCGCACCACGGATGCGCCCCTTCGAGCTGGGCGGCCAGTGACAACAAAGTGGCTTCGGCGCCGTAGCCGGCAACGAAATGCATGCCGATCGGCAGGCCGTCTTCCGTCCACTCCAGCGGCACCGACATGGCCGGCACGCCGGCGGCATTGCAGACGGACGTGAAGGCCACCATCGGCGCGAGCTCCTCCTCGTAGCGCTCCAGACTTCCATCCATGCGCACGCTCCCCAACGGCAGCGACGTGCGCGCGATGGTCGGCGAAAGAAGAATGTCGAATCTTTCGAAGAAGGCGCCGAGCTGTCGCCCGGTGCGATGGAACATCTGCACGGCTCGAATGTAGTCGTGAGCGCTGATCCCTCGGCCCTTCTCGGCATAAAGACGGGTCACCGGCTCAAGATCGCCCGGTCCCGGCACCCGGCCATTGGCGCGTACCTGGATGTTGGTGAAGGTGTTGGCGCACATCACCGTGCCGAACGCCTCGCCCGCCGCAGCGGCATCATACGCGGGCGTCGCCTCTTCCACTTGATGGCCGAGCGCTTCCAGTCGCTTCGCCGTGCACTCGACAGCGGCGACCAGCGCCGGATCCATCGCCTCCCACCCGACGGGCTTGCGCAGGAAGGCGATACGGAGCTTGCCCGGCCCCCGCTTGGTCGCGTCGAGAAAGGAACCCTCGGTTTCAGGTGCCCGATAGGGATCGCCGGCTTCACCACCCGCCAGCGCATCGAGCAGCGCCGCGCTGTCGCGCACGGAGATCGAGACGCAGAGCTGGGCGCCGGCGCCCGCCAGCGTCTCGCCGATCGGCGCCAGGCTGATGCGGCCGCGCGACGGCTTCAGTCCGAACAGGCCGCACAGGGAGGCCGGGATACGGATCGATCCGCCGCCGTCGGTCGCATGCGCCATCGGCAGCGCCCGCGCTGCCACGACGGCTGCAGAGCCTCCCGAGGAGCCGCCTGGCGACAGGTCGGCGCGCCACGGATTGACCGTCGCGCCGCCGAAGGCAGGCTCCGTGGTCGGCGCGAGGCCAAACTCGCTGGTGTTGCTGCGGCCGACGATCACCAGGCCGGCACGGCGCATGCGTGCGACCGCCGCGCTGTCGTTCGCCGCGACCGGTTCCCTGGCGAAGAAGCGCGAGCCCACTGTGGTCGGCGTGCCGGCACAGTCGGCCATGAGCTGCTTCACGACGAAGGGAATACCTTGGAAGGGTCCGTCGCCCGCCGCCACGACCGACCTTTCGAGCAGCTCGCCCGCATAGAAATCCGTGATCGCGTTCAGTCGCCCATTCGTCTCGCGCAGCCGAGCCAGTGTGGCGTGGAGCAATTCCCGGGCGCCGATCTGGCGGCCGCGGACCAGCTCCGCGACAGCCAGCGCATCATGTGTCGCGAACAGGTCTTCCAACGGGTCAGTTCCGCCAGCGCTCGAGGTTTGCCGCCACGAAGGCATCGTCGTGCAGCTCGGGATAGGTCGCGTAGAGCCGGTCGATCCCCTCCGCTTGACCGGGGCTCAACTTCTCGTGGGGATCGAGGCATTCGATCGACTGCAGCAGTCCCTGCCGCCGCAGAATCTCGTGGCAGCCCGGAATGCAGCCCGCGAAATCGTGGTCGACGTCGAACACGACGCTGTTGCAGTCCGTGACGAAGGAATCCAGCGCGAGGATTTCGGGCGCGATGGCACCGTTCGAGACCGAGAGCTTCAGCCGTTCCAGCATCTTCACCGCACCACGTGTCCACACGCTCCAGTGGCCGAGCAGCCCGCCCTGGAAGCGCAGCGTCACCTCGCGGTTGCCAGTGCGAACGACCATCGGCGTCACGAGATCGGCCACGATATGGTCGTCGTTGCCGGTATAGAGGGTGATGCGATCCTCGGCATGGGCGGCCGCAATGCCGAAACAGACGTCGAGCGTGCGGTAGCGGTTGAACGGCGCCACCTTGATCGCCACGACATTGTCGATCGCAGCAAAGCGGGCCCAGAATTCGCGCGACAGCTTGATGCCGCCCACGGCCGTCTGCAGGTAGAAACCGATCAGCGGCATCTCCTTGGCGACCGCCGCGCAATGCTCGATCAGCTCATCCTCGCTGGCGCCTTTCAGCGCGGCCAGCGACAGCAGCACGGCGTGATAGCCGAGCGAACGCGCCGTACGTGCTTCCTCGACCGCCTGCGCCGTCTTGCCGACGGCGCCCGCGATCATCACCAGTGGCCGATCGGTCCAGTCGCGCGCCGTCTCGATGGCGAGTTCCAGGACCGGTCGATAGAGACCGACCTCGCGAATCGCGAACTGCGTCGAATGCACGCCCACCGCCAGGCCACCCGAGCCGGCATCGAGGTAGTAGCGGCCCAAGGCGCGCTGCGACTGCCTGTCGAAGTTGCGCCCGGCATCGAGCGCCAGCGGATGCGCGGGGATGACGGTGCCCTGCCGCAGCAGGGACAGGACCGGCGCCGGAAGGTCGCGCCAGTGGAGGGCCTTGTCGGTGCTCATGCCTGCATCCTATCCCAGTTCCGGGCCCGCGAGGGCAAAGACATGCGAAGGATCGTCCAGTCCCTTTGCCGTGCCCATGGTCATCCGCATGTAGCCGCGCGGCGAGGTCGCGCCTTGCTCCCCGAGCCAGGTGCGGACGGCCTGATGCGCCTCCGGCACGTCGATGATGAATGGCCCCGGCGCGGCGGATGCCGCACGCGAGATCAGCGACAGGGCAACGGCCTCGCGGTCGGCCACGACCGGTCCCAGCGACGTCGCCACCCGGCCCTCGCGGCCCAGCACGAAGCCCACGATCTTGCCGCCCACGTCCTCGGCCAGCCAGGCCCGACCCGACTGGCGCAGGGCCAGATGCATGAGGATCGCGGGCCGCTCCATGCCGGTCAGCGGCCGGTCATAGACGGCGAGTCGCGGCAGGTCGGCCGGTCTAATGGGTCGAATCGAGACGCCGGGCGGCGGTGCGACGGCCGCGCCCTTCACGCCGTCGAAGTGCCAGCGTGCGATCGGGTAGAGGTCGCGAAATCCCAGCGCCAGGTAGATCGGCCGTCCCTGCTCCGTCGCGTCGAGCCCCGCGACGGCATCCGCCGAACGGACCTCGTCGATGCAACGCTTGAGCAGCCCCGTACCGACGCCACCGCGGCGGCGCTCCCTGGTCACCAGGACCATGCTGATCCAGGCAAGCTTCTGGCCGAGCGGCAGCACCAGCGAACTGGCCTGCCACGTCCCGTCCGGCGCCGTGCAGCCGAAGCCTCGTCCTGCGCCCAGCATGAAACGCCAGTCGGCGACGTTCTGGTTCCAGCCCGCCTCGATCGACAGCGGCCACACCGCGTCGCTCTGCTCGGGCTCGATCGGCCGGACGTCCAGCAAATCAGTATTTGCCATCGCGCACCTCGTAGTGCGTGGGCTTGTTCAGCGTGGCCATGTCCCGCACGAGCCAGTCGGTCGTCCACTCGATCATCTTCGACAGCGGCACGCTGGGCGGACCGAACTCCTTCTCCATGCGGCTCGCATCGTTCAGCCACCCGGTCGGCGCTTCCTTGCCGGTGAGGATCGGCGCCCCGCCCAGCAGCTTGCCGAACTCCGCCGCCAGCCCGCGGATCTCGATCGTCTCCAGGCCCGTCACGTTGATCGGCGTTGTGGGTGTGGTCGCGCGCGCGAGACAGCGCAGCGCGACCGAGTTGGCATCGCCCTGCCAGATCACGTTGACGTGGCCCATCGACAGGTCGATCGGCTCGCCGTCCCTCACCTTGCGGCCGACGTCGTGCAGCACGCCGTAACGCATGTCGATCGCGTAGTTCAGGCGAAACAGCCGGCCGGGCGTGCCGTGGCGCGCCGAGAAATACTCGAACATGCGCTCGCGGCCGACACAGGAATTCGCATAATCGCCGGAGGGCGGTACCGGCGGCACCTCCTCCGTCGCCCCGCCGCTGTCGACCGGCACGAACGGATAGACGCAGCCGGTCGAGAAGGCGACGATGCGCGACTCCTTGAAAACCTCCGCGACCATCGCCGGGACCTGCACGTTCATCGCCCAGGTGAGCGGCACGTCGCCCGTCGCGCCGAACTTGCGGCCCGCCATGAAGACGACGTTGGCGGCCTTCGGGAGGCCCTCCAGCGCCGCCCGATCGAGCAGGTCCGTGGAGATCGGCTCGACTCCCGCCTTCTCCAGCGCTTCCCTCACGCCCGGCTCGCTGAATCGGGCCACGCCCATCACGCGCTTGGTCGGCGCAGCGCGCTTGGCCATGCGGGCCAGGGTCGGTCCCATCTTGCCGCCGACGCCCAGGACGAGAATGTCGCCCGGCGTCGCCGCCAGATCGGCCACCAGCTCGGCGGACGGGGCGGTCATGAAGTCCTCGACGGCCTCGATGCTGTCGAAGCGGGCCGGAAGGTTGGTGCTCATTTCTTGCCTCCAGGATGGGCGGGCGTCAGCCGTTCGTGCGGTGCGTCGGGCATCGACCGGAGCGCGGCGAAGTCGAGGTCGATGCCCACGGCAAAACCCGGGCATCCCAGAGATCCCAGCGCCAGCGCGCCGGCCCGCACCTTGAGCCGTGCCGGCTTGCCCGGCTGCCGCTCGTAGAGATCGGGGTGCGCGGCCACGAAGGCATCTTGTTCAGCATCCGAGGCGGACGACATGCCGTCGATGAAGTGATGGGCGTTGCGCTCGACATGGGTGAGGCCCAGCAGCGAGACCAGCGCCAGGTCCTGCTGGACGCTGACGCCCGGCTGGGTCGTCAGATCCTCGGCCGACATGAAATAGCCCGGCCCGAGCTTCGCAACGCGCGCGGCGTTCAGGATCGACTTGTAGAAACCCTTGCAGTTCTTGCTCGAAACACCGGCGTAACCGAGCTTGAGCGCCTCGGGGAAGGTCGACAGCTCGCCGTCGGATTCGTCGATGATGACCGGACGGTACTTCGCAAGCGCCGTCACCGGCCGGCTGAGCGCCGCCTGTCGCTTGATCGGCTGCTCGATGAACAGCGTCGCCTTGACCATTCTCGCGAGTGCCGGCGTCTCCTCGACCTTCCGCCACAGCTCGACGATACCGTCGACATCGTCGTATTGCTCGTTGCCGTCGAAAGTGACCTTGTAGTCGCCCGCGCCGGCATCGAGCACCGAGGCAATGCGCGTGAGCCGGTCGAGGTCGGCCTCGATGTCGCCGCCGACCTTCAGCTTGTAGTAACGGCCACGATAGTGCGAGACGACCTCTTCCAGCGTCTCCGGCAATCCGTCGTTCACCCTCTCCGACTCCGGCCGCTCGGCTTTCGTCAGCGGATCGACCAGCCCCACCGTGTGGCGCAGATCGATCGAGGGGCGTGGCTTCAGGCCCTTCAGGAAACCCGCGAGATGACCGGCGTCGATATCGGGCGTCAGATCGGTCGCGGCGATGCCCGGCACATTGGCCGTGATCATCTGCGCAAAGGACTGGCCGGTCGCCTTCCCGAGCGCGTCGATGATCGCGCGGTCGAGCAGCGCCGGTCCATACGAGGCGACCAGGGGATTGAGCCCCAGCTCGGCGCCGCGCGCGATCTGCTGGCGATAGCTGCCGGCATAGAGGCCGAAGGGCGTGTCGAAGCCCCGCGCGCCGTAGTGGTCGATGGCGAGCTGCAGGGCCTGGCGGAGTTGGTCGAGATTTTGGGCGTCGGAGAAGTCCGGACTCTTCTCGAACCACTTGGCGCCCAGGGCCTCGGCGGCGACGCCCTCGCTGGTGCGGCCATCCTCCAGCGCGATTCGCACGCGGATGATCGCCTGGATGCCCTGCGTCACGGTAATGACGCCGAAGCGGAACGGCAGGCGCAGGCGGTGGTCGCGCTCGAAGCGGTCGACCGCCTCAACCTTCACTTTCATGCAGTTTGCTCCAGCAGACCTTGAACATAGCCGATCATGCGCGCCGCGCAGGTCGGACCGTCGGGTTCGTAGACGAAGGGTTCCATGGCGACCCAGCCATCATAACCGGTGTCGCGCAGCGCCTCGACCACGGGCGCGAACCTGTCGGCGCCCTCGCCCGGCCCTCGCTTGTTGCGGTCGTTGAACTGGATATGGGCCATCAGTCCGGTCGGCATCCACCGACGAATGACATCGGCGACCGGCTCCTTCTCCTCCAGGCTGGAGGCCAGCGTGTCGACCATCAGCCTGAAGGCCGGGCTGCCGATACGCCGTACGACCCCTTCGGCCTCCGCCAGCGTGTTGATGAAACTGCAATCCGGTCGGGCCAGCGGCTCCAGGCAATAGACCACGCCGGCTTTCTCCGCAGCGGCGGCGGCTGAGGCCCAGGCTTCCTCGACGCGCTTGGCGTCATCCGGGTGGGCCACGCGGCGCTGGCCGGGCGAGCCATGAACGAGATAGGCACCGCCCAGCTCGGCGCACAGTTCCACGGATGACAACAGCACATCGACGCTGCGCTGCCACACCGCCCGATCTTCCGTCGCGATCGACAGCCCCGCCGGCGCCGCCAGGAGCCAATGGAGGCCGCTGACCTCGACGCCCGCATCGGCACAGGCCCGCCGGACAGCACCGCGCTTCGCGGCTGGCATGCGCCATGCATCGTCGCCCAGGGTGAAGGGGGCAACTTCCAACCCCTTGTAGCCGAGCGCCGCTGCCAGAGCGCATTGGCGCTCGAACGACAACTCGCGGATGACTTCATTGCACAGGGAAAGCTTCACGGACGAACCTCGCCTTGACGGGCAAATGCGCGTTCGCCAGTCTCATCGCATGGGGGCACATGATATCAGCGGGACGAAAGCGATGAACAGTTTCATCGCACCGCGCGCATGACGAAATTCGGCACCCTGGCCAATCGTTACTGGCCGACGCTCGTCCTCTTCGCCTTCCTGCTGGCAAGCTGGCAGGCTGCCGTCACCTTCGGCAACATCCGCGAATATCTCCTCCCCGCCCCGCTCTCGGTCTGGAACGCGCTCTGGCACGGCGACACGGCCTGGTGGCCCCACCTCTGGACCACGACCTTCGAGATCATCGGCGCCTTCCTGATGGCCGCGGTGGTCGGCGTCGCGCTGGGGGTGGCGATCGCCTGGTCACCGGTGCTCGCCAACGCGCTGGTGCCGTTCCTGGTGTTCGTGAACACCCTGCCCAAGGTGGCGATCGCGCCCCTGTTCCTGATCTGGATGGGTTACGGCATCTTCCCCAACATGCTGATGGGCGCGCTCATCGGCTTCTTCCCGGTGGTGATCAACACCGCCGTCGGCCTGTCGCAAGTCGAGCCGGACATGCTCGACCTCGGCCGCGTCTTCAACGCGCCGAAATGGAAGATCTTCGTCAAGATCCGCATTCCCAACGCCCTGCCCTATATCCTGAGCGCGCTGAAGATCACGGCGACCGCCGCCGTGGTCGGCGCGATCGTCGGCGAGTTCGTCGCCTCCCAGCGCGGTCTGGGCTACGTCATCGTCACCACGCAGAGCAGCATGAACACCTCCGTGGCGTTTGCCGCCCTGGTCTGGATTTCCGTCGTGGGCCTCGTGCTCTACGGCGCCGTCGTATTGCTGGCGCATCTCTGGGCCCCCTGGGCCGAGGGCGTCGACTGAGTTCGGGGATGGGAAAAGGGAAACCGCAATGACTCGCACACTGTCGCTTGCGCTGGCCGCGCTGCTGGCCACATCCGGCGCCGCATCGGCGCAGGAGAAGTTCACCTTCGCACTCAACTGGTTCGCGGTCGGCGACCACGCCGCCTACTGGGTCGCCCTCGACAAGGGCTACTACAAGGCCAAGGGCCTCGACGTGACCCTGGAGAACTCCAAGGGCTCCGGTGATTCGATCGCCAAGGTCGACACCGGTCGCGCCGATGCCGGCCTCGCCGACGCCGCCGTCGTGATCGCCTCGGTGGGCCGGGGCACGACGGTGAAGACGGTCGGCATGGTGTTCGACAAGACGCCGCTCAACATCTTCAGCCTCAAGGAAAAGCCGCTTGCCAAGCCCAAGGACCTGGAAGGTAAGACGCTGGCCGCCCCTCCGGGCGATTCGCAGCGCCAGATGTTCCCGGCTTTCGCCAAGGCCAACGGCATCGATCCGACCAAGGTCTCCTGGGTGAACATCGAGCCCGCCGCCAAGATCGCGGCGCTGGCCGAGAAGCGCGTCGACGGCGTCGGCGACTACAGCACCGGCCTGCCGCTCTACGAGAAGGCCGCCGGCAAGGGCAGCATCGTCATGATGCCGTGGGCGGATTTCGGCTTCGACATGTACTCGATGTCGATCATCGCCAGCGCCAAGACGATGAAGGACAAGCCGAAGGCCCTGAAGGACTTCCTGGAGGCCTCCTACATGGGTTGGCGCGACGTCATGGCGGATCCGAAGGCTGCCATGGAAATCCTGAAGAAGCGTGTGCCCGAGGTCGACGTCGAGGTTATGACGCCCAACATGCTGATCGGCCTCGGCCTGATGAAGACCGACCGCTACGCCAAGAACGGTATCGGCTGGATCGACGAGAAGAAGATGTGCGATTCGGTCGATCTGGTGAACACCTACATGGGCCTGCCGAAGAAGGTCGCCTGCAAGGACGTCTACTCGACCGAGTTCTTCACCAAGGTCGCGATGCCGAATTGATCCAGGGCAGTCGCGTCGCGTGGCAAAGGGACTGATCGACCTCGACCGGGTCGGCATGACGTATCAGGCGGCGAGCGGCCCGGTCGAGGCCCTCGCCGGCATTTCCGCGTCGATCGGGGCTGGCGAGTTCGTCTCGCTGGTCGGCCCGAGCGGTTGCGGAAAATCGACCCTGCTGCGCATCGTGGCCGGGCTGCGTCCCGCCACGAGCGGCGCCATCATGGTCGCCGGCCGCGCTGTGACGCAGCCGATCACTGACATCGGCATGGTGTTCCAGGCGCCGATCCTGCTGAAGTGGCGCTCCATCCTCGACAACGTGCTGCTGCCGGCCGAGCTTGCGGGCAAGGATCCGCGCGCGCTGCGGTCGCGCGCCGAGCAGCTCCTCGACATGGCCGGGCTCAGCGGCTTCGGCGCCAAGCTGCCGCGCGAACTTTCGGGCGGCATGCAGCAGCGCGCCGCCCTCTGCCGCGCCCTGCTCCTCGACCCGCCGCTCCTCCTCATGGACGAGCCGTTCGGCGCACTCGACGCCATGACGCGGGACGACATGGCGCTCGAACTGCTGCGGATCTGGGGCGAGACGGACGTCGCCCGCGAGGCCCGCAAGACCGTGCTGTTCGTCACCCATTCGATCCCCGAAGCGGTTTTCCTGTCCGATCGCGTGATCGTCATGTCGGCCCGTCCCGGGCGCATCGCGGCGGACTTCCGCATCGACCTGCCGCGCCCCCGCACCGTGGAACTGCGGGCGTCCGAGGCCTTCGGCAAGCTCAACCTCGAGATTTTCCGCGCCCTGACGGGCAAGACCATGCTCGGCGCGGCCCTTTAGGGCGTTGGCGCGGCCTGCCCTCCCTGATAAGACGCGGGCGAAATAGCAGGAGCAGACATGGCCAACGCCGCCACCCCGATCAAGAGCGCCGCCAAGGGCATCAGCGCAGACGCCAGGGCCTTCGACTGGGAGGACCCGTTCTTCCTCGACGACCAGCTGACCGAGGACGAGATCGCCATCCGCGACGTCGCGCGCGACTACTGCCAGGACAAGCTGATGCCGCGCGTCCTGATGGCCAACCGCAACGAGAAGTTCGATCGCGAGATCATGACCGAGTTCGGCGCGCTCGGTCTCCTCGGCTCGACGCTTCCGGAGAAGTATGGCTGCGCCGGCGCCAACTACACGACCTACGGGCTGGTCGCGCGTGAAGTCGAGCGCGTCGATTCCGGCTACCGTTCGGCGATGAGCGTGCAGTCCTCGCTGGTCATGCATCCGATCTACGCCTACGGCAGCGAAGAGCAGCGCATGAAGTACCTGCCCAAGCTCGCCACCGGCGAGTGGGTCGGCTGCTTCGGCCTCACCGAGCCCGATCACGGTTCCGATCCCGGCGGCATGAAGACCCGCGCCACGACCGTTCCCGGCGGCTTCAGCCTGTCGGGCTCGAAGATGTGGATCACCAACTCGCCGATCGCCGACGTGCTGGTGATCTGGGCCAAGCTCGACGGCGGCGCGATCCGCGGCTTCATCCTCGAGCGCGGCTGGAAGGGCATCGAGACTCCGAAGATCGAAGGCAAGTTCAGCCTGCGCGCCTCGGTGACCGGCGCCATCATGCTCGAAGAGGTCTTCGTGCCGGTCGAGAACCTGATGCCCAACGTCGCCGGCCTCGGCGGCCCGTTCGGCTGCCTGAATAACGCCCGCTACGGCATCGCCTGGGGCGCCATGGGCGCCGCCGAGTTCTGCTGGAAGCAGGCGCGCAACTACACGATGGAGCGCAAGCAGTTCGGCCGGCCGCTGGCCGCCACCCAGCTCATCCAGAAGAAGCTCGCCGACATGCAGACCGAGATCGCGCTCGGCCTCCAGGCCTGCCTGCGGGTCGGTCGCCTCAAGGACAAGGGCCATGCCCAGCCGGAGATGATCTCGCTGATCAAGCGCAACAATTGCGGCAAGGCGCTCGACATCGCCCGCGTCGCCCGCGACATGCACGGCGGCAACGGCGTCTCGGACGAGTATCACGTGATCCGTCACGCGATGAACCTCGAGGCCGTGAACACCTATGAAGGCACGCACGACGTCCATGCGCTGATCCTCGGCCGTGCCATCACCGGCATGCAGGCGTTCAGCTCGGGAGCCTAGTCACCGTGGCCCTGCCACCCCCCGGCGACATCGCGATCGTCGTCGCCGGGGCGCTGGCGGCCGGCTTCGTCAATGGATTGAGCGGCACCGGCTACGCGCTGGTGGCGCTGGGCTTCTGGCTGCAGGCGATGTCGCCGCTCACGGCCGCGCCGCTGACCGCCCTGTGCGGCGTCGCCGGCCACGTCCAGTCCCTTCCCCGCATCTGGAGCGGCGTGCGTTGGTCGCGCCTGTGGCCTATGCTGTCGGCCGGCATCGTCGGCGTGCCGTTGGGCACGCTCATGCTCAACCATCTCGAACCTCGCCCCCTCAAGGCCGGCGTCGGCATCCTGCTGATCGTCTACAGCACCTGGATGGCCCTCGTCCGGCGGCCGCCGATCGTCACCGGCGGCGGCCGGGCCGCCGACGCCGCGGTGGGCCTGATCGGCGGCGTGATGGGCGGCATGGCGAGCCTCAGCGGCCCGGCGCCGGCGATCTGGGCGCAGCTGCGCGGCTTCGGCAAGGACGAACAGCGCGGCGTCAACCAGCCGTTCAACATGAGCGTGCTGTTCCTGGCCCTGGTGTCGGCGGGGATCGCGGGCTTCCTCGACCGGACGTTCCTGATCTGGGCGGCGATCACCGTGCCGACGACCCTGGTCGGCGCGCGCATCGGCCTCGCCCTCTACGGCCGCATCAACGATGTCCAATTCCGGCACATCCTGCTCGGCCTGCTCTGCCTGTCCGGTCTGACGCTCGTGGCGACAAGCCTGCTCTAACGAGCTGTTGGAATAAGTCCTTCAGAAGAACCCGAGAGCAATATTATTGCGCGCCGGCAGAGAATTCAGGGGTGCGACATTGGATTCGTTCGTTTCGTTTATTGCGTTTATTTCGTTTACTTGCCGTGAGCCCGACGTGTTGCGTGCGTTCGCCGGGCTCCTCTCCGGTCAAAGCGGTGTCGGGTCGAGGAACCGCTTCAGGACGTTTCCGGTGAGCTGGCTCACATTGTTCTCGTAGCCCGCGTGCGACAGGGCACAGACCCAGGCGATCGACCCGGTCGAGAAGACCGCGCCGCCGTTGGCGGTCGGGAAATAAACCAGATCGGCCCTCACCTGCGCATTCTGGTCTCCCATCACGCCACGATGAAGCGTGCGTATCTCCTCCGGTGCGGGAGTGCCGCCATAGCCCAGCCGATCGGCCGTCGCGAGCCATACCGTGCCGGGGGGCGACCCCAGCGAGGGGTCCACGCGATCGATCTCTACCCCCGCGGCGCCATTGCCGCGCAGGCCGAAATCCCCGAGCGGCGCGGCAAGATCGATGCCTTCGGTCAGCCACGACAAAGCCGGATCCTTCGCGCCGTCGAGCCAGCGGTACGGCGAGGAATGGGTGAAGACCTGTCCATCGAAGCCGACACCGACCAGTCGCTGGGGTGGACGGCCATTGCTACGCCAGGTCGAGGACGGTTCGCCGGTGAAGGCCAGCGCGGTCTCGCCCGCCTCGCCTTCCCAGGTGCGCAGGCCAGTCATGCCGCGTCGCATCTCGATCGTGTGCGGCACCGTCGGATGATAGGCGATACGCCAGTAGAAGCCGTTGCCCCCGAGATACATGTGACGCCCGCCGCCGCGCTGATAAGCGTCGAACGCGTCCCAGACCTCGCGGCTGATATATTCCGGGTGCGACCCCGTGACGACGCAGGTGTACGGCGCCAGCACCTGGACACCGTGGCGGTGGATGTCGTCGTCGGTGATGACGTCGTAATCCTGCCCCGTCTCCTCGAGCCAGTCGATGAAGTGCGTGTCGTTGCCGTAGTTGAACACATTGCCGCGCGGTCGCATGTTGAGAATGGGTCGGCGCGCGCTGCTGATGCTCCACCCGCTGCCATCGGCATGCGTATCGTAGGTCGAGAGGCCGACCTCGCGATGCTCCTGGATGTAGACATCGTCCCGTGACAGCGTCAGCACGCCCTCGAGCATCGCCTCGGCATGGACCTGATCCAACCGTAGCGCGCTGTTGGCATAAGCGAGAAAGGTGCCGGTGCTGGCCACGAAGGCGAGCCTGGAACGCGGCTTGCCCAGTTCGGCGCGCACGAAGAACGCGACGAAACTCTCGACCGGCTCGTCACCCGCGTCTGCACGCAGTCGAAGCGCATAGAAACCGCTGCGCCACTCCGCCGGGACGGTGAAGCGCACGGTGGGCTCCCACTCCGCGTCGGCCATGTCGTCGCTGTGGAAGTGGATGGCGCCATACTGCTCCGGACAGTCGGTCCAGCGGTCCGTACTGCCGTCCCAGTTGGCGCCGGTCATGCCCCGCGTCGGCATCTGGCGCAGCCTGCCATGGAGGTGATGGGCCGAAAGGTCGGTAACACTTTCGCCCGCCATCCCGCGCGAGAAATCCCACGCAGCGATCAGTCGCGCATCGGCCATCGGAAAGTTCACGCTCTCGCAAAGCCGGTGCAGCCCGTCGATCGCCTGCACGCTGGCATGGAGCCGAGGCCGGTCTATCTTGCCGTCATAGAATCCGTCGAACAGCTCGCCGCCAGCGTCACCGGCGTGGGCCGCAATCACCAGCGGCACGGCGGCAGGCCATTCCAGAGCTGTCGGCCCGTCCGCCTCCACGCGTTGGGAGCGGTCGCGGCCGCCCTGCGAGTCGACGCTGCGGACCATGACCGCGAGGCGGCCGGCTTCAGCGTCCCAACTCGCGCCCGCCAACACCCACTCGCGCGACAACAGGGCCGCGCCAGTCGCAACCCGCCAAGTCCGGCCACCGGCTGCCACGGCGAACTCCAGATGGCCATCCGCGTCGAGGCCGAGCCGCCAGCCCTCCTGCACATCTGCCCGCCAGCGCGACAGGATGGTCTGCGCGCGGTCTCCCGGCATCGTCGGCCAGACGAAGGCGCCGATGGTGAACGACTGGAAGGACGTGAGCGCCGGCGTGTCGGCCACGATGGCGCACGAGCCCGGCCGAATGGGCTGATGGACGAGAGACACCGTGCGCTCGAACGGTGCGGCCATCTCCTGCACGCGGATTCCGGGGCCCGCGGGATCCGGATCGCCACAGCGCACGCGCACCAGGACGGCATCGGCTTTCGACACCGAAGGGCTGGAGAGATGAAAAGCTACTTCTTCGCCGGGCGAGACCACCATCGGCCACGCGTATCCCAGAACGGACGTTGTATCGGTCATGCCAGTTTTTCACTCAGATGCGGCGGCAGGGTGCGGCCGGTGACGGCTTCCCAGCGCAGTTTGAAGACCTCCCATTCCGCCTCGGCGATGGAGGTGAAGACGTGATTGCGCATGAGCTCGATCGGCCTGCCCCGCTGGCGCGGCAGGCGACCCAGCATCCATTCCTTGCCGGGCTGCGTGACGATCAGCACATAGCGGCCGGGCTGGTCGGGATCGCCCGCCCAGCGCAGGCGATGCAGGAGCTTCTGCAGCTCATCGCCGTGCGGTCCGCGCGGTTGCCGCCGGAATTCCTCGACCAGGTCGAGCCGGTCGGGGTCGATCGGCCAGTGTGCAGCCTCGGGATAGGTGACGAGCACGGGCGACCTACTTGGTGAGCCAGCTGATCCAGCGCTCGCGCAGCTTGGCGCGATCGGCGGCAATCCACGCATAGTCGGCGATGATCAGCTTGTCGTAGTTCTCGGGGTAGCTCGGCCGAAAGCGCCGCTCCTCGGCCGGCACCTTGGCGGCCGCTTCCTTGTTGTTCGAATCGAAGCTCACCTCGTTGCTGAACGGTAGGTGCTCCGACGGGTCCTGGACGAAGAAATCGAGGAACTTGATGGCGTTCGCGGTATTCGGTCCGCCCTTCAGCACCGCCCAGTTTCCGGTGTCGCGGATGGCGCCGTTCCAGGTGAAATCGAACTCGCCGCTCTTGGCGAGGGGAACGGCACGGCTCGAATAGAGCATGCTCATGACGGCGTCGCCGCCGCGCAGGATCTGCATGGAATTGTCGCCGCTCTTCCACCAGGCCGCGACGTGCTTTTTGATCGTGTCGAGCTTGCGGTAGGCGCGATCCAAGTCCATCGGGAACAGCTTGTCGCGCGGCACGCCGTCGGCCATCAGGGCGGCCAGCGGCACCCACCAATCGCGGTCGCCGGTGTCGGGCAGCGAGCGCGGACCGGGAAACTTGGCCACGTCGAAGAAATCGGCCCACGATTGCGGCCCGCCCGCCGGGAAGGCTTTCTTGCTCCAGGTCAACGCCATGCCGCCCACCGTCCGGATGATTCCGGTCGGCATGCAGCTCCCGGGCAGGGCATTGGCGACGATGCCGGGCATGGCGGCGCAATCGAGCGGCTGCAGCAGGCTCGCGTGCTGGATCAGGTCGGGCGGTGTCGCGGTCACCACGTCGAACGGCACGTTGCCGCTGCGCGCGCCTGCGATCGCCCGCGCCCACTGGTCGGGAAGCTCGATGGCGATGGCGCGAACCTTGATGCCGGTCTGGCTTTCGAAGCGCTTGTAGAAGTGGGCCTGCAGGCTGTTCGTCATCAGGCCACCGGTGGTGGCGATGATCACCTCGCCGCCGGCGGCACGGGCCGTCGAGATGAAGGGAAAGGTTGCGGTGGCTCCGAGGATCGTGCGGCGCGTCAATTTCATGCTGCTCTCCTGTTCAGTTCCCGGAAGTCGGCCTGCGCGCGACGGGCGAGGCCTGCCGGCCGCGGCCAGCGAAATGACCGACGACCAGAGCCAGTACGGTAAGCCCGGTCAGGACCGTGGCCACGGCGGCCAGGGTCGGCGAGACATTGTAGTCGATGTCCTCGAACATCTTGCGCGGTAGCGAGCGATGATCGAGGTCCGAAATGAAGAACGAGATCACCGGCTCGTCGAAAGAGATGATGAAGGCGAAAAGCGCTGCCGAGACGATGCCTGGCGATATCTGAGGCAGCGTGACCCAGGTGAAGGCCTGCAGCGGACTGGCACCGCACGACAGCGCAGCACGCTCGAGGTCGGCGTCGTAGCGATGCAGCGACGCCAGGATCGTGAACACGACAAACGGCATCGCGAGCGCGGTATGGGCCGCAACGAAGCCAAGCGTCGTGCCCGTGAGCTTCAGCCCGTCGAACACCAGGTAGGTGGCGATGGCGATCGCTATGTTGGGCACGATCACCGGGCCCACCACCAGCAACTCGAACACAGGCTTGCCGGGAAGCCGGCCGCGCACCAGGGCCAGCGACACAAGCGCGCCAACGACCGTGGCGACGATCGACGTCAGCACCGCGATGCGCAGGCTGAAGAAGGTGGCGTCAAGCCAGTCCCGGTCGGAGAAGTAGGCCGCGTACCATTCGAGCGTGAAACCCGAGGGCGGGAACTTGAGGTAGCGATCGGGGCCGAACGACATCGGCACGATCAACGCCGTCGGCACGAGCAGGAAGATGGCGACGCCGTAGGCAATGGCGTTTGCCGCCAGCCGTCCTGCCGTCAGTTCGGACCGCCGTCTCACGCCTGCCCCACGAACCGGTCGAGCCGGATGACGCGATGGAAAACAATCATCAGCCCGAGCACGGCGAGCAGCAGAACACCGATGATGGCGCCGGCAAAGGGCCAGTTCAGCAGTTCGGTGACCTGCTGCTGAACGAGCGTGGCCAGCATCATCTGCTGCGGGCCGCCGATCAGCGCGGGCGTTACGAAGAAGCCCAGCGCCAGCAGGAACACCATCACGCACCCGGACGTGATGCCGGGCATCGACAGCGGCAGGGTGACGTGGCGGAACACGGCGAAGCCGTTGGCGCCCAGCATCCGGGCGGCCCGCGCATAATCGTCCGGTATGGCGCGCAGGGTGGCATAGAGCGGCAGCACCACGAACGGCAGCAGCACATGGCTCATCGCCAGCACGACGGCGCCCTCGGTGCGCAGGAGCTGCATGGGCGCGTCCACGAGGCCGAGGCCGGTCAGCAGGTCGTTGACGACGCCGTTGCGCTGCAGCAACACGAGCCAAGCATAGGTGCGCACCAGCACCGAGGTCCAGAGCGGCAGCAGAACAGCGACCAGCAGCAGGTTGAGCACCAGCCCGCGCGTGCGCGCCATCATGGCCGCCAAGGGATAGCCGAGCAGCAGGCTGATCAGCGTCACCAGCGCCGATATCCTGATCGTGCGGTACATCACCCGGAGATAGACGGGCTCGTCGAACACCCGGCGATAATGTTCGACCGTGAAGGACGGCACGAACAGGCTCTCGCGCAACAGCATGCCCAGTGGCAGCAGGAACGCGAGCATCAGGACCAGCAGGAACGGCGTCGCAAGCAACAGGCTTGCGGCGGGACTGTAGGTCCGGCCCCCCAGCATGAAGCGTGACGGCCGGGCCGTCATGCGGCGTAGGCGCGGGCGTGGCGCGTCTGCCAGCCCAAGGCGAAGGGAGTGCCCGGCTGCGGCTCGCCGAGCGAACCGTCGAGCCCGACCCGCACGCGCAGCGTCGGGCCCTTGCTGCGCAGCAGAAGCGTCGTGACGCTGCCGGCATAGATGGCCTCTTCGACCGTGGCCTGCAGACCGGCACCGTCACCGGCGAGGCGGATGTTCTCGGGGCGGATCGCCACCTTGACCTTCTGCCCGGCCCGCAGGGCATCCGCGGCCGTGACGCTCGCTCGCTCCCCTCCCTCGAGGGTGACGCCGACCTCGGCTCCGGCCGGGGCGTCGCCCGAAGCGACCGCCGGCCAGAAATTTGTCTCGCCGATGAACCCTGCGACGAAGGCGGAGGTGGGCTGTTCGTACAGTGCCTTGGGCGTATCGAGTTGCTGCAGTTTGCCGAGATCGAGCACGGCGATGCGGTCGGCCATGGTGAGGGCCTCGGTCTGGTCGTGGGTGACGAATATCACCGTCACGCCCAGTTCGCGCTGCAGATGCTTGATCTCGATCTGCATTTCCTCCCGCAGATTCTTGTCGAGCGCGGAGAGCGGCTCGTCCATCAGCAGCACTTCGGGATTGTACACCACGGCCCTCGCCATCGCGACGCGCTGCTGCTGGCCGCCCGACAGCTGGGCGGGCTTGCGCTCGCCATACCCATCGAGGCGCACCGTCCTCAGCGCCGCGCGCGCCCGCTCCTCGCGCTCGGCCCGACCGATCTTCCTCATGCGGAGCGGAAAGGCGATGTTGTCCAGCACCGTCATGTGCGGGAACAGGGTGTAGCGCTGGAACACCATCCCCAGGTTGCGCTTGTGGGACGGCGTCCAGGTTACGTCCTGCCCGCCGATCTCGATGCGCCCGGAGTCCGGAAAGTCGAAGCCAGCAATGTTCATGAGGATTGTCGTCTTGCCGGACCCCGAGGGTCCCAGCAGAGCGAGGAATTCTCCGGCACGGACACCGAACGTCACCCCGTCCACGGCGGCGACATCGCCGTAGCGCTTTACCAGCTCGTGAACGCCGACATGCTCGCCATTTCCGGTGCCTGTACGCAACTCTGCCCCGCCTTCTGTCGCACGCATCCTAATGAGCGGCCGACGTCGCGCACAACCTCATATTTACAGGGCAGAGTAAGCGCGACTGCTTGAGCGCTTGAGATCCCGCCAGGCCTGCGGCCCAGGTTGTCGGCTAACCGGCGAGAACTTTCAGGCACCCGGTCTCTGCCAACAGCGGCTCGAGGCCCGCCGCGCCCGTCGCTGTCACATACTTGCGCCGGATCTCGGCCAGCGAGCGTGCATGGTACTTCTGCGGCTCCTGCGTCCACTCCGCGCCGCAGAGGCTCAGGGTGAAGTTCTTCTCGCCGCCTGCGATCGCGCCCGCATTGGCTGCCGACCAGGGCAGGAACAGCGCGCCGACCTCCTCGCGCAGAAGCGGCATCAGCGTCGGCACGAGGGCCGACAGCGACTCGAACTCCCCTTCCGCCCGGGGTGACAGCATGCGCTGTATCCAAGCCATCACGTTCGGCGCAGATGCCCGCATGATCGCGCCCGGCGTCGGATCGGTCGCCGCTTCATAGAACTGTGCCCACAGGCCGAAATCGGCCATCGCCGGCCGGCCGCCCAGCAGGTAGGGCCGCGACGCGAGATGTGCCTCGATCAGAGCCAGTGACGCCGCGAACGACGCTTCGATCACAGGCTGCGTCCGTTCGTTCGAGCCCACGAATCCCAGCCGGCCCATCATGCGCTCGGCCACGGCCGCGCGGGCCTGCGCCACGGCAAGCGTGCCCTGCGCACCCATCATCTGCTGGGCAATTCGCTCCGCCGTCGACCAGACGTCGGGCTGGTAGCGCCAGCGGTAGTGGAACATCCATTTATTGCCCCACTCGTCGCCATACTCCTCGAGAAGCGCCGAGACGAAGGCGAGCGCGGGATCTGCGGGCGTTGCGGACGGTTCGGGATGCGATGCCTCGAAGCGTTCGAGGATCGGCGTCGAATCCTGGATGCCCTCTCCTTCCGGCGTCACCACCAGCGGCACGAGCGGCAGCTTGGCGTATTTCTGGAACTCGGCCTGGACCGACGGTGACCTTGGGATCCATTCGTGATCGAGGTTCTTGTAACGGAAGAAGGACCGCACCTTCACCGAGTAGGGCGACAGTTCGGAACCGTAGATCCGGTAGGTCATGGCAGTCTCAAATCCAGCGTTTGCGCTTCAGCCACAGGAAGATGGACGTCACGATGACCACGACCATCACCCAGAATAAATCATAGCCGTATTTCCACCCGAGCTCCGGCATGTTGCCGGTGTCGCGGTCGAAATTCATGCCGTAGATGCCGGCGAGGAAGCTGAGCGGCATGAAGAACACGGTGATCACCGCCATGGTCTTCATGACCTCGGACATCCGGTTGGACGAGTCCATGAGGTAGACTTCCATCAGGCTGTTCGCCATTTCGCGGTAGCTCTCGACCAGGTCGAGCACCGCCACGGCATGGTCGAAGCAATCGCGCAGATAGGTCCGAGTCTCGGGCATGATGAAGGGCACATCCGGCCGCATCACCGCCAGCACCGTCTCGCGCTCCGCCCACTGGATGCGGTGGAAAGCCACGAGCGCCCGCCGGGCCTGATGGATATGCGCCAGCGTGTCCTTGGTCGGATGATCGAGCGCCTCCTCTTCCAGTTCCTCGAGATGCGTCGACAGGGCCTCGATCAACGGGAACTTGCGGTCGACCACGAGATCGATCAGCGCATAGACGAGGTAGTCGATGCCGAACATGCGAAGCCGCGAACCCGCGGTTTGGATGCGGTCACGGACCGGCTTGAAGATATCGGCCTTCACGTCGTGGAAGGAGATGACGTAGTTGTCGCCGAAGAAGATGCTGACCTGACGGCCCTTCAGCATGCAGTCTTCGTAGGCCGGGTCGTTCAGGACGATGAAGCCCTGCCCCTCGTAAAGGTCGAGCTTGCTGCGCTGGTTCGAATGGAACACGTCCTCCAGCGCCAGCGGATGCAGGTTGAACGCCATGCCGAGATTGCGCAGCATTTCCGAGCTGGGCCGCCCACCGACGTCGATCCACGTGTGCCCGGGCGTGCCGAGATGAAAGCGGCACTGGTCCACTTCCACCTCGTGCAGCACTTCGAGCTCGTCCGCCGTGTACTCGACCAAGGTAAAGTCGAGCGCTTCGTCTGGAATCGGCGCGCGCCCGGACAGCGTGCCGGGAGCCGTGCCTGGCTTGGTATGGCGGCGGAAAAAGCCCTCCATGCGCTCACTCGTCCCTTAAGTCGTTCAGACTTCTTCCATCGCCTGAACGTCGGGACGGCCGGCGAGATAGTCGCCGAGCTTGCGGCCGAGTTCCTTGAAGTGCGGCGCCGCGCGATGGGCCTCCAGCGCCGCCTGATCCTCGTAGCGCTCCAGCATGACATAGACGTTAACGTCCGCGGTCTTGTGCAGCGCATAGAGCTTGTTGCCAGGCTCGTCGGCGTGAACCTTGGCCTGAAGCGCCTTCATGGTCGCTTCGAAGTCGCCGTTGGTGCCGGGCTTGATGGTCAGTTTCGCGATGACGCCGATCATACTCTCTCCTCCTGCCGTCTCTATTGCGGCTTCTTCTTCAAAAGATACTTGTGCTCGCCGTCGCACACCAGTTCGCCCTTCTGGTTGTGGATGGTGAGTTTCAGCACGGCCACACCGGTCGTGCGCCCGGGCTTCAGCTCGGTGACCTGAAGCATCGGGTAGAGCGTGTCGCCAACATAGACCGGCTTCAGGAACCGCGACGACTGCTCGAGGAAGCCGATCAGCGACTCGCCCACGAAATGCGGGAAGATGCCGCCCCCGGCCGCGCCCTGGATGGCGACCTGCAGACCATGCGCCAGCATCTCCCGGTGGCCCAGTGCCTTGCAGTATTCGCGATCGTAGTGGATCGGATGATTGTCGCCGCTGGCGAGTTGGAAGGCCGAGAACAGCGCCTCGGTCTGGGTACGCGAGTTGATGTAGAATTTCTGGCCGACCTCGAGATCCTCGAACCAGTGGGCCGGGCCGAAACGATGCTCGGCAGGATCGAACGGCTTCGTATCAGTGTCCGGCATCAGGCAGCCTTGGCCTTGCGGGCCATCCCGTCGAAGAGATCGAGCATGCGCTCGCGCCACGCATGGACCGGATCGTCCTTCTCCAGCAGTTCGATCGGACTGACGGTGCGCGGCCACATGAAGGTGCCGGCGAGGATGTAGTCCGGGTACGCGGCCTCGGCGCCCGACAGGAACTTCTGTTCACGCAACGCCCGGCGTGCAGGCTCGAGCGCGGCACGGAAGGCCGCCAGCCCCTTCTCACGGGCCTTCGTCTGGAAGGACGCGAAGTCCGTCGTGCCCAGGCGCGCCCCGCGCGATTGGGCGATGTACTCCTTGTCCTCGGGCCGCACGCGATCGTACAGGTCGCCGATGATCAGCGGGAAAATCCCGGCATTGACCACCGTGTCCGTCCAGCCGTTGATGAAGCGCGCATAGGAGCGGCCCATCTCGCTCTTCAGCAGCAGCCTCTCCGGGTACATGTCGTCGAGATAGACCGCGATGGCCCAGCTGTCCTTGACCGGCTTCTCACCGTCCTTGATCACCGGCACGGTCTTGGAATCAGCGAAGGCGATCTTCTCCTTCTCCGTGAAGCCCACCGGCACGCTGGTGAAGTCGAGCCCCTTGTGGGCCAGGGAGAACTTGGTGCGCCAGCAGAAGGGACTGGGACGCCGATCGTCCTCGAACGCAAGGTCATAGAGGGTGATCATGCGGGCCTCACTTGCCGTCCAGCATCTTGATGATGCCGGAGAAGTCTTTGGCGCCGTTGCCGGAGTTCACGAACAGGTTGAAGAGCTGGGCGGCTTCCGCACCCAGCGGCGTGCTGGCGCCGGCGGCGTTGGCCGCCTGCTGGGCCAGCATCAGGTCCTTCAGCATCATCGCCGCCGTGAAGCCCGCCTGGTAGTCACGGTTTGCGGGCGAGGCTGGCACCGGGCCCGGCACCGGGCAGTAGTTGGTCAGCGACCAGCACTGGCCCGACGCGGTGGAGGCTACGTCGAACAGCTTCTGCGCGTCGAGACCCAACCGCTTGGCCAGCATGAAGGCCTCGCTGACGGCGATCATGGAGACACCGAGGATCATATTGTTGCAGATCTTCGCCGCCTGGCCGCCGCCGCTCGTGCCGGCGAGAACGATGTTCTTGCCCATCTTCTCGAGGATCGGCTTCGCCTTGGCGAACGACGCCTCGCTGCCGCCGACCATGAAGGTGAGCGTGCCCGCAGTGGCGCCGCCGACACCGCCGGAGACCGGTGCGTCAACCATGTCCATCCCGGCCTTGTCCGCCAGTGCCGCGACGTGGCGCGCGCTTTCCACGTCGATGGTCGAACAGTCGATCAGCAAGGTGCCCCTGGCGACGTTGGGCAGGACGTCCTTCTCATAGACCTCGCGGACATGCTTGCCGGCCGGCAGCATGGTGACGACGATTTCCGCGCCTTTCACCGCTTCCGCCGCGGAGGAAGCCTTGTGCGCCCCCTTCTCGACCGCGCTTGCCACGGCCGCGTCCGACAGGTCGAACGCTACGACGTGGTGCTGCGCCTTTGCCAGGTTGGCGGCCATCGGGCCGCCCATGTTGCCGAGACCGATGAAGGCGATTTTCGCCATGGCTTCCTCCGTTTGGTTTGTTTCGGGCTTAGTCGAAGAACAGGTCGTTCGACACCGGCCTGAAATGCTCCTCGACCATCGCCGCCGTCACGCCGTCGATCGTCGGCGGATTCCATTGGGGCTTCTGGTCCTTGTCGATCAGCAGGGCGCGCACGCCCTCGAAGAAATCGTGGCCCTTCTGCATGCAACGCTGCGACATGCGGTACTCGATCGTCATCGTGTCCTCGAACGAGCGGTTGGCGCAGGCCTTGAGCTGCGCCAGCGTGATCGCCATCGAGAGCGGCGAGAGCTTCATGAGCGCGGCAAGCTGCTTCTGCGCGAACTCGCTGTTCGACTTCTTCAGCTTGGCGACGATCTCCTGGAGCGTCTCGGCTGAGAAGCAGCGGTCGATCTCCGGCATCAGCGCCGGCAGCGTCTGCTCGCCGGCATCCGCCTGGAAGCGGGCGATCACGGCATCGACCTTCTCGTCGGCGCGCGGGCCAGACAGGTCCGCCGCGCCAAGGGCGGCCTGCAGCTCGTCGATCTTCGCGCTGGGCACAAAGGCGTTGGCAATGCCCGCCCACACCGCGTCCGCTGCCTTGAGGCGATAGCTGGTGAGTGCGAGGAACGTGCCCAGGGCGCCCGGCAGGCGTGTCAGGAAATAGCCGCCGCCGACATCGGGGAAGAGGCCGATCGTCGTCTCGGGCATGGCGAACAGGTACTTCTCCGTCACCACCGAGTGCGAGCCGTGCGCCGAAAGGCCGACACCGCCGCCCATGTTGATGCCGTCGATCAACGAGATCCACGGCTTGGCGTAGCGGTAGATGCGACGGTTTACGATGTACTCGTCGCGGAAGAAGTCGCGCCGCAGCGTGCCCGACGGATTGTCTCGCATCTCGCGATAGAGGCCCGCCACGTCGCCGCCGGCAGAAAAGGCCCGGTCGCCGGCGCCGCGCAGCACCACCGCCTTGACGGAAGGATCCTTCTCCCACTCCGGCATGACCCTTTCCATCTCGAGGATGATGCCGTGCGACAGGGAGTTGAGGACCTTCGGGCGGTTGAGCGTCATGACGCCCAGCCCATCCTTCACATCGAACAGAATTTCAGCTTCGGACATGCTTTCAACTCATCAACAGACGGCGGGAAATGATCACGCGCATGATCTCGTTGGTGCCTTCGAGGATCTGGTGCACGCGCAGGTCGCGGAGATAGCGCTCCAGCGGGAAATCCTTCAAGTAGCCGTATCCGCCATGCAATTGCAGCGCCTCGTTGACCACGCGGAAGCCCACATCCGTCGCGAAGCGCTTGCCCATGGCCGCGGCCTGCGTCGCCTCGGGCGACTTGGCGTCCAGCAGCGAGGCCGCCCGCCAGATCAGGAGCCGCGCGGCGTCGAGCTCGGTCGCCATATCGGCGAGCTTGAATTGCGTGGCCTGGAAGTCGGCCAGCGGCTTGCCGAACTGCTTGCGCTCCACCACGTAGCGCGAGGCCGTCTCGAGGCAGGCGCGCGCGCCGCCCAGCGAGCAGGCGCCGATATTGATGCGTCCGCCGTCGAGACCCATCATCGCGATCTTGAAGCCGTGGCCTTCCGGCCCGAGCCGGTTGGCCACTGGCACCCGGCAATTCTCGAAGATCACCGAGGCCGTCGGCTGGCTGTTCCAGCCGAGCTTGTTCTCCTGCTTGCCGAACGAGAGGCCGGGCGTCCCCGCTTCGACCACCAGGGTCGAGACGCCGCTGGCGCCCGGGCCGCCGGTGCGCAGCATCACCACGTAGATGTCGCTGCGCCCACCGCCCGAAATGAAGGCCTTGCTGCCGTTCAGCACATAGTGATCGCCTTGCAGCTCCGCCCTTGTCGCCAACGCTGCCGCGTCGGAGCCGGCGCCCGGTTCGGTCAGACAGTAGCTGGCGAAATGCTCCATGGAGCAGAGCCTGGGCAGGAAGCGCCGGCGCTGGTCGTCGTCGCCGAAGGCGTCGATCATCCACGCCGCCATGTTGTGGATGGAGATGTAGGCCGCCGTGCTGGGGCAGGCCGCCGAAAGCTCCTCCATGATGAGGGCCGCATCGAACCGGCCGAGGCCGCTGCCGCCGACATCGTCGCGCACGTAGATGCCGCCGAAGCCGAGGGAAGCGGCCTCCCGCAGCACCTCCTCCGGAAAAATCTTCTCGGCATCCCAGCGCGCGGCGTGCGGCAGCATGCGGTCGGTCGCGAACTGCCGGGCCGTATCGCGGAAGGCCTGCTGGTCTTCTGAAAGCGTGAAATCCATCGACGGGACCGTATCAACTCTGGCGCCGGCTTTCTGCAGGAAAAGGAGCCGCATTGCGGCCCCTACCCGTTCGCGCGATAAGGCCATTCATGTCTGCCCGTTTCACGACCCTCGGCCGCTATCCCACGACCCGCCTGCGCCGCAACCGCGGCGAGGAATGGTCCCGTCGCCTGGTCGCCGAGAACAAGCTCTCGGTCGACGACCTGATCTGGCCGGTCTTCGTCCAGGAGGGCCAGAACAGCCGCACGCCGGTCGCCTCCATGCCGGGCGTCGATCGTCTTTCGATCGACCTGTTCGCGGAAGCGGCCAGGGAAGCCCGCGACCTCGGCATTCCCGCCGTCGCGATCTTCCCGGAGACCGACCCGAAGGCGAAAACGCCGGACGCGCGCGAGGCCTACAATCCGGGCAATCTCGTCTGCCGCGCCATTACGGCGGTCAGAAAGGCGGTTCCGGACATCGGGATCGTCTGCGACGTGGCGCTCGACCCGTTCAACAGCGATGGCCATGACGGCATCGTGCGCGACGGTCGCATCCTGAACGATGAATCGGTCGAGGCGCTGGTCAAGCAGGCGATCGTCCAGACCGAGGCCGGCGCCGACATCCAGGCGCCCTCGGACATGATGGACGGCCGCATCGGCGCCATTCGCGCGGCCCTCGACGCCAGGGGCTTCCAGCGCGAGCAGATCATGTCCTATGCCGCCAAGTATGCGTCGGCCTTCTACAATCCGTTCCGCGATGCCATCGGCAGCTCCGGCGCGCTGAAGGGCGACAAGAAGACCTACCAGATGGACTATGCCAACTCGGACGAGGCCCTGCGCGAAGTGGGCTTCGACATCGAGGAAGGCGCCGACATGGTGATGGTGAAGCCTGGCCTCCCCTACCTCGACATCGTGCGGCGCGTGAAGGACACGTTCGGCGTGCCGACCTACGCCTATCAGGTGAGCGGCGAGTACGCGATGCTGAGAGGTGCCGCCGATCGCGGTTGGCTCGACTGGAACAAGGTGCTGATCGAGACGCTGACCGGCTTCAAGCGGGCCGGCTGCGACGGCATCCTGACCTATGGCGCGATCGACGCGGCACGGCTGCTCAAATCCAAATGATTGAGCGTCCCTCGGCCCGGCTGATCCTGCTCGATCCGCAGGACCGGCTGTTCCTGTTCAACGTCCACGATCCCCAGGTCTTCGATCCGGCCAAACCCTTCTTCGATCCCTTCTGGGTGATGATCGGCGGCATGGTCGATCCGGGCGAGGACTATGCGCAGGCCGCGGTGCGAGAGGCGGGCGAAGAGACCAAGCTGCCGGTGATCGACACGCCCCGCTGGATTTGGAAGCGCGAGCGGATCATGAGCTGGCGCGGCAAGGAGGTTCTGCACCGGGAGCGTTTCTTCCTGGCCCGCACCGACCGCAGCGAGATCGACACGTCGGGGCTCGACGAGAAGGAACGAAGCTGGACGCTCGGCCATCGCTGGTGGACGGCCGACGAGATCGCCGCTTCGACCGAGCGCTTCGAACCTACCGACCTCGGCACCCGCTTCGCTGCCCTTCTGCACGACGGGCCGCCCACCGAACCGCTGGTCCTGTCCTAGCGCTGGTCGCGATCCTCGCGCTCGCGCCTGCGGCGTTCCTGCTCTTCCGACGCGCCGCGGTAGGCTCGCCATGCCAGGACGAGTGCGACCAGCGAACAGGCCACGCCCACGATCATCACCATTGGCTCCGCCTCACCCATCTCGCATTTTCCTCACGACGGCCTCGCCTGCCCGATGATCACCGCCGCATCATGTCCTGAATGAGGCCTGGTTTCGGGCATGGAGGCGGCATAGATCAGCAGGCCGATGCCCGCGATCCCGGCCAGGGCGAGGAACGCCGCCGAGTAGCCGGCCGTCACGACGATCAGTCCGGCAAAAGTCGCACTGAGCGCCGCCCCGAGCCCCAGCGCCGTCGCGATGGCGCCCTGGCTGACGTTGAATCGGCCGGTACCACGCGTCAGGTCTGCGACCACAACCGGAAACAGCGCACCGAAAATGCCGGCGCCAACGCCATCCAGCGCCTGGACGCCCACCAGCCAGTAGGGATCGTCCGAGAGCGGGTAGAGCGCCCCCCGCAGCGTCAGAATCAGGAAGCCGGCGAGGAACAGCGGCTTGCGTCCCCAATCGTCGGCCTTGGCACCGACAATCAAGGCGGCAGGTATCATGACGAGCTGGGCGATGACGACGCAGGCCGCCATCAGCGTCGTTCCCAGTCCCTCATTGGCCAGGGCGAGCTTCTGGCCGACGAGCGGCAACATCGCCGCATTGGCGAAGTGGAACAGCACGACGCAGCCGGCAAAGATCAGCAGCGGCCGGTTCTCCAGCAGGACCGACAGGCCGGCAGGCCTGGCATGACCATGATGGCTGCCGTCATCCAGACCACGGGCCACGTCGTGATCGATGGAACTGCCAGGCACGGCGAGGGTCGCGGCGACACTGGCGATGGCCATGCCGGCCATCAGATAGAAGACTGCGATCGGACCCATGACGTAGGCGCCCGCCCCCGCAATGACGGCGGCGACCGCGTTGCCCGCGTGGTTGAAAGCCTCGTTGCGGCCCGTGCGCCGCGTGAATGCCCGTGGCCCCATGATGCCCAGCGTGATCGCCGCGATCGCCGGCGCGAAGATCGAACTCGCAACACCGGCCAGAGACTGGGCGATCGCGACGGGCAGGAAACCGGGAGCGATCGGCAGGGCGAGGCAACAGGCGGTCACGAGGAGCGCCGCGACGATGATTGCGGCGCGCTTGTAGCGGGTGACGTCGATGAAGTTGCCCGCCGGCGTCTGGGCCAGGATCGTCGCGACGCCGCCGATCGACATGACGAGGCCGATGCTGGCGGCGTCCCACTTCTGGACCGTGAGAAGATAGATGGCGAGATAGGGTCCCAGCCCGTCACGGACGTCGGCCAGAAAGAAGTTCAAGGCGTCCAGTCCGCCCTCTTGTCGCGTCATGCGGACTTGACCTCGAAAAACTGTGCTGCGGCCCGGTCGCTCCAGGGAAGCCGGCAGCCCGTGCCGTGGAAGCCGACATGCCCACCCTGCTTCGGCAGCAAAGGTACCAGTGCCTTGTTGCTCATCCAATCGTAGCGGCTGTAGAGCACGCCCGGAATCCACGGATCGTCCAGCGCCGCCAGCACCAGGGTTGGCACGCGGATCCTTCCCATGAAGCGAACCGGCTTGCAGCGCTCGTAGTAATCGTCCGCCCCGGCGAACCCGTGACGCGGCGCGATGAAGACGTCGTCGTACTCCCGGATGGTGCGGGATCCGAGAATGGCGGACCTCTCGCTTTCCTCCAGGCGCGCACCCGGTGCCGTGGCCTCGACCTTCATCTGTCGAAGGAGGTGGCGATGATAGACAGCGTTGCGCCGTTGAAGCATCCGGCTGCAGGTCGCAGACAGGTCGATCGGTGCCGAGATCGCCGCCGCGGCGAGGACGGGAGCGGCCTCGCCCTCCTCACCCAGATATTTAAGCAGCATCGCTGCCCCGAGCGAATAGCCGACGGCCCGGACGCCGTCCGTCTTCAGTCCAGTGGGGAGGTTCGCCAGAAGGTTGCGAAAATCCTGGCTCCGGCCGGCATAGTACTGGCCAGCGCAGGTCGCGCGCGACGGCCCCGCTCCCCGCAGGTTCACCCGCAGGACACGCTCTCCGGCGTCCAGCAGACAACGGGCCATGCTGATCGCATAGGAACTCTCCTGTGATCCGGTCAGTCCGTGGATCAGGATCGTGAGGGGCTTGTTCGGCGCCGGCACCGACGGGCGGTCCAGCATGCAGGCCAGCCGATCGCCCGTCCCATCGCGCAGTTCGACGGTCAGCCGCTCCGACGTATGCGGCGCCAGCTCTTTCGGGGGCGGCCTCAGGAAATTGGCGAGAGTCTGGAGATCGGGGCCCCACCAGGGGAAACGCGGACGGAACGGCGGGAGGTCGAGGCTCACGCCTCGATGATATCAAGCCGGTCGAAGAATTTCTCCACGGCAAGGTCGCACCAGGGCCGCGCACTGTCATGCGCATGGAAGCCGATATGCCCACCGGCGGGCGGCATCAGCGGCACCAGCGACGGATTCTCGGACCAATTGAACTCGCGATAGTATTCGACGGGAATCCACGGATCGTCGCACGAGGCAATGACCATCGTCGGAACGCGAATCTCGGGCATGAAGGCCAGCGGCGAGCAGAGTTCGTAGTAATCTTCGGCACCGCGGAAGCCGTAGCGCGGCGAGATGAACCTGTCGTCGTACTCCCACACGCTGCGGGCCGACCGGATGACCTCGCGCTCTTCGGGCGAGGTCAGCGCGCCGGGCGCCAGCGCTTCCGCCTTCATGTCGTTCAGCAGATACGTGTGATAGAGCCAGTTGCGCGCCCGCATCATGTGCTTGCAGGTCCGCGCCAGATCAATCGGCGCGCAGATCGTTGCCGCACCGCGCAGCGGCGAGAAGGACCCTTCCTCGCCCAGATACTTGAGCAGCATGGCACCGCCCAGCGAATAGCCGATGGCAACAATGCCGTTGCCCGTCAGGTCCTCTGGAAGCTGGGACAGAACACGGCGAAAATCGGCGGTCCGGCCGACGTGATAATGCTCGCGACAATGTGGCCGCGAAGGCCCACAACCGCGCAGATTGAGCCGCAGGACGCGATATCCCCCGTCCAGCAGGTGACGTGCTGCATTCAGCATGTAGGCGCTGTTCTCGCTCCCGGTCAGCCCGTGAATGAGGACCGCCAGCGGACGCTCCACCACCGGTTCGACCGGATGGTCGAGCATGCCGAGCAGAATGTCGCCGGTGCGGTCGCCCATCGCAAAAGCCATGCGCTCGCTCGTATGCGGTGCGAGATCGCACACGCGGGCCGACGTCAGCCGTATGGCGATGGTCTGGAGATCGGGGCCCCACCACGGAAACCGTGGCTTGAATGGCGGCAAATCGAGGGAATCGATGGACGGGGGCACGGGGGGTCCGTATTCACACTTTGGTTCGGATGAAAACGCTCGCTACCTTGCCAAGTTCCTCTCTGCTCGGAGTGCTCTTCGCCGTCGCCGCCGCCATTGCCTTCAGCACGGCGGGAGTCATCGTGCGACGGATCGACCTCCCCGCCTGGGACGTCTCCTTCTGGCGCTCCGCCCTCCTCGTCGGCACCATGCTGCCGCTGCTGATCTGGCAACGCCGGCAGGTGATGATCGACATCCGCAATGGCGGACCCGCGCTGCTGCTCAGCGCCGTCCTGCTCGCGGGCAGCTTCGTGAGCTTCATCCTGGCGTTGGGGCTGGCGCCGGTCGCCAACGTGCTGATCATGTTCGGCGCCACGCCCTTCATCACCGCCATTGCGGCGCGCCTGTTCCTGCGCGAGCCGCTGCACCGCCACACCGTCCTTGCCATGCTCGCGGCGGTCGCCGGCCTGGCGATCAGCGTCGCCGGCTCCCTGCAGCCCGGCGCCCTCGCGGGTATGGCCGTCGCCTTCATCGTCGTGTTGTGCATGAGCGGCAACTACGTCGTGGTCCGCCATCGGCGCGACATCGGCATGACGCCCTCGATCTGGCTGGCCGGCCTGATTTCCGGCCTGGTGGCGCTGCCCTTCGCCCACCCCGAGAACGTCACCTGGGCGCAGCTTCCGTGGCTGTTTGCCCTGAGCCCAGGGCAGCTCGCGGTCGGGCTGCTGCTCTACATGGCGAGCCTCCGGCGCATCCCGGCGGCGCAGGCCGCCCTGCTCGGACTGCTCGAACTGGTGCTGGGACCGGTCTGGGTGTGGCTGTTCGATGGCGAAAAGCCGGACGATCTCACCTTGTTCGGTGGCGTCATCGTGATCTCGGCGGCAGCGGTCAATGTGTGGCTGGATTCGCGGCGATCCACTGGCTAAGAACCGGACATGACCCAGAATATCAAGGGCCCGCTGTCGGGCATTCTCGTCGTCGATCTCTCCCGCATCCTGGCGGGCCCCTACTGTACCCTTCTGATGGCCGAAATGGGCGCCCGGGTAATCAAGGTGGAGCCGCCCAAGGGGGGCGACGACGCCCGCGCCTACGGTCCCTTCGTCAACGGCAAGTCGACCTATTTCGCCTCGGTGAACCGCGGCAAGGAGAGCATTGCGCTCGACCTCAAGAACGACGAGCACCGCAAGATCTTCGAGAAGCTGCTCGAGAAGGCCGACGTCGTCGTCGAGAATTTCCGCCCCGGCACCATGGAGAAGCTGGGCTATGGCTGGGAGACGCTGCACGCCAAATATCCCAAGCTGATCTACGCCTCGGCGTCGGGCTTCGGCCACACTGGCCCGAACTCCAAGGATCCCGCCTATGACATGGTCATGCAGGGCCAGGGCGGCATGATGAGCATCACCGGCAACGAGGGCCAGCCGCCGAGCCGCGTGGGCATGTCGATCGGCGACATCGGCGCCGGGCTCTACACCGCCGTCGCCGTGAATGCGGCGCTCGTCCACCGTCTCAAGACCGGAGAGTCCACCAAGGTCGACATCGCGATGTTCGACTGCCAGCTCGCGCTGCTCGAAAACGCGATCATGCGCTACACGGTCGAGAAGGAAATCCCCGGTCCGCTCGGTGCGCGGCACCCGACCATCACCCCCTTCGAAGCCTTCGCCACCTCCGACGGCTCGATGATCATCGCAGCGGGCAACGACAGCCTGTTCATCAAGATGTGCGAGGCGCTCGGCCGGTCCGACATGGCGACCGATCCCGCCTACAAGTCGAACGCGCTACGCCAGAAGAGCCAGAAGAAGCTGAAAGAGGAAATCGAGTCGGTCCTGAAAACCAACACGACCGAGCACTGGATCGGCGTCGTGTCCAAGGGCGGCGTGCCGTGCGGTCCGATCAACAACATCGCACAGGCGATTGAGCATCCTCAGGTCGCGGCGCGCAACATGCTGGTCGATGTACCGGATGGCAGCGGCGGCACGCTGAAACTGGCAGGCAATCCGCTGAAGATGTCGGCCTTCCCCGATCCGACCACCCGCCCGGCCGCGCCGGACCTCGACGCCGACCGCGACGCGATCCTCTCCTCCTTGGGCGGTTGAGCCGGTGAGGCTGTTGGTCCGCGTCGCAGCCTTTCTCGGAAAGTTCCTGCTCGGTACGGCGCTGGCTCTCGCGGTCTTCGTGGCCGGCACCTACTTCCATGTGCGCGGGGCCCTGCCAAGCTATGCCGGCCAGCTCGAGGCGACAGGCCTCAAGGCTCCGGTCGAGATCCTGCGCGACAAGAATGCCGTACCGCACATCATCGCGGGATCGATCGAGGACGCGTCCTTCGCCCTGGGCTATGTCCATGCCCAGGACCGGTTCTGGCAGATGGAGCTCATGCGCCGCATCGGCCAGGGACGTCTGGCGGAACTCGTACCGCCGGCCGTGGTCGGCCAGGGCCTGGTCGACAGCGACCGCACGATGCGCGGTCTGGGCGTCTACCGTCGCGCCACGGAGAGCGTGGGCGCGCTTTCGCCCGCGATGCGCACCCGGCTGGAGGCGTATGCGGCGGGCGTGAATGCCTGGATTTCAAACGATGCCCAGCAGTACGGTCTGGAACTCTCGCTGATCAAGCTCCTGTCCGGCGGACGCTACCGCCCCGAGCCATGGCGCCCGGCCGATTCGCTGGTCTGGGCCAAGCTCATGGCACTCGGCCTCGACGGCAACTGGCGGGCCGAGCTTCTCCGCCTGCGCCTCTCTCAGAAGATCGGCGAGGACGGGGTGAAATTCCTGATCGAGCCGTCCGGCGACAGCAAGGATTCGACCCTGTCGATGGTCATGGCGGCGACCAAGGACATCGACCTCGACCGTATCTTCCGCGGTACCGACAACGAGGTGACGCGCAAGCGCGAGGCCTCGAACGAGTGGGTCCTGTCGGGCGCCCATGCGGTGTCGGGACGTCCCCTTCTCGCCAACGACCCGCATCTCGGATTCTCCTTCCCCGGCGTCTGGTACCTCGCCCGCCTGGTCGGTCCGGGCTTCGACATCCGCGGCGCCACCTCGCCAGGATCGCCCGCCGTGGTGCTGGGCCACAACGGCACCATCGGCTGGGGCTTCACGACCACCAACCTCGACAGCCAGGACGTCTTCGTCGAGCGCGTCGATCCGACCGACCCCAACCGCTACATCACGCCCGACGGCGCCCGCCCCTTCGCAGTGCGCGACGAGACGATCAAGGTCGCCTGGGGCGATCCGATCACGATGCGCGTGCGCGAGACACGGCACGGACCAGTAATCGACGACTTCGTCCGCCGCGGCGACAATCTCACGCCGCAGGGACATGTCCTGGCACTACAGGCCACCGCCCTCGACGGCGCCGACACTTCTGCCGAGGGCTTCGCCCGCATCGGCTCGGCGCAGAACTGGGAGGATTTCCTGGCGGCGGCCCGGCGCATCGTCTCCCCGATGCAGAACATGGTCTATGCCGACACGTCGGGGAACATCGGCCTGATCTCGCCGGCACGTGTGCCGATCCGACGCAAGGGCGACGGCTCGATGCCGGTGCCGGGCTGGACCTCGGAGTTCGACTGGGCAGGCTACGTGCCGTTCGACGACCTGCCGAGAGTCTACAATCCGGGGGTCGGCGTGATCGTCAACGCCAACGGCCGGCTCGTGCCTGACGACTACCGTCACTTCATCAGCCGGGACTGGGCCGAACCCTATCGCCAGCGCCGCGCCGCGCAACTGCTCGGCGAGGTCCAGCGGCATCCGGTCTACGGCATGATCGTCATGCAGGCCGACAATCTCACGCTCGACGCCGCGGAGATGCTGCCCTACCTGCTGAAGGGCACGCCGCGCAACGCCCGCGCCGCCCAGGCCCGCGAGCGGCTCGCGCGGTGGAACATGTTCATGCTGGCGAGCCGGCCCGAGCCGCTGATTTACGATGCCTGGCTCGCAGAACTCCAGAAGGGACTGTTGGGCGACGAACTGGGCCAGGATCTTTACGCCTCCCTGGCCGTGCCCAACGTCCCCCTGCTGGTGCGCATCCTGCGCGACAAGCCGGGCTGGTGCGACGATGGCGGCACTCGCCAGACCGAGTCCTGCGAGGACGCGATCGCCCTGGCTCTGGACCGGGCGCTCGACTGGATCGCACGGCGCCAGGGGCCCGACATGACCAAGTGGCAATGGGGTCGAGAGCATCTGGCCGTGCATCGCCACCCGTTGTTCGACGGCATTCCCCTGCTGCGCGACCTCGCCTCGGTCCGCTACCCGTCGGATGGCGGCAACCAGACGCTCAACCGGGCCTCGCCCTCGTTCCGCGGCGACCGGCCCTTCGACGCCGTTCACGGCGCCGGCTATCGCGGCATCTACGATTTCAGCGATCTCGAGAACAGCCGTTTCGCGACGCCGCTCGGACAGTCCGGAAACATGCTGTCGCCATGGGCCCGCAACTTCGTCGAACCCTGGCAGGAGCTCGCCTACATCAACATCGGCGGCACCCGCGCCGAGACGGCCCGCAGCGCCATCGGCACGCTGACCTTGTCGCCCCCGTCGGCGCGCTGACGGTCAGGCCTCGAGAGTCGGCGTGCGGCGCACGAGGAGCTTGTCGATGCGCCGCCCGTCCATGTCGACGATCTCGAAGGTCCAGTCCTCGTAGGTGAATTGCTCGCCGGCCACCGGCAGGTGCCCGAGCTGGGCCAACGCAAAGCCGGCGATCGTATGGAACCTGGTGCTGACCGGCAGCTTCTTGAGCTGCAGCCGGTCGAGGGTCGCGTGCACCGGCGCCATGCCGTCTATCAGCAGCGAGCCGTCCTCGCGCTCGTAGACGTCGGGGTCCTCGCCCACGGCCTCCGGGAGGTCGCCGGCCAATGCTTCCAGCAGGTCGGCCTGCGTGACGATTCCCTCGATGCCACCATACTCGTCGACGACCACCGCGAGCCGCACCGGCGACTTCTTGAACTGCTCCAGCACCTTGAAGATCGGCATGGCCTCGTGGACCATCAGCGGCACGGCGACCACCGCGCCCGGATCGATCGCGCCGCCGCGCAGCGTCTGGTTCAACAGCTCCGTCTTGGTGACGGTGCCCAGCAGATTGTCGATGCTGCCCTGGCCTACGAGCATCTGCTCGTAGGGACTTTCCAACACCGTCCGCACGATCTCGTCATGCCCGTCGTTCATGTCGATCCAGTCGAGTTCGGTGCGCGGTGTCATAATCTCGCCGATCCGGCGATTGCCGATCTCGAGGGCGCGTACCATGACCTCTTCCTGGGCGTCCTGCAGCAGGCCGGCATCCTGGCTGGCCTCGACCAGCAGCTTCAGCTCACCAGGCGAATGCAGGGATTCCTCCCCTGTTCCAGGCCGCAGGCCGCACAATCTCAGCACGAGATTTCCCATCCCGTTCAGCACGAGGATAGCGGGGCTGAGAAGCCACCTGAACAGGCTGAGCGGCCGCACCACCCACAGTGCCGTCGCCTCGCTGCGCTGGAGCGCGAGGCTCTTGGGCGCCAGCTCGCCCAGCACGATGTGCAGCGCCGTGATCAGCAGGAAGGAGATGCCGACCGCAATCGCGTAGGCGCTGATGCCAGCCGTCGTGCCCCACAGGTGCGCCAGAGGCTCTTCGATCAGGTGGGCGATCGCCGGCTCGCCGATCCAGCCCAGTGCCAGTGACGAGATGGTGATGCCGAGCTGTGTTGCGGCAAGGTTGGAATCGAGATGGTCGAGGGCGCGGACCAGCGCCTTGGCGTTGATCCGCCCCGAGGCGGCGAGTTCGATGACGCGGCTGCGACGCACGGCCACCAGCGCGAATTCGGCGGCCACGAAGAATCCGTTGGCCGCGACCAGCAGCAATACGGCCAGCAAACCTCCCGCTCCGGACATGCCCCTCTCCCCCTATCGCGGCTTGTCGCCGGCCAGCGTGATCCGGTGCATGATGCGCCGGAAGCCGTGATAGTCGTTGATCGGATTGTGCATCGCGCAGCGATTGTCCCAGAAGGCCAGCGAGCCGGGTTCCCAGCGGAAGCGACAGGTGAATTCGGGCCGCGTCTGGTGCTCCCACAGAAAGCGCAGCAGCGGCAGGCTCTCCTTCTCGGTCCAGCCCTTGATGTGCGCGGTGTGGGCGTCTGACGTGTAGAGCGCCTTGCGGCCGGTTTCCGGATGGGTCCGCACGATCGGATGCTCGGCCGTCATCACCTTCAGCTCGGCACCGGCCGCTTTCATGCGGTCCTCGCGGGTCTTGGTGACGTCGGCCTTGGCCGAGGAGCTGACCCCGATCAAGCCATCCAGCGTCGCCTTCAGCCCATCCGACAGCGCCTCGTAGGCAAGGTACTGGTTGGCGAACATCGTGTCGCCGCCGAACGGCGGCACCTCGCGCGCCAGCAGCATGCTGCCCATCGGCGGGACCGGCAGATAGGTCGTGTCGGAGTGCCAGATGCCGCCAAAATTGTTGCGCTCGTGTTCGAGCTTCACCACCGGCGTGATCATCTGCGATTCCGGCAGCCCCTTGAGCTGCGGATACTCGACCGGTTCGCCGAACTTCCGCGCAAAGGCCAGCTGCTGCAGCGGAGTCACCGTCTGGCCGCGCAGGAAGATCACGAGATGGTCGAGCAAGGCCTGGCGCATTTCGGCCACGACCTCCGCATCGAGATCCCGCGCCATGTCGACGCCGTGGATTTCAGCGCCCAGCGCCCCCGCGATCGGCCTCACTTCGATGTGGCGATAGTTTCGCATGTCTACCTCTTGGCCCAGGAGGGCGTCGTCTTCGCCATGAAATGCCGGATGCCCTCGGCCGCCTCCGGTTGACGCAGCAGCCCGACCAGATTGGCCGCCGCCTCGTCGAGCACGTCGAGATCATCCTTCTTCGCGCAGGACAGGACCAGCCGCTTGGCCACGGCCAGCGCCTTGGGCTCCATCTTCAGAACGTCATCCAGCAGGCCCTGCAGCGCCACCTCGACCTCGGCGCCGGCCGCGCAGAGATGGCGGCCGATCCCGAGACGGTAGGCCTCCGCGGCATCGATGACCCTCCCGGTGACGGCGAGGTCGCGCACCGGCCCCTCGCCGAGGCGCCGCACCAGGAAGGGAATGATCTGCGAGGGGATGAAGCCGACCCTGGGTTCGGGAATGCCGAAGCGGGCGTCGCCGCGCAGGATCACGACATCCGAACAGCAGGCCATGCCAAAACCGGCCCCAACCGCCGAGCCTTCGACCACCGCGATGGTGGCTTGCGGCAGCGCTTCCAACGCCAACAATGCATTGCCGAACTGGCGATAGCTCGGGAGCAGCGGGTCCGTGCCACCGGGCGGTACAGACGGCAGGTCGGCCATCGTGTCGAGATCGCCGCCGGCGCAGAAATGCCCGCCCGCCCCGCGAAGGACCAGCACGCGGCACGCCGCATCGCTGGCGACGCCGACGAAGGCGTCCTCCAGTTCCAGCATCATCCGGTGCGTCAGCGCATTGCGCCGCTGCGGGCGATTCAGTGTCAGGAAGGTGACGGCGCCCTGCCGTTCGATCTCGAGGAACTCGTAGTCGGCCATGGGCAAAGTCTTAGCGAGCGACTATCGTGCCAACAAGATGATGCGCTTCGCGGTTCCGCTCCTCGCGGCTCTCCTTTCCCTGACGAACGCGGCCCGCGCCGACGACTGGGCCACCGTCATGACGCCGGCGCCCGGCCCGACACAATCCATTGGGTTCTATACCGCCGGATGCCTGCAGGGCGCCCAGGCGCTGCCCCTGGAAGGTCCGGGCTACGAGGCCATCCGGGTCAGCCGCAATCGCTATTGGGGCCAGCCGGTCACGATCGAGTTCATCAAGACGCTGTCGGAGAAGATCCGGGCCGCCGGCCAGGCCCATCTCTACATCGGCGACATCGGCCAGCCGCGCGGCGGTCCCGCCCCGTCCGGCCATGCCAGCCACCAGGTGGGCCTCGACGCCGACATCTGGTTCGAGCGCCAGCCCGGACCACGTCGCACGCCCGCCGATCGGGAAAATCCACGCCTGCGTTCGCTGGTGCTGGCCGACGACAGCGGCATCGACGACTCGGTCTTCAACGAGCAGCACGTCTTCCTGCTGAGGACGGCGGCGCAGATGCCGAACCTGGACCGCATGTTCGTCAACAAGTGGATCAAGCAGCGGCTCTGTCAGACGGTCGGCGGCGACCGCTCCTGGCTGCGCAAGCTGGTCCCCTGGTACGGGCACGACTCGCATTTTCATGTCCGCCTCTATTGCCCGCCGGGCAATCCGCAGTGCCAGCCGCAGGCCGACTATGCGCAGGACGACGGCTGCGGAGAGGCGCTCGACTCGTGGTTCCGCAAGGCGCCGGTCGTTCCGCCGACCACCCCGCCCAAGCCCTACCGGCCCAAGTTGCCGGCGGCCTGTACGGCGGTACTGAACGCGCGGTAGCCGATCAGCCGATCCCGCCGCAGCGATTGGCGCGCTGGCGGGCCTGGACGTCGAGCCAGTCGAGACCACCCACCGTGCCGACGCGGATCCAGTCGACCTGGATCGTACCGTCGGGCACGCGCTTCACGACGTAACGCGATTCCGCCTGGGGCGCGCTCTGCGGCACGTACAGGACCGTTGTCGTGCCAGGCGCCGATGAAGGCTCGATGTTGACCACGAAGCCGCTGGCCGCCGGGGCCGCAAGGCACCCCACCATCGCGTCATAGGGGACAGTGTAGACACTCGACCAGGCCGGCACCGGCTTGGGCGGCGTAATCGGCTCACTGCCCAACTTGTCGACGGTCGAACACGCTGCGGCGGCGAGCGATAGAAGGGCGGGAACCATCACGTGCTTGAACATCACTCACCTCCGGAAACGTCCCTATTCTACTCGCCTTGCCCAAGGAGGGAACCGGCCCGGCGCGAAGAGCGGAAGAACCACTGGAAGACCTGAAAGCCGATCACGAGGTAGACGGCCGACAGGCCAAAAGCGACCGCCAGCATGTCCCAATGGACCGTCTTCTCCAGCATGATGGAGCGCATTCCCTCGAAGATATAGGCCGGCGGCAATCCCCAGGCGATGACCTGCAGCCAGTGCGGCAGCACGGTGATCGGATAGTAGACCCCGCTCACCGGCATCAGCACGAACACGGCCGCCCAGGCAAAGCTCTCCGCACTCTGCCCCACCCGCATGACCAGGCCCGACATGGCGAGCCCGATCGACCAGGAGAACATCTGCAGGATCACGAAGAAGGCGAGCAGCGGCAGGCCGAGCGTGTAGATCGAATAGCCGAAGAACGCCCAGGCCATCAGCGACACCGGGATCATGCCCAGGAGGGTACGCAGCAGCGACGCGACGATAATGCCGGCGGCCAACTCCCAGGAGCGGATCGGGCTGACGAAGAGATGGCCGAGATTGCGCGACCAGATCTCCTCCAGGAAGGCGATCGAGAGCGAGAGATTGCCGCGGACCACGACCTCCCACAGCAGCAGCCCCGACAGAAGCACGCCGGCGGCTTGCGCCACGAACGAGGCCTGCGGCAGGAGGTACTGGGTCATGAAGCCCCACATCACCATCTGCACGGCCGGCCAGTAGATCGAATCGACCAGACGCATCACGGAGCTGCGCCAGAGATAGATGTGGCGCAGCACCAGGGCATAGATGCGCTGGAGAGAACCGGTCATGACGTGCTCCCGTCGCGCTTGAGCGCATCGAGCCCGCGTCCCCGGCCGCGCGCCATGTCGAGGAACACCTCCTCCATGTCCTCGCGGCCGAACCGCTCCAGCAGTTCGCGCGGACTGCCGCGCTCGAAGACCTTGCCGGCCTGCAGCAGGATGACGTCGTCGCACAGCCGCTCGACCTCGGCCATGTTGTGCGAGGCGAGCAGGATCGTGGCGTGGGTTTCGTGCTGGTAGGATTCGAGGTAGCCGCGCACCCAGTCGGCCGTGTCGGGGTCGAGCGAGGCGGTCGGCTCGTCGAGCAGCAGCACGTCCGGCCGGTTGATCAGCGCCTTGGCCAGCGCCACGCGCGTCTTCTGGCCGGCCGACAACTTGCCCGCCGGGCGGTCGAGGAAGGCCGAGACCTGCATGTGCTCCGCGATCTCCTCGATGCGGTGCCGCAGGTCCTTCACGCCATAGAGCCGGCCGTAGAACTGCAGGTTCTGGCGCACCGTCAGGCGATGCGGCAGGTCGACATAGGGCGAGGAGAAATTCATCCGCGGCAGCGCCGCATATCGGCGCCGCAGCATGTCGATGCCCAGGATCTCGATGCTGCCGCCGGTCGGCTCCAGCAACCCGAGCAGCATGGCGATGGTCGTCGTCTTGCCCGCGCCGTTCCCGCCGAGCAGCCCCAGCACGGCGCCGCGCGGCGCCGAGAAGCTCAGATCGTCGACCGCGACGATCTCGCCATACACCTTGCGGAGGTGCTGGACCGCGATGGAGGGCGTTTCGGGCATGCCGGCATCACAACGCCTTGACGGCGGCTTCGATACGATCGAGCCCCTTGCTCAGCCGCTCGGCGCTCGAGGCGAAGCACAGGCGCACATTGCCCTGCCCGCCCGGGCCGAAGGCCTCGCCAGGGGCCAGGCCCACCTTGTACTGCTTTGCCATCGTCTTGCAGAAGGCCAGCGTGTCACTGACGCCCTCGACCGAGAAGAAGGCGTAGAAGGCGGCGTCCGGCCGCGCGATCTTCACTTTCGGCAGCGCGGAGAGCCGCTGGAACACCAGCTCCCCACCGGCGCGGCAGCGGTCGACCATCTCGTGGACGAAATCGTCGCCCTGCTCGAGTGCCGCGACCGCGCCCTTCTGCAGGAAGGCGGGAACGCCCGAGGTGTTGATCTGGACCAGCTTGGCGAACTGGTCGCCCAGCGCCGCCGGATGGGTAAGCCAGCCCAGGCGCCAACCGGTCATGGCCCACGGCTTGGAGAAGCTGTTGAGCACGATGACCGGATCGTCCGGCCCGGCCACTTCGAGGAAGGACGGCGCCACCTGGCGGCCATCGGGCCGTTTCGTATAGATCAGCCGGGCATAGACCTCGTCGGCCATGATCCAGACGCCGCGCTTGCGCGCGAAGTCCAGCAGTGCCGCCTGCTCCTCGGTGGACATCGTCCAGCCCGTCGGATTGCCCGGCGAGTTGACGAAGATCGCGCGCGTGCGGTCGTCGACGGCATCGAAGATCTTCTGGAGGTCGAGCGTCCAGCCGCCGGTCGGCGTCCGCTCGAGCGCCACGTATTTCGGAACGCCGCCCACCAGCCTGGTCGCCGATGTGATGTTCGGCCAGATCGGCGAGACGATCACGACATTGTCGCCGGGATCGAGCAGCAGCTGGCAGGTCAGCAGGATTGCCTGCATGCCGCCGGTGGTGACCGTGAGGCGCTCCATCGGGCATTTGATCCGGTAGAGCCGCTCGGTATAGGCCGAGAGGGCACTCCGCAGCTCGGGGATGCCCCGCTGCCAGGTATAGAAAGTCTCCCCCGCCTGCAGGCCCCTGGCCGCGGCGTCGCGCACGAAATCCGGCGTCACGAGATCGCTCTCGCCGAACCACAGCGGGACCACGTCCGGGTCTCCGAACACGGTCATGGCCACTTCGGAAATAGGCGTTTCGGCCATGCCGGCGGTGGCGCCGCTCAACGAAGCCGGGAGGCCCGGCGCGACAAATCTGGGGTGGTCTTGCATCCATCGGACGTACCGCATCGTTCGGAATTGCGCCAGCCATCCGCCTGCACGACAATTGTTGGCGGCGAGGCCCAACCCTACTAATCACAGGAGAAAGCCATGAAGTATCCAGCATGCCTGCTTGCGGCCGCCCTGCTGCTGGCCGGTTGCGTGCACGGCGACAACGTCGAGCGCCTCCAGGCAGGAATGGATCGCGAGCAGGTCCGTTCCGTCATGGGACCGCCCGAGGGATCGACCTACACCCCCGGCAAGGACTGCGCCTACTACAGCGTTCTGAGGGATTTCTGGAGCCGCACGCCGTGGTCGATGTCCGACCGCTACTACGTCTGCTTCACGGACGGGAAGGTCGAGACCTACGGTAAGGCGACCCAATCGGCCCAGATGACAGCGCAATAGGGCGGCGCTACGGTACCGCCAGGGAGAGACAATGCATTCACATCAGGATGACGGGCAGATCGCGCAGTGGCTCGGCGATCGCCAGGACAGCCTCTATGCAGACGGCCGCCGCTGCGACGAAATCCAATATCTGCAGTGCAAGCTGATTCTCAAGCCCGATCGTTTCACCTCGGCTCACGTGTTCAAGGAGTTCGCCGCGCTGGTCCAGCGTGCTGCGGCAACCACGGGCGTCGGGTATCAGCACACGCCGAAGTCCCAGCAGCGGCCCGAGGTGCGCGAGGTCCTGTTCCTCGATACCGGCGGCTACCACCTCTACAACAACAACTTCATCGTGCGGCGCCGGATCGCCTATCAGGACGGTTTCGCCATCGGCGATCCCGAGATCGTCTTCAAGTATCGCAGCGCCAACATGGAGAAGGCCCAGGCCCTCGACGTACGGCCGCGCATCGACGGTAAGTACAAGATCAAGTTCAAGCTCGAGGTAATGCCGCTCAAGGAGAAAATCGGCGGCATCCGGCGTCTGCTGTCGCACAATGTCGAGTTCGGCCTCAGCCAGGCCCCCCAGGCAGCCCGTATCGTGATGTCTTCGCTCGGCAACATGTCGCTGCCGGAACTGACCCAGATCTTCCCGACGCTGAGCGGGATCTCCTGTGATGGCCCCAACGACATCTCCCTCGTCAACCAGACGATCGTCGAGGAACTCCTGCAGGATATCTGCCTGCTCGACTTCGGCCATCACACGGCGGCGACAGCCAATCTCGGCCTGTGGCGCGCCCGCGGCGACCACCATGCCTTCGTCGGCGAGTTCGCCTTCCAGCTGAGGTTCGCGGGACCCACCGACATCAAGCACAAGTCGCTGAATCACTGCGAGCGCTTCTTCCTCGAACTCCAGCAGGTCGCCGCCGACTGGCTGACGCTGACCACGACCAAGACCGGCGCCGTGTACCGCCTGAAGGGCAACCCGCCGCAAGCGCACGAATGAGCGACGCCGCAACTCCTCCACCCCCGCCGTCGCTCGGAAAGCTCTTCTGGGTCTTTCTGGTCATGGGAGCGACCAGCTTGGGCGGCGGCGTGGTCGCCTATCTGCGCACCGGCCTGGTCGTTCGCCAGCGTTGGCTGGACGATGTGTCCTTCGTCGAACTGCTGTCGATCAGCCAGACCCTGCCCGGCCTCAACGCCACCAACATGTCGATCCTGGTGGGCGACCGCCTGCGCGGCGGCATGGGAGCCCTGGTCGCCACCCTGGGCATGTGCATTCCCGGGGCCAGTCTGATGACCGCGGCCGGACTGCTCTATGGGGCGGGCGGAGACGGTCCCTGGTCGAAGGCCTTCCTGCACGGGATCGCCGCGGGTGCGGTCGGCCTCATCCTGGTCGTCCTGGTCCAGCTCGGCGCAAAGACACTGAAAACCTACGCCGACTATGTGTTCGTGGCCGCCACCGCCGTAGCCGTCGCCTTTTTCAAGGTGCCAGTCCCCTATGCGCTGATCGTTGCGGGAATCGTCGCCATCTGGTGGCATCGGCCACGCAACAAGGACGTCCCGTGAAGCAGCTGTGGGACCTCGCCGGCGTCTTCGCCTACCTGTCGCTGCTCACCATCGGCGGCGGCATGGCTGCCTTCCCCGAGATGAAGGAACTCACGGTCGACACCTACCACTGGGTGACCTTCCCGGAGCTGCTTCATTTCTACAGCCTGGGCCAGCTCGCGCCCGGACCGAACATGATGATGGTCGCGTCGATCGGCGTCACCGTGGCCCATATTCCAGGGGCACTCGTGGCGCTCGTGGCCTTCTTCCTGCCGACCGGCCTGCTGACCTTCTTCGTGGGCCGGCTGTGGACCCACCTGGCGACGTGGCGCTGGCGGCCCGCCATCCAGACAGGCTTGGGTTCCGTCGCCGTGGGTCTCGTGCTGGCGGGCGCCATCATCATGGGTCGCGGTGCCATCACGCAGTTCTTCTTCGGCGTGATCGCCCTGGTGGTTTTCCTGCTGCTGTGGCGGACGAAAATCAATCCCGCCTATCCGATCGTGGCCTCCGGGCTCGTCGGGATGGCCCTGCACTATTTCAACATCGCCTGATCGGGCGGCAGCTGCGCGGTCTCGCCAACATATTCGGGCTCCGGCGCCTGGTCGCAGCTTGCCAATGGAACCCCAATCGCCACGGATTTGTCGCCTGCCCTGAGGCAGCCATCCCGCCACTGCCCGGACAGAGTGACTCCTGAAACCGTCACGGCCCCGTAGCCGTTCGGGAGACCCCTGGCATAGCTGCCTTCGAACCGGTCCTCGCCATTCCACGAATATCGACCAAGCCCCTCACGGCGGCCATTCCGGTAGGTCCCCTCGAAGCGGTCGATTGGCTGGCCATGCTCCGTCCATTGGGCCACGCCCATACCCTCCCGCAGAGCGGCGCGGCAGGACGCACTCCAGGTTACCTTATCTTGCGGATCGGGATGCCAGTCGGCGATGCGGCAGCCGACGCCCGGCTCGTAGATCCAGGAGCCTGTCTTACACGGTGTGTCCCAGCTGATCTGAATGGGATCGGGCTCGGTCGTACCGCAGTCGGGTTTCCCCGGCACCAAGGCAATCTGCTGAGCGAACACCGGGAATACGGCCAGGATCAGCGTCGACGATACTAGAGCGGCAAAAATCTTCACGGGACCCTCGACGAACGCTTGGTCTGGACGATTGAAACGCCCTGCCCGCGCGTGCGTTCCAGACCGCAACGTCCGGCAGCTTTCCGCATTAACTCCCTACATTGTGCAGAATTGAAGGATGCCCCGATGAAGCTCGTCCTCCCGACCGCCGCCAGCCTCGTCCTCTTTGCTTCTTTGGCGGCAGCGCAAATGCCGCCAGCGACCGGAAAATCCACCACCCCGGCCGCCCCGCCAGCCGGCATGCCCGGAAGCGCCCAGACCGCCACGTCGGCCCGCACCCAGATCGAGGCGAGCGGCTATACCAACATCAAGGAGCTCAAGCGCCGCGACGACGGCTCGTGGCAGGCGCTCGCGACCAAGAACGACACCGAAGTCGCCGTGACGGTCGACACCAGCGGTGGCGTAACCCAGATGTCGCGGTAACCTTCCCGGGTCGGCATGCTATGCTGAAACATGTCGACCCTCCTGCTTGGCCTCGCGCTCTTCATCGGCGTCCATATTTTCACCACCCTCCGGGGCACGCGGACCGCCGTGATCGGCCGGCTCGGTGAAGGCGGATACAAGGGCCTCTATTCCCTGATTGCGGCCATCGGCCTAATCTTGATCGCCATTGGTTTCGGGCAATATCGCGGTGCCGGGTACATCCAGATCTGGAACCCGCCCTTCCGGGCCTTCCATCCCATCGCGGCAGCCCTCCTGTGGTTCGCCTTCGTGGCGCTCGTGGCGACCTATGCACCGCCCAGCCGCATCAAGTCGCTCCTCCGTCATCCCATGCTGGTCGCGGTCAAGGCGTGGGCCCTCTCCCATCTGCTGGTGAATGGCGACCTGGGCTCGATGCTCCTGTTCGGTAGCCTGCTCGCCTGGGCGGTCTATGACCGCATCGCCGTCAAGCGCCGGGGCGACGTGGGCGCGCCCCGGGTGGCTTGGTCAAAGAACGACCTTCTTGTCGTGGTGATCGCCACCGTGGCCTATGCCGCGATGATCTGGCTGCATGAATCGCTGATCGGCGTCACCGCCGCCTAGTGGTGGTGATGACCGTGATAGGCGTGGTGATGGCTCCCGCCGAACCGGTCGATATGTAGCGGTTGCTTGGCGAGCCCCGGGCAGAAGGTGTTCACCACCTTCTCGAGCTTGTCGTAGAGCGCCTTGGCCGGCTTGCGACCCCGCTCCAGCCGCTCGCGGGCCTTCTCGGCAAGGCGCGCGAGCTGCACCATGTCGACGTTCAGCAGCTTGCGGTCCTCGAGGATCATGCGGCCGCCGACCATCACCGAATGCACGGCCGCGCCGTCCTCGGTGTGGACGATCTGGTTCGTCGGATCGTTGAACGGGATCCAGTTGATGTGGCCCAGATCCAGGAACACGATGTCGGCCTTGTAGCCGGCCTCCAGCTTGCCGATCTTGTCGCCCAGCCCCAGTGCCCGGGCGCTGCCCGCGGTCGCCGCGTGCAGCACTTCCTCGGTCGTGATCCACTCGCGGTTATCGGGCCCCTGCACTTTCGAGACCATCGAGGCCAGACGCATGTTCTCGTACATGTTCTGATTGTCCGAGCAGCTCGCGCCATCGGTGCCGATGCCGACATTGACCTTGGCATCCAGCATGCCGCGCATGTCGGCGATGCCGTTGCCCAGCACCATGTTCGAGCCAGGATTGTGCGAGACCGAGGCGCCCTTGTCGCCCAGCAGCTTCATGTCGTCGCCGTCGAGCCAGACACCATGCGCCACGGTGAATTTCGGCCCGACCAGGCCCAGCGAATCCATGTAGGCGGTGAGCGACGTGCCGTAGAGCCGGTAGCCGGCGACGACCTGCACCTTGGATTCGGACACATGGGTGTGCAGGCCGGTATCGTAGTCCTTGGCAAGCTTCAGGCAGGCCAGCAGGAACTCCCGGCTGCAATGATGCGGGATCGTCGGCGCCACCGCCAGATGCACGCCCTGCCGGTCGAGCTTCCAGCCATGCAGTGCCTTCTTCATCTGCTTCACGCTCGCCTTGTAGGGCGAGAATTGATAGGCCTCGACCTCCTTCTGCAGCGATGGCGGCAGCTGGTCCATGAGGCCGGGGATGGCCTGGAAGAAGCTGGTGTCGGCCACCATCGGCGCCAGCATGGCGCGCATGCCGACATCGGCATAGGCCTGTCCGATGGACGCCAGCCCTTCCGCCGTCGGCATGGGAAACTCGGCCGCCAGGTCATAGGCGGCCGTGCAGCCTTTCATCACCATCTCGCACGCGCCGATCAGGCTCGACAGGTACTTGTCCTCGAGGGTGCGGGCGCCGCTCATGTAGGGACCCGCTGTCAGGAGAAGCTCCAGGGTCACGCGATCGACCATGCCCTTGGCGAGATTGCCATGGCTGTGGGTATGGCCGTTGATCAGGCCTGGATGAAGCAGCTTGCCCTTGGCGTCGATCACGATGGCGGATTCGGGTGCCGATACCTTGGGACCGATTTCGGCGATCGTGTCGCCATTGACGAGGATATCGGCTTTCGGCGCTGAATGCCCCTTGATGTCGACCACACGGCCACCGCGGATGACCGTCATCGGTGCGTTCGGCTTCTTCGCCATATGATTCACTCCCCTCTTTCGGCCGGTCAGGCACCCGGCGTCGTATTGCTGCTCGACCACGGGAAGAAGACCCGCTCGGCGACGACCACGATCTGGAACAATACGACGCCCATCACCGACAGGATGATAAGCGCCCCGAACGCCACGGGCACCTTGAAGAACGCCGTCGACGTCTGAATGAGGAATCCCAGGCCTGCGTCGGCATTGACGAACTCCGCGACCACCGCGCCGACGACGGCGAGCGAGATCGCCACCTTGAGGCCCGCGAAGATGAAGGGAATGGCATAGGGCAGCCGGATGCGCAGCAATTCGCTGAGCTTGGAGGCGCGGCAGGCGCGGCTGAGTTCGATCAGTTCGGGCGGAACGGACAGCAGCCCGGTCGCGATCGAGATGACCAGCGGAAAGAACGCGACCAGCACGGTGATCACGATGCGCGGCAGTTCGTTGGTCCCGAGGAGCACCACGAGAATCGGCGCCAGCGCCACCTTGGGGATCGACTGCGTCCAGACGAGGAACGGATAGACCGCGGCCGCGATCGCGGGCGACGCGGTCAGTACGACGGCCAGCGGCAGGCTGATCAGGATCGAGACCACGAAGCCCAGCATGACCGTCTTGAAGGTCGCCATCGTATGGCCGGCGACGGTCGGCCCGATGGCCATCGTGTCCTTCCAGATATCGGACGGCGTCGGCAGCAGGTATCCGGGAATTGCGAAGGCGCGGCAGGCGCCTTCCCACAGCAGGAACAGGCCGGCCGTGGCGATCAGGGGCACCACCACCTCGTACAGGGCGGCGCTCCTCTTTCGTCGTCGCGGCGGCTTCTGCCGCTGCTCAAGCGGCGGCGCGGCCTGGACTGACATTGCGTGTTCCGAAGATGAGTTGGCGGATGCGGTGACTGGCTTCGTGGAAATCAGGCGTGGCCTCGGTTTCGAAGCTGCGCGGGCGCGGCAGGCCGATATCGATGATTTCGGCGATGCGGCCGGGCCGCGGCGACATCACCACCACCCGGTCGGCCAACACGACGGCCTCCGTGATCGAATGCGTCACGAACAGCACGGTTTTGGGCCTCTCGCTCCAGATCCGCAGCAGCTCCATGGTCATTTCCTCGCGCGTCAACGCGTCGAGCGCCCCGAACGGCTCGTCCATCAGCAGGATGTCCGGATCGTGGACCAGGGCTCGGCAGATGGCGACGCGCTGCTGCATGCCGCCCGACAGCTCGCGTGGCGACTTGCCCTCGAAGCCTGTGAGGCCGACCAGCTTGAGCAGCGCCATCGCCTTGTCGGTACTGGTCGAATCGATGCGGTGCATCATGCGCAGCGGAAACAGCACATTGTCGAGCACGCTGGCCCAGGGGAGCAAGGTCGGCGCCTGGAAGACGATACCCGTTTCCGCCCGCGGCTCGGTGATTTCCTCGCCACCGATCGAGGCCCGCCCCGCCGTCGGCAGGATCAGCCCGGCGACGATGCGCAGAAGCGTGGACTTGCCGCAGCCAGACGGCCCAACGAGGGTGATGAACTCGTTGCGTCCGATCTCGAGCGACACGTCCTGCAGCGCCGTGACCTGATCGCCGTCACGGCTGTTGAAGATGCGGGTGACCCGGTTGAGCGAGATCACGTCGAACCCGTCATTTGGCGATCTTGCTGGTGTCGATCGCGGTCTTGTAGTCGAACTCGGGCTTCAGCTCGTTGGCCGTGGCGATGGTTTCCCACGAGAACTTGAGCCGGTCCGGGCTTTCCTTGCCCCAGCCGAACTCCTTGCTGTGGTCGTTGAAGACGAACTTCATCACCGCCTTCACGCTGCCCATGCAGTCGTCGAGTTCGACCTCGGGGAACCGGGCGACATGCAGCTTGCAGGCCTCTTCCGGATTGGCCGCGGCCCATTCGAAGGCCTCCTTGGTGGCGGCCAGGAAGCGCGTCACCAGGTCGGGTTTGTCCTGGATCATCTTGTCGGTGGTGATGAGGCTCGCCGCGTAGATCTTGAAGCCGACCTCGACGAAGGGCAGCGGCAGGATCTCCTGCCCGGCCTTAACCGCCGCCTTGTTGATGTAGTAATAATGGATCGAATAGAACGGCGCGGCGTCGATGTTCTTGGCAATGAGCTGGGCCGCCATTGCGGCCCCGTCCATGTTCGTCCAGATCAGCTTGTTGGGATCCGTCCCCGCCTTCTTGGCGACTTCGGGGAAGTAGAAGCGATGGCTGTTGCCCGGCGTGATGCCGATCTTCTTGCCTTCCAGTCCCTTGAAGTTGGTGATGCCCGAACTCTTCAGCACGAACAGCGAATGCGGCGATTCGTTGTAGAGTACGGCGATCGTCTTGACCGGCACGTTGGTCCGCGCCCTCGCCGTCATGACGGCCGCGATGTCGGCCACCCCGAAATCGGCAGCCCCCGAGGCCACCTTGGTGACGGTGTCGCCCGAGCCGTAGCCGCGGGTAATCGTGATGTCGATGCCGTGCTTGGCGTAGATGCCCTTGCTCCAGGCACCGTAGTACATCGCGTGTTCGCCGGACGGGATCCAGTCGGTCTGGAACCGAACCTTGTCCTGCGCAAACGCCGCCCCTCCGAACAGGAACGTCAGGGCAAGCGCCGCCAATCCTGTGCGTCGGCGAAACGATGATGACTGCATGAATGCCTCCCCCTGGCGTGTCGAGCACTGCGAGGGAAGCAATATCGGTGCCACGCGCTTATCGCTAAGCGAGCCAGCCCAAGGTCGCCGCGACCAGGACGGCGTAGCGCGCCGTCTTGCCGATCCCGACCAGCAGGACAAATGGCAGCAAGGGCGTGCGCAGCGCGCCGGCTACAACGGTGAGAGCGTCGCCGCCGAACGGCAGCCAGGCCAACAGCAAGGACCAGATCCCCCACCGGGCATACCAGCGCTCGACGCGCTCGTAGTCGCGCGGCTTCACGGGAAACCACGAGCGGTCGCGGAAGCGCTCGATCAGGCGACCCAAAATCCAGTTGATCACGGAGCCCAGCGTGTTCCCGAGCGACGCCGCGAACAGCAGCGTCTCCCCATGGGTCGGCTCGGCGACCAGCAGGCCGATCAGCACCAGCTCCGACTGAAAGGGCAAAACCGTTGCCGCCAGGAAGGCGGCGGCGAAAAGGCCGGTATGGCTAAGGATGAAAGAACCCGGGTCCATGCACCTTTCACTTACAGGATGGAGTTTCTTCGCGCAGCCGACGGCGGCGGACGGACCGTGTTTCAGCAAATCCATGCAACACCTTTCAGAAGCCGGCGTTGATCCCCCACAGCCTGAAACCCCTGGAGGAATGCATGAAGAAGACCCTCGTTACCTTTGCCGCGATTGCCGTGACCAGCATCGCCGGGGCCGCCTTCGCCCAGACGGTGCAGCCGAGCACGCCGGCTGGCCGCGACATGAACTCGATGCCCGGCCAGACCAGCAATCCGAACACCAACCTTCCGGCCACCTCGTCCAACGCCACCGCGGCGGAGGCCGCCGCCAAGTCGAAGCTCGAGGCCAAGGGCTACAACGGCATCAAGTTGCTGAAGCGCGATACCGCCGGCAACTGGACCGGCAAGGCGATGCGCAACAATGTCGAGGTCGCGGTGACGCTCGACCCGTCGGGTAACGTCCGCGAGCAGTAGGAGCCACACCCTACTGGCCTGCGGATTGGCGGAGCGCCCTACCCCTCGTGGGGCGCTCCGTTCGCATGTCTGAACCTGGCTCGTGCAATCGAGGGTGCCACAGCTCGGCCGCCACGCTACGATGCGTCCCTCATAACGGCGGCGGGGAATCTGCGCATGCGCACAGTCAAGGACGTCACGTTCGATCTGCTCCGCAAGCTCGGTCTCACGACGATCGTCGGCAACCCCGGTTCGACGGAAGAGACCTTCCTCAAGGACTTCCCCAAAGACTTCGACTACGTGATGGCGCTGCAGGAGGCCAGCGTCGTCGGCATTGCCGACGGGATCGCGCAGGGGCTCCGCAAGCCAGTCATCGTCAATGTGCATACGGGCGCCGGCATGGGAAACGCGCTGGGCTGCATCGTCACGGCCTTTCAGAACAAGACACCGCTCATCATCACCGCCGGCCAGCAGACTCGCGAAATGCTCCTGCTCGAGCCACTCCTCACGAACATCGACGCCGCCAACCTGCCGCGGCCCTGGGTGAAATGGGCCTATGAACCCACACGGGCGGAAGACATTCCAGCCGCCTTCATGCGGGCCTATGCGACGGCGATGCAGCAGCCAGCCGGTCCGGTGTTCCTCTCGCTGCCGCTCGACGACTGGGACAAACCGATGCCGGAGATCGATGTCTTCCGCACGGTCGCCACGCGCATCGGCCCCGATCCGGTCCGCGTCGCCGAGTTCGCCGAACGCATCAATGCCGCCCGGTCGCCCGTCATCGTCTATGGATCGGACCTGGCCCGCAGCCAGGCCTGGAAAGATGGCATCGTATTCGCCGAAACGCTGGGCGTTCCCGTCTGGACGGCCCCCTTCGCCGAGCGCACGCCCTTCCCCGAGACCCACCCCCAACATGCGGGCGCGCTCCCTGCAGCCATCGGGCCTCTGGGCAAGAAGTTCGCGGGCCACGATCTGGTGATCGTCATCGGCGCGCCCGTTTTCCGCTACTATCCCTATGTCGGGGGCGACTACATTCCCAAGGGCACGCAACTGCTACAGGTTACCGACGACCCGAATATGTCTTCAAAGGCGCCGGTCGGCGACAGCCTGGTGTCGGACGCGCGGCTGTTCCTGGAGGCGATCCAGCCGCAGCTCAAGAAGCGGACTTCGTCCATCGCCTCGCCACTGCGCCCGGCCCCGAAGACGCCCGACATGGAAGCGCAGCCCCTGGCGGGCGACGCCATCATGGCCGCGGTGCGCGACGCCTGCCCCGCCGACTACGTGCTGGTCGAGGAAGCGCCTTCGGTCGTTGCCGAAATGCAGGACCAGTTCCGGATCGACAAGCCGGATTGCTTCTACACTTTCGCATCTGGTGGGCTCGGATGGGACATGCCGGCGGCGGTCGGCCTGGCGTTGGCGGAACGCAGCAGTGGCCGCAATCGCCCGGTCGTCGCGCTGATGGGGGACGGTTCGTTCCAGTATTCGGTCCAGGCGCTCTACACGGCGGTCCAACAGAAGGCCCACGTCGTCTTCGTCGTCCTGCAGAACCATGAATACGCCATCCTGAAATCCTTTGCCGAGCTCGAGGAGACGCCGAACGTCCCGGGCCTGGACCTGCCAGGGATCGACCTGGAGGCACTCGCAAAAGGCTATGGCGCGCCGGCGAAGCTGGCCAGGACCGGTGCGGAGGTCACGGCGGCCGTCGCCGAAGCGATCGCACGGCCCGGCGCCAGCATCGTCGTCGTGCCGCTCACGCGGAAGCGTCACTCCCTGATCTGAGGGCCTGTCCTCAGACGGGCGGCGTGCGACCGGCCGTAGGCGTAGTAGATGACGAGGCCGATCGCGATCCAGAGGACGAGCCGCGCCCATGTCACGGGGGCCAGCCCGACCATCAATCCGAGGCACGAGAGGATTCCGAGCATCGGGATCAACGGCACGGCCGGCACCCGGAAGGGTCTCGGAGCATGCGGCTCGAGACGACGAAGACGCACCACCGACGCGCAGACCATCAGGAATGAGAACAGCGTGCCGACGCCGACCAGCTCGCTCAGCATCTCGATCGGTGACAGGGCGGCGATCGTCGCGACCACTACGCCAATCAGAATCTGACTCACCCACGGCGTCTTGAGCCGCGGATGGACGCGGCTGAACAGCGGTGGCATCAGCCCGTCATTCGCCATGGTCGCGAAGATGCGACATTGTCCGTAAAGCAGAACGAGGATCGCCGTCGTAATGCCGATCAGCGCCCCGAGCTGGATCAGTGCCGCGAACCAGCCGATGCCCATGCGATCGGCCGCGAGCCCGACGGGAGCAGCCACGTTCAGCTCCAGATACGGGACGATGCCGACGAGCACGCCCGCGACCAGGATATAGAGGACCGTCGAGATTACGAGGGCGCCCAGAATGCCGATCGGCATGTCCCGCTGCGGCCGCTTCGCTTCCTGCGCGCAATTCGAAACGGCGTCGAAGCCGATATAGGTGAAGAACACGACCGAGGCGCCATGCAGGACGCCGCTCCAGCCGAAGGTTCCGAAAGTTCCGGTATTCGCCGGCACGAAGGGCTGCCAGTTGGCGGCCGAGACGTGGCTGATCCCGAAGCCGATGAACGCCAGAATGACGAGCAACTTGATCGCCACCATGAGATTGTTGAGGCGCGCCGACTCACGCGTGCCCTGCACGAGCAAGAGGGTGAGCAGCGCGACGATCGCCGCGGCCGGCAGGTTGGCGATCGCGGTCACGGAGGTGCCATCGGCGAGCTGGACGACCTGCCCTGTCGAGGCCGAAAGCCGCGGCGGGATGGCAAGCCCGATGGAGGCCAGCGTGCCGTTGAAGTAGCCAGACCATCCCACGGCCACCGCCGCCGCACCGATCGAGTATTCGAGAATGAGGTTCCAGCCGACCAGCCAGGCGGTGAGCTGCCCAAGGCTGGCATAGGTGTAGGTGTAGGTGCTGCCGGCCACCGGCATGAGCGCCGCCAGCTCGGCATAGCAGAGCGCCACGAAGGCGCAGGCGGTCCCGGCCAGCACGAAGGACACGACCACGGCAGGCCCGGCGTACAGTGCGGCTGCCGTGCCGGTCAGGACGAAGATCCCCGCGCCGATGATGGCGCCGATCCCCATGAAGACGATGCTGACGGGACCCAGGACCCTGGGCAGCGCGACAGCATGGCTCGCTGGCGCCAGGATCTCGGAAAGCAACTTACGCGACGCAGCGCCTTGAATTCTCATACGGGTCCCCCGTCCTCCTCATAGCAAGAGCGGGCCGGACAACCCATATAAAGTGGATGCGTACCACCCTCCTCACCGTCGTCTTCGTGATGGCCCTGGTCGCTGCGGCGGACACGGCCTTCGGTCAACTCGTGCCCGGATCGATCGGCAATGGCGGCCGGATGCCCGACACCATGTCGCCTGGTGCCCTGCCGCCGCCGCCCGTCGCCCCACCCGCGCCGGTCATGGCACCGCCCCCATCCCAGCCGAATACCTACTCGCTAACCCGCGACCGCCTCGAGAATCAGGGCTACCGGGTCCAGCGACTGGAAGAAAAGAATGACGGTTCCTGGCGCGCCAACGTGAGCCGCGATCCCGTACCGACCCGCCCCCAGGGGGTACCCAAGCGGGTCACAATCCACCCGAACGGTCAGGTCGTCGAGGAGTACTGATACCCCTCCTCCTGCGACAATCTGCGACGCCGATGTCGGATCTGGCCCCTCTCGGCCGTCCTCGGGGCAGTAACATCGGAGGATTGCCATGAGAAAGATCGTTGCCGGCGCGTTCGTCAGCCTGGACGGGGTCATGCAGGCGCCCGGCGGGCCCGAGGAGGATCCGACGGGCGGTTTCGAACACGGCGGCTGGACCGTGCCCTACTGGGACGGCCCGATGGGCCAGTTCATGGACGCATGCTTTTCTCAGCCCTTCGACCTGCTGCTCGGCCGCAAGACCTACGAGATCTTCGCCGCGCATTGGCCGTTCGTGGGCGAGGACGATCCCATCGGCAGGGTCTTCAACGAGGTGACCAAGTATGTCGCGACCTCCTCGGCCGTGTCTCTTGGATGGACCAATTCGGTCGCTCTGGAGGGCGACGTCGCCGCGGAGGTCGCCCGGCTGAAGCAGGGCGACGGGCCAGTCCTGCTGACGCAGGGCAGCAGCGTCCTGCTGCAGACCCTGCTCGCTCACGACCTGATCGACGAGTTCCGCCTGCTCACCTTCCCGCTCGTGCTCGGACACGGCAAGAAGCTGTTCGGCCCGGGCACGAAGCCCGGCGCGCTGAAGCTTACGGAGAGCAAAGTCTCGACGACGGGCGTCACCATGGGCGTTTACGCTCGCGAAGGCAGCGTGAAGTCCGGCAGCTTCGCGTTGCCGCAAAGCTCCGACGCCGAGCTGGCCCGACGCGAGAAGATGAAGAAGGAAGGCTGACGGAGCTACTGCCTCGTCTTGATGTTGGCCTCCTTGATCACCTTCGCCCATTTCGGAATGTCCCCGGCGATGGCGGCCCGGGTCTCCTCCGGCGTACTGCCGACGAGGTCGAGGCCCATCGCCGCGAACTTCCTCTGCATCTCCGGATCGGCCAGCGCCTTGAGCGATTCCGCGCGCACTTTTTCGACGATGGGACGCGGCAGGCTAGCGGGGCCCATCAGGGCGAACCACGAGGTCGCCTCGAAACCGGGAAAACCCTGCTCCGCCAGGGTCGGCAGGTCCGGGGCGCTCGAGGCCCGCTTCAGCGAGGTGACGGCGATACCGCGTACGCGGCCGTCGCGCACCAGCGGCATTCCCGCACCGGCATTCTGGATGCCGACCGGGACCACACCGCTCATCACGTCGGTGAGGTTGGCGCCGCGGTATGGGATGTGCTCCATCTTTATGCCGGCCAGATGGCAGAACAGCTCGCCTGCGATGTGTTGAGGCGTGCCGACACCCGGCGTCCCGTAGGAGAGCTTGCCGGGATTGGCCTTGGCATAGGCGATCAGCTCGGCAATCGACTTCACCGGCAGGTCGTTGTTCACGACGAAGACCGACGGCATGACCAGCGAGGTCGAAATCGCGGTCAGGTCCTTCAGCGGATCGAAGGGCAGCGCCTGCAGCGACGGCAGGATGGTGATCGCGGCATTCCCCGACCACATCAGCGTGTAGCCGTCAGGAGGGGCCTTGGCGACGCGGTCGACCCCGATCGCACCGGAATTGCCCGAGACGTTTTCGACGATCACCGGTTGTCCCCAGGCCTCGCTGAACTTCTGCGCAAACATCCGGGCGGTGACGTCGGTCGCACTGCCGGCCGTGAAGCCCACGACCAGCTTGACCGGCTTGTCCGGCCAAGTGGTTTGGGCGGCTGCGCCGTGTGCGCAGAACAAGGCGAGCAGGCACGAAGCCATAGCGCGAATGAGACTTAACATTTGCCAGTCCTCCCGTGGGCGGTCTTTGCCGCCTCTTGGCACACGGTAGGGGCCGTGCCCGCGTACGGCAACCGCCCCCGACTCCGCGCCCGTCGTCACGCGAAGGTCACCGAGACTCAGTCGTCCTGTCGCACCCTGTGGGGCGAAAGGTAGGTGTAAGACCTGCGTGCAATACCCATATTAATCGGCGGAGGTATATGTGACGGTTTCCCATCCAGTAGACACCCACGTCGGCAGCAGACTGCGCCAGCGGCGCGCGCTTCTCGGCATGAGTCAGACCGATCTCGCTAACGCGGTCGGATTGACCTTCCAGCAGGTCCAGAAATACGAGCGCGGCTTCAATCGCATCAGTTCGAGCCGGCTGTTCGAATTCTCGAAGGTCCTCGACGTCCCCGTGACCCATTTCTTCGACGGGATGGATGCGTCGGTGGGCAGCACCAAGCGCAAGCCGGGTCGACCCAAGGCGGCCGTGAAGCAGACGGAGGATCTCAATACGAAACGCGAGACCCTCGAATTGGTCCGCGCTTACTACAAGATCCGGAACAAGGGCCTGCGGACCAAGACGCTCGACCTGATCCAGGCACTTGCGAAGGATTGACGGACGGTCGCAACATTCGTTCCTCCAGAACGTTGGGTGTCTCTCTACCAACGTCGTGCCGCCTGCGGCTTCGGAGACCTTGAATGACCCGTCCGCTGGTCGCGACCGCTCTGCTTCTCCTGCCCGCTCTCGCTGCGTGCAATGACGGCCCGCCGCTCAAGGCCCCTTCTCCGGATGCCCCGATCTCGACGGTCCGGTACCAGTGCCAGCAGGACAAGACGATCGTAGCCGACTTCTACGATGGAAAGTCGAGTGTCGGACCCGATGGCCGCCCGATCCCCGGGGGCCGGGCCATCGTCCAATTGAGCGACGGCCGAAAGTTCAGTTTGCCGCAGACCCTGTCGGGGTCGGGCGTCCGCTACGCCGATTCGAGCGGGACGTTCGTCTTCTGGACCAAGGGTGACACCGCCTTCGTCGAGGAAGGCGCGACCCAGACGGTGACCTACCGGGACTGCCTTCAGAAGCGCTGAGGCCCTGCCCTACCGCCGCCCGGCGAGCGCCCGGTTCTCGAGGCGACTGAGCAAGCGCACCAGGGGCCACAGCAGCAGGAAGTAGATCACCGCGGCCATGACGATCGGCGTCGGATTGTAGGTGATGCTCTGCGCCTGGCGGGCCTCATAGAGCAATTCCGGCACGGCAACCACCGAGCCCAGCGAGGTGAGTTTCACCACTTCCAGCGTGTTGGAGAGCAGGTCCGGCATCACGTTGCGCACGGCCTGGGGCAGCACGACGTATCGCATCGCCTGCATCCGGCCGAGACCGGTGGAGCGCGCCGCCTCGACCTGCCCGCCCGGCACCGAGTCGATGCCGGCGCGGAAGATTTCTCCGTAGTACGAGCCGGTATTCAGAAAGAAGGCGATGGCCACGCAGGCGAAGCCCCCCAGCTCGAGGCCGGCGAAAGGAAGCCCCGCGAACAGCAGGACCAGAAGGACCAGCGGCGGAAAGGCCCGGAAGAAGTCGACCCACGCCATCAGCGGCCAGCGCACCAGCGGATGCTTGATCGAGGCAAGAAGCGCCAGGATCAACCCGCCGAACAGTCCGAGCGGCACGACGATCAGCGACAGCAGGATCGTGTTCCAGAGACCCGTCAGCACGATGGGCCACGCCGCCTTCATGATCTCGATGTTGAAGAAGGCTTCGATCATCGCTTCCACGCGAACTTGGCCTCGATCCAGCGGGCCGCAACGACGACCGGCAGGAACAGCACGACGTAGGCCGCCGCCCCCATCATCAAGGGCGAGGGATTGTAGGAGTTGGACATCGCAGAGCTGGCCTGTCCCAAGATCTCGGTCACCGCCACGACGGTGCCCAGCGCCGTCCCCTTGGTGATCGAGATGGTGCGGTTGGTGAGTGGCGGGATGGTGAGCCGGAAGGCCTGCGGCAGCACGACGTTGAACAGGGTCTGGCCGAACGACAGGCCGGTCGAGCGCGAAGCTTCCCACTGGCCCTTCGGGATCGAGGTGATGCCCGCCCAGAAGATCTCCTCGGAGAAGGCCATCAGGACAAAGGCGAGCGAGAGCCAGGTCGAGACGAATCCCGACGGCGACGGGCCTGCATAGGGGAGTCCGAAGTACATCAGGACGATGATGACCAGCGGCGGCAGTGAGCGAAACAGATCGACGACGAAGATGATCAGCCAGTTGAGCGGCCGGATCGCCAGGCTGCGCAACAGAGCGAGCGCCAGCCCCGCCCCGAGGCCCGAGACGACGATCAAAATCGCGAGCTCGATGGTCACCACCATGCCGGACAGGATGTCCGGCAGGTACTTCCACATGACCTTCGCGTTGAAGAAGGTTTCGACGAATTTGTCCCAGCCGCTCATGCCAAACCGGCCTCAGTGCCGCTGGATCTGGCCGATGAAGGCGCGCGTGCGTTCGTGGGCCGGGTTCTCGAAGATCGCCGAAGGCGGTCCCTGCTCCACGATCAGCCCGTCATCCATGAACACGACACGGTCGGCCGCATTGCGCGCGAACCCCATCTCATGGCTGACCACGATCATGGTCATGCCGCTCTCGCGCAGGCCGCGCATCACCTCCAGGACCGAACCGACCAGCTCGGGGTCGAGGGCACTGGTCGGCTCGTCGAACAGCATCACGCGCGGCTCCAGCGCGATCGAACGGGCGATGGCGACACGCTGCTGCTGGCCGCCGGAAAGCTGGCCCGGCGTGTGATCCGCACGCTCGGCGAGGCCCACGCGTTCGAGCGCCGCCCGGCCCAGCGCCTCGGCCTCGGCGCGGCCCTTGCCCGCCACCTTGCGCAGCGCCAGGGTCACGTTCCCCAGCGCCGTCATGTGCGGGTAGAGATTGAACGACTGGAAAACCATGCCGATGCGACGGCGGGCATGGTTGATGTCGGTCTTCGGGTTGAGCATGTCGATGCCGTCGACCACGATCGAGCCGGAGGACGGTTCCTCCAGCCGGTTGAGACAGCGCAGCAGCGTTGACTTGCCGGAACCCGACGGCCCGATCACGAAGACCAGTTCCCGCTCGTCCACCTTCAAATCGACGCCCTTCAGGACGTGAAGGGTGCCGAAATGCTTGTGGATGGCGCGCGCATCGACGATGTGGCTGGTCACGGGACCCTTGTCATTTCAAACGGATCAAAACGAAATCGAGGGGCCCTTGCCGACGCCGGAAAGGCCCCTCGGTCTGGCGATTCGGAAGGACGAACTCAGCCGCCGCACTTCAGTTCGTGCGGGGTCGGATCGTACCCGGGCATGCCCGGGACGCCGTAACCCGGCGTGATCACGACGGCGAGGTCATCGGCCGCCGGCTTCTTGTTGAACCACTTCTCGTAGAACTTCGCCATCGTGCCGTCCTTCTTCATGCAGTCGAGCGCATCCTGCAGCTCGGCGCGAAGCTTGGGATTGTCCTTCGGCACGGGCGCGGCCCAGTGGGCACGCGTTTCGGCAAGTTCGAGGTCGGCGATGAACTGCGGGTTCTTCGAGGCGGCGTAGACGATCGTGGTATTGCCGCCCAGTGTCGCATAGGCGCGGCCCGAGAGGACGGCCTGCGTCGCGTCGGGCTGCGTGTCGTAGACCTGCACGGTGAAGCCGTGCTGCTCGGCCATCTTCTTGGCCAGCGTCTCGTAGGGCGTGCCCTTGTTCACGGCCACGGCCTTGCCCTTGAGGTCGGCCCAGCTCTTGATCGGCGCGCTGCCCTTCTTGATGCCGAACTGGAACGCCGTCCACAGATAGCCTGCGGTGAACAGCATGTTCTCGGCACGCTCCTTGGTCACCGTCGTCGGCGCCGCGATGAAATCGTAGCGGCCGGACTGCATGCCCGGAATCAGGGTCGAGAAGCTCACGGCGTCGATCGTGATGTCACGCTTCATACGCTTGGCGGCCTCGGTGAAGACGTCGATCTGGAAACCCTCGACGCCGCCCCCCAGTTTCGGCATGGCGTGCGGTGCGAAGGTGCCATCGACACCGGTGCGCAGCGGCGGCTTCTTATCCTGGGCGAGCGCGGGGCTCACGCACATCAGCGCGGCCACGGCCAGCGCGGCAAAGCGACGGTGCATCATTTCGTCAGTTCCCTTCCCATGAAATCCCCAAGCGGCAAAGTTAGAACAAGCGTTGTCGGATAGCAATTTAGGGGCCATCTTGCGGCCCATGTCCGACCGCATCCTCGTCATCAATCCCAATTCCACCGAAGCCGTCACCCGCGGAATCGATGCCGCCATGGAACCGCTGCGCATGCAGGGCGGCCCGGCCATCGAATGCGTCACGCTGAAGGACGGTCCGCCCGGCATCGAGAATCAGGGGCATGTCGAACAGGTCGTGCCGCTGATCGGCGCCATGGTGAAGCAGCGCGACAACGACTGCTCGGCCTTCGTCATCGCCTGCTATTCCGATCCCGGCCTGCATGCGGCGCGCGAACTCACGACCAAACCGGTGCTGGGCATCGCCGAATGCGGCATCCTGACCGCCCTCACCCTCGGTCAGCGCTTCGGCGTCATTTCGATCCTGAGGAAGTCGATCCCGCGCCATCTGCGCTACGTCGGCCAGATGGGCCTCAACGATCGCATGGCCGGCGACCGCGCGATCGGGCTCGGCGTGGTGGCACTCGCCGACGAGGCGCGCACCTTCAGCCGCATGGCCGAAGTCGCCGCCGAGTTGCGCGACGAGGACGGTGCGGACGTGCTGGTGATGGGCTGTGCCGGCATGGCGCGGTACCGGGAACGGCTGCAGCGCCATGTCGGCCTGCCGGTGGTCGAACCCAGCCAGGCCGCCGTCGCGATGGCGATCGGCCGCTCCCGGCTGAACTGGTCCTGAGCTATTCGGCCGCGGCCTTGACGACCGGCGCCGCCGGGAAATCCATGCGGTCGTTGGTGCGACAATAGCGGTCGGCGAACATGCGGCCGACCGGATGGTACTTGTCCATGTGGACGCGCTTGGCCTTGTCGTCCCACAGCTCGTCGCGGATGTGGAAGCGCAGCCCCTCGCCGATCACGAGCTGACGGTCGTCCTTGACGTTGATGACCTGCCAGGTCTTGCACTCCATCGCCCACGGCGCCTCGGCGAGACGCGGAGTCTTGATGTCCACCGAGGGCGCGAGCTTCAGGCCGAGATAGTCGGGCTCGCCGACATTCGGCGGAAAGTCGCCGCTCGATTCGTGCATCTTGAGCGCCAGCGGCTCGTCGGTCAGGTTGATGACGAACTCGCCTGTCCGCTGGATGTTCGTCCAGGTGTCCTTGAGGCGCCCGTCCGGCCGCTTGTTAATCGCGAACATGCAGAGCGGCGGGTCTTCGGCGAAGACGTTGAAGAAGCTGAACGGCGCCGCGTTTACCACGCCGGTCGGTCCCAGCGTCGTCACCCAGGCGATCGGCCGCGGAAGAACGAAGGCGGTCAGGACCTTGTAGCGCTCGTGCGGCGTCAGCTCGTCGGAAGCGTATTGCATCTCTCTGTCCTCAGTTCGACGGTTCGAGCTTCACGCCGGTGCGCTCGCTGATCAGCTTGTAGTGCTCCGGTCGACGATGCTTGGCAAAGTTGAAGGTGGTGTTGCGGATGTACTCGCCTAGGCCGAGATCGCAATCGTAGGAGATGACTTCGTCGTCCTCGGTCGTGCCCTTGGCAACGATCTCGCCGGTCGGCGCGACGATCACCGATCCGCCATGCAGCCAGAACCCGTCTTCCTTGCCGGCCTTTGCCGTCGCCACGACCCAGATGCCGTTCTGATAGGCAGCTGCCTGCAGCGACAGCATGTGGTGGAACACACGCAGGTACGGCGGCTCGTGCGGCGCGTAGACGTTGTCGCTGGGCGTGTTGTAGCCCAGCACCACCATCTCGGCGCCCTTCAGTGCCATGACGCGGAAGGTCTCGGGCCAGCGGCGATCGTTGCAGATGCATTGGCCGACGATCACCTCGTCCTTGAACATCTTCCAGACGTTGAAGCCCAGGTTGCCGACCTCGAAATATTTCTTCTCGAGATGCTGGTACGGCACCGTCGGACGATGCTCGTCATGACCCGGCAGATGCACCTTGCGGTATTTGCCGATCAGGCGCCCGTCCGGTCCGACCAGGATCGACGTGTTGAAATGGTGGGTCGATCCCTCTTCCTCGGTTCGCTCCGCATAGCCCAGGTAGAAGCCGATCCCCTTCTCGCGCGCCAGCTCGAACAGCGGCAGCGTGTCCGGGCTCGGCATCTGGCTCTCGAAGTACTTCTCGACCTCGTTGGGATCCTCCATCCAGTAGCGCGGGAAGAAGGTCGTCAGCGCAAGTTCCGGGAACACGATGAACTTGGAGCCGCGGCTGTCGGCCTCCTTGAGCATTTCGATCATACGCTTGACCACACTCGCTCGGCTGTCGGCGAGGTGGATCGGACCCAGCTGGGCGGAAGATACTTTCAGGCGGCGAGACACGGCGACGACTCCCTTTTTGTCATCCTGGGCGAAGCGAAGGATCTCCCGCTTCGCACAAACTCGATTTAACTCCCGTCAGGTCCTTCGCTGCGCTCAGGACGACGACAAGACTAGAACAACGGCTTGAGGCCGAAGCGCGACATGGCCTGCAGCTCGGGCGTGGACTGCCCGATCGGCTTGGACGAATCGGGCGAGGCACAGGGCAGGAACTGGCCCGAGCCGCGCTCGGCATTCAGCTTGCCGTCCTCGACGACGACGCGGCCGCGGCTCACCACGGTGATCGGCCAGCCCTTGATCTGGCGGCCCTCGTAGGGCGTGTAGCCGACATTGTCGTGCAGGTCCTTCCAGGTGACCGTCACGTCCTTGTCGGCATCCCAGATCGCGAAGTCGGCATCGGAGCCGACGGCGATCGTACCCTTCTTGGGATAGAGCCCGTAGAGCTTGGCGTGGTTGGCCGAGGTCAGCGCCACGAACTGCTGCAGGGTGATGCGGCCCTTCTGGACGCCTTCCGAGAACAGCATCGGCAGCCGGATCTCGATGCCGGGCACGCCGTTGGCCATCTCCTTGAAGGTCGTCTTGTCGCCCTTGGGGATCTTGCCGCCGGCATTGAACTGGTACGGCGCATGGTCGGACGAGAAGGTCTGGAACGTGCCGTCCTTCAGGGCCGCCCAGACCGCCTCCTGCGCTGCCGAATCGCGCGGCGGCGGGCTGCAGCACCACATGGCACCCTCGACGCCGGGCTTGTCCATGTCGTCGGCGGTCAGCGCGATATATTGCGGGCAGGTCTCGCCGAAGATCTTCAGCCCCTTCTTCTGCGCCTGGCGCACCGTCTCGATCGCCTCGATCTCCGACATGTGCACCAGCAGCAGCGGCGCATCGACCAGCCGTGCCAGCGAGATCGCGCGGTTGGTCGCCTCGGCCTCGGCCAAGCGGGCATGGGCGATCGCATGAAACTTCGGCGCGCCGTGGCCCTGGTCGACCAGGTGATGCGCCAGCCACTGGATCATGTCGTGGTTCTCGGCATGCACCATGACCAGCGCACCGTCGCGCCGCGCCACGGAAAGGATGTCGAGGATCTGGTAGTCGCTGACCTTCATCGCATCGTAGGTCATGTAGATCTTGAACGAGGTGTAGCCGTCCTTGATCAGAGCCGGCAGCTCCTGCCCCAGCGCCTGCGGCGTCGGATCGGTGACGATCAGGTGGAAGGCATAGTCGATGACGGCCTTCGGCGTCGCCGCCTCGTGATACTCGTTCACCACCTGCCGCAGCGACATGCCGCGATGCTGGGCGGCGAAGGGAATGACGGTGGTGGTGCCGCCGAAGGCGGCGGAGACGGTGCCCGTATAGAAATCGTCGGCGCACATCACGCCCATGCCCGACTTCTGCTCGATGTGACAGTGGCTGTCGACGCCGCCCGGCAGGACGAACTTTCCGCCGGCATCGATCTCGCGCGTGCCCTCTCCCTTGATACCGGGCCCGATCTCGACGACCTGGCCATCCTTGACGGCGATGTCTCCCTCGGCCTGCCGCTCGGCGGTGACGATGCGGGCGTTGCGAACGATCAGATCGTAATCAGCCATGTCCCTACTCCGCCGCCTTGGCGAGACGGCCGGTGGCCGCCAGACGCCGCTCGAGGCGCGCTATCATCCCGTCGAGTTCCGTCCTGTCCGCGGCCATCAGCGACGAACCGGGCGCCCGCTGCTTCGGGCTCTTGATGGCGCCGCGCCGGAACAGCACTTCCTTGCGCAGCGCGAGCCCGATCGCCGGCTGCACCTCGTGGCGAACCAGCGGCAGATAAATGTCGAACAGGTCCTCGGCCTCCTCCGGCCTGCCCTGGGCGAAGAGCTCATAGACTTGCACCAGCATCTCGGGCCAGGCGAAGCCGGTCATGGCGCCGTCGGCGCCGCGGCGCATTTCCTGCGGGTAGTAGAGCCCACCATTGCCGACGAGGATCGACACGCGGCGCCGGCCGGGCTTCTTCTCGCCGTCCCGGACCTTGGTCAGCTTGGCAAGGCCCGGCGCGTCTTCGTGCTTCAGCATGACCAGCTGCGGGAAGTCGTCGACCAGCCGTTCGAACACGTTGACCGGCAGGTAGACGCCGGTGGTCTGGGGGTAGTCCTGATAGACCACGGGAATATCGGGACCCAGCGCCTGGAAGACCTGTGCGTAGTAGTTGTAGAGGGCCTCGTCGCCCTTCAGTCCCGGCGACGGCGCCACCATCACACCCGACGCGCCAGCCATCATCGCCTCGTGCGACAGACGGCGGACGTTCTCGAGGCCGGCATGGCTCACGCCCACGATCACCTGTCGCCCCTGCGCCCGGCCGATCACGCGGTTGACCACGGATATCGATTCGTCGGCGGTCAGCTTGTGAGCCTCGCCCATCATCCCGAGCAGGGTGAAACCATGTACGCCACAGCCCAAATAAAAATCGGTCAAGCTGTCGACGCTCTGGAGGTCGACCGCACCCTCGTCCGTGAAAGGCGTGGCGGCGATGATGTACACGCCCTTTGCCTGCTCGTTGAGCTTCCCTGCTGACATCGTCGACACTCCTCGGCGCGGTTCTTGCAACGCCCCGGGTATGAGGTTGCAGCGATCATGCCACTCGTCGGGCGCTTGTCGAGCGTCCCGGCGTCGGCCAGTGTTCATACCCGAAGAGGGGCAGGTGTCGAAATAAATGGCACGGCATATCGCTCATCGATTGATGATTTCGCTTCCGGTCCTGCTGGGGGTGCTGCTCATCGGCTTCCTGCTGCTGCAGGTCGTGCCCACGGATCCGGCAACGGTGGTCGCGGGCCCGACCGCGACCAAGGCTGAAGTCGACGCGATTCGCAACGACCTCGGCCTCAACCAGCCGCTCTGGGTCCAGTTCGGCCGCTATCTGGGCCGCGTCTTCCAACTCGACCTCGGCCGCTCCATGATCTCCAATCGCGCCGTCGTCGACGAGATCGCCCTCACCCTCTGGCCGACCATCGAGCTGATGCTGGCCTGCCTGATCTGGGCCGTGCCGCTCGGCATCACCCTGGGCACCCTCGCCGCCCGCCGCCGCGGCACGGTAATCGACCGCGCCATCATGGCGCTCTCGGTCATGGGCGTGTCGGTGCCGATCTTCTGGGTCGGCCTGCTGCTGATCCAGTATGTCGGCGGGGCAGGCCTGTTGCCCTTCCAGGGTCGCAACGGACCGATCTGGACCGCCGACGGCTTTCTCAGCATCATCCTGCCGGCCGTGACCCTGGGCGCCGTGTTCGTCGGTCCGGTTGCGCGCATGACCCGGACGTCCCTGCTGGAGACGCTGGGCGCCGACTACGTGCGCACCGCCCGCGCCAAAGGCGCTTCGGACTGGCGCGTGACGATCCGCCATGCGCTGCGCAACGCCATGATCCCCGTCATCACGCTGGTCGGCCTGCAGATCGGCTTCCTGCTGGGCGGCTCGATCGTCACCGAGACCATGTTCGCCTGGCCCGGTGTCGGCCGCATGGCGGTGGGCGCCATCACCTCGAGCGACTTCCCGCTGGCACAGGGCGCGATCCTGATTCTCGCCGTCGGCTTCATGGCGATCAACCTGCTGGTCGACGTCCTCTATGCCTATCTCGATCCGAGGATCGCCCGCGGATGACCGACGCCGCCCTTCCCCTGCAGAGCCAGGCCGACCAGCGCGCCATCGCCGCGATCCGGCGCAAGAATGCCGTATGGCGGCGCATCCTGCGCGATCCGCCGGCCGCCATCGCGGCGCTCTTCCTCATCGTGATCGTCGGGGCCGCGCTGCTCGCGCCCTGGATCGCTCCCTTCGACCCCTATGCCTCCAACATGCGGCTGCGCCTGTGCCCGATCGGCGGCGCGCGCTGCCCGGATTTTCTGCTGGGTGCCGACAACCAGGGTCGCGACATGCTCAGTCGCATCCTGTTCGGCCTGCGCGCCACTTTGGGAATCGGCATCATCGCCGTCGTGGTCGGCGGCGGCCTGGGAGCGTTGATCGGATTGAGCGCCGCCTATTTCAGGCGCCTCGACCAGCCGCTGATGCGTTTCGTCGACGTCCTGCTTTCCTTCCCGTCGATCCTGTTCGGCCTCGCCATCGCAGCCGTGCTGGGCACGGGTCTCTTCTCGCTGGTGGTTGCGCTCAGCATCGCATCGGTCCCGTCGATCGCCCGCATCGCCCGCGGCGCCGCGCAGTCGATCATGCAGCAGGAGTACATGGAAGCCGGCCGTGCCGTGGGACTTGGCGACGGCGCGCTCATCTGGCGTTACCTCGCGCTCAACTGCTGGCCGACCATCCTGATCTACATGACCCTGCAGCTCGGCCAGGCAATCCTGCTGGGTGCGGCGCTGTCGTTCCTCGGCCTCGGCGCGCAGCCCCCGACCGCGGAACTGGGAAGCATGGCCGCCGACGGCCGCAAATTCCTGTCGATCGCGCCGCAGGTCTCAACCATCCCCTGCGCGGCGATCTTCCTCGTGGTTCTCGCATTCAATGTCCTGGGCGACGCGCTGCGCGACGCCCTCGATCCGAAGTTGAGGCAATAGACCCGGAACAAACGGAGGTGTGGGCATGAGAAGATTGACAGTGACGGCGCTTGCGGCAGTTGCCGTCGTGGGCATCGCCGTGCCGGCGATGGCGCAGAAGAGCGTGACGATCGTGCGCGAGATCGACACCGATCGCTACGATCCGCACAAGTCGACCGCCCGGTCGGGCGCCGAGGTCATCTACATGATGGGTGACACGATGGTGAACCTCGACTTCGACATGAAGACCCTGAAGCCGGGCCTCGCCAAGAGCTGGAGCGTCTCGCCCGACGGCCTCACCTACACGTTCAAGATCCGCGACGACGTCACCTTCTGCAGCGGCAAGAAGATGACGGCGAAGGACATCGTCGCCACCTACGAGCGCTGGCTCGCCCCGGAGACCAAGGGTCTCGTGAAGTGGCGCATGGGCGACGTCGACAAGGTGACCGCACCCGACGACTTCACCGTCGAATACAAGCTCAAGAAGCCGTTCTCCGAGCTCCTCTACCAGATGACGCAGTACTTCCACACGGTGCTGAACGTCGACCAGGCCAAGCAACTCGGCGCCGACTTCGGCGTAAAGGGCTTCGACGGCACCGGCCCCTACTGCTTCGAGAGCTGGACGCCGCGCGACTCGACGGTGCTCTCCAAGCACAAGGGCTACAAGTGGGGTCCGCCGATCTACGACTATACCGAGGCGCAGGTCGACAAGGTGATCTGGAAGGTAGTGCCCGAGGAGAATACCCGAGTCACCGCACTGCAGGCCGGCCAGGCCGACGCCAGCCAGTACGTGCCCTACTGGTCGATCAAGGAGCTGCAGGCCAACAAGAACCTCTCGGTGACCAAGGCCGAAAACTTCTTCTGGACCTACTTCATCGGCTTCAAGGTCGACAAGGAGCTGGTCAACGACGTGCGCGTCCGCCAGGCCATGAACCTCGCCGTCGACCAGAAGGCGATCACCGAAGCCGTGACCTTCGGCTTCGCCGACCCGGCTTCGACGATGCTGATGCCCAACGTCCTCGACTTCAACGGCAAGCTGAACAAGGCGGCCTACGGCGAGAACATCAAGGAGGCCGACAGGCTGCTCGACGAGGCGGGCTGGAAGAAGGGTGCCGACGGCTTCCGCTACAAGGACGGCAAGAAGCTGGCGCCGGTGATCTACGGCATCTCGGGCGCCTTCAAGGAGATTGCCGAGGCCGTGCAGGGCGACCTGCGCAAGGTCGGCGTCGACCTGCAGATCCAACTGTTCGACGCGACGGTCGCCTGGGGCAAGCTCGCCACGCAGGAGTTCGACGCCTTCGGCATGAGCTTCCCCTATGTCAGCGCCGGTGATGCGCTCAACCTCTACTTCCGGTCGACCAATGCGCCGACACCCAACCGCATGAACTGGAAGGACAAGGAAACCGACGAGCTGCTCGACAAGGGTTCGACCGCCCTCGACGAGGCCACGCGCACGAACTCGTACCAAGCGGTGCAGCAGAAGGTGCACGATGCCTTCGTCTGGATTCCGCTGTTCCACGAGCCGCTGTTCGTTGTGGCCGGCGCCAAGCTGAAGCCCATCAAGGCACACGGCAACTATGGCTGCGGTCTCTACAAGGGCCTGGGCCTCGCCTACAAATAGCCAGCAGACAGCAAGCAATCGGAGCGAAGCGCTTATGAAGACGACCAAGATCGCCGGCCTCGACCACATCGTTGCGTGGGACGAGGCCGAAGGGCGGCACGTCTATCTCGAAAATGCCGATCTCGTGTTCAAGGGCAATGAGATCGCCCATGTCGGACCGGGCTACACGGGCCCGGTCGATACGGTCATCGACGGCAAGGGGATGATGGCCATCCCCGGCCTCGTCAACGTGCACAGCCATCCCTTCTCCGAGCCCGCCAACAAGGGTCTCACCGAGGAGTATGGCAGCGACAAGCTCGGCCAGAGCTCGCTCTACGAATACCTGACCGTCTTCGGACTCAATCCCGAGGATGCCGGCCCGTCCTCCAAGGTCGCGGTCTCGGAGCTGCTGAAGAGCGGCGTGACGACCATCACCGACCTGTCGATGGCACGCCCCGGCTGGTCAGACGACCTCGCCTCGACCGGCATCCGCGCCGTCATCTGCCCGATGATGCGCCAGGGCGTCTGGTACACGAAGAACGGCCACACGGTCGAATATGCCTGGGACGAAAAGGCCGGCGAGAAGGCCTTCGAGGCCTCGATGGCGACACTCGACGAGGCCGCGAAACACCCCAGCGGTCGCCTCTCCGGCATGGTCGGCCCGGCGCAGATCGACACATGCCGCGAGGGCTTCTTCAAGGAGGCCCTGCAGGAAGCCCGGCGGCGCGGCCTGCCGATGCAGACCCATGCCTGCCAGGCCGTCGTCGAATTTCACGAGATGGTCCATCGTCACGGCAAGACACCCATCGAATGGCTCGACTCGATCGGCGTGCTCGGGCCCGATCTCATCATCGGCCATGGCATCTTCCTGAACGACCATCCGCAGATCCACTATCCGCACGCCAACGACTTCGAGCGGCTGCGCGATTCCGGCGCCTCGGTGGCACACTGCCCGACCGTGTTCGCGCGGCGCGGCATGGTGATGAACTCGATCGGACGCTACATGGATGCAGGCATCACGGTCGGCATCGGCACCGACACCTTCCCGCACAACATGCTCGATGAGATACGACTGGTCTGCTACCTCGCCCGCGCCATAACCATGAACTACAAGATGGGCACGACGCGGCACGCCTTCGAGGCGGCCACGATCGGCGGCGCCAGGATGCTGCGCCGGCCCGACATCGGCCGACTGGCGCCGGGCTGCAAGGCCGACTTCTCGCTGGTCGACATGAGCCATCCCTACATGCAACCGGCCCACGAGCCGGTGCGCAGCCTGATCTACTCTGCGGGCGACCGCGCCATCCGCCACGTCTATGTCGATGGCACGCAGGTCGTGAAGGACGGCCAGGTCCTGACGGTCGATGTCGAGGCGGCGACCGCCGGCCTCGTCGAGGGCCAGCGCAAGCGGCTCGAAACGGTAAGCCAGCGTGACTGGGCCGGCCGCACCGCCGACCAGCTCGCGCCCCCCGTCTACGGCACGCGCGATCGTCTGCCGCAGTCGCGGCCGGTGACATGAAAACGATGAGCCGCATTCAATTCATGCTCCTCTCCCCTGCCAGGGGGAGAGGTTGGGCGAGGGGGTTACACCCGGCCTCGCCTCCTCACCTAGCCTCTCCCCCTGGCGGGGGAGAGGAACACGATCGGCGATGATGACAAAGGATACGCCCCTCCTCGAAGTGAAGAGCCTGCGCACGGAGTTTCGCTCCGGCGGCAGTTCCTTCGCCGCTGTCGATGGCATCAGCTTCTCGCTGGCGCCCGGCGAAACGCTGGGCATCGTGGGCGAGTCGGGTTGCGGCAAGTCGGTGACGTCGCTCTCGATCATGCGGCTGGTGCCCAATCCGCCCGGCCGCATCACAGCCGGCGAGATCAAACTGGAAGGTCGCAATCTCCTCGACCTGCCGGAAGGCGACATGCGCGCCATCCGCGTCGACGACATCGCCTTGTTCGTACAGGAGCAGATGACCAGCCTCAACCCGGTGCAGACCGTGGGCAATCAGATCATCGAGGCCGTCCAGCTCCACCGCTCGCTCAGCGCCGCCGCGGCCCGCGCCCGCGCGCTCGAAATGCTGCAGCTGGTGAAGATCCCCTCGCCCGAAACCCGGCTCGACGAGTATCCGCACCAGCTCTCCGGCGGCATGAGACAGCGCGTGATGATCGCCATGGCGCTGGCCTGCGACCCGAAACTGCTGATCGCCGACGAGCCGACCACCGCCCTCGACGTCACCATCCAGGCGCAGATCCTCGACCTGCTGCGCGACCTGCGCGAGCGCACGGGCGCGGCGATCATGCTGATCACCCACGATCTTGGTGTGGTGGCCGAACTCGCGCATCGCGTGATCGTCATGTATGCCGGCCGCATCGTCGAGGAGGCGCCGGTTGGCCTGCTGTTCGCCGACCCGCAGCATCCCTATACGCTGGGCCTCCTGGGCTCGATCCCGCGGCTGGGCAGCGACGGCGACGAACGTCTCACCGCCATCGAGGGTGTCGTGCCCAATCCCTACGCCCTGCCGCCCGGCTGCCGCTTCAGCCCGCGCTGCGCGCTCGCCGATGAGAAGTGCCGCGCCGAGCAGCCCGCGCTGCGGGAGATCGCGCCTGGCCACCGCGCCGCCTGCTGGAAGGCGCCGCTCGACCTGGTTCTCGCCGAGGCCGCCGAATGACCACCGAGCCTCTCCTCTCCGTCTCCGGCCTCACCAAGCACTTTCCGGTGAAGCGCGGCATCGTCTTCCAGAGCGCCGTCGGCACCGTGCGCGCCGTCGACGGCCTTTCCTTCGACGTGGCCCCGGGCGAGACCCTGGCGCTGGTCGGCGAATCGGGCTGCGGCAAGTCGACGACGGGCCGTCTGGTGCTGCGCCTGATCGAGGCCACCGAGGGCACGATCCGCTTCGCCGGCCGCGACGTGCGCGGCCTGTCCCGCGGCGCGCTGCGCGACCTGCGGCGCGACATGCAGATCATCTTCCAGGACCCCTACGCCTCGCTGAACCCGCGCCTCACCGTGGGCGAGACACTGGCCGAGCCGCTCCGCCTGCATGGGATCGCCTCGGGCGCCGCCCTGCGCAAACGCATTGACGAGCTGCTGGGCGAGGTCGGCCTGTCGGCGTGGCACGCGCTGCGCTACCCGCACGAATTCTCCGGCGGCCAGCGCCAGCGCATCGGCATCGCCCGGGCCCTGGCCTCGCAGCCCAAGCTGATCGTCTGCGACGAGCCGGTCTCGGCGCTCGACGTGTCGATCCAGGCGCAGGTCATCAACCTGATGCAGGACCTGAAGGGCAAGTTTGGGCTCTCCTACATCTTCATCGCCCACGATCTCGCCGTCGTGCGGCACATCTCCGACCGCGTCGCCGTCATGTATCTCGGCAAGATCGTCGAGCTGGCGCCCAAGCGCAGCCTGTTCGCGCGGCCGCGTCACCCCTACACCCAGGCCCTGCTGTCGGCCGTGCCGGTGCCCGATCCGACCGCGCAGCGCGCGCGCATCCGCCTGGCCGGCGATGTGCCCAGTCCGCTCAACCCGCCCAAGGGCTGCCGCTTCCACACGCGCTGCGCCTACGCCCAGGACCGCTGCCGCAAGGAGGAGCCTCTGCTCCGTCCCCTGCAGGACGGCGCCGGCGCCGAAGGGCAGGTCGTGGCCTGCCACTTTGCCGAGAGCATCGTGCCACCCATCCTGGTTCCGGAGAACGATCCTCCCTACGCCCGCCGGCTGGCCGCCCTGCGCAAGCTCTCCGCGGCCGCGTAGATTGGACAACCGCGTCAATTGCGAACCGTTCGCACTCGCGATATGATCCAGGCGTGCCATCAGAAGCTACGACCGCGCTTTTCACGGAGCACCGACGTTCGCTGATCGACTACGCGACCGGAATCGTCGGCTCGCGCGCCGAAGCGGAGGACGTGGTGCAGGAGGCCTGGCTGCGTTTCGACGCGGTGTCGCGGCGCCAGCTTCTCGACGAGCCGCTGAGCTACCTCTACCGGATCGTCCGCAACCTCGCGATCGACGGCCGCCGCAAGCAGGGCCGCGAGGAGCGCCACATCGTTGCGGGCACGGCCTCGCTGCTCGACGGGATCGCCGAGGACCGGCCCTCTCCCGAGGCGGAAGTCTTGGCCCGCAGCGAACTGCAGGCCCTGCAGGCCGCCCTGCTCGAACTGCCGGAGCGGACGCGGATCGCCGTCGAGATGCACCGGATGGGCGGCGCGACGCTGAAGGAGATCGCCGCCTACCTCGGAGTCTCGATCGGACTGGCCCATTCGCTGGTGATCGACGGCCTCGAACATTGCCGTGCCCGCCTCGCGCGCGTGGCGCCCGACCGGTAATCGGTCCCCGAAATCGAACTTTCCCTGAAATTTCGCCCCTTGCCCGTCGTGTAGGAAGTGCGGGAGTTGCGCCCGCCCGCAGGAAAGCATGGCCGACAGACGAGAAGTCGCGAACGACGAGATGCCCGATACCGCTAGCAAGTGGCTTCTGGCCCTTGCCGAGAGGCCGGACGACGGTGCGCTGCGGGCTGCCTTCGAGCATTGGCGCGGCGCGAGCGCCGACAACGCGCGCGACTGGCTGGAGATGAGCCGGACGGCAACGCTGCTCGCGACCTCGGTGCCGCCCCGCGAGCCGGGTTGGGCCGAGTTCCTGAGACAGCGCCGCGCCGCCGTAGCCCGCCGGCAACGTCGGCGCCGCACGATTGGCGGCGGACTGGCCGCGCTCGCGACGGCGGCCTGCCTGCTGCTCTTCTTCCAGGGCAGCACCCTGCTTCTTCGATTCGAGGCCGACCACATGACCGCGAGCGCGGAGCAGCGCCGCCTCGACCTTGCCGACGGCACGCGTGTCGAGCTGGCGCCGGAAAGCGCCATCGTCGCCGAGTATTCGACCGGCGAACGGCGCGTGAAGCTGTTGAAGGGAACCGCCTTCTTCGAGGTCGCGAACGAGTCACGCCCGTTCGCCGTCGAGGCGCGCGGCGTCGTCGCGCGCGATGTCGGTACCGCCTTCGAGGTCAGGCTCGGCACCGACAACGTCGAGGTGGCCGTACGCGACGGCATCGTCGACGTCACGGCGCCGAACGTCGCCAGGGCGGAGCGCCTGCTCGCCGGGCAATGGGCGCAGGTGACGCATACAGGAGTTGTCGGTCGTGGGCAGGCGCCGCGCGACCTGGTCGCGGCATGGACGGCCGGACAGCTCGTCGTGAAGAACCAGCCGGTGAGCGATGTGATCGACGCCCTGCGTCCCTACTTCGACGGCGTCGTCGTCCTGCACGGCCGGAAGCTCGCCGCGGAGCCGCTCACCGGCATCTACAATCTCGCCGATCCCGTGGGTGCTCTGCGCGCCGTGGCGCGTGCCCAGGGCGCATCGCTGCACCAGATCTCGCCGTGGCTGATTGTCGTCACCGGCGACTGAGGAATTTCTTCGGAGGAAATCTGAAAACGTGACGGCGCGCCATCGTGTCGAGATCGGGGGGCTGTTGATGCGTCGCTTGTCGCCATCGTGCGCGGTCCTCGAGCGGAGAGACGCGCATGCATTCGATGAGGACGGCGATCGGACTGGCACTGGCAGCAGGACTCGGCACGACCGGCCTGCCCGCCCTGGCGCAGAGCCCGCCGGCGCAGTCACCCGGTGCGGCGGCGCCCCGGGTCTTCAACTTCAACATTCCCGCGCAGCCGCTGGCCGATGCGCTTGCGCAATTCGGTCGCCAGAGCGGCCTGCAGGTGTCCGCTCATGGCGACCTGCTGCGTGGTCTGGCGTCGCCCACCATCAGCGGCACCCTGACCGCAGACGCGGCGCTCGGCCGCCTGCTCGGCGGCAGCGGCATCGTCTACTCGGTGAGCGGCAACACCGTCGTCCTGCAGAAGCCCGGCGCTCGCAACGTTCAGGGCGCTCTACAACTCGATCCGGTGCAGGTCCAGGGCGTGTTCCCGGTGCCGAGTCAGGGCCTGATCGACAATATCCCGCCGCCCTATGCCGGCGGCCAGGTGGCGACCGGCGCGCAGCTCGGACTGCTCGGCAATCGCGGCGTGATGGACACGCCCTTCAACCAGACCAGCTACACCTCGCAGAAAGCGCAGGACCAGCAGGCACGAACTGTGCGCGACGTGCTGATCGACGACCCGTCGGTGCGCACGGTGTGGCCGTCGGGCGGCAGCCTCGACGAAGCGATGTGGATCCGGGGCTTCTATGTCGGCAGTCTCGACACCTCGTTCAACGGTCTCTACGGCATGTTGCCCGTCGCTGCCGTGGCTGCGGAAATACCGGAGAGGGTCGAAATCCTGAAGGGTCCGAGCGCCATGCTGACCGGCATGGCCCCGGGCGGCGCGATCGGCGGCACGGTAAACGTGGTCCCGAAGCGCGCCGGCAGTGAACCGCTCAACCAGGTGACGGCGGGCTATGCCTATTCCGGCCAGTTCGGCGCCCATGTCGATGTCGGCCGGCGCCTGGGCGACGACCAGCAGTTCGGCGCGCGCTTCAACGGCGTATTCCGCGCCGGCAACACCGCGATCGAACGCAACACCGAACAGCTCGGCCTGGCCTCGCTCGGCCTCGACTTCCGCGGCGACAATGTCCGCCTCTCCCTCGATCTCGGCTTCCAGTCGCAGATCATCGGCGGCCTCGTCTCCTACGTGCAACCGGCGGCCGGCGTGGCGATGCCGAGCGCACCGTCGAACGGTTCCAACTTCGGCCAGACATGGACGGGCACCGACAAGAAGGACCTGTTCGCGGTGTTGCGCGGCGAGGTCGATCTGACGGAGAGCATTACCGCCTACGCCGCCGTCGGCGCCCATGACAACAAGGTGAGCAGCTTCTCCGGCGGCAATCCCGTGGCGACCAACGTCAACGGCGACATCACACAGACTCCCTTCAAGCAGGACGTCTACAACAGCTTCTGGAGCGGCGAGGCCGGCATCCGCGCGAAGGTGCCGACCGGCCCCATCGACCACGAGCTCGCTTTCTCGGCCATGACCTTTCGGCAGGAATCGGGCGCGGGATCGGCCGTCGGCACGACATTCACCTCGAACATCTACCGGCCCAACCTGATCGCGCAGCAGAACCTGCCCAATCCCGGCGCCAACAAGACCGGCCTCACGATGCTGTCGGGTTTCGCCTTCGCCGACACGCTCTCGGTCGCGGACAAGCGACTGCAGATCACCGCCGGCGGCCGACTGCAGAACGTGAAGACGGTAAACTACGACTCGGTCTCGGGAGCAGAGACCTCGACCTACGACGCAAGCGCCTTCTCGCCGTCGGTAGCGCTGGTTTTCAAGCCGTGGAGCAACGTCTCCATCTATGGCAACTGGATCCAGGGCCTGCAGCCCGGCCAGCTCGTACCGGCAGGCTTCGCCAATGCCGGCGAGACCTTCGCGCCCTTCAAGTCGACGCAGTTCGAGGTCGGCGTGAAGATCGACTGGGGCAAGCTCACGACGACGGTGAGCGCCTTCCAGATCGCGCAGCCCAGCACCATCACCGACACGGCGACGAACACCCTCACGCTCGCCGGCCAGCAGCGCAATCGCGGCCTGGAGTTCAACGTGTTCGGCGAACCCGTGCCCGGCGTGCGGCTGCTGGGCGGCGCCATGCTGCTGGAGGCCATCATCACCCAGTCGCAGGGCGGCACGAACGATGGATGGCAGGCCTTCGGCAGTCCCGGCCTGCAGATCAATCTCGGCGGCGAATGGGACCTGCCGTTCGCGCAGGGCCTTACCCTCAACGGGCGCGTCATCTACACCGCCGCGCAGTACATCGACCTCGACTATCCGCGCCGCACGATTCCCGACTGGACGCGCGTCGACGTCGGCGCGCGCTACGTGTTCGAGAATGCAAAGAGCCCGACCGGCCATCCGGTCGCCCTGCGCTTCAACGTCGAGAACCTGTTCGATGCCCAGTATTGGGGCACGGCCTACTACGGCTACGCGATCCAGGGCTCGCCCCGCACGTTCCGGCTGTCGGCCACCGCCGACTTCTAGGCGACCGCATGCGGTTCGCCTTCGTCCTCGCACATCGCTGGCTCGGCCTCGCCCTCGCAACGTTCCTGTTCGTGGCCGGGCTCACCGGTGCGGTCATCTCGTGGGATCACGAATTGGACGGCGTGCTGAACCCGCATCTCGTCCGGGTCCGTACCTCGGGCCCGGCCCTGCCGCCGCTCGCGCTGGCGGCGATTGCCGAGCAGCGCGACCCGCGAATCCGCGCCTCCTATGTGCCCATGATCCTTGAGCCCGGCGAGTCGCTCGCGCTCAGCATCCTTCCGCGCATCGATCCCGCCAGCGGCCTGCCCCACGAACTCGGCTTCAACCAGCTCTTCCTCGATCCGGCAACCGGCGCGGAGCTGGGCCGCCGGGAATGGGGCGCGCCCTGGCCGGTCACCCGCGAAAACCTCGTCTCGTTCCTCTCCGAGTTGCACTACTCGCTCCACCTTCCGGAGATGTGGGACGTCGACGAATGGGGCATCTGGCTCATGGGCATCGTGGCCCTCGCCTGGACCGTCGATTGCTTCATCGGCTTCTACCTGACCCTACCCGCACGCCGCCACGTCGCCGGCGGCGCAAGTCCACGACCGCGTGGCTGGACAGCCTGGGCCGGGCGGTGGGCGCCCGCCTGGAAGATCAAGCGTGGCGCCAGCGCCTGGCGCCTCAACTTCGACATCCACCGCGCCTTCGGCCTCTGGACGTGGGTGCTGCTCTTCATCGTCGCCTTCACCGGCTTCTCGCTCAATCTCCATCGCGAGATCTTCTTCCCGCTGATGCAAATGGTCTCGAGCGTGACGCCGACGCCGTTCGAGGGGCGCATGCCCGGCGACGGCAAACATCCAATCGAACCGCAGGTTGGCTACGCGGACATCGTGGAAATCGCGCGACACGAGGCGGCCCAGCGCGGCTGGCAGGCGCCGGTTGCCGGAATCTACTATGCGCCGAACTGGGGCATCCATACCGTGCAGTTCTCGCACACCAGCCGGAACCGCACCGAGGCCGGGATGCATCCGACACGCCTGTTCCTCGACGCGACGGGCGCCGTGCTAGGCGAGCGCGTCCCGTGGACCGGCACGGCCGCCGACATCTTCGTGCAGGCGCAGTTCCCCCTGCATTCCGGCCGCATCCTCGGCACGGCAGGGCGAATCGCCATCTCGGTGATGGGGATCGTCGTCTCCGCTCTGTCCGTAACCGGGGTGGTCATCTGGTATCGCAAACGCTTTGCGCGGAGGCGATCTGAGCGCACGGGCCGCCCCGCCTAGCAGACCGTTGGAAAGATCGAAGTCGTGGCCGATAAACGAAACAACCGAAACAAACGAAGTAAACGAATCGCATGTCGCAGCCCCCCGAATTCCTGCCGCGGCGCCCTCCTACGCAATAATATTGCTCGTCGAATCGAGCGCAATCACTTCCTCGACGAAAGCGTCGAGGACGAGATCGTCAAACGATCCCAGATGCCAGAGGCAATTCACGTCGAGCGTGAGGAACGGCCTGTCCCACCATCGCGCGACGATCTCCTGCAGCTCTTTCGCTTCGGCCGCCTCGAGGTGATCGGTGAGATTGTAGAGACCCACAAGGTAGAGATCCGTTTCCGGCCTGCCGAGACTCCGCTGGATCCGGCGCAGCAGGTTCATGCCGTTCCGACACTCTGGGTAGACGCGCAGATAGAGGCGGCCGACGTTGATGTTGCCGGAGAACAGGCCGCGCACCTCGACACGTAACGGACCGAGCTGCCTGAGAGCGGCCCTCTCGTCGTCGGAAATGCGGTACGGCACATCCTTCGACAGAGATCCGCAGATCGTTGCGTGGAGTCTCTCCCGGCGCTTCGCCATCAGCTCCCAGGCGATCTTGGTCGCGAAGGGCGAGTGCCTGAGTTCGCCTTCCAGCGCCTGATACGCGGCCGACTTCTCCAGCTCGTCCGGAGGGATCGGCAGGACCATCGAGAAAGCCCGTTCGTGCCGTCCCATGCGATAGCTTGCACCGGGACGCGACGGGATCACGTCGGGATGATCCGGCGCGATCAGAGGCAGGTGCGCCAGACGATAGGCCTCGTCCAGCCGGAGCTCCTCTCCGGGCACGAACCGCGTGCGGCTCCGCTCGTAGCCGAGTTCTGCATCGGAGCAGAAAGTGTCCACGGCCGGCCGCTCAGGCGTCGGGCACGCCCGAGGTCGTCGAATATTCGAAGTGCAGCGGCGTCTCGGGATGGATCAGCGCATAGGCCGAGCGCGCGGCGATCGCCGCCTCCGCGAAGCCCGTCAGGATGAGCTTCAGCTTGCCCGGATAGGTGACAACGTCGCCCACGCCGAAGAGGCCGGCCTTGCTCGTCGCCGCCGTCGCCGGATTGACTTCGATCTGGTTGCGCTCCAGCGCCAGCCCCCAGTCGGCGATCGGCCCCAGCGACATCGAGAGGCCGAAGAACGGCAACAGCACGTCCGCCTCGATGCGCTTCGTCTCGCCTTCCAGGGTGGAGACCGTCGCCGCCGTGAGCTGGCCATTCTCGCCCTCGAGCCCATGGAGCTGATACGGCACCACGAGGTCGATCTTGCCCTCCTTCGCCAGCGCCTTGAGCCGGGCCTCGCTGTCGGGCGCGGCCCGGAACCGGTCGCGGCGATGGATCACCGACACACGGCCGGCGATCTCGGCCAGCGACAGCGCCCAGTCGACCGCCGTGTCGCCGCCGCCCGCGATCACCACCCGCTTGCCGCGGAAGGTCTCGCGCTGGGTGACGTAGTAGAAGACGCTCTTGCCCTCATAGGCCTCGATGCCGGGCAGCGGCGGACGGTTGGGCCCGAAGGCGCCCACACCGGCGGCGATGATCACCGCCTTGGCCTGCAGCACGGTGCCCTTGGACGTCGTCAGCCGCCAGAACCCGCCGGTCAGCGGCTCCAGCGCCTGCACCTGCTCGCCCAGGTGATAGACCGGCCGGAAGGCCGCCGCCTGGGCCTTCAGCCGGACGATCAGTTCGGCCGCCTCGATACGGGGGAAGCCGGGAATGTCGTAGATCGGCTTTTCGGGGTACAGCGCCGTGCACTGGCCGCCGGCGTCGTCCAGCACGTCGACGACATGGCAGTTGAGCCGGACCATGCCGCACTCGAACACGGTGAAGAGGCCCACAGGCCCCGCCCCTACGATGATGACGTCGGTCTGCTGCGTGTGTGCGTTGGCCATGGTCTAAATTGGCGCAGGTGATGCGCAAATGAAAGGCCCCCGGCCGCACCTCAGAGGCGCAGAACCGGGGGCCGGAATTGGTAGCTGGGGGCGACCTCGTAGCAGACGAGCAGATCAACGGCTTGGCCGCTCCCACCGGTGAGCCTGAGGCATACCGGCGCAAGGGTTTTGCGGCAAGAGGTTCCCACCGTTTTCGCCAGCACCGCCAGCAGCCCCGCGCCGCGTTCACGCCGCCATGCGCACCCGTCGGCAGACGCCCGGCGCGCCGCTGGCCTATCGTCCCGGCATGGTGAAGGCCGAGACCACCAACAACCTGCACACGCTGGTCTGCTACGGCGGTCCGCTGGGCGTCGAGTGCACCTGCGGCCGCCGGGCCGTAGTGTCCTGCGAGGCGCTGGGCGCCCACAGTGGCAACATGAAGCTGCTGCGATCCCTGCGCTTCGTCTGCCGGGAGTGCGGCTCGCGGGACTGGACGGGCTGGATCTTCACGCCGCAGGACGACGCCCTGGCCTGGGCGCGCGGGGCGCCGGGGTAGGGCCGAAACCGGCCCATTTCCGGCCCACCAACTCGTGCAAGAATTGCACAGGTTCGATATGATGGTCGGGCTGCGGCGGCTGGTGAACCCAGCAGGAACTGACAGACCCTTAGACCACCGCATCGCGCGGTTCGGGATGGGAGCGTCCTTCAACTCGCCGCAGCCCTCTTGCGCAGGTTCGCCGGACTAGTTCTTACACCGCATGTAACAACTGCCGCCCCTCGTCCGTGAGGCACACCGAGTGCCCACCCTCGACCAACAGCCAGCCGCGATCGACGGCAAGCTGCACGGCCTCGCGGGTCTCGGCGACGTCGGAGAGCCCGGCCAGTGACCGCCACTGCATCGGGCGGCCGGCGGTGGCATCGTAGAGCGCGCGCATCAAGTGCAGCGCCAGGGCTTCGGGCTTGGACGGCATCAGCGGGCAACGGGGCCGACGGTGTTAAGTTTCTCGACCGGGCGGGAGGCGATCCGCAGGCGCCGCTTTCATGGTACTGCGCACGGGAAAAGCCAATGTTCATCGGGCAAATCGAGGCGATCCGGCCCGTTCACGGGTAGTCCGCTGCGCGCGGTCGGATTTCCGACCTCGAAAGTCCCTCAAGGTACCTTCGTCACACAGGCACCCTGGCCGATATGGGAAATCCCATGTCGGGCGAGGCCATCTTCCGCGCGCCCGCAAAATGGTCTCCCCCAACGAAGAAAAGCCCGCCCCAGCGAACCGTACGATGAAATCATACAACTGCCGGAACGGGCGAAGATGGGCGCGTGGAGCGAGGGAGGATGGCTATTGTTCTAGCCAACGCTCCCAGAATCGCTGGGCGCGGACGATGGCGTCGTTTGCGGCGGCCTTGTTGTATTGCAGCCAATGGCCCAAGTACCCCGCGCCCGCGGCGACATTCGGATCGAGGAAGGAATGGTGTGTGTCTGGATACACAACCAGCTCCACCATTGAGCGATCATCTGGTTTGCGCGATGTCCCAATAGCACTCTCTCCGGCAACCATAGCGCGACAGTCGTCGGCCGGCGTCCAGTCGTCACGTTCGCCGACCATTACGAGCGTTGGCCCACTCATAGTGCCCGAGCTCCCTGAGCAGGGAGGATAGAATGCGATCGCAGCCCGGAACTTCTCAGGGTACCCCTTCTCAATCCCGTCTCGCTCGAAAGCAGCAAGCGTTGCTCCGGCGCCGAGCGAGATTCCCATCAAGCCGATGCGGTCACCGCGCACAAAAGGCTGGCCGGCAAGGAAACTCAGCGCGCGATAACTGTCATGAACCTGATCGCTGGCACCGCTACTGCACGACGATTTCCTGCCTTTCGGTGTAAGACTATCGGGTGCGACTGCCACATAACCCCAGCCTGCGAGCCGGTCTGCCCAATTCACAACGACGCCGTTGATGCCACCGCAGCCATGTAAGACGACGATAGCGGGAAAGGGTCCGTTACCGGATGGTCGGGCGAGGTAGGCAGGCAACGACTTCTCTGCGTCGCCACCCCCTGAAATCTCTACAAGCGAACCGGCGTGACACGCGCTTGCTGTCACCGCCAGGGCAACGGCAGCATACAGCAGAGATTTCAGCCAATGCATGCGAGAGCTCCTCAGCCTCAATTCACCCAGTATTATGAGCTCAATGAAAGGCGCGTCCAATGCGCGTGCCACTCCCGGATGGAACTAACTGTCTCCACACTCGACGAGAAAAGCCCGCCGACCCGATGAAGGGCCGACGGGCTAATTGCAGCACAAAAAAACGCGAGCTGGAGCAGGCCCGGAAGCGGGCGACTAGACTAAGATGACCTTGCCGGTTGGCAGATCGTAATAGGCGCCGATCACCTTGAGCTTACCTGCGGCGACCATGTCTCCCAAGATGGGCTTTTCTACTTGCAACCGATGGACGTTGGCCTGGACGTTTGCAACGACCGCGCGCTGCTGAAGATCCGGTCCAGGATTCTTCAGTGCCGATTCAACACTTGGCTTCATGGCGCGCACCAGCCCGGCAATGTGGCCTGGCAGCGTGTTGCCTTTTTGTAGCGCGTCAACGGTAGCGTTGACCGCTCCGCAGGACGTATGGCCAAGAACCATGATCACCTTAGTGCCAAGCACCGCAGCCCCGAATTCGAGGCTGCCGAGCCCATCGGGGGTGACGAAATTGCCCGCTACCCGCACAACGAACAGCTCACCGGGCGACTGGTCGAACGCCAGTTCTGGCGCTACCCGCGAATCGGCGCAGCCGAGGATTGCCGCAAACGGGGCTTGGCCTTGGGCGCGCGCAGCGCGGGAAGCCGAAAAATCGCGCTGGGCCATCTGCCCGGCGACATAGCGTGAGTTGCCTTCCATCAAACGAGCTATCGCGGCGTCGGGAGTATCAACGGCTCGCGTTGGCGGCGCGACCGTCGCAGGCGCCGCTGTCGAGCATGCTGTTGCTGCCAACGCCACGACCCCTGCGCTTGCCGCTGTCGAAAAGAGACCGCGGCGCGAAAGACACAGATTACACATTCTCTCTCCCCCCGGAACTGAGGAGAGAATGTCGCATGGAACGTGCGCAGCCGAAAGCAGCAGAGGCGCAAGACTTCTTTGTCAATCGGAGATGTTGGAGCGCGAGTAAATCGGCTCCGGACGGATCCAGATCCCGACCTCGTGTGCGCCTTAGCGCATGTTCGGTGGTTCGCTCTTCACGGGCACGTCGCGACGAACCGGGCATTGAGCGAGCGGGCCCGACCGTTGGCGGCGCGCACCTCGGCCACGGTCGGCGGCGTGTCGGCTTTGCCGTCATAGGTGATCTCGCGCACCGGGAAGCCCGGCCGCATCGCCTCACAGGCCGGGGCAGAGGTCGGCATGGCTGTCACCGGCGGCGGAGCGTCATCGCCAAGGCAGCCGCCCAGCGCCAGGCTAGCGGCGCAAACTGCGATCGTTCGGATCATGGTCGGGCTCCGGTCGGGTTTCGGATTCGTGGGCGGCTTCGGTCGCGGCACGGATGGTCGCCGTGCCGGCCTTGAGGTCGATGTTCTGCTGTTCCGCACGACCGAGTTCGCGGCTGACATCGGGCGGCGGCTGCTTCTTCACGAACAACCCGACTAGCAGATCGAGCGCCTTGGGCAGCAGCGCGCCCAGCAGGCCGAGCCACGACATCAGCCGCCCGCCGGCTTGAGCTTCGTCACG
>NZ_JBQVQG010000009.1:0-61236 GCF_052439685.1 Reyranella sp.
GAGCGGTGGCGCTTCGGTGGGCGGCGGTGCCTCGACGACCGGTCCCAGCGGCACGACCGGCACGGGCACCGGGGGCGGCGCCGCGACGACGACGTCTCCGGGCGGCACGTCGGCAGGGACCGGTGTCGGCACGACGGGCAGCGGCACGGCGCCTGCTCCGGGTGGCAGCACCAGCTCCATGGGTGTGGGCGCAGGCTCGACCGGCGGCGGTTCGGTGAACCAGGGCATGGCCCCCGCGCCCGCCGGATCCGGCGGTGTGTCGGGTGGCGCGACCGGCACCACTCGCTGACCCCTTCTTCCATCACGAGGCGGCCCGTTCCTTTCCCGGAACGGGCCGTTGTGTGTCAGGGATAGGTGAGAGCCATCCCGTTCATCGCGATGGGCCTGAGGCCCCTAGTAACCCGCGCTGCGGTCGACCACTTCCTTCAGCGGCTCGCCCTCCAGGAAGCGTCTCAGGTTTTCGACGAACAGGCGCGCCACGAAGCGGTCGCGCTGTGGGTGCGGCCCGCCGATATGAGGCAGCACAACGATGCCTTCGGCCGTCCAGAACGGGTGGTTCGAAGGCAACGGCTCCTGCCGGAACACGTCGAGCAATGCGCCGGCAATCCTCTTCTCTTTCGTCGCTGCCATCAGATCGGCATCGTTGACGATCTGACCTCGGCCGAAGTTCAGCAGCCAGGCTGATGCCTTCATCTTGGCCAGACGCTTCGCATCAATGAAGTTCTCGGTGTCCGGAGTCGCCGGCAGAAGCAGCAGGACAAAGTCGGACTGCGACAGCACCTCATCGGTGGCTTCCGGCGGCAGCACCTCGGCCACGTTCGGGATGCGCGACGGACGACGCTTGGTGCCGATCACGTGCATGCCGAGCGCAACGGCGATGCGCGCCACCTCCTGACCGATGACGCCGAGACCCAGGATGCCGAGCGTCTTGCCCGTCAGCGGCTCGGCAACCGTATGGACCCACCGGCTCTGCTTCTGGTTTTCGGCGGCTAGCGCATAGGGCTTCGCGACGTGGAACAGCGCGCCGATGATGTTCTCCGGCATCGACTCGGTGTGCGTGCCGCGCGCGCAAGTGAGCGTGAGGCCCGGTGGCAGATCGGGGAGCGCCAGCCAGTTGTCGACACCGGCGCTCATCGCCTGCGCCCAACGCAGCCGGGGCATCGCGGGGAGCAGCCCGGCCGGCACCGCCCCCGCCATCATCGCCTCGGTCCGGGCGAGCTGCTCGGCAGACGGCTTCTCCTTGCGCGGCAGCGTGTCGATCGCGACACGGTCGGCGAGGCCTGCTGCCTGGATCGCGTCGAGATAGGCCGTCGGAGAATCCGTCCAGAGAAGGACGTGGGATCGGCTGGTCGGGGACATCGGCCTTACAGTCCCTGCCCGCCGGCCACGGCGATGGTCTGGCCGGTCACCCACGAAGCGAACGGCGAGGCGAGGAACAGCGCGACGTTCGCCACTTCCTCGGCATGGCCCATGCGGCCGAACGGGATCGAGGCCAGCGTGCCGTTGTAGAGCGCCGGATTGTCGGTCTTGCGCTTGTCCCAAACGCCGCCGGGAAACTCGATCGAGCCGGGCGCGATGCAGTTCACGCGGATGCGGTCCTTTGCGTACATCGCCGCCTGTGTGACTGTGTAGTGGATCACCGCCGCCTTGATGGCGCCGTAGGGCGGCTGGCGCGCCGCGGGATGATGGGCGGAGATCGAGGAGATGTTGACCACGTTGCCCTGCGACTTCTTCAACTCGGGCAGGGCTTCCTGCGTGGCATGGACGATCGAGAGCATGTCGACCGCGAGATTGCTGGTCCAACCCTTGTCGTCGTCCGACGAGCCGAAAGCCGAGGCGTTGTTTACCAGGAAATCGACGCCGCCCAGCGCCGAGATGGCATCACGCACATAGCCGCGCACCGCTTCGCCCTGGCCGAGGTCGGCGCTGGCGGCATGCGTCTTATGTCCGTGCTTGGCAAGTTCCGCGCGAGTCTCTTCGAGTGTCTTGGAATCGCGTGCGCAGATCGAGACGTCGCCACCGCAGGCCGCGAAGCCCATGGCGATGGCCTTGCCGATGCCCCGGCTGCCGCCGCAGACGATCGCCTTCTTTCCCGTGAAATCGAGTTTCATCGAATTTTCTCCTGTTTCGGCCGCCACCGTGGCTGCGGGGCCTTGTCAAATCAAGCGAAGGCTCCGATCCGGCACCGTATTGAACAGCGGAACGACTCAGCTAGACTGCGTCGCAATAAAGAAAGCACAGGAGGCTACGTTCAATGACCAGAATCAGGATTCCGCGCAGGCGCGCGCTCATCCTCTCGGGCGTTTCACTCGCCGCACCGATGATCGCCTCGGGCATCGCGCGCGCTCAGAACGACTGGCCCAACCGGCCGGTGAAATACATCGTGGTGTTTCCAGCCGGCGGCCCGACCGACACGCTATCGCGCATCGTCTGCCAAGAACTTTCCGAACTGACGGGCCAGCAGTTCATCATCGAAAACCGTGCGGGCTCCGGCGGCAACATCGGCGCCGACTTCATCGCCAAGTCACCGCCCGACGGCTACACGATCGGCCTCTACACGATCGCCGCGCATGCCATCGCGCCGACGCTCTACGCCAAGCTGCCGTTCGACGCCGGTAGGGATTTCACGGGCGTCGCCATGCTGTGGTCGGTGCCCAACATGCTGATGACCCGACTCGACTTCCCGGCTAACACGATTCCCGAGTTGATCGCGTTGGCGAAAGCCAATCCGGGCAAGTTCTCGTTCGCTTCGTCGGGCGCGGGCACGAGCCCGCATCTCACCGGCGAGATGTTCAAGCAGATGGCCGGCGTCAACCTGCTGCACGTGCCCTACAAGGGCAGTGCGCCCGCCCATCAGGACATCCTGGCAGGCCAGGTCGACATGATGTTCGACAACATTCCCGGGCCACTTGGCCTGATGAAGGGCGGCAAGGTGAAGGGCTTCGCGGTGACCTCCAAGGAGCGCCATCCAGCGGTGCCCGACAAGCCGACCTTCGCAGAGTTCCTGCCGGGCTTCGAGATCACTTCGTGGGGCGGCGTCTGCGCGCCGGCCGGCGTGCCGCCGGCAATGGTCGAAAAGCTCTCGGCGTTGACCAAGCAGGCCCTGCAGAAGCCCAGCGTGAAAGCCGCTTTCGACCAGCAGGGCGCCACCCAGATCTGGATGACGCCCACGGAGACCGCCGCCTACCGCGCCGCCGAGGAAAAGAAGCTCGCGCCCGTGATCAAGGCGTCGGGCGCCAAGGTGGAGTAGCTTCGTCACCCTGCACTGCCAGGAGTGACGATGCCTTCGAAGAAAATCCTGGTCGCCGGGGCCACTGGCCTCGTCGGCCATGCCGCCATGAAGCACTTCGCCGCCGTCGAAGGCCGCGAAGTCGTGGCTGTCTCGCGCCGCCGGCCGAACGAGACTCACGGGGCGCGCTGGCTGCCGCTCGATCTCACCGACCGGGCGGCCTGCGAAGCGATGGCGCCGGAGTTCGCGGGCGTCACGCACCTCGTCTATGCCGCCCTCTACGAACGGCCGGGGCTGGTTGCCGGGTGGCAGGAAGAGGAGCAGATCCGCACCAACGACCGGATGCTGCGCAACCTGATGGCCCCGCTCGAACGGGCGGCGCCGGGACTGCGGCATGTGGCGTTGCTGCAGGGGACCAAGGCCTATGGCGTGCATGTCCGCCCGCTCGCCGTGCCGGCGCGAGAGAACCGTTCGGAGATGCACGAGCAGCCGAACTTCTACTGGAACCAGGAGCGCTTCCTGCGTGAGTGCCAGCCGGGCACGAACTGGAGCTGGTCGATCCTGCGGCCCGTCCTGATCGTGGGCGATTCGGTGGGCAGCGCCATGAACGTCATCCCGGCGCTCGGCGTTTATGCCGCCTTCATGCGCCGGGCCGGCAAGACGAAGCTCGACTATCCGGGCGGCGTCGGCCGCGTGGCGCAGGCGGTCGATGCCGACCTCCTGGCCCGCGCCATCGCCTGGTCGGGTGAGGCCGGGGCGGCGCGCAACGAGATCTTCAACGTCACCAACGGCGACGTCTTCGTGTGGCCCAACGTCTGGCCCGCCATCGCCGATGCGCTGGGCTTCGAGCCGGGCGAGCATGTGCCCCTGGCGCTCGACCGCGAGATCCGGCCGCGCGAAGCCGACTGGGCCGAGATCCGCGCCACCCATCGCCTGAAGTCGGGTACGCTGAAGGAGTTCGTCGGCCTGTCGTTCGAATATGCCGACTATACGATGGGCCATGGCCGCACGGAGCCCGGCCCGGCGGCGATCGTCTCGACCATCAAGCTGATGCAGGCCGGCTTCACCGAGGTGATGGATACCGAGGCGATGTTCCGGAAGTGCTTCGCGGAAATGCAGGAAAAGGGCCTGTTGCCGCGCCCCTGAGGCCGCCACTCGCGACGTAGCGTGACCGTCGTCAAATTGTCATATGCGCCCCTCACTTTCCCGGCCATTCTGAACGGGCGACGGAGGGCTTGGCATGCAGAACGAAGGGGACCGCAAGGCTTTGGAGGATCGCGTCCGCCGGGAGCTGGCCGACAGCATCGACGAGGACCTCGAGCTCGAGCTGGGCGACGAAATGCTGGCCCGCCTGCCCGAGCATGGCGACGGCGACCTGCCGCAGAACGAAGGGATTGACCGGAAATTCTACTTCACCGAGCTGCTGCGGCTGCAGCGCGAGCTGATCAGGCTGCAGGACTGGGTGATCGCCCGGAAGCTAAAGGTCGTCGTCCTGTTCGAGGGTCGCGACGCCGCCGGCAAGGGGGGCGTGATCAAGCGCGTCACCCAGCGGCTGAACCCGCGCGTTTGCCGCACCGTCGCCCTGTCGGCGCCGTCCGAGCGCGAACGCACCCAATGGTACTTCCAGCGCTATATCTCGCACCTGCCGGCGGGCGGCGAAATCGTGCTGTTCGATCGCAGCTGGTACAATCGGGCCGGCGTCGAACGCGTCATGGGTTTCTGCACCGAGAGCGACGTGCGGGACTTCTTCGAGACCGTCCCCGAGTTCGAGCGCATGCTCGTGCGGTCCGGGATCATCCTGCTCAAATACTGGTTCTCGATCACCGATCAGGAGCAGAACATGCGCTTCCTGATGCGCATCCACGATCCGATGAAGCAGTGGAAGCTCTCCCCCATGGACCTCGAATCCCGTCGGCGCTGGGAAGAGTACACCAAGGCCAAGGAGGAGATGCTGGCCCGGACACACATTCCGGAAGCGCCGTGGTGGGTGGTCGAGGGCAACAACAAGCGCCGCGCCCGGCTCAATTGCATCCACCACCTTCTGCAACAAGTCCCGTATAAGGACGTTGAACACCAACCGATCGTCCTGCCCAAGCGCGAACACAAGCCCGACTACGCGCGCACGCCGGTCGCTCCCGAACTCTATGTCCCGGCGGTCTACTGATGGATTTCTTCAGGCGTTTCACGTTCCTCGTCTGCGCTCCGGCCTTCGATGCCGACGATCTCGAAGGCCACAGGCTGGGCGAGATCACGGTTTCCATCGAGAAGATGGGCTTCCAGGTCGTGCGGGCCCGCCGCATCGAGGATGCCGAGATGGTGGTGCAGACCGACGCCGCCATCGGCTGCATGGTCGTGGACTGGGGCAAGAAGGGCCTCGACGGCAAGGCTGCCGCGATGATCAACATGATGCGGCGGCGCGGGCTGGAGATGCCGATCGTGATCCTGGTGCGCCGCAAGCGGCTGCAGGACATCCCGGTCGAACTCATGGACTTTATCGACGGCTACATCTTCCTCTCCGAGGAGACGCCGGAGTTCATTGCCAAGAACCTGGTGAGCCGGCTCAAGCAATACGCCGAGACGCTGAAGACACCGTTCTTCGGCGAGCTGGTCGACTATGCCGAGGAAGGCAACCAGCTCTGGACCTGCCCCGGCCACAATGGCGGCATCTTCTACAACAGGAGCCCGATCGGCCGGATCTTCGTCGAGCACCTGGGCGAGGCGGTGTTTCGCGACGACCTCGACAATTCCGTGCTCGATCTCGGCGACCTGCTGGTTCACGAGGGCCCGGCGCTGAAGGCGCAGAAGGAAGCCGCCGTCATCTTCGGCGCGGAGAAGACCTACTTCGTACTGAACGGCACCTCGTCGTCGAACAAGATCGTGCTGCAGGCGCTGGTCGCGGAGGGCGATCTCGTCCTGTTCGACCGCAACAACCACAAGGCCGCCCATCACGGCGCGCTGTTCCTGGGCAACGGCATCCCCATCTATCTCGAGACCGACCGCAACGCCCACGGGCTGATCGGGCCGATCTTCCACGAGGCGCTGGACGAGACCGCCATCCGCGAGAAGATACGCACCAACCCGCTGGTCCAGGACAAGGAGGCGTGGAAGCGCGAGCGGCCGTTCCGCGTCGCCGTCATCGAGCAGTGCACCTATGACGGCACGATCAACGACGCACGCCTGATCGTCGAGAAGATCGGCCATCTCTGCGACTACATCCTGTTCGACGAGGCCTGGGCCGGCTTCATGAAGTTCCACCCGCTCTATGCCGGCCGCTTCGCCATGGGCCTGACCAATCTGGGGCCCGACAGCCCCGGCATCATCGCCACGCAGTCGGCGCACAAGCAGCTCGCCAGCTTCAGCCAGGCCTCGCAGATCCATATCCGGGATCGGCACATCAAGGGGCAGCGCCGGCGCATCGAGCATCGCCGGTTCAACGAATTCTTCATGCTGCATGCCTCGACCTCTCCCTTCTACCCGCTGTTCGCCTCGCTCGACGTCGGCGCGCAGATGATGAAGGGCCGTTCGGGCGAGGTCCTGTGGGACGACACGATCCGGCTCGGCATCGAGATCCGCAAGAAGATGCGCGCCATCCGCCGCGAGTTCGAGGACAAGGAACGCGACCCGGCGCGGCGCTGGTTCTTCGAGCCCTTCATTCCCAACCGGGTGATGGTGGGCGACCGCGAGCAGCTCTGGGAGGAAGTTCCGACCGATGATCTGGCGACCCACGCGCGCTACTGGGAGCTGGCGCCCGAGAGGCGCTGGCACGGCTTCAAGCACGTGGCGCCGGGCTATGCGATCACCGATCCCAACAAGCTGATTGTCTTGACGCCCGGCTTCGATCGCGAGAACGGCGGCTATGCCGGCCACGGCATCCCCGCCCCCGTGGTCGCGCAGTATCTTCGCGAGAACCAGATCGTGCCGGAGAAGAACGATCTCAACTCCCTGCTCTTCCTGATGACGCCCGGCGTCGAATCGAGCAAGGCGGGCACGCTCTTGAGCGCGCTCGTGATCTTCAAGCGGCTGCACGACGAGAACGCGAAGCTCGAGGACGTGATTGGCGAATTCGTCCGCCGCCGGCCGGCGCGCTATGGTGGCCTGCGCCTGCGCGATCTCTGCGCCGAGATGCATGCCTTCTTCCGCGAAAGCAACGTCAGCCTGATGCAGCGCGCGCAGTTCATGCCCGAGCACCTGCCCGAGCCCGCCATGGCGCCACACGAGGCGGTGCGCCAGCTCGTCCGCAACAATGTCGACTATGTGCCGATCGAAGAGGCGGCCGGTCGTATCGCCACCACCATGTTCGTGGTCTATCCGCCGGGCATCGCCAGCATCGTGCCCGGCGAAAGGCTCGACGAACGAGCCAAGCCGATGCTCGACTACCTGCTCATGTTCCAGAAGAGTGCCAACCTGTTTCCCGGCTTCGACGTCGAGATCCAGGGCATCTATCGCGAGATCGACAAGGAAGGGCGCGTCCGCTTCTACACCTACGTGGTGCGCGAGTAGGCGATTTCTACCGGCGGCGTGCTGATGCCTGCGCCGATGGCGCGCTGCATCAGCACGCTGTCGGCCCACTTCCCGTACTTGAAGCCGACGCCCTCCAGCAGGCCGACCCGCCGGAAGCCGTGGGTCTCGTGCAGGCTGAGCGACGCGACATTGTCGGCGTCGATATAGGCGAACATCTGGCGATAGCCTGCGCCAGCACAGGCCTCGATCAGCGCCGGCAGGAGGAGACGGCCGATCCCGGTAGAGACATGATCGGGATGGACGTAGATCGAATGCTTCACGGCATAGCGATAGGCCGGACGCTTTCGAAACGGCACCGCATAGGCATAGCCCACGATCACGCCGTCGCGCTCGGCCGCGAGATGCGGCAGCCGGCGCCGCAGCATGTTCTTGCGCCGCCGCTTGATGTCGTCGGCCTGCGTCGGCTCGATATCGACATCGCCCACGCCGCGCGTGATGTGGTGCGTGTAGATCGCGATCATGGCCGGCACGTCGTTTTCGGTCGACGGCCGGACCACGACCGCGCCGTGTGGCTTTTCGAGCACGGACTCGCTCGTTGCTGACATCACCTGCTCCTCCTCCGAGACGCCCGGATCAAACACGCCTCCATGACCGTTTCATGTCAGCACAAAAAGAGGGCCCGGAGAGTTGTTCACTCTCCAGGCCCCCAGACGCCCCCTCTAAACTCGCTGGCCGGTGCGGCGATGTCTCGAACCGCGTCCGTCCATGCACGCGAAGATACGGGCCGGCGCCGCATCGGCACAGGGGGCGCTTGGTATCAATTGTTATGGTTTCGTAACCGTCCGGAAAAAGTTGCCCGCACGTGATCGGCCAGATCGCGCGCCGCGGGACCGAGGCCCGGCGGGGCATAGAGGTTGATACGGAACTCCGGCAGCGCCGGCAGCTTCGCCTCACGGCCGAGGATCACGAAGCGCTCGGGGACCGAGGAGCGCAGCAGCGGTGCGACCGCGAGGCCCGCCTCCAGCACGGCATAAACGGGCTCTAGCCGGCTCACCTCGCAGACCGCGCGCCAGTCGCGCCCGGCCTTGCCCAGTGCCTCGACCGCGACGGGTCGGAAGACGCAGGTCGGCGCGCCGAGCGAAACCGGCAGCGGATCCTTGAGGTGGGCGTCTCCGTCCGGCGCGCCGACCCAGACGAGGCGGTCGGTGCGCAAGGTCTCGCCGTGCCGCCCGCACTCCGTCTCGGTCGTCATGGCGAGATCGACGCCGCCCGACTTCAGTTCCTCGCGGATCACGCGTGAATCCTCACAGACGAGGCTGACTCTCACGCGCGGTTGTGCCTTGGCGAAGCGCCGCAGGATCGCCGGCACGAAGCTGCCGATGATGTCATAGGGCACGCCAAAGCGAACCTCGCCCTCGAACTGCGGCGCACGCATCGAGGACCAGACTTCGTCGTTCATCGCCACCAGCCGTCGCGCCTGCTCCAGCAGCCGCTCACCCGCCGGTGCCAGCACCAGTCCGCGCCCCTGGCGGCTGAAGAGCCGGCAGTCGAGCGCCTCCTCCAGTCGCTTGATCTGCTGGCTGGCCGCCGCCTGGCTCATGCCGAGCGCCGCTGCAGCCCGCGTGACGCCGCCCGCTTCGACAACAGTCAGAAAGGCGCGCACCAGCGCCAAATCGAGGTCCTTGCGCATGGAGAACATATAAGCACTTCCGAACAATCCCATCCAAAACATTCGTTTCTGTTATTTTTGGCTTCGCCCTAGCGTCGCCCCATGATCACCAGGATTTCAGGCCTCTGGCTGCCCCTCATCACGCCGTTCAAGGACGGCGCCATCGACTTCGCGAGCTACGACCGGCTGGTGAATCACTACATCGCCAAGGGCGTGGACGGGCTGCTGCCACTCGGCACCACGGGCGAATCGCCGGCGCTCGACGAAGACGAAATCGCCGCCGTGATCGAGCGCACGCTGGCGGTCGCCGACGGTCGCGTGCCTGTGTTTGCCGGCATCGGCGGCAACGCCACGGCAAAGGTCGAGAAGGAGTTGAAGCGGCTCCGCCATCTGCCGATCGCCGGCATCCTCTCAGTGTGCCCCTACTACAACCGGCCGAGCCAGGACGGGCTGACCGCCCATTTCCGTCGCATCGCCGCGGCCACCGACCGCAACGTCGTGATCTACAACATTCCCTACCGAACTGCGGTGAACCTCTCCAACGACTCGCTGCTCGAACTGGCCGAGCTGCCGAACATCGTGGGCGTCAAGGACAGTTCCGGCAGCGTCGAGCAGTCGCTCGAACTGTTGCGCCGCAAGCCGGCCGACTTCGCCGTGCTGACCGGCGAGGATGCGCTGTTCTTCACCATGCGCGCCAACGGCGCGGAAGGCGGCATCCTGGCGGCGAGCCACCTGAGAACGGAGGGCTTCGTCGAGGTCGAGCGCTGCTTCAGGGCCAACGATCTCGCCGGCGCGCGGAAGGCGTGGGCGCCGCTCGCCGGCTTCGTGCCGATGCTCTTCGCCGAGGCCAACCCGATGCCGATCAAGCATCTGCTGTGGCGGCAAGGGCTGATTGCCTCGCCGGAATGCCGCCTGCCGCTCACGAAGATCTCCGACGGGCTGGCCCACCGGCTCGACGCGGTGTTCGCCCAGCCGAAGGCGGCGGCCTAGCCGCGCGCCTTCAGGAGATCGCGGATCTCCGTCAGCAACTCCTGCTCCTTGGTCGGCGGCGCGGGCGGCGGCGGAGCGTTCTCTTCCTGCTTGATCACGCGGTTCATGCCTTTGATCACCAGGAAGAGGACCCAGGCGATGATCAGGAAGTTCACCGTCACGGTCAGGAAGGTGCCGTAACCCAGCGTGGCGCCGGCCTTTTTGGCGGCATCGTAGGTCGCGGCCTGACTGGCCGCCGGCGTGAGGCCGATGAAGTAGTTGGTGAAGTCGAGCCCGCCCGCAATACGGCCGATGATCGGCATGATGATGTCACCGACCAGCGAGTCGATGATCTTGCTGAAGGCCGCGCCGATGATCACACCGATGGCGAGATCCACGACGTTGCCGCGCATCGCGAACTTCTTGAATTCCTGAAGCATGGTGTTCTCCCGTTTCGTCGTCAGGTCACGCGCAGCCAGACCAGCAAAGCAGAAACCGTCACCACCGAGAAGGCCGTCGACAGCAGAACGGAGGCGGTGTTCTGCTCGACCGACACATCGAACTGCTTGGCCAGCACGAAGGCATTGGCGGCGGTCGGCAGCGCGGCCATCAGCAGCGCCACCTTGCCCGCAATCGAATCGATGGGCACGAAGAAAGGCAGGATCAGCAGCGCCGCCAGCGGCTGCAGCAGGAGCTTGATCAGGGTGGCGAGGCCGGCTTCGGCAAGACCGCTCTTGATCGACTTGTCCGACAGGAAAAGGCCGATGGCGAACAGCGCACAGGGCGCGGCGGCGGCCCCCATGAGATCGAGCCATTTCTCGACCGGCACGGGAATCGGGAGTCCCGCCCAGGAGGCCACGATGCCGAGCGCAATCGAGACCGGCAGCGGATTGCGCGCCACGTTGAAGGCGGCGCGCAGGAAGGTTCGCAGGGGACCGTGGCCCGCCGCGACCTCGAGCTCGATCAGCATGACGCCAAACACCATGGAGACGACGGCCGTCACGATCACCGTGAGCATGGCCGGCGGAAGGCCCTGCTCGCCGAAAGCTGCGAGGCAGAGTGGGACGCCCATGTATCCGACATTGCCCCACGAGGCCGCGATTCCCTGGAGACTCATGGCCGCCAGACCGCCCCGCGAAACCAACCGTGTCGTGGCCATGCCGACACCGAAGGTCGCGACCACGGCGATTCCGAAGCCCGCCATCAGGCTGGGATCCAGAACGGCAGTCACCGGCGTGCGCGCCAGGGTCCCGAAGAACAGCACCGGCAACGCGAAGTAGCTCACAAAGGCGTTCAGCGCCGTGGTCGCCTCGGGCCCCAGGATACGCCAGCGACCAGCCAGATAACCCGCGAGGATGACGCCGAAGATCGGAAAGGCGACGTTGAGAATGGCCTGCACGGGCTTTCCGATTGCAGTTGCTCTAACCTATTAAGAATTTGACATAAATGCTATAAATCACATAGCATTTTAACGATATAGCGAGGCCGCATCCGTCCCCTCATCGCAAGCGGCCCGGGAGATTCTCATGCGTCTTTTGATCGCCAGCATGGCCGCCTTGGCTGCGGTCGCCTTCGCCGCCCCGTCTTTCGCCCAGGACGAGACCATGCCGACCCCGGCGCCCACCGCCAAGCCGAAGGCGCCGACGACCGCCTCCTGCAACAAGATCAAGAGCAGCTCGCAGCGCAGCGCCTGTCTGAAGAAGGTCCAGGTCGCGAAGGCACCGTCCAAGAAGACGAAGAAGACCACGACCACGCCGGCCGCCCCGAAGTCGCCCGAGATGGGCCAGCTGCCGCCGGCCTCGGCACCGGCACCGACCGCCGCCTCGCCGTCATCCGGCCCGGTCAGCGTTCCGCCGCTGCCGTCGAAGACGATTTAACTTGAGGCACGGTTCGTCCGAACCGCGCTAGTCTCCGCTCTCCCCAACCCCGGGAGAGCGACATGGCCCATTCGGCCAACCTGATCACGACAGACGAACTCGCGCGCCAGCTCGGCGCGCCGGCGCTTCGCGTCTTCGACTGCACCACCTACCTGAAGCCCGGCCCCGATGGTCGCTACGTCGCCGAAAGCGGGCGCGAGAACTACGACAAGGGACACATCCCAGGCACGGCCTATCTCGACCTTCAGGCCGACCTTTCCGACAAGACCTCGCCACTCCGCTTCACCCTGCCCTCGCTCGAAGAGCTCACCCGGGCCTTTGCGGCCAAGGGTGTCGGCCACGGCACCTTCGTGGTCCTCTACAGCCATGCGTCGCCCGTGTGGGCGAGCCGCATCTGGTGGATGCTGCGCGCGGTGGGCTTCGACGAGGTCGCGATCCTCGACGGCGGCCTCGACAAATGGAAGGCCGAAGGCCGCCCGCTGTCGACCGAGCCTGTCACCCATCCGCGGGCGACGTTGTCGCTGCGCGGCCGGCCGGAGATCTTCGTCGGCAAGGACGCGATCAAGGGCGCGATCGGCGATCCCTCGACGCTGACCCTCAACGCGCTCAGTCAGGACCAGCACAGCGGCGCGGGCGGCGTGGTCTATGGCCGCGCCGGCCGCATCGCCGGCTCGTCCTGCGTGCCGGCCGCCAGCCTGTTCGGGCCGAACAAGGCGCTGAAGTCGATCGCCGAGCTGCGCGCCGCCTTCGAAGGGGTCGGCGCCGCCCCGGACAAGCGCGTGCTGGTCTATTGCGGCGGCGGCATAGCGGCCACGCTCGACGCTTTCGTCCTCACGGCCCTCTTGGGTCACAGGAACGTCTCGGTGTACGACAATTCCATGCAGGAATGGGCCAACGATCCGGCCCTGCCCATGGAAACTGGCTGACGAGGGAGAAAGACGTGACGGCCTATATCATCGTCGAGATCGACACCAAGGACGAAGAGTTGATGAACGAGTACCGCAAGCACACGCCGGGCCTCGTCTCCAAGTTCGGCGGCAAGTTCATCGTGCGCGGCGGAGAGTGCACCAGCCTTGAAGGCGGCTGGACGCCGGCGCGTGTGGTCGTGCTGGAGTTCCCCGACCGCGCCAAGGCCGAGCGCTTCTATCATTCGGAGGAGTACAAGCCCGTCCTCGCGATGCGGCTGAAAGCGGGCCACTCCAAGGCGATCCTGATCGACGGCCATCATGGCTAGCGAAGCCGCCTACAGGGCGGTTGGCACGCTCTACAATGCGCTGATGACGGCGCTGGTCATAGGCCTCGTCTCGCGACGCGGCAGCGATACGGCGCGGGAATACATCTTTCGCCACTTCCGCCGCCAGCATCTCGAGAAATTCCTGCCTGGCCTGCAGAAACTCGGCCTCACGGCTGAGAAGGATGCGCCGGCCTGCGCGCTCTATCATTACCATTCCAACGCGCTGGGCGGCGTCAAGACGGGCTATCTGCGCGAGAGCGACAGCAAGGCCTGGGTACGCTATCCGCCGCCACGCTGGATGTGGAAGGGCACCGCCATCGCGGCGGTACCGCACGAAGTGTCGGCCGCCTTCCTGCACGGCTGGCACGGCCACAACGGCATCTCCTTGAAGAACCCGGGCCTCGGCTTCGTCTGTACGGGCATGACGGTCGACGGCAAGCCCGGCCTCGAGGGCTACTATTACGACTATGGCCGCCCCCTGAAGGAGGAGGAGCGCGTGCGCTTCGCCTACGACCAGGAGATGCCGCGTATCGACTGGAAGACCCAGCCGAAGCTCGCGACGGAGAATTGGCCCGAGGAACGGCGGCTGCGTACCTACCGGTCCTATGCGATGGGCTATGTGCAGACCATGCTGCCGGTGCTGCAGGACCTCCTGGGACCGAAGGACGCCCAGCTCGAGATGGGCCGCGTGGCGCGTCTCGTCGGGCTGCAGTTCCACGAGGAGACAGCGCGCGACCTCGACCTGCCGACCGACGTGGAAAGGGGCGACCTCGAAAGCGCTTGCCTGTTCGCGCGCTGGCTGACGGCCCTTCTGTCCGCCGAGGGAGAGGCGATCACCACCGAGGAGAAGGACGGTGCCGTCGTGGTTCGCATGGACGGGTGGAAGCTCGCGCGGGACCTCCCGCTCGCCGACCCGTTGGCAGGCTTCGACGCCTGGAACGAGCTGTGGCTCGGCGCTGCAGGCGCCCACGACCGCTTCCTCGACGTGAAGACAAGCCGCAGCTACGACGACGGAAGCTGGCGGGCAGCCTGGCGAATCGCGCCGAGATAGCCCGAGGGCAGCGGAAAGCCGGCGACCCATTCGGCAACCGCGGCGAGTTCGACCCAGCACGCTTCGCGATGCTCGTGACTGAGGGCGATCGCGCCCTCGGCTCGCACCGCGCAGGCATAGGCCACGATCCACACGAAGCGCTGCGGCAACACCTGGAACAGATGCTCGTCGACGAGGGCGCCGACCTCGACGGCAAGCCCCGTTTCCTCGCGCACCTCGCGGACCAGCGCCGCACGATGATCTTCGCCGGGATCGGGACGCCCGCCGGGAAGGTCCCACTCGTCGCGCTCGTTCAAAAGCAGCAGGACGCGGCGGTCGTGAATCAACACGCCTTTGATCGATGTCGGGTAGTTCAAACCCCGTCCCCTGCCTTCCCCCTCCCAGCCTCCCCCGTCAGACCGGGGAGGTGTCCCCGAAGGACGGAGGGGGAAAGCCACGGTGACGGCGTGCGAGCCAAAAGAAAAGGCCGGGGATCTCTCCCCGGCCTTTCCGCATTCTTTGAGAAGAATGGACTTAGAAGTCCATGCCGCCCATGCCGCCGTCGCCACCCGGCGGCATCATCGGGGCCTTCTTCTCCGGCTTCTCGGCGATCATGGCTTCCGTCGTGACCAGCAGGCCGGCCACCGAGGCGGCGTCCTGCAGGGCCGTACGAACGACCTTCACCGGATCGATGATGCCGGACTTGATCATGTCGACATAGTCGCCCTTCTGGGCGTCGAAGCCGAAGTTCGTGTCCTTCTGCTCGAGCATCTTGCCCGCGACGACGGCGCCGTCGTAGCCGGCGTTCTCGGCGATCTGGCGGACGGGCGCCTGCAGCGCACGACGCACGATCTCGATACCGACCTTCTGGTCGTCGTTGGAGGTGCGGACCTTGTCCAGCGCGCGGAGCGCGTAGAGCAGGGCCGAACCGCCGCCGGCAACGACACCCTCTTCCACCGCAGCCTTGGTGGCGTGCATGGCGTCGTCAACGCGGTCCTTCTTTTCCTTCACTTCGACTTCGGTGGCGCCGCCGACCTTGATGATCGCAACACCGCCGGCGAGCTTGGCCAGGCGCTCCTGGAGCTTCTCGCGGTCGTAGTCCGAAGTGGTCTCCTCGATCTGGGCGCGGATCTGGCTGATGCGGGCCTGGAGGTCCGCCTTCTTGCCCGAGCCGTCGACGATCGTGGTGTTTTCCTTCTCGACGATGACCTTCTTGGCCTTGCCGAGCATGTCGAGCGTGACGTTCTCGAGCTTGATGCCGAGGTCCTCGGAGATCAGCTGACCGCCGGTCAGGATCGCCATGTCCTCGAGCATCGCCTTGCGACGGTCACCGAAGCCCGGCGCCTTGACGGCGGCGATCTTCAGGCCACCACGCAGCTTGTTCACGACCAGGGTCGCCAGGGCCTCGCCCTCGACGTCCTCGGCGATGATCAGCAGCGGCTTGCCCGACTGCACGACCGCCTCAAGCACCGGCAGCATCGCCTGCAGACCCGACAGCTTCTTCTCGAACAGCAGGATGTACGGCGAGTCGAGCTCGGCGATCATCTTGTCAGCGTTGGTGATGAAGTACGGCGAGAGATAGCCGCGATCGAACTGCATGCCCTCGACAACGTCCAGCTCGGTGTCAAGGCTCTTGGCCTCTTCCACCGTGATGACGCCCTCGTTGCCGACCTTCTTCATGGCTTCGGCGATCATCTTGCCGATCGACTTGTCGCCGTTGGCCGAGATCGTGCCGACCTGGGCGACTTCGTCCGTGCCCGTGATCTTCTTGGCGCGCGCCTTGATGTCCTCGACGGCCGCCTCGACCGCGAGGTCGATGCCGCGCTTGAGGTCCATCGGGTTCATGCCGGCCGCGACCGACTTCACGCCTTCGCGCACGATCGCCTGGGCGAGAACGGTCGCCGTCGTCGTGCCGTCGCCGGCGATGTCGTTGGTCTTCGAGGCCACTTCGCGCACCATCTGGGCGCCCATGTTCTCGAACTTGTCGGCGAGCTCGATCTCCTTGGCGACGGTAACGCCGTCCTTGGTGATGCGCGGCGCGCCGAACGACTTGTCGATGACGACGTTACGGCCCTTCGGACCCAGCGTCACCTTGACGGCGTTGGCGAGAATGTCGACGCCGCGCAGCATGCGCTCGCGGGCGTCGGCGCTAAAGCGGACTTCCTTGGCTGCCATTTTCTATTCCTCTTGAATGTTGATTTCGGTGAAGCCGAGCGAAGCTCAGGCGGCCTTCTTCATCGAGGCGGAGCCTTCGATGATGCCCATGATGTCGGATTCCTTCATGATCAGGAGATCCTGGCCATCGATCTTGATCTCGGTGCCCGACCACTTGCCGAACAGGACGCGATCGCCTTTCTTGACGTCGAGCGCAACCAGGTTGCCCTTCTCGTCGCGGGCGCCCGGACCGACGGCCACGATCTCGCCTTCCATCGGCTTTTCCTTGGCGGTGTCGGGGATGATGATCCCGCCCTTGGTCTTGCCTTCTTCCTCGACGCGCTTGACCACGACCCGGTCGTGAAGCGGACGGAACTTCATGGTTCTTCCTCCAGTAAGCAATTGACCCTGCGCGACCTGGTGGCCGCGGTGAATTAAAGCGCTGTCAGCACTCTCAGACAGTGAGTGCCAATGGCGCACGGCATTTAGGGTTACCTGCTGCTTGAGTCAAGGCAGAGGGCAAAAGGTTCTAGAAAGTAGGTTCGCACCTGCAGCAATCGCCCCAGACTGCTGCTAAGTATTTGTTCTGGAACGATTTTTGCTGATTTTTCTTGAAGGGTGCGTGACTATTCCCCGACGCGCACCAAGTCAAGGAGGGTCTAAATGGATCGTAATTTTGTTGCGCAGCTCAACGATTATCGCATCACGACCGCCGAAATCCTCTACTGGATGCCCGATCACCAGCATGTTCTGCAGAGTTTCCTCTGGCAGAATCTCGATCTGGCCCCTCGTTTCCCCGCCCTCAGCAAGTTCCTCGATTTCTGGGAGCACAATCTCGACGGCAAAGTCCATCGGGTGCGCGTGGCCAATGCCCAGCTCGTGAAGCCCGCCGAATTCCGCTTCTCCTGCGGGCTATACGCGCTGCATTGATCGGCACGCCTCATCGTATTCGACCGACGTCCGCTCGATCAGGTCGGCAACCGTCGGGACATCCGCCACGCCCGAGACCGAATGACCGGCGCTCCAGATGTCTTTCCAGCGTTTGGCATCCGGCCGTTCGCGCTCGGTAGCGTTGATGTCCTTCGAAATATCGATCTTGCCGCGCACCGGGAGGTTGTCGGGATCGAGGCCCGCCGCTTCGATCGACGGGCGCAGCATATTGGTTTCGAGGCCGGTGAAGGCCCGGGTCAGCAGCACGTCGTCGAGCCTGCTCGACACCAGCATCTGCTTGTAAGCGTCCTTGGCCAGGCTCTCGCGCGTGGCGATGAACTTCGTGCCCATATAGGCAAGGTCGCAGCCCAGAGCCTGGGCCGCCGCGACGGCGTGACCGTCCGCCATGCCGCCCGCCATCACGACCATCCCGTCCCAGAAAGTCCGCACCGCCCGCACGAAGGCAAAGGGATTGGCCCAGCCGGTCTGCCCGCCGGCGCCCGCCGTCAGCAGCACCAGCCCATCGACGCCCGCCGCCACCGCCTTCTCGGCATGACGGACCGACGCCACGTCGGCCAGGACGAGGCAGCCCGCGTCCTTGAGCGGCTTCATCACCGGCTCGGGCGAGCCGACCGACGTGATCACGATCTCCGCCTTGTGACGCAGCACGGCAGCCAGATCCTCGGGCACGCGCGGATTGGAGCGATGCACGATCAGGTTGGGACACCACGGCGCGGGCGCACGGCCCTCCGTATCGGCGGCACGCTTCGCATCGTCGGCCATGCCGGCCAGCCAGGCATCGAGTTCCTCGACGGTGCGGCAGTTGGCGGTCGGGAAAGAGCCGACGACGCCGGCACGGCAGGCCGCCGTCACGAGGGCCGGCCCGGAGACGAGAAACATCGGCGCCGCAATCAGCGGCAGGCGGAGGCGATTGCGCAGGAAAACAGGCAAGGACATGGCGCGAGCTTAGCCCAGCGCGGCGCGACACCGAAGGTGCGCGGTCGGACCGCCACGCGAACGCGGCGGTCCGTCGATCGCAATCTGGATCAGGCCGCGGCCGACAGGCCTTCCTTTTCGAGCACGCGCTGCACGGCCGGACGGGCCTTCATGCGCTCGTAGTGGGCGGCGACGTTCTTGGGCAGCGGCATCTTCATGCGCCCGGCCGCCCAGAAGGAAACATAGAAGAGCGCGGCATCGGCGACCGAGAATTTGCCGGCGAGGTATTCCTTGCCTTCCAGCGCCTTGTCCATGACAGCGAGGCCCTTCTCCATGATCTCCTTGCCGCGCGCCTTGACCTTATCGTGATCGGCTTCGGTGTAGGCGAAGTTGCCGGGGCGGAACATGCGGCTGAAGCCCTGCATGTGCATGGTCGACACCGCGTAGTCCATCGCCTCCAGCGCGCGCGCTTCGCCGTCGGCATCGGACGGCAGCAAGCCGCTCTCCGGATTCTTGCGCGCGAGCCACACGGCGATCGCGGGGAACTCGGTCAGCGCGGAACCGTCGTCGCGCTGCAGGGTCGGCACCTTCGACTTCGGATTGAGCGCCACGAAGTCCGGCCCGTACTGTTCCTGCTTGGCACCATCGACCTTGTGCACGTCGTAGGGCTTGCCGATCTCCTCGAGCAGAACGTGGATGCCGATCGAGCAGGCGCCAGGCATGTAATAGAGCTTCATGGTTCTCTCCCTAAAGCAGGTGTGTCGTGGGGACGGTCCACGCTAGCATCGCCCCTCAAAAGGGGGAACGACAATGACAAGCAATGGACTTCGCGCACTCGTGGGCACCGCCCCGACGAAGATCGGCACCTTCCTGTTCGAATTCGCCACACCGGGAATCGGCCAGATCCTGAAGGCGGCGGACGCCGAGTTCGCAGTGCTCGACATGGAGCATACGGGTTTCGGCTTCGATACCGTGCGCCAGGTCGTGCGCTACATGCAGGCGGCGAACCTGCCGCTGGTCGTGCGCGTGCCCTCGCAGTCGCGCCACCACATCTCGCGCGCGCTCGATACCGGCGCCGATGGCGTGATGGTACCGATCGTCTCGTCGGTCGAGCAGGCCAAGGCAGTGCTCGACGCCGCCAAATACTGGCCCGACGGAACGCGCGGCGTGGCGCTGGGCCTCGCCCATGAGCGCTTTGCCATGCGCTCCGAGCCGCTGCTGCCGCGCTTCGCCGAACAGAATGCGCGCACCGCCATCATCCTGCAGGTCGAGGATCCACGCGGCGCCGCCGCGGCCGAAGAGATCGCCGCCCTGCCCGGCGTCGACATGCTGTGGCTCGGCCACAATGACTTCACCGTCGCCATGGGCGAGCCCGGCGCCTTCGACCATCCCGACTTCCTCAATGCCGAGAAGGCCACGATCGCGGCGGCGAAGAAGCACGGCAAATCCGCCGGCCGCCTCGCCGTCGACGCGAAGCAGGCCGCTCAGTTCGTGAAGCTCGGCTACGACTTCGTCTCGATCGCCGGCGACGTCTGGTTGCTGCAGCAGGCCTTCGCCGCCGGCGTCGCGACGATCAGGCGCGAATCCTGACCGGCAGCGAGCGGATGCCGCGGATGAAGTTGGAGTAGAGCCGCACCGGGGGCGCGACGACCTCGATCACGAGGTCGCGCTTCAGCAGCTCCTCCCACAGGATCCGGATCTGCATCTCGGCCAGACGGTCGCCGACGCAGCGATGGATGCCGGCGCCGAAGGAAAGATGCTGGCGCGCCTTCGGCCGGCCGACGATGAAACGTTCGGGCTCGTCGATCGCCGCCTCGTCGCGATTCCCCGAGACGTACCACATCACCACCTTGTCGCCGGCGCGGATCTGCTTGCCGCCCAGTTCGCAATCCGTGCGGGCGGTGCGCCGCATGTGGATCACCGGCGTCGCCCACCGGATCGTTTCAGACACGAGATTCGGCATCAGCGCGGGATCGACCTTCACTTTGTCGACCTCGCTCGGATTGTCGAGCATCGCCATCAGGCCGGCGCTCATCGAATTGCGCGTCGTATCGTTGCCGCCCACGATCAGCAGCGCGAAGTTCCCGATGAACTCGCGCGTCGGCATGTTCTTCGTGGCCTCGCTGTGCGCCATCATCGAGATCAGGTCGAAAGTCGGCGGTCGCGCCGCGCGCTCCTGCCACAGCGCCGCCATGGTCTCGGCCATATGCCGCAGCTCGGCCATCCGCTCCTCGTTGGTCTTCACGACCGCGTCCTCGGCGTCCACGTTGCAGATCGCGACGTCCGACCAATAAGTGAGCTTGCGGCGGTCCGCCTGCGGGAAGTCGAACAGGGTCGCCAGCATCATGGCGGTGAGCTCGGTCGAGACCCGATCGGCCCAGTCGAACGTCTCCCCCCTCGGCAGGCCGTCGAGCACATGAGCTGTGCGCTCGCGGATCAGCCCCTCCATGTTGGCCAGGTTGGACGGAGCCACGATGGGCGCCACGGTCCTGCGCTGCGCGGTATGGCGCGGCGGGTCCATGCGGATGAAGTTGGGCAGTTCCTCGCCCTGGGGCTGGTCGGTGATCTGGATTCCGCCCAGTTCGGAGGCCGAAGAATAGGTCGCCGGATCCAGCTCGACCTTCATGATGTCGGCATGGCGCGTGACCGACCAATAGGGCCCAAACGGACTCTCGGCATGACGGTGAACCGGATCTTCGCGCCGCAGCCGGGCGAAGTGCGGGCCCCAGCTGTCCTCGCGATACAGGCGCGGCTGACTGACGTCGATGTGCATGGTCGCGCTTCTTCCCTTGTTTTCCTCAAGCGGCCTGCATGCCGCGTGCGAGTCAAGCGGATTAGTCGCCGGTTCTCCGATTTGGCGCGTTGACACTGCCGGTGCGTCGGCGCAAACCCTCGCCGCGCCGCCTCCCACAGGCGGCGTTCGTACATCATGGCCCCAGCCGAACCGTCCCAAACCCAGACCAGCGCCGAGACCGCGCCGGCACCGAGCTCCCCGCACCACCCGGCGGGGGCGGCGCTCGTCGTCGGCGCCCTGGGCGTCGTCTTCGGCGACATCGGCACCAGTCCGCTCTACGCGCTGCGCGAAACCTTCCTGCACGGCACCGGCATGGCGCCGACGCCCGATCATGTGTTCGGTGTCCTCTCGATGCTGTTCTGGGCGGTGACGCTTACCGTCACCATCAAGTATGTCGCGCTCATCATGCGGGCCGACAACAAGGGCGAAGGCGGCGTGCTGGCACTGGCCACCCTGGCGTCCCGGGGGCTGAACGGGAGGGCCCCGAGGGTCCGAATCGGCATCATCATCCTGGCCGTGATCGGCCTCGCCCTTTTCTACGGCGATGCGATGATCACGCCGGCGATCTCGGTGATGAGCGCCGTCGAGGGTCTCTCCGCCGTGACGCCGGCCTTCACGCCGTTCGTCATTCCCCTCTCCCTCGTCATCCTCGTCGGCCTGTTCCTGCTGCAGGCCCGTGGCACCGCCGATGTCGGCCGCCTGTTCGGGCCGGTCATGTTCGTCTGGTTCCTGGTCCTGGGCGTGCTCGGGGCGTGGCAGATCGCGAAGAATCCGGTGGTGCTGGAAGCGATCAATCCGATCTATGCCTACTATCTGATCACGGATCAGGGATTCGGCATCTTCTGGGCCTTCGGTTCGATCGTGCTGGCCGTCACCGGTGCGGAGGCGCTCTATGCCGACATGGGCCATTTCGGCCGCCAGCCAATCCGGATCGGCTGGTTCGGCATCGTCATGCCGGGCCTCCTGCTGAACTATTTCGGCCAGGGAGCGCTCATCATCGAGAACCCGGCCATAATCCATCAGGTCTTCTTCGAGCTGGTGCCGGCCGACTATATCATCTTCCTGGTCATCCTCTCCGCGCTGGCGACCGTGATTGCCTCGCAGGCGGTGATCACCGGCGTGTTCTCGCTGACCCGGCAGGCCATCCAGCTCGGCTACCTGCCGCGCATGGAGATCCATCACACGTCCGAGACGGCGATCGGGCAGATCTACATCCCGCGGGTCAACTGGCTGCTGATGTCCTGCATCATCGCCCTCGTGGTGGGCTTCGGATCGTCCGGCGCACTGGCCGGCGCCTACGGTCTCGCCGTGACCGGCGCGATGCTGGTCGATGCGGCACTCGCCATGGCCGTCGCCATCCTGGTCTGGCGCTGGGCCTGGCCGTTGGCGGCCGCGGTGTTCGGCTTCCTCGCCATCCCCGACCTCGCCTTCTTCATCGCCAACGCGCTCAAGATCCCCGACGGCGGCTGGCTGCCGTTGATCGTGGCCTTCCTGATCTATTTCACGATCACCACCTGGCGGCGCGGCCGCAAGATCGTGGCGTCGGAACTGAGTGAGGGTTCGCTGCCGCTCAAGCAGTTCCTCGAGCGCATGGAGCGCGCGCCGGACCGCGTCGCGGGCACCGCCGTCTTCCTGACGGCGGACGCCACCCATACCCCCGCCGCATTCCTGCACAATCTCAAACACAACAAGGTGCTGCACGAGCGCATCATCATCCTGCAGGTCGACACGATGGACGTGCCGGTCGTTTCCGATGCCAGCAGGGTCGAAGTCGAGCGGCTGGGCAAGGGTTTCCATACGGTGGTCGCCCACTACGGCTTCACCGAACAGCCCGACATTCCCGAGGCATTGCGCGCCTGCCGTCCGCACGGCATCGCCTACGACGAGATGGAGACCTCGTTCTTCCTCGGCCGCGAGACCCTGGTGCCGTCGCAGCATTCCCGGCTCGGCCGCTGGCGCCGCGACTGGTTCATCTCGCTCTCCCATTCGGCCTCGGCCACCAAGACCTTCTTCCGTATCCCGCCCAACCGCGCTATCGAACTCGGCAACCAGATCCAGATCTGAGGCCGTTCGCCATGTCGCGTTCTCCGCTCGTGCTGCTGCCGGGCCTGCTCAACACGCGCCGCGTCTTCGACCCGCAGGTCGAGGCTCTGGCGGACATTGCCGATTTCACCATTCCCGAGCTCTGGCACCACGACACGATGGCGGCCATGGCCGACGCCGTTCTCGCCAGGGCGCCTGCGACCTTCGCCCTGTGCGGCTTCTCGATGGGCGGCTACGTCGCCTTCGAAATCTTCCGCCGCGCCCCGGAGCGGGTCGAGCGTATCGCCTTGATCGACACGCAAGCGGCCCCCGATTCGCCGGAGACAGCCGCGCGGCGGCGGGGGTTCATCGAGCAGACGCGGATCGGCCGGTTCCATGGCATCCATCCGACCCTGCTGCCGCAACTCGTCCATCCCTCGCGGGTTGACGACGAGAGCATCACGCAGCCTCTCTTCGACATGGCCTGCGAGATCGGCGGCGACGGCTTCGTGCGCCAGCAGCAGGCGATCCTCGGTCGCGCCGACAGCCGTCCGCTCCTGGTCGAGATCGAGATGCCGACCCTCGTGATCGTGGGCCGCCATGACCGGGTGACGCCGCCCGAGCGGGCCCAGCAGATGGCCAGCGACATCGCCAACGCCCGCCTCGAGGTCATCGACGATTCCGGACACATGACCCCCCTGGAGAAACCGGCCGAGGTCTCGGCCGCCCTGAGGAGATGGCTGACGCAATGAACACGATCTACGCCCGCGAGGACGATCTCGGTGCCGACGAATATATCGACGTGGTCGCCAAGTCGGGCCTCAACCGCCCCATCACCGATCGTGCGCGCATCGAGCAGATGCTGAAGCAGGCCAACCTGATCCTGACTGCACGCCAGGATGGTAAGCTGGTGGGCTTCGCCCGCTCGCTCACCGACTTCTGCTTCTGCTGCTATCTCTCCGACCTTGCGGTCGACAAGGCCTGCCAGGGCCAGGGGATCGGCCGCCGCCTGATCGAGGAGACGCGCGTTGCAGCCGGCGGGCCGCGGACGACCACCCTGCTGCTTTCGGCACCGACAGCCATGACCTTCTACGAAGGCATCAAGATGCCCAAGGCCGACAACTGCTTCCTCTATCGCCGGCAGGCTTGACCGACATCAAGGGGCGGAACGCCGAATGGTTCTAGGTCTCCACGCAGCAATCGAAGCGTGGAGTACGGAATGCCCAAGTCTCGCCGCCGCTGGCCGACCCTGGTCGCGCTGCTCGTCGTGGCGCTGGCCGCCGGCGGTGGCGCCGCCTACCGCTACTGGCCGCGGGCCCAGCCGGCCTTCCTCACCCTGTACGGCAATGTCGACATCCGCCAGGTCGACCTCGCCTTCAACGCCACCGGCCGTCTCCAGCAGCTGCGCAAGGAGGAAGGCGACGCGGTGAAGGAAGGCGAGACGGTGGCGGCGATGGAAGCCGACACCTATCGCGACGCCGCTTCCCTGGCCCGCGCCAGGGTCGAGGCACAACGCGCGGCGGTCGAACGGCTCGAAACCGGCAGCCGTCCCGAGGAGATCGCCCGGGACCGCGCCCAGGTCGATGCGAACAAGGCCGCCGTCATCGACGCCGAACTCCTCCTCAAGCGACGGACGGAACTGCTGGCCGGCGGCAACGTCTCGCGCCAGCTCTACGACGAGGCGAAGAACGCCTACGATTCCGCACGGGCCCGTCTCGACAACTCCCAGCAGGTTTCGCGACTGACCGAGCTCGGCCCCCGCCGAGAGGACATCGAGCAGGCAAAGGCCCTGCTGCGGTCGGAAGAGTCGCTTCTTTCGCTGGCGGAGCGGCGGCTTGCCGACACGGTGCTGAAATCGCCGGCCGAGGGGATCGTACTCAGCCGCATCGTCGAGCCTGGCGCGATGGTCAGTCCCGCCAATCCGATCTTCACCGTGTCCCTCACCGACAAGGTCTGGGTCCGCACCTACGTCTCCGAGCCCGATCTCGGCCGTATCCGGCCGGGGATGGCGGTAACGGTCGTCACCGACACGGATCCGACCCGCCCCTACGAGGGCTGGATCGGCTTCATCTCGCCCACGGCCGAGTTCACGCCGAAGACCGTGGAAACGACCGAGCTGCGCACCCAGCTCGTCTATCGCCTGCGCGTGTTCATCAAGACTCCCGACGATGGCCTGCGCCAGGGCATGCCGGTCACGGTCCGCGTCCCGCTCGGCGCCCGCTAGGCCGGCCATGCCTGCGACCGTCACTCTCACCGGCCTCGGCAAGAATTTCGGGACCATGGCCGCCCTGTCGGGCGTAACGGCCACCCTCGCGGCCGGCCAGATCACCGGTCTGGTCGGTCCGGATGGTGCGGGAAAGACGACGCTGCTGCGCTTGATCGCCGGCCTGCTCACGCCAGACTCGGGAACGCTGGAGGTGCTGGGCCATGCGGCGGAGAATCGCGACGCGGTGCGTGGCGAGATCGGGTACATGCCGCAGCGCTTCGGCCTCTACGAGGATCTGACGGTCCAGGAGAATCTCGATCTCCAGGCCGACCTGCACGATCTGGACAGGGCGACGCGGCGCGAGCGTTTCGAGACCCTGCTGCAATTCACCGGCCTCGCGCCCTTCACCGGTCGGCTGGCAGGGCAGCTCTCCGGCGGCATGAAACAGAAGCTCGGGCTCGCCTGTGCCCTGCTGCCGCGGCCGAAGCTGATGCTGCTCGACGAACCGAGCGCTGGCGTCGATCCCGCCTCCCGGCGGGAACTCTGGCGTATCGTGCGGACGATGGCGGGGACCGGCGTCGCGATCGTCTGGAGCACCGCCTATCTCGACGAGGCCGAACGGTGCGACAGCTTTCTCCTGCTCGATCGCGGCCGCCTCCTCGCCTCCGGCAGTCCGTCGGACTTCACGCGGCAACTGGAAGGAAGAACCTTTCTGGCTGAGCTGCCCGAGGGACAGCGCCATCGCATCCAGCGTGGCGTGGCCGCCTTGCCGCCCATTGCGGACGCCACGATCCAGGGCCGCAGCCTACGGCTCGTGCTGAAGGCGCAATCCGCCCTCCCCGACCTGACGGATGTGATGGGCAACAATGCAACGACACGTCCGACGCGGCCGCGCTTCGAGGATGCGTTCGTCAGCCTGCTCCAGGCCGACCGGCCGCCCATCGCGGCGCCGCCGGTTCAGGAGGCCCTCACGCGTTCCGCCGACGGCATCGCGATCGAGGCCCGTGACCTCACGCGCGACTTCGGAAGATTCCGAGCCGTCGACAAAGTGAGCTTCTCGGTCAAGCCCGGCGAGATCTTCGGGCTGCTCGGTCCCAACGGTGCGGGCAAGTCCACGACCTTCCGCATGCTCTGCGGTCTGCTGGCGCCGAGCGCGGGTTCGGCGCATGTCGCCGGGGTCGATCTCGGCCGTGCCCGCGCCACCGCACGCGAACGCATCGGCTACATGTCCCAGAAATTCTCGCTCTACGGCAATCTGTCGGTGCGCGACAATCTCGACTTCTTCAGCGGCGTCTACGGCCTGGCCGGCCGTCGCCGCTCGAGCCGTATCGCCTGGACGATCGAGAGCTTCGACCTTGAATCCGTCGTGAACCTGGAGGCCGGCAGCCTGCCGCTCGGCTTCAAGCAGCGCCTGGCACTGGGATGCGCGCTGCTGCACGAACCGCAGGTCCTGTTCCTCGACGAGCCGACATCGGGCGTCGATCCGCTGATGCGGCGTGAATTCTGGTCTCGCATCGGCGGGCTCGCCGAGGGCGGCGTCACGGTGCTGGTGACCTCGCACTTCATGGAGGAGGCCGAGTATTGCGACCGGCTGGGCATCGTCTATGCGGGACGGATGATCGCCTCAGGCAGCCCGGACGCGATGAAGCAGCGCTTCGTCACGGCGGAGCTGCCCGAGCCGACGCTCGAAGACGCATTCGTGGGGCTGATCCGCGAACATGACGCAGGCGGTCAGGACGCGGCCGCCGCATGACCTCGGCCCGCACCTTCTTCCGACGCTTCGGCGGGTTGCTGCACAAGGAGTTCGTGCAGATCGTGCGCGATCCCTCGTCGATCGCGATCGCTCTCGTGATGCCGGTCGTCCTGCTCCTGCTGATCGGCTTCGGCATCTCGCTCGATGCCCGCAACGTGCGCTTCGGGATCGTCGACGAGAACCGCAGCGTCGAAACGGCGGGCCTGTTCCAGGCCTTCGCCAACACGCCCTACTTCAGGCCCTTCTCTTTCCTCACATCGAAGGCCGCCGAAGCCGCGCTGATGCGTGGCGACATCGAGGGCTTCGTGGTGCTGCGCAGCGATTTCTCCCGGCGCGTGGCCGATCCCATCCGCGCGGCCGACATCGCCATCGTGGTCAACGGAGTCGACGCCAACAACGCCCGCATCGTCACCGGCTATGCCCAGGGTGTCGTGGCGACGTGGCTGCTGGGTCACCGGCGGGACCGCGCCCAGCCGGCTGTGTCCCCCGTCACGGTCGAGAACCGCTACTGGTTCAATCCCGAGATTCGCAGCACCAACTTCATCGTGCCGGGCCTGATCGCGATGGTCATGACCATGATCGGCGCCCTGCTGACCGCACTGGTGGTCGCGCGCGAATGGGAGCGCGGCACCATGGAGGCCATGCTCGCCTCGCCGGCCAGCATGACCGAAATCCTGCTCGGCAAGCTGGTCGCCTATTTCGTGCTCGGGTTGGGCGGCCTCGCCGTCTCCGTGTTCATCGGGCTGGTCGTGTTCGAAGTGCCGTTCCGGGGATCCGCCGAAGTGCTTATTGCGATTTCTTCGGTGTTCCTCATCGTCTCTCTCGCGATGGGCCTGCTGATCTCCACCGTCGCTCGCAGCCAGTTCGTCGCCGCCCAGCTCGCCTTCCTCGTGACCTTCATGCCGGCGCTGATCCTGTCGGGCCTCATGTTCGACATCGAGAGCATGCCGCGCTGGGTACAGGCCGTAACGACGGTCTTTCCGGCCCGCTACTTCGTGTCGAGCCTGCAGACCCTGTTCCTCGCCGGCACGGTGTGGCCCGTCCTGCTGCCCAACCTCGCGATGCTGATGGGCTTCGCCGTCCTGTTTCTCGCGCTGGCCATCGCCCGCACCCACCGCAGCCTGGAGTAGCCGTCATGTGGGGGCGTATCGCCGCGCTGATCCTCAAGGAATTCAAGATGCTGTGGAAGGACCGCAAGAGCCGCATGGTTCTCGTGGTCCCGCCGCTGGTTCAGCTCGTCCTGTTCGCCAGCGCCGCAACGTTCGAGGTCACGGATGCCGCACTCGGCCTCTGGATCGAGGACCGTGCGAATCCGGCGCAGGAACTGGTCAGCCGCTTCGAGGCCTCACCGGCCTTCCACGTCGTCGCGCGCTTCGACAATCCGCAGGCCGTCCAGGACGCGCTCGACTCGCAAAAAGTGAAGGCGGTACTGCATGTCGGCCAGACCTTCTCGGCGGACGCCGCGGCCGGCCGGCCGGCTCGAGTCCAGCTGCTGCTCGACGGCCGCAAATCGAACGCCGCCCTCATCCTGCAGAGCTACGCGCTGGGCATCGTCGAAAGCTACAATCTCGCGCGGGCAGGCCAGGCCATCGCCGAGCTGAACATCCAGTCGCGGGCCTGGTTCAATCCCAATTTCGACAGCCGCTGGTTCATCCTGCCCGGCCTGACGGTTCTGCTCACCATCGTGGCGATCCTGCTGATCACCGCCCTCTCGGTCGCCCGCGAACGCGAGCTCGGCACGTTCGAGCAGCTTCTCGTCACACCATTGCGTCCGATGGAGATCCTGGTGGGAAAGACCGTCCCGGCGCTCTGCATCGGTTTCGTCGAGGCAAACGTCATCGCCGCGCTGGCCTGCTTTGCCTATGGCGTGCCGTTCGTCGGCAGTGCTGTCCTGTTCAACGTCGCCATCGCGGTCTTCGTGCTGTCGGCGGTGGGCATCGGCCTGGTCATCTCATCGATCGCAAAGACACAGCAGCAGGCGATCCTGGGGGTCTTTCTCTTCCTGTCGCCGGCCGCGGTGCTGTCCGGCTTCACGACCCCGATCGCCAACATGCCCGACTGGGCGCAGGCCCTCACCCACCTCAATCCCATCCGCTACATGGTGACCCTGAGCCGCGGGATCTTCCTGCAGGATCTCCCGTGGGCTCTCGCCTGGCCTCAGCTCTGGCCGATGGCGCTGATCGGATGCGTCACGCTGGGCTTCGCGACCTGGCTGTTCTCGCGCCGGCTGGAATAGCCGGCGCGCGCTTAGCCGCCCTTCTGCGCCTGGATCGCCCTCTGCAGCTCGCGGTCGAAGCCCCTGAGCGACTGAATGAAGGGCCCGGCCATCGTGCCCTGCAGCTGGAGCTGGACCTGGATCTGCGAACCGGAGCGGAGCTGCGGCAGCAACTCGGCCGACTTGGCCGTGTCGTACTGGCAGATCCCCTGTCCACAGATGCTGGTCGAGATGAAGGGGTTGGAATCGACCTGTATGCTGGCCTGCACGCCCTGGCCGTCGCCGACCACCGAGATCTTGTTGTAAGCCGCCGAGTAGCGCACGACGAGGAACTGTCCGAGCAGGCTGTTGCCGTCGATCGTCGCCTGCACGCCGCAATCCCGGCCGCCCTCCGAGGAGCAGAACATGACCCACTTGTCGGGCGGCTGGTCCTGCGCGGAGGCCGGCTGCGAAAGGGTCAATGCGGCGGCCGCGACGCCGGCGGCCACGAATACGGATCGCATCATCTTTCGCTTTGCTCCCAGGTTTGCCAACTTTCCAAGCGCCACCTATGTAGCCGCCTGCGCCCACGCTGACAAAGGAACCCTTCGCATGTCCGAGAGCCTGAAACTCGTCGCTTTCTGCGGCAGCCTGCGCAAGGCGTCGTTCAACCGCCTGTCGCTGCAGGCCTTCGTCGAGCGGCTGCCGGCCGGCGCCACGTGCGAGACGATCGAGATCGGCGACTGGCCGCTCTACGATGCCGACCTCCAGGCCAAGGGCTTTCCCGACAAGGTGCAGGCCGCACAGAAGGCCATGCTCGAGGCCGATGGCATCGTCCTCGTCAGTCCTGAATATAATTACGGCATCTCGGGCGTGCTGAAGAACGCCATCGACTGGCTCTCGCGCATGACCCCGCAGCCCTTCGCCGCAAAGCCGGTCGCCCTGTTCGGCGCCTCGATGGGCGTCCTCGGGACGGCGCGTGCGCAGTATCAGCTTCGCCAGACGCTGGTGTTCCTCGACGGGCGCCCGGTCAACAAGCCCGAGGTCATGATCGCCCAGGCGCAGAACAAGTTCGCCGACGGCAAACTCACCGACGAGATGACGGGCAAGTTGCTCGGCGATCTCGGCGCCGCGCTGGCACTCGCCTGCCGCCAGGCCAGGGCGGCCGCTTCCGTCAAATAGGACGATGACGCAGAATATCTACGACACCGCCGAGTTCTTCGCGGGCTACAGCCGCCTTCCGCGTTCCGTGGACGGACTGGCGGCCGCGCCGGAATGGCCGACCCTGCAGTCGATGCTTACCGACCTGCAGGGTCGTCGCGTCGTCGACCTGGGCTGCGGCTTCGGCTGGTTCTGCCGCTGGGCGCGGGAGGCCGGAGCGGCCTCCGTTCAGGGCCTCGACGTGTCGGAGAATATGCTGGCGCGGGCGCGCGAGACGACCTCCGATTCGGCGATCATCTATGCCCGCGCCGATCTCGAACGGCTCGACCTCGCCGAGGGTGCATTCGATCTCGTCTACAGCTCGCTGGCGCTGCACTACATCGAGAACCTGCGCGGCCTGTTCGAGCGCGTGCACTGCGGCCTCGCGCCCGGCGGCCGCTTCGTCTTCTCGGTCGAGCATCCGATGTACACCGCACCTGCCAAGCCCGGTTGGACGCACGATCACGACGGCCGCCTCACCTGGCCGGTGAACCGCTACAGCGAAGAAGGTGCCCGTTCGACCGACTGGCTGGCCAAGGGCGTGATCAAGCAGCACCGCACCCTCGCCAGCTACGTCAATCTGCTGATCGAGAGCGGCTTCACCTTGGCGAGGTTGGAAGAGTGGTCCGCGAGCGCCACTGATGTCGCCGCCCACCCCGACTGGGCCGGGGCGGACGAGAGACCGTCGTTCCTTCTGATGGCAGCGCACCGATGACAACCCGCGAACAAGTCCGCGCGCTGATCGAGCGCCTGCACGAGATCTGGGGTACCGGCGAACTCGACGCAATCCCGGAAATCTATGCCGCCGACTTCGTGGCGCACATGCCCAAGGGCTGGGGTAAAGGCGAAAGTCGCGACGGGCACGAGGGCATCCGCCGAGCCATCGAACGCATCCGTGCCGGCTTTCCCGACTGGTGCGAACACATCGACGACATGATCATCGATGGCGACCGGGTCGCCGTGCGCTATCACTCGACGGGAACCCATCTCGGCCCCTTCGGCAAACGCACGCCGACCGGCCGCGCGATCAATGTCGACGAGATCTCGATCTTCCGCATCGAGAACGGTCGCGTCGCCGAGCAGTGGTGCCTCAACGACGACCTCGCCTTCGACAAGCAGATCGACGGCAAGAGTCTCGAGTAGATAATACCCGTCGTCTCCCCACTTCGCGCCGGAGCCTGCCCCGAGGGCTTCCGAAGGGGCTGCTCCGGTCGAGACGACGGGTCTATTGGATCGCGATTGCACCACCATCCTTCGGCACAGACCGAAGGAATGTGCGCCGCATCCGTGGTAGCAAGCCGGGCCATGGCGTCGAGACCGCTCCTCCTCATCCTGCTGATCGCCGTCACCTGCCTCAGCCAGTTCTATCGCGTGTCGAACAGCGTGATCGCGCCGGAGCTCGTGCGCGATCTCGATCTTAGCGCGCGCCAGCTCGGCTGGGCGGGCAGTGCCTTCTTCTTCGCCCTGTTCGCGGTGCAGATCCCCGTCGGCATGTGGTTCGACCGGTTCGGGGCGCGCCGGACGGTCGCCGCGCTGTCCCTGCTCGCGATGCTGGGCTCGCTGTGGATCGCCAATGCCAGCGATGCGGCGGACCTGATCGCCGGGCGCACCATCGTCGGCGTGGGCTGCGCCGCCTCCTTCATGTCCGTGGTGTTCCTGTGCTCGCGCTGGTTCGAGCCGGCCAAGCTCGCGACGCGGCTCTCCTGGGTGTTCGCGGCCTCGAACATCGGCACGCTCGCGGCCGCCACGCCGCTCGCCTGGATCGCGGCCACGGTCGGCTGGCGCAGCGGCTTCGTGGGCCTCGCCGTCGTCACACTGATGGTCGCCGTGGGCTTCCTGGTCTTCGTGCGCGACCGGCCGCCAGAATATCGCGGACCCGAGCCCGGGCGTGAATCGCCGCGCCAGATCCTGCGCGGTCTTTGGGAAGTCTGGCGCACCCCCGGCCTCGGGCCCGTGCTCTCGATGCATTTCTTCGCCTACGCGACGATGCTGACGGTATTGGGCGTGTGGGGCGGTCCCTATCTCTACGACGTGTACAAACTCGACGGCGTCGCCCGCGGCAACGTGCTGCTGGCCATGGGCGTGGCGCAGATCCTGGGCATCCTGGCCTATGGACCGATGGATCGCGTGCTGCGTTCGCGCAAACGGGTGGTGTTCGGCGGCGCAGCGATCTCCACGGTGCTGCTGGCGATCCTGGCGGCGCTCCCCAGCCCGCCGCTCTGGCTCGCCGTCTCGCTGCTGATCGCCTTCTGCTTCTTCTGCGCCTACGGCACCGTGATCGTGGCCCAGGGTCGCACGCTGTTTCCCGACCGGCTGGCCGGCCGCGGCGTCACCACCGTGAACATGGCGCAATGCCTGGGGCTCGCCGTGCTGCCGGCCGGCGCCGGCTACATCGTCGAAGCCTTCGGCGCCGGCGACACGGCCTATCGTTGGGTGTTCGGCGTGCTCGCCGCCGGGATCGTGCTGGGCTCGTTCGCCTATGTGCGGGCGCGCGACAGCTTTACGGTGTGAGGGAGACTACTTCGTCGCTTCCTTGAGATAGGCGACGAGGTCGGCGAGCTGGCCGGCGTTCTTCACGCCATTGTAGAGCATCTTGGTGCCGGGCACCTTGCCCTTGGGATCACGATTGTATTCGGCGAGTGTCGCCTCGTCCCAGACGATGCCCGAATTCTTCATCGCATCGGAATAGGCGTAGCCCGCGCCGGTGCCGGCCTTGCGCCCGAACAAGCCGTGCAGGTTGGGACCCGTCACCTGCGTGCCGTCCTTCTCCAGAGTGTGGCAGGACTTGCATTGGGTATTGAAGACGCGCTGGCCCTTCGAGGCCTCTCCCGATTGCGCGGCGGCGGGGCCGCCCGCGGTCGCCATCCCGGCGACGATCACAGCGGCGGCAGTGATCCAGTTGTTCATCACGCTACTCCTGATGCTTCCGGCGGAAGATGCCCTATATCGATGAGATGCAGCAAAGCCTGTTCGACGCAGATGGCGGAAGGGAGGCGCTGGCGCCCGGCGCCACGGTCTTGCGCGGATTCGCACGAAAGCGTGATGTCGCGCTGCTGGCGGCGATCGAGGCGATCGCGGCCCAGGCGCCCTTCCGGCGCATGGTGACGCCTGGCGGCTTCGAGATGTCGGTGGCGATGACCAACTGCGGTACGGCCGGCTGGGTCACGGATCGAACCGGCTACCGCTATCGGACGGACGACCCGCAAAGCGGTGCGCCATGGCCCGCGATGCCGCCCACCTTCCTCGCGCTGGCCGACGACGCCGCGACCGCGGCGGGGTTCCCGACCTTCGCGCCCGACGCCTGCCTGATCAACCGCTACGAGCTCGGCGCGAAGCTGTCGCTTCATCAGGACAAGGACGAAGCCGACTATGCCCATCCCATCGTGTCGGTGTCGCTCGGCCTGCCCGCCACCTTCCAGTTCGGTGGGCCCAAACGCGCCGATCCCGTCCGGAAGGTCACGCTGGAGCATGGCGACGTCGTGGTGTGGGGCGGACCGTCACGCCTCTTCCATCACGGCGTCCTGACATTGAAAAGCGGCGAGCATCCGTTGACCGGACGCCGCCGCTTCAATCTCACATTGCGCAAGGCGCTATAGGCCGCCTCCACCTCACCACCTCACCCTTCGACACGCGCCCGGTGGGCGCCCCTCAGGGTGAGGACTTTCCAAATGGCCAGATCGCCTACTCCGGCTTGATGTTCTGTTCCTTGATCAGCGTCGTCCAGCGCTTCTCTTCCTTCTCGAGGAAGGTCTTGAACTCGGCCGGTGTCGAGGCGCGGATCTCCACGCCCTGCGGCTTGAAGCGCTCAATCATCTCGGGCTCGGCCGCGATCTTGGCGATCGCCTTCTGCAGCTTGTCGACGATCGCCTTGGGCGTGCCGGCCGGCACCACCATGCCCTGCCAGAACACCGCCTCGAAGTCGGGCAGGCCCGCCGACTCGACCACGGTCGGGATGTCGGGGAAGGCGGGCGAGCGCTTGAGGCTTGAGATGGCGATGGCCCGGGTGCGGCCCGTCGCCAGGATCGGCTTCGCCTCGAGCGCCGCCGAGAACATCATCTGTGCCTGCCCCGAGGCCACGTCCTGCCCGGCCTGCGCGCCGCCCTTGTAGGGAACGTGCGTGATGTCGAGCTTGGCCTGCGCCTTCAGCAGTTCGGCCGCCAGATGGTTGGTGGCACCGATGCCCGAACTCGCGATGTTGAACTTGCCGGGATTGGCTTTCACGTAGGCGATCAGCTCGGCCATGTTCTTGGCGGGGAAATCGGCGTTCACATGCAGGATGAAGGGCGTGAACGACATCAGCGACACGAGCTCGAAGCTCTTGTTCGGGTCGTACTGGACCTGGCCCGTGAGCGTCGGGTTGATGATCAGCGACGTGCCAGCGGCATAGATCGTGTAGCCGTCGGGCGCGGCCTTGGCGACGAAGTTGGACGCGACGGTGGTGGCCGCGCCGGCGCGATTGTCGACGATGAACGGCTTGCCGAGTTCCGCCGAGAGCTTCTCGGCATAGACGCGGGCCACGGCGTCGTTCACGCCGCCCGGCGGATAGGGCACGACCAGCGAGACGGGCTTGGTCGGCCAGTCGGTCTGCGCCGAGGCGGCAAACGGCAATAGCAGCGCGGCAAGGGCCGACGCTACGAATACGGAACGCTTCATGATTTTCCTCCCGGGATTTCTCTGTCTTATCTATTCGGCAACGAAGACGGGCAGCGTCACCTCTTTGTTGACCGGCTCGAAGCCGAGCTTCACGCGCCGGCCGATCTTCAGCCCGGCCTCGGGAACACCGTGCAGCTGCGCATTGACGCGGACGCCGGCATCCATGTCGACCAGCGCCACGATGTAGGGCGCCGAGGCCTTGAAGAAGAAGTTGAACGGATGGTGGCAGACCGTCCAGCTGTGCAGGCTACCGCCCAGCGGCGCCTCCTTGAATTCGCTCTCCATCGAGAAACAGTGCGGGCAGACCGGCCGCGGATAGTGCCGGACCTTGCCGCAGGACGAGCAGTATTGCAGCAGGAAGCGGCCCTCGCGCATGCCGTCCCAGTAGGGCTGGCTCTCGCGCGTCGGAGTCGGCAGCGGACGTTCGGGGGCCGGTGGAGCGGCCAGTGCAGGAGCCTGGCTCATGCCGCTCTCCTGAGGATGGCGATCGACCCGTCGCCCATGTCGCCATAGCCGGTGACGAGGCCCAGCTCGGCATCCTTCACCTGCGCGCGGCCAGCCTCGCGACGAAGCTGGCGCGTGAGTTCGATCACATGGTTGAGTCCGACCACATGGCCCTGGCTCAGCAGCCCGCCATGCGTGTTGATGGGAAGTTCGCCGCCCAGCGCGATGCGGCCGTCCATGACGAACGGCCCACCCTCGCCGGTCTTGCAGAAGCCCAGGATCTCGAGCTGGCGGATCACCGTGAAGGTGAAGCAGTCGTAGATCTCGGCGACGTCGATATCCTTCGGACCGACGCCCGCCATGGCGAAGGCCCGCGGCGCGGATTTCACCAGGCCGAACTCCAGCAGGTCGGGACGCTGGGCGATCGACGCGGGCGAATCGGGATGCCCTTCGGCCGTGCCGGCGATGGTGACGAGCGGCTTCCTGAGGTCCTTCGCGCGATCGGTGGCGCTAATGATGACCGCCGCGCCGCCGTCGCTCTCCAGGCTGCAGTCGAACAGACGGAACGGGTCGGAGATCATGCGCGAGGCGTGATGATCCTCGACCGTCAGCGGCTTGTTCATCACGACGTTGCCGTTGAGGATCGCATGCTGGCGCGTGACGACGGCGACTTCGGCGAACTGCCGCGCCGTCGTGCCGTAGAGCTCCATGTGGCGGCGCGCGCCCTGGGCGTAGAGCTGGGCCGGCGCGAACATGCCGATCGGTGCCTCGAACTCGGCCGCCTGTGCGAACACCGGGAACTGCTGCAGGCGCGTGGACACGCGTGAGCCGGAATATCCCGTGCGGCCGACCGAGATCAGCACGTGTTTGCAGACGCCGGTCGTCACCGCCATCGCCGCCATCTGGATGGCGGCGACACAGGTGGCACCGCCCATCGGAATGAAGGCCGAGAGCGTGAGATCCTTCAGGCCGAGATTGGCGATGAAGTCCTCGGCGATGGCGCCACCCGGAAAGTACGGGATCACGCCGTCGACGTCGCGCGGATCGATCCCGGCATCGTCGAGCGCCTTGAGACTGGCCTCGAGCTGCAGCGCGAGCCCGCTCTTGGTCGTGCCGCGCGTGTACGCGGTCTCGCCAATGCCGCTCACCGCCGCCTTGTCGCGAAGCGGATGCACCATCTTGATTTCCTCCGGCACGCATTGTGCCGGAAGCGGCGCATCAGGCAATCAGTCTGCGCGGATATTTCCCGCCTTGATCACCTCGCGCCAGCGCGGCAGTTCCTTGGCGATCAGCGCGGTGTAGCCCGCCGAGCCCAAAGTGCCGGGCCGGATGCCGAGCTTGTCGAACCGCTGCTTGATCTCGGCGCTTTGCAGGGCGGCAGCGATCTCCACCTCCCATCGCTTGGCGATCTCGGGCGGGATTCCGGCCGGCGCGGAAAAGCCGAACCAGTTGGTCGCCACGACTTCGGGAAATCCCGCCTCGCGAAAGGTCGGCACGTCCGGCAGGGTCGGCGCACGCTGATCCTCGCTCACCGCCAGCGGCTTCATGCGCTTGGAGGTGAAGTAGCCGCTCGCCGTCGGCAGGCTCTCCATCAGCGCGGTGATCTGCCCACCCATCAAGTCGTTCATCGCCGGCGCCGAGCCGCGATAAGGAATGTGGGTGAGCTGCGTCTTGGTCGAGAGGGCCAGCAGCTGGCCGACCAGATGGTTCATCGTGCCGTTGCCGCCCGAGCCGTAAGTCACCTCGCCCGGCTTGGCTCGCGCCATCTCGATCAGCTCCTTCACCGAGCCGATCGGCGAGGTGCCGTTCACCGCCAGTACGCTCGGGAAGGTGCCGACCAGGTGGATATGCGTGAAGTCGGCCAGCGGATCGTAGGGCACGTCCTTGTAGAGGACCGGCCCGATGCCGTGCGACGCCGCGCTGGAGATCATGACGATATGCGCGTCGCCGCGGGCCTTCGCGACGATGTCCGCCCCCAGCATGCCACCGGCGCCGGGCTTGTTCTCGACGATGATGGGCTGGCCGAGTTTCGTGCCGAAATACTCCGCCAGTGCCCTCGACATGATGTCGGCCGCGCCCGCGGGCGGGAAATTGACGATCCAGCGGATCGGCTTGGTCGGCCAGGCGGCAGTCTGCGCCGCGGCGATGCCCGGAGAAACGGCGGCGGCGGCAGCGGTGCCGGCGATCAAGAGATGACGTCGAGAAAGCATGGTTCTTGCTGAGCCTCCGGGGCCGTCGGGCTGTTAATGACCGGCGGCATGGTGCAACATGCGTGCCGGCCGCCGCCGGCGACTGGAGTGATGATGGATTTCGACCTTGTCTTGCGCGATGTGCGGCTCGCCGACAGTACGCCCGATCAACCGACGACTGACATTGGCGTTATTCAGGGCCGCATCGCCGCCATCGCCCCGAAGCTCGGCGGCAGCGCCCGGGAAGAATACAAGGGTCATGGCCGGCTGGTCTGTTCGGGCTTCGTCGATACCCACATCCACCTCGACAAGGCCTGCATCCTCGGCCGCTGCGAGCACAACACCAAGCGCATGCCGCACCTCGCCATGGAGCGCGTGTCGGCGGTGAAGCACACGATGACGGTCGAGGATGTGATCGAGCGTGCGTCGGCGACCATCGAGAAATGCATCAGCCACGGTGCCACCCGCATGCGCCCCCATTGCGAGGTCGACCCCAGGATCGGGATGCGCGGTTTCGAGGGCGTCAAGGCGCTGGTCGACAAGTACAAGTGGGCGATCGACATCGAGCTCTGCGTCATGCCGCAGGAAGGCTTGACCAATAATCCCGGCACCGACGAGCTGATGGTCGAGGCGCTGAAGAACGGCGCGAGGGTCGTCGGCGCGGCGCCCAGCTACGACAGCGACAGCGCCGCCCAGATCCATCGCGTCTTCGAGATGGCACGCGAGTTCGATGCCGATATCGACATGCATGTCGACAGCGGCCCCACGGCCGAGCATCTCGACACGCTGCTGGTCTGCGATCTCGCCGAAAAATACAAATGGGGCGGCCGGGTCGCCGTTGGCCACGTCGGCAAGCTCGCGACCATGCCGTTCAAGGACCTCGACAAGGTCGCGCGCCGCATGGCCGACGCCGGCGTCGCCGCCACGGTGCTGACCGCGACCGATCTCTATCTCGGCGGCCGGCACACCGACCACAACGTGCCGCGCAACGTCCTCGACCTGAACTTCCTGACCGAGCGCGGCGTCACCTGCTCGGTCGCGTCCAACAACATCCTCAATCCGTTCACGCCGTTCGGCGACGGCCAGCTGCTGCGCCAGGTGAACATGCACGCGATCGTCACCCAGCGCGCCAACGACGACGAGGTGAAGGCGCTCTGGGACATGACGACCAAGACGGCCGCCAAGCTGATGCGCAAGGACGATTACGGCATCGCCGTCGGCGGTCCCGCCGATCTCGTCGTGCTCGACGCCCCGGATTCCGTCATGGCCCTCAGGACCATCGCGCCGGTCCTGGCCGCCTATAAGCGCGGTCGCCGCACCGTCACGCGCGAACCCGTCCAGCTGCACCGGCCGTAATCGATTTCAAGAAGAGGAAGAAATGTCGAAAGAAGAACTCGTTACCCTGTCGTCGGTCGAATTGCGCCGTCGCATCGGCACCAAGGAAATCTCGCCGGTCGAATTGCTCGACGCCTGTCTCGAACGCATCGAGGAGGTGAACCCCGCCGTCAATGCCGTGACCGCGATGTGCGTCGACCGTGCCCGCAAGGAAGCAAAGGCCGCCGAGGCTGCCGTGCGCCGCGGCGAGGACCTGCCGCTCCTGCACGGCCTGCCGACCGGCATCAAGGATCTCGAGGAGACCAAGGACCTCCTCACCACTTACGGCTCGCCGCTCTACCGCGACTATGTGCCGGGCTATGACAACGTCATGGTCGGCCGCGTGCGTGCCGCGGGAGGCATCGTCGTCGGCAAGACCAACGTGCCGGAGTTCGGCGCGGGCTCGAACAGTCGCAACCCGGTGTGGGGCGCTACCGGCAATCCCTTCAATCCGATGCTGAACGCCGGCGGCTCTTCGGGCGGTTCGGCCGCCGCGCTCGCCACCGACATGCTGCCGGTCTGCACCGGCTCGGACACCGGCGGCAGCCTGCGCAACCCCGCGGCTTTCTGCGGCGTCGTGGGCTTCCGTCCGTCGCCGGGCATGGTCGCGGTCGAGCGGCGCGCCATGGGCTGGACGCCGATCTCGGTGCTGGGCCCGATGGGCCGCAGCGTCGCCGATGTCTGCCTGCTGTTCGCCACGCAGGTCGGCCAGCATGACAGCGATCCCCTGTCCTTCCCGCTAGAGCCGGAAGCCTATGCCGAACCGTGGCCGGTCGATCTTGGCAGCCTGCGGGTCGCCTACACCGAGGATTTCGGGGGCGCGCCGGTCGATAAATCGATCCGCCAGACCTTCCGCGAGAAGATCAAGGCGATGAAGCCGTTCTTCCGCAGCCTCGACAAGGTGGAGGTCGACTATGGCGACGCCGACCGCTGCTTCGACGTGATCCGCGCGGTGAGCTTCCTGTCACGATACCACGACTCCTACACCAACAATCGCGAGATGCTGGGGCCGAACATCATCGCCAACTACGAACTCGGCGCGAAGCTCAGCCTGGCCGACTTCGCCTGGGCGCATGGTGAGCAGACGCGGATCTTCCGGGCCTTCCAGCAGATCTACAAGGAGTACGACCTGGTCATCGGACCGACCGTCGGCTTCTCGCCCTTCCCGTGGAAGCAGCTCTACATCGAAGAGATGGACGGCAAGAAGCTCGGCACCTACTACCACTGGATGGCGACCAAGTACTTCGTCACGCTGACGTCGAACCCCGCCGTCTCGCTCCCCTGTGGCGTCGACGACAAGAAGATGCCGTTCGGCCTGCAGGTGGTCGGCCGCTTCCGCGGCGACGGCGAGGTGCTGGGCGCGGCCCACGCGATGGAGCAGGCGTTCAAGACCAACCCGTTGCTCGCCCGGCCGCTGCCCAACATCGCCAAGCTTCGCAAGCCGGTGCCGGCGCTGAAGTCGATCGTGACCCATCCGCCGAAGCTCAACGCCAAGGTGGCGCGCGGCCCGGCGCCGGGCGCGCTTTAAGCGAAAGAGAAGTCGCCAACGTCCGGCAGCCCTCAGCGGTTGCCGGGCGATCGTCTTTACAAAACTTCAACTTTTCGCCCGAGCGATGCCACTTCGGGCGCCATACCTCGTTCTAGAGGGATATCCCAGTCGCGAGACAGGGTTCGACCCCAACGGAGGTAGCGATGAACAAGCTCAAGTTCGTGATGGCGGCGGGCCTTGTGGCCGCGACGGCCGCCTGTACCCAGACCGGCTACGACAACTCGTATGCCTACAACAGCGGCTACAATACCCGGCCGGCTTACAACAATGGCTACAACAGCAACGGCTACTACGCCGCGCCGCGACCGGCCTACAGCAACAGCTACTACGCGCAGAACAACGGCTACTACAACAACAACGCCCGCTATGCGCGCGCCCCCAATCCGCGAGGCCCGAACGGCGACTATGATCGCGACGGCGTTCCCAACCGGCGCGACATCGACGCCAACGGCGATCACATCCCCGACGCCTTCCAGCGTTAACGTCCTGCGACCACCGTCAGCGGCTCCCGGAGAAATCCGGGAGCCGTTTCTGCGTCCGGTCACTACTCGATCACGGCTCGCCTTCAATAAAACGCCTTTGAGTCCCCACGCCGCCGCCGTCGCTCGCGAATCTCCGTGCATGGGAACGTCCCGTTCGACATTGGGTGTTCCTCTTGGAGGGAAAGAATGCGCTGCGTCAGTTGGCTCGCCGCCGCGAGCCTTGTGGTGGTGACGGCGGGGTGCGTTGAACAGTCGGGCTATCCGACGACTTATGGCTATAGCCCCGGCTACGGATCGAACTACGGCTATTCCAACAACTATGTCAGCCAGCCGAGCTACTACCGGCCGGCCCCGACCTACTACGCACCGCCGCCGCCCCGGCCGCCGCAGGTGATCACCCAGACGCGTTACGTGCCGGTGCCGGTTTCGCCGCCGCCCTATCGGCGCATGAGGGACAGCGACCGGGACGGCATCCCCGACCGCTACGACCGCGACCGCAACGGCGACGGCGTTCCCGACAAGTACCAGCGCTCACGCTGGTGATGATGGGCCGAGCAAAGCTCGGCAACCTCAACGGCGCTTGACCCCGCGGATTTCAGCATCGTGCTGGCCGAGCGTCGGCGCCGGACGGCGAACACCGCCCGGCGTCGCCGAAAGCTTGAGCGGCACGCCCAGCGTCTTCTGTGTGCCGGCCTTGGCGTGCTCGACTTCGGCAACCATGCCGCGCGCCAGGATCTGCGGGTCGGCGAAGACCTCGTCGTGATGCAGCACCGGCCCGGCCGGGATGCCTTCCTTCTCCAAGGTCGCCATCCAGTCGTCGGTCGTGCGCTTGGCGATCTCGCCCTGCAGGATGGCGACGATCGCCTCGTTGTTCTTCACCCGGTCGGCGTTGGCTTTGAAGCGCGGATCCTCGGGCAGTTCAGGCCTGCCGATCAGGGCGCAGAGCCTGCGGAAGAAGTTCTGCTGCGCCCCGCCGATGGTCAGCCAACCGTCGGCCGTCTGGAACACCTGGTAGGGCGAGGAGCCGCGATGGGCCTGGCCGAGTTTCTCCGGCCGCAGGCCGTTGGCGAAATAATTGGCCGCCTCATAGACGCCCAACGACACGGTGGCCTCGAGCAGCGAGGTCTCGACCCACTGGCCCTCGCCGGTCTTGTGCCGCGCCTGCAGGGCGCTCAGCACACCGATCGCGAGATAGAGGCCGGCGCCCACATCGGAGATGGCGAGCGGTATGCGATAGGGCGGGCCGTCCTTCGGGCCCGTCACCGACATCAGCCCCGACATCGCCTGGATCATGAGGTCGAAGCCGCCGCGTCCGGCATAGGGACCGGTCTGGCCGAACCCCGAGATCGAGCCCAGCACCAGCCGCTTGTTGCGCGCGTGCAGTGCGTCCCAGCCGAGACCCAGCCGCTTCATGACGCCGGGCCGGAAGTTCTCCAGCACCACGTCGGCGCCGTCGACCAGCTCCCAGAAGACCGCGAGGTCGTCCTCGTTCTTGAGGTCGAGCTTGAGGCCGCGCTTGTTCCTGTTCCACAACATGAAGGGCGCCGACTCGCCCTCGAGGAACGGCGGCGCGCCGCGCATCGAATCCCCCTGCGGGCTTTCGATCTTGATGACGTCGGCGCCCATGTCGGCGAGCTGCATGCCGCAGAAGGGACCGGAGAGATGGGTCGTGAGGTCGAGGACGACCAGACCGTCGAGCGCGCCTGCCATGTTTCCTACCCGAGAAGTTTGCGGAGATCGTCGAGCGTGCTGGCCCATTTACTGACGCCGAGATGGTTGGACACGATGCGGCCCGCCTGGATGACCAGGAAGCGCGGCGCACCGCTTTTTCGCGGGATCTGCGCCAGGATGGGCGCGAGGTCGCCCGGCCAATAGCGCTCCTGGTAGGCCTCGCGGAAACGCGCCGCCTCAACCTCCTCCCAGATGACCTGACGGAACTCGGGCGAGGCGATCCAGGCGGCACGATACTCGCGCTTCCAGCGCACGCAGGGCGGACAGTCCGGGCCGCCGATCAGGATCACCCTGATCTCGGCCGGGACCGCGCGTGCCGGAGCGCCGGCGGCCGCCGCGACAGCGAGTCCGGCGAAAAGAAGCGCACGGCGATTCATATCCGCTAATGTAGGCCCGCATGGCACGCGCGACCAAATCCTCTCTCGTCACCCTGGGTGATTTCTTCCATTTCGCCGTCGCGCGCTTCCGCGCCGCGCGGCTGGCCTATGGCCACGGCACGACCAATGCCGTCGACGAGGCCGCCTTCATGGTGCTCGAGGCGCTGCGCCTGCCGATCCATCGGATCGATCCATGGCTCGACCTCGTGCCGACGGCACCCGAGAAGGCGCGCCTCATGACCCTGATCGAGGCACGGATCGGGCTGCGCATGCCGGCGCCTTATCTCTTGGAAGCCGCCTACATGCACGGCGTGCGGTTCCACATCGACCGAAGGGCGCTGATCCCGCGCTCCTTCATCGGCGATCTTCTGGCGGGCGGTGCCCTGCCGACCGCCAAGCCGCGCCGCATCCTCGATCTCTGCTGCGGGTCGGGCTGTCTCGCCATCCTCGCGGCGCTCGCCTTTCCGCGCGCGAAGATCGATGCCGTCGACCTCTCCGCCGGCGCGCTGTCGCTGGCCCGGCGCAACGTGGCGACGCACCGTCTCGGCGATCGCATCACCCTGCATCGCGGCGATCTGTTCAAGCCGCTGCAGGGCCAGCGCTACGACCTGATCATCAGCAACCCGCCCTATGTCGATGCCGGCGGCATGGCGAAGCTGCCACCCGAATTCCGGCACGAGCCGCGCATGGCGCTGGCAGCGGGTGACGATGGGCTGGAGCTCCTCCATCGCATCCTGGCCGACGCGCCGAACCATCTGACGAAGAGCGGCGGCCTGGTGTGCGAGATCGGCCGCGGCCGCCCGCCGCTCGAAGCCGCCTATCCGCGGCTTCCTTTCATCTGGCTCGATACCGAGCTGAGCGAAGGCGAGGTCTTCTGGCTGTCGCGCAGCGATCTCGCTTAGCGGATTGTTTTAAAAGGCTTTTCCGAAATTATATGGCCGCCAAGTCCCCGGATCGGGGAGGGGTGCGACTCTCGCTTCGATTGTTTCGTTTATTTCGTTTGTTTCGTTTATTTGCCCGACTCCGACTAATTCCGCGGCCGGCTAGACGGCGTCGCCCAGGCAGATTCCCAGCGCGCGGGCGGTGCGGATGAGGGTGCCGTCGGCATCGACGGTACGTGACCGGCCGACCACCTGCGACAGCGGCACGTCGATCACCTGGCGGTTCCACCAGGCCACCATGTGGTCGCCCTTTCCTTCCGCCAGCAGGTCGATTGCCCGCACGCCCAGCGCCGAGGCCAGCAGCCGGTCCTCTGCCGTCGGCATGGCGCCGCGCTGCACGTGCCCCAGCACCGTCGCCCGCGCTTCCGCCCCCGTGGCCTTGGCCAGCCGCTTGGCCAGCCAGTCGCCGACGCCGTGATCGGGCGCATCTGTGGCAGGATCCACCGCCTCGTCCGACTGGCCGGCGGCCTCGGCCACGACGACCAGCGCCGAGGTGCGCCCGACCGCCCGCAGCCCGGCGATGTGCCGGACGACGTTCTCCAGTCGCCAGCGAACTTCGGGAATGAGAACGACGTCGGCGCCGCCCGCGATGGCCGCGGCGATTGCGATGTGGCCGGCATCGCGGCCCATCACTTCCAGCACCATCGTGCGCTCGTGGCTGGTGCCGGTGGGCTGCAGGCGGTCGAGCGCTTCGGTGGCGATGGCGACCGCCGTCGAATAGCCGATGGCGCGCTCGGTGCAGCCGACATCGTTGTCGATGGTCTTGGGGATGCCGACGAAGGGAATGCCCGACGGACCCAGCAGCTTGCGCAGGATGGCGAGGCTGCCGTCGCCGCCGACTCCGATCAGACCGTCGAGGCCTAGCTGCTTCAGCCCCTCGACCATTTCGCCGGAACGATCCTTGCGGCTGCCGTCGGGCATCGGAAAGGCGAAGGGATCGCCGCGATTGGTGCTGCCGAGGAACGTGCCGCCTTGGCGCGCCAGTGCGGCGCTCAACCGGTCGGGATCGAGGGTGACGGCCTCCACGGGGCGTTCGAGCAGACCCAGCGTGCCGTAGCGCAGCCCGATCGTCGTCCAGCCATGGCCATGATGCGCCCGCAGCGCCACCGCGCGGATCGTGGCGTTCAGGCCGGCACAATCGCCGCCGCTGGTGAGAATACCGATGCGTTTCGTCATCTGGAGACTCCTGGCTGCCGTGCGGACGACAGGTTGAAAGAACCGGTCAATCTTGAAGACCGACGCGACCGGTGCAGGATGCCGACATGAAGAAGCACTACCACACCTTCGCCAGCTACAACGCCTGGGCCAACCGCCGGCTCTACGACGCCGCGGCGGCCACCCTTCGCGACGCCGAGTATCGCGCCGATCGCGGCGCCTTCTTCAAGTCGATGCACGGCACGCTCAATCATCTGCTGGCGACCGATCGCATCTGGATGAAACGCTTCACCGGCGCAGGCGATGCGCCGGACCGGCTCGACGCGATCGTGCATGAAGGATTCACCGAATTGCGCACGGCGCGCGAAGCGGAAGACCGGCGCATCGTGGCCTGGATCGACAGTCTCGACGACGGCGGCCTCGCCGGCGTCATCCGCTACCGCCGCGTCTCGAGTCCCGATGAGTTCGTGCAGGAGCTGATGCCGGCGCTGGATCACTGGTTCAACCACCAGACCCATCATCGCGGTCACGCCCATATGATCCTGACCGGCCTCGGCAAGGTTGCGCCGGAACTGGATCTGCTTTTCTATCAACGGGAGGCCGCTGCCGGACACGCGTGAGGACTTGCATGATCTCCAGAGTCGCCGCCTTCGCCCTCTTCGTTGCGCTGGCCGCTTGCGCCGGCCCGTCCCGGACCAGCGACGACAGGCTGACTCCGCTGGTGGGCGGCGGCGAAGCCTCCCTCATCGCCGGCATGGGCCGGCCGCCGGATGCGGGCGAGCTGCGGACCGACGACGGCGCCCGCCTGCTTCGATGGCGCCGCGACATGAACTACGCCGTGCCGAATGCGCTATTGCCCTACCAGTACGCCGGCGGCACGACGCGGCCGATCGCCGACTCGCCGTTCGGAATCGTGGGAGGCTGCGTCGTTGAATGGACTGTCAGGGACGGCACAGCCACCGGCTACCGCTGGACGGGCTTCGACTGTCCCTGACTATCTGAGTTCACAGACCGAACGCCTGCGGCCGGGACCCGGCCACCGCGAATCGCAGATCGCCAGCGTCTCGCCTTCGGTGCCGTAGAGGACGCTGGTCCAGGTTCCGTCGTCGACGGGCCGCACGATCATCGCCGCGAAGTCGCGCAGGCCGACGACCCAGGCCGGGCTCCTGTCCAGTCCTTCGACGCGAATGGGGGCCTTGGGATCGTCCGGCGAAGGCGGCGGCTGCACGTGCGACAGCTCCATGCCGCCGGTACCGACGGCCAGATGAGGGGGCCGCGGTCCCTCGAAGCCGATGGCCTGGAAGCGATGCATGTGCCCCACGATGACGGAGGTGACGTGAGGCGGCAGGCCGCGGCCGAAAACGCGATCGATGGCCTCGCGCTGGGTCTCGTTGATGAAGCCGTAGGCGGTGAGCCCGATCGGGCCGCCCTTGTCGCGTTTCACCACCGCCCAGATCGGCCGGTGGGTCACCACCCAGGTTGGAGTCGAATCCTCGGCCAGCATCCTTGCCACTTCGCGATACTGCGAAATGTAGGTGTCGAGATTGAACAGCACGGCGTCCGCGGCGTTCGCCGAATCGACGGCGATGATGTTGAGGCGGCCCAGCTTCAGGCGAAACGGTGCCGACGTGTAGGTCGGGAAGGGCAAGCCGGCGAAGGGCTGTGCCGGCGGCTTGGGCCACGCGCCGGGGCGCCAGTCCGGCGGCAGCTGCGTCGGGCACTCCGTCTGCTTGTGGCCCGGCCCCAGCAGCGTCGAACCGGCATCGAGCAGGTAGAACCAGCCGGGACCGCCGCGGCTGCAGAGTTCGTGGTTGCCGCGGCTCATCAGCCAGGGCGCCGCAACCAGCAGCTTGGCTCCTGGCCTGAAGAAATCGTCGCGCCAGTTCGTCCATTTGTCCGGGTTCGGGCTGCCTTCGATGTTCTGGCTCCAATAGGCCGCACCGATCGGCAGGCTGGCGATGTCCTCGTCGTCGAGATCGCCGGTATCGTAGACGTTGACGCTGAGCGGGGCCGCATAGCCCGTGAGGCTGGGGGGCAGCACCAGGCCGCGCTCGGTGCCGCGATAATTGTAGTCGCCGACATGCACGATCAGGTCGGGACGCTTGTCTGCCTCCTCGTCCGACAACACCCCGAAGGGCCAGACCTTGGCGAAGCCGTCACCGTCGCACTCCTGCGGCTTGTCCTTGGCCGGTCCCCGACAGCCGCTGTCGCCGATCAGAACCACCCGGCGGGGCGTGCCGAGCGAGACCTTCGGCAAATCGATTCGACGATCGCCGAGCAGGACGCTTGCGGTCTGGCCCACCGGGTAAAGCGCCTCGCAGACCGTCACCTCGTCGAAATGACCGCCCGGTGGCCGTCGCCGCGGCATCATGGGGATCGTCGCGCCCGCCGCCGTGTGCAGCATTGGACAGGCAATCGCGCGTTCGGCGACGCTGCGCACCATCGGTAGGGGCTGGCCATCGCTTCCCTCGGCGAGCAGCACGAAAGCGAAAAAATCGGGCGCCGCAGTCTGTGCCTGGGCGCCGAAGCAGACGAACGTGAGGGCGAGGAGAAGCTGAACGATTCGCATACGGGCTCCGGAGACCCATTGTAGCAAGCCTACCGGGTGGATCGGCAGCAAGAAAAAGCCCCGCCTTCCCGAGCGGGGCCTTTCCCGTGTCGACCGTCGACCCCTAGAGATCGATCTTGTCGACTCCCCAGTCGATGCCCGCGATGTTGGGCAGCTCGCGGCCATCGTCCTTGCCGATCTCGAGCTTGATGACCGCCTCGAGCTTGCCGTTCATGGTCGCGAGCAGGTTCGCATTGGCCGTACGGGCGACCGCGAGATTGTTCATCTCGGCCGGATCGCTCGTCAGGTCGAACAGTTCGACGTCGTTCCACTTGAACAGCTCGTCCAGGGTCTTCGGACTATTGTGGTCGAGCGGCGAGAAGTAGCGCGTGAACCGGTAGCGGCCGTCGAAGGTGGACCGCACGTGACCGCGCTTGCGGAGGTCGGGCTTGAAGCCCTCGCGCTTGGCCTCTTCCTTCGGGTCCTTGCCCGCCATCACCGCCTTGGCCGCGAAGTCGAAGACGGCGGCATCGTTGCTGGCGAGGCCGCTGTAGGTGAACAGCGTCGCCGGCCGCACGGCATCCACGGCCTGGCTGCCGGGATTGGCGAGCGCGGCGGACAGGTCGCGGCCCGGCAGCTCCCGGCCGGCCAGTTCCCCCACCTGGCCTGGCTTGACCCCGGCCATCGACAGAAGCGTCGGCACGATGTCGATGTGGCTCGACAGCACCTGGCACGACTGGCCGCCCTTCACGTCGGGATGGACGATCTGAAACGGCAGGTGGTTGGTCTCGCGATAGGCAAACGGTCCCTTGCCGCGCAGCCCGTGTGCGCCGGCCATCTCGCCGTGGTCGGCGGTGAAGACGATGATGGTGGAATCGGCCAGGCCCAGCGCGTCGAGTTCGGCGAACAGCGCCGTCATCGACCGGTCCACGTTGCGGATGCAGTTGATGTAGTAGTCGTTGAACCGCTTCCAGCGCACGTCCTCGAGCGGGATATCGCCCAGGATGTAATCCCAGACGCGATCGAACTCGCGGTGCGCCGCCGGCCGTCCCGGCGCGTCGAACGGCTGGCGCAGGGTCGCGGGCACCGGCACGTCCCAGCTGTTCTTGTAGAGCGCATGCTCGGGCGCGCGGGCGGCATGCAGGCGCAGCTTGCCGCTGTCCTGCACGCTTTCGCCGGGCGCGTCGGTGTTGAAGTACATGACGTCGTGCGGATTGACGAAGCTCACCGTCATGCACCACGGCTTGCCCTGATCCGACAGCGGCCGGCCCGAGGTGCGCAGCCAGTTGATGGCGCTGCCGGCGGTGAGATGGTCGAAGCCGTAGCCGCCCAGCGTATGGCCGATCAGGTCGCCGGGCGAGAAGTTGTCGGCGAAGCCGTACTTTTCCATCTCCGCCGTCATGAACGAGCCGATCTCGCGCGTGTCGGTGGCCTTGCTGAGATGCCACTTACCCTTGTAGGCGGTGTAGTAGCCGGCCTTGCGCAGCATGTGCCCCAGGGTCGGATTCGAGAGCGGCAGATCCCGCATCCAGGGCACGTCGAGATTCTCGAACATGCCATTGTCCGGAGTCTGCAGCCCCGTCATCATCACCGAGCGCGACGACGTACACATCGTCGCCGGGCACTGGTGGTTCGTGAACGTGACTCCCTTGCTCTGGAGACGGTCATGCCCCGGCAGCGACAGGCCCTGAGGCCACTTGGCGTGATAGCGCTCCTGATCCGTGAAGACGAAGAGGATGTTGGGCCGGGTGCTCCGGCTGCCCGAGGCGGGAACGACGGCCGGCGCGGCCGGGTGTCCCTGCGCCCGTGCCACGCCCGCCAGGGCCGGGCCCAGGACAGAGGCCGCGGCGACGCCGGAGGCGGCGGCGAGGAAAGCCCGGCGGGCCGGATCCGGCTTGTGTTCCTTGTGAGATGTCATGGTTACGCCTGATACTGAAAGGAACTCCCCCGAAATTGTATGACCCATCCAAAATTTAACGACAAGTGACATTAATTCAATGAAGCTAGAGCCCCTCCCCGACCTCCTGCAGCCCGCGCCACCGGGAACGCGGCTTCCCAAGCGGGAGCGCACGCGCCGGCTGCTGATCGCTTCGGCGATCGGGGCGTTCTCGCTGCGCGGCGTAGCCGGCACCTCCCTGCCGGAGATCGCCGCGGCCGCCGGCGTGACCATCGGCACCGTGTACAATCATTTCCACAGCAAGGCCGACCTGGTGAGCGCGGTGGCCGTTGCGCTGGCAGAAACCATCCGCGCCCGCAGCGCGCCCGGCCGGGCCCAGCTCAAGACCGCCACGGAGCAGATGGCGGCAGGCTGCCGGCGCTATCTCGGGCTGGCCGAGACCACGCCGCGCTGGGCGCTGCTCATCCTCGACGTCGCCTCGATCGATCCCGGCTTTCGCAAAACGATCACGGGCTTCGTGGCGACGGAGTTGCGCAAGGGCCTGCGGTCAGGGGAATTCACCGTAGACGATGCGGCGGCAGCGCTCGACCTGGTGATCGGCGCCTGCATGGAGGGGATGCGCAACATTGCCCTCGGCACGGCCCGCAAGGGCCACGCGGCCCGGGTGACCGAGGTGATCCTGCGGGCCCTGGGCGTTCCCGCCGCAGAGGCGAGGGGCGCGGCCTCAGGCCCCCTGCCGCTCTTCTGAGGCGCGGAGCCGGCTGGGATCGCTGGTTTGGGAACTCACGGGCATTGGTGGGCGCACCAGGGCTCGAACCTGGGACAAGCTGATTAAGAGTCAGCTGCTCTACCAACTGAGCTATGCGCCCCCACTGCCTAGCAGGGTCATTGCCCGGAAGGCGGCGGCTATACCAAGGCTGTTCCGCCTTGTCGATAGCCTCGTTCGAGAGAATTTTTTCAGGCCGCCTAGCGGGTCCGGGGCAGTTGCGCATCGCGATAGACGTTGACCCCGATCAGCAGGCCGCATGCGAACATGACCGACACGAGTGCGGTGCCGCCGTTGCTGACCAGCGGCAGCGGCACGCCGACGACCGGCAGCATGCCCATCACCATGGCGGTGTTGATGAACATGTAGAAGAACAGCATCGCCGTGACGCCGAGCGCCAGCAGGCGACCGAAATGATGCTGGCTGCGCAGGGCGATGGAAAAGCCCCAGACAACGACCAGCGCAAACAGGCCGAGCAGCACGAGGGCGCCGGCCATGCCCCACTCCTCGACAAAGGTCGTGAAAATGAAGTCGGTCTGCTTCTCGGGCAGGAAGTTCAGGGACGACTGCGTCCCCTTCAGGAAGCCCTTGCCGAACATGCCGCCCGAGCCGATGGCGATCTTGGACTGGGTGATGTGATAACCGGCGCCCAGCGGATCGCGGTCGGGATCGAGGAAGGTCAGTACCCGCTTCTTCTGGTATTCATGCATCAACGACCAGGCGATCGGCAGGCAGGCCACGGCGCTGACGCCGGCCGCCAGGAACATCCAGATCCGCACGCCGGCCACGAACAGAAGGGCGGCGCCGCCCATCAGCACCATCATGGCTGTGCCGAGGTCGGGCTGGACCATGACGAGTCCGACGACGACCAGGATCATGGCGAGCGGCGGCAGCGTGTAGAGGAACTGCCCGGCCTGCTCGCGCCGCAGGCCGTGATAGTAGCGGGCGATCATCAGGATCACCGCGACCTTGGCGATCTCCGAGGGCTGGATCTGCAGCGGGCCGATGACCAGCCAGCGCTGGGCGCCCATGCCGATCTTGCCGATCACATCGACGGCCACCAACATCAGTACGGACACGATGTAGATCGGCCAGGCGAGCGTCAGCCAGACCTTTGGATGGACAAGCGCCACCACCAGCATGAGTGCCAGAGCCGACCCGTAGCGGACCGCGTGGCGCGCCGCCCACGGCTCGAAGCGACCGCCGGCCGCAGAATAGAGCGCCAGCACGCCGACGCCGGCAATCGCCGTCAGGACTAGCACCAGGCCCCAGTTTATGCGCCAGATCTTCTCGGCGAAGCCGATCGGTGCCGGCGCGTCGAGCGACGCCGGGCTACCCATCGAGGCGAGACTCATCGCGACGCCATCTTCTTGAAGCGGTCGGTGCGGCGCGACGGATCGCGCTTCATCGTCTCGATCAGGACGTCGCGGCCGATCGGACCCGCGGTGGCGCCGCCCGCTTGTCCGTGCTCGACGATCACCGCGCAGGCGTAGCGCGGATTGTCGACCGGCCCGTAGCAGACGAACAGCGCATGGTGGCGCAGGTGCCACGGCAGCGAGGCCTGGGTGATACCCATCTCGCGCTCGCGCTCGGTGATGCGCTTGACCTGAGCGGTGCCGGTCTTGCCGGCGAAGGTGAACTCCGGCTGCTTGGCCCGCAGGGCATTGGCCGTGCCATGGCCGGCGTTGACCACATCCGACATGCCCTGTCGGATCACCGCGAGATGCTGCGGGTTCAGGCGCAGGGACGGTGCGGTCGGCTTGGTGCGCGGTGCCGGTGGCGCCAGCTCCTCGCGTGACGTGGCCTTGGCCAGCAGCACGTTGGGCTGGACCTCGTAGCCGCCGTTGGCCAGACGCGCGGTCATGATGGCGAGCTGCAGCGGCGTTGCGGTCATGTAACCCTGGCCGATGCCGAGGTTGAAGGTGTCGCCGTGCTGCCAGGCCTTGCCGATCTTCTCCTGCTTCCAGGTGCGGGTCGGCTGGTTGGCGGCAGATTCGCCGGGCAAGCCGAGCTCGCTCACCTTGCCGAAGCCGAGCCGCTGGGCCATGTCGCTCACGCGATCGATGCCGGCCCGCCGCGCCGCCTCATAAAAGAAGCAGTCGCACGACATGGCAATCGCCTCGGAGACGTTGGTCGAGCCGTGGCCGCCCTTCAGCCAGCAATGGAACTTGATCTTGCCCAGCTCGAGGTAGCCGGGGCACGGCAACCGCGACCAGGGGTCGATCACCTTGGCCTCGAGCGCAGCCAGCGCTGTCACCATCTTATAGGTCGAGCCCGGCGGATAGACGCCGGCGATCGCCTTGTTGTGCAGCGGCCTTTGGGGATCGTCGAGCAGGTCGCGCCACTCCGCCTGCGTGATGCCGCGGGCGAAGGTCGAGGGATCGAAGCCGGGTGTCGAGACCATGGCGATCACATCGCCGGTGATGACATCGAGCACCACCACCGAGCCGCTCTGGTGCTCCTTCATCTTCTCGGCCGCGAAGCGCTGGATATCGAGATCGATCGTGAGCAGCGCGTTGGCGCCCGGCTGGCCCTCGGTACGGTCGAGCTCGCGCACGACGCGCCCCACGGCATTGACCTCGACCTGAACGGCGCCGGCCCGGCCGCGCAGCTCGTCTTCGAGCGAGCGCTCGACGCCCTTCTTGCCGAACCGCATGGTCGCGAGCTGCAGCACCGGATCGTCCCGGCCGGCGAGATCCTCGTCGGCGACTCGGCCGGTGTAACCCACGATGTGGCTCATCAACTCGCCCTCGGGATAGTCGCGCGACTGGCCGAGATCGATGAACACGCCGGGCAGGTCGGGGGCGTTGAATTCGAGCCGCGCCACCTCTTCCCAGCCGAGATTCTCGCGCACCACGACGGGCTGCGCATTGCGGTTGCGGCGCAGCTCGCGCAGCAGACGTGCTTTTTCGGCATCGCCCAGGATCAGGATCTGATCGAGCCGTTCGATCAGCACATCGACACCGCGGCCGCGCTCGGACGCCGCCATGACACGGAAGTTGTTGCGGTTGACCGCCAGCGGTACGCCGGCGCGATCGAAGATCAGTCCGCGCGACGGCGGCAGCAGGCGCATGCTGACGCGGTTCTCCTCGGCCATCGAGGAGAAGCGATCGGTCTCGACGACCTGGAGCTGGTAAAGGCGGCCGGCCAGCGCGGTCAGAAGGACGGCCTGCGCCCCGCCCAGCACGAGGGCGCGGCGGGTGAAGAGGCCGCTGCGCTCGCCGTCACCCTTGCGGAAATGCTTCATGTCGTGGTCTCGCCGGGCCGCGCCGAGCCGCGCGACAGTTCGGGCACGTTCAGCGGATCACGCGCGCGCACACGCGCGAGCAACGGGGCCAGCAGCGGGTAGATCACGATCACCACGATATACTGCAACATCGCGGGCACCGGATCGATGGGCGTCCATGTCCACAGGGTCGTGAAGGCCCAGACCAGCGCGACGTATCCCCAGCACAGGATGCAGAAGCCGATCCACTGGAACAGGAACGGAACGCCCACGAGATAGCGGCGATTGGAGATGACGGCGGCGCGGACCAGGATGAAGCCCAGCGCACTGATGCCGACGGGCGCGCCCGGGCCGCCCAGCAGCAGGTCGAGCAGGACGCCCATCACCAGCAGCAGCGGCCCCGGCAGCCGCTCGGGTGTCGCCAGGCTGAACTGGAACACGACCAGGATCGGCAGCAGCGGCAGCGTATCCGAAAGATAGGGCGCGCGCAGCGGGGCCAGGGTCAGAAGCACGAAGAACAGCAGGACCGTGCCCGGCAGGGCCGCGCGGCCCCAACGGTCGAGAATGGCGAGACTGCTGTCGGCGCGCATGTCAGCGGACCCGCACGCCGGCGGGCGGCGCTGCCGGCGCCGGGGCCCCGGTTCCGACCAGGCCGGTCACGCCGTAATCGACGACGCGGACGAATTCGAGCCGCGAGAAATCGGTGAAGGGCCGCACCCGCACGCTGCCTTCGCTGGTCTCGACGACCTCGCCCACAGGGATCCCGACCGGGAAACTGCCGCCATGCCCGGACGTGATGATGCGATCGCCGTTCTGAACGCCCGCGATGCTCTGCAGCAGGGTGAGGCGGAGCCGGGGCGAGTTGTCGCCCGCCAGGATGGCCCGCTCGCGGGTGCGCTCGACCAGCACCGGCAGGCGCGAATTGACGTCGGTCACGAACAGGACACGCGAGCTGTTCTCGCCGACCTCTGCGATGCGGCCGGCCAGCCCCTCGCCGGTGACCACGGCCTGGCCGGTCGCCACGCCGACCCGGCGGCCCACGTTCAGGAGCGCACCGCGCATGTAGGCGCTGACGCTATCGCCGACGAGGCGGGCCGTGATGAAGGAGGCCTCGGGCCCCTCGCGGAATTTGGCGAGGCTGCGCAGCCCCTCGTTCTCGTTCTCCAGGCGCCTGGCCGCGGTCTGCCAGGCGAGCAGGCGGGCATTCTCCTCGCGCAGTCGCGCATTCTCCTCGCGCAGCGAGGCAAACTCACGCAAATCGGCGATCGCCCGGTTGGCATAGGCGACGGGCCGGGCGATCGCCTCCAGCACCGGGCTCACCATGTCGAGCGCCAGGACACGGGCATGCTCGACGAGGACGGTGTCGGCCTTGCCGACCAGCATGACGCCGAAGGTTGCGATCACGAGCAAGCCGAGGGCGAAGCGCTGCACCACGGTGCGCACCTGGCTCGCGACTACCTCGAAGTCGTCCCGAATCGCCATGTCCTGCCCATTCTAACCCAAGAGGGCGGCGGCGCGGCCTGTTAGTACATCGACGAAAGGACGCCGCGCAGTCGTACGATGTTCTCGACAGCATGGCCCGTGCCAAGGGCGACGCAAAGCAGCGGGTCCTCGGCCACCGAGACCGGCAGACCGGTCGCCTGGCGCAGCACGGTGTCCATGTTCGCCAGCAGCGCACCGCCGCCGGTGAGCACGATACCCTTGTCGACGATGTCGGCCGCCAGTTCAGGTGCGGTGTTCTCCAGCGCGACCTTCACCGCCTCGACGATGGCGCTCACCGGTTCCTGCAGGCTCTCGGCGATCTGCCGCTCGGTGATGACCAGTTCCTTCGGGACGCCGTTCATCAGGTCGCGGCCCTTGATCTCCATCGTGCGGCCCTCGCCGTCGTCGGGCGGGCAGGCCGACGCGATGGTCTTCTTGATGCGCTCGGCCGAGCTTTCGCCGACCAGCAGGTTATGATTGCGGCGGATGTAGGCGATGATCGCCTCGTCCATCTTGTCGCCGCCGACGCGCACCGAGCGCGGATAGACGATGCCGCCCAGCGACAGCACGGCCACTTCGGTGGTGCCGCCGCCGATGTCGACGACCATCGAGCCAGTGGGCTCGGTCACCGGCAGGCCGGCACCGATCGCGGCGGCCATCGGCTCCTCGATCAGCCAGACCTTGCGGGCGCCGGCGCTCTCGGCCGATTCCTGGATGGCGCGGCGCTCGACGGCGGTGGAGCCGGAGGGCACGCAGACCACGATCTGCGGATGGGCGAAGCTGCGGCGATTGTGCACCTTCGAGATGAAGTGCTTGATCATCGCCTCGGCGACTTCGAAGTCGGCGATGACGCCATCGCGCAGCGGGCGGATCGCCTGGATGTTGCCCGGCGTGCGGCCCAGCATCATCTTGGCTTCCTCGCCGACGGCGAGGACCTGGCGCTTGCCGCTCTGCGTGGTGAGGGCCACGACCGACGGCTCGTTGAGAACGATGCCCCGACCCTTCACGTAGACCAGCGTGTTCGCCGTACCGAGGTCGATGCCCATGTCCGCCGAAAATAGCCCGATGACGCGCGACAGCATTGAGTTAAGTCTCTGTAATTACGGCGAAATCTTGAAATATTGGCGCCATTCCGAGGTCCGGCACCGAGGGTGCGACCGGGTTTAGACCGGCAGGGCAAGGCTCGCAAGGCGATTCAAACGGTCGCAGCGATGGTCACTGTTTGTGCTCGTCGGCGCTTCGTACCGACTGAAAAGTTGCGCGCAGCGGGCGCCTCAAGCGCCTTCCGGCCGGCGTTCCTGCCGCTCGAGCCAGGCCACCACGTCGGCGCGACGGCCGGTCTCGATATGCGCCCACTGATGCGACTTCAGTTCCTCGCCGCGGCCCGAGCGCCAGTATTCCTTCACCACGATCATGGTCCACGGTGCGACGCCGGTCTTGCGGCCCGTGGTGACCTCGACCGTAAAGCCGTGGCTGGCGCCGGCATATGAGTGCCGCTCGCGCTGCCAGTCGACCCCATCGACGCTCCAGGCGGTCCGCGGCACGCGCGTCGTGCCGGGCTCCAGCAGGCGATCGACGATGCGAAAGAACGACGCGTCGCCGATCTTGCGCACCTCAGAGGCCCATCATCTTGGCGATGGTGTTGCGCTGGATGTCGTTGGTGCCGCCGCCGATCGAACCTACGCGGACGTCGCGGAACAGGCGCTGGATATCGTGCGCCATCGTGTAGCCGGCGCCGCCCATGATCTCCATGGCGAGGTGGGCGCATTTGAACTCGCCGTCGGTGCCCTGGATCTTGGCGATCGCCGTTTCCTCGACCGGATCGAGGCCGGCATCGAGCATGTCCGCCAGCCGATAGGTCAGCGCCTGGGTCGTGCGCAGAAGGATGCGCATGTCGGCGAACTTGTGCTGGATCGCCTGGAATTTCGAGATCGGCTGGCCGAACTGGACGCGCTCCTGGGCGAAGCGCTTGGCGTACTCGATGGCGAAATGCATGTTGCCGCAGGCCTGCGCCGCGAGACAGAGCCGCTCGAGGTTCAGCCCCTTCATCAGACCAGACCAGCCGCGATTCTCCTCGCCGATCACATGGTCGGCCGGCACGAACACGCCGTCGAAGAAGATCTCGTTGGCATGCGTGGTGCGCCGTCCCAGGGTCGGCAGCGGCTTCATGGTGAGACCGGCCGCGCGCGCATCGACCCAGAAGAGCGTCACGCCCTTGTGCCGCGCCTCGCTGTCGGTCTTGGCCACCACCATCAGATAGTCGGCGACGTGAGCGGCGCTGATATAGAGCTTCTGGCCGGTGAGCCGGTAGCCGTTGCCGTCGCGCGCCGCGCGCGTCTTGATGCCCGAAGCGTCCGATCCGGTGTCGGGCTCGGACAGCGCGAAGGCCGACTTGAGCTTGCCGGCGCAGATCTCCGGCAGATAGCGCCGCCTGAGATGCTCGCCCGCCGTGAGTTGCAGATGCATGCCGCCATAGACGACGGTCGGCAGGTAGAGCGAGGAGGCGCCGCTGTAATGACGCGCCAGCGCCTCGACCAGAACCACGAGATCCTTGCGGCTGCCGCCCATGCCGCCATAGGCGGGATCGTAGGGCAGCGCCATGTAGCCGGCCTCGGCCAGTGCATCGAAGGCGGCGTGCGGAAACGCCGACTCCTCGTCGAGCCGCCGGATCTCCTCCGGCGGCAGGGCGCGGGCCAGCAACCCGGCGACGTTGCGCCGGATCAGGACCTGTTCGTCGGTCAGACCGAATTCGTCGAGGCTGCTCATGTCACTGCAGCCAGCGGCTAGTCGAACACCACGACGCCGCGTGCGACCTCGCCCGCCATCATGCGCTGGAAGCCCTCGTTGATCTCCTCGAGCCTGTAGGTGCGGCTGATCAGGCCGTCGATGTTCAGCCGCTTGTTCATGTAGTGGTCGACCAGCACCGGAAAATCGAGGTCGGGGCGCACCGAACCGTAGAAGGTGCCGCTGATCGTCTTCTCGGCGAACACCATCATCATCGGCGAATACTGCGCCTTGACCGTGGCCGCCGAGATTCCGACCGCCACGGCGTGGCCGCCCGGCGCCAGCGCGTCGAAGGCCAGCGCCTGCGTCCGATCGATCGACACCGCATCGAAGGAATAGTCGACACCCAGCCCGCCGGTGATCTCCTTCACCTTCTTGACCGGGTCGTTGTCGGTCGCGGTGTTGACGGTGTGGGTCGCGCCGAAGGTCTTCGCCATCTCGAGCTTGTTGTCGAGGATGTCGGCCGCGATGATCTTGCTCGCACCCGAGAGCATGGCGCCCTGCACCGCGTTGAGGCCGACGCCGCCGCAGCCGATCACCAGCACGGTCGAGCCGGCCTCGATCTTGGCATGACGCGTCACGGCGCCGACGCCGGTGGCCACGCAGCAACCGACCAGGGCCGCCTGCGGCCACGGCATGTCCTTGCGGATCGGGATCACCATCTCTTCCGGCACCACGACCTCTTCGGCGAAGGTGCCGATGCGGGCCATCTGGTTGATGCCCTCGCCCTTGTGTTTCAGCCGCAAGGTACCGTCATACTGCGAGCCCGGCGGCACCGCGGCGCGGCCGATGCACAGCACCGTTCGGCCCTGGGTGCAGTAGCGGCAGCGGCCGCAATGCGGGCGGAACGAAAAGATCACATGGTCGCCGGGCTTCACGGTGGTGACGCCCGGGCCGCATTCGAGAATCTCGCCCGCCGCCTCGTGGCCCGGCACGATCGGCATCGGCGACGGCCAGTCGCCGTTCATGACGTGCCAGTCGCTCTGGCAGACGCCCGCGGCCTTCATCTTGACGCGCACTTCCATCGCCTTGGGCGGGTCGAGTTCGCATTCGACGACCTGCAGCGGCTCGTTGGGCTTGAAGAGAACGGCGGCCTTCATAATTTTCCTCCCGAATTCCGGCCGGCACTATACCATCGGCCCATGAGCAAAACCCTCCTGATCACCGGTGGCGCCTCGGGCATCGGCGCCGAGACCGCCCGGCGCGCCGGCGCGCGCGGCTACCATGTCGCGATCAACTATCGCAGCCGTGACGCCCAGGCCAAGGCGGTGGTGGCCGACATCGAAGCCGCGGGCGGGCGGGCCATCGCCCTGCCCGGCGACATGGCGCAGGAGGCCGACATCGTCCGCCTGTTCGAAGAGGCCGAGCGCGCTCTCGGCCCCCTCACGCACCTGGTCAACAGCGCCGGAATCGACCCCAGCCGCGGCCGGATCGACGAGTACGAGCGCGAGGTGATCACCAATCTTTTCGCGGTGAACGTCATCGGGCTGATGCTGTGCTGCCGCGAGGCCACACGACGCATGTCGAGCCGGCATGGCGGCAAGGGCGGCGCCATCGTGAACGTCTCGTCGATGGCGGCGACCCTGGGCGGACGCCGCGGCGCGTCGGCCTATGCCGCCACCAAGGGCGCGGTCGATGCCTTCACCAAGGGCTTCGCGCGGGAAGTCGCCGCCGAAGGGATCCGGGTCAACGCGATCCGCCCCGGTCCGGTGATGACCGAGATGACGGAGGGGCGTCTCAGCGAGCCGGGCGTCCTCGCCGCCGTTGCCGCGTCGCTTCCGATCAAGCGCATCGGCGAGGCGCATGAAATTGCGGACGCGATCCTGTGGCTGCTGTCGGACGAGGCCTCGTTCATCACCGGCGCGATGCTCGATGCGTCAGGTGGGGGGTACATCATATAAGGCAGGCTTCAGGCCCCACGACACGATACCATCAGCCCATGAGCAAAACCCTCCTGATCACCGGCGGCGCCTCGGGCATCGGCGCCGAGACCGCCCGCCAGGCCGCGACGCGCGGCTACGCCATCGCCCTCAATTACCGGACCCGCGACACGCAGGCGAAGAAGGTCGTGGCCGACATCGAGGCCAAGGGCGGCAAGGCCATCGCCCTGCCCGGCGACATGTCGCGCGAGGCCGATATCGTGCGCCTGTTCGAGGAAACCGAGAAGGCGCTGGGACCGATCACCCATCTGGTGAACAGCGCCGGCACCAACGGCAGGCGCGGCCGGGTCGACGAGTACGCCGCCGAGGTGCTGGCCAACCTGTTCGCCACCAACGTCACCGGCCTGATGCTGTGCTGCCGCGAGGCGGCAAAGCGCATGTCGACCAAGCATGGCGGCAAGGGCGGTTCGATCGTCAACGTCTCGTCGATGGCGGCGACGCTCGGCGGCCGCCTGGGCTCCTCGGCCTATGCCGCCAGCAAGGGCGCCGTCGACGCCTTCACCAAGGGCTTTGCCCGCGAGGTCGCCGCCGAGGGCATCCGGGTGAACTCGCTGCGGCCGGGGATGGTGCTGACGGAGATGACCGAGGGACGACTGAAGGACCAGGCGTTCCGCGCCGGCATCGAAGCGTCCATTCCGATGCACCGTGTCGGCACCTCGGCCGAGATCGCCCAGGCGGTGCTGTGGCTGCTGTCGGACGAATCATCCTTCATCACCGGTGCGATGCTCGATGCGTCGGGCGGCGGGTATATGATCTAGAGTCTTTCCGCTTCAAGTTCACCCACACCCGAACCGCGAGCCCGCATGCGAGTCCAGGTTGTTGGGCGAACTGATGGCGCGCCGCCGTCAGCTCATCGAGATGATCGGGGCCGAGAGCAATCGCCGGCGCATGCTCACCGTGCGTCGCACCCTCAAGACCGTCGATCGCGTACTGGCGACCTTGAAGGCCCAGCTCGAACAGATCGACGACGACATCGATACCGCCGTCCGGGGAACTCCGGCCTGGCGCGAGGCTGAAGATCTTCTGATCAGCGTTCCCGG
>NZ_JBQVQG010000009.1:61334-66449 GCF_052439685.1 Reyranella sp.
GTATCGGACCCAGGATCGCCCGCACCCTGATCGCCGAACTGCCTGAACTGGGGCGCCTCGGCCGACGCGAGATCGCTTCCCTGACCGGCGTTGCCCCGTTCAATCGCGACAGCGGCACCTTGCGGGGCCGCCGTACCATCGCGGGCGGACGACCCGTCGTCCGGGCTGCCCTCTACATGAGCATCCTCGTCTCCATCCGCCACAAGCTGCCCTTAGCGCTGACCTATCATCGCCTGCGCGCCGCCGGAAAGCCCGCCAAGGTCGCCATCGTCGCTTGCATGCGCAAGCTCGTGACCATCCTCAACGCCATCCTCAGGGACAGAAAGCCATGGGCAAACGCTTGACCGCCACCACGGTCGCTCAGCATGAGGTTGGGGGTGACGGTGATTCCATCTCAATCGGAAAGACCCTAGCGGCCACCCCTCGAGCCAGCCGAGCCTTCCTCGATGCATTCCCGGCAGTGCCGGCTGATCGTGTAGCCGATATGGCGCGTCACGCGGCGATCGACTGATGTCTTGCGGGGCTTTTTGCTCGGATGGCCAGCGATGGCGATGTGCGGGCTGAACGAGCGGCATCGCGGCAAGGCTATGAAGGCGGCTACGTCATAGCCTTGTCGGCTCCCAGGGCGAACGGCGCACTTACTTTTTCCGAATCCAGAATTGGTACATGCCGACAAACGTTTCAGGATTCTCACGCTCAAAAGCTTGCCATTGCGTGAGATTGGTCGCTGCTCGATCGTGTGGGAAGCGCATTCTGTAAGACTGCAGAACGCCGGCGGCGACGTCGAACCCCAGAAAGGTCAAATTATTCTCCTCGAGAAACTTCTCGACCTCGGCCAGCGCTACGTGGTGCTCCTGAACATGAAACAGAAGATCGCGGCAACTGCTGATCGTGAACAGATCCGAGGGACGTCCATCCGCGAATCCAACTCCAGTGTTTGCATTCAGGAAGTCCTGGCGCCATCGGCGTATCTCTTCCGCGGTCGTCCCATAGCCCTGTGCGGAAATGGATTGCCGTAGGCCAACCAGTTGTTGTCGCGCGATGCTGCTATAGAGGCCGACAAACATGAACCCGCCAGGACGAAGTCGTGACAAGAGAGCCCGCCATCCCATCCATGGATCGGCTAGATGGTGGAGCACTCCGCCGGCTTCGATGACGTCGAACTGTCTGGGAAGCGAGCCCAGCTTCAACAGGTCCGCCTGGGCATATTCGATCGACGACAGGCCCGCCTCGCGCGTCTTCCTGATGGCGTAGGCGAGACTGCTTCTGCTCAGGTCGATCGCCAGAATCCGAGCCTTGGGGAATTGGTGCGCTGTTCGGATGGGTTGTTGGCCAGTACCGCAGCCCGCTACCAGGATTTCCTGTTTGCTGCCTTCCGGTGAGCGGTCGAGATCCGCCAACGGAAACATCTGACGCAGATTTTCCTCTATACTGTCTGTCTTCTTGTGAGGGAGCGGAACCCTGATCCAGCGTGGATAGGGATTTTCTTCATACTGACGTTGAACAAGCCGCGAGACGTCGTCCTCGATGCTGGTCAATTGGGCAACGGTGGCGCCTATGCGGTGCTCCTCCGCAGGCTCGCGGACCTGTTGTGTCAGAATTGTCCAGATCTCCTCCGGCCACACTCTCTCGAGAAGTCGATTGGAGTGCGGAATCGAGAAAAGGGGGAAGTAGGCTGCGGCCGCCGCCAGCCACAGAGGCGGCACTGGCGCGTCAGCCTCCAACGCCGCCGCAAGCAGAATTCGCAAATCCTCTGCCTTCCGGACTTCTTCGGAAGAGACGGAAAAGACATACTCATTGATGAAGCACTGTCGCGCCAGAGCGCTGTAGAAGCCAATCCCGTCGGTGGATTCGCTCACTTCGCAAGTAGCATCGAGCAGGACGCGACGAGCCATTGTCAAGAAACGCTCAATCTCGACATCGCCGATCGGCGCGGCATCGAGTAGAGCGGACAGCAGTGAGTCGGCAGCTAGGGCCGCAAGGCAGTTTGCCCCGAACAGAGTTTGCGCCGGCAATGGTCGAGGCCAGGCCTCACCTGCTCGTGCAACGCATTCAGCGATGTCAGGGTCAAGCTTGACGAGATCAATGCCAACTCGCGCAAGAGCGTGTGGCCATCCCCAGCATTCGGACAGAGCGCGGACCATAATCGGTCGGAGCTGTTGGTCCGCCACGCCCTGCATGTGACTGAGGCAGGAAACAAAAATGGCTTTGGCGTCGTCTGATTCATGGATCTGCAAGGATCGTTTCGCGACATCCAATGCAGCCGCAGGTTTGCTCAGCGCGATGAACGCCGAGGCAAGATTGTTGAGAGTCATGACAAGATTCGGGTCGATCTTGAGCGCGCGGAGGTAGCAAGCGATCGCCTCATCAAGTCGACCGAGACTGCAGAGAGTGACCCCCAGGTTGTTATATGCCAACGGAAAATCCGCCCTGACGGCGAGCGCTTTGCGATAGCAATCTATCGCCTCATCCGGCTTCCCCAGTTCACCCAGTATGTTGCCCAAGTTCAGCAAGACCTCAACGTTGTTCGCGCTGAGGTGCAGGGTCTTTCGGTAGCTGGCCGCCGCATCGGCAAGCTTGCCCTGTTGCAACAGGGCACCGCCCAGATTCTTATGAGCGTCGGCATAGTTCGGCCTGAACTCGAGAGCCTTTCGATAATGCATCACGGCATCGTCCAGCCTCGAGGAGCTGGCTAGAATATTGCCGAGATTGTTGAGCGCTTCGGGAAAGTCCGGTTTGACGCTGAGGGCTTGATGGTAACGACGCGCGGCTTCGGCTAGTCGTCCGGCCTGATGATGCCTGATGGCATCGGCGAACATGTCCTGGATGCCTGCGCCCGATGTCTGATTAGTCGATGACGACCGTCCACCAGCACGACGTTGCTTGCGATTCATCGCGTTCGAGCCCTGTAATAGATCGACCGAGAGCATCCGCGCAGGAGCAGGGTCGGCGAAATCATCTTCGACATTGGGGCTGAAGCGAATCCGCCTGGCAAATTGGAACTCCCGGTTGCGACGATTAGTACCGACGCTGCAATAGAACCTAGGCACGTCGCGGCGCGACTGACAATCTTGATTGGTACGACTATCTGGTCACCGTTTCAGCTTTGCATCGCCCAGACGTTCGAAAGATCGCGGGACGCACGAAGGGGATATCGTCGCCATTCTCGGTGTAGATTTCACCTTCGAGGGACCGCCGGACTGGAGTTCGGCTCAGCCGTGTCCGCTGGCTTCTTCCCTCTCGGCGTTCGACACCATCGACGATCGCACCTTCCACGCCTGCATCGCAGCCTACAACGAGACACCCCGAAAGTACCTTGCCTGCAGATCGCCTGCCGAGGTTCTTCTCGACGAACTGGTGCACATCGAACGTGACGCCACCCCTCTCTGCGCTCGGGATGACACGCAATAAAAAACGGGCCCCAGTGGGGCCCGTTTCGTTTGAGCGCGGAGCGCCTTAGTTCTTGGCCTTGTCCACCAGGGCCTTTTCCTTGATCCACGGCATCATGGCGCGGAGCTTTTCGCCGATCTCCTCGATCGGGTGCTCCGACATGCGCTTGCGCGTGGCCTTGAAGGAAGCCTGGTTGACCTTGTTCTCCAGCATCCAGTCGCGGGCGAAGCGGCCCGACTGGATGTCTTCCAGCACGCGCTTCATCTCGGCCTTGGTCTCGGCGGTCACGATGCGCGGGCCGGTCTTGTACTCGCCGTACTCGGCGGTGTTGGAGATCGAGTAGTTCATGTTGGCGATGCCGCCCTCGAAGATGAGGTCGACGATCAGCTTCACCTCGTGCAGGCACTCGAAGTACGCCATCTCCGGCGCGTAGCCCGCCTCGACCAGCGTCTCGTAGCCGGCCTTGATCAGCTCGACCAGGCCGCCGCACAGGACGACCTGCTCGCCGAACAGGTCGGTCTCGCATTCTTCCTTGAACGAGGTCTCGATGGTGCCGGCGCGACCGCCGCCCACCGCCGACGAATAGCTCAGCGCGATCTCGAGCGCGTTGCCCGAGGAATTCTGCGCCACCGCCACCAGGCAGGGAACGCCACCGCCGCGCACATACTCGGAGCGCACGGTGTGGCCGGGGCCCTTCGGCGCGATCATGAACACGTCGAGGTCGGCGCGCGGCGTCAGCAGGTTGAAGTGGACATTGAGGCCGTGCGCGAAAGCCAGGGCCGCACCCTGCTTCATGTTCGCGTCGAGGTCGGCGTTGTAGATGTCCGACTGCAGCTCGTCCGGGGTCAGCATCATGACGATGTCGGCCCACTTGGCGCCCTCGGCCGGCGTCATGACGGTAAAGCCGGCGCCCTCGGCCTTCTTGATTGTGGCGGATCCGGCCTTGAGCGCGATGCGCACATCCTTCACGCCCGAATCACGAAGGTTCATGGCGTGGGCATGACCCTGGCTGCCGTAGCCGACGATCAGGACTTTCTTGCCCTTGATCAGGTTCACGTCGGCATCACGATCGTAGTAGACACGCATAGGGGCCAATCCTCCTGGCAGCTGCTTCTTGCAAAGAACGGGGGTTAGTAGACAACCCGGCTCGCAAAAACCAGCCTCGAATCCCGCCTTATCGCATGTCCCCCTTGCGCTTCTACATATGGTATGCCTCACGGAGGGCGACCCAAGCCCCGTAGATCCCCGAGGAAAGCCCCTTATGTCCCTTCGCTCCGCCTTCGTCCCCGCTTCCCTGGCACTCGCGCTGGTTGCCTGCAGCCAGCCCTCGGACGCCCCGACGAACCCGGCCACCCCGATGCCCGGAATCGACTATGCGGCGGAGAATTCGACCGTGCACGGCGCGGCGCGGGCGATGCGCAACCACACCTGGCTGTGGACCCGCGGCCCCGGCCCGGCCCAGATCCACTATTCGACCGCGGACGGTCGCGACCTCGTCTGGATGGTCGGCCAGCGGCGCATCTTCCAGGGCCAGTGGACGGTCGAGAACACCAGCGATTCGAGCGGCCAGCAGATCACCCAGATCTGCCTGCGCTATCCGGGCGTCAATTTCGGCGGGCTGAGCGCCACCTCGACCTGCCGCCCGGCCGGTACTTTCCTCGGCGAGATTCAGCAGCGCGAAGGCGGCGACCCGCTGCAGATGAACGGGCGCACCCAGGCCCTGTT
>NZ_JBQVQG010000009.1:66459-200271 GCF_052439685.1 Reyranella sp.
ACAAGGCGCCGGCCAACCTGGCCGAGATCGAGGGCCGGGTGGCCTCGATCAAGGGCCTGTCGAACTACTAAAGGTGCTGAGCGGGGAGCGGCGCGGCGCTAAAGCGCCTCGCCGCCGCGCGACATGGCGACGATGCCGGTGCGGACGACGTCGACCAGGCCCAGCGCCTCCATCAGGCCGATGAAGGTCTGCACCTTGTCGGTGTTGCCCGTGACCTCGAAGACGAACGAATCGGACTTGGCGTCGATCACCTTGGCACGGAACACGTCGGCCAGGCGCAGCGCCTCGACGCGCTTTTCGCCGACGCCCTTCACCTTCACCAGCGCCAGTTCCCGCTCGATGTGCGGGCCTTCGACCGTGAGGTCGCGCACACGATAGACCGGCACCAGACGGTCGAGCTGCGCCTTGATCTGCTCGATGATCATCGGCGTGCCCTTGGTCACGATGGTGATTCGCGACTGGCTTTCCTTCGCGTTGGTCTCCGCGACGGTCAGGCTCTCGATGTTGTAGCCGCGGCCGGAAAAGAGGCCGACCACGCGCGCGAGGATGCCCGGCTCGTTGGCCACGAGGACGGAAATCGTGTGGGCGACGATAGCGGAATCCTTGCTCACACCAGCACCATGCCTTCTTCCGACACCTTCGCGGACTGCTTGTCGTCCGGCCCCAGCAGCATCTCGTTGTGCGCCGCGCCCGACGGAATCATCGGGAAGCAGTTCTCCTTCTCATCGACGATGACGTCGACGATGACGGGATGCTTCAGCTCGATCATCTCCTTGATCGTGTCGTCGAGCTTGGCGGGATCGTCGCAGCGCAGGCCCTTGGCGCCGAACGCATCGGCGACCTTCACGAAGTCAGGCAGCGATTCCGAATAGCTCTCGGAATAGCGGCCGCCGTGCAGCAGCTCCTGCCACTGCCGGACCATGCCCATGTAGTGGTTGTTCAACACGAAGATCTTCACCGGCAGGCGATACTGTGCCGCCGTCGAGAGCTCCTGGATGTTCATCAGGATCGACGCCTCGCCGGCCACGTCGATGACCAGCGCCTCGGGGTGGGCGATCTGCACGCCCAGCGCCGCCGGGAAGCCGTAGCCCATGGTGCCGAGGCCGCCCGAGGTCATCCAGCGATTGGGCTGCTCGAACTTCAGGAACTGCGCCGCCCACATCTGGTGCTGGCCCACTTCGGTCGTGATGTAGTGGTCCTTGTCCTTGATGTGGTGGTAGAGCCGCTCGAGTGCATACTGCGGCTTGATCACCTGCTTGTTGGGCTTGTAGGCGAGGCAGTTGCGCGACCGCCACGTCTCGATCTCGGCCCACCACGCCTTCAGCGCCTTCTGGTCGACCTTGGGCTGCTTCGCCTTCCAGGCCTTCACCAGCTCTTCCAGCACGATGCCGGCATCGCCCACGATGGCGAGGTCGACATGGACGTTCTTGTTGATCGACGACGGATCGATGTCGACGTGGATCTTCTTCGAGCCCGGCGAGAACTTCGTCAGGTTGCCAGTGATGCGGTCGTCGAAGCGCGCGCCGATGTTGATCATCACGTCGCAGCCGTGCATCGCGAGGTTGGCTTCGTAGGTGCCGTGCATGCCCAGCATGCCGAGGAACTGCTTGTCCGACGCCGGGAACGCGCCGAGGCCCATCAGCGTGTTGGTGATCGGGTAGCCCGTGAGATGCACGAGCTGCGTCAGCAGCTTGGACGCCTTCGGTCCGGCATTGATCACGCCGCCGCCTGCGTAGAAGACCGGGCGCCTGGCATTGGCGATCATCTCGATCGCCTGCTCGATCTTCTTCGGGTCGGGCTGGGTCTGCGGCCGGTAGCTCTTGTGCGTCACCGCGACCTTGGGCGGCGCCACATACTCGTGCTTGTTCATCAGCACGTCCTTGGGCAGGTCGATCACGACCGGGCCCGGACGGCCGGAGCGCGCCACGTAGAAGGCCTCGTGGACCGAGCGGGCGAGATCGCCGACCGATTTCACCAGGTAATTGTGCTTGGTGCAGGGGCGTGTGATGCCGGTCGTGTCGGCTTCCTGGAAGGCATCGTTGCCGATCAGGTGGGTCGGCACCTGGCCCGTCAGGCAGACGAGCGGAATGGAATCCATCAGCGCGTCGGTCAGGCCGGTCACGGCGTTGGTCGCGCCGGGACCGGAGGTCACCAGCACCACGCCGACCTTGCCGGTCGAGCGCGCATAGCCCTCGGCGGCGTGCACGGCCGCCTGCTCGTGGCGCACCAGGATGTGGCGCAGCCGGTTCTGCTTGAAGAGTGAATCGTAGATCGGAAGGACCGCACCGCCGGGATAGCCGAAGACGACCTCGACTTCCTCGTCGATCAGGGCTTTCACCAACAGATCGGCGCCAGTCGTGGCGGACTCCTCGGGCTTCAACACAGCGATCTCCTTCATGACAAATGTGCCGCAAAACGGGGGTTTTGCGGCGCGGGAACATAGGGGCGGCGTTTGGAGCGGTCAATCGAAAAGATCGAAACGCAAAGTTTCACCCCGCCAGATTGTCCAAATATTTCTCAATCTCGCCCAAAGCCTGCTCGGGCCTCCGGTCGAACACCAGATCTGGCGCCATCTGGTGCCGAAACCACGTCATCTGGCGTTTCGCGTATTGCCGCGTATGGTCGACTGCAATACGGCGGACATCCGAGAGCGACAATTCCCCCCGGAAATACCGGAAAAACTCCGGAGCGCCATGGGCCTTGAGCCCCGGCCAGGCCGGATCGGGGCGCTCGTCGAAAACCGCACGAACTTCGGCCTCCACGCCCTGGGAAAGCATGACGTCGAACCGATGCTCGATCCGGTCCCTCAGCCAGACGCGGTCGGGCACCAGCAGGACGGTCACGAATTGCCAAGGCGCGGCAGAGGCCTCGCCCCGCTGCCACTCGCTGAGCGGCCGCCCCGTGGCCTGCCAGACCTCCCAGGCCCTGACGTGACGCTGGCGGTCCTCCGGCTTCAGCCGGGCGACGATGGCGGGGTCGTGGATGGCCAGCCGATCGCGGAAAGCCCGCGACCCCAGGGCCGCCCAGTCGGCATTGGCCTGCTCGCGCAGCTCGGGCGGGGCGTCGGGAATCGGTGCAATTCCGTGCATCAGGGTCCGGATATAGAGGCCCGAGCCGCCGCACAGGATGGGCACGCGGCCGGTGGCCAGAACCCGCTCGATCTCGGCCGAGGCGAGTGTGCGCCAGCGCGCGGCCGATACGGTCTCGCTGAGCGGCAGCACGCCATAGAGCGTGTGCGGCACCCTCGCCCGCTCCTCCGCACTCGGCTGCGCCGTCAGGATCGGGAAGGCGTCGTAGGTCTGCATCGCATCGGCATTGATCACCGTGCCGCCGCGCCGTTCGGCGAGGTCGAGCGCCAGCGCCGACTTGCCGCTGGCGGTCGGTCCGGTGACGACGATGACGGGGGTCTGAGCGTGCGATGTCATGAGCGGCGCACTGTTTGCAAATCCGCGACCCCGCCGCTAGAGCCGGGAGCGTGAAAAACGTCCTCGTCCTGATCTCCGATCCCGCCCGCCCCGCCGTGACCGATGCGGTCGTGGCCTCCGCCATCGAAGCCCTGAAGAGCAGCGACGTCACCGTCGGCGCGCCCGACTGGCTCGACAAGGGCATTGCCTGCGACCTGCCGTTCGACGGGACCGCCCCGTCGATCAGCCTGGCCGGCGTCGATGCGGTCGTTCTGCCGGCGAACGGACGCCGCAAGAAGCTGCTCGTCGCGGACATGGAATCGACCATGATCCACAACGAGATGCTCGACGAGCTGGCCGACTTCCTGGGCCTGCGCGAGAAGATCGCCGGCATCACCGCCCGCGCGATGAACGGCGAGATCGACTTCGCCGGCGCGCTCGAGGAGCGGGTCGGCCTGCTGAAGGGCCTGGCGGTCGGCCGGCTCGACGAGGCCGCGACCCGCATCCGCTACATGCCGGGCGGCGCCACCCTGGTCGCCACCCTGCAGAAACACGGCGCCTATTGCGCGCTGGTTTCGGGCGGCTTCACCTACTTCACCGCCATGGTGCGCAAGGCGCTGGGCTTCGACCTCGATGCCGCCAACGTGCTGGAGCATGACGGCACGTCCCTGGCCGGCACGGTGGCGCATCCCATCCTCGGCAAGGAGGCGAAGCTCACGACCCTGCGGCGCCTGGCCGGAGAGCGTGGCCTTACCGACGCGGACGCGATAAGCGTAGGCGACGGCGCCAACGACCTGCCGATGCTGAAGGCCGCTGGCCTCGGCGTCGCCTTCCACGCCAAGCCGGCCGTGGCCGCCCAGGTGCCGGCTCGCATCGACCATGGCGATCTCACCGCGCTGCTCTACCTGCAGGGCTATCGCCGCAGCGACTTCGAAGAGAGGAAAGACCCATGACCGACATCCAGCAGATCGTCCTCGCCAAACGCCCCGAAGGCGACGTCACCGCGGACTGTTTTCGCAGCGAGACCGTTTCCCTGCCCGCCCTCGCCGAGGGCCAGATTCTGATCGCCCAGCGCTTCCTGTCGCTTGATCCCTACATGCGGCCGCGCATGACCGAGCTGCGCTCCTACACGCCGCCCTTCGAGCTCGACAAGCCGCTGACCGGCGGCTCGATCGGCGAGGTCGTCGACTCGAAAAACCCGCGCTTCGCCAAGGGCGACATCGTGATGGGCATGCTGAACTGGGCCAGCCACACGGTCCATGACGGCAAGGGCCTGCGCAAGATCGACCCGGCCGGCCTGCCGCTCTCGGCCTATCTCGGCGTGCTGGGCATGCCGAGCTTCACCGCCTGGTACGGCATCAAGCACATCTGCAAGCCCAAGGCGGGCGAGACGGTGTTCGTGTCGGCCGCGACCGGTGCCGTCGGCCAGGTGGCGGGCCAGCTCGCCAAGCTCGCCGGCGCCCGCGTCGTGGGCTGCGCCGGCGACGAGCAGAAATGCCAGTGGGCGGTGCGCGAGGCGGGCTACGATGCCTGCTTCAACCACAAGACCGAGAGCGACGTGGGCGCGGTGCTCGACAAGCTCTGCCCGCAGGGAATCGACGCCGATTTCGAGAATGTCGGCGGCAAGATCTTCCATGCCGTCTTCGCACGCCTCAACAACTTTGGCAGGGTCGCCTTCTGCGGCGCCATCTCCGAGTACCAGGACGCCGCGCCGATGGCCGGCCCGGAGAAGATGTTCACCATCGTCCAGCGCCGCCTGACCCTGCAGGGCTTCATCGTCTCCGACCATGTCGCCCTCATGGGCGACTTCGTGAACGAGGTCGGCGGGCTGGTGGCCTCCGGCAAGCTGAAGAGCCGCGAAACCGTAATCGACGGCCTTGCGAAGGCGCCCGGGGCCTTCATGGGCCTGCTGAAGGGCGAGAACTTCGGCAAGCTGGTGGTGAAGGTCGGTTAGGCCTCATTGGAGCGCGCCACTGGAGTGGCGCGCTCCAAAGCAAAAAGGCCGCGCGATGCGCGGCCTTTTCCATTTGTTGGCAGCGAAAGCTACTTCTGCAGCCTGAGCGCGGCGAAGCGTGGGTCGCCCTGACGCTCGACGAAGAGCAGCACGGAGCGCTTCTTCTGCTGCTGCAGCTTGGTCACGAGATCGGTGACCTCCTGCGGCGTCGTCACCGGCTTCTGGTCGACCTCGAGGATGACGTCGCCTGGCTGAAGCTGCTTCTCGGCGGCCGGGCTGTTGGACGCCACCTTGGTGATGATCACGCCCTTCACCTGGTCCGACAGGCCATAGCGCTCGCGCAACTGGTCGGTGACCTTCTGCAAGGTCAGGCCGAGCTGCTCGATGGTCGAGGTCACCGGCTGGTCGGGCTCTGCCGGCTTCTTCGAACCCTGCGCCGAGGTGTTCTGCTTCTCGGCCTCTTCCTGTTCGCCCACCCTGAGCTTCAGGGGCACTTCCTTACCACCGCGCCAGACGACGACGTCGACCGTGCTGCCGACCCGGGCATTGGCCACGACCCGCGGAAAGCGGCGCAGGTCGAGCACGTCCTGCCCGCCGAACGAGAGGATGATGTCGTTGCGCTTCAGGCCCGCCTTGCCGGCCGGACCGTCGGCCGTGACATTGGCCACCAGCACGCCGCGGGCGCGATCGAGGCCGAAGGAGTCGGCGATGTCGTCGGTGACGCTCTGGTAGCTGACGCCGATCCAGCCGCGCTTGACCTTGCCGAATTCGCGGAGCTGGTCGGCGACCTGCTTCACCATGTTCGACGGGATCGAGAAGGCGAGACCCGCATTGGTCCCGGAGGGCGAGTAGATCGCCGTGTTGACGCCGATGACCTCGCCATCGGTGTTGAACAGCGGACCGCCCGAGTTGCCCTTGTTGATGGCGGCGTCGGTCTGCAAGTAGTCGTCGAGCGAGTCGTTCAGCGACCGTCCGCGTGCCGAGATGATGCCCGCCGTCACCGAATGGCCCATGCCGAAGGGATTGCCGATCGCGATCACCCAGTCGCCGACGCGGGACTTGTCCGAATCGCCCCACTTCACGGCCGGCAGCGGCTTCTTGTTGGGCGGCTCGACCTTGAGCAGGGCGAGGTCGATACGGCTGTCCGAGCCGATCAGCTTCGCCTTGAGCTGGGTGTCGTCGCGGAAGATGACCGTGATGTCCTCGGCGCCCTGGATCACGTGGTTGTTGGTGACGATGTAGCCGTCGCCGTCGACCACGAAGCCCGAGCCCAGCGACGTGCCGCGGCGCTTCTGCTGCTCTTCGCCACCGCGCTTGTCGAAGAAATCCTTGAACAGTTCCTCGAAGGGCGAGCCGGGCGGAAGCTGCGGCATGTCTCGAAGACGCGGCCCCTGCTGGGGGACGTTCTGCGTGGTCGTGATGTTGACGACGGTCGGCATCAGTTTGTCGACCAGCTCGGAGAAGCTCTCCGTCGGTTGACGAGCCCATACGGGCTCCGCCGCCACGAGGCCTAGCGACGCGATCGCCGCAAGCGCGGCCCCTCTGAAATAGCCTTGCAAATCAGCTAGAATCACGACCGACCTCCAACGGCGCTCAAGGCCAAACGGTCGATACGGCCGGCGCCGCGCGTTAGAGTTCCTGTCTAACTGCGGGCCGATTGTGGCGCAAATAAAGAGGTCGTTATCGAGCCCGGTTTTGCGGGGTTTTGGACACCTGACCAAAAAGAAACCGGCGGCGTGACAAGAGTGCCACAGCCGCCGGTCGGTACGATATTTGCCGCTTCCTAGGGCTTCGGCGCCGGCAGCCCCGCGGGGTCGTTGAAGAAGCGGAAGAAGTCGTTGTCCGGGCTCAGCAGCATGGTCGAGCCGCCCGAACCGAACGCCTGCTTGTAGGCCTCCATGCGCCGGTAGAAGGCGTAGAAGTCCTTATCCTTGGTGAACGCCTTGGCGTAGATCTCGGTCGCCGCCGCGTCGCCCTCGCCTCGCAGGATCTGCCCCTTCAGCCCGGCGTCGGCCTTGATGACGGCCACCTCGCGGTCGGCCGTCGCCTTGATGCGGGCATTCTCCTCGTCGCCCTCGGCGCGGAGCTGGCCGGCCTCGCGCTCGCGATCGGTCTTCATGCGGTTGTAAACCGACTGCGAGTTGGCCTGCGGCAGGTCCGCCCGCTTGATACGCACGTCGACCGTCTGGACGCCCAGTTCCATGGTCTTGACGTTCACCCGCCGGGTGATGTCGTCCATCAGATTGGCGCGCTGGTCGGTCAGCACCGCATGCAGCGGCACCGACGACAGGACGCCGCGGATCTCCGAGTTGATCAGCGAGTCGAGCAGCCCGCGCAGGGTCGTCTCGCCTCCCGGCACGGTCTGCGCATAAAGCTTGGCCGCGACGATCTTGTAGCGGGCATAGGCGTCGACCACGAGCCGCTTCTGGTCGCCGGCGATGATCTCGAACTCCTCGGCTTCATAGTCGAGCAACCGGCGGTCGATCCGCTGGATGTCCTGGATCAGCGGCAGCTTGGCGTAGAGGCCGGGGTCGGTCTTCGGCTCGCCGACGATGGCGCCGAACTGACGGACCAGAACCTGTTTGGTCGGGTCCACCGTGTAGAAGGTCTGGCTCACGAGGAAGCCCACGATCGCCAGCGCGACCAGCGCGATAATCGAACGGTTGCTCATCGCGTCGCTCCCGGCAGCGGCTGAGGTGCGCGCGGCGGCTGCGGCCCGACGCCCGGAGTCTGGCCCGAGCGCAGCTCGGGCAGCGGCAGATAGGGCAGCACGCCGCCATTGTTGGTCGTGCCCTTGTCGACGAGCACCTTGTTCACGTTGCGCAACACCTCTTCCATCATGTCGAGGTAGAGACGCTCGGTCGTGATGTCCTTGGCTTTGGCCCACTGCTCGTAGACCTGGTCGAAGCGCTGGGCGTCACCGCTCGCCCGCGCCACCGTCTCCGCCTTGTAGGCTTCGGAACGCTGGATGATGGATTCCGCCTCACCCTTTGCGCGGGGAAGCTGCTGATTGCGGTAGGTGTTGCCCTCGTTGATCAGCTTCTCCTTGTCGGCGCGCGCCGCCTGGACGTCGCGGAAGGCCGCGATGACTTCCTGCGGCGGGTCCACGCGCAGAAGCTGGATCTGGGAAATACGGACGCCGAGCCCATACTCGTCGAGGATGCCCTGCAGCAGGTCCTTGGTGTCCTGCTCGATGCGGCTGCGGCCCTCGGTCTGCGCATACTGGAGGTTCGACTTGCCGATCACCTCGCGCATCGCGGCTTCGGCGCCGGCACGTACGTTCTCCTCGGGATTGCGCACGTCGAATGCGTACTTGTAGACGTCCTTGATCTGCCACAGCACCGCGAACTCGATGTCGACGATGTTCTCATCGCCGGTCAGCATCAGGTTTTCCGTCGAGGTTGGACGGGGTCCGCGCGTATAGGGCGTGTTGGCCTGGTTGCCACGCGAGCCGATGACCGTACGGCGCTGGTCCTGCACGTTGACCACCACGACATTGCCGATCGGGGCGGGCAGATTGTAGTGCAGGCCGGGCTCGACCGGCTTCCCATAGGGCTTGCCGAACACCAGCTGGATCGCCTGCTGGTTGGGCTGCACGCGGAAAAAGCCGGTGGCGAGCCAGATCACGAGTGCGCCCAGCACCACGAGAGCGATGCCCTTGTAGGTCCCGAAGCCGCCCGGCATCAGGTCCTTGAGCCGTTCCTGACCCTTGCGGATCACGTCTTCCATGTCGGGCGGGCGCCGCGAGCCGAACGGACCGCCGCCACCACCACCACCACCGCCTTTGTTGCCACCGCCACCGCCGCCGCCCCAGGGACCACCGCCGCCGCCGCCGCCACTACCGCCGCCGCCGCCCCAAGGGCCGCCGCCGCCGTTGTTATTCCACGCCATTTTTCACCTCAGGGCCCCTGCTGCCGCTTGTCACCGCGCTTGGGCGCGTTGTCGCTTTTGATTTCCAGACGCTCTGCATATATGTGACGGCAGGCCCACCTTCAATCAAGCGGCGGACGTGAAATTGCGCCGCAGCGAAAGCAGCAGAACATGGCGGAAATCACCGAATCGGCCGTCCGCAAGGTTCTCGATACCGTGATCGATCCGGTGACGGGCCGCAGCGTCTCGGCACTCGGCATGGTGAGCGGTGTCGCAACGCGCGCCGGCCACGTCGCCGTCACCCTCGAAGTCGATCCCGCGCGCGGCACGGCACTCGAACCCCTGCGCCAGGCCTGCGAACAGGCGATCCGCGCGATGCCCGGCGTTCTCTCGGCGACCGCGGTGATGACGGCAGAGCGCGCCGCGCCCCCCCCACCGCCCGCACCGGGCGGCCATCACGGCCACAGCCATGGCGCACCCGCGGCCAAGACGACCGGCGGCGGCGGCCGCATTGATGTGCCGGGGGTGAAGCACATCATCGCCGTGGCGTCCGGCAAGGGCGGCGTCGGCAAGTCGACCACTGCCGTCAACCTGGCGCTCGGCCTCGCCGCCAACGGGCTCACGACCGGGCTGCTCGATGCCGACATCTACGGCCCCTCCATGCCGCGCATGCTGGGCGTGACGGAGAAGCCCGAGTCGGCCGACGGCAAGATGCTCAAGCCGATCGAGAAGTACGGTCTCAAGACCATGTCGATCGGCTACATCGTGAACGAGGACACGCCGATGATCTGGCGTGGCCCCATGGTGTCGAGCGCGCTCGAGCAGATGCTGCGCGACGTGCAGTGGGGCGACCTCGACGTGCTCGTCGTCGACATGCCGCCGGGCACCGGCGACGCCCAGCTCACTTTGGCCCAGCGCGTGGCACTGGCCGGCGCCGTCATCGTCTCGACGCCGCAGGACATCGCCCTGGTCGACGCCCGCAAGGGCCTCAACATGTTCCGCAAGGTCGCCGTGCCGGTGCTCGGCATCGTCGAGAACATGAGCTATTTCCTCTGCCCGCATTGCGGCGAGCGCTCGGAAATCTTCGGCCATGGCGGCGCCCGCGAGGAGGCCGAAAAGCTCGGCGTGCCGTTCCTCGGCGAAGTCCCGCTCCATCTCGACATCCGCACGACGTCGGACAGCGGCCATCCCATCGTCGTCTCGAAGCCCGACAGCGCGCATGCGCAGGCCTACAAGAACATCGCCGGCCGCGTCTGGAAACAGCTCTCCGCCAACCAGCGCGGCGCCCGCAAGGCCCCGAACATCGTGGTGCAGTGACTGATGTCGTCCTGAGCGGCAGCGAAGGACCTCACCGAGCGGCCAGACACGGACCTTTGACGACAGAAAAATCTAGCCGCGCTGGCGGGTCTTCTTGGGACGCCAGCCTGGGCGCCATTGGCCGATCAGGCCGTGGACGCCGATCATCGAGCCGGCGACCAGTTCCAGCGCGAGGAAGCGGCGGTCCTCGACCCAGCCGGGGAGCTGGATGTTCAGCGCGAGATCGCGGCGGAAGCCGAACTGGTTGTAATATTCGGGATCGCCGACCAGGATGATGCGGCTGTGGCCCAGCATGCGCGACTGCGCCATCGAGTGCCACATCAGCGCCTTGCCGTAGCCCAGCCCGCGCAGCTCGGGCGAGATGGCGAGCGGGCCCAGCATGACCGCCGGCCACTTGTCGTTGATCAGGATCGGCCAGTTGCGGATCGACGCCACCATCCGGTCCTTCTGGTCGATCGCCACGAAGCACAGTTCGCGGATCGGCTTCACGCCCTCGCGCAGCCGGTACACCGTCTTCTGCTGACGCTCGGGGCCGAAGGCCGCCTCGTTCATCTCCTCGACCGCCGTGTTGTCGCGCGGCCGCTCGCGCAGCAGCCTGAGCCGGCCGGGATCGCGGATCACGTCGCCTGACCGAGCGACGCCATCAGCTCGCGCCATTCGCGGGCGCTCAGCCCGCTCGACTTCTGCTCGACTTTCTCTCCCGCCAGCATGCGCTTGACGATGGCGAGGCCGGTCTTGGAGAGATGCGTGCCGCCCAGGCGATATTCGACGAAGGCGTCGTGACTGATCGGGCACCAGCGCTTCAGCGTATCGAGCATCGTCTCGGCATAGACGCGAATCTCGTACTGCGCATGGGCATCGGCGCGCAGCGAGAGGAAATGCATGAGATTGTGGAGGTTCGTCTTCCAGTACCACTGGGTATAGAAGCCGAGCGACAGGTTCATGCGCGCCAGTTCGCGCGCGAGGCCGGACCGTTCGGGATCGAGCGGTGCGCCGCCCTCGCCCTCGTTCAGCATCTCGAGATAATGCTCGTAGACAAGCTCGGCGTCCTGCTTCAGCAGGCCGAAGACGCGCTCGGCCTCCTTGCCCGCCAGCACCTGATCCCGGCCCTGGCGGTTCATCGCGCTCTGGGCGGCGAGATGCTCGGGCTTCGGCACATAGAATTCGTTGTCGAGGATCGAGTAGCGCGCGGAATATTCGTTCACGTTGGCGGTGCGGTGCCGGATCCACTGCCGTGCCACGAAGATCGGCAGCTTCACGTGGTACTTGATCTCGCACATCTCGAACGGCGTCGTGTGGCGGTGCCGCATGAGATAGTTGATGAGGCCGCGATCCTCGCTGACCTTCTTGGTGCCGCGGCCGTAGCTCACCCGCGCGGCCTGCACCACGGCGGCATCGTCGCCCATGTAGTCGACGACGCGGACGAAGCCGTGATCGAGCACGGGCAGCGCCTGATAGAGGATCTCCTCCAGCGCCGGAGCGACCGGACGCAAGGTCGGCTGGGCGCCGGCCCGGGCCTGGTCGATTTCTGCCTGCTGGTCGCTGGAGAGGGGCATCGTTCGCTGTCCTTCGTTTCGCCGGGCTTTATGCGGGGATTCGGCTGCGGCGGGCAAGGAAGGATCGAGGCGCCGGACATGTCTTCAAAAAGCCGGCGGAAGCGCCTATATGGAGGGTGTCGGGCAACCGACTATGGCGATAAACGCCGCGTGACATAAGCGTTTCGGACCCGGGGGCAGTACCCGGCGCCTCCACCATTCCTCTCCGCCCTCGGGCGGAACCGATGGGGGCGAACCAGGATCGACGAGCGTGGTAAAGACGCGGTTTTTGCCCGGTATGGTTCCGCCGTGACGGGCCATTCACAAGTGCTAACGATAACACCGTTACACTCGCTGCTGCCGCCTAAACAGCGGACGTAAGCGCGGTCCGGGGGGCACCGGGCAACAGAAGCCCCCCACTTTCCTTCCGGCCAATTGACGGCTATTGCCATCGTTGACTCTCCGGCAGGGCGGGTCGATGCTTTCACAAATTTCCGACAGGCCATGAACGATCGCTTTCACTACGACGCTCTCGTCGACGATGCGCTGCGCAGCGTCGTACGACGCGTGCTGACTCAGGTCGCGGAAACGGGACTGCCGGGCTCGCACCATTTCTACATCAGCTTCCGCAGCAACGATCCCGGCGTGGAATTGCCGGACTATCTGCGCGCCAAGTATCCCGATGAAATGACCATCGTGCTGCAGCATCAGTACTGGGACCTGATCATCCGCGAGGACGATTTCGAGGTGATGGTCAGCTTCAACAAGCAGCAGGAGCGCATAAAGGTCCCGTTCGCCGCGCTCTCGGCCTTCGTCGACCCCTCGGTTCGCTTCGGCCTCCAGTTCGACCGCCGCGACAAGGAAACGGGCGAGAAGGTCTTGGCCGGGAAGCCCGAAGGCGCGGCCGAGCCGACACCACTGCCGGTGCCGGAGAAGCGGCCAGCGCCGCCCGTGGCGGAAGGCGAGACGACCGCCGAGGCTGAGGGCGAGTCTCCGACCGGCGAGGGGGCCAAGCCCGAGGATGCGGCTTCCAAGGTCGTCAAGCTCGACAGCTTCCGAAAGAAGTAGGTAGACGCCGCGGCCCGGCTGCGGCAGGAAACCGGCGCCCCGACAGGGTCGCCAGGAGAGAAGACGCATGCCCGAGTTCCAGTTTCAGGAAATGTTCCCGAGCCACGAGGACACGACGCCCTACCGCAAGCTCACCTCTGACTTCGTCGGCACCACCAAGTTTAACGGCCGCGACGTGCTCACCGTCGCGCCGGAGGCCCTGACCACCCTGACGGCCGCGGCCTTCCACGACATTTCCCACCTGCTGCGCCCGGGCCACCTCCAGCAGCTCCGCAACATCCTCGACGACGGCGAGGCCTCGGCCAACGACCGCTACGTGGCGCTCGAACTGCTGAAGAACGCCAACATCTCGGCCGGCGGCGTGCTGCCGATGTGCCAGGACACCGGCACCGCCATCGTCATGGCCAAGAAGGGCCAGGCGGTGTGGACCGGCGGCGGCGACGAGGAAGCGATCGCCAAGGGGGTCTACAAGACCTACACCGAAACCAATTTGCGCTATTCGCAGGTCTCGCCGCTGTCGATGTTCAAGGAAGTGCAGACCGGCACCAACCTGCCGGCGCAGATCGACATCTATGCGACCGACGGCGACGCCTACAAGTTCCTGTTCGTCGCCAAGGGTGGCGGCTCGGCCAACAAGACCTACCTGCACCAGCAGACGCCGGCCGTGCTGAACGAAGCCTCGCTGCTCAAGTTCCTCGACACCCAGATCCGCACGCTCGGCACCGCCGCCTGCCCGCCCTACCATCTCGCCATCGTGGTCGGCGGCACCTCGGCGGAGATGAACCTCAAGACGGTGAAGCTCGCCTCGACGCGCTACCTCGACGACCTGCCCGGCGAGGGCAACAACAAGGGCGTCGCCATCCGCGACCGCGAGATGGAGCAGAAGGTGCTCGAGCTCACGCGCCAGATGGGCATCGGCGCGCAGTTCGGCGGCAAGTATTTCTGCCACGACGTGCGCGTGATCCGCATCGCCCGCCATGGCGCCTCGGTGCCGATCGGCATCGGCGTCTCCTGTTCGGCCGACCGCCAGGCCGTCGGCAAGATCACGAAGGATGGCGTCTTCCTCGAACAGCTCGAGCACAATCCGGCGCAGTTCCTGCCCGAGATCGAACCGGCGCAGCTCTCGGGCGACGTCGTCTCGGTCGACCTGAACAAGGGCATGGCCCACACGCTCTCGGTGCTGACGAAGCATCCGGTGAAGACCCGCGTGAACCTCAGCGGCACGCTGATCGTGGCGCGCGACTCCGCCCACGCCAAGCTCAAGGAGCGGCTCGATCGCGGCGAGGGCCTGCCGGACTATTTCAAGCAGTTCCCGGTCTACTACGCCGGCCCCGCCAAGACGCCGACCGGCATGGCGTCGGGCTCGTTCGGTCCGACCACGGCCGGCCGCATGGACTCCTACGTCGATCTCTTCCAGGCCAATGGCGGCTCGATGGTCATGCTGGCCAAGGGCAACCGCAGCAAGCAGGTCGTCGACGCCTGCCGCAAGCACAAGGGCTTTTACCTCGGCTCGATCGGCGGCCCCGCCGCGATCCTGGCGCAGGACGTCATCAAGAAGGTCGAAGTGCTGGAGTATCCCGAGCTCGGCATGGAAGCGATCTGGCGCATCCAGGTCGAGAATTTCCCGGCCTTCATCATCACCGACGACAAGGGCAACGATTTCTTCAGCGACCTGAAGATCTGACGGTTACCGCCGCTTTCGATCGGGCACAGGCTGAAAGAAGAAAGCCTCCGTCGTCTCGACCGGAGCCGAGCGCAGCTCGGCGTAGTGGAGAGACCTTTTTTCACGACTTGCCGGCTTGCGTGGAGAGCAGGTCTCTCCACTCCGCACCTCGCTGCTCTGGTCGAGACGACGGACTTATGAAGATTGCCTTCTGTCGATCCAGACGGCGCCGGTGCGGGCGTTAATGACGTGCAGCCAGGGGCCATGGCACCCAAGGACGCGGAAGCTCTCCGCGTCGCCGTCGGACATCACCAGCATCCTGCCCATCGGTCCCGGCTGGCTGTAGAGCGCGCGGCTCGCCTCGACATCCACCCAGAGCTGGTCCGCCGGTACCCAGCCATCGAATTGCGGAGCGTCCGCAATCGCGATGTGTGCCCAGCCGCTCTGGCCGCCGGACAGGATGAGCGCAGTGTCCCTCCGAAGCGCCCCGATCTCGGGCGAGAACAGCGTCGGCCCCGACCTCACCGCGAGCATGTCGCCCGACGGCAGGAGCGGATGGACATCGGTTTGCGAGCACGATCCGGGCGGGCCGGTTCTGGCGTCGACCGAACGCTCGACGACGGCAAAACCGGCCAGCACGGCAAGCGTGCCGATCATGGCGCGAATCATCGACAGCCCTTCCCGCAATGTGCCGGCTGCCCCCCGGCAGCCGGCCCCCCACCGCCGTCTTTCTAGGATCACGGTGCAGCGGAGTCGCGGCAGGGTTTGTAAGAATTGTTTTCCGGCCTGCGCTACACTTCCGCCATGAACCTCGCCAAACAGCATCTCGACGTCGGCCTGTTCTCGAACAAGCGCGACGAGCAACTCGCCTTCTGGCAACAGACGGTCGGCCTGCCCTACGACCACATGGGCAAGCTGGGCGGCGGCATGCAGCAGCACCGCCACCACATGAACGGCTCGATCCTGAAGATGAATCATGCGCGCGGCCCCCTGCCCGACGTGCCCCCCTCCGGCATCCTCGCCCTCGAGATCGCACGCGAGGGGCTGACGGCGCCGCAGCCGCTCGCCGATCCGGACGGCAACAAGGTGACCCTGGTGCCGAAGGGCCTGGCCGGCGTCGATGGCATCGCCATCCTGCTGCGGGTCAACGATCCGGCCGCGCACGACCGGTTCTGGACGCATGCGATGCAGTTCGAGCGCGCAGGCGAAGGCCGCTATCGCTGCGGCGACTCGCTGATCGTGGTGGCCGAGCGGGGAAAGGTCGAGAGCGCTGTCGGCCAGTGGCGCGGCCCCGGCTATCGCTACATGACGGTGCAGGTGTGGGATTGCCTGGCCGAGTATGCCGGCATCCTGGAGCGAGGCGGCACCTCAGGGGGCGAGCCGCGCGTGCTGGGCGAGACGGTGCGCTATGCGTTCGTCTGCGATCCCGACGGCAACCACATCGAAATCAGCCAGCGCGCCTCGCTGACGGGCGGGACGCTTTAGGCATCCCGCCGGCTTGGAGGCTTAGCGCTTGCCCTTTCGGGCCTTGCGGGCGGCGTAGCGGGCGTCGCGAGCGGCCTTCTGCTCGGCCTCGGTCAGCACCGGCTTGGCAGCGGCGCGCCGGGCGGCACGCTCGGCCTCCGCAGCTTCGGCCGCCGCAGCAGCTTCTGCTGCCGCTGCTGCAGCCTCTGCGGCCGCTTTTGCTGCTGCCGCTTCGGCCGCTTCCTTTGCCGCCGCCAATTCGGCGGCGATGCGCGCGTCTTCCAGCCGCTTGGCTTCCCGGCGCTCGGCCTCGCGAGCCTCGCGGGCGGCCGCGATGGCGGCGCGCTCGGCCTGCTTCTTGATCAGTTCCGGATCGTTGGCCTTGGCCTTGGCCTTCTCGAGCAAGGCCTGCTTGGCCGCCGCGGCGGTCGCGAGGCGATCGCCGAAATCCACGTTCCTGCCGCTCATGTCCTAGTCTTTACTCCGCCGCCGCAGCGGCCTGCTTCTTGGCCCGCTTGCGGTCCTCGGCATTGAGGAAGCGCTTGCGCAGCCGGATCGATTTCGGGGTGATCTCGACGAGTTCATCTTCCTCAATATAGGCGATGGCCTGCTCGAGCGACATCTTGCGCGGCGGCGTGAGGCGGACGGCCTCGTCCTTGCCGGCGGCACGAATGTTGGTGAGCTGCTTGCCCTTGAGGACGTTCACTTCGAGGTCGTTGCCGCGGCTGTGCTCGCCGATCACCATGCCCATGTAGACGGGCACGCCGGGCTCGATGAACATCGGGCCGCGATCCTCGAGATTCCACATCGCGTACATCACCGCGTTGCCCGCGGCATTGGCGATCAGCGCACCGTTGCGGCGGCCGGCGATCGGGCCACGATAGGCGCCATATTCGTGGAACAGGCGGTTCATCACACCGGTGCCGCGCGTGTCGGTCAGGAACTCACCGTGATAACCGATCAGGCCGCGTGACGGTGCGTAGAACACTAGGCGGGTCTTGCCGGCGCCCGACGGGCGCATGTCCTGCAGCTCGCCCTTGCGCAGCGAGATCTGTTCGACGACGGCGCCGGTATAGGCATCGTCGACGTCGATCACGACTTCCTCGATCGGCTCCTGGCGCTGGCCGGTGACCGGATCCGTTTGGAACAGCACGCGCGGACGGCCGACGGCGAGTTCGAAGCCCTCGCGGCGCATCGTCTCGATCAGCACGCCGAGCTGCAATTCGCCGCGACCGGCGACTTCGTAGGAATCGGCGTTCTCTGTGTCGCTGACGCGGATCGCGACATTGCCTTCCGCCTCACGCATCAGGCGCGCGCGGATCATGCGGGTCGTGACCTTATCGCCTTCGGTACCGGCGAGCGGCGAGTCGTTCACCATGAAGGTCATGGCGAGAGTCGGCGGATCGATCGGCTGCGAGGTGATCGGCTCGGAAATCGTCATATCACCGATCGTGTCGGCCACGGTGGCGACCTTCATGCCGGCAATGGCCACGATATCGCCGGCCTCTGCCGATTCGAGCGCCACACGCTCGAGCCCGCGGAAGGCCAGGATACGCGTGATGCGCGTCTGCTCGAGTTCCTTGCCGTCGCGGGCCAGCGCCTTGACCATCGAGTTGGGCTTGATCGAGCCCGACAGGATGCGGCCGGTGAGGATGCGGCCGAGGAAATTGTCGGCCTCGAGCGTCGTCACCAGCATGCGGAACGCCGGATCGGGATCGACCTTCGGCGCCGGCACGTGGTTCACCAGCAGCTCGAACAGCGGCGTCATGTCCGTGTGCTCGGCCTCGAGCGAGGTCGCAGCCCAGCCCTGGCGGGCCGAGGCGAAGAGCGTGGGGAAGTCGAGCTGCTCGTCGGAAGCCTCGAGCGCGGAAAAGAGATCGAAGACCTCGTCGTGCACTTCGTGGGCGCGGGCGTCGGAACGGTCGACCTTGTTGATCAGCACGATCGGCTTCAGGCCGAGGCGCAGCGCCTTGCCCAGCACGAACTTGGTCTGCGGCAGCGGCCCTTCGGCGGCGTCGACCAGGAGCACGACTCCGTCGACCATCGACAGGATGCGCTCGACCTCACCGCCGAAGTCGGCGTGGCCCGGCGTGTCGACGATGTTGATACGGGTGCCATGCCATTCGACCGAAGTCGCCTTGGCGAGGATGGTGATACCCCGTTCGCGTTCGAGGTCGTTCGAATCCATGGCGCGCTCGGCCACCTGCTGGTTCTCGCGGAACGTGCCGCTTTGCTTCAGCAGGCAATCGACCAGTGTGGTCTTGCCATGGTCGACGTGCGCGATGATCGCGACGTTACGGATTTCCATAATGATGTGTCCGGAGGGGTTGATTGGGCGCGCTTATACGCACGCTCTGTGACGGCGGCAAGGCAGCATGCGGAGGCGTGTTGCCGCTGCCGGGGCCTGCTGCCACAGTCCCGTCATGCGTAAACGCTCGGTCACGATCGACGGCCACCACACCAGCGTATCGCTGGAAGATGCCTTCTGGACCGAGCTTTCAGCCCTCTCCGAAGCGCGCGGCCTGTCGCTGAACGCCCTGGTCGCGGAGATCGACCGCGGGCGCGGCCAGGACCAGACCAATCTCTCGAGCGCGCTGCGACTTCATGTGCTGCAGGAACTGAAGCGGCGCACGATCAGTCGAGATTGAAACCCTTCGCACGCACGAATGCGCCGAAATCGGCGCGCTCCGGAACCGAATATTGCCGCGCCTTGTCCTCGGACCAGCCATAGGCGGCGTCTTCGCCAAATTTCTCCACGAAACGTTGTGTTTTGTACGGCTGGGTCTCGTTGCGGCGCCGGTCATAGGCCTCGATTTTTTCCCGAATCCCGGCCTCGTCGTAGCGGTCACGATGAATCGACACGTCGAGCCCCAGGCGCGGGCTCATCACGCCCTCGAAGGACGGCCAGCCGACACCGAGCCCAGCCACCGGGAAGACATGCTGGGGCAGGCCCAGCACCTCGGAGACGCGGGCCGCCTGGTTGCGGATCTGGCTGATCGGGCAGGTCCCCAGCCCGACCCGGTCGGCTGCGGCGATGAAGGTGGCGAGCACGACGCCGGCATCGACGGCGGCATTGAAGAACGGGTCGAGATGGTCGTTCACGAACGGCCGGCCGCGCCAGTCGAACAGCAGCCGGTGCCGGCGGTTGTTGCCGCAGAAGACCAGCAGCGCTGGACCGGCGGCGGCCCACGGGTTCTCGGGGATCAGGGCCTGGAGCTTCTCGCGTTGCGCCTTGTCGGTGACGATCACGATGTCGGCCTGCTGCAGGTCGCTCTTGGAGGGCGCCGACAGCGCCACGGCGCACAGCGTGTCCAGCAGCGCCGGATCGAGCGGCTTGTCGGAATAGCGCCGGACGACGCGGCGGTTGGCCATCTCGGCCAGGACCTCGACCCCCTTCGGGGCCTCCGACAACGCGGGCGCGGAACCGAACCGCGCCTTCAGCACGGACTTCAGACGATCAAGCACGGGAACTCCTAACGGCCGAAAATATTGGGGATCGGAATGTTGGGGATCAGCGAGCGCTGCTGGCCGGGCAGGATCTGCTCCAGCTGCTGCAGCTGTTGCGCGCCCGGCAGCGTGCTGGCCATGCCCGGCGGGTCCTTGGCGCTGCCGCGCGAGACGCCGAGCGACGGCGAGGACATCGCGCCCCGTGCGGTCGTGATCAGGTAGGGCGCGGACCCGTCCTCGGCGATGTAGAAATTGACCGTCGTGTCGGTGGTCGAGGCGCCGAGATTGGTGCGGGTCGAGATCCGCGCCGTGGCGCGATTGCCTTGCACCGCCAGCCCCTTGTCGGTCAGCACGCCGCCCGCGATGTCGACATGGCCCGAGATCGGGCTGTCGTGGTTGACGAAGCGATTCAACACCAGCGAGATCGCGTTCAGCATGCTGGTGGGCGACATTCCGCGCTGGCCGACGGCGCCCAGCACATTGCCCAGGGTCTGGTCGATCACCGTGCTGGCGGCGCCCGCCGCCACCGAGCCCAGCATCTGCAGCGCCTTGTCGGCACCGACGAAGATGTGCCCGCCGAGCTGCGCGCCGCCCGCCATCGACGCCCTGATCTGCTCGGCGGTCGTGCCGCTGCCCCGCAGGGTGATGCCGTTGGCATTGAGCTTGCCGTCGATCGTCACCTTGATGGCGCCGCCGAACTGGTTGGAGCCGGAGGTGCTGCGCAGCATCTCACCCAGGATGATGCTGTTGGCATCGCCCTTGAAGTCGAGAGACAGCGCCGGCCGGGTGGCATTGACGGTGCCTGCGAGGGCCAGTGAGCCGCCAAAGAGCGAGCCCTTGAAATGCTGCACCGTCAGGATGCCATCCTTCAGCGAAGCCGCGAGGTCGGCATTGCCGATGCGCAGCGGCGAACTGACCAAGGTGCCGGCCACCAGCTTCAGCGAGCCGTCGATGCTGCGCAGCGCCGCCGTGTCGATCGGCTTGGCGGCCGCCTGGCCTCGCGCGGCCGGTCGCGCAGGCCCTCCCCCGCTGCCGCCGATCCGGTCGAGATCGAGCACGCCCGCGCGCAGGTCGGCATTTACGGTCGTGCGGCCGGTCAGGCGGGCATCGATCGAACCGTCGAGCGCCTGGCCGTTCAGCACCAGGTTGCCCTTGTAAGCGGCCGACTGCGGGGCCCCCTTCGACGCACCCGGCAGCGCCAGGGTGCCGGTCGCCTTCACGCTCTGCCCCATGGCAGTGACATTGAGATCGCGCAGGGTGAGCTGTTCGATCGTACCGGCGACGCCGCCACTCGCGCTCACCGCGCCGAGATCGGCCGGCCCGGTGGTGCCGGCGACCTTCAGCACGCGGCTCATGTCGGGCGCCTCGAAATTGAAGGCGATGTCGGCCCGCGGCTGCGGCGCCGCATAGTTGGCGACGGTGCCGCGCACCGCGAGACGGGCGCCCCCCAGGTTCGACACCTTGACGTCGTTCACCCGCAGCGTGCTGCCCTGCAGCGCGACGTCGACATCGACCCCCTGGATCGTCTCCTTGTTGTAGATGAGCCGGGCCACCTTGGCCTTGAGCCCGACCGTGGGGCCGGCCACGGCGAGTGCCGACGGCGGCGCAGAAGCTCCGGAGGCAGCGGCAGGCTTCTGCCGCGCCGCGACCGGGACCAGGAAGGAATCGAGGTCGAGCGTCTCGAGACTGACGCTGGTCACGATCGACAGCGGCACGGTGAAGGTGACCGTCACGCCGCCGCTGCCCTTGAGGTCGTCGAGTTCGAAGACGGCGTCGCTCACCTGGACGTTGCCGCCGGTCGAGGACATGCGGCCGCGCAGGCTGAGTTTCTGCAGCTTGGAGGGCGGCACCGACGACAGGTCGACGGCGAGCCACGAGAGCGTCTCGCGCAGCTTGGGCCCGACCAAGCTGAACTGCCCGGTGACGCCAGGGCGCGCGGCGTCACCCGTCAGGGTCGACTGCGCCTGCAGGACCATCTCGCCCGGCAGCGTGGCCGTGAGCTTCGGCACCGCGACGGCGCCACTCTTGGCATCGATCTCCAGCACGACGTTGCGGACCGGCTGCTTGTTGTAGATCACCTCGCCGATTTCGAAGGCGACCTTCGCCGTGAGATCCCCAAGGTAGCTCTGCGACGCCGCTGCGGGCGCGCTGGCTTGCGCCGCAGCGGGAGCGGCGGCCATTGCAGCTGGCGCGGGCTGCTGGATCGCCGCCAGCCAGCGGTCGAGGTCGAGCTTCGGCACGGCGAGCTTGCCCTCGACGGCGAGCTTTGGCTTCAGCGCGACCGAAAGCGATCCCGAGCCGCTGTCCTGGCCCAGGGCGATCTTGAAATCCCGTGCGGCAAATGCCGTCTGGGACATGTCGACGGCTCCGTCGAAGCTGAACTTGCCGGCGAGCAGCGCCGGCAGCGGAGGCTCGGGCTGGCCCGCGAGCTTGACCAGCGTGCCGACGAAGGTCTTGAGGGACTCGGCCGAAGCGGAGGCTGAGCCGGAAACCTTGGCCGCCGCGCCGAGCTCGCTCAGCGTGCCCTTGAAGCTGAGCTTTCCGCCGCCCGCCTGCAGGGCGAGGTCGGCGGTGTGCCCATTGGCGCCCCGCGCACCGACGGCGAGATCGAGCCGCAGCGGCGCACCGTTGACCGCGGCATCGCCCGCCAGCGAATAGGGACCGTCGATCGAGCCGACCGAAGCGGTGAAGTTTGCCTTTTCCGCGATCACCGATACGCCCGCCTTCGAATCACTGAAGATCAGCGTGCCGTCGTCGATGGTGAGGCGGCCCAGCGACAGCGGCCGCGGTGAGCTCGGCTTGGCCGCAGCGGGCTTCGCTTCGGCGACCGACGGTGCGAACTCCCAGTTCGGCTTCCCCTCGGCATTGATCTCCAGCACGATCTTGGGTTCGACCAGCGTCACTTCGCTGATTTCGATGTTGCCGCCCAGCAGCGCCAGCAGCGACGGCTTCACGGTGACCGACTTCACCTCGACCATGTTGGCGTTCTTGGAGCCGGCCACGTTGAAGAACTTCACGCCGGTCACGCTGACGGTCGGCGTGGGGAAGAGCGACAGCGAGATCGGGCCATCGATCACGAGGTTGCGGCCAGTCGCCATCTTCACCTGGGAGACGATGAGCGGCTTGTAGGAATTGACGTCGATCAAGGCAGGCAAGGCCACGAGGGCTGCGACCAGCAGCGCGACGATGCCGCCGCCGCCGATCAGGAGACGCTTGCGGGTTCTTGATGTCATGAGCAGGGCTCCCCGGTCCGGCGCCGCAAGACTAGCGCATCGACTGCAGGCGCGGCATAGAGAAATCCATGGCCGAAATCGTCAACCTGCGACGCGCCCGCAAAGACAAGGCGAAACGCCAACGCGAGACGGAAGCCGACGCGAACCGCCGCCGCTTCGGCCGCACGCGCGTAGAGAAGGACGCGGACAAGGACGCCGCCGACCGCGCCGCGCGTCTGATCGACGGCAAGAGGCTCGAGCCCGAGACGAAGGACTGAATACCAACATCTCGACCGAAGCCGAGGGCAGCGAGGCGTAGCGGAGACATCTTCTCTACAGCCAGCCGGCCTTTGGTGGCGCGAATGTCTCTCCACTCCGCGCGGAGCCTGCCCCGAGGCATTCGGGGGGCGCTCCGGTCGAGACGACGGATTTTGCTACCGCGCCGGCCGATTGAGCGCCAAACGCTCGAAGAAGGTGCGCGTGCTCTCATCGGCGCCCGGTCCCGCCACCGCGCGCACGTTGGTGAGTTCGAGGCGGCGGCCGCTCTCGGCATCGATCAGCACCGGTTCGAGCGGGCGATTGTCGGCGCGATCCACCAGGTCCATCGGCTTGCCGCCGCGCGCGGCGGGGCCGAATCGGTCACCCCATTGCTTCAGCCCGACGATGACGGTGAACAGCGCCGCTCCCTTCTCGGTGAGACGGTATTCGTGGCGCAACGGACGCTGGCGATAGGCGGTCTTGCGAAAGATGCCGGCCTCCACGAGCTTCTTCAGCCGCGCGGTCAGCACGTTGCGCGCGATGCCGAGATTTTCCTGGAAGTCGTCGAAGCGGCGAACGCCATAGAAGGCGTCGCGCACGATGAGAAGCGTCCACGGCTCGCCGACGATGTCGAGCGCCGCAGCGATCGAGCAATTCATCTGTTCGTAGGAGGTCCGCCGCATCCCGAAAGTATAGGGCGGCAGGCGCACGGCGCAATCTTGGGAGATGGTCCCGCCCCCTCCGAAAGCAGAACGCCCGGGTCTTTCGACCCGGGCGCCCTTGGACTGTCTCGATGGTTCAGGCGAGCTAGTCGCGCGACTGCCCCAGGAAGCTCATGAGGAACTGGAACAGGTTCACGAAGTCCAGGTACAGGCTGAGCGCACCGAAGATAGCGACCTTCTCAACCATGTCCGTGCCCCAGGCCTCGGAATACTGCTCCTTGATCTTCTGGGTGTCGTAGGCGATCAGGCCCGAGAAGATCAGCACGCCCGCGGCGGAGATGATGAAGCTCATCGTTCCCGACGGCCAGATCATGTTGACGAGGCCGGCCAGGATCAGGCCGATCACGCCCATGAACAGGAACTTGCCCATCGCCGTGAGGTCACGCTTCGTCGTGTAGCCATAGAGGCTGAGCGCACCGAAGGCGGCGGCCGTCACGAAGAAAGTGCGCGCGACGCTGGCGCCGGTGTAGCGGAACAGCAGCAGCGACAGGCTGACGCCCATCAACGCCGTGACCGCCCAGTAGACCGCCTGCACCGACATCACGCTCATCTGCGCGGCGCGGAACGAGGTCAGGAGCAGCAGGCCGAGCGGAGCAAAGATCGCGATCCAGCCCAGCATGTTCAGGCCGACGACGCGACCCGACTGAACCTGGAAGAACAGGCTGGCGAGTTCCGGCGAGCTGAACAGGCCGAAGGCCACGATGCCCGACAGCGCGAGCCCCGAAGCCATGTAGTTGTACACGCGCACCATGTGGGCGCGCAGACCGACATCGAACGACGCCTGGTCGGCAACGGTGCCGGCGCGATTAAAGGTGCCGAAGTTCGGATTTACCATCTGGTTCAAGCCTCCAAGGGGGCCACGTTTGCCGAGCCCCTTCGACGAGTAATCTGGGGTTACAGATCGACTGAATCAATAGCCAAGTAGCGCGAAGGGATTCCAATTTGGGCCCCTGCCGGAGAATAATTAGTTCACTCATTGCGCAACAAGGCAAGCGGTCTTTGCCGCATGGCCGCCAAACTTCCCGCCAGCCCGAAGGCCAAGGTGAGCGCCATCGCCCCCACGGCGACCGCCACCGCGACCGTCGGCAGGAACGTCCATTCGAGGTTCATGAGGCGGCGCACCACGAGATAGGCGGCCAGCGTCCCCACACCGAGCGCCGCCGCTGCGGTCGCGAGGCCGAGGAAGGCGAACTCCCAGGCGAAGGTCCCGGCGATGCGAGCGCGGGTGGCGCCCAGCACCTTCATGACCACCGCCTCGTGGACACGGCGGCGCTGGGTGGCGAGCATGGCGCCCGCCAGCACGAGCACGCCGGCCAGGATGCTGAGGAGGCCGATCACCCGGCTGGCCAGCCCGATATTGCCCAGCACGCCGGCCGCCGTCTCGATGGCGTCTCGGATGCGCACGACGGTGACGTTGGGAAACTGGTCGGTGACGGACTTGAAGATCGCATCCTCGGCCTCGGGCGTCGATTTCACCGTGGCGAGGAAGGTGTGCGGCGCCTTGTCGAGCGTGCCGGGCGAGTAGACGAACACGAAATTGATGGCGAGCGTCGTCCATTCGATGCGCCGCAGCGAGGCGATTTTCGCTTCGATGTCGCGCCCCAGGACGTTCACGGTGATGCTGTCGCCCAGCCCCAGGCCGAACTGGTTGGCCAGATTCTCGTCGAACGAGATGAGCTGTGGCCCGCGATAGTCGGCCGGCCACCATTCGCCGGCGACGATGCGGGAGCCCTCGGGCGGGGTCGCCGAATAGGTCACGCCGCGATCGCCCTCGACCGCCCAGCGCGCGTCGGACGGCACCGCGATCTCGCTCACCGGCTTGCCGCCGATCTTGACGATGCGGCCGCGCAGCGACGGTACCTTGTCGAGCGGCCCGGCGCCGGGGATGGCAGCGATCGCCTTCTCGAAGGCCGGCATCTGGCTCGACTGGATGTCGACGAAGAAGAAGGCCGGGGCGTCGCCGGGAATGCGCTGGGTGAGCTGTTCGCGCAGATTGCCCTCGATCAGGGCCGTCGCCACCAGCACGGTGAGGCCGAGCCCCAGCGACAGCATGACGATGGGCGTTGGTGCGCCCGGCCGGTGCAGGTTGGCGAGCGCCAGCCGGAGCGCGGCGAATTTGGGCTTGCCGATCCGGGCGGCGCCCAGCATCAGCAGCCGCGCCAGGAGAGGAAAGGCGATGAAGGCGCCAACCGAGCCCAGTACGAAATAGGCCGCGATGCGGCGGCTGTCGGCGGTGAAGATCGTGAAGGCCGCCAGCCCGACCGCCGCGGCGCCCAGCACCAGGGCGTCGCGCCAGGCCAGCCGACCGCCTTGCTGGACCACGGCGCCGCGCATCAACGTCGCCGCCGAGACGCTGCGGGCGCGCATCAGCGGCACCAGGGCGAACAGGAGCGAGACCAGCAGGCCGAAGCCCGCGGCGGTCGCCAGCGGTCCGGCATAGAGCGCGACCCGCGCGCGGACCGGCAGCACGTCGGCGATCGCCGACTGGGCGACGAACGGCAGAGCCGCGCCGAGCATCAGGCCGATGCCGACGCCCAGCGCCGCCAGCGCCGCGAGCTGGATGAAGTAGGTCGTGAAGACCAGCCTCTCCGGCGCGCCCAGGCACTTCAGGGTCGCGATGGTGCGCAGTCGCGCGGCGAGGAAGCTCGAGACGGCATTGCCCACGCCCACCCCGCCGACCAGCAGCGAGGCGAGGCCGATCAGGCCGATGAACTGCGTCAGCCGGTCGAGCCAGAACCGGATGCTGCCGCCGGCATCGTCGAGGCCCCTCACCCGCCAGCCGGCGTCGGGGAAGCGGGCCTTCAGCGCCGCGATCACCGCCTTGTCCGAGCGGCCGGGCGGCAGGCGCAGACGATATTCCCAGGTGAGCAGGCTGCCCGGCTGAACGAGACCCGATTCCAGGGCGGCATCGAGCGGGATCATCAGGCGCGGCCCCAGGCTCGCGAAGGCATTGAGGCCGCGGTCGGGTTCGCGCGCGATGATGCCGCGCACTTCCACCGCCGTGTCGCCGACCTTCAGCATGTCGCCGGGCGCCATGTTCATGCGGCGCAGGGCCGATTCCTCGACCGCGGCGCCCCAGATGCCGTCGCGCTTGCCCAGCGCGTTGGCCAGCGTGCCGCCATCGGCCATCTCGAGCTTGCCATAGAGCGGATAGGCCGGTTCGATGGCCTTGAGCTGAACCAGGGTCGGGCGCCCGTCGGGCTTGGTCGGTCGCGCCATGGCGCGGCTGTCGAGCCAGCGTACGAATTCGCCCTGTTCGCGCATGAAGGCGATCTGCTCCGGCGTGGCCTCGCGATAGAGCAGCGAGATCGCGACGTCGCCGCCCAGGATCTCGCGCGCATCGGCGCGCAGCCCTTCCTCGATGGCGCGGCTGAACGACAGGATTGCCGCGATGGCGCCGACGCCCAGCGCCAGGCAGGCGATAAACAGACGGAAACCGCCGAGGCCGCTGCGCATCTCGCGGCGGGCGAGGCGAAAGGCGAGGTTCATGGAAACGTCGTCACTGCGCGGCGAGCGCGCGCAGGCGATCGTCCGCCACCAGCAGCCCGTCGGCGATGCGCAGCACCCGGTCGCACCGCTCGGCGAGGCCCATATCGTGCGTGATCAGGATCAGCGTCGTGTTGTCGGTGCGCGCGACCTCGAACAGCAGATCCATCACCTGCCTGCCGGTGGCGCCGTCGAGATTGCCGGTCGGTTCGTCGGCCAGCATCAGCTTGGGTCGGCCAACGAAGGCGCGAGCCACGGCCACGCGCTGCTGCTCGCCGCCGGACAGCTGCGCGGGATAGTGGCCGATGCGATGGCCGAGCCCGACCCTCTTCAGCGCCGCTTCCGCGAGATCGAACGCATCGGAGCGGCCGGCGAATTCGAGCGGCAGCGCCACGTTTTCGTGCGCCGTCATGGTCGGAATGAGATGGAAGCCCTGGAACACAATGCCGATATGGTCGCGGCGCAGCCGCGCCCGGTCGTCGTCGCCCATGGGGCCGAGATCGTTGCCGGCGACCTCGACCCGGCCCGACGTCGCGCGCTCCAGCCCGCCCGCCACCATCATCAGGCTCGACTTGCCGGCACCCGAAGGCCCCACCACCGCCGCAATCTCGCCGGGCGCGATGTCGAGAGTGACGCCGCGCAGGATATTGACCGTGCCGGCATCGCTCGCCATGTCGAGATGCACGTCGGTCAGGCGAACGATCGGAAATTGTGCGATGGGAAGCGGCTCGGCCAAGCAGGCTCCTGGGACAGGCGGAGAATGAAACTGCAAAATCGATATGGTGGTTTTACGGCGACGGTCAATTCGCGGATCGCGGCATTCCTGGCGCTGATCCTGTGCCTTGCGGCCGTGACGGCGCCCGCGAACGTCCATGCACAAAGCGAGCCGATAAAACTCGCGATCCTGGGCGACAGCCTGGCCGCGGGCTACGGCCTCGCCCCGGCGCAGGCCTTTCCCAACCGCCTGCAGGCGGCGCTGAAGGACAGGGGCCGCAACGTCACCGTCATAAACCACGGCGTTTCGGGCGACACGACGATGGGCGGCCTCGAGCGCATCGACTGGATGCTGGCCGACAAGCCCGACATCGTGATGGTCGAGCTGGGCGGCAACGACATGCTGCGCGCCCTCGATCCGGCAGCCACCGAGCGCAATCTCGATGCCATCGTCGACAAACTGAAACAGGCGGGCACGACCGTCTGGCTGGTCGGCATGATGGCGCCGCGCAACTTCGGGCCGGAATACGTCAAGCAGTTCGACGTGATCTACAAGAAGATCGCCGACAAGCACGGCGTGCCGCTCTATCCCTTCTTCCTCGACGGCGTGGCCCAGGATCCCGCGCTCAACCAGCCCGACGGCATCCATCCCAACGCCAAGGGCGTCGACGTCATCGTCGAGCGCATCCTGCCCTTCGTGACCAAGAATCTCGACGATGCCGCGCCTGTTCGTCGCCCTGCCCGTCCCTGACGAGATCGCCGATGCGCTTTCGGCGCTGCAGTCAGGCGTACCCGACGCGCGCTGGGTGCCGGCAGAGAACCTGCATGTCACGCTCTGCTTCGCAGGCGAGGTCCAGGGCGGCACGATGCGCGACTTCGAGGAGGAATTGGCCGACATCGAAGGTCCGCCCTTTTCGGTGTCGATCGCCGGCGTCGACCAGTTCAGCAACGGCAAACAGCCGCGCGCCCTGGTGGCCCTCGTCGAACGCAGCGAACGCCTCGACTGGCTGCAGCAGAAGGTGACCACGGTCGCGCGCAACTGCGGTATCGAAGTCGAACGCCGCAAGTACCGCCCGCATGTCACCCTGGCGCGCTTCCCCGCTGGCGGCGAAACCGGTCATCACATCGCGCAGTTCATGGCGAGCCACGGCACGTTCCGCCTGGAACCGTGGGTGGCCGAGCATTTCACCCTCTATTCGAGCCGCACCGGCCGTGGCGGACCGATCTACACGGCCGTGGCGACCTACGACCTGACGTTCTGACGGGAGGCAGAGGAAAACAGCATGCTAAAACTGCTGCTCGCTCTTTGTCTGTTCTCATATGCGGGCGCCGCGATCGCTCAGCCACTTGATCTCGATGTGATCGCCAGGCAGCCAGGAACAGAAGTGATCAAGGGCCGGGCAAAGGACGGGACGGAGATCGTCACGATCAAGCGTGCCGGAGTCGAGGTGATCATCCAAGGTGACAAGGAGATAAGCATCGACGGATCCGGCCCTGCCGTCCTCTGCATCTGGAGCCTCGCGGTCGAGACCCAGATCGCGGCAGACCTCTGCTACCCGAGCGAATATGCGCAGCTTAGCAAGATGCTTTCTGACTACGTCGACGCCGCAAACAACTTCATCGTCGCCAACAGCCTCCGTCCGGTCAGCAAAGCCGAGTTGGAAAAGGCCATAGCGGAACGCAGAGCGAAGGTGGCTGCCGGGGTCGAAAGGTACGGCGTGCCCTCAGCGCAGAGGAGCTTCTGCCAAGGCCAGGGACAACTTCTCAGTGCCTGGAATAAGGAACCCGAGAAGTTTCGACAGGAACTCTGGCAAGGCCTCGCCGTGCCGCGACCGCCAGCGAAAAATCCCTGCCTCTGATGGCGCTTGACGCCCAGCCCGTATTGTAACCAGCGTCACACGAACGTCAGCAGCCGCCGCGGGTTGTCCACGAGGATCGCGTCGATCTCGGCCTCGCTATAGCCGCGCTTCTGCATCATCGGAACGACGTTGCGGAAGATGTGGCCGTAGCCATGGCCGCCGAAGCTCGCGAGCCGGGTGCGGTAGCAGATGTCGTGGCTGATCACGACGCGTTCCAGATGGCCGGCCTCGATCAACGCGCGGATCAGCTTGAGCCGCGTCGCGTCGTTGGGCATGTCGATATCGGAGAGGCCGTAGTAGCTCGATTCCTGGCCGAACAGATCGAACTCCACCGTGATGCCGGAGTCGGCGAGCTTCAGGAGCCGCGGCTCGTCGAACACGGTGCGGTCGATGTGGCTGATGACGATGCGTTCGGTCGGAAAGTCGGCCGCTTTGGCGAAGTCGGCGATCTCCTGCGGCTGGTCGGGATCGCGACCGGGATGGACGTTGATCGACGCGCCGGTCTCGGTGGCGGCAATGAACGCGCCCTGCATCACGCGCTTCTCGGTGTCGGTCCACGGTGCCTGGCAGCCGATCTCGCCGATCATGCCGGCGCAGACGTCGGTGCCCCAGGCGCCGTCGTGGATCTGGCCAATCATCTCGGCGGCGAAGTCGTCGACCGTGCGGTCGTGATTCTTCGGGTCCTGGTAGTCGTTCACGTAGTAGCCGCAGCCCATCACCAGATGGACGCCGGTGCCAGCCGCGATGCGGCGCAACCCGTTCGGATCGGGCGAGAGGCCGCCGCACGATAGTTCGACGATGGCGTCGCCGCCTTCGTGCTTCATCATCGCCACCTCGCGGGTGGCGATGTCCTCGAGGTCGAGCATGTACTTGCGGCCGGCGCGCTTGAGGCCGCGGCCGTAGTTGATCTGCCAGACATTCTCCAGGGTGATCTCGGGGCCGAGATCGTTGTCGGAGCGCGTGCCGGGCGGGCGGATGTCACAGAGTACATGCTCGTGCATCAGCGTGCGGCCAAGCTTCTCGGGCTCGATCGGCCCGAGAACGGTCTGGATCTTTCCCTTCAGCTCGGGACGGCTCATTGCGGCTCCAGCTTTGCGGCCTCGACGACCTTCTTCCACTTCACGTACTCGGTCTGCATGTGCTTGGCGAGGTCCTCCGAGGAGCCGCCCAGCTCGGCGGCGCCGGCGTCGCGGATCTTCTTGATGACGTCGGGCTGCTTGGACGCCTTCACCAGCTCGTCCGAGAGCTTCTTCACGATCTCCGGCGGCGTGCCGGCCGGCGCCGCGACGTACCACCAGGGCGCGGCATCGAAGCCTGCGAAGCCCTGCTCGGCGATGGTCGGCGTGTCCGGCAGCGAGAACCAGCGCTTGCCCGAGCTGACGCCCAGTGCCCGCAGCGCCCCCGACTGGATGTGCGGCAGGTAGGGCGGGAGGTTGTCCATGGTGCTGGGGATGTGCCCGGCCAGCAGATCCTTCAGCACCAGCGAGCTGCCGCGATAGACGACGTGCTCGACCTTGAAACCGGCCAGCGACTGGAAATATTCCATGGCGAGATGACCAGTGCCGCCGACTGCGGGCGAGCCGAAGCTCACCTTGTTGGGGCCCTGCTTCTTGCAATACTCGACATATTCCTTGGCCGTCTTCACCGGCATGTCGGGATGCACCGCGAGCACGTTGGCGACCTCGCCGAACAGGGCGACCGGCGCGAAGCTCTTCACGCTGTCGTAGGGCATATTCTTGTAGAGGAACTGGTTGGTGACGGCCGTGCCGACCGTACCCAGCAGCAGCGTGTAGCCGTCGGCCGGCGACTTGGCGACGATCTCGGCCCCGACATTGCCGCCGGCGCCGCTCTTGTTGTCGACCACAAAGGTCTGGCCCCAGACTTCCTGGAGGTGCGCCGAGGCGATGCGGCCCAGCAGGTCGGTCGTCCCGCCGGGTGCGAAGGGCACGACCACGCGGACCTGCTTGTTCGGGTAGGTCGACTGCGCCCAGCCGTGGCGCGCCAGCATCGGGGCGGCGAGAGGAACGGCGACGGCCCCGGCGATGAGAGTACGGCGCCCGATTGTCTTGTTTGTCTTGGACATAGCAAAGCTCCCTGATTTCAGGCGACTATATCGCCCGGCAATTGGGAGATAAATGTGACCGCAGCGTTGATCGGCTACTCGGACCGCATCTCGGTACGGAGCGGCGAGAAGATTTCCTTCAAGGTCTCGAGCGCGGGACCGACCCCCTACCATGCCATGCTGGTCCGCATCGTACGCGGCGACCCCAATCCCGGCGGACCGCCGCCCAAGCTCGAAGACATGTCCGACCTCTTCGACGGCCGTTTCGCCTCGCGTATCCAGCATGCCTGGCCCGGCTCCTACGGTCTGGTCGAGAAGACGAAGGATGCAAGACTGCCGGCGGCACTCCAGGTCGAGGCGCTGATCTGGCCGACCCTGCCGGAGGATGGGCCGCAGACGGTGATATCGCACCGCGATCCAGCGACGGGCGCGGGCTTCGCCCTGGTCCTCACGCCCGACGGCATGGCACTGGAGACCGGCAAGGACCGCGTGGTCGTGGGCAAGAAGCTGCGGGGCCGCATCTGGTATCGCGTCTGGGCGAGCGCCGATCCCGAGACCGGCATCCTGCGGGTCGGCCAGCAGCCGCTCACGCGCGCCTTCGGCACCGACGACGAGGGCGAGGCGAGCGGCAAGGCTTCGTCTCCTGCCCTGGAGGTTGCGGCTCCGGTGATGATCGGCGCGGAGCCGGCGACCGACCGGCCGGCGCAGCGCTGCTTCAACGGCAAGATCGAGGCGCCGCACATCCAGGGATTCGCCGCCTGGGATTTCACCCGCCGCATGGACTCGATGGAGATCGAGGATACCGGCCCCAATGGCCTGCACGGGAAGCTGGTCAACCTGCCGACCCGCGCCATGAAGGGCTCGGCCTGGACCGGCGCTGAGCGCGACTGGCGTCGCGCGCCGCATCATTATGCCGCCATCCATTTTCACGACGACGATCTGCACGATTGCGGCTGGCTCGACGATTTCAGCCTGACCATCCCCAAGGAAATGAAGAGCGGCATCTACGGCATCCAGCTCACCTGCGGGAGCCACCGCGACGTCATCCCGTTCTTCGTGCGACCGCAGGTCGGCAAGCCGCAGGCCAAAGTCTGCTATCTCGCCTCGACCTTCACCTATCAGGTCTATTCCAACTTCTCGCGCGGCATGTTCGACGATGCCTTCCGCAAACGCGTCGCCGACTGGAAGGCCTATCCGAACAATCCCGACGAGCACGGCGACTACGGCCTGTCGACCTACAACCATCATCGCGACGGTTCGGGTGTGGCCTATTCCTCGCGGCTGCGCCCGCTGCTGACCTGGCGGCCGAACTTTCTCAGTTTCAACGACGAGGCCGGTTCCGGCCTGCGTCACCTGCCGGCCGACACGCATCTCACCGGCTGGCTCGATCGCATGGGCGTGGCCTTCGACGTGGTGACCGACCACGATCTCGACGAGAAGGGTGTCGAATTGCTCGCCTCGTACAAGGTCGTACTGACCGGCTCGCATCCGGAGTACCACACCGAGGGGACGCTCGACGCGCTGCAGGCCTACACCGAGACGGGCGGCCGGCTGATGTATCTCGGCGGCAACGGCTTCTACTGGCGGGTCGCGCTGTCGCCCAAGGTGCCCGGCGCCATCGAGGTGCGACGCACCGAAGGCGGCATCCGCACCTGGGCGGCCGAGCCGGGCGAATATTTTCACGCGTTCGACGGCGCCTATGGCGGCTTGTGGCGGCGCTCGGACCGGCCGCCGAATCTCCTCTGCGGCATCGGCTTCTCGAGCCAGGGCACCTTCGTGGGCGATTCCTACCGGCAGTCGCCGGCGGCGCGCGACAATACCCATGCCTGGGTGTTCGAGGGTGTGAAGGACGAGTTGTTCGGCGGCTACGGCTTCTCGGGCGGCGGCGCGGCGGGTTTCGAACTCGACCGGCTCGACCACCGGCTGGGCAGTCCGCTCAACGCCGTGGTTCTGGCCTCGTCGGAAGGGCACGACCGCCGGAACTTCGTCGTGGTCCACGAGGAACGGCTGGGCTTCACGACGACGATCCCCGGCCAGACCCTGGAACAGCTCATCCGCGCCGACATGACCTATATCGAGAAGCCGAACGGCGGCGCGGTGTTCTCCGTGGGCTCGATCACCTATTGCGGCAGCCTGCCCCACAACAAGTTCGACAACGACGTGTCGCGGCTCACCTTCAACGTGCTGAACCGCTTCGGTGAACTTGGCCTCAAATGGCCTTTCTGAGGTCGGATGCGAGATACGTGACGAGGCCGCGCGCGGCGGCCTCGATCATGCGGATCGCACGCTCATAGTCGTCGGCGGTTCCGCCGAACGGGTCGGCAATGTCGAGGACGCCGATCGGCGGCGCGTAGGTCATCAGAAGCTGCGGCCGGTCGGCGAGGTCGCGCGGCGCCAGCCAGCGCAGCTCGACGAGATGGGTGCGGGTCATCGCCAGGACGCAGTCGAAATGCCGGATATCCTCGCCCGTCACCTGGCGGGCCCGGATGCCGGAAATGTCGTAGCCGCGCGCCGCCGCCGCCTCGACGGCGAGCCCGGTCGGCGGCTGGCCGACATGGCTGGCGCCGGTGCCGGCCGAATCGATCTCGAGGGCGTCCGCGAGGCCCGCCTTCGACGCCAGGGCCCGGAACACGCCTTCGGCCATCGGCGAGCGACAGAGATTCGCGGTGCAGACGAACAGGACTCCAATGGTCATGGCCGCGGACACTAGCACGGCGCTAGATTGGCGGCATGCATCAGGATTTCTTCCCGCCCGGCATCGCCGTGCTGACCGGCGCCGGCATCTCCAAGGAAAGCGGGATCGACACGTTTCGCGACATCGACGGGCTGTGGAACAGGGTCAATCTCGAGGAGGTCGCGACCCTGGAAGCCTGGCACCGCGACAAGAAGAAGGTGCTCGACTTCTACAACGAGACGCGCGGCATGTTTCGCGCCGCTGGCGTTCACCCGAACGACGCCCACGAGGCGCTGGCCCGGCTGGAACGCGAGTATGAGGGTGAGGTGACGATCATCACCCAGAACATCGACCCGCTGCACGAACTGGCGGGATCGAAGCGGGTGATCCACATGCACGGCCGCGACGGCGAAATCCGCTGCATGAAATGCAAGACGGTGTTCGAGTCCGACCAGAACCTGACACCCGCCTCGGTCTGCCCCAGCTGCGGCGCGGTGGGCGAACTCAGGCCCGACATCGTTTGGTTCGGCGAGATGCCCATGCACCTCGAGGAAATCTACGCGGTGCTGGAGCGCTGCGGCCTCTTTCTCGCGATCGGCACGTCGGGCGAGGTCTATCCCGCCGCGGGCTTCGTCCTGCACGTGCGCCGCCACGCGCCGCGCGCCCGCACCGTCGAGCTCAATCTCGAACCGACCGACAACAAGAGCCTGTTCCACGAACACATCTATGGCCCCGCCACCGAGACCGTGCCGCCCTATGTGACGCGCGTGCTCACGCAGGGCTGGCGATAACAAGAAAAGACCAGACGGAGGAAACCATGCCCGACATGACCCACGGATTGAACGAAGGGCCGCACGGCGCCCATCACATCGCCACCGACGCACACGGCCAGAACTTCCATTCGATCGACCGGCAGTTCCAGGACCTGATGCGGCTCTACATGGAGCCCGGCCTGCTGCGGCAGATGACGCCGCATTTCGAGCGCCTGGGCGAGCTGGCCGGCGGCCGGCTCGACGCGCTGGCGATGGTCGCCGACAAGCATCCGCCGGTGCTGCAGCCGCGCGACCGTTTCGGCCGCGACGAGGACTGGATCGACTACCATCCCGCCTATCGCGAGATGGAGAAGATCGCCTTCGAGGAATTCGGCATGCACGCGATGAGCCATCGCGCCGGCGTGCTCGGCCTGGCGGAACCCGCCCATCCGCTGGTGAAGTACGCCATCACCTATCTGTTCGTGCAGGGCGAGTTCGGCCTGATGTGCCCGGTGTCCGTCTCCGACACGTCGAACTTCATCATCAAGCGCTACGGCTCGCCCGAGCTCAAGAAGCTGCTGCTCGACCGGCTGCTCAGCCAGGATCCGGCGACGATGCTGAAGGGCACGCAGTTCATGACCGAGAAAGCCGGCGGCTCCGACGTCGGCGCGCTGGAGACCGAGGCCGAGCGGGTGGGCATCGGCCCCGACGGTGTCGAGCGCTGGAAACTCTACGGCCAGAAATGGTTCTGCAGCCATGCCGACGCCGATGTCGCGGTGATGCTGGCGCGGCCGCGCGGCGCGGCCCCCGGCACATCGGGCCTCGGCCTGTTCGCCCTGCCGCGCCGCCTCGAGGACGGCAGCCGCAACAGCTACCGGATCGTGCGTCTCAAGGACAAGCTCGGCACGCGCTCGATGGCCTCGGGCGAGATCATCCTCGACGGCGCCACCGCCTATCTCGTGGGCGACGTGAACCGCGGCTTCAAGCAGATGATGGAACAGGTGAACCTGTCACGGCTGAGCCACGGGGTGCGCGCCGCCTCGATGATGCGCCGCTGCCTCAACGAGGCGCTGGCCGCCGCGCGCGGCCGCCGCGCCTTCGGCAGCGCCATCGCCGAGTATCCGTTGCTGCGCCGCCAGCTCATGAAGATCATGCTGCCGACCGAGCAGGCACTGTCGATGTTCGCCTTTTCGGCTGACGCGATGGGCCGGGCGGATAAAGGCGACAAGGACGCCGCCAACCTGCTGCGCATCCTGACGCCGGTCTACAAGTTCCGCGCCTGCCGCGACAACATTCCGGTCGCCAGTGCCGCGCTCGAGGTCAAGGGCGGGCTGGGTTACATTGAGGAATGGGTGACGGCGCGGCTGGTGCGCGACGCGCAGATCGGTACCCTGTGGGAGGGCACGTCGAACATCAACGCCCTCGACGTGGTGCAGCGCGCCGTCGGCAAGGCCGGCGGCCACAAGACGCTCTCCGCCGCGCTGAAGGCCAAGTACGAGCCGAGCGGGGCCCTCCCCGGCCAGTACAAAGGGCTGCTCGGCGCCACGCTCGACCGCGTCGAACGCTTCGTCGAGGCGGTCGCCGCCGATCCCAAACAGGAAAAGCGCTCGCGCCTCGCCGCCGGCGCCCTCTATCACGCCACGACCGCCGCGCTGCTCGCCTGGGAAGGTGCCACCCTCGGTGCCAAAGGCGGCGACGCCCGCCGCCTCCTCCTGTCGCGCCTGGTCATCGAACACCGCCTCGCCCCGCAGGACCCGCTGTCGCTCGGCGAGTCCGGCTGGGAGGAAGAGGCCATCAAGCTCCTCCTCGACGATGCGCCGGTGCCGCTGGCTAAGGCGGTAGCGCTGACAACCGCATAAAGGTCCTTAGGGACCTTTCCGCTAAGGCTTCAGCACTTCGTCCGTATGCTCGCCCAGCAGCGGTTCGCGATAGAGCGGGCTCGACGGTTCGTTCTTAAAGCGGACGACGGGGCCGAAGTGGAGACGGCCTTGCTCGTCCGTCACCATGAAGCCGCGCTTCTGCAGGTTGGCGTCGGCGATGGCTTCGGGGAGCGTGTTCACCGGGCCGTAGCAGATGTCGAGCGTGGCGAGGGTGTCCATCCAGTGCGCGAGCGGCTTCGCGCTGAAGGTCGCGGCGAGGAAGTCGACCACCGGCTTCTGATGCGCGCCGGGCCATTCGCAGAGCCCGGCCATCTCCGGCCGACCGAGCGCCCCTAAAAGATTCTTGATGAACTTCATCTCTTGGCCCGCGATCACGAGCTGGCGGCAGTCGGACGTGTCGTAGACGCGGTAGAAGGCCGAACCGCCGGTGGTGCGCTGATGCTTTACGTCGGGATGCCTGTTCTCGGCGAACGTCGTGCCGACCACGTTGGCACAGGAGGCCATCAGCGATTCGTGCATCGAGACGTCGATATAGTCGCCTCGGCCGGTGTCCTTGCGGCGCAGCAGCGCCATCAGCACACCGGCCAGGCCATGGAGACCGCTCACCAGATCGGCGACCGGAATGCCGGGGATCGCCGGCCGGCCGTCGTCGCCCAGGGTCAGGCTCAGCACGCCGGTCATCGCTTCCAGCGCGAGATCGTGCGCGGCGCGGCCGGGATAGGCTCCGTCCTGGCCGAAGGCGCTGATCGAGCAATAGACGATGCCGGGGTTCTTCGCGGCGACGGCGTCGTAGCCGATGCCAAAGCGCGCGGCGACGCCGGGCCGAAACGATTCGACCAGCACGTCGGCCTCGCAGGCCAGGCGGAAGAGATCGGCGCGGCCCTGCTCGCTCTTCAGGTCGAGCACGACGCTCTTCTTGCCGCGGCCCATGTTGCGGAAGAACACCGAGGTTCGTTCGTCCGGCGGCAGGATGTGGCGACCGGGATCGCCCTCGCCCGGCGGTTCGACCTTGATCACCTCGGCGCCGTGATCGGCCAGCGACGTGGTGAGATACGGCCCGGGCAGGAACCAGGAGAGATCGACGACCTTGATGCCCTGAAGTTTCATGACGACTTGCCCAGTAATACTTCGTTGTCGGCGCCGAGCGGCGAGCAGGCGGATTGCGCCAGCCGTTCGCCATCGATGCGCAGGGGATTGGCGAGGATACGCAGGTTGCCCTTCACCGGATGGGGCACGGACGAAACCATCCCGGTGCCTCGGGCGAAATCGCTGTCGAGCGCCTGGTCCAACCGATAGACCGGCGCAGCCGGCAGCAGCCCGTTCATTGCCGCCAGCCACTCCGCCGTCGTGCGCGTGCGGAACGTCACGTCGAGTTCGGCGGATAGCGTCGCTCGGTTCTTCGCCCGCGTGTTGGGATCGGGGAAACGCGGATCGACCGCGAGATCGTCACGGTCCATCACCTCGCAGAGCGCCAACCAGAATTTCTGCGTCATGCACATGACGTAGATCCAGCCATCCTTCGTCGGAAAGGTCTGGACCGGCGCGAGCGAAAGATGCGCGCTGCGCGGCACCCGCGGCGAGACATCGCCCTCGTTCAGGTACCACAGGCCGGGATAGGTGAGCTGGTGCATGGCGACGTCGTAGAGGCAGGTGTCGACGTCGCAGCCCTGTCCCGTGGTGCGCGCGCGCAGCAGGCAGCTCAGCAGGCCGACGATGCCCGTCAGGCCGCTCATGCTGTCGATCATCGAAACGCCCACACGCGTCGGCGGCCCGTCCGGCTCGCCGGTCAGCTCCATCAGCCCGGCCTCGGCCTGCATCAGGAAGTCGTAGCCGGGCCAGTCCCTGCGCTCATTGGCCCGCCCATACGCGGAGATGTGCAGGCAGACGATCGACGGCTTCAGGTGTTTCAAGCTGGCATAGTCGAGGCCGAGTTTCTCGGGCTGGGTGCCGCGCATGTTGTTCACGACGCAGTCGGCGCCCTTCACAAGTCCCTCGAACTGCCGCCGCCCCTCCACCGACTTCATGTCGAGGGTCACGCTCTTCTTGCCGAGGTTCCAGGCCTGGAAATACTCGCTGTCGTTCTGCCCGAGCTTGTGCGGCCCGACCTGCCGCGAGGGATCGCCGCCCTGCGGCGCCTCGATCTTGATGACCTCGGCGCCCAGTTCGGCCAGGAACATCGTGCCATATGGACCGGCGCCGAACTGTTCGAGCGTGAGGACGCGGATGCCCTCGAGCGGCTTGCCCGCCCCGTTCACGAGATCGGATTCCGCTTGATCAGCTGCCGCGCGATGATGATGCGCTGCATCTCGTTGGTGCCCTCGCCGATGCAGGTCAGCGGCGCGTCGCGATAGAGCCGCTCGATGTCGTATTCCTTGGAATAGCCATAGGCGCCATGGATGCGCATCGATTCGATGCTGTTCTCCAGCGCCGCTTCGGATGAGAAGTATTTCGCCATGCCGGCTTCCATGTCGCAGCGTTCGCCGCGATCGAAGATGGCGGCGGCATCGAGCGTCAGCAGTCGCGCGGCGCGGGCGCGCGTGGCCATCTCGCCCAGCTTGAGCTGGATCGCCTGGTGCTCGCAGATCGGCTTGCCGAAGGTCTTGCGCATCTGGGAATAGCTCGTGGCCAGACGCAGCGCGCCCTCGGCGATGCCGACGCCGCGCGAAGCGACGTTGATGCGCCCGAGTTCGAGCCCGCCCGCGACCTGGGCGAAGCCCTGGCCCTCGACCTCGCCGATCAGGTGATCGGCCGGGATCCTGTAATCCTCGAACACCAGCTCGCCCGAATCGATCGACTTGTAGCCGAGCTTCTCCAGTTTGCGGCCGACCGTGAAGCCCGGCCCCTTGGGCGTGATGAACAGGCTCATGCCGGTGTGGCGCGGATTGGCCTCGGGATCGGTCTTCACCAGCATGGCGAAGCAATGGCCTTCTATGCCGTTGGAGATCCAGGTCTTGGTACCGTTGATGACATAGCCGTCGTTGCCGTCGCGCTTGGCGACCATGCGGATCGACTGCAGGTCGGTGCCGGCATCCGGCTCGGTCAGCGCCAGCCCGCCGCGGACCTCGCCCGTGGCGAACTTGGGTAGCCAGCGCTCCTTCTGACGCGGCGTGCCGAACTTCTCGACCGCCAGTGCCAGCATCAGGTGAGAATTGAATATGCCGGTAATGGCCATCCACACCGAGGAGACGCGCATCACGATCTCGGCGTAGGTCGTGGCCGGCAGGCCCAGCCCGCCATATTCCGGGCTGATCGTGGCGCCGAACAGGCCAAGTTCCTTCATCTGCTCGACGATCTCGGCCGGCCATTTGTCGGCATGGTCGAATTCCTTCACGCGCGGCGCCACCTCGCGCTCGATCCATCGGTCGATGGTAGCGAGCAGCTGGGCTTCGTCGGCCTTGTCGATCGTCTTCATTGCGTCCTCCCGGCCGCCATCATGCCCGACGGCCGGGGGCGGACAAGGCCACGGAACCTCAGGACGAAATCGAGGTTGGGCATGGCTCTAGGCGACGCGACACACCTCGTGCATCATCGCGGCAACAATCTTCGAACAAAGGAAGAAGAAATGAGGAGACGTCACTTCACGGCCGGCCTGGCGACGCTGCCGTTCGTCCCGACCTTCGCCCTCGCCCAGACCGACGACTGGCCCAACCGCAACGTGCGCATCGTCTGCCCGTTCACGCCGGGCGGCTCGCAGGACAACATCGCCCGGCGGCTCGCCGCCAAGCTCAGTGACGAATTCGGCCAGACCTTCGTGGTCGAGAACCGCACGGGTGCCGGCGGATCGATCGCCGCCGATAACGTCGCCAAGTCGCCACCCGACGGCTATTCGGTACTGCTGGGCAACATCGGCAGCCATGCGCTGGTGCCTCACCTCTATCGCAAGCCGGCCTACAATGCCGTCACCGACCTCGAGACCGTCGCCTGGATCGGGACGCAGCCCAACCTGCTCTGCTGCAGCCCCGGCTTCCCGCACGACACGCTGCCCAAACTGATCGCGGCGGCGAAGAAGGAACCTGGAAAATACTCGTTCGGCTCGTCCGGCCTCGGCACCTCGCCTACCCTGACGATGGAGCTGTTCAAGCAGAAGACCGGCGTCGATATCACCTTCATCAGCTATCGCGGCGCCGCCGCGGCCGCCGCCGACGTGCTGGCCGGCCACCTGCCGATGGTGATCTCCAACATCGATTCGCTGATGAGCCAGGTCAGCGCCGGCAAGCTGAAGCCGATGGCGTCGAGTGGCGCCAAGCGCTCGACGGTCCTGCCCGACACGCCGACTTTCGCCGAGGCGGTTTCGCCGGACCTCGTCGTGACCTCCTGGTCGATCTGGGCGGTGCCGACCGGCACGCCGGCAAAGATCAAGGACAGGCTTCGGATTGCCACGGAGAAGGCCTTGAAGTCTCCCGACGTGATGGAGAGCATGAAGGCCGGCGGCTTCGAGCCCGGCACCATGACGGTCCCCGAGATCGACGCCTACATCCAGACCGAAATCAAACGCTGGGGCGAGGTCATCCGTGCCGCGGGCATCAATCCGCAATAATCCCCTCATCCCGGACCTGTTGGCGCCGGGGCTCGACCTGGTGTTCTGCGGCACCGCGCCGAGCCCCGCGTCGTTCAAGGCGCGCGCCTACTACGCCAATCCCGGCAATGCCTTCTGGCCGACCCTGCACGCGGTCGGCCTGACGCCCGAGCGGCTGGCGCCGCAGCGCTACCCCGAGCTGCTCACGCTGGGGCTCGGACTGACCGACCTCAACAAGACCGAAGTCGGATCGGACCACGAACTCAGCCCCGAGGCGATGGACGCGCAGTCGCTGCACGCCAAGCTGCGGCGCTACCGGCCCGCCGCCATCGCCTTCACCTCCAAACACGCCGCGTCGCTCGCGCTGGGCGTAAAGGCTCCCGCCTACGGCCGGCAGGTCGAGCTTCTCGAAGGCGCCGCGGCCTTCGTGCTGGCCTCGCCCTCGGGCCGGGCGCGCTCCTTCTGGACGCTGGCGCCCTGGAAGGAAGCGGCGGCCTTCGTCGCCGAACGACGACAGGCGCGCGAGCGGGCCGCATGACCCTCGGTCGTCGTGCCGCGCTCGGTGGCCTCGGCCTGACCGCGCTGGCCGCGGCCCGGAAAGCGCAGGCGCAGGATGCGAAGGCGGCCCTGCGCGATCTCGCTCGGCGTGCCACCATCTACCTCTTCCCGGTCTATGAGATGTATCGCGCCCGTTGGCACGCCACGGTCGACGAGGCGAACCCGCAGCGCCAGCGGCTCAACCGCTTCCGCAATGTCGCAACGCTTGCCGACCCGGATACGAGTGCCGTCCCGACGCCGGATGCCGACACACTCTATTCTTCGGCCTGGCTCGATCTTTCCCTGGAGCCGTTGTTCCTCACCGTGCCGCCGATCGGCGATCTCCATTACAGCTACGCCTTCATCGACCTGTTCTCTGATACATTCTTCGTCGTTCGCCCGCGTCCACAAACCGTCGGGCTGGTGACGCACATGATCGTCGCGCCCACTTGGGCAGGCGATGCGCCAAGCGACGTGACACTGGTCCGCGCGTCGACCCCTTCGGTGTGGCTGCTGGGCCGTATCCTGGTCGACGAGCCAGAGGAACTCGACCGCGTGCGCATCCTGCAGAACCGCGTGCTGCTCGAGACGCCCGACATGCGCAACGAGCGGCGCATCCTGGAAACCGGCGAACTGATGCGCTTCCGCACGCAGGCGCCTCCCGAACCCGTCGCCGACTGGCCGGCCGCGCACCCGGGCGATCCGCTCGACCTGTTCGACATCGGCCTGCGCGCCCTGGGCGAGAGCCCGTTGCCGGAGCGCGACCGGCCGCTGTTCGAGGCGCTTGCCCCCTTGAAACTCAAACCGGGACGCAAGTTCGACCGGCGGGCCTTCAACGAGGCCGAGCGTCGGGCGATCCATGCGGGCATCGCCCAGGCCCATGCCGACGTTCGCGCCGTCGGTCGCGGCCGCACGATCGACGGCTGGACCTACGGCTCGCGGCACGCCGGGAGCTTCGGCGACGACTATCTCTCTCGGGCGGCTTCGGCACTGACGGGGCTGGGGGCGCCCTTGTCCCCTGACGAGGTCGACGTGAGCTGCGCCGTCGATGCCGACCGTCGGCCCCTTCACGGAGCGCAGCGCTATACCCTCACGTTTACGGCCGATCGCCTGCCACCGGCGCGCTCCTTCTGGTCGCTATCGGTCTACGAAGTGACGCCCGGCGGCAGAACCCGCTTCGTCGACAATCCGATCGATCGCCGGGCGATCGGCAACCGAACGGCTGGACTGGTCCGTGCCGCCGACGGATCGCTCAGCCTCTACATCCAGCGCGACCCGCCGCCGGGCGAGCACGCCGCCAACTGGCTGCCGGCGCCGGCCGGCCCGATGCGCCTGGTGTTGCGCGCCTATCAGCCCGAAAAAGCGCTGATCGACGGCTACCACCTGCCTCCCGTGCGCCGCAACTCCTCTCCATGACAGGCGTTGCTCCAGCGAACACGCGAGGAGCTCCCATGACCGACATATCCCGCCGCTCCCTGGCCGCGGGCGCCGGCCTGCTGGCCGGCGCGTTCGCCTTTGGCGCACGCGCCCAGCAATCGGCACCCCAGGTGACGACCGCGATTCCGGTCCCGAAGGCCACCGCCAAACCCCTCGTCATCAACCCGGAAAAGGTCAAGGGCCTGTCCGCAGATCTGCTGCGGGCACATCACGACGGCATCTATGCGGACGAGGTGAAGAAGCTGAACGATATTGGCGAGGAACTTTCGAGGATCGACCTCGCGGAGGTGACGCCGGGAAGGCTGGGCGAACTGAAACGCGACGAGCAGGCGACGCAGAATTCGACCCTGTTGCACGAACTCTATTTCGATGGATTGGCCGAAGCCCCCACACAGCCGGCCGGTCTGCTCTCTCAGGCCCTGTCGCGCGATTTCGGCAGCCTCGACCGTTGGAAGGCGGAGTTCGCGCTCATCGGACGGTCACTCGACGCGGGCAGTGGCTGGGTGATCCTGGCCTATGCGCCGCGCGAGAAGCGACTGTTCAACTATCGCGCCGAGAACGACGCCATGTCACCGGCCGGCGGCGTGCCGCTGCTCGCGATGGACATGTACGAGCACGCCTATGCCGCCGACTACGGCACCGACACCGCGAAGTACATCGAGGCCTTCGTTCAGGCGATCAAGTGGACGAATGCCGAGCGCCACTATCGCGAGGCCATGCGCGTCTGAGGCTTGCGCGCGTCGCTAGGCGCGCTGCGAGTCTTCCTCGGCCTTGGCCTCGATTGCTTCCATATCGTCGTCGCTCAGGCCGAAATGGTGGCCGATCTCATGGATCAGCACGTGGCGCACGATGTGCGGCAGGTCCTCGCCCGATTCGCACCAGTAGTCGAGGATGGGGCGACGATAGAGGAAGATGCGGTCGATGTCGTTGGCGACATGGCCGGCGCCCCGCTCCATCATCGACACGCCCTGATAGAGACCGAGCAGGTCGAACGGAGTCTCGAGATCCATCTGCTTCTCGACCTCGTCGGACGGGAAGTCGTCGATCTGTATGCGCACGTTCCCGACGTGCCGACGGAACTCCTCGGGTATCGTCGCCAGCGCCTCGGCGGCGATCGCCTCGAAGTCCTCCAGAGTGGGCGCGATGCCGAAGCAGGGCGTACGCCGTGGATTGTTGAAGACCGGCATGACTCCCCCTTATAGGACCCGTGCGCCCGCGCCAAGCGCGGCGTCGTGACCGTTCTGGGGAGCTGCGCGGCGTTTGGCGCGCGATTCGCATGATCGCCTTCCTCACCGATCCGCATTAAAGTCCGCCCGCACATGCTTCAGTTCCTCTTCCGCCGCCTCGTCGTGGCACTCCTCGTGGCGGCGACGGTCATGACCATCGCCTTCGTTCTCACACGGCTGTCGGGCGATCTCGCCATCTCGATCGCCGGGCCCAACGCAACGGCGGCCGATATCGAGGCCGTCCGCAAGGCCTATGGACTGGACCGCCCCGTGCTCGAACAATTCTTCGACTGGGTGGGCCGTGCCGTAACCGGCGACCTGGGCAAGAGCTACTTCTTCCAGACGAACGTCTCGTCGCTGATCGCCGAGCGCATGCCGGTGACGCTGACTCTGGGGCTGACCGGCCTCTCCATCGCGCTCCTCGTGTCACTGCCGATGGGCATCCTGGCCGCGGTGCGCGAGAACACCGGCTTCGACCGCGCGGTCCAGGTGATCGCCCTGATCGGCCAGGCGATGCCCTCCTTCTGGCTGGGCCTGCTGCTGATGATCCTGTTCGGGCTCACCCTCGGCTGGCTGCCTATCTCTGGCACCGGCTCGTGGGAGCATTTCGTCATGCCGGGCATCGTGCTGGCCTTTTCCGCCATTCCGGCGCTGACGCGCCTCACGCGCGCCGGCATGATCCAGGCGATGGGCAGCGACTACATCCGCACCGCCCGCGCCAAGGGCCTCTCGCGCGCCTCCATCCTGCTGAAGCATGCGCTGCGCAACGCCGCGATCCCGGTGGTGGCGATCGCCGCCGTGCAGCTCGGCTTCATGCTGGGCGGCTCGATCGTCATCGAGCAGGTCTTCGCCCTGCACGGCGTCGGCTTCCTCGCCTGGGAGAGCATCGCCAAGAACGACTTCCCGGTCGTGCAGGCGGTCGTTCTCGTCCTTGCCGTCATCTACGTGGCGCTCACCATGGTCTCCGACCTGATGAACGCCGTGCTCGATCCGCGGCTGCGCGCATGAGCGCCGCGGCTTCGGTCACTGCCGGCCCGCGTCGGGGCTGGAAGAGCGCCAGCACGTGGATCGGCGCGGTCATCGTGGGACTTGCCTTGTTCTCCGCGATCTTCGCCCCGCTGATCGTGCCGCACGATCCCTTCGCGCAGGACCTCAACCGCCGGCTGCTCGTGCCCTTCTGGATGGAGGGGCACAATCCGGAGTTCATCCTCGGCACCGACCAGCTGGGGCGCGACTATCTCTCCCGCCTGATCTGGGGTTGCCGCATCTCGATGCTGATCGGCGTCACCGTCACAATCGTGTCGGGCCTGATCGGCATCACCATCGGCGTGCTGGGCGGCTTCTTCGGCGGACGCATCGACGACGCCGTGCTGTTCGCCATCACGACACGTCTCTCGATCCCCGTCGTCCTGGTGGCGCTCGCCGTCGTGGGCCTGCTCGGCACCTCGATGACGCTGCTGGTCCTGACTCTCGGCCTTCTGCTGTGGGACCGCTTCGCCGTGGTCGCGCGCTCGACCTCCATGCAGGTGCGTAACCTCGACTTCGTCTCCGCCGCCTGGTGCGCCGGCTGCTCGCGCTTCCGAGTTCTCAGCCGCGAGGTGTTGCCCAACATCGCCAGCCATCTCGTGGTCGTGGCGACGCTCGAGATCGCGCTTGCGATCCTGCTCGAAGCGACGCTGTCGTTCCTCGGGCTCGGTGTGCCGCCGCCGCTGCCCTCCTGGGGGCTGATGATCGCCGAGGCCAAGGACTACATGTTCTTCAGCCCCTGGGTGATCGTGATCCCCGGCGTGGCGCTGTTCGTGCTGGTGCTCGGCATCAACCTGCTGGGCGACGGCTTGCGCGACGCCTTCGCGACGAGGTCCCGCACATGAGCACGCTTCTCGACGTCGAAAGGCTCGAAGTGGGCTTCGCCGGCACTTCGGCGGTGCGCGGCGCTTCGCTCACGGTCGAGCGCGGCGAGACCCACTGCCTGGTGGGTGAATCGGGCTGCGGCAAGTCGGTGACGGCGCTCGCGATCATGAACCTGCTGGCCCGCGGCGGCCGCCGCACGGCACGGCGCCTCGCCTTCCAGGGCGAGGACCTGCTGAAGCTCGACGACCGCGGCATGGCGCGACTGCGCGGCAATGCCATGGCCATGATCTTCCAGGAGCCCATGACCAGCCTCAACCCGGCCTACACGATCGGCTCGCAGATGACCGAGGTGATGCGCCGCCACAAGAAGGTGAGCCAGCGGGTCGCCACCGATCGCGCGGCCGACCTGCTGGGCCGGGTCGGCATCACCGCGCCCGGGCTTCGGCTCGGCCAGTTCCCGCACCAGCTCTCGGGCGGCCTGCGCCAGCGGGTGATGATCGCCATGGCGCTGATGTGCGAGCCGCAGCTCCTGATCGCCGACGAGCCGACCACCGCGCTCGACGTCACGGTGCAGGCGCAGATCCTGCGCCTGCTCGCGCAGCTCCAGCGCGACCTCGGTCTCGGCCTGCTGCTGATCACCCACGATCTCGGCATCGTGGCCCGCATCGCCCATCGCGTCTCGGTCATGTATGCGGGCGAAGTGGTCGAGAGCGCGGCCACCGCCCAGCTCTTCGCCGATCCCAAGCACCCCTACACGCAGGGCCTGCTGCGCTGCGTGCCGGTGCCGGGCAAGCAACGCCAGGACGAGCCTCTGGGCTCGATTCCCGGGACGGTGCCGCGCATCGGACCGGGCTTCGAAGGCTGCGGCTTCCGCGATCGCTGCAGCTTCGCCGAGGCGAGCTGTGCCCACACCGTCCCGCATCAGACCGCGGCGCCGGGTCACGACTATCTCTGCCGGCTGGCGCCATGAACGAGAATACCCAAGCTGCGATCGAACTCAGGTCCGTCGGCAAGACCTTCCGCGTCTCGGGCGGCATCCTGGGCAAGGACCGCAGGGTCGTCGCCGTCGACGGCGTCTCCTTCGCCGTGCCGCCGGGCGGCGTGCTGGGCGTGGTGGGCGAGTCGGGCTGCGGCAAGTCCACCCTCGCCCGTCTGATCCTCGGCCTGCTCACGCCCGATTCCGGCGACATCGCGGTCGAGGGCCAGCGCATCGTCGACATGGACCGCAAGGCGCGCGCGCGCCTGATCCAGCCGGTATTCCAGGATCCCTTCTCCTCGCTCAATCCGTTGTCGCGCATCCGCGACATCGTGGCGATGCCGCTGCAGGCGCAGGGCAGCTTCTCGCGCGCCGAGATCGCCAAGCGCGTGGACGAGATGCTGTCCCGCGTTGGCCTGCCGGGCGAGATGGGCAACCGTCTGCCGGCCGAACTCTCCGGCGGCCAGCGCCAGCGGGTCGCCATCGCGCGCGCCCTGGTGCTGCGACCGCGCATCGTCGTGTGCGACGAGCCGACTTCGGCTCTCGACGTCTCGGTGCAGGCGCAGATCCTGAACCTGCTGGCCGAGCTGCGCCGCGACCTCGGACTCACCTACCTGTTCATCAGCCACAATCTCGCGGTCGTCGAGCATGTCGCGAGCGAGGTGGCGGTGATGTATCTCGGTCGCATCGTCGAGAAGAAGCCGACGCAGGCGCTGTTCCACCAACCCGAACACCCCTACACCAAGGCGCTGCTGGCCTCGGTGCTGACGCCCGAGCCCGGGCTCGGCGTGCCCGATGTCGGCCTGGGCGACGTCATGCCCGACCCCGCCAACATCCCGCCGGGCTGCCGTTTCCACCCGCGCTGCCCGATCGCCGAACCGCGCTGCTCAACGGAAACGCCGCCGCTCAGGCCTCGGCCCGGCGGCGGCGTGGAGTGTCTGCTGGTTCCTTAGAAGAGATCCCTCAACTTCGCTCGGGATGGAAGTGATGCGCTCGCGCGCGTCACTTCCACTTCGCCAGGTAGAAGCGCGGCAGCTCGTCGGGGAAGGTCTTGAACTCCAGGCCCTTCGAGAAGGCGTAGGTGTTCACGTAGGTGTTGATCGGCAGCCAGTAGGCCTTCTCGGTCGCGATCTTGATTGCGGCGGAATAGGCCTTCTTGCGAGCCTCGGTGTTGGAGGTGGACCCGCCCTCGGCGATCAGCTTCTCGAGTTCCGGATCCTTGGAATAGTTGTCGAGTGCGCCGGCGCCAAACATCACCGGCAGGATCGCCGAGACGTCGTTGATCGAGTAGCTGCCCCAGCTTCCCATGTAGAGAGGCGCCTCGCCCTTCTGGGCCTTCTGGATGGCCGGCGCGACCTGGAGCTGGTTGATCTTGGCGCGGATGCCCACGGCCTGGAGGTAGCTCTGCACCGACGCCGGCCACGAAGTCGGCTGCACGTAGGTCACGAACTCGACGTCGAAGCCGTTGGGATAGCCCGCCTCGGCCAGCAACGCCTTCGCCTTGGCCGGATCGTAGTCGTACTTCACGGCGGCGTCGGCATCGCAGCCGAACTGGCTGGGGAAGCACGGCGCCGGCGGCACGCGGCTGCCGCCGCCGACCAGCTTGTCGGCGAACTGCTTGCGGTCGACGGCATGCCAGATCGCCTGGCGCACCTTGAGCTTGGTGAGCGGATTGTCGGCACCGGTGCGGCCGGCCGCATCGATCGACAGGTAGCCGACGCGCATGGACTCCTGCCGCACGGCCTGCAGGAACGGCATCTTGTTGATGTCGTTGGCCTGGTCGGGATTGATGTTCCAGATCCAGTCGGCGCGCTGGGCGAGCAGTTCGGTCACCGCGGTGGCGAGATCGGGCACGAAGCGGACATGCAGCTTCTTGATCGCCGGGACGCCCTTGGGCGAGCCCTTCCAGTAGTCGTCGAAGCGCTCGAAGAAGACTTCCTTGCCCTGCTCGTTCCGGACGATCTTGTACGGCCCCGCGCCGATCGGCTTGGCGGAGAAGCCCTCGGGCCCCACCTTCTCGCGATAGGCCTTAGGATGGATCGGCGTCACCATGGCGAGGTATTCGAGGGCCGCCGGAGTCGGCCGCTTCATCTTGATGCGCACGGTCCAGTCGCCGGTCTTCTCCGCCTTGTCGATCCAGGCGTAGTTCGAGGGAGTCGCGACCTTGGAGGCTGGATCGGCCGCCATGTTGATCGTGTAGACGACGTCGTCGGGCGTGAGGGCGCTGCCGTCGTGGAACTTGACGCCCTGGCGGATCGTGAGATCGAGCGTGTTGTCGTCGGTGAACTTCCAGTCGGTGGCGAGCGACGGCTTGATCTCGAAGGTCGCGGGATCGCGATGCACCAGCATGTCCCAGGCCTGATGCGCCAGGATCAGGCCCGTGCGCTGGCTGTTGAAATACATGTCGACGTTGGGCACGGCATCGTTGAACAGGATGCGAAGCTGGTCGGCACTCTTCTGGGCGAAGGCTTGCGGAACGGCAGCGGCGACCCCGAGGGCGGCGGCGGTGGACGAAAGCAGGGCGGTACGACGGGTGATCTTCAAGTAAGCCTCCGGTTTGTTGGGGCGAGCCTAGGCTGCTGGCCCGCGATGAGGCAAGCTTCACGCCAAATGAGGAGATGGACATGACCGAGAAACTCGCCGGCCGGGCGCGCAGCAAGGCGCTCGCCTCGATCAAGGGATGGAAGAAGGTACGCGGTCGCGACGCCATCCAGAAGAGCTTCAAGTTCGCCGATTTCAACGAAGCCTGGGGCTTCATGACGCGCGTGGCGATGGCTGCCGAGAAGGCCGATCACCATCCCGAATGGTTCAACGTCTACAACAAGGTCGAGATCGTCCTCAGCACGCACGATGCCGGCGGCCTGTCGGAAAAGGACGTGGCGCTCGCCAAGGTGATCGACTCGATCGCCTGAGGCGGCGGCATCTTCAACGGCGCTTCAACACGAGTTTACCTTCCGTCTGCGCGCAAATTCGAACGATCGCGCAAATGCGGGCTCCGGGCGCGTTACACAGCGTGATCGACGGGTCGTAACCGCTCTGTAACCACTGGAAATCCGGCCGACCACTACCAGATTGGGGGCCTGAGTAGCGTTCATTCTGGAAAGTTCAGCCCGATGTCTACCAAGTCCCTCACGCTTGCTGCGGCCCTGGCCGCGCTGACACTCTCGCCCTGTGTGGTTTCTCCGCTTGCTGCAGCACCCTTGCCGATCTTCGCGGACCCTGACGGCGACGCGGATGTGCAGAACTGCACGGCCGAAGCGCCGGATGACACACCTCTCGGCAGCGGCCGCGTCGTCGCGGTCGATCCCGCCGCAGGTCGCGTCACGCTGGACTACCGTCCCTTGCCTCTTCTCCCCGAGGGCGGCGTACGAGTCTTTGCCGTCGAGGATCCGAAGGTCCTGAAAGGCCTGAGTGTAGGCGATCGCGTTCGCTTCGGGGTTGAACGCGATGGCCGTCGCTATGTGTTGAGGCACCTGGAAAACAGCAACTAGGATACCAGGCGCTTGCGCGCGTGGCGAAGCAGTTCGCCATCGCGCGGCTGATCCATCGCCTCGACGACGACCAGCTTTCGCGCCAACTGCTCGGCGTGGCCCACTCGGACATATTCTTCGAAGTCCTTCAGCGGGCCGGTCGGGCCGGCCAACATCCAGCCCTCGACCTCGGTGAGTTCGGCGAGGATGGCTTCGAAATAGGCCCCGGCATCGCGCGGGAGGCCGTGCCCGCCGGCTTTCACATCGCACTTCTCGACCTCGCCGGCACCGAAGCGGAAGATGTGCGCCTCATCGGCATTCAGCCAGACGGCAGCGTGTGGCGAACTCACATGCCCCTCCCCCGCTCCTCCTCACCCTGATTGTGCTCGCCGCCCGGCTGGGCGATCTCGCGCAGGGCATTGCCGACCCGGCGGCCATCCTTCTCATGCGAGGCGACGTCGGCCAGCGACAGGATGCCGACGAGACGCTTGTCACGATCGACCACCGGCAGGCGACGCACCTGCAGTTCGCCCATGTTCCTGGCGACATGAGCGGTGTCTTCGTCGGCGAAGCAATATTTCACGTCCTGCGTCATGACCTCGCGCACTTTAGCCGCAGGTCCCTTGCCGTTCCCGATACCCCGCACGGCGATGTCGCGGTCCGTGATCATGCCGACCAGTCGCTCGTCATCCCCTACCGGCAGCAGTCCGGCATCGATCGCCAGCATCATCCGCGCAACCTCTTCAATGGTGTGATCGGGTCTCGCGACACAAACGTCGCGCGTCATCGCCTCGCTCACTCGCATGGCTTCGCTCCTATCGTTTGGGTTCAGGAACTGAATGCCGGCGCGAAGAATGTGGTTGCGCAGTCAGGTCGTGCGAGATCGAGGTGAATTCAGCATCGCACCCTCGGAACTATTTTCGCCTCCTGGCGTTGAGCGCCATGGAAAACCCACTGGAAAATCCGCTTTCCTGGCTGGATCGGGCTGTCACATGGGCACCGAACTGGGTCATCTCCGTCGCCTTCCTGCTACTGGCGGCGGGCGTGGCGGTCGCCCTGCACGGCCTCGCCATGCGCCTGTTGCGCTGGTTGATTCCCGCATCGTACGAATTCCTCCATTCGCTGGTGTCGGCCACGCAGGCGCTGCTTCGCGCGGCGCTGGTTATCTTCGCCGTCGCCCTCACCCTGCCGCTGGTGCCTCTCGGAACCGAGGGCAAGGCAGCCATCGGGCATTGGCTGATCGTCGCCTTCATTCTTCTCCTGGGGTGGAGCTGTACGGCGGCCATCACCCTGGCGTCGGACTTCTACCTTCGCCGCACCGACATCGACTTCAGTGGGGATCCGCTCGGGCGCAAGCATCTGACGCAGGTGCGCGTCCTGCGGCGCGTGGCGGCGACGCTCGTCATCGTCGTCACCGTCGCGGCCGCCCTCATGACGTTCGAATCGGTAAAACAATACGGCGTGAGCCTGATTGCCTCGGCGGGTGCGGCGGGCCTCGTGGTCGGCCTCGCGGCGCGCCCGCTGCTGACGAACCTGTTCGCCGGCATCCAGATCGCCCTCACCCAGCCGATCCGCATCGGCGACGCCGTCATCGTCGAGGGCGAATGGGGCTGGGTCGAGGAAATCACCGGAACGTATGTCGTGATCAAGATCTGGGACTGGCGCCGGCTGGTCGTTCCGCTCTCCTACTTCCTGGAGAAGCCCTTCCAGAACTGGACGCGACAGACGACCGACCTGATCGGATCGGTGATGCTCTGGGTCGACTATACGGTGCCGGTCACCCGCATCCGAACGAAGCTCGAGGAACTGGCGAAAGCCTCGAAGCTATGGGACGGCCAGGTGGTGAACCTGCAGGTCGTCGACAGCAACGAGCGGGCGCTGCAGTTGCGCTGCCTCGTGAGTGCCCGGACCTCGCCCGAGGCCTGGGATCTCCGCTGCGAGATGCGTGAGAAGCTGATCGTGTTCCTTCAGGAGGAATATCCTGGAGCGTTGCCGAAGCAGCGGGCCGAACTGGTGGAGTTCAACCGGATGACGGCACAGGCCGCGGAGTAACCCTTCCGGGGCGCGAAAGTTCGTGGCGATTCGGCTGGCCGGGAGGACGGGCGCGGCGGATGCTTCCTCCAACAAACAACGGAGGAAATGCATCGTGGCACACCGGCGGAAATTCCTGCTGGGAGGACTTGCGGCAACGACGGCGCTGGCAACCGGCTTCGGCGCGCGCGCGCAGTCCTTTCCGACCAAACCTCTTCGCTTCATCGTGCCCTTCGCGGCCGGCGGCAATGCCGACGTCACCGCACGCCTCGCCGGCGAAGGAATGTCGCGCAAGCTCGGTCAGCCGGTCATGATCGACAACCGACCCGGCGCGGGCGGCGTGGTCGGCCAGGACCTCGTCCTCCAGGCTCCAGCCGACGGCTACACAATGGTGATTGCCGCTTTCGGAACGCTCTACGTCTCGCCGCTGATGGCCGGCAAGCCATCGATGGTGCCATCCTTTGCACCGGTCACCAGCCTCAGCACGGTGGTGATGATCATCGTCGTGCCGGCCAACAGCCGCTTCAAGGACTGGCAGTCCCTTCTCGCGGCCGCCAAGGCAAAGCCCGGGACGATCAGCATGGGTCACGCCGGCAATGGCACGCCGAACCACACCGACATCCTGCGAATCCAGGAAAACGAGAAGGTGAGCTTCGCGATCGTGCCCTATCGCGGGTCGGGCGTGGGCCTCAACGATGCGCTGGCCGGACAGATCGACAGCTACTGCGATCAGCTGAGCAGCTCGCTGCCCCACATCAAGTCCGGCAAACTGCACGCCCTGGTGGTCGTCGGCGAGAAACGCGCGCCCGAACTGCCGGACGTCCCGACCCTGGCCGAGACTGGCTGCACGCCGTTCGACGGTGGCACTACGCTGGGCCTGTTCGTCAGGCACGACACGCCAAACGCGCTCATCGCGACACTCAATGCCGCAGCGGTTTCAGCGCTGGACGACGCGACTATCAAGCAGAAGTTCGCCGAACTCGGCGCGACGGTCCGCCCGTCGACGCCGGAGGCCTTCGCCGCCTTCCTCAAGACCGAGGATGCCGGGATCGGCGAGCTTGCGAAGAAAGGCCTGCTCAAACCAGAGTAAAGGCTACTTCGCCTTGGCCGCGCCCTGCCCCTTGGGGTCGCCCGCCTTGCCCTTGGCTTCGGCGGCCTTGAGGGACGCGCCCTCCTGGGAATCGAGCGCCTTCGCGGCGTCGCGTGCGGCCTCGTCGACCTTGTCCTTCTTCAGGAATTCGGCGGTGCGCTTGTTGTAATCGGCGGTGGCGGTGTAACTGCCCTCGCCTTCGATCTTGTCCTTGGCCTTGTCCATGGCGTGCTCCATCGTTTCCAGACGGGCAACGCGGCAGACCGCCGTTGGTTACGTGAGAAGGCCGAGTTCCCGGTAGAAACGCGCAGCACCCGGGTGCAATTTCTCGCGACCTGACAAGACGGCAACCGTATTGGCCGCCGTCGTCTCGGCGAGCTGCGGCGGCGGATTGCCGGCCTGCTGCAGGGCGTGCAGCGCCTTCACCATGCGATAGGTCACCGTCTCGTCGAGACCGGGACGGGCCAGCACGAAGCTCCAGGAACCGACCGACGGGATGGCCGTGGCCTGTCCGGGAAAACTCCCGGCCGGCTGGGTGACGGGCTTCAGGAAGGGGTGTCTGGCCAGGATTCGCCGGATCTCGTCGGCATCGGGCGCGATGAAACGGGCGCCCTCCTTGCTCGTCGCCATGGTCATGAAGCCCGGCCAGCCATTGCCGCCGCCCCACAGGGCAGCAGCGCGGCCGTCGAGCACCATCGCCGGGCCATCGCCGGCGCGCTCGAGATAGATCGGCTGGAAATCCCGGGCCGCGTCGAGGCCGAGTCCGTCCATGGCATAGCGACCGAGAATCACCAGGCCGGAACCACCGGCACCCCAGGCGATCGGCTTGCCCTTGAGGTCGGTGATGGTGCGATAGGGAGAGTCGGCACGCACGACGAACATGCCGGCTGTCGGATACATGGCGGTGAGCACGCGCAGATCGGCGGGCGCGCGCCCCACGCCCTGCAGCGCCGCATGCACGACCTCGCCCTGAACCAGCGCGATGTCGAGCGTGCCAGCCTCGAGCATCGGCACGTTCTCGGTGCTGCCCCGGGTATTGATCGCCTCGATTTCCAACGCCGGATCGAACCGCCGCACGCCCTCGACGAAGGCAGCACCGTAGACCGGGAAGCCGCCGCCTGGCGTCGCCGTGCCGAGGCGGACCTTCACGGTCTGCGCCCCGGCCGGTCCGGCCGCGAGCAGCAGGCCGAGTGCCGCCGCGCCTCGCAGCATCCCGCGCCGGCGCGGGCGCAACGTCGGTGAGTCTTGATCCGCGCGCGCCCGTGCCATCCGGCCCCCTCTAGGATTTCTTCGCCTCGAAGAACGGCTCGACCGTGCCCTTGAGCTTGATGGTCAGCGGATTGCCCTTGCGATCCACCGTCTTGCCCACGGCAACGCGGATCCAGCCCTCACTCACGCAATACTCCTCGACGTTGGTCTTCTCCTGGCCATCGAACCGGATGCCGATGCCGCGCTGGAGAAGCGCCTCGTCATAGTGCGGGCTCTTGGGATTGGTGGACAGTCGGTCGGGGAGCGTATCGGTCATTGGGTTCCTATAGCATCAATGCGTAGACGATGCCGGCCATCGAACTGGCCAGCAGGACCGGGATCATCCCGAAGCGGAAGCGGAATACAGCAACGGCACAGGCGGCCGCCAGCGCCACGGCGGCAACGTTGGCAGAGGCAAGAACCGGCACGTTGACCATGGCGCCGAGCAGCTGCACCGGCCGCAGCTCGCCGAACAGGACCTGCAGCCCGAACCAGACGGCGAGATTGAGGATGACCCCGACGACCGCAGCCGTGATGGCCGCCAGCGCCCCCGACAGGGCCTTGTTCGAGCGCAGCTTTTCGACATAGGGCGCGCCGACGAAGATCCAGAGGAAGCAGGGCGTGAAGGTAACCCAGGTGGTGAGAAGGCCGCCCAGCGTCCCGGCGAGCAGCGGATGGAGGCCCTCGTGATCGCGCCAGGCTCCGAGAAAGCCCACGAACTGCGTCACCATGATCAGCGGACCAGGTGTCGATTCCGCGAGGCCGAGCCCATCGAGCATCTCGCCGGCCGTCACCCAGCCATATTTGTCGACCGCCTGCTGCGCGACGTAAGCCAGCACCGCATAGGCGCCGCCAAAGGTCACCACAGCCATCTTGCTGAAGAAGACCGAGATCTGGGTGAACACGTCGTCGGGTCCGCGGATGAGCCAGAGCAGCGCCACCGGCGCCAGCCACAGAACGAGGAAGAGCGTGCCGATCGACAGCGTCCAGGCGAGGTTGGGTCTGGCATGGTCGGGCGTGGCCTCACCGAGCAGCGACTCGGCGTCTCCCAGTCCGGCCCGGCCGCCCGCACGGTGGCCGCCGGTCTGGAATTCCGACCGGCCGAACTTCGTGGCGGTGAAGCCGATCAGGCCGGCCGCGACCACGATCACCGGAAACGGCACACCATAGAAAAAGATCGCGACGAACGACGCGACCGCGAGCAGGCGCATGGCGTTGTTGCGCAATGCGCGCCCGCCAACCCGCAGCACCGCCTCGACCACGATCACCAGCACAGCGGCCTTGAGGCCGAAGAACAGGCCCTGCACGAGGCTGACCTTGCCCAGCAGCACGTAGACCCAGGACAGCGCCATGATGGCGAGCAGGCCCGGGAGCACGAACAGCGTGCCGGCGATCAGCCCGCCCGCGGTGCGGTGCATCAGCCAGCCGATGTAGGTCGCGAGTTGCTGCGCCTCGGGACCGGGCAGCAAGGTGCAGTAGTTCAGCGCCTGCAGGAAGCGCTGCTCGCCGATCCACTTCTTCTCCTCGACGACGATGCGATGCATCACGGCGATCTGGCCCGCGGGCCCGCCAAACGACAGGGCGGCAACCCGCAGCCAGACCTTCACGGCCTCGGACAGGGGAACCCCATGACTTGGAGGGGAAAGGCCTTCGTCGTGAGAAAGCGCGTCAGGCGAAGGCATGTCCGGCGTCCTCTCGATGGGAACTCGACGCGATGCTCCGGCTGGCGCCTGATGGGGTGAACGCGATCTCCGTCCCCGCTTCATAAGGAGAGTGCAAATAGTGTCAAGCTTGGCCGATTGCCGGGGTCGCGGCCCGCGGTTAGTTTGCCCCGCGGGAATAGTGGGAACGTCAGTGCAAAAAGCCGCCGGGGGTTTCATGACTTGGGGTCGTCTCGTTATTTTGGCACTCGCCGTGGTGGGAACGGTCGTAGCGTGCAACCAGTCTCCGCGGACGGTGCCGCAGACGGCGCAGATAAAGCGCGCCTATTGGGGCCTGCCGCAGGACGCGCCAGGGGCCGACGTGACCAGCCTGGTGACCTGCCCGGGTGGCTATCCCTGTGACGTGTTCGCCAATGGCCCCGCGTACAGCGACAACCGCTTCGACGTCGCCAAGAGGTTGACGGTGATCTGGACCTGCCAGCCGCAGAACTTCGTCCTGTCCGAAGTTGCGACGCCCACCTTCAAGGTCCGGATGGCATGCGTCGGCGGCACGCCGCTGGTGCCTCGGCGCATCGACATCGTCGAAGCCTCCTGGGGCGGTCCCACCTCCACGATCGACGTGACCCAGCAGGTGCGCGACATCTGCGGCAACGGACCGACTCGCTGCCAGGTGCCGGCGATGGCCTATATCTTCGGTATGCCAGATCGTCTGACCAAGACGCTGCGCATCCGCTACACCTGCAACGGCCAGACGACGCCCGCGCGACAGGCGACGGAGAACAGCGTCGCCGACCTGCGCTGCGAGCAGGCGGCCGACCTCGACTGAGGGTTCAGCGCTGCCCGGCCGGAGCGCCGGGTGGTGGCAGACTGCGGCGGCATTCGCCGTGCAGCAGCCCGCCATAGTTGGCACCGAGCGGCGTCATCGAGAAGGCGCCGTCGTTGCGATTGTAGGTCATCGAGAAATTGGGAAAAGTCGCGCGCAGCGCCTGGAAGGTGGTGACCACGCTCGTGCCTTCGGCCAACGAGGTACCGTCCCAGACGCCAACCGTATTGCGCCGGTCGTCGAACACGACGCTGAAATTGCGCACCTGCCCCCCCTGGTCTGTGACCTTGCAGGCAAGCCAGCGCGGCTCGGCGCTGGCCGGAGAGGCGACGGCGGCCAGTCCGACCGCCGCCGTCAGGAACGTCGCGAGCCGCATCGACATGCCCTCCGGCGGTTACTTCGGCGCCATGCGGATCGCGCCGTCAAGGCGGATCGTCTCGCCGTTCAGCATGGGATTCTCGACGATGCTCATGGCGAGCTGAGCATATTCCTTCGGATCGCCGAGGCGCGACGGGAACGGCACCTGTGCGCCCAGGCTCTTCTGCGCTTCCGCCGGCAGGCTCATCATCATCGGGGTGAGGAACAGGCCCGGCGCGATGGTGCAGACGCGGACGCCGAGGCTCGCCAGGTCACGCGCGATCGGCAGGGTCATGCCGACCACGCCGCCCTTGGACGCCGAATAGGCCGCCTGGCCGATCTGGCCATCGAAGGCCGCGACCGACGCGGTGTTGACGATGACGCCGCGCTCGCCGCCGTCCAACGGCTCAGCCTGGCTCATGGCGTAGGCCGCGATGCGGATCACGTTGAAGGTACCGATCAGGTTGACCTGGATCACCTGGCTGAACATGGCGAGATCATGCGGGCCGGACTTGGAGATGGTGCGGCCGGAGCGACCGATGCCGGCGCAGTTCACGACGACCCGCGGCGCGCCCAGCTTCTCGACGACCGTCTTCACGGAAGCCTCGACGCTGCCGGCGTCGGCCACGTTGGTCTTGACGAAGAGGCCGCCGATCTCCTTGGCCTTCTGCTCGCCCAGCTCGTCCTGCAGGTCGAAGATCGCGACCTTGGCGCCGGCGGCCGCCAGTGCCGACGCCGTGGCGCCGCCCAATCCCGATGCACCGCCCGTAACGATGGCGGCCTGCCCCTTGACGTTCATCCGTGTCCTCCGTGGTTGGGCGCTTTTAGCATTTCCATCCCCCTTGCCAAGCGGGCCCGCCGACCCAACCTTTCCCTGCATGAGCGATGCATCCGACCTGGTCCGGAACGAGACGACCGTCCGCCGGAACTTCTGGCACAAGGCCCGCCGCACCTTGGGGCGCGTGCCCTTCACCGAGGATGCCGTCGCGGCCTTCTATTGTGCCAGCGACAGCGCCACGCCGCTGCCGATCCGGGCGACCCTGTTCGGGGCACTGGCCTATTTCGTGCTGCCGTTCGACGCCATTCCCGACCTGCTGCTGGGCCTGGGCTTCACCGACGATGCGGCCATCATGGTCGCGGCCTTCACCGCCGCCCGCATGCACATCACGGAAGACCATCGCGCGCGGGCCCGGGCCTGGCTGCTCAAGGAGCAGGGCCGGACGGGGGCCCGCCCGGAGGCTTCTCCGGCGGGGTGACCGTAGCGGCGCGCCGCCGCTCGCGCGCCACCACATGCTCGCGGTGGGCGATGTAGAGCGCCGAGGCGATGACGATGGCGGCGCCGACATAGGTCCAGACGACAGGCATCTCGTTCCACATCAGCCAGCCCATGAACACCGCGAAGGGCAGGCGCATGTATTCGAACGGCGCGATGGCCGACATTTCGCCGGACTTGAAGGCCTGCACCCAGAAATACTGACCGACCGTGGCAGAGGAGGCGATGCCGATCGCCAGCACCCAGCCGAACAGGTCGGGCCACCGCCACACCCAAATCGCCGGCCCCGCGAGAAACAGAGTCGAGAAGATCGCGAACTGCGTCAGGATCATCAGCGGCGATTCGGAATCGGAGAGGCGCTTCACCAGCAGGATCGAGATGGCGACGCAGGCCGCGTTGGCCAGCGCCACCAGCGCGCCGAGCTGCAGGCTGCCCTCGCCCGGCCGCACCATCACCAGCACGCCGACGAAGCCCACGACCGTGGCGGTCCAGCGCCGCCAGCGGACTTTCTCCTTGGCGATGAGCGCGGCCACCACGACGGAGAAGAGCGGCTGCGAGAAGGCGATGGCCGTGGCATCGGCCAGCGGCAGCATCGAGATGGCGTAGAAGCCCAGCACCATCGAGGTGGTGCCCATGAAAGTGCGCCAGAAATGACCCTTGATGCGTTGGCTGAGCCAGGGCTTCACCTTCCCCGTCATCATCAGCGGCAGCAGCATGATGACGGAGAGGATCGCACGGAAGAAGGCGGTCTGGACGCTCTCGATCTGCTCCGAAAGCAGGCGGATCATCACACCCGTCGAAGTGAAGATGAACCCGCCGCTCACCAGCCACAGCGCCCCCTGCACGTTGGGCGGCAGGCGCCGCAGCCAGTCCCGCATCAGATCTTCCGCTCGTGACCGACCCAGAACGGCTCGCGCAGCGTCTTCTTGAGCACCTTGCCGACGGGGCTGCGCGGCAGGGCGGGCGTGAAGTCGACCGACTTCGGCGCCTTGACGCCGCCGAGCTTGTCCTTGGCCAGCTGGATCAGTTCCTCGGCGGTCGCCTGCGCCCCCGGCTTCAGCTCGACTACGGCCTTCACCGCCTCGCCCCACTTCTCGTCGGGCACGCCGATCACGGCGCAATCCTGCACCGCGGGATGGCCCCACAGGACCTGCTCGACCTCGCTGGGGAAGACGTTGAAGCCGCCGGAGATGATCATGTCCTTCTTGCGATCGACGATGTAGACGAAGCCGTCCTCGTCGATGACGCCGATGTCGCCGGTATGGTGCCAGCCGAAGGCCGAGGCCTCGGCCGTCGCCTCGACGTTGTTGTAGTAGCCCTTCATGACGAGATTGCCGCGCACGACGATCTCACCCCGCTGCCCGCGAGCCAGGAGCCTGCCCGCATCGTCCATCACCTCGAGCCGGACCAGCGGCGAGACCTTGCCGCAGCTTGCGAGCCGGTGACGGTTGTTGGTCTCGAGTGCGGTCACGTGATCTTCCGGTGAGAAGAAGGTGCAGATCATGCAGGCTTCCGCCTGGCCGTAGGTCTGGGTCAGCACCGGGCCGAACACCTTCACGGCCTCGACCAGCTTGTCGACCGACATCGGTGCCGAGGCATAGACCAGATGCTGAAGCGAACTGTAGTCGTACTTGCCCACGTCGGGATGTGCGAGGAGCATGTAGATCAGGGTCGGCGGCATGTAGACATGCGTGACCTTGTGCTTCTCGATTGCGGCCAGAATGCCGCCGGGATCGGCCGTGCCCATGAAGATGTTGGTGCCGCCGAAGGCCAGCAGCGGAAACGAGCAGACGCCCGCCGCATGCGTCATCGGCGCCACCATCAGATGGACCGGCGGCGACTTCACCGGCATGCAGGCCCAGAAGATCGAGTTCATCGTCTCGATGTTGCCGTTGGTGATCTGCACGCCCTTGGGCCGGCCCGTCGTGCCGCCCGAACTGGCGAGGAACGCCACGTCGTCCGGCGCATCCGGGAGATCAGGCGCCACGTCCTCCTGCGCCGCCAGCCATGTCTCGAAGGACGGCGTATCGATGCAGACGAAGCCGGTGATGCGCGGGCAGGCCTCGCGAATGCGCGCGAGGTAACCTTCGAAACTGGAATGGTAGAACAATACCTCCACGTCGGTGTTGTTCAGGATGTAGAGGTTCTCCTCCAGCGCGTTGCGCGCATTGACTGGCGCCCAGGTGACACCCGCGCGCACGATGCCCAGCAGGCAGGCATAGGCCGCCGCATGGTTCGGACTGTAAACGGCGGCCTTCGAGCCGCGCCCGAGCCCCATCGCCAGTAGCCCGTTGGCGACTCGATGGGTCTGGCCCCGCACCTCGCGATAGGTCCAGCCGCGCGTTCCGTCGTGCAGGCAATGCCGCTCCGGATAGAGATCGGCGCCACGGTCGAAATAGTCGATCAGCCTCATCGCGACACCTGAAAGGGATTGAAGGTCTGGACGTCGAACGGGATGAAGTTGCGGACATTGCGGGTCACGACGGTGAGCCCATGGACCAGCGCCGTGGCGGCAATGCGGGCATCGTCCGCCAGCGTGTCCGACTTGCCGTGCATCAACTTGGCCCAGGCCCTGAAAATCACCGCATCCATCGGCAGCACCTCGTAGGCACGCGCGACTTCGTCGGCCCAACGTTCGATCTCTGCGGCGCGACCGGGGTCCTGGTCCCGGGTCAATTCGATGCCGGCCTGGATCTCACCAAGCGTAACGGCAGAGAGCCGGAGCAGGCGGTGATCGGCTTCCCGAAGCCAGGCCACGACGCTTCCGTGAGGACGGGCACGCCGCAGTTCGGAAACGACATTGGTGTCGAGCAGATACACGCGACGTCAATCGAAGCGCGGCGGCGCCCGCCGCGGATGCCGCCCGCGCGGCGGTACCTTCAGATCGCCGCGCGCTTCCTCGGAAAGCAGAAGCTCCTTCAGCGTCCGTACGGTCGCGCCGCGCAGGCGGCGCCACTCCTCGATCGGAACGAGGACGGCAGCCTCGCTGCCGCGCCGGGTGACCAGCTGGGGACCGTTGCGGAGGCAATCCTCGAGCATCTCGCTGAACCGCGCCTTGGCGTCCTGGACAGGCCAAGTCTTCATCCCACCCTCCTGACTGGTTAGATGACTAGTCTGAAGATAGAGGCTGCGACCGCCTCAGGCAACCGGCAGGGTGGTGTCGCCCGGTCCGAGCGGCCGTTCCATGAGAACGCTGTCGAGCCAGCGACCGAACTTGAAGCCGACGCTCTTAAGGGTGCCCACCATCGCGAAGCCGCAGGAGGCGTGGAGGTTGATCGAGGCTACATGTTTGGAATCGCCGATCACTGCGATCATCTGGCGGCGGCCGTCGCGGGCGCACAGGTCGATCAGCGGCACGAGCAGCGCCTTGCCGACACCCTGCCCGACCGCGTCCTTGTCGATGTAGATCGAGTTCTCGACCGTGAAGCGGTAGGCCGGGCGGGTGCGGTAGAGGCCGGCATAGGCGTAGCCCAGCAGGCGCCCCTCCTTCTCGGCAACGATATAGGGCAGGCCGAGATCGAGAACCGCGGCGCGGCGCTGGCGCATTTCGGCCACGTCCGGCGGATCGACCTCGAAGGAGGCCGTCCCGTGCAGCACATGATGTCCGTAGATCTCGGCGCAACGCGCCACGTCGGCCTCGGTCGAGGCCCTCACCGTCAATCCGCTCACGTCTTCCGTCTCCACGCCAGTTCCGGCAGGAGTATAGACCTAGTTGCGATCGACGCCGCGCCGGATGGCACCGGCATCCGGACCATCGAACTTGAAGAGATTTGCCGCCAGCGGCAGGCCGGTCTGCAGGCCGTTCAGGGAAACGTCGACCCGCTGGCCGCGGCTGTCGATGATGGACCAGCCGCGCAGCACCATCGGGTTCTCGTTGACCCGGACGATGACCTTGCCTTCGTTGGGCTTGCGGGTCTGGCTCATGGTGAGCTGCAGCATTCCGTCTGCGCGCTCGACCTTCTCGACCGTGAGATCTCCGCCCTGCAGCACCAACGGCTCACGCACCAGGAAGGAGGCGGCGGTCCAGCCGATCGGCCACTGGCCGAAGTCGCGGTTGGCGATGTCCCACATCGTCACCTGGCTGCCGTCCGCCACGATCTTGAGCTGCGACGGCGGATCGTATTCGAAGCGCATGCGGCCGGGTCGGCTCACCGAAAGTGTGCCCTGAACCACGGTGCCGTTCGGGTTCGACTGCACGAAACGGGCCTGCAGGGTGCGGATGGCGTTGAAATAGCGCTCCACCTCCGCAACCTGCGGATTGGAGGCGGGAGCCTGGGCCAGAGCGGGCGCCTGAGCCTGCGCCTCGAGGGCGCCGACCGAGAGTAGGGCAACGGAGGAGAGAGCGGCGAGCAGGAAGCGCATCCGGCGGATATGACGGTCGAATACGGCGGAATCAAGCATCGGCAGGGACTTCCCAATCACATGAACGGCCGTTTACCATGCGGCCATCAGCAGGAGGTAACGCCATGCATGTCGGAATGGCTGCAGTCTTCCAGAACACCGGCCGCACGCTCAGCGACCGCCAGATCTACCTGAACGAGCTGGCGCTGGCCGACATGGCCGAGCCGCTGGGCTTCGAATCGATCTGGTCGGTCGAACATCATTTCACCGACTACACGATGTGCCCCGACGTGGTGCAGTTCCTGTCGTACATGGCCGGCCGGACGAAGCATGTGCGGCTGGGGTCCATGGTGGTCGTGCTGCCCTGGCACGATCCGGTAAGGGTCGCCGAACAGATCTCCATGCTCGACCATCTCTCGGGCGGCCGCATGATCCTGGGTCTCGGACGCGGCGCGGGGAAGGTCGAGTTCGACGGCTTCCGCCTCGACATGGGCGACAGCCGCGAGCTGTTCGTCGAGTACGGCGAGGCGCTCCTGAAGGGCCTCGAGACCGGCGTGATGGAATACCAGGGCAAGCACTACAAGCAGCCCGCGATCGAGATCCGCCCCGCCCCGTTCAAGAGCTTTCGCGGGCGCACCTATGCCGCCGCCGTCTCGCCCGAGAGCGCGCGCATCATGGCGCGGCTGGGCGTCGGCCTGCTGATCATCCCGCAGAAGCCGTGGCGCGAGGTCGAGAAGGAACTCACCGAGTACAATACGCTCTATCGCGAGATCAACGGCACGGACGCGCCGCAGCCGATCTCGGCCGGCTGGACCTTCGTCGACGAGAGCGCCGAGCGGGCGCGCGAGATGGCTGTGAAGTATATCGGTGGCTACTATCGCACGGTTCTCGACCACTACCAGTTCGCCGGCGCCCACATGAAGAACCAGCGCGGCTACGAGTACTACGCCAAGATGAACGAGAAGCTTGCGGTCTACGGCGACCAGAAGGCGATCGAGTTCTTCGCCGATCTGCAGGTCTACGGCACCCCGGAGCAGGTCTACGGGAAGATCCTGGCGATCCATGAACAGACGAAGAACTGCGCCTATGTCGGCGTCTTCTCCTATGCCGGCATGCCGCACGAGGAAGCGGCGCGGAACATGAACCTGTTCGCCCGCACGGTGCTGCCGGAACTGCGGAAGTTCGATGCCGGTGCGGCGGTGGACCGCGCCGCCCCCCTGCCCGACCTGCGCTTTGCCGCCGCGGCGGCGTAAAAGGCGAGCAGGCCATGCCTGCTATCGGGCCCTCCCGGCTGGTCCAGCTTCGCCATTGTAATGTACACATAATGGCGGCCGCCTGATTTCGGCCTGCAATTTGCGGAACAGCCATTGCCGCCATCCGGCGGGCACGCCAGAAAGCCACGTTGCGGTGCCGCACCACGAGGGAGAAAGCGCGATCAGTATCCAGTCCGTACCCCGACCCCGCCCTCCCTTCGAGCGCATTGCCCTGTTGCTGCAGGGTGGTGGAGCGCTGGGCTCCTACCAGGCCGGCGTCTATCAGGCGCTCGCCGAGGCCAACCTGCATCCCGACTGGGTCGCCGGAATCTCGATCGGCGCGATCAACTCCGCGCTGATCGCCGGCAACCCGCCGGACAGCCGTGTCGAGAAGCTGCGCACCTTCTGGGAGACCATCTCACGGCCGCCGCTAGGGTTGCCGATGATGAAGGGCCTCGAATTCAGCAGCGACATGGAACACCAGTTCGTGAACCAGTTGCGTTCCATCGGCATATTGATGTTCGGCGCGCCGGATTTCTTCAAGCCGCGCTTCCCGCCCCCGATCTTCACCCCCGCTGGCAATCCGGGCAACCTCGCCTACTACGACCTCTCGCCGCTCAAGACCCTGCTGGAACGGCTGGTCGACTTCGACCGCATCAACGCCAAGGAAATGCGTTTCAGCGTCGGCGCCACCAACGTCAGGACCGGCAACTTCATCTACTTCGACAACGACACGCACACGATCGGACCGCAGCACGTCATCGCCAGCGCTGCGCTGCCGCCGGGGTTTCCCGCGGCCGAGGTGGACGGCGAGTTCTACTGGGACGGCGGCATCGTCTCGAACACGCCGCTGCAATGGGTGCTCGACGCCCGCCCGCGCGCCGACACGCTGGCCTTCCAGATCGACCTGTGGAGCGCGCGAGGCGACCTGCCGCGCGACATGATCGAGGTCGATACGCGCATGAAGGACATCCGCTACTCCAGCCGCACGCGCGCCGGCACCGACCAGTTCCGCCAGATGCAGGCGCTACGCCGCGCCACCGCCAAGCTGCTGGCCGACATGCCGCCCGAACTGCGGCAGACGCCCGAGGCCGCGCTGGTGGCACAGGAAGCCGACACAAAGGTCTACAACATCATCCATACGATCTATCACGCGCGGAAGTACGAGGGCTCGTCGAAGGACTACGAGTTCTCCCGTCGAACGATGGAAGAGCACTGGGAATCGGGCTACTCCGACATGACCCAAACGCTCGAACATCCGGAAGTCCTGCAGCGTCCGGAGAGCCCGGACGGCGTGTTCACCTTCGACCTGGCCCTGCAGGGCCGCAAGGAGCCGCAGAAATGAAAGTCGACGACGTCCGCAAGAACGCCTTCGCGATGCCGCTCAACAACCCGAGCTATCCGAAGCCGCCGTACAAATTCTACAACCGCGAATTCGTCGTCATCACCTACCGCACCGATCCCGAGGTGCTGCGCGCCCTGGTACCGGAGCCGCTGGAGGTCGTGGGCGACACGGTGAACTACGAATTCATCCGCATGCCCGATTCGACGGGCTTCGGTGACTACACCGAGACCGGACAGGTCATCCCGGTGCGCTTCAAGGACAAGGATGGCCAGGTGCAGGAAGGCGGCTACGTGCACGCCATGTACCTCGACGACAATTCGCCGATCGCCGGCGGTCGCGAGATCTGGGGCTTCCCCAAGAAGCTCGCCTCGCCCAAGATCAGCCACGAGAACGAGACGCTGGTCTGCACGCTGCACTACGGCTCGGTGCTCTGCGTCAGCGCGACGATGGGCTACAAGCACCGCGAGATCGACCCTGCGCCGCTCATCAAGGCGCTGGCCAAACCGGCCTTCATGATCAAGATCATCCCGCACGTCGACTGCACGCCTCGCATCTGCGAACTCGTGCGCTACTACTGCGAGGACGTGACCTTGAAGGGCGCCTGGACCGGGCCTGCCGCCCTCCAGCTCTTCGATCATGCCATGTGCGACGTCTCGCGCCTGCCGGTGCGGGAGGTCGTCTCGGCCAGCCACTATGTCACCGACCTGACGCTGGGCCTTGGTGAAGTGGTCTTCGATTATCTCGCAAAGTAACCGGCAAGAGAGAAGGATCAGCGAATGTCGCGTTTCACGGGAAGAATTGCCATCGTCACGGGCGCCGCTTCGGGCATCGGCAAGGAAATCGCACTCCGCCTGGCCGCCGAGGGCGGCACGCCGGTCATTGCCGACCTCAACCTTGATGCCGCGACCGCCACGGCCAACGAGATCAAGGCCAAGGGCGGCGATGCCTTCGCCGTGGCCATGAACGTCACCGACGAGGCACAGGTCGAAAAGGGTGTTGCCGACACGATCGCGAAGTACGGCAAGATCGACATCCTGGTCAGCAACGCCGGCATCCAGATCGTCAAGCCGCTGGTCGACTTCCCCTTCGCCGACTGGAAGAAGCTGCTGTCGATCCATCTCGACGGCGCCTTCCTCACGACCAAGGCCTGCCTGAAGCACATGTACAAGGCCAAGTACGGCCGCGTCGTCTACATGGGCTCCGTGCATTCCAAGGAGGCCTCCAAGCTGAAGGCCCCTTACGTCACCGCCAAGCACGGCCTGATCGGCCTCAGCAAGGTGCTGGCAAAGGAAGGCGCGGAATACAACGTCGCCTCCAACGTCGTGTGCCCGGGCTTCGTGCGCACGCCGCTGGTCGAGAAGCAGATTCCCGAGCAGGCGGCGGAACTGAAGATCACAGAGGAAGAGGTGATCAAGAACGTCATGCTGAAGGACACGATCGACGGCCAGTTCACCACGACCGACGATGTGGCCGACGCGGTCCTCTTCTATGCCGCGGCCAAGAGCACGGTGCACAGCGGCCAGTCCGCCGTGGTCAGCCACGGCTGGTTCATGCAGTAAGCCTGTTTATGCAGTAGGCCTGCCACACTGTTGCCCTGCTGCCACGGTCGCAGGCTCCGTGGCCTCCGGTTCCCCGGAAGCAGCAACTTAATCTCGGCAACCCTCGTTGGTGTCGCGTGCGTCCGTCAGCCCGGACGCGTCACCCAACGAGGGATTGTTTGAAAATGAAAAAGGCACTTCTCGCTGCTGCAGCACTGATGGCTGTACCCATGGCCGCCAACGCGCAGTCGATGTGGAGCCCCGGCCCGTCCAACCCCGGTATCTACATCGGTGGTGAAGGCGGCCTGAACTGGCTGCTGAACAACAACAACTACAATATGGACCTCGGCTACGCGGTCGGCGGCTTCGTCGGCTACGACTTCGTGGGTCCCAGGGTCGAGTTGGAAGGCGTGTTCCGGTCGAACAACGGCACGGGCACGGCCAACTTCGGCAACATCTTCAGCAATACGAGCGGCCGCATCGAGCAGCTCGCCGTCATGGCCAACCTGCTGTACGACTTCATCCCGGGCGCGACCATCACCCCGTATATCGGCGCCGGCGCCGGTATCGCCTTCGCGGACTCGTCGATCAACGGCTGCTCGCTCTGCAGCACCCAGTTCGCTTACCAGGGCATCATCGGCCTGGGCTGGAACGTCGACCAGAACTTCCGCGTGAACCTGGACGGCCGCTACTACGGCACGACGAATCCGGGCATGTACCAGAACAACAACATCACGACGATGTTGAGCGTCGCCTACAAGTTCGGCCAGCCGGCCGCGGCGCCGATGCCTGCGCCGACCGCCCCGGCCGTGGCGCCGCCGTCCTTCATGGTGTTCTTCGACTGGGATCGCGCGAACCTGAGCGACCAGGCCCTGACCACCATCCGCCAGGCCGCTTCGGCCTACAAGCAGAAGGGCAACGCCCGCATCACCGCCACCGGTCACACCGACACGTCGGGCGCGCCGGCCTACAACATGGCGCTGTCTCTGCGTCGTGCGAATGCCGTCAAGGATGCGCTGGTCCGCGAGGGCGTGCCGGCGACCAACATCGCCGTCCTCGGCCGTGGCGAGCAGGGTCTGCTGGTGCAGACCGGCCCGAATGTCCGCGAGCCGCAGAACCGCCGCGTCGAGATCGTGATCCAGTAATCGGGTCTCAGATTCCAAAGCACGAACGGCCGGGCATCGCCCGGCCGTTCTCTTTTGGGGCGAGTGCACTAGACTGGCGAAAACGATCAGGAGGATCCGCATGCCACGCGCCTTCGACATTGCCCCGCTCGACGCCACGTTCGGCGCCGTCATCACCGGCGTGAAGCTCACCGAACTCGACGATGACGGATGGCACGAACTGCATGCGGCCTGGCTCGAATACGCCCTTCTCGTCTTCCCCGATCAGCATCTCACGCGCGACGAGCAGATCGCCTTCGCCCGCCGCTTCGGCCCGCTCGAGTTCGAGATGGCCGCGATCAGCAACGTGCGCGCCGACGGCAGCCTGCGGGTCGAGAGCGACAACGACGACATGATGAAGATCCTGAAGGGCAACATGGGCTGGCATGCCGACAGCACCTACATGCCGGTCCAGGCCAAGGGCGCGGTGTTCAGCGCCGAGGTCGTACCGACAATCGGCGGCCAGACCGGCTTCGCCGACATGCGCGCCGCCTACGACGCGCTAGACGAGGATCTCAAGGCGCGCGTGGAGACTCTGCAGGCCCGACACTCGCTCCACTTCAGCCAGTCGAAGCTCGGCCATCAGACGAAGAAGGCAGATGGTGAATACAGCGGCTACGGGCTGCACGACGGGCCAGTGCCGCTGCGGCCGCTGGTGAAGACCCATCCCGAGACCGGCCGCAAGTCGCTGCTGATCGGCCGCCATGCCCACGCCATTCCCGGCATGGAGCCGGCCGAGTCCGAGCGCTTCCTGCAGGAGCTGATCGACTTCGCCTGCCAGCCGCCGCGTATCCATCATCACGACTGGGCACCGGGCGACGCGGTGCTGTGGGACAATCGCTGCCTGCTGCACCAGGCGACACCGTGGGACATGAGCCAGCAGCGCATCATGTGGCACAGCCGCATCGCCGGCGACCCGGCCAGCGAGACCGCGCTCGCGAGTTGACGTATCATCGCCGCATGAAGCTGGCCCGGCGGGACGCGCTGCGTGGGACTGCTGCTATGGCCGCAGCAGCGTTGACCGGTGGCCGCGCCCATGCCGCGACGGAGGCGGTTCGCCTGATCTGCGGCTTCGGCGTCGGCAATCCCACCGACCTCTGCGCCCAGCTCATCCAGGACGGATTTTCGGCCGCGCTCAACGAGCCCGTCGAGTTCGACTACACGCTGGGCCAGGCCGGCCGCCGGGCCGCCCTCCAGGTGATCGACGCCGCGCCCGACGGGCGGATGCTGCTGATCGCCGAAATCCTGAACCTCGCGCTGCAGGAGACGCCGGCCGAGCCGCTCCTGTCGCGGCTCCAGCCGATCGCCAAGGTGACGCGCGGCTTCTCGACCGCCCTGGTGGTGAACGAACTCTCCGATATCCGCGCCTGGCCGTACCTGGTCGCCGCCGCTCGCGCCAATCGCCTGAAGGCTGCGACGATGGGCGCCGAGACGACCATCGGCCTCCTGCTGGCGCTGGTCGAACGTCGCTTGAAGCTATCCTTTGAGGCGATCGACGTGGCCGGCACCAACGCCGCCGTCGACATGCTGCTGACGCGCCGCGCCGACATCGCGGCCGTCGATACGCGGACCGCGCTGCTCCACAATGCCCGCAATCGCACGAAGCTCCGCGTGCTGGCGACCTCGGGCGCCCGCCGCTCGCCGCAACTGCCGGACGTTCCGACCCTGGGCGAGCTGGTCGGGGACGAGAAGCTCGCCTACACGATCAGCTTCGGCGTGTTCGCGCCGGCGTCGACACCTTCGGCGGTGGCGCACCGGCTGACAGCCGCGCTGCTGGGATTGCGCACCGACAGGTCGGTGCAGACCCAGGCCCGCCTCGCCAACATTCCCCTGCAGTTAGACGGACCCTCCGCGATCCTCGAGGCGGTCGCGCGCGACCGACGCGTCGCGGCCGACCTCGCCGGATAGGGCTCCTTTCGCTGGGTAGTGGCACGCGCGGGCGATCGATTGACCGGCAACACGCGCAGTCCAGTATGGACGCGAAAGCAGATCACGACGCCTTCCCGAGGATTCCATGGACACCCGCGTTCAGCCGGCCCCCACCCTCAGCGCCCCGGAGAGGGCGCGCGCCCTGCAGTCGCAGCTCGACGCGCACGGCGCGGAGATGGACCGTCGCCGCGACCTCACGCCCGAGGTGGTCGAAGCGCTCGTGGGTCAGGACATGCTGCGACTGCTCCTGCCGCGCAGGCTCGGCGGGCAGGAACTGCCCCTGCTCGACTTCTGCCGGACCGTCGAGGCCATCGCCTATGCCGACGCCAGCACCGCCTGGTTCGTCAACCAGTCGAACGTCTCCTCCGCAACCTCGGCCGCGGCCATGCCGCCCGAGACGGCGGCCGCCCTGTTCGGCAGTCCCGGCGTCGGCCTCGCCTGGGGCGCGCGCAACGGCAGCAGCCGGGCGGTGCGGGTCGAGGGTGGCTACCGGCTGAGCGGCACCTGGAGTTTCGCCAGCGGCGGTCGGCACACCACTTGGATGGGCGCGCACAGCGCCGCGCAGAATCCCGACGGGACACCGCATCATCGTTACGGCCGACCCGACGACCGCAGCTTCCTCTTCAAGCGGAGCGACGCGAGGATCGTCGACGACTGGTTCGTGCTGGGCCTGCGCGGCACCGGCAGCGACACCTATACGGTCGAAGATCTCTTCGTACCCGATGCCCAGGCGCCGGCGCGCGACGCTTTGGAGGAGAGGCGCGAACCCGGGCCGCTCTACACGATGGGCTCGACGCTGCTCTATGCCAGCGGCTTCTGCAGTGTGACGCTCGGTGTCGCGCGGCGCCTCCTCGAAGCCTATGTCGATCTGGCGCGCGGCAAGCACAGCCGCGCCTCGATCAACCCCATGTCGGCCAACAATGCGGTCCAGCGCGAGATCGCCCTGCTCGAGGCAAAGCTCTCGGCCGCCCGCGCCTACCTGCATGCCGAGGTGTGCGAGACCTACGACGCGGCGGCCAATGGCACGCTCGACATCGACCGCCGTATGCGGCTCAGGCTCGCGACCACACATGGCATGAACGAAGCGACCGACGTTTCGATCGCGGCCTATCGCGCCGCCGGAACCACGGCGATCCTGGACTCGGCCCCCTTCGAGCGCCGCTTCCGCGACGCCATGAGCGCCAGCCAGCATCTGCAGGCCATGATGGGCCATGTCGAAATGGTCGGACGCCACATCCTCGGCGTCGACAACAAGCTCCAGAATCTCTGAGGAGTCGAAAGGCGCGCGCCGCTCAGCCCGCGTCGGCCCGGTGCGACGGTGGCGCCAGCCAGAGCCTTCCTGGTGCGCACATGTTGAAGACATCAGTGATGAATTCGCCATCCGTCCTGAGAATGACCTCGCACTTGCCGTAGCCGGGACTATTCTCGAACACATATACCGCGTCATGCTCGTGGATCTGCTTCGCCGCGGGATTGCGGGCCGCGAAGTCAGCGACCGTATGGCCGACCCACCCGGGCGAGGGCTGCGGATTATCGCGGCCGACCTTCAAGCCGTCACAGCCAGTGAGAAGGGCAAGGGACAGGAGGACGCTGGTGACACGAAGCATGTCGGGACGGTGCCGCGTAATAGCCGAACGCGCAACCCCGATCCTCGTGGAAGAGCCTCCCTGAACTGGATCGCGCGGCCGTTTCCTGATCAACTGCCCGGACTGCTTGAGGGCCTCGAATGCTCGTATACGTCAGCCGCGCGAATGCAATCATCGTTTTCAGGGAAAAGACAACGGAGGGCAAACCGGAGCGCACCCGCGTAGCGATCATCAAGACCCCGAAGCTCAAGGTTCGCCTCTCCTCCGAAGCAAAGCCGACCGATGAGGAAGCAAAGGAAGTCAACGATTTCGCAAACGGCCTCAAACTCGCGAGCAAGGAGCGCAAGGACGCAATTCTCGGATTCGCGAGTTCGACGGATCACGCCGTCAAGTTCTTTGAGACAGGGGCCGCCGAGATCGACAAGCAGCTGATCGCAAGCACCATCCGGTCCGCCGTCCAGGCGACACGCGTCCGGAAGGATGTCGCCAACCGTGCCGAAAAGCCGGCACCTCCCACCCCTGAAGTGATTGCCGCGACGCTCCATCAACTGCTGCTCCAGCACGTCTCCGGAAGGGTGACGGGCAACACGGACGGAAAGAAGACGTCAGTCTTTGGCTCCTGCGACCTGGTCGCGGTGGCGCGGGGCCTGCTGTCGGCAAAGCCGTGAGGAAGCGCACCGACTGACCGGCAGGCCATTCGGTCATCGATTCCTCGCTCCCCCGAGGGACGTGTTCGCGCCAAGCAAAGGCCGCGCCTTCGTTGCGGAAATCAACCTATCAGCGCCGCGGAAAAGACCGTTGCACTCTGGTCAATGGAGGGGAGATGGCTGCGCCCTAGTCGTCGAAGCCGACGAACACCGTGGCTTCACCGACGGACTTCCGTTCGGACACGACCACGTTGGCCGGGAAGCTCTCGTCTGGCCAGCCGAGCGCAACGCTCTTCATGATGACCTGGTCGTCGGCAATTCCGGCATGTTCGCGCACCACCGGCGACTGCATGATGCCCTGGCTGTTGATGACGGCGCCGAGCCCGCGCGACCAGGCGGCATTGACCAGCGCCGTCGTCACGGCACCGCAATCGAACGGCGTGTCGTCGCTGCCGTCCAGCACGCGGTCGTAGGTCACGATGATGCACACCGGTGCGTCGAACTGGCGGAAGCCGCGCAACACCCAGTCCTGCCGCATCTCCTTGTCGTCGCGTGCGATCCCCATCGCGGAGAACAGTTGCTTGGCGACGCCGACCTGCCGGTCGCGATGGGGACCCGCAAAGGGCTGTCCCGTCCGGAACTCCCGCGACTGGGGGACGCCCGCCAGCATGCGCTCCGTGTTGCCGGCGCGGATCCGGTCCAGCGGTTCGCCGGTGATGACATAGAAATTCCACGGCTGGGTGTTCATCGACGACGGCGCGCGCATTGCCAGCGTTATGATCTCCTCGATCAGAGCCCGGGGAACCGGTTCGGGCTTGTAACCGCGGATGCTCCGGCGACCGAGGATAACGTCATCGAACTGCATTGCTCTGGTTCCCCGGAAGCCTCGTGAGTGAGCTCCAATTCTTCCGGCATTGCGGCCATTACGCAAGACAGACAGCCCGATTCGCGGCAAACCAAACGCCCCTGCAGAAGAAGGCCTTCCCGTCGCGGCTATATCGATTTGCCGCGAGACACTTGGGCCGCCTCCTCGATCAAGGCGGCGACCGCCTCGGGCTTCGAAACGTAGACGGCGTGGCTTCCCGCTCCCTCGCGTACGGTGGATCGCGCACGCAATGCCATGCCGCGTTGAGTTGACGTGCCGCGCGTGCGCCTCGATCTCCTCGGCGGTCAGAAGCGTGTTGTGGATGGGCTCGCCCTGAAAATCGCCATCGCGCATGATCTCCGTGCCACCCGGCACCTCGGTGTAGAAGGCGAACGCGCGCTCCATGTTCTGGACCGTCAGGCCGAAATGCTGCACGCCCCACAGACGCGCCCCGAGCGCACAGCCGCGCAGTTCGGCGACACGTTTCGCCTGCATATTGCCGACCTTGCCGTCCTCGATGCGCGCCTGGATGCTCCAGAAGGAGAAGGAGCACCTCGGCCCGGTACGTTCAGGATCGCCTGCGGATCGCCGGAAGCCCCGCGCAGGATCCGCCGCAGCGCGACGATATGAACCTTCAGGTTGCTCGCATGCACGAAGCTGTCCGGCCAGGCATGCGCTTCGAGGTCGGCATGGGAAACGAGTTAGCCTGCCCGCTCGACCAGCAGAGTGAGGATGTCCCGTGCCCGGCCGCCGACCCTCACGTGCTCGCCGTCGCGCAGCAGCAGCTGGCGGTGCGGGATGAGACAGAATCCGTCGAACGAGAACGAGTGTTCCGCCGAAGGAGGCTCACCGGGTGCCCGAACTTTCATGACGCATCCAAGGTCGATCGGAAGGCTGGCAGCGACCGGCGAGGCGCTTGGCGCGCGTGCCGGCGGCGATGGTGCAGCCGTCCTTCGACGGCGTCCAGCAGGTCAAGACCGGGCGGGGCCCCGCCTCGCCTATACGCGTCTCGACCCTGCCGTCGAGTGGCCGACCCGGGTTCGATCCCGACGCAGATTTCGCGTGATCCATTCAGGCAGTGCCTCCGTAACGCTGCTTGGGAAACCCCAACGCTAGCCGCGGGCGGGCGTTTTGCTGTTCGGTTCGAGATGTCGGCTGAAGGACACGGAGAGTTCGGGCGCCTGGAAGCGGCGCTGATGAAGGCCCGGGAACGGCTCTTGCGCGTGCGCTTTGCCGTCGGCGACGCGCGCGCCATTCGGGCGGCGGAAGAACTGGTCTTGCGCGCCGAGGCTGCTCTCGACGGCCATCGGGCAGGCCACCTCGCGCGAGGATCCGACGTCATGATGGTCGCCGCCGGCCCGGCATCGACCGGAAGTGGAGAATCGCCCTCTACAGTGATGGCGCCGAGCGGAACAGGTGATGGGGGGCCGCGTCGGGACGCAGAAACCCAGATCTAGCGATCGAGGGTGCGCGCACTTGCGCGGACCGCGGCTTTTTCCAGCCACCGCCGGGCCTGATCGGTCTTGTTGAAGATTCGCATCGGCCGCCGCGGCGTAGCCAGAATGCCGAGAACCCGCGACAGCAGCTGGAACTTCTCGCCGGGAATGACGACGGCCAGAGCGCCCAGCGCCCTGCCCCCGGCGTGAAGGCTGCGCATGCGGACGCCAATATTGAGGATTTCGAAAGCGGTCATCCGGGTGTCCGCGTCGCTGGCATCGAACAGCTTGCGGTAGCCGAGAGCCTTCGAGCTGACCAGGATATCCAGCATGCGATGGACTTCGTCCGCCTCGACGAAGCCCGAGCAGGCGACCTCGAACAGCCTCTTTTCCGAACTGATAGTCCAATGCAAGGGCATCGCCGTGCTTTCACCGCGTGTGCTGCCGGTCGCGGTCAGTCAGCAACACATATTGTTTGCCTCCTCACTGTAATATTCTCGAACTTCCATTGAAACCGGATTTCCGGCCCCCACAGGCTTGGTCAGGCGAAGCGTTGAGAGCGTCACACCCCGCCGGGCGAAGCTGCTCGCCCGGGCGTGGCTGTTCACGGATCCCTCCGTGACGCCCCCCTCGCGATGGTATAAAAAATGGCACCATTGTTCGAATATCCGGCGTGCAATGGCTGAGAGATGTATGTGCTCCCGCCCTCACCGAGGAGCATGCGTGAATCACTGGTACGATCCGTCCGACTCTCCTCCCGCGACCGCCGCGGATTTCGTGGTCTCTTCCGCTTTGGCGCGCGCGCGACGCGGCTGACCTTCGATGGCGAGCATCCCGAGGCCTCCGAACAAAGCTCCACGCGAACCGCCTCCCGGCTCCCGGCGACCGCCGCCGCCCCCCACGGCACCGCCACGCGAGCCACCGCCCGGTCCACCGCCGGCGTGAGTCTCCTTTCGAGGGAACCCTGCCATGATCGACAAATCGATCCTGCTCATCCCCGACGCGCCGATCACCCTGCGCCGGGTCACCGTCGGTGAATCCCGGCCCGCCCCATCGCCCGGCTGCGATGGCCAGATCAACATGAGGTCGACCAGATGACCCCCGGCACCGAGACCACCTCTCCCCTTCCCCCTGGACTGGATACGCTCCCGGCCCAGGTGCGGCAGATCGTGGGCACCATCCTGGGCATTTCGCCCGACCGCGCCATCGGGAGCGCCGCCCTGGTCGCCGACCTCGGCGCGACCAGCCTCGATTTCGTCGAGTTGGTGATGGCGATCGAGGATGTCTTCGGCGTTGAAATCCCCGACACCGATGCCGACAGGCTGATCACCGTCGACGACCTCATCTCACTTGTTGCACGAGCACGGGCGAAGCGATGAGCAGCGATCGCTGGCGCTGAAAAGCCGGCGCCGGCCCTTATCAGTGTCCGGGCTCTGCGCGCCCGGGTGACCCCGGAAGATTCTCCTTCAACCACCTCCGAGCCTCGTGGAGACTCCTGAACAGTCGCGTGGGCCGATCGCTCCCGGTGGCTTCGGCGAAGCTGTCGGCGAACCCGTTGCGTGCGGGATCCACAACGAAAGCGACGGGACCGCGCGCGGCCGCATCGCGCCCGCCCCGGAGCATCGCCGCGATGTCGTTGACCTGTTCCCTGGTCAGGCTCGACGCCGAGCCTGTAACGTCGATGATCTTCGCGTAACCGGGCACGTTCGCCTCGATGAGCTTCCGGGTGCATTCGGCAATCTCGTCGGCGCCCACGTGGCCGCGGGCGACGATGACCACGACCCGGTCGAGCGGTACGATGTCCATATAGATCGGCATTGAACTCCCGGCAGGCGCGTCTCCCGCCAGGTGTAACGCTCGGCCGGACCAAAGGTTCGTGCGTATCTCCGTCCTGACCGCCCTCTGTCACTCCTAGAGCATCGAGTCGAGCATCCAGGGCGGGGCTTCGGCGAGCAGCCGATAGAGGTCGGCTCTTATGTCGTCTACCGTCACCGCCGACCCGCCACCGAGGGCGACCATCGTCGTCCTGCCGAGGGACAGCGAACGGCGGCAGGCCCGGAATGCGGCATCCTGGGCCAGCGAAAGGTTGCCGTCTCGAAGATGGGCAACCGCCTGCGCCAGCAGGTCGGACTGACGCGCCTCGGGCTTCTCCGCGACCGCCTCGACATGGTTCAGAGCGTCGCGAATCTGCTGGGCAACGGCGATGAAGGAGGGAGCTTCCTGTTTGTCGGCCATGCGCCTCCATAGCATGATGCCGGAATGGCCGGTCACCGAACTGACATGCCGGCCTCACGAGACGGCAACGCGACTGTTGCATTGGAAAGGGAGTGTCCGCCTCCCGCTCCCCGGTCGCATCAGGGCAGAACCATCAGGCGCTGGCCCATCCGGATCTTCGTGCCGTCGGCGATGCCGTCGCACAGGCGAAAGCCGCGCGGGGCGAAGACGATGATCGTGGAACCGTGCTCGAACCAGCCCAGCTCGTCGCCGCGTCGCACGCGCGTCGAACAGGCGATGTCGGCCGCACCGCGATAGTTCATGTTCATCACCACGTCGAGGAAGTGCAGCCGGATACCGGCGACCAGGATCGCCGCGACCGGCACCAGCGTTACGGGGTGGCCACCTGCGGCGAGGCGAAGCCGCAGTACGGCGCGCTCGTTGCGGCAGAACAGGCGTTCGACCCGCCTGAGCGCGATCGGGTTCACGTTCCAGGTGTCGCCCGACACGTAGGTCACGCGCTCGACCGTCGCGTCGTGCGGCGCGTGGAAGCGATGATACATGCTCGAGGTCAGACGCAGCGTGACATAGGTGCCGTCGCGACAGGTCTCGACGAGGCCCGGATCAATCAGCAGATCCTCGAGCCGGTACGGGAAACCCTTGGTCTGGAACAGCTCGGTCCCCCGAACGGCGCCGCACGCCCCGACGATGCCGTCGCAGGGACTGATCATCACCGAAGGATCGCCGTCGAGCGGCCGGGCGCCGGCGCGCAGCTCGCGCGTGAAGCAGTCGCGCAGGCTCGCAAAGGACTGCTCCTTCGCCTCGGCGAGATCGAGATCGGTGAACAGGCGCCAGACCGCGATCGCGGCGCGGGCCAGGGCCGGGCTCTCGATGCGGCTGAACCAGCCCATCCAGCGCGTCGCGAGCCGGCGCGGGATGCGGTTGGTCAGCAGGAAATTGATGTCCTCCTGCTGGAGGACCTTCAGCAGTTGCGACTGCACGCTTTTGGCCACGTCGAAAACTCCGGGGACGCTGGATGATGAACCTGATGGATGGTGAGACCCTCGCGGTGCTGGCCGCGGGAGTGTTGGCGCTGGGGCTGCTGGGACCGAGGCTGCGCGGCCGCCTGCAGCTCTCGCGGGCCAAGCATCGCTCCCTCGCCGGCCATGCACGGATGTCGAGGCGGATCGCCGGCCTGGTCCCGCGCTACGTCTATGAAGGCGACCTGTTCTTCCGCGCCGACGATGCGAGCGAAGCCGTCGCCGCCCGCCGCAAAGCCGGCTTCGAGGCGCTGGCGAAGACCTTGCGGTCGGACGATGGCCGCATGCTGCAGCTGACCTCGGAGGCGACGCGCCACATCTCCGACCTGCAGTTCACCGAAAGCTACCGGGTCCCGTTCCAGTTCAGCCCGCTCGTTCGCGCGGCGCTGCCGGCCGGCGCCTTCGTCGCCTCGTCCGAGGGCGTCCAGGTCACTGACCTCGACGGCACGGCGCGCTACGACCTCAGCGGCTCCTACGGAGTCAACCTGCTGGGCTACGACTTCTACAAGGGCTGCATGGAACGCGGCGCCCGCCGCGTCGCCGGACTGGGTCCTGTGCTCGGGGCCTATCCCGATCTCGTGGCCGACAATGCGCGGAGACTCGCGCGTATCTCGGGCAAGCCGGAAGTGTCGTTCCACATGTCGGGCACGGAAGCGGTGATGCAGGCCGTACGGCTGGCGCGCTACCACACCGGCCGTTCCCATCTCGTGCGCTTCTGCGGCGCCTACAATGGCTGGTGGGGCGACGTACAGCCCGGCGTCGGCAATCCGGTGGTCGCGCACGATACCTACACCTTGGCCGATCTCTCGGAGAAGAGCCTCGCCGTGTTGCGCCGCCGCACCGACATCGCCTGCGTGCTGGTCAACCCGATCCAGGCCATGCATCCCAACCAGGGCGCACCCGCCGATTCCACCTTGATCGCCAGCCGGCCCGACCGCGGCGTCAGCCGAGAAAACTATGCCGCCTGGCTGAAGGCCCTGCGCCAGGTCTGCACGGAGCGCGGCATCGTCCTCATCCTCGACGAAGTCTTCGTCGGCTTCCGGCTCGCGGCCGGCGGCGCCCAGGGCTATTTCGGCGTCGAGGCCGACCTCGTGACCTACGGCAAGACGGTGGGCGGCGGTTTTCCGATCGGCGTCGTGTGCGGCGACCACCGGCTGATGAAGCGGTTCCGCGATGATCGCCCTGCCGACATCTGCTTCGCGCGCGGCACCTTCAACGCCCATCCCTATGTGATGGGGGCGATGAACGAATTCCTGCTGCACCTCGACTCCCCCGGGATGAAGCAAGTTTATCGCGACCTCGACGAGACCTGGGACCGGCGGGCATCCGATCTCAACCGCCGGCTGGCCGAGCGGCACCTGCCGGTGCGCATCAGGCATCTCTCGTCCATCTGGACGGTCTGCTACCCGATCGCCTCGCGCTACCACTGGATGTTCCAGTACTACCTCAAGGCCCATGGCCTTGCGCTGAGCTGGGTGGGCACGGGGCGCCTGATCTTCAGCCTCAACTTCACCGAGGAGCAGTTCCAGGCGGTGGCCGATCGCTTCGTGACGGCGGCCGAAGCGATGCAGCGCGACGGTTGGTGGGAGCCGGGGGCGCTGACCACCGACCGCGCGATCAAGCGGCGCATCCTGCGCGAGATGGCGTCGCATCTGATGGGCTTACCGGGACGGCGCCGCAAGGAGCGCCTGGCCGGACCGCAGCCCCTAGACGCCACCCTTTGAGGCCGGGGCGACGGCGTCCTCGACGACGGCGGCGGGCAGCTCGGGCATGACCTCGTGCAGGATTTCGTCGTGCAGGTTGGCCGGCAGGATGGGAGCCGCGACGGTCTCCGGCGTGTGGCGGCTGTGGCGGCCGGTCAGGAGCTCCCACGGCGCGCGGTGATAGAGCTTGATGTCGTGGAACGGGTCGGTGGCGATCTTGGTCACCCAGACCAGGCCAGTGGTCAGATCCTTGGTCACGAACAGCTGCAGGGCGCGGAAGGCGATGCCGGCCAAGCCGACGACCAGCCACAGCTCGCCCACATGGGTCACAAATCCAGTCCAGTCGGCGTGCGGCGTGAAGACGCCCAGCAGGGTCGGATCGACCACCAGCAGCAGCGGCGACGCCGCCCAGATCGCGAGCAGCACCAGCTTGCGCTTGATATTGTAGCCGACCTTGATCTCCTCCTTGTATTCGTCCGTCGCCTGGTTGACGGCATCGTAGCCGCGCGGCTCGAAGAACAGGTGGCCAACCTGGCGGGTCGTCATCGCGACCAGCCAGCCGATCAGCGCCGCCAGGGCCGGATCGGTGAAGGCGACGACATAGGCGAACAGGAAGCTGGTCGCGCTCAGGAGGTGCAGCGACTGGTTGACCTTGCTGTGATGGTAATAGCGATGGTCGTCCCATCGCTGGACCTTCAACTCGTGCAGGAGTCCGGTCATGGCGTTTTCCTTCGTTTGGGAGGGGGCGCTACAGGTTGACGGTGAAATATCCGAGGGCGGCGACGCCGATCGCGCTCGCGGCAATCGCCGCGAGCGGCACCAGCGGGTGAACGATGTTGAGACGGCGGAACAGGTTGCAGAGATGGCCCACCGCCTTCTGCGCGGGCGTGCGCGGGCTCTTGGAGTATTCCATCGCCGCCTTGACCACGTAGAAGACGGCCGTGTTGGCAGCCAGCGCGAACCGGCCGCGGACGCCGGCGCCCGGCAGGGTCACGAGGTAGTTGCACTTGAGCAGGATGCGCTGCGGCGCGCCCGGCGTGTAGCTGCCCTCGACCCAGTGCAATTCGCGATGGAAGTCGAGCAGGCCGAACTCGTAGGTGGTGAAGGCCTTCTCGACCCGGCTGTCGCCGAACACCACCTTGTAGCTTGCGTCGGACTGGAGATAGATCAGCGCCCGCACGACCATGCTCGACGAGAGAAATCGCAGGTTGCCGTCATAGTGCCTGTCGAACAGGCCCTGGTCGCCGCCGCGATCCTTGTTGTAGTGCGAGATGTAGAGTTCGTCGGTGTGCTTCATCGGCTCGAAGCCGCTGCCGGCTGGAACCTGCCGCACGATCAGCCCGCGGATGACCGGGCTATCGCGCAGCCGGTCGATCAGCGCGACGATCTCCGCGGGCAGCGTCTCGACATAGACGTGGCAGGAGGGCCGCTGGCCGAACTCCTCGCGAAAATGATCCTCGACCCACCGCGACAGGCCGTCGATCAGGGCGCGATCGTCTTGCGTCTCGAAGCGGCCGAGCGTGGCGGGAAACAGGGTCGAGGCGGTGCCCCGCGTGGTGCCGGGAGCGGTGGTGTCGAGAATGTCGGTCACGAGGGTTCCTGGCTGAGATGGCTCGAAGCGATGGCGTCGACCGCGGCGACCGATCCGGCCGCCGCCGTGACCGCGAGGACGAGGAGTCCCACCAGCCGGAGGACCGGCCGGCGGCGCGTTCCCCCCCGCTCCATCGCGAGCAGGCCGATGTTCAACGCGACGTGCAGCGCGGCGAGTGGCCACCACGCGGCGCGGAACGCCGGGTTGAGCAGGGTGCCGCCGAAGGCCATCACGTTTCCGACGATCATCGGGTGGGACATCAGGGAATAGGGAAATTCCGTGACCCGCCGCGCGGGCAACCCGGCCAGCTCGTGGCCGTAGTAGGTCCGGTCGATCCCCAGCACCGCGGCGGCGCGGGCGTTCAGCAGAATGCCGAGGGCGATCGTGCCGAGGGAGAGCCAGTCCGGCGGCGCCTGCAGGTAGACGAAGGCGAGCAACCCGACCGACAGGGCCTTCAGCAGCAGCGCGTCGCGCTTGAAGATCTCGAACGAGTCGACGCCCCAGGCGAAGGCGTACCAGTAGAGGCCGTAATAGACGAAGCTGACGAGGTAGATCGCGACCGCCGGCTCGCGGCCGAGCGCGGCCCCGGCCAGCACGGCGGCGACGATCATCCAGCAAGCGAGAGACGGCCAGCGCTGGTCGAGGATGCTACGAATCCGGGACACCACGCGAAAACCCATATGCCGGGCGTGTTGCCGCCCCATGAAGGATCCGCGTCGGTTCGTTGACCCGTGTCAGGGCCGGTTCGCCGGAAGCGATTCGCCGATGCTCCGAAGGCCGGCAAGCGGGACAGATTCGCACCGCCGTGGAGAACAGCCGCTCAATCCACCTTAGGCTGGGCCACGCCTATCTTTCGGGGAGAGAAGATGAAGCGCATCGGGCTGCTGGCACTGGCCGCGATATTCGTTGCAACGGCTGTGCACGCGGGCGAGCCCGCGAGAGGCAAGGTCTGTGACTGCGATCCGGAAGCGTTTGGAAGACCTACTGGAGCGGGGCTGAATAACGGCGACGCTGAGGCCAGTAATGACTGGGCACTGGGAGGAAACACTTCCAATCGCGCGGGTAAAGTCAGAATCCTGGACGTCGGGACTGCGAGGTTCGTCTCACCGGATTGTCGCGCTGGACGGGAGACCCAGGTCTTCATGGAGTTCCCAGATGGCGGCCAGAATGATTGAGTGTTCCCGCGTTTTCTGAATTGCCCCTGACGCAGGCTCAGGTCGACGAGATCCACAGACCTGGAGCTACTGTAGCCGTGTGGGTTTGGGGGAAGATGCCAGTCTGCTCCCGCAACGCCTTGCGGACCTGGGTGCGGCCGCCGCCGTCATCCTCCTTGTTCAGCGCCATCGTCATGATGCGGTTGGCGCCGCCCTTGCCCAGCGCGTCACAGACCTTGCCGAACTGCTTGAGGATCTGGCCCCGCTCATTGAGCCGGACCTCGAGCGTCTTCAAGGCCACCATAGACGATCCTCCATTCGGGACATCTCGACCCTGGCCCTCTTGCTGAGATCGGCCATGCTGCGGACCGAACTTGGCCAGGACATTATCGGCCCGCATCTCGATGCGCGTGGGCCGACCTCCTGCCACGCAGCCGACGGCGAAAACTGATTGGCGCAATAGCGTTATCGCCGCCGAGGACTGTTGCTTACCTTGGCTGACGACCAACTCGGAAGGCGAACAGCGTGAACACACCGTCAGCAGAAGCGGCAGCCAAGGAGATCTTGCGATTGGCCGTCTGGCAATTGAACACAGAGGCCGGACATGCCTTCAGCCCCGGGGGACTGGTTCGGCATTTCTCGCACTCGCCATGGTCGCCTGAATTGCTCGATGCAGGGCGCCGCTATGCGGCAGAAATGAACTGGATCGCTTCTGCTGGACAAAGAGGAATTGTCATCCTCACTGCCGCGGGCGTCGCGGCAGCTCCGGAAGAAGCCTAAGTCCACAGGCCCGAGGGCAGCGCCCTACGGAGGGATGCCACGGCCCCAAGCCCGGATGTTGAGCTAGTCCTTCTCGGCCCGTAACGGGATCAGGAACGACAGGGCGATGAACAGAAGACCTGGCAGCACGACGATGCCCTCAAGGAGTTCCGGTCCCCTTGGGAAGTGGTGCAGGATTTTCCAGTCGTAGAGCCCCAAGAGCAAAGTTCCCAGTGCTACCCAAGAGCAGCCCCAGAACCGCAGCAATCCAACCATGCAACCTCCAATCGATCGACTGGATGCCGTATGGGAATGAGCTGACGCCTTGCTGAACCCGAAACGAATTTTGGCCATCTCACTGGGGCGCCGCCCTCGCAGGCAACGAAAAGGGCATGGGCCCTTACGATGAAGAAATGATTAGAGAGGTCGCCGAATATCTGACGCTGCCGCCGCTTTCATCAAGGAGATCATTGACGCCACTACACCGATGATCGATGAAGACGACGACCTGTTGTCGCCCCAAGGGTTAACCAAGGCACTGGCGTCCATCTTCGCTGCTACGCTGTCGCCGATGGCCTCGCCACCCTGTCGCTCATCCGAAGTGTCCTTGACGGTGGCATGGCGATCCAGGAAAGGCGTCAAGAAGAAGCGCTGCGCGAAGTGACATGTCTCCTGGAGGGGTTTGTGTCCTTCGCATGGGCGACTGGTCCAGACTGCGTCGCAGCGCGTGCCCCCCTCCTGCAGAGGTCAATAGGTGGGGCGCACGGTGCCATGGACGGCGACGCGTGGTCTCTGTCCGAGACGGAAACGAAGGGCATCGTCTGGAGGCTGTTCCACGAGGTTGGGGGCCTCTCCTCCGATCTGGCGGACACGTTCGACAGCTGTTTGAAGCCTCATCAGGTCGGACTTCCGCACTGCTCAGCCCATGGGCTGCGCAAGGCCGGCACCAAGATCGCGGCCGAGAACAAGGCCACCGTCCATCAGCTGATGTCGATCTACGGATGGGAGACGCAGAAACAGGCCGAACTCTACACGCGTGAGGCGACCATGATCATGATGGCCGCGGAGGCCATGCGCTAGGTCGTGCCGCGCGAAAAACGCAACAGGCCGAGTGAAAAGCGCTGTAATTTCAACGCCTTAGACAGCGCATAAAGTGGAGTGGTGCCCCGAGACGGAATCGAACTTTCTTCTATCTAGCTGCGATCACGTCCTTTTTCCGAAGAGCTTTTTCTAGTGTACCCACCAACGTACCCAGCGCTTGACAGCCATGCGTTGGGCATCATCTGACGCCTGCCCGCCTCAGTCCGGCCAACAGCCGGGCGTGTCTTCTCGATGTGCCGCTTGACCTGTTCCGCGTAGTTCTGAACATAGCTAGAGTACGAGGCATCATGCGTGGCTTCGCTGCCGCATCGAAATCGCAAGCGAGCGGCGGATCGAGGTCGAAGTGGCATGGTTGTCGACGCCGTGTACCAAATACGCGGTGTGTCGTTGGGACCCGGCGTGCTTGACCCGCGTCAGCCTTTAGGAAATGCCGATGCGCCGGTCCCTACCGTTATTCGGCCCCGACTGGTGCACCAACAGGGTGTTGTGCAGCGAAAATTCGCCGGGCTGGAGGCGGCAGTCGGCGATCGTTCCCAGCTGTCCCGGATTGGGGATGAACTGGTTAGCGTCGTTGACGCTGGCGGCGACGCCATAACCGTGCGCAAGCTGACCGCGCTGGTGGCTGCCTGCCGAGAACTGAATGCAGCCGCTCTCGAGTGACGCGTCCGATAATGCCAGCTAGGCAGTGACATGCTGATCGTTGGGCTCGAGGCCGAAGTGCGTCGCGTCCTGCTCTTCTCATAGCGCTCATCGCGATGGGGAGAACGTTTCGTTGCCGTCCCCCCGACCCCGCACTCTGGAAACCCAATGCGATTCCAGTTCACATGCCTCGCGCTGTCCGAGAGCGAAAGCATTGAAACAAACAGCTGCCAGGAGATTCGTGCCTGGACTTGGGAGCGCGAATGATTGAGCTACTGTCCCCAGCGCTTACCAGCCCTAAGATATTCCATCTCTTCTGGCGTGGTTGTCCTGCCAAGCACATCATTGCGATGCGGGAAGCGGCCAAATGCACGTACAACCTCTCGATGCTCGAGCACCTCCTTCAGTCCAGACGGGTTGTTGATGGTGGCGACTAGTTCGCAAGCCAGATCTTGGTCGACGATATGTTCACTGTGGCAAAACGGCATGTAAAAAAAAGTTCGTGCCGCGAGCGGGAATGCCTCCGGGTAACTACGGCGGAGCGCTAAACGAGCGAGTGCCAATGCCTTCTCATCGCCTGAGAATGCTTTGGCCGTTTTTCGGTAGATGTTTCGTGAGAATTGATCGCACACGATGATGAGCGCAAGCGTCCCGTGTGCCGCACTCATCCAATGATCGAGGTCGCCCGCAAGAGCGCGTGCATGCAGCGTTGCAAATCTGACGGTGATCTCCGCGTCGAACTCTGCGGTGCTTTTGAACCATACGTCGCGGTGCGTGCCGTAGTTGGGATCATCTTGCGGCAAGAGCCAGAAATCGAGCACGGCGCGGATAGCCGCATGGTTCAACGACCAGGTCGCTAGCACTGGCAGAATCTTGGCGTAATGCCAAGCAACCGGATCTCTACGATGGGAGGACGCCCAGATGGATCTCGTCCAGCGTGATGCCCGGCGGCGCCGCGCCCTCGTCGAACCGTTCGCCTATTCGGCGGTAGCCTTAAGTTCGGCTGGTTCCAGTCCGCTCGTAGCGTCTTCGTCCGCAGCCCTTCGCGGCAGTCGCCAGCCCTTCACCAGCCCGTAGACCGCCGGAATCACGATCAGCGTAAGGACCGTCGAGGATACCATACCGCCGATCATCGGCACCGCGATCCGCTGCATCACCTCCGACCCAGCGCCCGCGCTCCACAGGATCGGAACCAAACCCGCCATGATGGCAACGACCGTCATCATCTTCGGCCGCACACGCTCGACAGCACCGATCATGATCGCCTCATAAAGGTCATCCCCAGTGAAGGCCCGGCATTGTCGGATTCGCTCCGCCTTCACCTCCGCTGTAGCCTGTTCGAGATACATCAGCATCACGACCCCGGTTTCAGCGGCAACGCCCGCGAGCGCGATAAAGCCGACCGCTACTGCCACGGACATGTTGAAGCCGAGCCACCACATCAGCCAGATTCCGCCGACCAAAGCGAAGGGCAGCGACAGCATGACGATGAGTGTTTCAGTGAGTGCTCGAAAATTGAGATAGAGCAGCAGGAAGATGACGAGCAACGTCACCGGCACGACAATCTTCAGTCGCGCCTCGGCGCGCTGCAGGTATTCGAACTGACCGCTCCACGAGACATAAGTGCCGGACGGCAGCTTTACTTCCTTCGCAACTGCTTGCTGCGCCTCGGCGACATAGCCGCCGAGGTCGCGGCCGGTGATATCAACGAAGACATAAACAGCGAGTCTTCCGTTCTCAGTGCGGATCGAGGTCGCGCCGCGTGTGAGTTCCACCTTGGCGACCTCGCCGAGCGGCACAGTGCCGCCGCCGGGCAACGGCACCTGCACATCGTGAGCGATTGCCTGCGGATCGCTCCGGAAGTCGCGCGGATAGCGAATCGCGACGCTGTAGCGCTCACGACCTTCGACCGTGGTCGTCACGGTCTCTGCGCCCAGAGCGCTCGCGATTACCCTTTGAACGTCGTCAATGGCCAAATTATAGCGGCCAAGCACATCCCGATCCGGCACGATGTCGAGATAGTAACCGCCGATCACCCGCTCCGCGTAGGCGCTCGACGTCCCTGCTACGGACCGCAGTACCCGCTCGATCTCGCGGGCAGTCTGCTCCATCTGCGCCAGATCCTGGCCGAACACCTTGACGCCGACCGGCGTTCGAATGCCGGTCGCGAGCATATCGATGCGAGCGCGGATCGGCATAGTCCAGGCGTTTGAGACGCCAGGGAATTGCAGCGCCTCGTCCATCTCCGCCTTTAGACTGTCGATCGTGACCTGCGGTCGCCATTCGCCCTTCGGCTTCAGATTGATGATGGTCTCGAACATCTCGATCGGCGCCGGATCGGTCGCGGTGAGTGCGCGCCCCGCTTTGCCGTAAACCGAGGCGACCTCCGGAAAGCTCTTGATGATCCTATCCTGCATTTGCAGGAGTTCGGCCGCCTTGGTGACGGAAATCCCAGGCAACGTTGTCGGCATATACATCAGCGTTCCCTCATCGAGGTTCGGCATAAACTCGGAGCCGAGCTGCCGCGCCGGCCAGACAGTGACGCCCAGCAAGACGAGGGCGATGAGAATGGTCAGGGTCTTTGCCCTGAGAACCCCCTGGATTATCGGCCTGTAGGTCCAGATCAGAAAGCGGTTGATCGGGTTCCGGTGCTCGGGAACGATCCGCCCGCGCACAAAGACGATCATCAAGGCCGGCACCAGCGTCACCGAAAGGAGTGCCGCCGCCGCCATAGCAAACGTCTTGGTGAAGGCAAGCGGACCGAACATCCGTCCTTCCTGCGATTCCAGCGTGAAGATGGGCAGGAAGGAGACCGTGATGACCAGCAAGCTGAAGAACAGTGCGGGCCCGACCTCGCTCGCCGCCTCGATCAGGGTCTCGACACGCGGCTTGTCCGGCGGAGCACGCTCCAAATGCTTGTGAGCGTTCTCGATCATCACGATCGCCGCGTCGATCATAGCACCAATGGCGATGGCGATGCCGCCGAGACTCATGATGTTGGACCCGAGTCCGATGACTTTCATCGCCGCGAACGCCATCAGGATGCCGACCGGCAGCATCAAGATGGCGACCAGCGCGCTACGCACATGTAGCAGGAACACGACGCAGACAAGGGCAACGATTATGCTCTCCTCGATCAGCGTGCCCATAAGCGTTTCGATCGCCCGGTCGATCAACTCGGATCGGTCGTAGACCGGCACGATCTCGACGCCCTTGGGCAGGCTCGCCCCGATCTCCATGAGCCGCGCCTTGACGTTCTCGATCACGCTCAGCGCGTTGGCACCGAAGCGCTGCAGCACAATGCCGCTTGCCACCTCGCCTTCACCGTTCAGCTCGGTGATGCCGCGCCGCTCGTCCGGTCCGACCTCGACACGGGCAACATCTCTCACCCGTAGGGGTACGCCCCGGTCGGTCTTCAGCACCACATTCTCGATGTCGGCAACGCCGCGAAGATAGCCGCGGCCGCGTACCATAAACTCAAATTCGGAGAGCTCGACAGTGCGTCCACCGACATCGGCATTGCTCCCCTTGACGGCATCGCGCACTCTATCGAGCGAAATGCCTAGCGCACGTAACCGATTCGGATCAACCACGATCGAATATCGCTTCACGAAGCCGCCGACGCTGGCGACCTCGGCGACGCCCTCTGCATTGGACGCACCGAAGCGGACCACCCAATCCTGGAGCGAGCGGAGTTCGGCGAGTGTCATCTCCTTGGCGACAACGGCGTACTGGTAGACCCAGCCGACGCCGGTAGCATCCGGTCCAAGAGTCGGCGTCACGCCAGCTGGCAGGCGCTGCGCGGCCGCATTGAGGTATTCCAGCACACGGCTTCTCGCCCAATAGGGATCGGTGCCGTCCTCGAAGATCACATAGACGAAAGAGACGCCGAAAAAGGAGAAGCCGCGCACCACCTTCGATTTCGGCACTGTCAGCATGGACGTCGTGAGGGGATAGGTGACCTGGTCCTCCACGACCTGCGGCGCTTGACCAGGATAGTCGGTAAAGACGATCACCTGCACGTCAGAGAGGTCGGGGATGGCGTCGAGCGGTAGCGTCTTCAGCGCGTAGGCACCGGCCGCGACAGCGAAGATCGTGCCGACGAAGACGAGCACAAGATTGCGGGCGGACCATCCAATGAGACGGGCGATCATGGCTGCGCCTCCGGTGTTGCCAGGCTGCGCAGCGCGGCCTTCAGATTGCTTTCAGCATCGATCAAGAAGTTCGCCGCCACGACGACGCGGTCGCCCGCGGCAATCCCTTCGCGGATTTCGGTGAAACCACCGCCGCGGAGTCCGACTTTGACCACACGCGGTTCAAATCTGCCTTCCCCCCGGTCAAGGATCACTACCTGCCGAGTGCCAGCGTCGATGATGGCGTCGTCCGGAACGGCGACCACCGGCGTCACGCCGCCGGTGCCGATCTCCACATCGGCATACATGTTGGGAAGCAGCACGCCGCCGGGGTTCGCGATCTCGATGCGTACCCTTGTGGCCCGCGTCGCCTCGCCCACTTGCGGATAGATCAGCGACACGTGCCCTTCGAAGCTGCGCCCAGGCAGGCTCCGCACCTGAATCGTCGCCGGAGCGCCAAGTCGGACGACACCGAAGTCAAACTCCGGCACATCCGCAAGCACCCAGACACTCGAGATGTCGGCAATACGGAAAAGCACCTCGCCAGGCGCCGCTTTCATGCCGTCGACGACGTTGCGCTCGAGCACAATGCCATCGCGTGGTGCGTGCCACGTCACCGATAGTGGGACCTTGCGCGTCCGCTCGATCTCGCCAATCACCCGAGATGACAGCCCTAGGTTTTCGAGGCGCTGGCGGGCACCGCCGACTGCGCCGTCGCGGCCGCCGATACTGAGATCGGTGAGAAACTGAGCGCCCGCTGCAGCGATGTCAGGTGAATAGAGCCGGAGGAGCACCTGACCCTTTGTCACTTGGTCGCCTGTCGTCACGTTCGCCACATCATTGACGAAGGCCTCGCTCCGCGTTGCAACCACCGAGATGCGACGCTCGTCGAGCTGAACCGTTCCCGGCACCCGCACTAGCCGGCCGACGGTGCGCCGCTCTACCACCTCCGACCGGACGCCGGTGCGCTGCAGCCTGCCGGGGGACACCTTCACGACCGAGCCGCCGTCGTCCTCTCCCTCGTAGACGGGGATATAGTCCATCCCCATGGAATCCTTTTTCGGCTTGGGCGAGGTGTCGGGCAGGCCCATTGGGTTGCGATAATAAAGGATACGCCGCGCGCTTGCCGGGACGGTCGCCTCAGCCCTGGCCGGCGGTTTGACCTCGAAACTCACGTCCTCGCTGGCGCGAACGGCACGGAAAGCCCGGCCGTCTTCGGTTTGGCGCGGGGTTGCCGAATAGAAGGGTTTGCCGTCGGGATCCTGATAATAGATCACCATGCCGGTGCCGGCCGACTCAGCAGCCGCAAGCGTAGGCTCGACACCGAACCATGCGCGGACGCCAGGCACCGGAAGCCCCCGGACACCCGCCAAATTGCCTCCGATCCCCGCCGCCACAACGGCGGCGAAGGCGAGGCCTGTGAGGACGATCCGCTTCATGGCACTGCCCTCAGGATCAACTTGTTCTGAAGCGTGCCGCTCTCACCTTGAATCTTGGCCCCCAGCGAGAGTTGCCAGCCGCCCTCCATCGTCAGGTTAGTTTTGAAGCGGTAGATGCCGGGTTCGGTCGACGGCAGGGCCTCGATCGGAGCGGTCATGGTCGGCATGCCGTCAGGCGCCATATCGATCCGCATGGCGAAGATGACCGCGTCTGGAATTGTCCCGCCCGTCCGCTTGTCGACGAGCCGGACAGAAACCATCGCACCATCGCCTTGCTTTAGATTCGTCTGAACGAGACGAAACTCATAGTCGGCAATGTCGGCGCGCACCGTCGAGACAGCCGATACGGAGAGTGCGACCATGAGCGCCGCCATCGGGGCGCGCTTGATATGAAAGGTCGTCATGGTTCAAAAATCCCAGATGCATCGGAGCACCGTGCGCACGGCCCGGCGTTGCGTGGCCTATGGCTACGCGCTCTTAACCGCCCGAGCCTCGCTGGAGCGGCGCGAGCCGGCGTGCAAACGCCGGCGATGTACTAGGTTCGCGGAGGTCGGGCGGGAGGCTCTAGCGCGAGCGCGTCGCCCGCGACGTCGCTGCCGGGGCGGATAACTTCACTCTGCTCCCAATGAACGTAGGCCATGCCCGAAAACAGCAGCGTGATTGAATAGCACTTCGCCATACATGCTGTCGTCAACGTGCAGGCCTTTTGGCAGTCCGGAACGGCGGGTTCCTCGGGCGGGCAGCACGGCATATCGTCCGGCATCTCGAACATTGTCGATGCAGCCGCCATCATCGGCACGCTCATCATGGTGACGAACGGGCCGGCAATAAGCCCCACGATCGCAAGGATCGGAAGCACCGTTCGGAGCCACACGCCGACTTTCATGAACTGCACAATGCCATAAGAGCAACTCCATGGGAAGTTGCGCACTGGAGACGGATTGCCACAAGCTTCCAGCGTCGGAAATAGTGCCGGAGAGTCAACCTGTCCGATGTTTCAAAAGGGTTTGCACGCCGATCAGAAAGCGAGCCATGCTTGCGGCTTCTGCCGCAATTCAAACCATCCTTGCCACTGAGAAGACTTAATCACGTTCGGCAACGCGATTTTGTTGCTGATCGTCGGTGTCGTTCCGGGAGCATAGGGTCTTGATCGAGCGCGGCGTCAGGCTATTGGCCCTGCACGTTGCGCGACAACAACCGACGCGGTCTGCCTAGTTCGACGCGCGGGGCCTTACCAGCTCACCCAACTGAGCGAAGATGGCGACGACGACAGAAACTCCGGATCTCTCGCGCGTCAGCGTCTTACAAGCGCGCGCTATGGATCTTCATTCTTCTCAATGTTGGATATGGCGCGATCGAAATCGTCGGTGGGTCCCTTGCCGGCTCGCAATCGCTGACGGCCGACGCCCTCGATTTCCTTGGCGACGGGTTCATTTCATCTCTCGGCCTGATCGCCATCGGACGGGGGATTGCAGACTCGCTGGAAAGCCGCGCTGCTGCAGGGGCTGTTTCGCGAAGCACTTGGCGCGAGCGTACTTGAATACACCGCGTATCGCGTGGTCGTGCTCACGCTACCTCAGGCAGAGTTGATGAGCCGTTCGCTATGTCTTCGAAGACTTGTTCACGATCTCCCCGGCCCAAACAGATTAGGAGTGCTTTACAGCCGGATTTATTCCTCGCCTGAGAGAACAGTAGCTTTGACGCTAAGCTAGCTGGTCGCTCGCCCGATCCGATGGGGCCGTCACCACAAATAGACCGAACAACTTCGATCTCACGGAGAAGCGCGAGCATGGCAAACATCCCAAGGCCCAACAGCTTTCAGCCTGGAACAGAGTGTTAAGAAGCCCAATAGAATTAAGCTTTTGAGGTTTCGAATTCCATATCGTAGGAAGCATCAGCAGGTCAGGAAAGCCCGAAAACCCTTATGGTTCCGGGATTCTTTTCTCTGAGTGTGCTAGCAGAGGGCATGATTTAGAAACGCCGCAGTGGGACGCATGCCAGCCGAAAACTAGCTTCCCAGTAAGGCAGTTCGACGACTAAAGCCGGAACCTCGGCCCTGACGGTGACTACCTACCGATGCGCCGGGAGCCGCGGAGAGCTTTTCGGTGGAGGTTGGCGCTCCAGTTCAGAAATCAGTTCCTTCATCTCGGCAATTTCCTTCACCTGTGTCTGCAAAATGCCATCTGCCAGCTCCCGCACGCGTGGATCCCGGATATGGGCGCGCTCGCTGGTCATCACTGCAATCGAATGATGAGGAATCATGGCCTTCATGTAGGCAACGTCGTCTACCGTCTCCTGACTGCGCACCAGCCACAGGGCGCCCGAGAACGCTATGGTCGCGCAAACTACGATCACGGCATTGGCCGCCCCGCCCTTGTACATGCTCCACATGAAGCCGAGCATCAGCACGGCCATCGTCGCGCCCATCACGACAGCCATCCAGGCCCGCGTCTGACTGAAGAAGACGTGGCCGATCGCGTAGGTGTTGAGATACATCAATATGAACATCACGAGAGTTGACACGACAATCATTGCCGCTAGGCGCGCATAGGACATTTGACGACCCCTTTTCGATCCTTCTCGATCAAGGGGAACAACGCGGGCACCTAGAGGTTGCATTCGCCAACCTCGACGATAGCAAGCGAAGATGAACGCCTGCCAACGAGAGCTGGCCATCGGGGGGGGGGGGCTTAGCCATTGCGCCACCGCCTCGGCGATACGGCGCGACGCGAAATATTGGCTTTCGGCATAGATATAGTGCCGCGCTCGAGCGATCAGCGTCAGGTACGCGGTCTCGATCTGGAAAATCGGCGCTTTTCCGCCGGCCGCGCTCGGCAGATCGCCACGGAGATATTGCGGAACTGCGCGTCGAGATCATCGGGCCCGCAATCGCCGCCGCCGCGCACCGGCGCCGTTCAGGTAGCCGGCTTTCCAGCGCTGCCGTCCCCGCTCGCGCTGTGGCTTCGCTACAGGACCTTCGAGAATGGCGGTCGCATCGCGCCAGCGGCATAGTTGCTCCCGTCCGGGGCGCCCCAACTAGTCTCGGCCTGATGGCGAGATCAATTCTGCAAGCAGACTTCCCCATGCTGCGACCTCGCGCGCAGGCCGGAAAAGCGGTGCGCGGCGGGCGATGGCCTTCTCCAGCAATCTGACAAAACCCGGCTCCCGCTCCAGCTTGTCCAGCAGCCGCGCAAGCGCCCCTGTATCCCCGACAGGGAAGTATCCCGGGTAGTCGCGGCCGAGCAGACCGACGTTTCCGTCCATACGCGAAGCCAAGACCGGTACGCGGGCTGCAACGGCTTCCGAGATGACATTCGCCCCGCCCTCGCTCAACGACGAGATCACCATCGCGTGGCTGCGGGCCAGGAGCGCGCGCACGGACGCGCGGGGAACGTCGTCTCGCCATCGGTACCGCTTGTTGGCCTTCATCTCGGTTCGGGCTTTCGCCGCCCATTGCTGAGAGTACGCACGGCCGACCTGCTCGACCCGGACCCGGCTTTCTGGCGGCAGCAAACGCACCGCTTTGGCTGCCCGTAATGGATCCTTCACGTTCCGCAGGTGGCCGATGACAGCGATCGTTACAGCGCGGGCACTGGGCCGCCTTTCCCGCGTCGGTGACTTGGCCGACTGGAAAATGATGCGAAGCCGGCTCCTGAATCTCTTTGGAAGGACATTCGGCACAAGATCGTTGAGGCCGATCAGCCGGTCCGCCAGCTCCATCGAGCGCAGGGTGGGACCCGGATCAGACTGCAGATACTCGTAGATATCGGTACCGCTGAGCTGCAGTACGACCGGGCACGCCGGATGGAGCGCCTTGAACCGCTGGATCGACTCGGTGGCCCGCCACGCATGGATTGCGACCATAAGATCGAAACGCTTGCCATCGTAGCGAGGCGCCATCGTAACGTAATGGCCCAGCTTTCGCAGGATGCCAGCCCATCGGGACGCCGCGACCCGATTGCCAGTGCGTGAAGTCGGCCCGGCTGGTGTGATAAGGACAATCCTCATGGACAAAGACCACGCGCTTCGCCCGACCAGCGGCGCTTCCGCCTCCGACCTGATTGCGCAACTGCGCGAGGCCCGTCATCGCACCGAGCGTTTGACGGAAGATCTATCATCGGCGGAATTGATGGGCCCCTACCGCGAAATCGTCAATCCGGTGCTTTGGGAGATTGGCCACATCGCCTGGTTCCACGAATACTGGACGCTAAGGCACGCGGAGCGCGACGCACCGCTAATCGAGCGCAGCGACTCTTTTTGGGATTCCAGCAATGTAGTGCACAAGACGCGCTGGACCCTCGACCTGCCCGACCGCGCCGGCACCCGTCGCTACATGGCTGACGTATTGGCAAGGCAGGAGGAGCTTCTAAGTCGCGGAATCGACGACGAGGCCCGCTACTTCTACGAGCTTTCGATCCGGCATGAGGACATGCACGTCGAGGCGCAGAGCTACATGCGCCAGACTTCCTCGAATGGGCCGCCCCAGGGACTCGGCGGCGCGCCCCTGCGGTCTGCTGGAGCGTTGCCGGGCGATGGCGCAGTCCCCGGCGGCTCCTGGCGCCTGGGTTCAACCGAAACCGACGGCTTCATCTTCGACAACGAAAAGTGGGCGCATCCGGTCGAGTTGGCCCCCTTTCATATTGCCCGAGCCGCCGTGACCAATAGCGAGTTTGCGACCTTTGTCGATGAGGGTGGCTACAATCGGCGTGAGTTCTGGTGCGATGCCGGCTGGACATGGCGACAGACGCGCAATGCCGAGCGCCCCGTCTACTGGCTAACCAAATGCGATGGCATCTGGACGGCGCGGCACTATCGCGAAGCTCGGCCGCTGCAGCCCGATGCACCTGTTGTATTCGTCAACTGGTTCGAGGCGAGCGCGTGGTGTCGCTGGGCCGGCAGACGACTTCCGAACGAAGCCGAGTGGGAAGCCGCTGCCGTTGGCGAAGCTGCAGGTGATCGCCTGTCCAACACCCGCAGACGCTGGCCGTGGGGCGATGATCCGCCGTCACCTGCAAAAGCCAATCTCGATTTTGCCTATGGTGGGCCGGTTGACGTTGCGGCGCTTGGCGAAGGCGACAGCTCATTCGGCTGCCGGCAGATGATCGGCAATGTCTGGGAATGGACGGCCTCAGACTTCCTGCCGTTCGACGGCTTCTCAGCCGATCCTTACGCGGATTACTCGCAGCCTTGGTTTGGCAGCCGCAAAGTGCTGCGCGGTGGCTGCTGGGCAACAAGTGCTCGAATTGCCCGACCCGCCTATCGCAATTTCTTCACACCCGATCGAAATGACGTCCTGGCCGGCTTCCGCAGTTGCGCTGTCTGAGCCACCCTGGGAATGGAGGCGGAGACATCGATTCTCGGCCCGCGTGACTCTCAATCGCGGCCAATCAGCGCCTGAAGCCTCCGTTGCAAGACCCGCCGCCTTCCACTCAGGGAAGCCTTCTTCGAGGCGGCGAACAAGGAACCCTCTCCTCCGCAGCATCGCGACTGCTTCGAAGGACAGCACACAACAGATCTTACGACAGTAGGCCACGATCTCCTGACTTTGGGAAGTTCCGCGAGGCGTCGCTTTAGTTCATCCATCAGTATCCTGAGCGCACCACACATATGCCCGAGCGACGCAACCCGATGAATCGCGCTGATCTGGCTCTACCGCCCGGCTATTCCCCTTACGGGCGCGCGTGCTCACCGTGGGACTGGCCATGGCTGCTCTTGCCGCGACCGCGTGGTCGGCAATGCGGCTCGGGGTCGAGTTTATGCCGAGCCTCGACGAGGGCACGCTGTTCTATATGCCGGTCACCCTGCCGGCCTCTCGGTGGCCAAGTCGGCCGAGCTGCTGCAGACCTTTAACAAGATCAAAAAGTCGTTCCCCGAGGTCACCTCGGTGTTTGGGCAAGGCAGGCCGCGCCGTCACCGCGACCGACCCCGCTCGACGGCACCCGATGTGCCGAGGAGAGCCGTGCCTTCACGCGCACCGATCTCCATGGCGCTGTCATGGAGGGTGCCGTCGAGCGGGTGCGGCCCAAGATGACGGCCACGGCGATCGCCGCCGGCCTACCGCCCATCCTGTGGAACGAGGGCACCGGTTCGGAGATCATGCAGCGCATCGCTGTGCCGATGCTCGCAGGATGGCGAGTTCGACGCTGCTTACCTTGCTCGTGAATCCCGCAATCTATGGATTGGTGAAGTGATGGCAACCAACCGCCACGTCCAGATCGATTCTCAATATCGATCTCCAATAAGGTCAGCTATATGCGGCGGAGCGGCAGACCCTCATCGTGCGCTATTGAGGCGGTTCTGCCGAACTCTGATGTCCTTCGGCCACTCGCTTTTGATATAAGACAGGATCGCTGCGATCTCGCGATCCGAAAGGGAATCTCGGAAGGCTGGCATATCGGTCAGATAGCCCTTCGGATAGGCTGCGGGACCACGCTGGGTGACGCTCATCAGGAAGGTGTCCGAATGATGCCAAGTATGCCCACTTGCGTCATGCGGAGGTGCAGGGAGCCGGCCATTGGGAAGGCGCCGCTGCCAGTCCGGCTGTCCCTCGAGAGCGGCTCCGTGGCAACTCGCGCAAGCCGTCGCATAGAGCCGCTTGCCGAGCGCCACCTGGTTGTTGTCGCTGGGATCGATGCGGACCGATCCCTCCCCAAGGAGCACGAAACCAATGACCGTGAGAACGATCACGAGCATCGCGCTGCCAAACCCGATCCTCCGCCAGTCGCGGCGCGGCGTGGCAAACAATCGTCTACCCATCGAACGATTCCGTGGCTTTCGCGCCTTCATCGTCCTGTCGCGGCTTGGGCTGCAGGCGGCAGTCCGCGTCCACGCACACGATGGTAAGGACCCGGCCCGAACCTAGGCAGGTCACCTCGTAGGCGCTGACCAACGGTGACAGGGCCGTCCGATTTATTATGTCGGCTACGCAAGCTTGCTTGACCAATATCGCCTGCAACTCGCGGTCGTCGGCGACTGCTGACGGCCCTCTAATGGCTGTCACGGCTAGGCAAACAGCGGCGCCGACCATCGCCCGCTTCATCGGCGCACCATCAGTGCCCTTTGCCCATCTTGGTGACGGTGATGGCGCCATTGACGCGATCGGCCTCGAATTCGATCTTGTCCCCGGCTTTCACCTTTTCGAGCATGGCGGGATCAGCGACGCGGAACACCATGGTCATGGCGTCCATATCGAGATTCTTTATGGGGCCATGCTTCAGCGTGACCTTTCCAGCTGACTTGTCCACCTTTACGACCTCAGCCTTCACCATGGTGCCGTCGGCCCATGCCGGAACCGAGAACAGGATCGCAGTCAGCACGATAGTGACGATATTCTTGAACATTTGATGCTCCTTCAGTTGTGTTGGCTTACTCAACGACAATGGTGCCGAACATGCCGGCCTGGCGGTGTCCGGGAATGAGGCAAGAGAAGTCAAAGGTTCCCGCTTGGGTAAACTGCCAGAGGATCTCCCCGGTTGCCTTGGGCTTCAGACGCTTTGCATTAGGATCGTCGTGCTCCATGTCCGGATTCTTTTCCATGTCCTTCATGTGCTTCAGGTTTTCCTCGACAGTGCCGATGACGAACTCATGGTCGAGGACGCCATTGTTGCGAAGCTGGAAGCGGACTTGCTCACCCTTCTTGAACTTGAGCTTGTCGGGCAGAAACAGCATCTTCCCATCATCCTCGCGGAAGACGATTTGAACGATGCGCGCTGGCTTCTTGGGATCACCCGGCTTGCCATATACCGCATCGTCGCCGTGCGAATGCCCTTCGCCTGGCTTGTGTCCAGGGCTAGCCGTGGCCGCGCCGGTCAGTAGCACGGCAGCAATGAATACAGCGAGGAGAGTTCGAACTTTCAAGATTGCCTTCATGATTGAACTACTAGTGGGAACCATGATCTGACGGCTTAACCGCGCGTGGTTGCGCGCCACCGGTCTTCGAAGGCGGCGTAGGCGATGGAGCGCGAGTCGCCGCGGGCCTAGGCCCTTTCCATTCCCAGGCGACCGTTCCGGGCGGGTGCTTGTACCAACCCGGATCCCTGTAATCGTTAGCGGCGAGGCCTTCGCGCACCTTCACGACTGTGAACATGCCGCCCATTTCAACTGCCCCGAATTGCGCGAAGCCAGTCATCATTGGCAGGGTGTTGTCCGGCAGCTGCATTTCCATCTCGCCCATGTCGGCCATGCCGGCACTTCCCATCGGCATGTAATCCGGCACCATGCGCCGCATCTGCTTTGCAAACTGCTTCTTGTCGACGCCAATGAAGGTACGGATGTCGTGGCCCATCGCGTTCATCGTGTGGTGAGACTTGTGGCAGTGCAAAGCCCAGTCACCCGGATAGACGGCGTCGAATTCGTAGGCCCGCATGGCGCCGACCGGTATGTCGATAGTTACCTCGGGCCAGCGCGCTTCGGGGCGTACCCAGCCGCCATCCGTGCACGTCACTTCGAAGTCATAGCCGTGCATGTGGATTGGATGATTGGTCATTGTGAGATTGCCCACCCGCACCCGAACCCTGTCGCCCTTCGCGATCACCAGCGGATCGATTCCTGGAAAGACTCGGCTGTTGAAGGTCCACATGTTGAAATTCAGCATTTCAGCGACCTTCGGCACGTAGTTGCCGGGATCGATGTCGTAGCTGCTAAGCAAGAAGACGAAGTCGCGGTCGACGCGATGCAGCTTGGGATCGCGCGGATGGACGACGAAGAACCCCATCATGCCCATTGCCATCTGCACCATTTCGTCGGCATGTGGGTGGTACATGAAGGTTCCGCTTTTCATGAGCTGGAACTCGTAGACGAATGTTTGGCCCGGTTTGATGTGCGGCTGGGTGAGACCCCCAACGCCGTCCATGCCGCACGGGAGCAGTTGTCCGTGCCAGTGGATGGTGGTGTGCTCCGGCAGGCGGTTGGTGACGAAGATCCGCACCTTGTCGCCTTCGACGGCCTCGATCGTGGGCCCAGGGCTCTGGCCATTGTAGCCCCACAGCCGCGCCGTCATGCCCGGTGCCATTTCGCGCTCGACCGGCTCTGCGACCAGATGGAACTCTTTCCAGTCACCGTTCTGACGCCAAGGCAACGTCCAGCCATTCAGCGTAACCACCGGCTGATAGTCTGGGCCGCTGGTCGGGTAGAGAGGCGGCTGCATCGTATTTGTGGTGGCAGTCGGCGCTTCGGGTATGGATTGCGCCTGGACACGCCCGCTTACGGCGGCAGCGCCGAGGAGTGCGAGCCCGGATGCTCCAACGAGATCGCGTCTGGAGATGCTCATGTGTTTCTCCCTTTTTCTAGAGTCCGAGAGGGACGGTTTCCGGAGGTGGGGTCGTGTTGATGACGCCGGACGGCGGAACGGTGCCGCCAACAATCAAAGCAGCCTGCATGTCGGCGACGGCGAGGTGGTAGTCGCGTAACGCATCGAGCGAGGCGATGTTGGCCGTGATTCGCTCACGCTCCTCGATCAGCACCTCGAAAACGTCGACGAGCATGCCGTTGTAACGGAGGAGAACCTCAGCCGAAATTTGGCGTCGAAGCGGTACGATGCGCGATTGGTAGAATCGCGCGATATCATAGGTCGCGCGATAGGTCGTGTAAGCAACTCGCGCTTCCGAGCGGGCGTTAACGGAACGCTCGATAAGTCTGTTGACGGCGCGCATATAGATTTCCCGCGCCGTGATCACACGGGTTTCACCGGTGTCAAAAATCGGAATCACGAGGCCTAGCTCTAGACCGTATCTGTTCTTTGACGTCTGTTCGCCAGCATCATTGGTTTCGACTTCGTTTCTGAAGCCGAGCCCAAGTTCCAGAAAAGACATGTAGCGGGTGGCGTCGACGAATTTTGCCGATTTCGCAAGCGTCACGATCTCGTAGCGAAGAATGATGAGATCGACGCGCCGCTTCATCGCTTCGACTTCAATATCCGCAAGAGCATCCGCGGCCGCGGGCAGGGCCGGAAGACGAGCCGGCAGCTTATAGGTGAGATCACTTCCCCAGACGCCCAGCATCCGGTTTAGAGCTTCACGTGTGCTGCTGACGCTCAGTCGCGCTTGAGCAACCTGGGCGCTCAGGTCGGCATAAAAAGCGGTGACGCGCGCCTGGTCGAGCTTGTTGGCTGCACCTGTTTCGCCAAGCTGCTGCATCATTCGGGCCGATGCGTCGGCGGTCTGTCGGGCCTGCTCCAGCAGGGCGAGGCGTTGCTGGGCAGCAATCGCCTTGATGTAAGTCCGACGTACATCAATAGTCAGGCTGAGGGTCGTCGCGACCGCGCGGTAGCGCGCTTCTTCGAATTCACGCTTCGCAATCTCAGACTTTCTCGGCAGCGTCGCAAATGCGAGCAAGTTCCCGACGAGCTGAAAGCCGAACTCAACGAAGCTGCCTGTACCGAAGGAACGGCCCACGGTAATGGCCGGATTTGGGGGCAGGCTGGTCTGGACATACTCAGCCTCCGACACTCCGAGATCGTTGTACGCCGCCTGCAGCCCGCGATTGTTGAGTAGTGCAATCTGTACGGCCGTATCTTCGGTCAGGGGCTCCGACAGCAAAGCCTGTACGCGCTCGCGTGCGCGACGCATATCTTCGGGCGACGAAAGCTTGACCGCGTCACGGCCAATTTCCTTCCTAATGCTGTCGGTCACTGGCGCCATGCCGCCATCGTCCGTGAACTTCGCACAGCCCGCGGCCAGCAAGCTTACGCATGCAATGGCGGCAGTTCTTGTGATGATCTTCATTGTGAACGACCCGCGCCGGGAGTGACGCGATCATTAAGTTCCCGCCAGGGCTTTAGCCCGACAGGCATGTGGGGGGCAGTGCCGGACATCACCGGCTGGTAGGGAGTGGCGACGGTCGGAGCATCCGAACTGGACGCATCGGTAGGCGACAACTCGGGTAAAGGCGGCGCGGCGCAGGAAGCCGCTCCCAGCGCGAGCACGGCTAGAACCAAGAATTTCATGATGACGACCCAAACGGAATTAACGTGAACGCGACGGACGGAGCATCGCCACGGGTCGCGGCGACCTCTTGGAGTTCGCGCAAGTCAGGTGTCGTGAGGTGATGAACCGATCAGAGGCTCTCTACCGGACACGCGCCTATGGCGCGAACGCGGTCAGACGAGTCTGGGTGGACGTTCCGAACGATCGCCGCAGCGGCCCTCGAGCATGTCGCTCAGCCCGGAGAGAAGGGACAATACCGCTCTGGGCCCAATCCAAGGATCGATGGCCGGGGCAGCCATTGCAGCATGACACGCCACAGTGCAGCAACTACCGGCGTGTTTCGCAGGGTTGCCAGTCGGGCAAGAGTCTTCGCCGCGCTCAACAAACGCCTCATTCCCTTCCGCTAGCTCGGCGCTACCCGCTGTGAGATCTCCATTCTGGGAAGCCGGCAGCGATGACACCGCTTCTGACGGAGACCGCGTGTCCATGCCCGCATGACCGCCGTGAGCAGATGCAACACCCGCAGTGAGCAGCCATGCCGCAAGCGCAAGCAAAACTGCTTGTGCAAGCCTTCTTAGAGAAAGCGCGGCGATCATGAGGCAATAAATGAGCAGGGACTGGTGAGTTGTCAATTAGCAGAATCGCAAGCGGTCAGCGGCGGCGACTGTCGAGGACTTCAAGAATCTCTTCGATCTTACCGATCCTGTCCTTCTCCGAGCCTGCATGGAAGGCATGGGCGACACAATGTTGCAGATGGTCAGCAAGCGTCTCCTGCTCGACCTTGTTCAGCGCGGCGCGCACGGCGCGGACCTGCGTCAGCACGTCGATGCAGTACCGCTCCTCCTCAATCATTCGGGCGATTCCACGCACCTGACCCTCGATGCGGCCGAGCCGGGCGAGTTGAGATTTCTTTAATTTAGCATCCATGCCTTGAACCATACCCCTGTAGGGTATACATGGCAAGCCATGAAACACGATTGCTGCAGCGGCGGACACGCCGCCCATCAGGGCCATGCCCATCCCCAGCCCACCGCGGTTGACACCGCGACGGACCCCGTGTGCGGCATGACGGTAAACGTCGCGACGGCAAAGCACACGACCGTGCATGAAGGCCAGACCTATTACTTCTGCAGCCCCAAGTGCCTGCAGAAGTTCGAGGCGGAGCCGGCCCGCTATCTCAAGCCAGGGGACAAGACACCCGCCATTCCCGTAGCGCCCGGCACGATTTTTACCTGCCCCATGCATCCAGAAATCCGACAGGTCGGTCCGGGGAGCTGCCCGATCTGCGGCATGGCGCTCGAACCCGCAGAGGTCTCGCTCGACGATGGCCCGAACCACGAGCTGATCGACATGTCGCGGCGCATGTGGATTGGCTTGGCTTTCAGCTTGCCCGTCGTGGCGCTCGAGATGGGCGGACACCTCACGTCGCTTCACATGCTGCTCGATCAGAGGACTTCCAACTGGATTCAGCTGGTCCTGGCCACGCCGGTCGTGTTGTGGGCCGGCTGGCCCTTCTTCGTGCGTGGCTGGCAGTCCATGGTCACACGCAACCTCAACATGTTCACGCTGATTGCCGTCGGCACTGGCGTGTCCTGGATTTACAGCGTCGTGGCCGTCCTCGCGCCTGGTCTGTTCCCGGCCGCCTTTCGGAGCAGCGATGGTTCGGTGGCAGTGTACTTCGAGGCCGCGGCCGTCATCACGGTGCTCGTCCTGCTGGGCCAAGTGCTCGAGCTCCGCGCGCGTGCGCAGACTTCCGGCGCCATCAAGGCCCTGCTTGATCTCGCCCCCAAGACCGCGCAACGGCTCAAGGAGGATGGCAGCGACGAGACTGTGTCGCTAGACGCCATCTCGGTCGGTGATCGCCTGCGCGTCAGGCCGGGCGAGAAGGTGCCCGTAGACGGCGAGGTGCTGAGCGGCCGGTCGGCGATCGACGAGTCGATGGTCACCGGCGAATCCATGCCCGTCACCAAGGAGACGGGTGCAAGTCTGATCGCCGGCACCCTCAATTCGACGGGGGCCCTGGTCATGCGCGCGGACAAGGTGGGCCGCGACACGATGCTCGCCCGAATCGTCCAGATGGTGGCCGAAGCTCAACGCAGTCGCGCGCCGATCCAGAGGCTGGCCGACCAGGTCTCTGGATACTTCGTGCCCGTCGTGATCGCCGTTTCGATTGCAGCCTTCATCGTCTGGTCCGTGTTTGGACCAGAGCCGCGGCTCGCCTACGGGCTCGTCGCCGCCGTCGCCGTTCTGATCATCGCATGTCCCTGCGCGCTGGGCCTTGCCACACCCATGTCGATCATGGTCGGCGTCGGGCGCGGTGCGCAGGCAGGCATCCTGATTAAAAACGCGGAAGCATTGGAGCGCATGGAGCGTGTGGATACGCTGGTGGTCGACAAGACCGGAACTTTAACGGAGGGCAAGCCGAAGGTGGTGGCCATCGTCCCTGGCAAGGAGTTCACGGAGATCGCGGTCCTGACGCTGGCGGCAAGTGCCGAGAGGGCCAGCGAGCATCCGCTTGCCCTGGCGATCGTCAAGGAAGCTGCCGACCGGAAGATTAAATTATCAGAGGTAAGCGAGTTCGACTCGCCGACCGGCAAGGGCGTAGTCGGCACGGTTGACGGTCGCAAACTAGTGCTTGGCAACGCAAAGTTCCTCGCGGAATTCGGCGTCAGTCCGGACAGTCTGCAGGCAGAAGCGGAGCGTCTCCGGCTCGAGGGCGCAACCGCGATCTTCCTTGCCGTGGATGGAGTCCCGGCGGCTGTCTTTGCCATTGCCGATCCAGTGAAGCCGACAACGCCCGAGGCGATCCGCGCGCTCACCGCCGAGAACATCCGGGTCGTCATGCTTACCGGAGACAACCGCACCACGGCGGAAGCCGTCGCGCGCCGGCTCGGCATTGCCGAGGTCGAAGCGGACGTGCTTCCCGAACAGAAGAGCGCGATCATCGAGAAGTTGCGGGCCGAAGGCCGCGTCGTCGCCATGGCCGGCGACGGCGTCAATGACGCGCCGGCGCTGGCTGCGGCAGATGTAGGAATTGCCATGGGAACCGGCACAGATGTTGCCATCGAGAGTGCAGGCGTGACGCTGCTCAAGGGCGACCTGATGGGCATCGTGCGGGCCAGACGCTTGTCCGAAGCGACGATGCGCAACATCCGCCAGAATCTCTTCTTCGCCTTCGTGTACAATGCCGCCGGCGTCCCGATCGCCGCGGGCGTGCTCTACCCCTCTTTCGGCATCCTCCTGTCGCCGATCATCGCAGCAGCTGCCATGGCGCTGTCCTCGTTCAGTGTCATTGCAAATGCCTTGCGGCTGAGAGCATTTCGAATCTAACGCCTTTGTTTGCGCTAGCTATAAATGAAGCCGGCCTTTCGCTGGAGGAACTCCGGTGGCGCCGCGAAATACGGTCCGCGTGGTTGCGGGTGCTGGTCTTCGCCGTGCTCGTGCTTAACCTTATGGCTAGCAACCACGGCGATAGCCTGCTCGTGCATGCTCAAGTGATCGGCGGTTACGTGATCGCGACCTTCGTTGCCTTGGTGCTTACCTGGATACGAAGGGGGCCAGCTTGGTTCACGTCGGTCTTCGTTGTCATCGATGCCCTGTTGGTAGTGGCCCTTTTTCACGAACACCTGTTTGCTCGAGGTCAGAGGTTCGATCACAGTCTGACTGCCCCTTCTCTCGCCGTCGGCTTTCTGTTGCTGACGCATGCAGCCTTGCGACTGCGACCAGCTCTTGTGGTCTTGTTTTCTACCATCGTGCTGACGGGCTCGCTATCGCTGCTCGCTGTCACGCTATTTGTGCATGCTAATTTGCATCCGATGGCCGCCAGCGAATGGTCCGTGTTTGGTGCAGAGGGCGCACTCGCGGCCACCTTCGCATTCGCCGCTTTTGTCTGTTTCCTGCTGACAAAGGAGCATAACGCGATCTAGCGCTGCTGGGCGGCGCGGCGGGCCTGCTGTCGGGTCTGACCGGCGCGGGCGGCGGTCATCGCCCCCTGCCCTGATCGTCTTAGCCTGGACGTCGCTCCGCCATTCCGCCGCGCTGTCGCTGCTGTTCATCTTGGGCAATTCGTTGACCGGCCTCGCCGGCGCCTTGGCCGCGGGGCAGACGATGGCGGCCGAATTGCCTGTCTATGCCGGCGCCGCGCTCGTCGGCGCGGCCCTGGGCACTATGATCGGACGGCGCTTTCTGTCCGAACGCACGACGCGCTTCGTGCTCAGCGGTATTCTTCTGATCGCGGGATTGCGTCTGCTGACGCGCTGCTAGCCGCCGACACCGCGATTTATCGACACGCAGGCGAGCTGAAATTTTGATGCTATAACTGGAAGCGCCATGACCATTCCTTTGAAGTTGCACGTCGGCGGCATGGATTGCGCCGCCTGCGCGACCAAGATCGAGAACGCCATGAAGCGGCTTCCCGGCGTCACCGACATTTCGGTGAGCTATGGGCAGGAACTGCTTTCAGTGACGCTCGACGAGGATCGAACCTCTCGAGCAGTCATCGAAGGCAAGATCCGAGCGCTGGGCTACACGCCGGCCGGCTCCGATGTGGCACGGACCCCGGCCAACGACGCGCAGGCTGCGACCGCCCCGTGGTGGAGGTCGCCGCGAGGCAGGCTGGTCATCGGCACCGCGGCGCTGCTCGCCGTCGCCTACATCGTCTCCCACATCGAACCGTCATGGGCGACGTGGGCCTATGTTGCCGCCACGGCCATCGGACTGGTCCCCATTGGGCGGCGTGCGATCGTTGCCGCTCTGTCCGGAACGCCCTTCAGCATCGAGATGCTGATGTCGGTCGCCGCCCTCGGCGCGGTTGCGATCGGCCAAGCGCCGGAAGCCGCCCTCGTCATCTTCCTGTTCTCGGTTGGCGAGCTGCTCGAGGGCCTCGCATCGGGCCGCGCCCGGGCCGGCATTAGGGCCTTGATGGACCTGGTGCCTCGCACGGCCCGCCGGCTGCGCGGATCCGAGGTCGAAACCGTGCCCGTCGAGGCGCTGCAGATCGGCGATGTCGTGCTGGTCCGGCCGGGCGACCGAGTGCCGTCTGACGGCGACGTGATCGACGGCACGTCCGGCGTCGATGAGGCGCCCGTGACCGGCGAATCGGTGGCCGTGCTGAAGGAGCCCGGCTCGACCGTCTATGCCGGCAGCATCGGCATCGACGGCGAGCTGCAGGTCAAAATCAGCCGCACGACCGCCGACAACACGATTGCGCGAATCATCCATGCGGTCGAAGAGGCGCAAGCGACCAAGGCGCCGGTGGCCCGCTTCATCGAGACGTTCAGCCAGTGGTACACGCCGGCGGCGATGGCCATCTCGTTGCTGGTGATCGTCGGGCCGCCGCTGTTGTTCGGCGCCGACTGGTTCACCTGGATCTATCGCGGCCTGGCCGTTCTCCTCATTGCCTGTCCCTGCGCGCTTGTGATCTCGACGCCGGCCGCGGTCGCGTCGGGCCTGGCCAACGGCGCCCGGCGCGGCCTCCTCATGAAGGGAGGCGCCGCGCTGGAGACGTTGAGCAAGGTGAAGACCGTCGCGTTCGACAAGACAGGCACGCTGACGCGCGGCAAGCCGCAGATCACCGACATCGTGTGTCTTGCAGGTGACGAGAACGACATGCTGGCCATGGCGGCCGCCGTCGAGCGTGGCTCCAGTCATCCGCTGGGTCTCGCCATCGTCGCCGAAGCGGAGCGGCGCGGGCTCGACATTCCCCGCGCCTTCGGCGGCAGCAGCGTCACCCCCGGCAAGGCGGTGACGGCGCGCCTCAAGGCGGGTTTCGTATCGGTCGGATCCCCACGCCATGCCGCGGGAAAGTCGGCGCTCACGCCGGATCAAGCGGACAGGGTCGCGGCGCTGGAGCAGGCCGGCAAGACCGTGGTCGTCGTCCTGCAGGGCGCCCAGGCGCTGGGAATGATCGCGCTGCGCGACGAGCCGCGTCCGGATGCGCGCGCCGGCCTGGAGAAGCTCCGGTCTCTCGGCGTGCGCAGCGTCATGCTGACCGGCGACAATGCACGCACGGCTACGTCGATCGGCAGCCTGCTCGGCCTAGACGTGCGGGCCGAGCTCCTGCCCGACGCCAAGCTCGCCGCGATTGCGGCCTACCGCGCCAAAGGACCGATTGCGATGATCGGCGACGGCATCAACGACGCCCCGGCACTCGCTGCCGCATCGGTGGGCATCGCAATGGGCGGCGGCACCGACGTTGCGCTGGAGACCGCCGACGTCGCTCTGATGAAGGAGCGAATCGAAGGCGTCGCTGCGCTGATCTCGCTGTCGCGGGCGACCATGAGCAACATCTGGCAGAACATCGCTCTCGCGCTCGGCCTGAAAGCCATTTTCCTGGTGACGACTCTCGTCGGGAGCACGCCGCTCTGGATGGCGATCCTCGCCGACACCGGCGCAACGGTGCTCGTCACCGCCAACGCCCTGCGGCTATTACGCTACGGTAATCGACGCTCTGACTGAAATAGGCGTCGAATGCCCGCCACAGCGTCAGGGTCTTGGGGCTCAACGACACGCGGCACATGACATGCAATCAAGACGTCGCAAATCGTCGTAGACAAGCCCCCAGCCGCGCGAATCTCCTTCCACCTCAATCAGCTCGAACAGAGCGGCCTGAACGAAAGCCGGTGCGAGGCGCATAGATCATCTACAGCGCGATCTTCTCCGCACTGTCCGATCTCGTTGCGTTTCTGATACACGGCTGTTGCGAAGGACATTGTGTGGCATGCGATAGAGCCATTGCGCTGTTTGCGAAATGCACTCGAAGGCCGACGAAGTCGTCGCCGGTCGCGACAACGATAGCAAAGCAGCAGTTGCGACGGAGAGCAGCTTAGTGCCGCCGGCGGGAGCGTTGCTCTCACCTACAAAGAACCCGAAACCGTTGCTTGCTACTTTGCCCCCGAGCAGCTCGGGAATCGCCGCCGGCATCAGCCTCGGATCGGCCGTCACCATCGGTTGCTTCGGCAAGCTTGGTGTCGACCCGCGGCGCGGTGGCCGGGCGATGGTCGGCTGCAACTTCCACCAAGTCCTCAAGGGCTGGTCTATCTCGAACTAGTCACCTCGCCGTTGATCTTAATCTTGGGATTGCTCGGTGGCGTCCGTCCTCGGGCGCATCCGCTAGAACACGAGGCCGCGCCAGCCATGGAATCCGACATAAAGGCCGACACCTATGATCAGTAAGCTTGAGAAATAGGGCGCGCGCCGAGCAAAAGTCGAGAACCAAGCGAAGCGTTGGGTCGCGTGACGTACGCTCAGCGCCGCAGCGGCTCCAACGGTGACGAGAGTCAGGGCCAGGCCAATCGAGAAGCACAGGACCAGCGTCGCTCCCAGAGCGACTTCCTTGAGTTGAAGACAGAGCAGCAAAACCGTAATCGCAGCTGGACATGGAATGAGTCCGCCCGTCAGGCCGAACAGAACGATCTGCCACTTCGTGACGTTGCGATCGGCAAAGCGGTGGCGAATATTGTTGGCGTGGGCAAGCTCATGGGCATCCTGATAGCCGCCTGTCGCAACATTCAGCCCACGCAGCTCCTCATGCATGTGATCGGCGCCATCACCCTCGACGAACGCAACATCGTACTCGTGCGAATGGTCGCCGTGTGTTAACCGCACCCGAGCCATGAATGCGTGTGGCTCGGGAATCTCCTCGACCGATTCTAGGAAGCCGTTGCGCGCAACGAAGCTGAAGATCTGCCGGTCACAGTCAGGACGCTCGGTCTCGACCGTCACGTCCATAGCAGCGCAGCCGTGACCGCTCTCGCTCCGGAGGCGCCAACGGGGCGGCACACCGGTCTCGAATATCTCCAGCGCCAGCACGCCATGGCCGGTGTCGATGCGCCGGACTTCTTCATTGTGAGCCGGGCCATGCACATGGCCAAGAGGATGTGCATGGGCACCATGACCATGATGACTGCTCGCGGCCACTGCACGCTTCTGGTCCTGCCATGTCCGCCACAGCATCCAGAGCGCAATGCCGATGATGGTCGCAGCCGAGGCGAGCTGGAAATAAGGTTCAATCGTCTCGGCCTCCAGGCCGCGCCAGTAATACAGTCCGCCGAGCGCGATGCCCCAGACGATGAGGGTGTGCGAGACCGTCGCCGACAGGCCGAGCAAGATCGCCTGCCCCACCGTGCCGCGAATCGCCACGATGAAGGCGGCCATCATCGTCTTGGAATGGCCGGGCTCAAGCCCATGCAACGCGCCCAGCACGATCGCGCTGGGCACGAACAGCCAGGCGTTTCCGGCGCCTTGCTGGAGGAGGTCGGCAAACGAGGGCATGGGACCTAGAGGTAGCGGGTGATTTTCTTGAACTCGTCGATCGAGCGGCGCTCGGCCTTGGGCAGCGGCCCGACCGTCTCCTCGAGGCAGTGATCGAGGTGATCGCGGATCAACGTTTTTTTGGCTTCGCTGATCGCCTTCTCCACCGCGTGGAGCTGCTGGGCGATTTCGAGGCACGAGCGACCGCCCTCGATCATCTCGACGACGCTACGCAGATGCCCATCGGCGCGCTTCAGGCGCTTCACGATGTCGGGGTGGGTTTTGTGTTGTCCGCTCATGGTCATCAGACCTATCCCCCTGGACCGGATATGGCAAACCCCATGATCGTAGCCAGACTGACGTATGCCCGCCTCCCGCCGGCTTTGAGCGCCGACATTTTGGCAGTCGCTTTGGTGGCCGTGCCTGCCTGGGGCCACGCCGTCGCCCAGGGCGACAAAGGCTACATCCAGGAATTGCGGGATTCACCTGCTGCCGTTCATCTGTCTCGGCGCCAAGCACATGGTGACGGGAAACGACCATATCCTGTCCTCCGGGTATGACGCGTCCCGTAGCCCCTACAGGATCAAGATGGATTGCTGCGTGCAATCCCCTTAATGTCCTCGGGATCGGGATCACGACCGCATGCGCGCGCCGGCCTTAAGAGGCTTCGATGCCCCGCTACCTGTTGGCGATCGCCGCGCGTTCCGTTTCCCGGCCAGCCGGGCCTCGTCGCTGTCGGACCGCGTCGTGCCGCAACAGCCCGTCGACGGTTCGGCAACGTCCTTGAAGATGACGCAGTCGACGCCTGCACCGCCGGCGCACACGTCGCTGCACGCAGCAACGAACCGATCGAGGCTGCGCTCGAGTGCCTTCAGGTTAGCGAGACGGGTCCGTACCTCGTTCAGGTGGACGCGCGCGATGTCGCGAACCTCTGTGCAATCCTTGTCGCGGCTGATCGAGAGTCCGGCCAGCACGCGCACCTGCTCGATGGAGAATCCGAAATCGCGGCTGCGCTTGATGAAGGTGATGCGCGCAACGTCGTCGCGGTCGTGGGCGCGCTGGCCGCTCCTCGTCCGGCCGGCCTGCGGGAGCAAGCCGATCTCCTCGTAGTAGCGGATCGTGGGCGCCGTCACGCCAGCCGCATTGGCCAGACCACCGATGGTTAACATGGAAAGTCTCCGCTTGCCCTTCAAGCTACTTGAAGGATTAGGGTCTGGCCAACGTGATCGAAGGGCTGTTCAGAATGTACGCCAATCAACAGAAAACGCCGGCCAGCGCCTGTTGTTCGGGCTGCGGCCCGGAGGCCCAGCGTGTTGCTGGAGCCGCGCTGCCAACGTCTGCACCCTCGACGGCAGGTCGCTGGATCGGCGGGTCGCCGCCATTCGCGACCTCGCCCGAGGGCATTGCTGCGCAGCCGCCGTGACGGCCGGCGCCTCCACCTTAACTACAGGCTGACCGCCTTCGCCGAGATCCAGGAGCTGGTGGCCCAGGAAACGCAGTGCTGTTCCTTCGCAGCCTTCGACCTTCATCTGGAAAACGGCACCGTCGCCCTGGCCCTCACCGTGCTCCGTCGGCCTCGGCGCAGGCGGCAGCCAGCGACCTGTTCGATCACTTCATCAATGCGAAGGTGGCGGCGTGATCCGGTCCAGACTGTTCAAGGGCGCCGCCGCGACGGGCGGCGTTGCGCTCGCCGCCTGCGCGGCCTGCTGTGCGCCTCTCATCGTGGCGCCCATCGTCGCATTATTCGCAGCGGGCGGTGCCGGATTCGCCGTGGCCGGTCTCCTCGGCCTGGCGCTCATTCTTGCGGCAGCGGCGGTCGGCTACATCTGGCCCCGGCGGCGCCGTCGGCAGGCGCGCAACGCCAGTTGCGGATGCGGTCCCGCAGCGCCCCCTATTCAACACCTGTCGGACGATTACTATTCATCCGCCGATCCTAAACGCGGCATCACCCGGATGTAAACGAGCGAGGCGACCAGCTCGATGAGCGTTTGAGCGACGATCACCGCTGGCACGAGCGGGATTGCGCCCGCCACCGCCAGCGCCAGCGGCGGTGGCGGGCGCATCCAGCCGGGCAAGGCCCGCGACGATCCAGCCGACCAGAGGCGCGACAATCGCAAACACTGCGTACAAGGGCGCGACGCCGAGCACCGCTGTCAGCGCCGGACCGAGTTGCGGTACGACGGCAGCAATCACGATGAACAGCACGGCGGCGGTCGCCGGCACCGGCAGCAGGCCGAGCGCCTCGTACGCGCGGGCGCCAACGGAACTGCGAGCGGCCCAGAACTGGCACACCACCGCCGCCCCCAAGGGAGCCGCGATCAGCCAGAGAAATGCATGCAGGAAAGTTCCGACTTGAACAAATCGGGCCGTGTCAACGTCCAGTAGCAACGCGATCCAGATCGGCAGCAGCACCATCTGCATGATCAGGGGTACCGGCGATGACGCGAGCAGCAAGCGAGCGTCGGCGTGGCCGAGATGGGAGAAAGTAACGACGTAGTCGATGCAGGGGCACAGCAGCACGAACAGCACGCCCAGCCGAATGAGAGGATCAGCCGGGGCGAACTGAATCAGTACAGCAGCCAACAGTGGCACCGCGATAAAGTTCACGGCGAGCAAGGCAGCAAAGAAGCGCCCATTGCGAAAAGCGCTTCTTAGCGACGCGATCGGCACTTGCAGGAAGGTGACGAAGAGCATTAGCGCAAGCGCTGGATTGATCGCCCCTTCAAGTCGCTCAGTGCCAGAGATCAGGACGCCCGCGAGCGTGCCGAGCAACACGGCTCAAAAATAGATTGCGACCTGGCGTGTTTCGAGAAGGTCGCGCAGTTCGCCTCGTGCCATGCCGAGTGCTTCCCCGCCGGAGCTTCGCGATTGCGGCGTATTGGCGCCTCAACACAAGTCAGCTTGTGCAGCCACGAAGCGGAGCCGATTGCTGGCCCGCGCGTGGCGATCCGGTCATGGTTCATCCATTGGCCCTGTTTGCGCTGCCCCGGAGAGAACAGATACATTTCAAATCATGTTGAACTATTGAGCGACAAATGGAAGAAAATCAAGCTCTGGACGCGTTCGCGGCCATCTCAAACCAGACCCGTCTAAGAATCGTTCGGATGCTCGTGGTCACCGGCGCGGACGGTCGTTCTGCAGGGGCGATTGCAGAAGCTTTGGACGGCGCCTCGGCTTCGCGCATCTCCTTCCACCTCCATCAGCTCACAAAGGCCGGCTTGATCGAAAGCCGGCGCGAGGGGCGATCGATCATCTACAGAGCGATCTTCTCTGCGCTGTCCGACCTCGTCGCGTTTCTGATGCACGACTGCTGCGAAGAACATTGCGCGGTGTGTGACAGGGCCATCGCGCTGTTCGCGAAATGCACTGGCCGACCGACGAAGTCGTTGCCGATCGCCATGGCAGTAACAAAGCGGCCGTTGCGACGGAAAGCAGCTTAGTGCCGCCGGCGAGAGCGATGCCCTCGCCTTCAGTGTCCGAGGGACATCCTGAAGGTCCATCTTCTGTTAGCCTCTAGGCTCGTCAAAAGAGTGCCGAGAAGTCTGATGTCACCTAGTGGAACGAATCTAACACTTGGTACCCTCTTCTGACGGCGGCGATGATCTTTTTGGGATCGGCGGTCCAGACGAAGGGCTTTGGGTCGTTGTTGGTTTCGGCGACGAAGCGATTGATGGCGGCCTGAAGGTCGGTGAGGGATCGGAAGACGCCGCGTTTGAGCCGACGTCGTGAGAGCTTTGCGAAGAAGCCTTCGACGGCATTGAGCCAGGACGCCGATGTTGGCGTGAAGTGGAAGGTTCACCGCGGATGGCGGGCGAGCCATTGCTGCACTTTCGGATGCTTGTGGGTGGCATAGTTGTCGACGATGGCATGGATCGTCTTTCGCCTCGGGACCTGCGCCTCGACGGTATTGAGGAAGCGAATGAACTCCTGGTGGCGATGACGCTGCATGTTGCGGCCAATGACGGTGCCGTCGAGGACATTGAGGGCGGCGAACAGTGTCGTCGTGCCGTGGCGCTTGTAGTCGTGGGTCATCGTTCCGGCGCGTCCCGGCTTCATGGGCAGGCCCGGCTGGGTACGGTCGAGCGCCTGGATCTGGCTCTTCTCGTCGACCGAGAGGACGACAGCGTGGGCGGGTGGATCGACGTAGAGGCCGACAATGTCGCGCAGCTTGGCGACGAACCGCGGGTCGGTGGACAGCTTGAACTGCTTGATGCGGTGCGGCTGAAGGCCGTGTTCGCGCCAGATACGGTGGACGGAACTGGCGCTGATATCGACGGCCTTCGCCATCATGGCCGCAGTCCATTGGGTCGCCTCGGCAGGAGGCTCGGTTTGGCTGAGCGCGACGACGCGCTCGGCGACGTTGGTCCCAAGCGCAGGGATGCGCGACGGCCGCGTCTTGTCGCGCAGCAAGCCCTCGTAGCCTTCCTGCATGAAGCGTTCCTGCCAGCGCCAGACGCAGGTCTTGGACTTGCCGGTCCGGCGCATGATCTCGTTGGTACCGATCCCGGCAGCGCTCAGCAGCACGATCTCGGCCCGCCACACTTGCTTGTGGGCGGCGTTGCGGTCCCTCGCCAGCGCCGCGAGGCGGCGCCGGACGGCCGGCTTGAGCGTAATGGATATTCCTGGTCGCATGCGACAGACTCGCATGCCCGACCCGCAGAGGGAATCCTCAGCGGGACTCAAATGTTAGACGAGATCCACTAGCCTATGCATCGCCTTCCGAAGCTCGTGACGTCGCGCTCACCGACAAAAAGTACCGAGAAGAAACGGACAGGGAATAGCTGATCGGGAGGCACTGATCGAGGTCAGGCTTCCCACAAAACAGGGCGCAGCCGGCTGCGGCCGAGAAATTGGGTGAACGCAAATTCGAGGCGCACGGCACCCGATGGGTACTGAAACGCTTCGACGTAGTGCAAATGGGTGGCCTCGCCCGGTTCCCCTGGAAGATTGTCCGCAGATGGTGACGAGTCTATCTGATGTATGGACCACACCGACCGAATGGCCCTCGATTCCGGTTGCGAGGGACGGCCACGTCATCGCCGAACAAGTTATTCCGCGTGGACGCGGATGGGATCCTGAAAAGTCCCCTTGAAGGGCTTTCCTCCAAGCATACCCTTCATCGTGCCGTTGGCTTCTTGGGCCGAAAGCTCCGCAGTTCCGGATCGGCCGTCACTGCAGACCACGACCGCCGAGCCGGTCTGATCCTCGTCGAGATTCCATCGACCTTCGCAGCTCGCGCCCTTGTCGCTGCGCAACAGCACCACGCCTCCAATGCCATCGGATCGCCGGCTAAAGGTGCCAGTGAACGTCTCGCCGTCAGAGGTTTCGCCCGATGCGGGCACTGTGCCAGAGCATCCCGTCAGCGCAAGTAGCGCGAATGCATAGGTGAGTCGTCTCATAGGATACTCCTGAACCTTAGGTATTGGGTTAGTCGCCGGGCTATGCCCCTGTTGCTTCCGCTTTCGAAGCTTTGAAGCTGTCGTACGCTTACACCCACATTCTTGCTGAACTTCATCAATCGGATTCCAAGGGCGCAGCGCCGTCGGCGGAGTTGCTTCCCCACATGCACATCCAAAGGATCTTTGGGTTGAGACTGTATGCACCCTCCTCCATCTGCTTGGAGAGAGCCGACCGCTCTTTGGTCACGGGGCGTCACTCCGATATGCCAGTATTCTCAGCGCATTTATGACGACAAGCAGCGTGGATCCTTCGTGGACCGCGACAGCCGGTCCTATTCCCAGGCCGAAGATTGTCGCCGGTACCAGCAGTGCCACCACACCGAGACTGACGAACAGGTTTTGCAGGATGATGGAGCGCGTATATCGGCTGAGACCAACGACAAAGGGAAGATGCTCAAGCCTGTCTGCCATCAAGGCAACATCCGCAGTTTCCAGCGCCACATCGGAACCTGCAGCGCCCATGGCGATGCCAACCGTAGAGGCCGCCATGGCCGGAGCATCATTGACACCGTCTCCGACCATCGCGATCAGCCGCGACTCCTCCTTAAGAACACCAATGATCTTGACCTTGTCCTCGGGCATAAGATCACCGCGGGCGTCATCGAGGCCAACTTCGCTAGCGATCGCATCTGCTACTTTCTGATGATCACCCGAAAGCATCACCATGCGGCGAATACCCAGTTCACGCAGCCGAACGATCACCTGCCGTGCGGCCGATCGCGGCGAGTCCATCAGCCCGATGACGCCGAGATCCCTCTCCCCCTTCTTGATCACCATCGTTGTCCGCCCAGAATTGCGGAGTGATTCGATCGCGGACCTGGCGGCAGGACTGATAGCTGGTACACCATCCGCGCCGAACATCTCCGCTTTCCCGATCCACACGACATCGCCACCGATCTTAGCCTGGACGCCGCGGCCGGTGAGGCTCCGCACGTCGCTCGCGGGCTCCAGCGTTCGATTCCCAAGGCGCTGACGTCCGTCCTGCACAATCGCGAGCGCCAGAGGATGGTCGCTGGCGGATTCCACGGCCACCGCGACTGCCAGCAACTCCTCGGCCGTTACCTCTTCCACTGGCTCAACGTCGGTGATGCGAGGGGTTCCCTCGGTCAGGGTACCCGTCTTGTCGAATGCGATGGCGCGGACGGCGCCCAATGCTTCGAGTGGCGCGCCGCCCTTGATGAGAACGCCGCCCCGAGCCGCTCGTGCAACGCCCGAGAGCACGGCACTTGGCGTTGCGATAGCCAGCGCACAAGGGCTGGCGGCAACAAGAACCGCCATTGACCTGTAGAAACTCGCGGCAAACGGTTCGTCGACGACCAGCCCCGCCCCTAACAGCAAGACGGCCAGGATCAAGACGGCTGGAACGAAGAACCGCTGAAACCTGTCGGTGAAGCGTTGCGTAGGCGACTTGCGAGACTCCGCCTCGCTGACCATCTTGACGACCTTCGCCAGAACGGTCTCACTTGCCTTGCGCGTCACCTGGACTTCGAGCGCCCCCGAGCCATTAATGGTCCCTGCGAAGACACGCGACGAAGAGGCAATGATCTCCGGTCTAGTCCGTGCGATGTCGAGGTCTGGAACGGGCTGTTTGTCGACCGGAATGCTTTCGCCCGTTACAGGCGCCTGGTTTACGCTCGACTGTCCCTGGATCACGAAGCCATCCGCAGGTAGTCGTTCGTTCGGCCGCACGACGACGACTTCCCCAACGGTCAATTGATCAACCGGAATCTCATGCGTCTGTCCGTCACGCTTCACGGTCGCAGTCTGGGGCGCAAGCTCGGCAAGGGCTTCTATGGCCTGCGTAGCCCGGCCCATGGCAAAGTGCTCAAGCGCATGTCCAAGGCTGAATAAGAACAGAAGCAATGCGCCTTCGGCCCAGGCGCCAATGGCCGCCGCGCCCGCCGCCGCCACCAGCATAAGCGTGTCGATCTCGAACCTGCCGCGGCGTATGTTTTCAAAGGCTTCGCGTAAAGTGTAGGAGCCGCCCGCCAGATAAGCCCCGCAATAGAGTGCCAGCGATACCCAATCGGGTGCCCATTCCCCTTGTTCGATCGCGAAGCCTAAGCCCACCAGCAGTCCGCTCCCGAGCGATAGGATCAACTCGGCATACCGACCAAGGAAGCCCGCATGTGAATGTGTATGCCTACTTCCCTTCTCCCCGTGCGGCTCTCCCTTCGCATGAGAGTGCGAATGTGGTTTCGGCGTTTCGTTCGTTGGGGATCGGGTCGGCATGAGATGTCTTCCTAAAACCTGATAGTGCCTGTCGTGCCGCTCGGTGAGGTCAGTTCTAGTGACAAGACGGAATATGGCCGCAGCGCTGATGTGCTGCTCCCTCCCAACCTGCCCGCGGTGGTGGGCCGAAGCACGATCTGCTCGCGGCTCGCCCCCGAAACGACAGTCACGATGGCCTTGTAGTTGCTCGTATCGATCGGTGCGTTCTGACGGCACAGGCAAAGCGTTACTTCGCGTTCGCTTACCAGCAGTTCTACCTCCACATCGGCAATTTCCTGCATCTTGCCGTCATGAGGGCCGGTGACAATGTCTCTGCCGTCCTGGGCCTGCGACAAGTTCGAAAGCAGAAACAACGCGGCAATCAATACAAACGCTTTCATCGGCAGACTCCTTGCTGAATCAATTCCCCCGTCACTCTCCCCACTTCGTTCGGAACATAAGCGATGCGCATTCGCCTACTGCGCCCTTCGATTTCAACTCCGTTCTCGTACTTCCAGTCGGTTAGCTCTCTTCCATCGCCTGCTTCGACGACCTCCCATGACGCAACGATCGACGCGTCCAGGGGTTTGCACAATCTTTCCAGGCGCTGCGCGACGTTGACCGCGTCGCCCACGAGGGTGAACTCGTCATGCGAGCCACTGCGGAGGACGCCGCCTATCGCAGTACCAAAATGCAGACCGATACCAGCGCGAGGATTCACGTCGCCCCGGCGCCGCCGCATCTCGGACCAGTCATGCAGCCTACGACTCAGATGGACGGCGCATTCCAAGGCGCGTGCAGCATCGTCCGCCGTTGATTTCGGCTGGCCAAAGGCCGCCATCACTCCATCGCCTATGAACTTGTCGATCATGCCTCCGTGCGCGAATACTTCGCGCGTTACCAGTTCCCGGAATTCAGCTAGGAGCCTGGCCAGCATTTCCAAGGGGATCGTCTCGCTCAGACTCGTGAACCCGCGCAGGTCGACGAACATCACAGCCACTTCGCGTCGACCGAGGTCAAGTGAGGTTCCTGTCGCTTGCAGCTCCGTCAAGACAGTCGGCGAGAAGAAGCGACTGAGATTGGCGCGCCGTCGTTCCGCCAGGACCGCAGTGCTCAGGAGGACATTGTGATCGTGGGTGAGCAAACCGCAAACCAGCGCGGCAAAGCCGAACGCTGCGGCGAGTGCCGCTTCCGTGAGAAACGCTGACCAATCGAGCGCGTGGGCCGCGCCCTTTCCCAAGTAGGCTTCCACCGCGACAGTCAGCAATGCCAGCCAACCCAAAATTACCAAACCTGAGAACAGGAAAACAAGCACCGGCCGTAGACGGAGGGCAACATGGGTCAGCAGAACGAAGCCGATTGCGAGCGACGGTGCCGTGAGCGTGTGATCGAGATCCTTGCCGGGCGCAAAGAGATGCTCGTGAAAGAGAATGACAACGAGCATTGCATCCATAACCACATAGAACCAAGAGAGCCACGTCGTCCCTCTTCGGAGTTCTGCGAGAATCAAAGCTATGATCGTCAGGACGCCGTAGACAACGACGACGTTCGCATGGACGATTCCGCTGTCCTGCTTGCCAGCGAGCCCGAGATTCACAACCAATATCGCGAGGGCCACGAGGCGCAGCCAAGCCGATCTGCGCTCGCGATGCCAGCGGCGCTCACCGGCGTTCAGCGACAATTTCTCTGCCACGACACTAAGCATTATTTGCGAGTACATTTCCTGTCGACCGCCCTGGAGATGGGGCAGCTGTTCCATTCGGAACGATAGGTGGGGACGCGGCAGCCCCGCGGGACTGCCGCTCCTTGACTCCCTTAGAACTTGGCCTGACCAGACTTTCCGGCGGCGTTCTTCAGCACTAGGGTTACCTGTGCGCCCGACGGAATGGTCGCCTTCGCCTCACCCTTCAGCGAACTATCGCCGGAGACGGCGAGTTGCACGGTTTCGCGAGAAGATCCGGCAACGATCAGCACAGAGCCGCTAAAGCCTTTAGCGGACGTCGGCTTGTTGCTTTCGTCGAGCAGGTTGATGGTCACGGCGTTGCCGACCATCACAAGCTCGGCATGCACCCCGGCCACATCGTGGACGGGCCCGCCGTTCGGTCCCTTGGTAGCGGCGTGGTTATGCTGCGCCACCGCCATGCCAGCCCACAGTGTCAGCATCGCTGCGATCATGATCTTCTTCATGCCATCTCCTCTTCCTGAACAGGTTTGTCTCGATGAAACAGGGCGTACAGAGCCGGTAGAACGACCAGCGTCAGGATCGTCGACGAGATGATCCCGCCAATGACGACGGTGGCCAGTGGCCGCTGCACTTCGGCGCCTGCGCCTGTTGCGATCGCCATGGGCACGAAGCCTAGCGACGCGACTAGCGCGGTCATGAGCACAGGACGGAGCCTCTTCATGGCCCCCTCGCGCACGGCGTCCGCGACCGTGCGCCCCTGGTTTCTCAGTCCCTGGATAAAGGTGATGATGACCAGGCCATTCAACACGGCAACGCCAGACAAAGCGATGAAGCCGATGCCTGCACTGATCGAGAGCGGAATGTCCCTGAGCACGAGAGCAGCCACACCGCCGGTCAGAGCCAGCGGTACGCCGCTGAAGACCAGGAGTGCATCGCCAACCGACCCCAGGCTCATACACAGGAGGACGAAGATCAGCAACAGCGCGACGGGCACGACGATGGCGAGGCGCTTTGTAGCGCCGACAAGCTGCTCGAACTGGCCACCCCAACCGATCCAGTAGCCCGCCGGCAGCTTGACCTGTTCAGTGACGCGACTCTGCACTTCGCTCACGAAGGAACTGAGATCGCGGTCGCGCACGTTCGCCGAAACGACGATGCGACGCTTGCCGTTCTCGCGGCTGATCTGATTGGGACCTGGTGCGATTTCGATCGAGGCCACGGCGGAGAGCGGCACATACGGGGCCGCCACGCCAAGGCCAGTCTGCACGATCGCGCGACCATCCTTGGCTCCGTTCTCCTTTCCCGCCACTTGCGCAGGAATGGGAATCGGAAGCGACGACAGGGCATCGACATCAACGCGCATGCGCTCAGGTAGCCGGATCACGATATCGAAACGGCGGTCGCCCTCGAAGATCAGCCCCGCCTCTCGGCCTCCGACGGCGATCTCCACCACCTCCTGGAGTTCCGCCAGCGTAATGCCATAACGCGCGAGAGCCGCACGGTTAGGTTTCACAGTGAGCATCGGCAAGCCGCTCACCTGTTCGGTCTTCGCGTCGGCAGCGCCGGGTACGGCCTGCACGACGGACTGGACCTTGTTGGCAATTGACAGAAGCGTATCGAGGTCATCGCCGAAGATCTTGATGCCGAGATCGCTTCGGACACCAGAAATCAGCTCATTGAAGCGCATCTGGATGGGCTGCGTGAACTCGTAATTGTTGCCCGGAATCTGCTCGACCCGCTTTTCGATGGCCGTCACCAGGTCGGCCTTGGAGCGGTTGGGATCTGGCCATTCGGATCGCGGCTTCAGGAAGATGAAGTTGTCGGCGACATTCGGCGGCATCGGGTCGGTTGCGACCTCGGCCGTGCCGATCTTGGCCGCGACCTCCTTGACTTCCGGAAATTCCAGGATCGCCTTCTCGAGCGCTTCTTGCATCTGAACCGACTGGGTCAGGCTGGTGCCGGGTATGCGCATCGCATGCATGGCGATGTCGCCCTCGTCGAGTGAGGGAATGAACTCCCCACCCATGCGCGAAGCCGCGACGCCTGCCACGCCTACCAGCACGAAGGCCATCGCAACGACGACGTAGCGCAGCCGGATGGCGCCTTCGAGCGCCGGTGCGTAAAGGCGCAGTGCGCCGCGCATGAAGAAGTTCTCCTTTTCGGAGACCTTCCCGGTGACCAGAAGCGCCACTGCTGCAGGCACCAGTGTCATCGAGGCGATGGCGGCGCCCAAAAGAGCCATGAGCACCGTGAGGGCCATGGGTGTGAACATCTTCCCTTCCACGCCGGTCAGCGTAAGGATGGGCAGATAGACAACGCCGATGATCACAGTGCCAAACAGGCTCGGCTTGATGACCTCGCTGGCACCCGCAAGAATGGTCTCGAAGCGCTCGTTCCGTGTAAGCAGCCGGCCGCGCTTGTGCTGCTCCTCGGCCAGCAGGCGCAGGCAGTTCTCGACCACGATCACCGCGCCGTCGACGATGATGCCGAAGTCGATGGCGCCGAGGCTCATCAGATTGGCGCTGATATGGTTCTCCACCATGCCGGTGATGGTGAAGAGCATCGACAGCGGAATGACGCAGGCCGTGACGAAGGCTGCGCGGAAGTTGCCGAGAATCAGGAACAGCACGACCACGACCAACAGAGCGCCTTCGAGCAGATTCTTCTCGACTGTCCAGACTGTTGCCTCGACAAGCTTGGTCCGGTCGTAGATCACCCTCGCCACAACTCCGTCAGGCAACGAGCGAGCAATCTCGTCCAGCTTGGCGCCAACGCGCTGAGCGGCCGTCCGGCTGTTCTCGCCGATCAGCAGCATCGTCGTGCCGATGACGGTTTCCTTGCCGTCGAGCGTCGCGGCGCCCGTCCGCAGGTCGGTTCCTTCCTTGACCTCCGCCACGTCGGAAATTCGGATGGGAATTCCGCCGCGTGTGCCGATGACGATGTCGCGGATCTCCGGCAGCGTGTTCACCTGTCCCGGCGTGCGGACCAGATACTGCTCGCCGTTGCGCTCGATATAGCCTGCGCCGACATTCGCATTGTGTGTCGCCAGCGCCTGCATGACGTCGCGGAACGTGAGGCGAAAGGCCATCAGCTTCGCGGGATCGGGCAGCACGTGGAACTGCTTCTCGTAGCCGCCGATCGTGTTGACCTCGACAATGCCCGGCACCGTGCGGAGCTGCGGCTTGATGATCCAATCCTGGATCGTCCGCAGGTCTGTGGCCGAATAGGGTTCGCCGTCCGGCCGCTTCGCCCCAGGCTTGGCTTCAACCGCATACATGTAGATCTCGCCGAGCCCAGTTGAGACTGGTCCCATCGCTGTTTCTGTGCCGGGCGGAAGCTGCTCCTTGGCCTGCTGGATGCGTTCGTTCACGAGCTGGCGGGCGAAGTAGATGTCGGTCCCGTCCTTGAAAACGACGGTGACCTGACTGAGGCCATAACGCGATAGAGAGCGTGTGTATTCGAGCTTCGGTAGGCCGCCCATCGCGGTTTCCAGTGGGAAGGTGATGCGCTGCTCGACCTCCAGCGGGGAGTAGCCCGGCGCAACAGTGTTGACCTGCACCTGCACGTTGGTGATGTCGGGCACCGCATCGATCGGTAGGCGCGTGAAATTCCACGCACCCAGCGCACCGACCGCGATGCTCATCATGATGACGAACCATCGGTTCTGGATGGAGAATGCCAGGATCTTGTCGATCATGTTGGGTCTCCCGCCTCAATGTTCGTGAGCGGCGCCGGCCTTGCCGATCTCCGCCTTGATCACGAAGCTATTCTTGGCTGCATAAACGTCACCGGCGACGAGGCCGAATATAACTTCTGCCCAATCGGCATCCCGATTACCTAGTTCGACCTCTCTCGCCTCGAACGTTTCGCCGTTGCGAACGAAGACGACGTTTTTGCCTTCGAGCGTTTGAAGAGCGTTTGTACTGACGGCGACATCGACTGGGCGCGCCGACAGGACGACCTTTCCGTCGACGAACAAGCCCGGACGCAGGCGTCCACTGTTGGGAACGATTGCCCGCGCTATGGCCGATTGCGTATCGCTAGCGCCGATTGGCGAAAGGTAGTCGATCTTGGCTTCGATGGGTGCACCGCCGTCGCCAACGTCGATGGAAACAGCGTCCCCGATCCGGACTTTCGAGAAGTCCTTCCGGAACACCGCGAAATCGACCCACATCGAGGAGAGGTCGGCGATAGTAAAGATCGGCCGCGCTTCCGATGCGAACTCACCCAGCGTGCCGTCGCGGTCGATCACGGTGCCGTCGATCGGTGCTTTGAGTTCATAAACGGTCAGGCTCTGGTTGCTCTCGACGCTCGCGAGCACATCGTCTTTCTTAGCCTTGTCGCCCAGCCGCTTGCGCATGCTGCGGATGACGCCGGGGAAGCGTGGGGTCACCTTGACCAGGGTCTCTTGGTTGGGCTGCACCGTGCCATTCAGCTGCAGAGTATCGCGCAGTTCCCGGGGACTTGCTGTCAGCAGCTCGATACCTGCGGCCGTCACCTGCGCATCGGTGAGCTTCACACCCTCATCGTGGCTGTCCCCTTCCTTCTCGCCGTGTCCGCCTTTGGCGCCGGCGGCGGCTCTGGACTGGTTGGCAAATCGCGTATCGAAGACGTAATAGCCGGCGGCGGCCAAAATGCCGGCGCATATGACTGCCACCGTCAAATAGCCTAGCGCCTTCTTTGCAAAATTCATCATCGTGCCCTCGTAACGTTCACGGGGCTCGCGGTGAGTCCCTCGATTGTGGCAACGGCCGAATGGAAGCTCGTCAGCGCCTCGTGCTCCTTCAGCTCCGCGTCGGCGACAGTCTGATAAGCGTCCAGGATTTCCAGCACGGTGAAGCGTCCCTGGCCGTACCCCGTTTCGATGGTCGCGTAAGTCTGGCGTGCCGCGGGCAAGATCGTCTTGCGAATGAGATCAAGCTGGATGAGCTGGTTGGTTGCGGTGTCGTGTGCTTTCGCCACGACTGTAATCAGGGCGAGCCGGTTGGAGGCTCGCTCCGCATGGGCTTTGCGAGAGTTTTCTTGCGCTTCTTGGATTCCGCCCCGGTTTCTATCCAACACTGGAAACGGCATCGAAACGCCCAGTCGGACGGCACTCTGCTGGGTGTCGGAGTAGTAGCGCCAGCCTACGCTGGCCGTAACGTCGGGAATGGGCTTTAGGCGTGCGACCAAGAGTTCGCCGTCACGTTGGGCCCGTATGGCCGTCCAGCGCATGAGCTGCGGATTGTCGTCGATCGCCTTGATCAAGACTTCGAGCGGTGCAGGACGGACAAGACGATTAAAGTCGCCGGAAACAGACGTAAAGGCTGGGAGATCACGCCCCATTAATCCAGTGAGCTCCCTCCGAGCTACCGCAAAAGCCAGGCGCGCGCGTTCGCGTTCCAGTCTCGTCACGCCGACCGCGGTCTGGGTTCGCGTGACTTCGGACGGCGACGAAGCACCCGCATCGACGCGGCGCTGCATCAGCGGCACAAGCCGTTCAAGGGTGGCCGCCTGACGCTCCAAAATCTGGATACGCCGCTGCACCGAAAGTGCCTCGACGAAGGCGAGCGTCGTTTCCGAAAGGAGTTCCAGCCGGGTCGCATCCTTCTCCCACTTCATCGCATCTGCATCGCCCAGTGCTGCGGATACACGCGCGTCGCGCTTGCCGCCCAACTCAATGAGCTGGCTAAGCATCAGCGTCGTCTCGGCACCGCCGACATTCTCGGAATTGCCCGGCGCGAAATTGTCGATTTCGAAGCCTATCGTCGGATTGGGCATTGCGCCGGCCTGACGGCGGCGGCCATCGGCCATACCGATGTTGCGGTCAGCGATGTCGATGCGCGGGCTGGCGTTCACCGCCTGCTGTAGAGCCTGACGAAGGGTAAGTATCCCTTTGGGCGCGTGCTGCTGACCGCTGGTTGACGCGCGTTGCGCTGCCGTTGGCGCAGTTTGCGACCAGGCTCCGTTTGCATGCGTGACAACGAGAAGCGCTGCGCACAGCGCGCCCATTACGCGAATTGACATGATTTGATCCCAGAAAAGCGTTCATCGGCACGACCGCGCCGAAAACGTTGGCGCGATGTTCGAAACACGACGAAATCAGGTCTTGGGGGGTGGGCCTGCTAGGCGTGAAAAGGCAGCGGCCACCTCTATAAGGCGTCCTTCAGGCACTTCCGAAGAAGTGTCGGCAAAGAAGAGCACGGATGCTGCGGTGAAATAGGGCGAGACAGAGCAGCTATGACAGACTTCCGCAGCCTGGCCGCCCTCGCTTTCGAGGTCGTTCGATGCGCTGGAAACCGCAGCCTGCCCTGCATCGATATCTGCGCCGTTCGCGCGAAAATCGCCGAAAACATGCACGATGCTGGCGATTGCCAAGGACAGTACGCAGAACATTCGGACGAAGCGTACGCTCCGTCGAAATGCCAGTGCCAGCGGATGTCCTATACTAATCACCACGTTCGCTTATCTATCACCGCGTAGGGGTTATACAATCACCTGAGCACTGATGCGGCGTTGCGACCCAGGGAGCGAACTTCACACGGCAGTGCTCTTCGCTACGTTTCAGGCCGACTTCGAACGGATCGGTGATCTTTGCGCTTGAACCTCTAGTCATTGGAGGGTGCAAGCTGGGGTTGGTTGTCGTGGCGCCGGACGATCGAAAGCAACGTGCCGTTAGCAGCGAACAGCGCCACCAGGTTTTGTGATTCTGTGCGATGGGGATGATCTTTCAGGTACCACCATTCAGCCCAAGTAATGCCGCGCAAGGTGCCCCTCGTCTTGAAGGGTTTGCCCAGTAGTCGAACCGCATCCGCAAACGTCGATGAGCCAGGCACTAGTCGGTCCGCTAGCGACGGCTCATATTTCGTTCCGATCTCCCGCGAACAACCGCCTACGATTAAAAGAAGAACGCACAAACCGAGCGCAAGGGAGATCTTGACGAGCGTTCCCGTCTGAAGGGCGCGGCGCCGGACGGTGGCCAGTCGCCTACCATAAGCAAGCTCTGGAGCCATATTAAAGCCTTCGCTGCCCTTCTGCTTCGCGAAGGAGCTGGTCTTCTATCTGAAATGTGGTGTGCCTTATGTTGAAGGTCGTTTTCATGCTTTCGTTCGCAGCGACTAGGATCGCCCTCGCTTGGGCAATGTCGGACACGACTAAATGACTGCTAATTGCGTCGATACCGGATGTGATCGTCCAGACGTGCAAGTCATGCACAGCGATCACGCCAGGAATCTCCTTTAGTTTGCGCTCGAGTAGCAGCATGTCGACTTCGGGAGGCGTGCCCTCCATAAGGATGTGGATCGCCTGCTTCAGCAGCATCCAGGTGCGCGGAATAATGAACAGACCAATGCCGGCGCCGATGATGGGGTCGGCCAGCTTCCAGCCTGTCAGCATGACGACAATTGCGGCGATTATGACCCCGAGCGAGCCGAGCATGTCGCTCAACACCTCGAAGTACGCCCCTTTTACATTGAGGCTTGTCGACGATCCTGCCGACAGCAACTTCATGCTGATTAAATTGACGACAAGTCCTGCTGCGGCGACCGCCAGCATGGGCCCACCCAGAATGTCCGGCGGGTTCAGGAAGCGCTGATAGGCTTCGTAGCAAATGTAAATTGTGAGCAGAAGCAAGACCACAGCATTGGTCAGCGCAGAGAGCACTTCCATTCGGACATAGCCATATGTCTTCTGCGGTGTAGCCGGACGCTCAGCAAAGCGAATGGCGATAAGCGCCAGAGCCAAGCCGCCGGCGTCTGTCATCATATGTGCCGCATCCGCGAGCAACGCGAGGCTGCCGGTCCACAGCCCTCCTATCACCTCGATAGCCATGAAACTGACTGTAAGGGTCAGCGCGCCGACCAGACGGCCCTTGTGTTGAGCAGCAGCGGTGCCGGCGGCCGGCGCCGATTCAGGTGAATGACCCGCGCCCATGCTCCATCCTATTCAATAGTAGATCGGCTGCGTTGCTTCGCGCTGGCCCGATGCTCCCAGCGGCAACACAATCGTACCGGCGACCAAAGGAATGGTCGCCCCCACGGCCCTAACCGCGGCCACGCACGACGTTTGCCGTGACAGACCCGTGGCCCCCATTGTCGTCGCCTTGGGAGGCACGCTCCTGCGACACCGATTTTCATAACTGATCCGAACAACTTAAACATCAGCGTGCCGCCCCCAGGAGACTAGGCGCAGTGGGCGATATAGTTGGGGATCAAGCCTTAGGTGGGGGCGCGATGAGACGCTGCGAGTATACCGATACGCGCATCAGACGCCCAGCGGGCACCTCTGATGCTGTTACTGCGGCAACATAGGCCCCTGCCAAAACCTCAACGAAGGAAACTACCGAGCAACTGTGGCAAACCTCCGCAAGCCTTGGCGAGTCAGGACCTTGATCTTCTTGCGGATTTAAAACGACGGTCTGGCTGGGTGGCTGGTTCGCCGCTTGAAAGTCGGCGACCACATGCGAGATGCTGGCAAGCGCCAGCGAGACAACACAAAACATCTGCACGAGGTTTTTGCCTCGCTTGATTGTCAGAATCACTCGATGGAACACTGCGTGCATTAAGTTGGTCTTATCGCCCGACACAGTCAGGTTATACAATCACCGCCGAGGAGGCATCCCGCCTCAAATCCCGTCTGTCGGTCATGTAAACACTATCCGACCTGGCCCAGCGGCAAAAACGGAGCAGGCCGCAGACAGATTCCATTCTCAGCACGCTTCTAGATGCGGTGGCTTGCAAGTCGAGGGCACGGACACCAACCTGCCCTCCCTGATCCAAAACAAATCAATCCGGTCCGGAAAGTCTTTCCTTGCACGCACCGCCATGCCACCAACAATCTTCCTATGGTCCCAAGAAACGAATATCACGGTACCGGGCGGTAGCTTCCTGCAATCTATGCTGGCGAGCTGCGGATCGGTCATTCCTTCATCGGTCATGCCGAGATTCTCAACTGACTGGCAAACGATCTCCGGCACCGAAGTTTTCTTGAGACCGTGGGGTGGAACCGTTTGGGCAGCTAGTTGGCTAGGTAGAAATACAGCCACAGTTAGCAGAAGCGAACTAAGAGTATTGTTCATGCGATTGATGCTCCTACATGTGCAGAATACTCATTTCGGATAGTAGTCAATGATAACGACCAGCGCGCAGGGCAGTAGTCACGCCCTAAGAATGGCCGCGCCCCAACCCGATGCAAAAGGGAGCTTGGCGATACGTTCAGAGGCAGAGTTTTCAGCCCATTTATGCTCGATAGTCAGGTGTCGCCGGCGCTGGGAAGCGTTCCACCAACGCTGGAGACCGCTGAGATTGCAAAAATGTATGCTGGTGGAAATCTCCGAGCGAGGCTTCGCCCATTATGAAAGCCCGACGAGGGAGCCCACACTTCCCTGCAGTATCGATCCTCAACAAGCGCATGGTCGGAATATGAACCTCGATCTAAGTTCGTTGCGCAGCGTGATCGCTGCCGCCGAGCATGGGAGTTTCCGGCAAGCAGCGACAGCCCTAAACCTCAAGCAATCGGCATTAAGTCGCCGTATTAGACATCTTGAGGAGCAAATCGGTGTCTCTCTATTCGAACGCTCAAGTGGTGGAGTACGTCTTACGCCGGCTGGCGAGAGCATGGCGCACGCTTCGCGCCGTTTGTTTGCCGAAATTGATGACATGGTTGCAGCGTCGCGCTTGGTGGATCGCGGAGAAGCCGGTGTAGTAAAAATTGGATTTGGGCTGGGGGTATCGACTAGCAAGTTGCGCACTGTACTTGCCGAATACATCAAGACGTTTCCGGGTATCCGCTTAAATGTCACTGAGCAATCGCGGTCTCGGTTGATAACTGTTCTTGGATCGGGAGAGCTGGATGTGGCCATTGTCGCAGGACAAGCGCGGCAGCATAATGGACCGTCCATGTCGCTCTGGTCAGAGCGCATTGTCGCTGCGGTATCGATAAGGCATCCGCTTTCAACCAGCGACGCGATCGACTGGAGCGAATTGAAGGATGAGACCTTCCTTCTCAGCCAGCGTGATCCCGGATCGGATCTACGCAACATAATCCTGAAGAAGCTCTCGTCGCCTGGCGATGGTCCCAATATCGAGACGTGGGACGTCAGCAACGAAAACGTCCTGGGAATGGTTGAAGCTGGACTTCATGTCAGCGTTCACTGCGAATCATGGACCAGTCTTGCTTATACCGGCGTCCGCTTTCGCGAGCTTCGCGATGCATCAGGCCCCAGCCATATCACCTTCACGGCATGCTGGGAGGAGCACAACCGAAACCCGGCTCTTGCCCGATTCCTGGAAACGCTCCGACAAACACACCATCCAACCACCCTCACCTAGCGTCCACTTTCTGCGCGGAGGCTTTTGCCGAACGCCGCGCTTTGGCAAACGCTCGATCCGCAGACATGAACCGAGCCAACATCGGCCCCACGAGCTTGGCCGGATCGATCGTCTGCCCCGTTTCACGGCCGAGCGCCTCCGCGTAGACGACGAGATCCCGGTGGATGGTCGCCGGCAAGTCCACCGTCAGCTTCACCGGCTTCTCGTCCAGGATGGCACCAAGTTTGAGCTTGGACATCGGGTTTCTCCTATCCTCGGTAAGGCTGCAGCACGAGATCGCGGGTTACGATGACCCGCACCGGATGGCCCGGCCGGATGGTCAGAGTGGGCTGGATGTTGAGGTTGCGCCGCACCACTTGCTGTCCAGCCTGATTCAGCGTGTCGCCCGCACCACGGCGCAGGGCACGGACGATATCGCTATCGTTCTGGTCCGACCCGAGTTCGGTGCCGACCGCGAGGATGGTCGAGAGAAGTGCGGCCTTGAACAGCGAGCCCCAATGATGATCGACACCGTCTTCCAAACCGGCCTGACCGCTGGCATCCGCCCCGGGCAGTCGTTCGAGCACGATCGAATAGCCGTTCGGCAGAAGCAGCCGCGTCCAGACCAGAAGAAGACGTGACTGCCCGAAGCTAACCTGGCTGTCGTAGACGCCAATCAGCCGTGCCCCCTGAGGAATCAACAACGCGCCACCCGTCGGCGTGTCATAGACGTTCTCCGTCACCTGCGCGCTGACCTGTCCCGGCAGGTCGGATCGAAGGCCGGTGATAAGGGCCGCAGGAATGACTGCGCCGGCCTGCAGCACAAACGGTGAAGCAGGCTGCGCCAGACGATCGGGACTCGTCGTCTTCCGATCGACAGGCGCATTCATGAAGGCGACTTTGCGGTCCTGTCCGTTCTGGATCGAGGCTTCATCTGTCGCAGCCGCCGCTGCCGACATTGATGGCTGAGACGGGGGAATACTTGCGGCGCCAGGCTGTGTCTGACGATTGCCGGGAGCGAACAGGCGGCTGACGCGGGCGGCTTCCGTCTCCTGAGCCCGGCGCTGCTGCTCGGCGTCGGGCGACGATGGGGCGGCTTGACCCTGGGCTGCCGCGATCGGCCGACCGAGGTCGCCCGGCAGCGGCGGCCCGAGCGGCGGGACATCTCGGGGAACCCCGGTGTAATCCCGGGGCAACGCCGCCAGACCGTCGGCCACGCGCGGCCGGTCGGTCGTGTAGAGTTCTTGCGGCGTGACGCCACGCAGCCGATCGCTCTGCAAAGCCCACAGCACGGCACCGCAGACGATGATCAGGGCCAGCGCCGTCCCGCCGATCAGCACAGTGCGCGACAGACGGGTGACGCGAGGCCCCTCCGATCGCAGCCTGAAAGGCTGAGCGGTCGTCGATTGTGTGGAATCCGACTGAGATTGATCGGTCATCGCGGTGGCCTTCCGTCCGTACGGACGATCCGAACGATCTGCTGGCGCTCACCCCCCAACCGCAATTCGGCGGCGGCAAACAGCCGGTCGACGATCAGGACGTTGGCGTATGCACGGGAGTTGACGAGCTCCGGCTTGCCGTCCGCGCCGACGACGAAGAGGGGCGGCATCTCCCCCTGCACAATGCCGGGCGAGAACTCGACATAGACCTTGCGCCCATCGTCGTAGGCATTGACCGGCCGCCAGGGTGGTTTGTCGCCCTCGATCGAATAGCGGTACCGGCGCTGGGCAATCTCGGGAAGAACGGGCACCGGGGGCAGAGCGCGAAGGCTCTTGCCTCGGCTCTCCGGATAGAACCACGCGACCGAGGGCATATAGGGTCGCTCGTGAGCTCGCAGCTCGATGAGGTACGTACGACGGTCGGTGTTGACCACGAGGTTGGTCTCGATGGCAGGCCGGGTCGGCTTGACCAGAATATGGACACGACGCGTATCACCATTGCCGCTCTCGGTGTCGCCAATGATCCAGCGTACCGTGTCGCCCGCCGCCACCGGGCCCGAGCCGGTCAGTTGCTCCCCGGGCTCCAGGGCGATGTCGGTGACCTGTCCCGGCGCGACGTAGATCTGATAGAGGGCCCCCGGGCTGTAGGGAAACACCTGCACGGCGTTGAAGTAGCCCTCGCGGCGCGGCTCAACCCGAGCGGCGCCGTTGGCGGCCTCGACGCGCGCCACCGGATCCTTCGCATCGCCGGGTCCTCCCCGCGCCGGCGTCCAGGCCGGTGGAATGTGCAGCGGCCGCGGCGGCGGATCCTCGGCAGGCACCGAGGACACCGGAAGCGGCGGCACGCTCTCGTCGTAACTGATCTGCGGCGGCTTGGTGGACGCGCATCCGGTGATGGCAAAAAGGGAGACGAAGAGGGCTGGCCGCATGCTGCGGTACTTCATTGTGCGAGCTCCTTCGACCAGCTGATGGCGTTGACGAAAACCCCGAGCGGATTCTTGCGCAGGCGATCGGCGTCGCGCGGCGGTTCGATCACGATGGTGAGGATGGCGGTCCAGCGCTCGGTGGTGGCAAGCTGACCGCTTTCGAAGCGCCGCTCGGTCCACGCCACCCGGAAACTCTCCGGCGATGCCCTGATGACACTCGAGACCTCGACGGAGACCTGCATCTTGCCGAGCCCGGCGAAAGGATCGGCGCGCCGGGCATAGTCGTTCAAGGCGGCAGCGCCACGATCCGTCGTGAACTCGTATGCCCGCAGCCAGCCCTGGCGCAGCACGACCGCGTCAGACGGCAGGCCGCGCACGTCCTCGATGAAACGCGCAAGATGAAAGGCGATCTGCGGGTCGGTCGGCCGATAGGAGGCGTCGGCGGGGGCGATCGCCTGCGCCTGGCCAAGTCTGTCGACCTGGACGACCCAGGGCGTGATCGTACCCCTCGCCGCTTGCCAGACGAGCCCACCGGCGAGACCGGCGGCCAAGACCAGGCAGCCGAACGCCATCAGGCGCCAGTTCCTGGCCTGCACGCGCGCGGAGCCGATCCGGTCGTCCCACACCTGCGCGGCCTTCTGGTAGGGCGTCTCCGGCACGGGTGTGTAGCCGTAACGGACGGACGAACGCTTGAACATCAGTGGTTCCCTTCAGAAAGGTCGATGGAGGAGCCGCCACCACCGTGATCGCCGGACCGGATAGCGTGCGTGGCGGCGGAAGCCCCGTGACTGGCGGCCTGGCTCCGCCTCATGCGCCGCGCCCAGGCGGGTGGCGCGTCCGGCGGAGAAGCTGCAGGGCCGGCCTCGGCACCGCCGGCGGCTGCGCGCCCGCCGGCTGCGAAGCTGCTCGAAACGCTTTCGGC
>NZ_JBQVQG010000010.1:0-184018 GCF_052439685.1 Reyranella sp.
CTTGTCATCCTCAACGCCATCCTCAGAGATAGGACACCATGGCAAAACGCTTGACCTCAGACACAGTCGCTGAGGAGGCCCGAAGGGCCGTCTCGAAGGATGGGCATGAAACGCGGTGCTCGTACCCATGCTTCGAGACGCGCTCCTGCGGAGCGCTCCTCAGCATGAGGTGGGGAGTATGGTTCGGCTTTGCCCGGGAAGGCTCGAGCCCCGACCAGCCCCTAGATCCCCTCGTTCGGGATCTGCAGGACGATGCCGCAATGCTTGCAGTGCACCGCGTCGAGGTCGTGCACCAGCAGCGCGCAGGACGGGCATTCGAAGCGCACCTTGTTGGGCCGGAAGATGGCCTGCAGCAGGCGCAGGAACAGGCCGACGCCGACCACCATGATGATCACGGCGAGCAGCCGGCCGCCGGGGCCGGTCAGGGTGATGTCGCCGAAGCCCGTGGTCGTGAGCGTCGTGATGGTGAAGTAGAGCGCGTCGATGTAGGTCGCGATGTTCGGGTTGATGTGGTGCTGGGTGACGAAGACCACCGACGTCACGATGAAGATGAAGACGCCGAGATTGACCGTGCGTTGGATGATGTCCTCGTTGCGCCGGAACCACTCGGAATCGTGCCTGAGGTCGCGCAGCAGGTGGTAGGAGCGCAGCAGGCGCAGCGCCCGGGCGATGCGCAGGAAGGCCAGGTTCTCGAGGAAGACCGGCAGCAGCAGCGACAGGATCACGATCAGGTCCGCCGCCGAGGAGAGGGTGAACAGGTGGCGCAGCGGCCGGCGCTGCACCCACAGCCGCGCCGCGAACTCGACCGACAGGAGGATGCCGATGGCGAGGTCGAGGGCGATCATCCACGGCTGATGTCCGCCGAACGGCGAGAGCAGGAACACGGCGATGGTGGCGATGTCGAAGCCGACCAGGCCGTAACGGAACCGTCGCGCCTCCGGACTGTCGCCGAAATAGAGATCCTGGAACTTTTCGCGCAATGCCGTCGTTGCCATGCCTCCAGATACCACGGCCCCGGCGTCGGGGCACCGGAGCCCGCCCGCCATGTCCCCGCCACTGCCGCAGGCCCGTCGTCACCCAAACGACCGCCAGATGCGCTACCGTGGGCCCATGAAGGACACCGACGGCACCGACGCGGCGAGCATCGACACAACGGCCCCGTTCTGGCGGCGGGAGACCGCGACACGGGCTGGCCTGATCGTCGACGCGAAGGCCTATTTCGAGGTCGGCCGCAAGGCGATGCTGAAGGCCCGCAAGCGCATCATGCTGATCGGCTGGGACTTCGACGCCCGCATCGAGCTCTCCGACGAGCGGCTGCCCGGCGAGCCGCGCACCCTGGGCGAATTCGTGCTGTGGCTGGTCAAGCGCAATCCCGATCTCGAGGTCTTCCTGCTGCGCTGGAACATGGGCGCCGTGCGGAGCCTGTTCCGCGGCACGACGATCTTCACCCTGATCCGCTGGATGGCACACCGCCGCATCCACACGCGGCTCGACAGCGCGGCGACCCTGGGCGCTTCGCACCATCACAAGATCGTCGTGATCGACGACTGCGTGGCTTTCTGCGGCGGCATCGACATGACCAGCAACCGCTGGGACACGCCGGAACATCTCGACCACGATCCGCACCGCATCGGTCCGGACGGCACCCCTTACGCGCCCTGGCACGATGCAACCACCATCCTGGAGGGCCCGGCAGCGGCGGCGCTGGGCGATCTGTCCCGGCAGCGCTGGAGGATGGCGGGCGGCGCCGAGCTTGCGCCGGTGGAGGGCGCCGGCGGCTGCTGGCCCGACGGGCTCGACGCGGAGTTCCGCGACATCGCGGTGGCGATCTGCCGCTCGCGCCCCGAGGGCGAGGGCGAGGCCCCGGTGCGCGAGATCGAGGCGACCTATCTCGCGCTGATCGCCCGGGCCCAGCGCTACATCTACGCCGAGAGCCAGTATTTCGCGTCGCGCCGCATCGCCGAGGCGATCGCTCGCCGGCTGGAGGAGCCGGACGGGCCGGAGATCGTGCTGGTCAATCCCTTCAAGTCGCAGGGCTGGCTGGAGCCGGTCGCCATGGACACCGCCCGCGCCCGCCTCTACGAGGCGCTGCACCGGCTCGACCGGCACGGGCGCCTGCGCCTCTATCATCCCTTCACCAAGGCGGGCGAGCCGATCTACGTGCACGCCAAGATGACGATCGTCGACGACGAGGTGCTGCATGTCGGCTCGTCGAACATGAACAACCGCTCGATGCGCCTCGACACCGAGTGCGACGTCACGATCGACGCCGCCCATCCCGGCAACGAGGGCGCCGCGGGCGAGATCCGCGCGCTGCGCGACAGCCTGCTCGCCGAGCATCTGGGCGTCCCCGGCGACGAGGTCGCCGCGGCGATCGAGGCGAAGGGCTCGCTGATCGAAGCCATCGAGGCACTGCGCGGCGAGGGACGATCGCTGCGGCCCTACGAGATTCCCGACCTCGAGGAGGTCGAGAAGTGGTTGGCCGACAACCAGGTGCTCGACCCCGAAGGACCCGAGGACGTGTTCGAGGCGATGTCGAACGGCGGCCTGCTGCGCGGCCTGCGCGAACGCGCCGGCCGGATCAGGGGCCGCCTGAGGCGGCATCAGAGCTGGTAGTAGAGCCCGCCGCAAAGGCCAATGACGACGAGGCCCAGGCCAAACAGCTTGAAGAAGCGCGCCGACTGGTTCGCCAGCGACTGCTCGTGGTGCACGGAGAGGCGTTGCTCCGGCGACAGATCGCGCCTGGCCTGCTGCCGGACCGCGAGGAAGCTCGCGTCCTCATCGAGTTCGAACCTGGTGCTGACATAGCAGATGGCGAGGCCGATGACGGCGACGCCGAAGAAGGTCGTATAGGAGACGATGAGGAAGACCATTGCCGACGCCAGCAGCCAGGCCGAAAGCCCGATCGTGATGAGGATGGTTCTCGCGGACACGCGGCATCTCCCGGTGGAGCGGCAGGCACGGAAGCGTACCGGCGGGATCCCCGCCCCGCAATCAGCTCCTGCCTCTCCTCGAAGGCCAGCGCGGCTCTATGAAGCCGCCGTGCGCGCGGCGACGTATCAGCCCTGGTGCTTCTCCGGACGCTTCAGCCCGCGAAAGGGTTTCCGCAGCATATCGGGCACCGCCCGGCGCATCTTCTCGAAGGCGACGTAGAGGCCCGGAATCACGAAGATGCCGAGGCAGGAGGCGGCCAGCATTCCGCCGAACACGGCGGTGCCGACGGCGCGCTGGGTCGCCGCACCCGCGCCCGAGGCGATCACCAGCGGCACGAGGCCGAGGATGAAGGCGAAGGAGGTCATCATCACCGCGCGGAAGCGCTGGCCGGCAGCCGAGGTGGCGGCCGTCACCGGATCGCTGCCCCCCGCGCGCTCATGCATGGCGACCTCGATCACAAGGATGGCGTTCTTGGCCGCCAGCGCGATCAGCACGACGATGCCGATCTGGGCGTAGATGTTGTTGGCGAGGCCGGTGAGCCACAGCGCGGCCAGCGCGCCGAACAGGCCGACGATCACCGACAGCAGCGCCGCCACCGGCAGCGCCAGGCTCTCGTAGAGGCCGACCAGGAACAGGTAGGCGAACAGCACCGCGAGGGCGAGCACGAAGCCGGTCTTGCTGCCCGCCTCCTTCTCCTGCTGCGCAGTGCCCGCCCACTGGAAGCCGTAGCCGGGCGGCAGGCTGGCGCGCGCCACCCGCTCCATCGCCGCGATCGCCTCGCCCGACGAATAGCCCGCGGCCGGCGCGCCATTCAGCGTCACCGAGCGCAGGTTGTTGTAGCGGTTGATCGTGGCGGGTGCCGTGGTGAGTTCCAGCGTCGCCATCGCCTGCAGCGGCACCAGCGTGCCGCTCGCCGAGCGCACGCGCACCCGGTTGACGTCCTCGACGGTGCGGCGGTCGATGGCATCGGCCTGTACGCGCACCGTCCAGGTGCGGCCGAACATGTTGAAGTTGTTGACGTTCTTGCTGCCCATCGCGGTCTGCAGGGCGGCGAAGATGTCGGGGATGGCGACGCCCAGCGTCTCGGCGCGGTCGCGGTCGAGTTCCAGTCGGATCTGCGGCGTCGAGGCGCTAAAGGTGGTGAAGACGCCGGCCAGCTCGGGCGCCGCCTGGGCCGCGTTGATGACGCCGCGCGCCACCGCCACGATCTCCTCCGGTGGTGCGCCGGTGAGGCTCTGCACCTCGAACTCGAAGCCCGCGGAGTTGCCGAGCCCGGCGATCGGCGGCGGGTTGAAGGCATAGATGTTGGCCGCGGCCACCCGCTGGAACGCCTTGTTGAGCCGCTCCAGCACCGCGAAGGCCGACATCTCGTGGCCGGGCCGCTCGGCATAGGGCTTCAGCGAGACGATCATCATCGCGCGGTTGGGCAGGTTCAGCCCGTCGAGCAGGCTGGTGCCGCTCACGGTGAAGAAGTTCTGTAGCCACGGCTGGCCCGTCAGCATCGCCTCGACCTCGGTCACCGCCTCCAGGGTGCGGCTGGTCGAGGCGGCGTCGGGCAGCTGGATCTCGGCCATGAAGGAGGACTGGTCCTCCTCGGGCAGGAAGCCGGTGGGCACGATCCGCAGCAGCCCGCCGGTAGCGAGCGCAAATAGCGCGACCAGCCCGACCGCGAGCACGCTGCGCCGGATCAGCGGCGCCGCGAGCTTCAGGTAGCCGTTGCGCGTGGCATCGAGACCGCGCTGGATGCGGGCCATCAGGCCGCGCGGCGCGCTGCGACGGGTGAGCAGCAGGGCGCACAGCGCCGGCGAGAGCGACAGCGCGTTGATCGCCGAGATCACCATGGCGACCGAGATGGTAAGCGCGAACTGCTGGTAGAGCTTGCCGGCGATGCCCGGCATGAAGGCCGTGGGGATGAACACGGAGAGCAGCACCAGGGTGATGGCGATGATCGGTCCCGTGACCTCGGCCATCGCCTTCTCGGTGGCCTCGGCCGGCGTGAGATGCGGCTCCTTCTCCAAAGTGTGCTCGACCGCCTCGACCACGACGATGGCGTCGTCGACCACAATGCCGATCGCCAGGACCAGCGCCAGCAACGACACGGTGTTGAGCGAGAAGCCCATCATCTGCATCACCGCGAAGGTGCCGATCAGCGCCACCGGCACGGCGACGATGGGGATCAGGGTCGCCCGCACGCTGCCCAGGAACAGGAAGACCACGACCGCGACCAGCACGAAGGCCTCGATCAGCGTCTTCACCACGCTGTGGATCGTCGCCTCGACGAACACGGTCGTGTCGTACATGACCTCGAAGGCGACGTCCTCGGGCAGCCGGTCCTCGAGATCCTTCAGTATCTGGCGGACGCCCTCGGCGGTGGCCAGCGCGTTGGCGCCCGCAAGCTGGTAGACGTTGATGCCGGCCGCCGGCTTGCCGTTGTAGCGCGTGGTGACGTCGGCATTGGCCGAACCCAGCTCGACACGGCCGATGTCGCGGATCCGCAGCAATGCGCCGTCGGGGTTGGCGCGCACGGTGATGTTGCCGAACTCCTCGGGCGAGGTCAGGCGGCCCTTGGCGGTGATGTTGAGCTGGAAGTCGACGCCGTCGAGCAGCGGTGCGGCGCCGACCCGGCCGACCGCGGCCTGCATGTTCTTGGCCTCGATCGCCTTGACCACGTCCTGCGAGGTGACGCCGAGGCTCGACATGCGGTCGAGGTCGAGCCACACGCGCATGGCATAGTCGAGCCCGCCAAACAGGCCGGCCGAGCCGACGCCCGGCACCCTCTGCATGGCGTCGAGCACGTTGATGGTGGCGAAGTTCGACAGGAACAGCGCATCGCGCGTGCCCTTGGGCGAATAGACGGCGACCACCTGCAGCAGCGCCGAGGACTGCTTCTTCACCAGCACGCCGTTGCGCTGCACCTCGTCGGGCAGCTGCGGCATGGCGCGCAGGATGCGGTTGTTGACGTTGACCGTATGGTCCTGCGGGTTCGAGCCCACCTTGAAATAGATGCTGAGGGCGTAGCTGCCGTCGCTGCCCGAAGTCGACTTCATCGAGATCATGTTCTCGACGCCGTTGACGTTGCGCTCGATGATCTGCGCCACGCTCTCCTCGACCACCTGGGCGGAGGCGCCGGGGAAGCTGGTCGTGACGGTGACTTCGGGCGGCACGATGTTGGGGAACTGCGCGATCGGCAGGCTGCCCAGCGCCAGCAGGCCCGCGATGGTCATGATCGCGGAGACGACGAAGGCGAGCCTGGGGCGGCGGATGAAGACGGCGGCGATGCCCATGGGATCAGCGCTTCGGCTGGCCGGCGGCAGCCGGCGCGGCCTGCGCCTCGACCACCATGCCCGCGCGCACCCGCTGCTGGCCCTGCACGATGACCCGGTCGCCTTCCTTGAGGCCGCCCGTCACCGCGATCATGCCGTCGCGCACGAAGTCGATGGTGATGCGGCGCTGCTCGACGACGCCCTTGCCGTCGACCACGTAGACGTAGCGGCCGGTCTGGTCGATCGCCATGGCGGCCTGCGGCACCACCATCACCTTGGCCGGTTCGTTGCCCTCGACGATGACCCGCACCGTCTGGCCGTCGGTCAGCAGCTCGTCGGCATTCTCGAACACCGCGCGCGCCATCTGGCCGTCGGTGGTGGGATCGACCGCGACGTCGATGAAGTCGACCTTGCCCTTCTCGGAATAGAGCTTGCCGTCGGCCAGGCGCAACCGCACGGCCAGCGCCTCGCCGATACGCAGGTCGCGGCGCACGTTCAGCAGGTCCGCCTGGGGGACCGAGAACAGGGCCCGGATCTGGCGCTCGTTCACGATGGTAGCGAGCACGCCCGACTCCGGCCCGACGAGGTTGCCGGGCGAGACGGAGGAGCGGCCGATCAGGCCGGCGATCGGCGCGGTGATCTTCGTGTAGGAAAGCTGCAGCTCGGCATCGTCAAGCTGCGCCTGGGCATCGTCGAGCGTGGCCTTGGCCTGCAGCTGCTCGGCCAGCCGCTGGTCGTAGGAGACCTGCGAGACGTTGCTGGTGCGCAGCAGCTCGGCCGCACGCTTGAGCTGCGCGTCGGCGTTGATCAGCGCCGCCTGCGCCCCGTCGCGCAGCGCCCGCTTCTGGTTCACGGCGATGCGGTAGGGCGTCGGATCTATGGTGAACAGGAGTTGGCCTTCCGCCACCTTTGTGCCGTCGGCAAATTCCCGCTTGCCCAGCACGCCCTTGACGCGGGCGCGCAGCTCGACCTTGTCGAACACGGCAAGGCGACCGACATATTCCGACTGCGGCGCCAGCGTCCGCACCTCGACCGGCCGCACCAGCACGACCGGCGGCGCATTGTCGGCAGGCTTGGTCTGGGCACCGGCGGGAAAAGCGAAAGCCATTGCGAGAAGGAGACCGGGCACAAGTCGCCGCAGGCCGAGGGAAAGGTGTCCAACACCGTGCGGCCCGTATCTCATCTCTCAACTCCGGATCCTGTCGAAGCCTGCGATGAACGGGCCTCTGACCATCGTAAAAGCATACTGCCCGACTGGGACAAATTGCATGAATCATTCAATAACCTTTTGCAATAAGGCAGATCAAGCGACCATGCAGCTGCTGGCGAATCGGACCAGCCAGGCGGCAGCCGTTGCCGGGGGTCTCCGCCGATGGGCGCGATCAACTCATCGATGTCAAAGCCGTGCCACTGCCAGCCCCTTGCACGATGCTTCGACGAGAGCGAGGACCATCTCCCAGTCTCCCGTTTCGCCCCCATAGGGATCTACGACGTTGTCGACGCCCATCCCCGCATGGCGAGCCGGCAATCGTGGATGGTCGACCCGCAGGAGGCGAGACGGAACTCCGGCAGCCATGGGGCTCGGCCGACTCCACCGTTGGAAACGACGCGAATCCTTCGCGGGGAATAGTAGACCGAGGTCACTTGGCTTTAGTGTCCGAGCCGGTCACAGCCGGGAAAACAATACGGAAGCTGCAGCCCTGCGCGCTGTCGAGGAGTTCCAGCCGGCCGCCACTGTCCCGCACGATCCCGTAGGACACCGAGAGCCCCAGCCCGGTCCCCTTCTCTGCCGATTTGGTCGTGAAGAAAGGCTCGAACACCCTGTCTCGCAGCGCCGGCGGGACACCGGGCCCATTGTCGGAAACGATGATGATCACTTCGTCATTGGTGTTTTGCAGTTCGATGCAGATCTCACGTGCCGCCATCGCAACGCCCGCTGTTGCATCGCGCGCATTGAGCAACAGGTTGACCAGGACCTGTTCAAGCAGCACCGGGTGGCATTTGACGAACTGGCGTGCATCGCCCCACCGGAGCGCGACGTTGACCTGGGAGTCGCGCAACTGATGGCCGATCAATTGCAGCGCAGACCGGCAGGTGGCTGCGGCGTCGATCAGAGGAGGCTTGCCCTCCGGAACGCGGCCGAAAATTCGCATGTGATCGATGATCGTCGCCGCACGATCCACCTGCTCCACGACGCGCTGCAGGCGCGCCTTGACGAACATGACGGAGTCCGCGGACGCGAGCAGGGGTGTATTCGCACCAGCATCGATTTCTTTGACGTCTTCGATTTCCAAAAGCGCCGATTGCGCCGCAATCTTGATGACGTTGAGCGGCTGATTCAGCTCATGTGCCATGCCCGTTGCCATTTCACCGAGAGTGATCAACTTGGACGACTGGATGATGTGCGCCTCTGATTCCATCCTCTGCGTGTCGTCATATCCCAGAAGGGCGATCTCGTGGTCGCCCTCTCCGCGATTCACCCGCGCGCCGAAAAATCTCAGATAGGCCGGCGAGCACTCCTTGCCGGAGACGCGCAATGTGAAATCGGCTCGGGCTTTGCCGTTCTCCAGGAAAGTCACCAGCGCGCCGCTCCCGTCGACCTCCGGTTCGCAAACCAGGGTGCCATCGCGAATGACGGGAGCCAGGGCCAGCGAAAAAGCGCTATTGCAATAGAGAATCCGGCGATCCCGGGTCACCAGTGCCGCGAGAGCGAGGGGAGACCCGAAGATCGCAGAGAGGACTCGCCGCTCTCCCTCTTGCCGGAGGACACGATCCCGCGCCTGCAAGAGATGGTAGTTCCGCCATCCAACCAAGAGGGACAGCAGGGTAAGTACGACTCCCGCGGAGACCATGGCCCAGACCGTCTGCCTCCACTCGAGCAGGTAGGGCGCCGGGTTGATCACCGCGACGACATACGCAGGGAACGTCGTCAGGCGCGATGACGAACTCAGGCTGTTGGGCGGCAGGCCCAGAGCGACGACGGCGTTGGGCAAAGAGCCGGTCCTGTCGTTCGAGTTCTCCTCGGGAAAGACACGAGAACCCAAGGGCGCGTCATCGGATGTGGCGGCGAGCAGGACTCCGTCATCGCGCACGAGGAAGGCCGCATCGCCATAGCGCAAGTCACCGCCCTGATGCCGACGAAGCATGCGCCGGAACTGGGAGTCGAAGTAAGGCACCCCGGCACCGGTAATCACGACGCCGAGCTTGTTGCCGGTATCCCCGCGGACGTCCCTTGCCAGGTAGAACGTCCATTCCCCGACCCCCCTGTTTCGAACGGCCTTTCCGAGCGATAGTGGAGGTGGGTTGTCGCTCATCTGCTCGATGAAATAGTCGCGATCCGCCAGATTGATGGGTGGCGGAGGATAGCCCCGCGAATAGTTCAGCACCGCGCCGTCGGGCGCTATGAATGTTGCGACGTCGATGGTCGGCAACTTCGCGGTACGCCCGATCAATCGGTCGTAGAAATTCCGGCTCGACGCTACTTTTCGGTATTGCTCCTCGGTCGCGACCTCCTCTTCCGCGATCCAGTCGAGCATGGAATCGATTACCAGCCGATTGACCGTGAGGCTCTGGTCGGCGAGTTCCGCCATGACGAGAGAAAGGTGCCCGGTGGACCTTTCTGCGTTTCCGATGCTGGACAGATACTGTTGCCACAGGAAGGCGGCCGTGAATGACCATATGGCGGCTATTGCAACTGCAAATCTCGCTGCCGCCTGGAGCGCGGAGCGACATTCGGACCTCATGACCATATCGCTATGCCTTGCATGGAAAATAACTTGGGAGGCAAGGGCGATATTGAGGGGCTCTTAAAAGGTCGATAAATTCCGTCGTTCCACTATAAAGACATAGTGTCGCACTTTGCATGGGGGTCTTTGGAGAGCCGCCCCCAGCGCGAACAGCTACGCTTTTCAGGAACTCCCCTGTTGGAAAAACCTCGGCGCATGCCCTCTTCCGGCGAATGCTGCACGATGTGGAAAGCGCTCCTTCTATTTCACAACTTCTCGTGCGTCGCCAAAGAAACCGGTCCCACTTTGGCTGTTACACTGCGGTTAAAGCAAGGGCGCATTGAGCGCAGGCTACAATTGCCTTGAACTATAGTCCTGCCATTGCGTAGTGGAGAGGGGGCTCGGAAAGCTGGGGAGAAGTCATGACGGGTTGCGAGGGAGGCTTACCTCGCTCGGGCATCAAGATATTGCTCGTTGAAGACGATGAAGCCACACTTGAATTGCTTACCTTATTCTTGGGACGGTTCTATTCCATCACAGCCTGTTTAAGTGGCGAGAGCGCGCTTCACGCGTTGTGCACGCACGACGATATCACCGTGATCGTGACGGACCTGCGTATGCCCGGAGTGAATGGTTACGATATTCTTCGCCTTGCTGCCGAGCATTCGTGCCTTATAGGCAGGGCAATTCCAGCGGTCGTTCTCACGGGACACGGCACGCCGGAAGACGAGCAGCAAGCCAGGTCGTTCGGCGTGACGCACTTTCAGCGCAAACCCATAGATCTGACGCAGTTACGGCAAGCGATCGAAATATGCCGTGACGCGGCAGAAGCCCCAAGCCTTGGGCAAGCCGGCGCGGCCTGAGCGGACGAAAGAATGAGAAAGCCGCCCGCTGCACAAAGCGAGAACCTCGATGTCCTGGTCGTCGATGACGACGAGGCGGGACTTTTGGACCTGATCGCAAGCTTGAGGAGGGCAGGTTTGAGTTGCCTCGGCGCCAGCACCGGCTGGGAGGCTCTCGAAGCCCTGCTGAAGGGTCCGGTTCCCTCCGTCATAGTAACCGACATTAGAATGCCTGAACTGGATGGGCTGGAACTGGCCCAGCGGCTCGGACGGATGGACCTGGCGCGACTCCCCGAACTCGTCTTCATCAGCGGAAGCGCCGACCTCGGTCACGCGGTGGATGCGATCCGCCTCCGCGCCCGCGACCTGCTGACGAAGCCCGTTGACCTTCGCCGATTGATACAGATCGTCAGGGACGTGCAATTGGAGCGACAGGCGCAGTCCCTCTCGAAAGCCACGCCCCACCGGGACGATATGCCGGTCCACGGAAAACCCGATGCCCGGATGCAATCGAAATCCGTCGACGTCGAAGCCATGTCGATCGTCGTGTTGTCCAATCTCAGGAAGCTTCGGCGCGTTCGCAGCGAGAATCTGCCAGCGGGGCTGGCCGTCGAGGCAAGCTGGGAAATTCTCCTGGACCTTTACGTCAGCGAACTGCGCAGCGAGCGCACTTCTCTGACCGCGTTGGGTGGCTCGGCAGGCGTGCCCCTGACGTCGGGCTTGCGACGCATCCATGAATTGGAAAGCAAAGGCATGCTCATGCGGACCCCAGACGAGAAGGACAGGCGCCGGGCTGCCGCGCACCTCACGGAGAAGGGACGCGAGACGGTTCAGTCGTTCATACGCTCCTATGTAACCTTTTGCAGAGAATCTGACTCTCAGCACGCTGACAAGTGAGCGGGCCGCCGAGATGCGATCCATGACGAGCAACGGCTGCCGGAAATCCAGAGCGCAACATCGACGGCATGACTGTCGCAGCCCGCGTTCATCGTCTTGCCCCGCAGGCTGCCGTCATCCTTATATCGGGCCGGATTGATTTCGTGCCGCCCGAAGCTCTCGATCGTTCTGGCGTCGCGGCTTTCCTCAGAATGCCCATCAACCTGTGGCAGCTGCGCCGACTCGTCTCCGGACGGGTCAACAACCCGTGCCTTACGCGGAAAGAGCTCGGCTCGCCCCTCGCGTGGCAGTTCTCGCTCGGCCGATAGACCGTCGGCGTCCCAGGCACTTTCCTGGCCGGCCCCGATCGACTCCCGGGGTTTCGATCGGGAGAAATGCGATGGCCGGTGCGTGGGGAGCCGGCCATCGCGACTCAGGGAGCCTCGGTAACGTGGGATCGCGAGGCTCCAGCGTTGTCAGGCATGGTGGGAAATATGCTGCTGACTATTCTGCTCTAGGGACCGGCCCTTCGAAACTCGACACGAACCGCGACCATTCTGGTGCTTCCGGCGTCGCTCGCCGCCGGGGAAGACAGGGGAGAGGGCCGAATCGGACTGCGCACGCCGCCAGGCTGGGCCATGCCGTTGCGCGTCGAAAGCTGTGTACCCATGGAGGTTCGCTCCCAACCTGAAGGGTACGGAGCAGATGTCACCAAACTGGTTCTTTCTTCTCACGCAGCAGAAACAGGGGCGGCTATGAAGGCTCCAGAGTTATACTCATCAAGCGACATCCTGCGACGAGCGGAGCCGGTGGTCTGCATTCGCGGTCACGGTCGCCGCACTTACCGGAAAAGCATCCCGATCATGCGTGCGGCATTCGCGAACCCTCGTTCTATATTCTGGAGCTACGGCATCACACGCGACACCGAACGGTGGCAGCCAGCTCGGGATGCCGTCGACTGGCTGGAGCAGAGAGCGCTGCAGTCTGCTGGCCTTCCGAAGAGCTACTTCGTCCATGTTTCGAAGCAGCAGTATGCGGAAGACAGGCGGCGACTGGATCCTGGTTGGCGAATTGGACGTTAACGTCCAGTAAAGCCACCCTGCCGGGACACCAGCGACGCCACGATCGCCACGAGGGCGAAGGCTGCCAGTACGAAAAGGCTGCCAGCCACCGCCTCGACGAAGGCCGGTCCCATCCGGTCGTCGTGGCCGGACAGGCCGAGCCGCCACGACAACATCGAGGACGCGGCCGAGACGCCGATGCAGCTTCCCAGCACCCGGCCGAGATTGACCAGCCCGCCGGCTGAGGAGGCATGGGCCTTGGGCGCGGCATCGATGGTGGCGTGGCTGTTGGGCGCCAGAAACAGGCCGAGCCCGGCGCCGAACAAAGCCAGCGCGACGAGGCGCACCACCAGCCGGTCGGGCCCGAAGGCGATGGCGACGAGCCCGAGGATCGCCACCAGGCACAGCGCCATGCCGGCGATGCCGACCCGCCGCGCGCCGAAGTGCGCGCCGAGCCGCGCGGCGAACAGCGCTACCAGGCCGAGCAGGATGGGGATGATGGCCAGCTTCAGCCCCGCTACGTGCGCGCGGTTGTCGAGCCCCTTCACGAAGGCGAAGGACATCAGGAACAGCATCCCGTAGAGTAGCGCGTAGCCCATCACGACGCCCACGAACCCCGTCGCGAAGTCGCGCGTGCGGAACAATTCGACGTCGACGACCGGCCAGCGCGTCTTTTTCTCGCGGCGCAGGAACAGCACGAGGAACAGCAGCGACGCGGCGGCACTGCCCAGCATCGCGGGCGAGGCCAGCGGCCACACCGAGACCTGCGTGAGCGCGAGCACGCCCAATCCGACCGCCGGCACCAGCAGCACTGCGCCGGCGAAGTCGAAGGTCTCGTCCCGCTTCACGTCCTCGTCCCGCGACCGCGGCAGGACCAGCCAGCCCAACACGAAGGCCAGCAGGCCGAAGGGCACCGCCGCCCAGAAGATCCAGCGCCAGCCCAGCAGTTCGAGCAGGAAGCCGCCGACGATCGGCCCGGTGCTGACGCCCACCGCCTGCGCCGTCGTGAACCAGCCGATGGCGTGCGGGCGCTTGTCCTGGGGCACTGCCGTCATCAGAATCGTCATGCTGTTGGCGCCCAGCAGCCCCCCGCCCACGCCCTGCAGCGCCCGCAGCGCCACGAGCTGGTCCAGCGTCTCGGCCCAGCCACAGAGCAGCGAAGCCAGCGTGAACAGCGCGAACCCCAGGAGATAGGGCAGCTTGCGCCCCATCATCTCCGAGACCCGGCCCGACACGGCGAGGCTCGCGGCAAAGGCCAGCAGATAGGCGATCGCTACCCAGCGCACCGCGTCGACCCGGACGTCGAACCCCTCTGCCAGCCGCGGCAGCGCCAGCTGCACGATGCTGGCATCGAGCTGCCCGATGAACGCGCCGGCGCAGGTGACGCCGACGATCAATCCTGGATGGATGGCCAGTCGTTCGAGGGCGCGCAGCGGCGGTGGTTCGAGGGAGCGCATGGTCGCCTCTTGTGTAGCCGCCACGGGCGCCCCCATGGAAGGAGTCGCATGGCCGCAACCGCATCCGGCGGGCGGAACGACGATGTGCGCGGCGATTGCGGCGTCCCTCCACTGTCGATAGCACTTACGGACAAGAACCAACGCACCGCCGGCCCGGCCGGACGAGAAAGCGGCAATGGACAGAGGAAACGCTTCGTGACGTCGCCCGGCATGAGCAGGGGCATCCGGCGGCAGGCCATCATCATCGTGGCGACCCTGGCGACCGCCTATGTCGCCAGCCACTTCTTCCGCGCGGCCAACGTCACGATCGGGCTCGACCTGATGCGCGACCTCGGCATCGGGCCGGAAGCGCTGGGCGCGCCCTCACCGGCGCGTTCTTCTTCGGCTTCTCGGCCATGCAGATCCCCTGTGGCTTCCTGTTCGACCGCTACGGGCCGCGCAGGACCGTGACCGGCATGCTAGTGCTCGCCGTGATCGGCGCGGCGCTGTTCACGGTGGCGGCAGGCTGGCCGCAGCTGCTCGCGGGCCGGGCGCTGATGGGCGCAGGCTTCGGCGTCATGCTGATCGGCAGCATGGTGGTGATCTCGCGCTGGTTCCCGCCCGACCGCTTCGCGACCCTGGCGGGAATCGTGCTGTCGGTGGGACTGCTGGGCAACCTGCTCGCCACCACGCCGCTCGCCTGGGGCACCGAGATAATCGGCTGGCGCGGCGTGTTCGCGATCATGGTGGCCTTCACCGCGCTGACGACGCTGGGCGTCTGGGTGATCGTGCGCGACGCGCCGCCCGGCCATCCCTTTCTCGACCGCAGGCCCGAGACGGCGGCGGAGATGATCCAGGGGCTGGGCGAGGTACTGAAGAACCCGCAGCTCAAGTTCATCATCGCGCTCAATTTCTGCAACTACGCCTGCACCTTCACCGTGCAGGGCCTGTGGGGCGGCCCGTTCCTGCGCGAGGTCCATGGCCTGAGCCGCGTCGAATCCGGCAACGTGCTGCTGGTCGCGGTGATCGCCTATCAGATCGGCATGCTGACCATCAGCCCGCTCGACCGTGTGTTCGACACGCGCAAGCGCATCGCCATTGCGGGCACGCTGCTGATCACCGCGATCCTGGCGACGCTCGCCTTGTGGGCCCAGGCGCCGCTCTGGGTCGCCGTGGGCGCCATCGTCGGCATCGGCTTCCTGAGCGCTTCCAGCACCATGGTGATGACCCATGGCCGCGGTATCTTCCCCGACCGGCTGATCGGCCGCGGCATCGCCACCATGAACACCAGCGTGATGCTGGGCGTGGCCTGCATGCAGACCCTGTCGGGCGTCATCGTCGGGGCCTTCACCCCCCTGCCCGATGGTGCCCGCTCAGAGGAGGCCTACCGCACCCTGTTCGGCTTCATGGTCGTGGTGCTGCTGGTCGCTGTGACGGTCTACAGCCGCTCACGCGACATTCGCCCCAGCGACGAGCTGCGCGCCCGGCAGGCGGCCCTTAAAGTCTAGGCCAGCCCCAGCCCCATGCCGCCATCGACGCGCAGAATCTCGCCGGTGATGAACTGCGCCTCGTCGGAAGCGAGGAACAGCGCGGCGTAGGCGGTGTCGTGGCCGGTGCCCATCTTGCCGCGCAGCGGCACCATGGCGTTGCGCTCGGCGCGGACCTCCTCCGTCGGGCGGCCGGTCGCCTGCGCGATCCCCGTGATCGCCATCGGCGTATCCATGAAGCCCATCATGATGGCGTTGGCGCGGACGCCGTAGCGGGCGTTGGACTGGGCCACATGGGTCGTGAGCCGGTTCACCGCCGCCTTCGAAATCTCGTAGGCCATCTGCGTCGCGCCGCTGGTGGCGGCCAGCGAGGAGATGTTGACGATCGAGCCGGACTTCTGCGCCCGCATCACCGGGATGGCCGCCTTGATCGTGTGCCACATACCCTTCAGATTCACGTCGAGGATGCGGTCCAGCACGCGCTCCTCGATGCGGTGGGCCGGCGCATCGCCGCCGCCGCCGATGCCGACATTGTTGATCAGGATGTCGACTCGGCCGTAGCGCGTCATCGCCAGCTTGACGATGCGGTCGCAATCGTCGGCGACCGTGATGTCGGCTTCCATCGACGAAACGACGGCGCCGGTGGACGAGATGTCCTTGGCCGTCTTCTCGGCGCGCTCGCCGCTGCGGTCGACGCACAGCACCGTCGCACCCTCGCGCGCAAGCAGCCCCGCGATCGCCGTGCCGTTGCCGATCGTCTCGCCCGGCGTCTGCCCCGCGCCGACGACGACGGCGATCTTTCCTTCAACCCGCTTTGTCATGTCTCTTCCCTTGAAAAACCGGTGCCGCCATCGCCGTCTACGTCATCGCGTTCGGAACGGTTGCTCCGTTCATTGTCCCCGGCGCATTACGCCGGTTCGCGATAGGGCATGTCGCCCAGATAGTTTCGCTTGCCGACCGGAACGCCGTTGTGGCGCAGGATCGCGTAGGTCGTCGTGACGTGAAAGTAGAAATTCGGAATGACGTGCTGGACGAGGAATTCCTCGCCCGACAGCGACTTGCCGTTCCAGCGCGGCTGCGTGATGCGCCGCTCGGCAGCGCCGGCGAAGGACTCCGCCGTGAAGCCCTGCAGATAGGCGACGGTGCCTTCGATGCGCGCCTTGATCTCCGCCAGCGTCGCTTCGGTATCGGCGTTGACGGGGGCGTCCTTCTCGGTCCCCGCCAGACGCCCGGCGCCAAGCTTGGCGGTGTCGCAGGCCGTCTGGATCTGCTTGATCAGGTTGAACTGATCGGGCGCCAGGCGCGCCTGCAGCAGCACGGCGACATCGAACTTCTTCTCGCCGGCATACTTCTCGGCTTCGTTCAGGATGACCAGCAGATTGCCCAGCATCTTGCTGAACTGGCGAACGACGAGCGTGTGGATCATGCGAACCTCGGAGTGGATGGGTGGATGTGCGCGCAGGCCCTACGCGATTCCAACGACCGCCGCCAGCACCGGGGCTCGCTAACGCTGTCCCGCCTTCAGCATCTCGACATGTTCCGTGAGATGCCGGTGGAAGTGTCCGATCGCCTGCTCGTAATGGCCGAAGGTGAAATGGGTGTTGGCGCCGGCCGCCAGGCCGGCCTGGATCTCGCGGGCGGCGTGGCGATCTTCCAGAATGCCACTCTCCTGCACGAAGTTCGCGTCCTTGCGTGCCTGCTCGATGTCGAGCGGCTTGCCGTTCTTGATGCGCGGCGCGAGCTGGTAGACGACCCAATGGGTTTCCGACGGCGACACCGGCTCGAGGATGATCAGGATCGCGTGGCTCGACAGCACGCTGACATGGGTGTTGGGGAAGAGCTGGTGGACGTCGGTGATGCGTCCCTGCGTGCTCCATTCCTCGCGTGGCAGGCTGCGCAGCTTCTCGATGCGGCGGAATGGAAAGACGATGCGCGAATTGCGGCCGTGCAGCTCGACCACGTTCAGATTGTCGTAGCCGTAGGGGAAGAACGACTGATTGTGCAGCGCCTTGATGTGGTAACCCTCCATCGAGGTCTCACCCAGCACCTTCCAGTTCGCCTTGTCGTCGAACTCGATCTTGTTGAACAGCACGTAGTCGTCGGTCAGCACCTCCGGCAGGTCGCCGAGCGGCCCGTCCGACAGCGGCTCGTCCTGCGTCACGAAGACGATGCCGTTCCGCTCCTGCACCGAAGCCACCGGCACCAGCCCGTGCGCTTCCTTGTCGAGGCCGGGGAAGCCGTCCTCGCCCGGCACGTGCCGCAACGAACCGTCGAGACCGTAGGTCCAGGCGTGATAGGGACAGGCTAAGGCGCGCTTGCAGCCCTCGCCCTCCTCCAGCTTCATGCCGCGATGGCGGCAGGCGTTGCGAAAGCCGCGCACCACGCCGTCGGTGCCGCGCACCACCAGCAGCGGCGTACCGACCGTCGTGCGCGCAATGTAGGAGCCCGGCTCGGGCAGCGCTGCCGACGGGCAGAAGGCCATCGGCACGCGCCGCAACACCGCGATCTCGGCCGCAAACCGCTCGGGCGAATGATAGTTCTCGACCGGCTCGCGCCAGACCGCCGTGCCCTTGTCCGTCGTCTTGCCGTCGATATGCGCCAGGATGCGATCGATCAGGTCGGTCTCGTTCAGCAGCGCGGCCATTCTTGTTCGTTCCTCTGCAAGCGGGCGGGCGATATTAGCCGCACGCCGTCGGGTGCAACAAACGCCCGAGCCGCGCTGCGAGACGCGCGGAAGCAGCGGGCGTTACGCTCCACCACCGTGTGGCCACCTCACCTTCCCAGACGATTTCGGTGCATCCTAACCAGACGGAGGACGGGCCAGGGTGCAGCGAACCGGGCCCTCCCCTCATCGTCACATCACTCGGACACCTGCTTGCCCGAGAAGCGGCCGGTATCACGGTCCTTCACCTTGATCTTGTTCTGGACGTCCCTCACGCCCGTCACGCGATCGATCATGTCCTCGGCGTGACGCTTGGCCAGACGATCGGACACGGTGCCGGACAAGGTCACCTCGCCGTCCTTGACCTCGACCTCGATTTCGCCGGCATCGAGCATGGGATCGTCGGTGAGGCAGTCGCACACGTCTTCGCGGATCCTGTCGTCGGAGCGCGTGTAGCCCTTGGGACCCTTGCCGCGATGGTGTTCCTGGCCAGACGCGCCGATGCCGTAGCCGCCACCCATGCCCGCATGTTCACTACCGTACCGGCCGGCGCTGCCGTGGCTGCTGCCGGGGCGACCGCCGAACCAGCCGCTCCTTCCCTGATCCCGATCGTAGCGCCCCATCCCCTGGGAATGGCTGCCGCCCATCTCGCCGCTCATGCCGCCGAGCGAGCCGCCCCGGCCGGTATATCTGTCGCCACCTTGTCCGGGGCCTTGGGCGTAGCCGTAGCCCCGTGCGCCGCCGGCGAGACCGCCCGAGGACATGTCGTCCTGCTCATAGTTGCCGCGGCCATAGGACGAGCCGCCGCCATCGCCATACTCGCTGCCGCGGCGGCCGGCTGGCGCATAGTGGTAGATGTCGCCGCGTTCGCCTTCGTAGCGGCCGTAACGGCTGCGATCTTCGTTCTCGTCGTCATACGACCGCCGGCCGGCGCGGCCGCCGGAGATGGAGTCGCGAGGGGACCCGCGATCGTCGCGGGAGGCATCGTTGCGGAAGCGATAGTAGTCGTCGTGGCGTGCCATTGAATTCCTCCATGGGGTGAGGCCGTGGGGTGAGGCCGGCCTCTCTCCGCACGGCCGGCACCGGAGGAATGCGCCGGCGCAAAACCAGTTGCCGACAGCGGCAACCGATCGGGCCGCGCGGGCATTGGTGACAGGCGGGAGAGCCACACGTTTCGTTGGCGATGGTCGAACGCTTCGTCCCTGGCATCTCCCGCGGAAAGCCCGCACCCTTCGTCCATCGCAAAATGTGCAAAGGGGGTCGCGGGCTTTCCTTTGCCCTCTCGCCGGCGGGAACATGCAGCCAAAACGCGAGCATACCGTTAGCCGCTGACCGATGGAGAAGGAGGGACCATGGCGAAGTATTCCCGAAGCGCCAGCAAGGATGTCGAAAGCGCGATGGAACGCCGCAAGAAGGGCACACTGAAGAGCGGTCCGGGCGGCAAGGGCGGCACGGTCAAGAGCCGCAAGCAGGCCATCGCCATCGGCCTGTCCGAAGCGCGCGCCGAGGGCAAGAAGGTGCCGGCGAAGAAGAAGAGCGCCGCAAGGAAGAAAACCGGCACGAAGCGCAAGACGGCAGCGAAGCGCAAGAGCACGGCGACGCGCAAGAAGAAAGGCTGAGCGCGCGCTCCTACGCAGACTTGAGAAGACGCATCACGCGTGACGGGCGGTCTTCCTGCACGAGTTGATCGAAGGAGCAGTCGCGTGGCGCCTTGTCGGGGCGCCACCGCAGGAAGCCGGTGCCGTGCCGAAAACGGCGACCGGTTACGTGATCGTATTGGACCTCGACGACCAGCTTCGGCTTCAGCGGCACCCACTGCGTGGTTCGCTCTGTCGACCAGCGGCTGGGGCCACCCGGCGCATCGCCGGTGAAGCCGCCGCCCTTCAGCTTCTCGAGCTTCGCCGTCAGCGCCTTGCGGTCGAGACTGCCGAGCGCAGAGGTGAAGCCCACGTGGTCGAGCAGGCCCGCCTCGTTGTAGAGGCCGAGCAGCAGCGAGCCGACTTCCTTCCGGCCTTCCTTCCGCGCCGTCGCGTAGCGGAAGCCGCCCACGACACAGTCCGCGCTGCGCAGGTTCTTGATCTTGAGCATCGCGCGCTCGCCCGCCTTGTAGGATTCGTCGAGGCGCTTCGCCATGACACCGTCGAGGGCACCGCCGCCGGCGCGGCTCAGCCATCTGCGCGCGTCGGCGAGGCGCGTCGTCTTCGGCGACAATCGAAATGCTTCGGCCGCGCCGAGCGTCGCGAAAAATCGTTCGAGTGCCGCGCGCCGACCGGACAGTGGCTCCGCCTGCAGGTCCCGCCCCTTCTCGTCCTCCAGGAGATCGAAGGCGATCAGCAGCGACGGCGTCTCTTCTGCGAGACGCCGGATGCGACTCGCGGCCGGATGGAGCCGCATCTGAAGCGCCTCGAAGGACAGGCTCTTGGCCACGGGAATGACCAGCTCGCCGTCCAGCACGAACCGCCGGTGCTTGACGCCCGCCAGCGCCGCGACCATTTCGGGAAAGTAACGCGACAGGCTCTTGCCCGAGCGGCCGCGCAGCTCGACCTCGTCGCCGTCCCGCCGGGCGAGGCAGCGGAACCCGTCCCATTTCGGTTCGTACTGCCAGCCTTTGCCGTCGGGCAGGCCATCGACCTGCCGGGCTTCCATCGCCACGGTGCCCGTGCGCGCCACGCTAGAGCTCGATGTCGGCGATCACCGGCAGGTGATCCGAAAGATCGCGGGCGCGGTGGTCGGTGCAGCTGCCGATCAGCGACGAGGCCGGAAAGAGATAGATGCGGTCGAGCTCGAAGAGCGGCAGCTTTGCTGGAAACGTGCGATGGCGGCTGAAGCCTGGCAGAGCGCGCGCGAGGCTGCGGCGGACCGAGCCGGCCCAAAGCCAGTCGTTGAAGTCGCCGAGTGCGACGGTCGGACGGTCGAGCCGGCCCAGCATCTTCAGGAGCGCCATCGCCTGGTTGCGACGCTCGCGCAGGGTGAGGCCGAGATGGGTGGCGATCACGCGCAGCGGGCCGAAGGGGGTCGCGACGTCGGTGCAGATGGCGCGCCGCGGCTCGCGCTCCGGATAGGAGAGATCGTGGATCTGCGTGTTCTCGAGCGGCCACCGGCTGATCAGCGCCTGGCCGTACTCGCCGTCGGCGGTCACCACCGTCTTGGCGCCGATCCCGTGCGACCCCAGCGCCGCCTGCAGCACGTCGAACGGATTTCCGGCCTGGGCCTGGCGGACACGTCGCGAATCGATCTCCTGCAAGGCCACGATGTCGGGCGCATGGCTTTTCACCAGCTCGATCACCCGGTCGAGGTCGAAGCGCGGATTGCGACCGAACGCGCCGTGGATGTTCCACGTCATCAGGCGAACGGAGTTCAAGTGGTGCGTTCCCCCAACCGCGACACGATGGCCTGGGCGCCGAAGGACAGGCCGATCCAGCCGGCGACACAAAGCACCAGCACGGCGATCTGCCCGGCGCTGGGATCGGCGAAGACTTTCGCGATACGGTCGCCCATCAGCGCGATGGCGGCGATGCCGGGTCCCATGCCGATCAAGGTTCCCAGCGCGAAATCCACGAAACGGATGGAGCCGGCCCCCGCGGCGAGATTGATTAGCGAGAACGGCGCCACCGGCACGACGCGCAACGCGACCATCGCCAGAAGACCGCGGCGTTGCAGGCGGTCGCGAAGCTTGTCCCAGCGCTTGCCGAGCAGGCGCTTCGGCACTTCCTGGCCGAAACGGGCACCGACCGCGAACATCAGCCCCGCGCTCGCCGTGACGCCTGCGCTGGCATAAAGCATGCCCCACCAGGGGCCGAACACCGCGGCCGTTGCCAGGATCAGAATGGTGACGGGAAACGCCACCGCACCCCCCAACAAGAACAGACCGACGACCATGCCCAGAGCCCACGGCTCGCCTTCGGCGCCCTTCAGCAGGCCGCGGATATGGTCGGGCTGCGCCAACTCCCTCAGCCCGGTGAACTGCCAGGCGAGCGTCAAGAGAAGGATCAGACCGATCGCACCCGCCACCAGCATGCCCGCCTTGCCGAGCAGTCCCTCCTCGGCCGAACTCTCGTGACCGCATGCGGGCCCTCGCGCCGCTTCGGCCTCTCTCTTCCTGGCCGCGCGCCGATCCTCGCGCCTGGCCAGACGTCGGCCGACGGTGCGGCTGCCATGGAACAGTAGGCGCGGCAGAAAGCGGCCGGCGAGGCGACCCAGCCGCAGTGGCCGCGCCGGATCGGCGATCCGTTCGGCGAGACGGGCGAAAATGGTGCGGTCGGGCTGGCCATCGTCGATCGCGGTGAGACAGTGGCCGTTGCCGCACAGCCGGTCGGCCGCGCGCACCAGCGAGCGCTCCCGTGACACGGCCGCCGCGACCTCTTCCTCCGAGACGCCACAATGCTCGCCGAGCAGGCGATTGCGCAGCCTCGTGATGGTGGCGCGCTCCCGATCCGTCGACGCCTCGATCGCGAGGTCGCACTCGGTATCGGCGCCCATGGAGCGGTTGTTGAGGTTGGCCGATCCCACCCGCAGGAGCCAGTCGTCCACGATCATGATCTTGGAATGGATCATCGTGTAGGTGGACTGGCCCTCTTGGTCGATCGACGGATAGACCAGCCGGACACGATCGCCGCCCGCCCCCTTCACGGTGCGCCAGAAGCGGATGCGGCCGTTGCGCATGGTCCGCCGCTCGACGAAGGAATCGTGGCTGCGCGGCGCAATCATCAGGACCTCGAGTTCCGGCCGCTCGCGCAGCCGGCGGGCGAGCGCCGAGGCGACTACGCCGGAGGTCATGAACTGGTTCTCGATGTAGATCGTGCGCTCGGCGCACGCGATGCTGTCGACGAACAGCGCCTCGGCCTCCCGCACTTCATGCTCGCGATGATAGCGCGGCTGGGTGCGGGCGATCGCGACCGCGACGTCGGTGAAATCGGGCTCGAAGCTTTCGGGCCAGGGTTCGCCTTCCGGCCGGACCTCGGGCTCGCCGCCATTGGCATGGCACCAGCGCGCCCGTGCCAGCAGTGCCAGGGCGCGCGCCGCCTCGCCATCGACCATCATCTGGACATCGTGGAACGGCCGATAGGGCTCGCCCGCCGGATCGACGCGCCGCGCATTGTCGGGCTCGTGGCGGCTGGTGTCCCAGCGCCGGATCGTCAGGTCGAGGCCGCCCGAGAAGGCCAGCGTATCATCCACCACAACCAGCTTCTGGTGCTGCGAGGATCCGAATGGCACCGTCGAATCGAGGCAGAAGGTGACCTGCGGCGGCATCTGCCAGTTGAGAAACAGGCGCGGCAGGGGTTCGCGCTCATGCGCGTAGACGAGGGAATAATCCCAGAGAAGCAGGTGGATTTGCAGCTCCGGCCGCCGCTTGGTCAATTCCGTCAGGAAGGCCGCAAGGTTGATCGGCAATCCGTCGGTGGGTGACCGGTCGCCCACCAGCTCGGTACGACTGTCGATGTCCCAACCGACGATGAAGATCGTGCGCCGCGCCTGCAGGAAAGCCTCGCGCACCGCTGCGAAGAACGCCGCGCCGTCGACCAGCACCGCCGCCCGGCGCGCCCGCTCGACCTTCCACACCGTGCGTCCAGTCTGAAACAGAGGCGACATGGCGCCTATAACGCCGGTCGGCCTCCAATGATCCGCAGCGCAAAGCCACGAAATAGGGAACGCCCCTGCATCGCGCTCGTTCACGCCTCATGTTGGATTTTCTGGGTGGCCTGTTGTGGCCGGTCGTCATCGTGGTGACGACGGTGTCGATTGCCGTCGGCATCGGCGTGTTCATAGCGACGCGCAAACTCGACTAGGGTATCTCTACCGGACCCTCTGGCCGGATACCCATGAACGCCTCTTCCGAACCCGCAATCCTGACCGCCGAAGACATCAAGCGCTTCGGTCCCGATCCCCTCGCCATGTTCAGCCGCAACCTCGCTTCCGTGGAAGAGCGGATCGTGCGGGCCTGCGCCCGTGCCGGACGGCCGCGCGAGTCGGTGCGCCTGCTGCCGATCACCAAGACGGTGCCGGCCCACGTCCTGCGCTTCGCCTACCAGGCGGGCATCCGCGACTTCGGCGAGAACAAGATCCAGGAAGCCGTGGCCAAGCGCGCCGAGCTTTCGGACCTCGCCATCGACTGGTGCATCGTCGGACATCTGCAGACCAACAAGGTCAAGTACCTGACCCGCTTCGCGCGGGAGTTCCATGCGCTCGACAGCGTGCGGCTGGCCGAGACGCTCGACGCGCGCCTCGACAGGGAGGATCGCTCCCTCGACGTCTACGTGCAGGTGAACACGTCGGCCGAGGAAAGCAAATACGGCCTGCAGCCCGGCGAGCTGCTGCCCTTCCTCGACGAACTCCGGCGCTTTCCGCGACTGAAGCCGCGTGGGCTGATGACGCTCGCGGTGTTCAGCACCGAGCTCGACAAGGTCCGTCCCTGCTTCGAGCGCCTGCGCGACCTGCGCGATACGGCCCTGCGGCACGATCCGGCGATCCGGGAACTGTCGATGGGCATGTCGAACGATTTCGAGGAGGCGATCGTGCAGGGCGCCGACGTCGTGCGCGTCGGCGAGGCGATCTTCGGCAAGCGCTCGACGCCCGACGGCCATTATTGGCCGGTGGCGGAGAAGCCGTAGGCGCCCTCCACGGCCCGGTTCTTGCGACGGCATCTGGCGAGGCTGGCGGTCGTGCCATACGGACCGGCGGCCGACGGTGCCCCAACGAGGAGCCGAGGCCATGATGCATCTCGCCTGCATTCCCAATCTCGTCGGCGGCCATCTCGGCGGCTGGCGCCACAAGGATGCCTTCGACAGACCGGTGATGAATCTCGAAGCCTTCATCGAGATGTCCCAGATCGCCGAACGCGGAAAGTTCGACTGCGTGTTCCTGGCCGACGGCAACGGCGTGCGCGACATGGACCGCCCGGCCCTGTTTGCCGCCAATCATCCCTCGGCGCGACCGTCCTTCTTCGAGCCGACGACCCTGCTCTCCGCCGTGTCGATGGTCACCCGGCATGTCGGTGTCGTCGCCACGGCAACCAGCACCTACGACGAGCCCTGGATGGTGGCGCGCCGCTTCGCCTCGATGGACCATATCAGCAAGGGCCGCGCCGGCTGGAACCTGGTCACGGCGTCGAATGCCGGCGACGCGCTGAACTTCGGCCGCAGCGAACATATGGGCCGCGAGGACCGCTATGCGCGGGCCCAGGAATTCTACGAAGTGGTTGCGGCCCTGTGGGACAGCTGGGCCGACGATGCCTTCCCGCAGGACAAGGCGAGCGGCCAGTATCTCGACCCGACGCGCGTGCAGCCGATCGACCATAGCGGCGCGCATTTCACCGTGAAGGGGCCCTTGAACATCTCGCGCACGCCGCAGGGCCGGCCCATCGTGTTCATGGCCGGCCAGTCCGCTCCCGGCATGGAACTGGCGGCGCGCTATGCCGACGCGCTGTTCGGCGCCGGCACCACCAAGCAGGACTGCATCGACGCCTATGCCGACATCAAGGGCCGCATGGCGCGCTACGGCCGTTCGCCCGACACGCTGAAGATCCTGCCGGGCGTCAGCGTCTTCACCGGCCGCACCGCCGCTGAGGCGGAGGATCTGTACCTGGAACTGCAGTCGTTGATCTCGCCTCCGCTGGGTGTGCACTATCTCTCCAAGATGCTGGTGCACGATCTCGAGACCCTGCCGCTCGACGGCCCGCTGCCGTTCGACGATCTCGCCGAGGAGACGCTGGGCGGCAGCAGCCTGCGCCGCTACATCATCGACATGGCCCGGCGCGACAACCTTACGATCCGCGAGACCTACCAGCGCACGCTGCCGGCGCTGGGCGGCCCGGTGTTCAAGGGCAGCCCGACGCAGGTCGCCGACGAGATGGAGGATTGGTGGCGCAGCAAGGCCGGCGACGGCTTCACCATCATGGCGCCGGTCCAGCCGCGCGGCCTCAGCGAATTCGTCGACCTGGTCGTGCCCGAGTTGCAGCGCCGCGGCATCTTCCGCAGGGAGTACGAGACCACGACCTTGCGCGGCCATCTCGGCCTGCCCGACGCGCCGAGCCGGTGGCAGCCCGAGGCGGCAACAACGGAGCGCGGCGCGGCATGATGGTGCTCGGTTTCACCGGCGGCGCTCTGGGCGGCCATCTCGGTGGCTGGCGGCATCGCGATTCCTTCCCCACGACCACCATGCAGCTGCAATGCATGGTCGAGATGGCGCAGATCGCCGAACGCGGCGGCCTCGACATGATGTTCCTGGCCGACGGCAACGGCGTGCGGCAGATGGACAAGCCTGCCCTGTTCGCCGCCAACAGCCCGTCCGACCGTCCGGCGGTGTTCGAGCCGGTGACGTTGTTCGCCGCCCTGGCGCAGCACACAAATCAGATCGGTTTGGTCGCCACGGCGACCACCACCTACGAAGAGCCCTTCAGCATCGCCCGCAAGTTCGCCTCGCTGGATCATCTGAGCGGCGGCCGGGCCGGCTGGAACCTCGTCACCACGCAGTATGTCGAGGATGCCAAGAATTTCGGCCGCGACGAGCATATGGGCCGCGTCGAGCGCTACGAGCGGGCGCAGGAAAGCCTCGACGTCGTGCGCGCTCTCTGGAATTCGTGGGCGACCGATGCCTTCCCGCAGGACAAGGCGACGGGACAGTATCTCGACCCGGCGCGTGTTCGCCTGACAAATCACCGCGGCGCGCATTTCGCGGTCAAGGGACCGCTCAATGTCGCCCGCACGCCGCAGGGCCAACCGGTGGTCTTCATGGCCGGCCAGTCGGAGGCCGGCAAGGAGCTGGCGGCCTATGGCGGCGAGGGCCTGTTCGGCACCGCCAGCAGCAAGGCGCAGGCCCAGAAGGAATATGCCGACATCAAGGGCCGGATGCCGAAGTACGGCCGTCCGCCCGATGCGCTGAAGATCCTGCCCGCGCTCAGCGTGTTCGTCGGCCGCACCCGCGCCGAGGCCGACGCGCTCTATGACGAACTGCAGGGCCTAATCGCCCCGTCGCTCGCCGTCAGCTATTTGTCGAAGCTGGTGGGTTTCGACCTGACCGACGCCCCGCTCGACGGGCCGATGCCGGCGAGCCCGGGCGAAAGCGTCGGCGGCACCGCGATCGGCCGCTCGGTGCTGGAGATGGCGGCGCGCGAGGGCTTGAGCGTGCGCGGCACCTACGAACGCGTCCTGCCGTCGATGGGCGGCAACATGGTGAAGGGCGATCCGGTCGAGGTCGCCGACATGATGGAGGATTGGTACACCGGCAAGGCATGCGACGGGTTCATGCTCTCCATGCCCGTCCAGCCGCGCAGCCTGCGCGACTTCGTCGAGCTGGTCGTGCCGGAACTCCAGCGCCGCGGCCTGCGCCCGCCCGAGTACCGGGGCGCATCCCTGCGCGAGAACATGGGCCTGCCGATCCCGGCCGACCCCTTCCTGCCGTGAGTTGCGGCTAAGGCGTCTTCTCCGCGTTCCAGAACAGCATCGCCGTCATCGGTGGCATCCAGCCCTTGGTGTTGGTGCGGTAGGCGAACTGGCCGTACCACTCGCCCAGCGGATAGTGCGTGCCCAGCGTCACGGCGCGGGTCTGGATCTCGTCGGCGATCGCCTTCTTCTTCGCCGCGTCGCTTTCGAGCGCGAACTGGTCGCGCAGCTCCTCGATCCGCTTGTCGCACGGCCAGCCGGGCGTCGCCTTCTCGCAGGAGGCATTGAGGTTCTGCGACACGATCGGGTCGGACGAATCCAGCGCACCCCAGCTCGTCAGGAAGACGCTCCAGCCGCCTTTGTCCAGCGCGTCCCGCTTGTTGGTGCGGGCCACGGTCGTCTGCCAGTCCATCGACTGCATGTCGACCTTGAAACCGGCGCGCTCGAGTTGCGACTTCGCAACCGGTGCGAGGTTCATCAGCGCCGGCAGGTCGGTCGTGTGCATCACCACCAGCGGCGTGCCGTCGTAGCCCGCCTCCTTCAGGAGCTCGCGCGCCTTGGCGACGTTGCCTTCGAGACGTCCGTCCATCGCCGTGGTGCTGGCCAGCGGCGTGCTGCAGATGAAGTAGGCCTTGCAGAGCTGGAAGAACTTCTCGTTGCCGATCTGGGCCTCGAGATAGGGGCGCTGGTCGATCGCATAGCCGATCGCCTCGCGGATCTTCGGATTGTCGAGCGGCGGGTGCAGCCAGTTCAGGCGGAACGTGTACTGGCCGGGATACTTGCCGCGCATGAAGGCGATCGACTTGTTCTTCTCGACCATGGGCACGAGGTCGAGCGGCAGCGCCTCGATGGCATCGATCTCGCCGGTCATCAGCGCGTTGGCCGCCGTCTGGATGTCGGGCATCGCCAGCCATTCGATGCGGTCGAACTTCGCGACCTTGCCGCCGGCCAGACCCGAGGGCGGCTCGGCGCGCGGCTTGTAGTTGGGATTCTTGACGTAGACGACCTTCTCGCCGGGTTTCCACTCGTCGGCCTTGAAGATCCACGGCCCCGAACCGGTGGCCTCCTTGATCTGCTGCGTGCCCGGCGTGTCGGCGACGCGCTTGGGCATCATGAAGGGCACGGTGCTGCCGGGCTTCGCCAGCGAGGCGATGACGAAGCCGTAGGGATTCTTCAGCGTGAGCTTGAAGGTCTTGTCGTCGACGACGTCGAACGACTGCGTGTGCTGCATCAGGCGCTGGCCGACGCCGTCGCGCTCGGCCCAGCGCTTGACCGACTGGATGCAGTCCTCGGCCTTCACCGGCGCGCCGTCGTGCCACGAGAGGCCGTCGCGCAGCTTGAAGGTATAGACCAGCCCGTCCGGGCTCACCGTGTAACTATCGACCATCTGCGGCTGCGGCTTCAGGTCGGCATCGAGCGCGAACAGCGTGTCGTAGACGAGATAGGCATGCGTGCGCCCGATCTGCGCCGACACCCAGATCGGATCGATCACCTTGAGGTCGGAATGCATCACGACCTTCAGGGTGGAGGGCGGCTTCTGCGCCGATGCCATTACCGGGAGAGCGGCCAGCAGAGCCGCCGCTGCTCCGCCGACCAGATGACCGAGGACCCTGCGCCTTACGTTTGCCAGCATGCCCAAACCCTCCGGCGACCTGCGCCGTCGAGGAGCATGAAGCAAAACACGTGCTAGGTCACAGCTTCAAGATCGCCCTCGCATCGAGGAGCGATCACGCGCCCCAGAAACCCTGCAGCTCGCTTGCGCCGCCGTTGAACAGGTTGCGGTCGCAGTGGCTGACGCCCTGCACGATGTTGGTCTGGCCGTAGGCCGGCTTGCCGACGCTCTCGTCGCCGGCATATTGCCAGAGGCGCCAGCCCGTCTGCTCCCAGGCGATCGGCACTTCGGGCGAGTCGTGATAGTCGGCGATCCACAGACCGCAGCGGGCGACGATCGAGTCCGGCGTTATGCGCGCGCCGAGGCTGAGGTTGGAATTCGGCAGCGGATCGCCGTTGGCCCAGGTCGGATGCACGTAGACGACTGGCAGCCGGCCGGTCGCCGCGGCGACGGCCTGCACGAACTCCTCGGCCTGGTCGAGCCGCATCGAGTTGTTCGGATTGTTCTCGTTGGCTTCGAGATCGAGCGCGAGCTGGGTGCGCGGGCCGGGCCGCGCGACGGAGAGAAAGTACGCGGCCTGCCGCGCGCCCGAGGTCTGGCCCGTGCCGAAATGATAAGCGCCCCACAGCAGCCCCGCCGCCTCCGCCTGCGGTCGCCGGCCGGCATAGGCCGTGTCGAGATAGTCGCCGCCTTCCGTCGCCTTGTGGACGACGCCGAGCATGCCGCTGCGGCGCACCGCCCGAAAATCCGTGACCGTGACGCTGCGGCTGAGATCGATCACCGCATCCACGCCCATCGTCGCCCGGTCCGGTGGCGGCGGCGCGATCGGATAGCGCATGGCGGTCGAAACCGGCTGTTGCGGGGTGCAGGCGGCGGCCGTCGTGGCGGCCAGGCCGGAGAGGATCGTTCGGCGGGAGATCATGACGCAAGAGTACGACGTTCCACGCGCCCGGCAAGCCGCCCCAGCAGTCCCCTGGCGTCCCTATTCCCGGCTGATCGATCTCTCGGCGGGAACTGGCAGCGTGGCCGAGCCCCGATAATTATTCTCGCGCGATTGAAGACGACGAGGCCGAGTTGGGTAATGCCCGGCCTCGTCGCCCTCCCTTCTGTCAGACGACGAGCAGGCCGTCGGAGTTCACGCGGATGCTGAACACGACGTCCTGGAAGTCGTTGTCGCCCGACGTGACCGCCTGGTCCTCGAAGCCGATGAGGAGTTCGCGGCCGTTCGTGGAGATGCCGGACAGCGCCTGGTTCGCGTCGCCCGGGTTGAGCGTCGAGAACGAGTGGAAGATGTGTGCGCCGTTGAGCTGGCCGAGGGTCGCACTGCGCAGTGCCGGCGGCAGGCCGTTGTCGAGATCGGCCACCGTCAACGTCCCCGGATTCACGAAGGACAGGTCGCTCGGCAGGTTACCGTAGGCGTCGTACCCGTCCTGGACCAGGAAGAAGCCGATCTTCTCGTTGGCGTCGGGCTTGCCGAGGTTCACGGTCGCGGAGCCCGCGCCCAGCGTGTTGCTGAACAGGATCCGGACATCGGAGATCGTGCCGTCCGCCGCCACCATGTAGCTGCCGAGGCTGTTCTTGTACTCGGAGGTGGCGGACCGCATGCTCAGGGTGAACTCGACGTTGCCATCGCCGGTGAGGAATTCCTCGCTGGCGATGCCGTTGATCAGGGCCGGGTTGACCCCGACGCCCTCCGAGAGCGTCGGCAGATACCGCTCGAAGGTGATGCTGGTGTGGGCGTCGACGCCGACGCCGCGGGTCACCGCGAGGAAATCGCCGGCGGCGAAGTCGCCGACCAGATGGAAGGTCGACCCGCCCGCGCCGAGCGTCACGCCGTCGACCGTCTTGGTGACGATGAGGTTGGAGCGCCCGACGAGCGCACCGTCGATGTCCAGCATATCGCTGAGGCCGAAGCCCGAGATGCGATCGCCGTTCAGGTTGGACAGGCTGTCGCGCATCACGTCGGCCCCGCTGCCGAGGTCGATCAGATCGGCGCCGGCGCCACCGCTCACCGTATCGTGGCCCGCGCCGGCCATGAGGTCGTCGATGGCTTCCGTTCCCGTGACGTGATCGTTGCCGTCGCCACCCGAGCCGGAGGCAGCGAACACGCCGTCGGCCCGGCTGTTCAGGTTCTCGATGCGGATATCCAGCGCCTCGGGCGTGTCGGCCGTGTCGTAGGCCCGGTCGGACGTGCCATGGCGCGCCTGCATGTAGGCCTCGAATGCATCCTGTTCGCCCAGCGCATCGGTCGGCGTGTTGGCCGTGAGGGTGAAGTCGAGCGCCTCGTCGACCGGAAGTCCCAGCACGCCGTTGTTCAGCAGGAAGCGGAAGTTGCTGCCATTGGCCTTGATAGGATAGCCATCGCCGCCGTTGGCGGTGAAGGACGTGGTCGACACGGTGATCACGCCCGGCGCATCGTCGGACACCACGCCGTTCTCCAGCACGTGCCGGATCACGACCCCGTTCTGGTCGACGAGGGCGATGTTCATCACCTTCGAGCCGGCCGCATTGTCCGGATCATAGGAGTAGCGCAGGCCGCCAATCTGCGCGAAGCGGCCCTGGTTGGCGCCGGCCGCGACGCTGTGCTCCAGAATGGTCTTCAGGCCGGCCGCATCGGTGTCGAACACCATGGTCTTGTTGTCGAAGCGCAGCGCGTTCTCGACGTCGAGTTGCGAGACCCCGCCGGCCGGCTTGCCGGCATCGGAATTGGCGATCGGTGCGACCTTGTCGCCTTCCTGGTCGACCGAACCGATCTGGGCCCGAATCCCGCCACCGTTGCGCAGCCCGACGATGAACATGTCGTCGGCGGCGTCGCCCAGGGCCTTCTTCGCGGCATAGATGCCGGAGTCGGCGGACAGGTTGCCGAGGTTGGTCTCCTGCGAGCGGATGAACGCCCGTTCGCCCTCGAGATAGACGTCGGTGAAGCCGAACACGGTGCCGTCCTTGGACGCGATCACCGCATCGACCGCCTCGGTGATGTCGCGCACCTGGTCGCCCTTCGTGCCGTCGGCGAAGGCCGTCGTCTCCAGTTCGGCCTCGTCGACACCCCACGCTTCCGCCACGGTCTCCGTGGTCGCAGCGTAGGCGCCGTTTACCGAGACGTTCTCGGTGAGGCTGCCCATGATGATGTCGCCGTTGGCGTCGAAGTCGACGACCAGGCGGCCGAGATAGGTGTACTCGCCATCGGTGTTGACGATCACCGTCGTCTTGCCGTCGAGGCCCTGAGTGACGATGGGATAGGTGTCGTCGAAGCTCGCCTCGTGGCCCGGGAAGGCCACCGCCTCGTCGTCGGCATCGCCCAGCCGGGTGTGCGAGCCGGCCGAGAGGATGATGTCGACGCCCTTGAGCTTGGTCGCAAGCAGCTGCTCGTTGGCGATCTGCTGCAGGTGCGACGTCACGATGATCTTGTTGATGCCTTCGGCGATCATCTCGTCGATGATCGGCTGCAGCTGCGCGGCCAGCAGGGTCAAGTCGTCGACCTCGCCGTTGGGACCGGCGCCCCCGGGGAAGCCCTTGACCTCGGTGCCGTTGGGCGAGGAGATCGATTCCAGAACCTGCGTCGTGACGCCGACGATGCCGATCTTCTGGCCGCCCTCGGTGACGACCGCCGCCGGAGCGATGCGGCCCTTCAGCGTGCCGGCCTCGGCGATCGACGTGCCGGTACCGCCGTCGAGCGTGTTGGTGTAGCGCGGCGCGAGGACCGCATCGCCGGAGAAGTCGAGGTTCGACGAGAGGTAGGGGAAGTTGGCGCCGCCCCAGGCGCCGGAGGGCGAGAAGGCGTCGCGGAACGCCGTCGAGCCGAGGTCGAACTCATGATTGCCGATGGTCGAGGTCTCGACTCCGATGGCATTGAGGATCGCAGTGTCGGGACGGCCCGCCCCGGTGGTGCCGATGCCGGCCACGGCGCTGAGCGAGGGATCAGTGCCGGCGTTGAGGAACGGGCCTGGCAGGAAATTGTCGCCGCCGGACAGGATCAGCGTGTTGGCGTACTGCCCGTCGAAGGCATCGACCAGGGCCGCCAGGTTGGGCGCGGTGTCGCCCGCCAGCAGTCCCGCCTCGGCGTCGGAGAGGTGTAGCAGCTGCAGCGTGAAGGGCGGCGGCGGGTTGACCTCGAAGATCGTGACGGTGTTGCTCACCTCGTTGCTGGAGACCAGCAAGTCCTTGCCGGTGGGCGAATCGGCCGCCGGAATGAACAGCAGGCCCTCGGGGCTCAGGTCTCCGGCGTTGTAGGCGGCGCCGGTATAGGTGACGTTGGCGGGATCGGTGATGTCGAAGGCGAGCGTGATGTTGGAGCGTTCGAGACCGACAAAGACGTAGGTATGGCCGCCCACGGTCCCGATAACGATGCCTTCCGGCTCGGGGCCCTTGTTGTCGCTCCGCGTATCATCGAACAGGGCGGGATAATGCTCCGCGATGATGCGCTCGATCACGTCGGCGCTGTCGAACACGCGGGTGCCCGCCGAGTCGACGATCGAGAACGACCGGCCGCCGTAGGTCAGCATCTGGTCGATGTCGCCATCGCCGTCGGTGTCGCCGCGCAGGCCGGGGCCGTTCGACACGGTGTGGCGGCCGAGCTCGGCCTGGCTCTTCAGCGCGGCCTCGTCGGGATAGAGCGCATTGTCGAGATCGTACGAGCCCGAGCTGACGCGGATGGTCTCGTCGGGTGCCAGGAAATCGTCGCGATCGTCGCCCTCGTTGGCCATGACGTAGAAGGTCTGGCCGCCCACCTGGTAGCCGCTGATGGCATCCGGCATGTACATGCCGAAGAGGTGCGAGTCGGTGATCAGGTTGATGGCTGTCGTACCGTTGGGCCCGTCGCGGTCGCTGACGTCGAGCTTGAGGCCAGTCCAGTCCTTGAGGCCGAGCGGCACGATGTCGGTGAAGGTGCCGGTCGCAATGTCGAGGATCGCCAGCGCGTTGGCTTCCTGCAGCGTCACCATCGCCTTGGTGCCGTCCGGCGAGATCGCGATGTATTCGGGCTCGACGTCCATCGAGACCGACTTGCCGGCGAAGATGCGCACGCCCTCGGCGCGCAATGCGTCTTCCTGGCCGTTGAAGCTGTCGAAGGTCGCGGTCCTGACGGTCGCCGCCGACACGCCTGCCGACAGGTCGATGATGCTCACCGACCCCGCCGCGTCGGCGCCGCTGGCGTCGGGTTCACCCTCGTTGGCCACCAGGACCGTCCTGCCGTCGGGCGTGAAGACCAGCATGTCCGGCAGCGCGCCCACCTGGACCGATCCGAGCAGCGTATGGTCCGAGGCCTTGAGGAACACCACCTGGCCGGGCTGGGTCTTGTCGGCGGCCGGCAGCGCGACGGCCACGATGCCGTTTCTGACCGCGACGCTGGTGATGTCGGTGGTGGAGAAACCCAGGGTGGTGAAGTTGATCGTGGCGATCAGCGCCGGCGCCGCGGGGTTGGCCAGGTCGACGACCTGGAGTCCCACACTGGAGGTCGTGAACATCCGGTCGCTGGCGGCGTCGAAGGCCGAGATTTCCGCGCCCGCCAGGGTCAGCGAGCTCGCGACCTCGAACGAGATCTCGCCGGTCGGCGCGGTCGAGACCCGCGCCGACATGTCGAAGCTCGCCACCAGCGCGTCGTGATCGCTCGCCTGGCTCGCGAACTCGGCGTTCATGTGCACGATATCGTACTGCGCACCGGCGCGGGCGGCGTCGGTCACGTACATCTGGTCGAGCGACTGCGAGTTGCCGTCGAACACGTAGTCGTAACGCTGGTCGACCGGCAGCATCTCCGACAGGGAGTCGAGAACCGCGATGCCCCCGGTGGTGTATTCCGGCAGCGCGTCGGCGTCGGCGCCATCCCGGTAGGTGGCCGTGCCCTGCAGCACCGCCATCGGCTCTTCGAACTCGAACTCATTCAGATCGCCCGCCACCACGACCCGGGCGTCCGGATCGGCGGCCAGCAGGGAGTCGACGAAGATGTTGACCGCCTGGGCCTGCGCCGCCCGGGTATCCTCCGCCGCGTCGAATGGCGGCTGGGTGCCCATCAGCGCTCCGCTGCCCGACTTCGAGGAGAAGTGGTTGTTGACGATGGTCATCGTCTGGCCGTTGAAGGTGAAGTCGGCGACCAGGGGCGGCCGCGAGGCGAAGAAGGGATGCCCGGCGGCGGCGTTGCCGCCGACCACGGTCGTGGCCGCGCCGTTCGCGTCGATGGTGCGCAGCGAGCTTTCGATCAGGTCGACGCCGCGGTCGACGCGGTAGAGATAGGCCACGCGGATATTGCCGCCGGGCTCGCCACCGTTCAGGTCGTCTCCGATGAACAGATTGTCCTGGAAGGCATACCGCGCCGTGCCGCCCGAGGCGGCACTGAGGGTGTTGATGGCGTCGACCAGCATCTGCAGGGTGGTCGAGGCCGAGGTGACGCTGTCGTTGGTCGGGCCGTTATTGTCCTGCGCCTCCTGCAGGCACAGGATGTCAGGCGCCTTGAGATTCCCGAAGATCTGCTGCGCCAGCGCGTTGAACTTGGCCGCGCCGTCGGCCGGATCGAGATTCTCGATATTGTAGTTGGCGACGGTCAGGCGGCTGCCCGTGCCGACGAGAGACGTCGCCTCGGGCGCCAGCGTGCCTCGCGAAGTCACGGCGTAGGCCTCGGTGGCCACGACCTCGTACTGGCCGAACGCGTAGCTCACGACACCGGTGACGTCGCCGAGCTGGGCGCCGACGTTGACGCTCGGTGTGACGAAGCCGGCGAGTATGCCGCTATCGTCGTCGATCTGGATGCGCTCCGGGTTGAAGTCGCCGCCCACCGTGTTGGTGTTGCCGAACGACGACGTGCCGCCGGCGACGATCACGCCGCCATGCGCGCTCGGGCTGTTGGTATTGAGGCCGTTGGCCAGGTTGTCGTCATTGTCGACGATGGTGAAGATCTCGCCGAAGCCGTTGGTCGGGCTGACGGCGACCGGCGCCTTGACCGTGACCAGCATGCCCTCGAGGGCCTCGAAGAAGTCGATCCCGTCGTTGACCGGATCGAAGCTGGTGAGGCCGTCATCGTCGAGGTTTGAGGTCGGCGGTTTCAGGCCGGCGCTGCCGCCGATCTGCACGGCGGCGATAGCCGGGCCCTCTCCCATGTCGGTCACGGTCGGAGCGGTGAGCTGGGTGAGCGACAGGCTGCCCGCCGCCGCGCCGTTGGGAATGAATTCCGATACGGTGCCCATCACCTGGACGAGGTGCCCCTTGGTGACGGTGGGGGCACTGCCGGTGAAGACGAAGACGGCGTCCGAGGTCGCGGCATTGCCGTCGCCGGTGGCGTCCTGGATGTAGAAGCCGTTGCTGTCGATGGCCGTCACCACGCCCTGGGTGGTCACGGTCGTGCCCGCTAGGGTCGACCGATGGCCGGCGCCCTGGATGGTGTAGATGGCGGTGAGCGCCGGGCCAGCCGTGGTGAAGCCGAGCCCGCCGGCCGCAATGCCCGCGAAGTCGTTGCCGGCCGTGTCTTCGATCGCGCCGGCCGCGACGATCACGTCGTAATGGCTGCCGTCAGCCAGTCCGGTCGCGAGGTCGATGCGGACCTGGTTGCCGTTGACCGTCACCATGCCGTCCGAATCGTTGATGCCGATCGTGATCGTGCGCACGTCGCCGGCGCCGTTCGTGACGGTGATGTCGCCCGTGCCGGCTTTGACGGCCTCGCTGAAGTTCAGGACGATGTCGGCGGACGACGCCACACCCGCGGCATTGTCGCCCGGGGTCGCGGAGGCGAGGGTCGGCGCCGTGGTATCGATCGGGCTGGAGGAAGCGATCTGGCCGGGCGAACCAATCTCGCTGGCATCCTCCGCGGCAGCGAGCGCCCCGTTGACCCCGGTGACGCTGAGTTGCGAGATCGGCGTCGGCGCGCCGCTCGCGCCCACCACATTGTCGAACGTCGCGAGCGGCGTGCCGGCCGGGGACGCGCCGAATGCCACGGTCGCCTGCAGCACGCCGGCGGCGTTGTAGAGGTTCACGGCATCGCCGCCGGTGCTCAGGCCGACCCCGCTGCCGCTGTAGCTGCCGATCTGCAGGTCGGCGGGCGGGGTCGTTCCGAACCAGGTCGACAGGAAGGCGGCCTTCTTCGACGCGAACTCGCCGGCATTGGCGACCTCGAGGAAAATCACCGATTCTCCGGACTGGATGGTGGTGATGCCACTCAGCGCCACGGCGGCAGTCGGCGAGCCCGAATTGTCGTCCATCTTCCAGCCGGTGATGTCGGCCGCGAAGGCGCTGCTGTTGGTCACCTCGAACCAGTCGGCGCCAATGGAAGCGACGGCGCTCGACCAAGGCGCCACTTCCGAGACGAACACCTTGCCGACCGTGCCCGGCGAGCCGATCTCTGCCACATCGCCCGCCGCGGCGAAGGCCGAATGCACTCCCGTGGCGCTCAATTGAGAGACCGTCGTGTTGTTCAGGCCGGCCGAGTTATCGAACGTCGGGAACGGACCGGCCGGCGAGGTGCCGAACGTGATGCCTGTCTGCAGGACGCCCGCGGCGTTGTAGAGGTTGACCGCGTCGCCGCCCGTGCTGAGGCCGACGCCGCTGCCGCCGTAGCTGCCGATCTGAAGGTTGGCGGGCGGATTCGCACCGAACCACGTCTCCAGGAAAGCCGCCTTCTTGGCCGCGAAATCGCCGGAAGCGGCCTCGAGGAAGATCACCGACTCGCCGGGGTTGATCGTGGTGATGCCGTTCAGCAGCACCGCGTTGGCGAAGGACGCCGAGCTATCGTCGATCTTCCAGTCGGTGATGTCGATGGCGCTCGTGCCGCCATTGGTGATCTCGAACCAGTCGACTCCCAGGGCAGCGGGGCTGTTGCCGCTGGACCAGGGCGCCACTTCCGAGACGTAGAGCGCCGGCGCGGCGGGAGCCTCGTCCTCGATGTTGCTGAGACTGAGCGTGAACGTCGCCGTCGCCTCCGGCGAATCGCCCACGCTGGCGTCATCGACGTTGACCGCAACGGAGTAGATCGACTTGGTTTCAAAATCGAGGGTCGTCCCCGCCTTGATGTACAGGCCGTTGCTGTCGACCTCGAAGAAGTCGGCGTCCGCGCCGGTGACGGTCAGCTGGTTGGTGCCCAGTCCGTCGTCGGTGATCGCGACATCCGCTACCTTGATCCGCGTCGCCGTGTTGGTGTTTTCCGGCAGTGTATTGGTCTGGTTGTCCAGCGCGACGGCCGTCGGCGCCTGGTTGGGAGCCGATGACGGTGCATAGACCCAGAGCTGGGGATGATCGAAGTCGCCGCCGCCATTCTCGCTGACGACGTACAGATTGCCGTCGCGGTCCATGGTCAGGCCTTCATGCTGCTGGGCCGGGACCGAGAGCGGATTGCCGGGATTGGAAACGATGGTGAGCGAGCTGTGTACCTGCCCGGCGCGATCGATCTGGACGATCCTGCCGTCTTCCTGGCTCAGCACCAGCAGATGGCCCGCCTCCGCCGATCCGTTCAAGGCGGGCAGGTTCGACAGGGCGAAGACGTCGGCAAAATCGGCCAGGCCGGCCAGGGTCGGATCGAAAAGATCGACCGAATTCTCGGTACTCGACGAGCCGTTGGTGGCGGTGCCGGCATCGAAGTCGATGCCGGTCTGGAAAATCCCCTCCGGCCCCGACTCCTTCACGAAGATGAATCCGCCGGTCGAGGGGTCGTAGGTGAGGCCTTCCAGGCCGATATTCTGGACGAAGGTCCCGAGGTCGACGGTCTTCGCGCCGCTGCGATCGAGCACGGTTCCGGCTGCGTAGGTGAACTCGACCGCCTGGCGGTCGCGCTCCTCCGTCATCACGAACTTGCCGTTGCCGATATAGGTGATCCCTTCCGGATCGTAGAACGTGGTTCCCTGCGGGCTGCCGCCCTGCGCCAGGGTCATCGAATCGATCAGCTGCCCGGTCTTGCTCACCTGGACGACCGACGTGCCGCCGTCGCCGACGACGAACAGCGTGTCGGTGTCCCAGTTGTACGTGACGCCCGAGACTTCCTGGGCGAGCACGCTGTTGGCGGGCGCGGTGGTCCGCGTCGGTTCCGGCAGGTCGTAACGGGCAACCAGGACATAGGTCGAAAGATCGATCGGTGCGCTGGCGGCGGTGCTGGAAATGTTGATGTCGTCGATCCCCACCCATTCGTCGGCGCCGGCAGCGTTGGTCGTCATGACGCGGACCTGGACCTGAGGCTGGTTGTTGGCGTCGGCCGGGAGGGTGACGTCGACCCGATTCTCCACCACCGTCGTCCCCGACATCGTCACGTCGTCGAAGTAGCCGTCCGTTACGTTCGTCCAGGCCCCCGTCGAGCCAATGCGGTACTGCACATTGAGCGGTTGGGCCGCATTGTCCGTCGACGTTTCGACGTCGCGCGCGTAAAACTGCACGCGGATGTCCTGCCGGCCGGTGGCATCGAGATAGAAAACCAGCGAGGGCGCGTCGGCGGTACCGGATCCGGCGAGCGCAATGGTCGGGTTGTCGAGATGGAACTCGGTGACGCCGCCCGTGGTGAACGTGGTGGGGTTGGTCTCGTTGGCATTGACGTCGATGACCGGCGTCCCATCCGCGGTCAGCGTGCGAGGATCGGTGCCAGTCGCACTCGTCAGGTCGTCGCCTCTGTATCCCATGATGCTGGGCACGTCCGACCAGTCGTCGCTGGTCGTGATCTGGTCAATGTTGCTCCAGTCCTGAGTGAAGGTGCCGGACGCCAGCGAGTGGTATGAGGTCGACATGGAATTGTATCTCCCCGTTGATAAGCGCGACGCCCGCGGACATGGCTCCGCCCTTCGCCGAAATCGCGCTGCGATCGGCGCCGAGGAAGCGGCGTCAGTAAATCGTCGGGCGTTTCCTTACGGCCGCTCGCTTACGAGTCGATGTCACTGGCAGTGCATAACAAAAGATTTTGTCGGGATTTCTTTTTGATGTTTCGTGCGATCTTGTGATGGGACAACAAATCAAGGAGGCAGAATGGCCGGCCGTAGCGTAGCCATCGGCATCATCGGTGCCGGTATCATGGGCGAGCGTCTGCTGGGCGCGATCCTCCAGCAGGACGGCGCCGTGGTTCATGCGTGCGGTGTCTGGGATCCTTCGCCCGAGGCAATGCGGCGGATGGAAAAGACCTTCCCGGCCGTGCCGCGTCTCACCGACGCGACGGCGGTGATCGCGGCCAGCGATTGCGTCTATGTCGCCTCGCCCCCGGCCTCGCATCTCGGACACGCACGTGCGGCCCTCGCCGCCGGCAAGAGCTTCTTCGGCGAGAAGCCGCTGTCGGTCGACGTCGCCGACGCGCGTGCCTTCGTGAGTGAAGCCGGCACCCGGGGCGCCGTGAACTTCCCCTTCGCCTCCTCCTTCGCGGTGGCGGCCCTCCGCGACTGGCTCGACAAGGGCGAGATCGGCACGCCGCGGCGCATCGACATCGACGTCGGCTTCAAGGTCTGGCCGCGCCCCTGGCAGGCCGATGCCGTGGCGTGGCTGGACAGGCCACAACAGGGCGGCTTCACCCGCGAGGTGGTCTCGCACTTTCTGTTCCTGGCGCGGCGTCTCGTCGGGCCATTGCACGATCTCGCCGGCGAGGCCTGGTTTCCGGAGTCGGACAAGTCCGAACGGCGCATCGCGGCCACGCTCCGCGCCGGCGACCTGCCGGTGACGCTCTCGGGTGCGGTCGGCGGGACGGCGAAGGACGATCACAATGTCTGGATGCTGGAGGGCGATCGCAGCGCCGTACGCCTCTGCGACTGGTCGATCGCGGAGCGCCGCCTGCCCGACGGCACCTGGCAGCCCGCGCCCGATGCCATGCCCAACGAGCGGGCCCGGCCACTGGCCCTGAAGCGGCAGCTCGAAGGCGTGGCCAGACTGGCACGCGGCGAGGCCCATCATCTCGCCACGCTCGAGGAAGCGCTGAACGTTCAGGAGATCGTCGAGGCGCTTCTCGCGAAGCGCTCGACTTAGGACCGTCAGTCGCCCTTCTTGATCACGCTGATGCGGCCGTCCGCCTCGAGGCAGGCCACTTTCACCTGCCTGCAGTCGTCGAGGCCGTTCTCGCGGAGCTGTGCCATCAGCTCGCTCTCGGTCACGTACTCCCGCCGCATGTTGCGGTAGAGTACGCGGCCGTCATCGATCAGCTTGAGCTTCGGCCCGCGGGTCAGGCGCTCCAGCGCCGGGAACCTGAACTGCAGCCATTCGATCGAGTAGCTGCACATCAGGATCACGAGGACGACGAACGCGCTTTCGCTGATCGAGCGAGTCTCGGGCACGAAGCCGTTTCCCGCCACTTCGGAGATGAGCACGATGACCAGGATGTCCGAGGGGGCGATGCCACCGAGCTGGCGCCGCAGCACCAGTCGCATCAGGACGAAAATGATGGCGTAGAGAAGGATCGCGCGCACCGCCAGCTCGGCCAGGGCGACGGTGGGCACGAAAATCGACTCCCAGTCGATCGACAGCAGCCAATGCAAGGAAGCCTCCCGTCCGAACCAGCCCGCCGCCAGCAACGCCCGAGACCGCAGCACGTTGCGGTCGCCAAGCAATCCGGGCGTCGAGCACCGGTCACCTGGGATAAAAGGTCGACCCGTAGTCGAACGTGATCTCCTCGCCCGCCGCGACACCCTCGATCCCCGCCACGATCCAGATCCGACCCTTGTCGCGCAAGATGAAGCAGTTGGGGTTGCGGCGGCGATGGTTGGCAAAGCGCGCCTCGTTGCCCCGGGAGGCGCCGTCGATACTCATGTTCTTGCCCAGCTCGAAGATGCAGTCGGCCCCTTCGGCGATGCGCGCGAAGGCGACCTTGTCGGGAATTCGCTCGCCCTTGTACTCGATGACCTTGGTGCCCCACGGGATCTCTTCCGTCGCGAACAGGCCCATGCCGTGAATTTTCGACTTCTTCACCACGACTTTCACAGCACGTCTCTCATCTGGCCAGGAGCGGCCCCCGCCATAGCACTCCGCGACGGACCGGAGAACACACCCTCATGCCGGCCGCTCGGGCTTGCCGGACGGCAGCGGTGACATCGCCTCGAAGACGCCGTCCCGGCGGACCAGGGCATGGAACAATGCCGCCGCGACGTGCAGCAGGATCAGCGCGAAGAAGGCGAAGGCCAGCCAGCGATGCGCGCCCCACAGCAGCGTGTGCAGGGAGTCGCTCTGCGGCAGGATCGGCGGCAGCCGGAAATGGCCGAACAGCACCACCGGATAGGCGGCCGCCGACAGCATCGCCCAGCCCAGCAACGGCATGACGATCATCAGGCCATAGAGGCCCCAGTGAGAGAGGACCGCGCCGAGCCGCATCAGGGGCGGCAGGCTGGCGGGCAGCGGCGGTGCGCCCAGGACCAGGCGCAGGACGAGACGCACCAGCACCAGCGCGAACAGCGCGACGCCCAGGGTCTTGTGCGTCGCGACCAGTGGCACGTAGGACGGTGCTACGGTGGACAGCATCCCGACGCCGATGAACAGCATGGCCACGATACCGGCGGCCATCGTCCAGTGCAGCAGGCGCTGGGCGCCGGAGAAGCGGGTGTGGTTCATCGGGCTGCTCATGGCTTGTTACTCCCCGCGCCGGCCGTTCTCGGATAGTCCTTCGCCTCGGAGGTCCGCAGATCGTAGGATCGCGCATAGGCCGAGGAACGGGCGGCGGGGAACGGATCGTCGGAGACGCTGATGCCGCGCGGCAGCACGGTCGGGTCGAAGTTGATGTCGCGGCACGGACCGTCCGGCTCGGCGATGATCTTGTTCACCACCAGCGTGCCGACCTCGACCGTGCCCCGGCCGGCCGGCCACGCCTTGCTGGGATCGGCGGTGACGTCGCCGGGTTCGGCGACGGTCACCACCATCGTCCAGCGCTGCGGGGCGGCGGCGACCCGGCTCGCGATCTCCTGTTCGAGATAGTTCGGCCCGCGCTTGGCGAGTTCATCGGGCGCGATCGGCACCGGCGTCGCCGCCGGCCGCAGCGACCACCGGACAGCGCGGGTCGTCCCGCCGGCATCGGTGAACAGGAACGCGTTGAGACTGTTGAACGGGTCCTCGGCATAGCTGGAGGTCCAGGGCGCGGAGCCGGCCCAGCCGGCGAAGGCCGTGAACTCGGGATGCCGGCCGATGAACGCCTTCATCGCCTCCGCGCCCTTTGGCGCCGACTGCAGCAGATCGTAGAAGGCCTGCGGCGTCGACACCGCGAAGACCGGTGGGTCGATCATCGCACTGCGCCAGACATCGCCGTCCGGGGTCGCAATCTGCAGGCCCATGCCCCGCACCCGCACCGTCGCATCCGCGGCGTTCGGATTGGGCGTAGCGAGGTTCAAGCGGCCGAGCACCGGCCAGGTGCCCGCCGTGAAGGCCTGCGCCTTCGACAGGGAGGCGCCATTGCCGTTCGACTGGAATTCGCCGGTGAAGCACACGCCCTTGGCATGGTTGCGCCGATGACCGGGCGCTGGGCCACCGGGCGGCGCCAGTGCGGCAACGAGCCGGGTTGGCGTCAGGCGCTCGGGCGACAGCCAGCCTGCCGTATAGGCGAACGCGGCCGCACTCCCCGCGAGGACCAGGGCGATCACGGCCAACGGCATGACGGGACTGCGAGGAGATGATCGGGACATGGAGAACACTTTCCGGTCGTCGTGAGTGTGCAGTATGGCCGGCGCAACGCGCGCCGCCCTCTCAAGAGCACGTGAACGTCAGGCGCCCGCGATGCGCGCTTCGACGAGATCGACCTCGCGCACGAGCTTGCGCGCCGCCTCGTCCGACAGGTGGCCGCTACGCGTGAGCTGGAGCAGACGCTCGCGTTCCGCCCGCATGCCGACCAGTTCCAGCTCCCGCTCGAGAGCGTCGATGCGACGCGCCGCGTCGCCCTCCGCGCCCGATCGCGAGAGCGCGTCGATGCGCTGGCGATAGGGCGCCATGGCCCGCGTCGCCGCTTCCGCCCCCAGATCCGCGTCGCCGGGGCGATTTGCGAGCCCACCCTGGGCGCGGGCGATGGCCGCCAGCGCCGCCTCTCCGGCCGCGACCCGCGCGCCATCCTCCGCCGCCTCCTCGCCCGGCTCGGCGGCAAAGTCGAGGTGTCGCAGCAGGCCGGGCAAAAGGATGGTCGCCGCGATCAGGGATGTGATGATCACACCCGCCGCCAGGAACACCGCGAGGTCGCGCGCCGGGAACGGGCTGCCATCGGCCAGCATGAATGGCAGGGACAGCACACCCGCCAGGGTGACGGTGCCACGCACGCCTGCGATGGTGAGGGCCGCGACCAGCCGCCAGCTGGCTGCCCGGCCCAGCGCCACGCGCACCAGCACCCACACCCAGGCGAAACGCAGCGCGGCCACGCCGAACGTGATCGCCGCAACGTAGAAGAGCAGCCAGGAGATCTCGGCATGGCCCGTCTCGCGTACCACCTCGGCAGCGCCACTGACGATCCGCGGGAGCTGCTCGCCCAGCAGGATGAAGATGACGCCGCTGGCGCCGAACTGGATCGTCTCCCACACGGCGCTGCGCCGCACCCGCGTCTCGGCGAGCGCTCCGCCGCCCTGTTCGACATAGCCCATGGTAATGCCGGCTGCGACCGCGGCCAGGATGCCCGAAGCCCCGACCATGTCGGCAAGAAAGTAGGCGCCAAAGGGAATCAGCAGGCTGATCAGGATCTGCGCGCCGACATCCTCGCCATAGCGGCGCGACACCCAGTTCTTCAGATGGGCCGCCACGGTGGTCACGGCGAAGCCGGCCGCCACCCCAACGACGGAGACCCACACGAAACTGCCCACGGCATCGACCAGCGAGAAGGTGCCGGTCAGCGCAGCGACCACCGCAAACCGCAGGCAGACGAGGCCTGACGCGTCGTTGAGCAACGCCTCGCCTTCGAGGAGTCGCATGAGGCGCTTCGGCACGGGCACCCGCGCGGAGATGGCCTTTACCGCGACCGGATCGGTCGGCGAGATCACCGCCGCAAGCGCAAAGGCCACGGCCATTGGCATGGCCGGGATCATCCAATGGATCAGCAGGCCCAGGCCAAGCACCGTGAAGACGACGAGACCGAGCGCGAGGGCCAGGATCATCCCCTTGTCGCGCACCAAACCGGCTTTGGGCAGCCGCCAGCCATCGAAGAACAGCAAAGGTGGCAGGAAGAGCACGAAGAAGACCTGCGGATCGAGCCTGACGCCGAGATTGGCGACCGCGGCGACGAAGACGCCGAGCGCGATCTGGACGAGCGGCACGGGCACCGGCAGCGGCAGCATGCGGGCGCAAGCGCCGCTCACCACCACGACGGAAAGCAGGATCAGGACGATCTCGAGCGGGGCCATGGCTTGCACTCCCGTCAGGCGGCGCCCGTCACGGCACGAACCAGCCGCACGGGGATTCCCTTGTAGGAGGGGGTGAAGCTCATCGGATCGTGGGCATCCAGCGCCACCAGTGGATTGGTCTCCGGATAGTAGGCGGCGCAGCTTCCCTCAGGGAACGAATAGGCCACGAGCTGATAGCCGCGCACGCGGCGCTCGATGCCGTCGCCGTTCACCGCGACGATGTCGACGCGATCGCCGGCTTCGAACCCCAGCCTTTCGATCTCGGTCGCACCGAGGAAGACGACGTCGCGCTGGCCATGGACGCCGCGGTAGCGGTCGGACATCGAGTAGAGCGTGGTGTTGTACTGGTCGTGGCTGCGCACGCTGGTCAGCCAGAGCACGTCATTGTCCTTCTGCACCGGATCCTCGCGGATGCCGTCGTAGATCAGGAAATTCGCCTTGCCCGAGCCGGTCTTCCAGACGCGCTCGCGTGCCGTCGAGACGAGATGGAAACCACCGGGCACGCGGATGCGCTCATTGTAAGCCTCGAAGATCGGGAACACGTCCTCGATGGCGTCGCGGATGCGATCGTAATCGGCGACCAGTTCCTCCCACGGCACGACCGAGCGCGTCCCGAGCGTCGCCCGGGCGATGCCGGCCACGATGGCGGGTTCGCTCTTCAGATGCTCCGAGGCAGGCTTGTTCAGGCCGAGCGACGCGTGAACCATCGACATCGAATCCTCGACGGTGATCGATTGCGGACCGGTCGCCTGGACGTCGAGCTCGGTGCGTCCGAGGCAGGGCAGGATCAGGGCTTCCCGGCCGCGCACCAGATGGCTGCGGTTGAGCTTGGTCGAGACATGGACGCTGAGGTCGAGCCGGCGGAAGGCGTCGCGCGTCACCTGCCAGTCGGGCATCGCCGCCACGATGTTGCCGCCCATGCCGAAGAACACACGCACGTCGCCGCGCGCCATCGCCTGGAGCGCGGTGACGACGTTGTGGCCGGGCGCCGAGGGCGGCGTGAAACCGAACCGCTTGCCCAGTCGCACGAGGAAGTCGGCGGCCGGAATCTCGGTGATGCCGACCGTGCGGTCGCCCTGCACGTTCGAATGACCGCGCACCGGGCAGATGCCCGCGCCCTCGCGGCCGATGTTGCCACGCAGCAGGCAGAGGTTGGCGAGCTGCTGCACCGCCTGCGCGCCGTGGCGATGCTGGGTGATGCCCATGCCGTAGACGACGATGGCGCGCCCGGCCTTCATGTAGGCCCGCGCGGCCTCCTCGATCTCGGACCGGACGAGCCCGGATTGACGTTCGAGCGATGCCCAGTCGGCGGCCTTCAGGTCGGCGATCAGCGCGTCGATGCCCAGCGTGTGCTCGCGAATGAAATCCCAGTCGAGCACGGCGGCACCTCCTGCGCCGCGCGCGCTTTCGTCGGCTTCGACCAGGACCTTCATCAGGCCCTTGATCACCGCGACGTCGCCACCGACACGTACCTGATAGAGGCGCGAACTGATCGGCGTGGCGCTCAGCATCACCATCTCGACCGGGTCCTGAGGCGCCTGGAAGCGTTCGAGCGCGCGCTCGCGGAACGGGTTGAAGGACATGATGGTGGCGCCGCGCCGCGAGGCGTTGCGCAGGCTGGTCATCATGCGCGGGCTGTTGGTGCCGGGATTCTGGCCGAAGATGAAAATACAGTCGGTCTTGTCGAAGTCCTCCAGCAGGACCGTCCCCTTGCCCACACCGATCGAGAGCGGCAGGCCGACGCTGGTGGCCTCGTGGCACATGTTCGAGCAGTCGGGAAAATTGTTGGTGCCGAACTCGCGCACGAAGAGCTGGTAGAGGAACGCCGCCTCGTTGGAGGTGCGGCCCGACGTGTAGAACTCGGCCATGTTCGGATCGGGCAGCGCCGCCAGGTGCCGGCCGATGGTCGCGAAGGCCTCGTCCCAACTCACCGGCAGGTAGCGGTCGCTCGCCGCGTCGTAGGCCATCGGGTGCGTGAGCCGCCCCGCCATCTCGAGGTCGTAGTCGCTCCAGCCTTCGAGTTCCGAGACGGTGTGCTCGGCGAAGAACTCCGGCGTGCAGCGCTCGGCGGTCGATTCCCACGCCACCGCCTTGCCGCCATTCTCGCAGAACTCGAACGAGGACGTATGCTTGGGATCGGGCCAGGCGCAGCCCGGACAGTCGAAGCCCGTGGGCTGGTTCATGCGCAGGAGCGTCTTCGCCCCCTTGATCGCGATGCCCTGCTCGACGAGATGCTCGCCCAGCGCCTTCAGGGCGCCCCATCCACCGGCGGGCTGCCTGTAGGGGCGAATGCGCCTGGTCTCGGCCATGGTCCTGCTCCGATCGGATGCGATGGCCCATCCTCGGCGAAAAACCGGCGTTTGACTGCCTATACCAAAGTTTACCCTCATCAGACGTCCATCTGAATTGGCGGTTTCTGCGCGATGCCTATCCTCTCGTTCAGCCCCGCGACAGTGCGTGGCCCGCGATAGGAGACCCCGTCATGTCGCTCCGCCGCCCCGCTACGCTGATCCCGCTCCGCCGCCCGACGGAGCCCAGCTCCCCGCCCGCCGCACCCGTCACCGCGGATCCGGCGGCAGCCCCGGAAAGACTCCTCCTGGATGAGCCGGCGAAAACCGACGAGGCACCGTCCAAGAAGGTCCCGCACGGTGGCTTCACGAAGCGCCACGCGCTGCTGGGCGGCGCCGGCCTGCTGGCCCTGATCATCGCGGTCTCGGCAGGCGGCCTCTATGTCGACTACAACGCCCACTTCGCCACGACCGACGACGCCTTCATCGCCGCGCGACAGTTCGCGGTCGCGCCGAAGGTGCCGGGCTACCTGACATCGGTCCCGGTCACCGACAACCAGCATGTCGCCTCCGGCGACGTGATCGCCCATATCGACGAGCGCGACTACCGTGTGGCACTGGCCCAGGCGGAGGCGGCCGTCACCGCAGCACAGGCCGGCATTGCCAATATCGACGCGCAGATGCAGGTCCAGCAGGCGCAGATCACGGCCAGCGAGACGCAGGTGAAGCTCAGCGAGGCCCGCCTCGTTTACGCGCAGCAGCAGTCGGAGCGCTATGGCGAGTTGGCCAAGGAGGGCTGGTCGAGCCGCCAGACCGGCGAACTTGCGATATCGGAACTCTACCAGCAGCAGGCCGCGCTCGCGAACGCACGCGCCAACGTCATCGTCGCCAATCGCCAACTGGAATCGCTCAAGGCGCAACGCAACTCGGCGGTCGCCAGCCTGCAGCAGGAGCAGGCGCGACGCGACCAGGCGCAACTCAACCTCTCCTACACGACGGTGAAGGCGGCCCAGCCGGGACGCATCGTCCAACTCGGCGCCGCGGTCGGCCAGTTCGCGCAGGCCGGCACGGCGCTGTCGATGTTCGTCCCCGACGATATCTGGGTCGTCGCCAACTTCAAGGAGACGCAGCTCGACGCGATGCGTCCAGGCCAGCCGGTGAGCTTCAGCATCGATGCCTATCCCGGACGTGAGATCCACGGTCATGTGGCCAGCGTGCAGCCAGGGTCCGGCACCGCCTTCTCGCTGCTGCCGGCCGAGAATGCCACCGGCAACTACGTCAAGATCGTGCAGCGTGTGCCGGTGAAGGTCGTCATCGACCATGCACCGACCGACGTGGCGCTGGGACCGGGCATGTCCGTGGTTCCCACGGTGCGGACCGACTCTGCGCCATCCCTCTACGAGCGGCTGCGGAGCTGGCTGTGAGCGCCGCGACGGCGGCCCGGGCACCGAATCCCTGGCTCATCGCCGTGGTGGTGGCGATCGCCACCTTCATGGAAGTGCTCGACACAACGATCGCCAACGTGGCCCTGCCCTATATCGCGGGCGGCCTCGGCGTCAGCGAAGACGAGGCGTCCTGGGTGGTGACCACCTATCTCGTCTCCAACGCGATCAGCCTGACGGCCAGCAGTTTCCTGGTCCGCCGGATCGGCCGGCGGCGCTTCTTCATTGCCTGCCTCACCCTGTTCACCGTCAGCTCCGTGCTCTGTGCCTTCGCCTGGAACCTGCAGGCGCTGCTGCTGTTTCGCGTCCTGCAGGGCATCGCGGGCGGCGGTATGGTGCCGGTTTCCCAGTCGATCCTGGTCGATACATTCCCGCCCGCGAAACGTGGACAGGCCTTCGCCCTGTTCGGCGTCGCCGTGGTGGTGGCACCCGTGGTTGGGCCGACGCTCGGCGGATGGCTCTCCGACAACGCCTCCTGGCACTGGTGCTTCCTCATCAACGGTCCGGTCGGCCTGTTCACGATCGTTTCGATCGCGCTGTTGCTGCGCGAGACGCAGGCCCAGGTCAAGGAACGGCAGCGGCTGCGGCGGACCGACGGCGGCTTCGACCTCGTGGGCTTCGCGCTCGTCGCGACATTCCTGGGTGCGCTCGAGATCGTATGCGACCGCGGCCTCGAGGACGACTGGTTCGGCTCGGGTTTCATCGTTGCCGTGGCTGCCGTCTGCGCGCTCGCCTTCCTCCTCATGATCCCGTGGGAGATGACGCGCCGCAATCCGGCGATCGACATCCGCATGGTGGCGACTCGGCAGTTCGGCGCCTGCTTCCTCGTGATGCTGGCGACCGGCGCGATCCTGCTCGCGACCACGCAGTTCCTGCCGCAGCTCGTGCAGCAGGATCTCGGCTACACCGCCACCTGGGCCGGCCTCGTCCTCTCGCCGGGAGGCCTGGTGACCATGGCAATGATGTTCATCACCGGCCGCCTGCTGACGAAGATCCAGCCCAAGTACCTGATCGTCGCCGGCGGCTCGATCATCGCGCTCTCGATGTACAATCTGACCTCGATCTATGGCGATGTCGGCTTCTGGTACCTCGCCCACTCGCGCATGATGCTGGGTGTGGGCCTGCCGCTGATCTTCCTGTCGATCACGGCGGCCTCCTATGAAGGCATTGCGGCGGACAAGGTCGACCAGGCGTCCGCACTGGTCAACGTCGCGCGCAACATCGGCGGCTCGCTCGGCATCGCCTTGTCGTCCAACGTGCTGGCCCATCGCGAGCAGTTCCACCAGAGCCGGCTGGTCGAGCACGCCGTGCCGTCGGGCGCCGCCTACCAGGAGACGCTGCGCCAGGCGATCGATTACTTCGCGAGCCATGGCAGCTCGGCACTGCTGGCCCAGAAGCAGGCCATCGCCTGGATCGGCCAGCAGGTCGCGACGCAGGCCTCGTTCCTGGCCTTCATCGACGTGTTCTGGACGCTCATGGCGATCTCCCTGTCCGCCGCGGCCCTCGCGCTCACCCTGCGCAAGGTCAAGCTCGGCGGCCACGCGCCGGCGGCCCACTGAGGCAATCATGCGCAAGCTGCTGAAAGTCGACCTCTTCCTCGCTTTCGTCATCGTCTGCATCGCGATGACGCTCACCGTCGTCGTGGCCTTCGCCACGCCGGGAGAGATCCACCAGGTGCATCAAGTCCACCCGTTCCCATTCACGAAGGAGTAAAGCCCATGAGCACCGTCCAGGATCGCAGGACCGCCGCCCTGCAGACGCCCAGCACCTTCTCCGAGAGCGCCGTCAAGGACCTGGCGTCATCTCTCACGGCGTTGCTGGCCGACTGCTTCGCGCTCTACCTGAAAACCAAGAATTTCCACTGGCACATGTCGGGGCCGCACTTCCGCGACCATCACCTGATGCTCGACGAACAGGCCGACCAGATCTTCGCCATGACCGACCCGATCGCCGAACGCGCCCGCAAGATCGGCGGCACGACGCTGCGCTCGATCGGCCAGATCGCCCGCCAGCAGCGCCTGCTCGACAACGATGCCGATTTCGTCCCGCCGGGCACGATGCTGGCCGAGCTGCGCGACGACAATCGCCAGCTCACCTCGATCCTGCGCGAGGTCCATGCGCTGTGCGACGAGCATAACGACGTCGCGACGGCGAGCCTGGTCGAGGTCTGGATCGATGAGACCGAGCGCCGGACGTGGTTCTTGTTCGAAAGCGCCCGGGCCCACGGATAGTCGGGACACCCGTCGTCGCGACCGATGCCTGGCAACGGGCGAGGCGACGGGGCCTTACTCAGGCGGCCGCAGGGCGCGCGCGACGCACTCGATCATGCGGCTGCCGTCGAACGGCTTGGGGAGGAAGCCGGCCGCCCCCTGCTCCTCGGCCTGGCGTCTCACGTGATCGCGCGGAAAGGCGGTCATCAAAATGACCGGCAGCGGAGTGCCGGACCGTGCGATGCACTTCTGCAGCTCGAGCCCGCCCATGCCAGGCATCTGGATGTCGCTCACGAGGCAGGAAAAGGCCTCGCCCTCCGGCCGCTCGAGGAAATCTTCGGCCGAGCAGAAGGCCCGCACCTCGTAGCCCACCGATCGCAGCAGGTTGCCCAACGCCTCGCGCACCTGCTCATCGTCATCGACGATGGCGATGCAGGGTGGCGAACCGCGGTTTGAGGAGTGAGGAGTGGGTGACATGGCGGCGCCAATCTGCGGCAGGCCATGCGACGCCGGTAGCCATACGTACGTTTATGAAATCGCAGAAAGCGTGCTAGCCACGAGCGGCATGCAGGGCCAGCTGCTCGGCCATTCGTACCAGATCGGCGAGCGTGCCGGCGCCCATCTTGCGCATCGCCTGGGCACGATAGAGCTTCACGGTGATCTCGCTCAAGCCCAGCTCGCCGGCGGCCTGCTTGTTCATGAGGCCGCGCGTCACCAGGGTCATCACCTCGCGCTCGCGCGGCGACAGGCTCTCGAAGCGCGCGCGGACGTCCCGTCCAGCTTCTGAGGCGGCGCGGCGCTGCCGGTCCGCCTCGATCGCCGAGGCGACGGCATCGAGCATGTCCTGGTCGCGGAACGGCTTGGTGAGGAAATCGACCGCGCCGGCCTTCATGGCGCGCACGGACATCGGCACGTCGCCGTGGCCGGTCATGAAGACGATGGGCAGCTCGATCCCCATGCGGGCGAGCTGCCCCTGGAATTCGAGGCCGCTGACGCCCGGCAGCCGGATGTCGAGGACGAGGCAGCCGGGCGCATCGCCCGCGCCCGCCTTCAGGAACTCCGCGGCCGAACCGAAGAGCCGTGCCTGCAAGCCGACAGACCGGAAGAGATTGTCGAGCGCCAGCCGCAGCTCCTCGTCATCGTCGACGACGAAGACCACGGGCGTCGCCTCCGCCGGGCCGGGCGCGGGCTGCCGGCGGTTCATGCCGCGCTCCCGGCCACCGGCAGGCAGAGCCGGAACGTGGCCCCGCCTTCCGGCCGGTTGGCGGCTTCGATCCGACCGCCATGGGCTTCGACGATCGAGCGCGAGATCGACAGGCCCATGCCCATGCCGTCGCTGCGGGTCGTGAAGAAGGCGTCGAACAGGCGGACAAGGTCGGCTTCGGCAATCCCCGCGCCGGTATCCTCGACTGTCACCACGATGGCATCTCCCAGGCTCTCGCGCTTACCCCGCTGCACTCTAACAGAAATCGTACGCCGTTCGGCGGGCACGGCGCCCAGAGCCTGGATGGCATTCAGCAGGAGATTGAGCAGCACCTGCTGGAGCTGGACGCGATCGCCTTCCACCGGCGGCAAGCCCGCGGGAAGGTCGGCCGACAGCCGGACGCCCTGGACGCGCAGCTCCCGCTCGACGAGCTGCACGGTCTCCTCGGCGACCGCTGCGAGATCGAGAAGTGCGTGGACGGGCGCTGCCTTGGCCGACAGAGCGCGCAGGCGGCGCACGACGTCGCTGGCGCGCTGGGCGTTGCGCAGCATCGCCTCGATGGATTTCTTCGTCTCGCCCAGATCCGGCGTACTGCGCCCCAGCCAGCGCAGGCCAGCCTCGCCGTTGGCGACGATGGCGGCGAGCGGCTGGTTGACCTCGTGGGCGATCGAGGCGGTGAGCTCCCCCATCGTGGCGATGCGCGACAGATGCGCGAGCTCGCTGCGCGTGCGGTCGAGCTTGTCCTCGGCGGCGCGCTGGGCGGTGACGTCGGTGTTGGTTTCGAGAACGGAAGCCGTCCGCCCCTGCGAATCGCGCTGCAGCGCCCAGCGCGAACTCACCGCGACCGGCCGGCCGTCGCGGCACGTATGGACGATCTCGCCCTCCCAGCGGCCCTCGCGCTCCAGCTCTTCGAGGATCACCGGATAGGGCACCGGAAATATCTTCCTCAGCAGTGTCGCCGCCGGCTGGCCGATCGCCTCGTCGCTGCGCCAGCCATAGAGGTCCTCTGCCGCGCGATTCCAGTATTTGATCACGTCGTCACGGTCGCGCACGAACACCGTGTCGTGCGTGAGGTCGAGGAGATCGGCCTGCTCGCGTAGCGCCGCCACCGCCAGTTGGTTGCGCGCTGCCAGCAGCGCGGTGATCGCAATGGCGGCGAGGCTGACGAAGCAGCGCAGCATCGCCCCCGTTCCCAGCGTGAGATCGTGGGTGAGAACGAAACTCGCGACCGTCAGCACGGCGCAGCCCGCAGCGATCGCCAGGATGCCGGCATATCCCGCGAAGTCGACCGCCAGCAGGACCACGGCGACATAGAGCACCGCCACGGCGATATCGAGCGGCGTCAGCGTGTCGACGACGAAGATCGCGACGGCGACGATGGCCGTCAGCACGGGCACGACGATCCTCGTCCTCCGGGGCGCCGGGACGTAAGGGGACATGAAGAGACGCTCCACAACGTTGGCGCGCATGGTAGCCTCGCAGCGCCAGTGCGAGCGAGCGGTCTTTGCCGCGCGACCGAATCAGTGAATCGTGTAGCCGCCGTCGACGATCAGGTCCTGGCCAGTCAGGAACGAGGCATCGGTGGTGAGCAGCCAGTGCACGACTTCGCCGATCTCTTCCGGGCGGCCGAAGCGGCCCATCGGCACGTAGTCCATGCGCCGGGCGGATTCCTCCGGCTGGTCGCGGGCGCGATCGAGCAGCGGCTGGGTGGCGACCGGTCCCGGCGACACGGTGTTGACCTGGATATTCTCACGCGCCAGTTCCAGCGCCATCGACTTGGCGAGATGGATCAGCGCCGCCTTGGTCATGCCGTAGATCGTGCGCGTCTGATAGGCGACCGAGCCGAGCTGGCTCGCGACATGCACGATGCGTCCCCCGCCCTGGCGCCGCATCGACGGCAGCACCGCCTGGCTGGCCAGGAACGGCGCGCGCAGATTGACAGCGACGGCTTTGTCGAACTCCGCCGCGGTGAAGTCGCCGAAGTTGCGGTTCAGGCGGATGGCGGCATTGTTGACCAGCAGGTCGATCCGGCCGAAGCGCTTCTCGGCTTCGACGACCATGGCCAGCACCGCGCCGGCATCGCCCAGGTCGACGGTGAGGGGCACCACGCCTTCGGCATCACCCAGCAATCCGGCGCATTCCTTTGCCACCGCCTCCGGCGAATCGTCCGCCACCAGCAGCAGCCTCGCGCCCGATGCCGCCAGCCGGCGCGCCACGGCGGCGCCGATGCCCACGGGCGACGAGGCGCCCGTCACGATGGCCACTTTTCCCTGCAGCGGTTTCATTGTCTCTCCGGGGTCAGGCGATGACGCCGTAGCGCGCCTGCTGTTCGGCATGGCCCTCGCGATAGCGTCCATAGGCGCGCTTGTGGGCCTCGGCCTGGGCGTCGGCATCGAGCGTCCGTGGATCGTCCTCGAGATCGAAATGCCCGTAGCGATCAACGCCGCGCACCAGCGTGGCCGTCATGCGCTTGCTGCCACCATGGCGCACATGGGCGGGGATGTAGCTGATGCCGAAGCCGATACGCCGGTCGTCGCTGCGGTTCGGCCGCGAATTGTGCGCGATCAGCGTGTGATGCAGCGACACCTGACCGGTCTTGACCGGCGCGAAGACGGCGCGTGAGGTGTCGAGCGGTTCGCTGATCGAGCGGGCACCGGCATTGATGGTGCCCGGCGTCGCCGTCTGCCCGTGCGCGAGCTGACCCAGCCGATGGCTGCCCGGCGCGAACTCCATGCAGCCCGCCTCGATCGAGGCCTCGGAGAGCGCCACCCAGGCGGTGACATGCTCGTAGGGAGACAGGCCGAAGAAGGTCGCGTCCTGATGCCAGGCGGTGATGGCATCGGTGTTCGGTTCCTTGATGAAGAAGGTGCTTGTGAAGGCCAGAATGTCGGGGCCGAGCAGTTGCTCCATCACGTCGAGCAGGCGCGGATCCTGGACGAGGTCACGCGCCCAGGGCAGCCGGACATGGAGCTTGCGCCGGTCGCCCGCCGAGACGGGTCCGGGCGGCAGAGTGCGCTCGAAGGCTTCGAGGTCAGCGCGCCAGGCCCTCGCCTCCTCCGGGGAAAAGACATCGACGGGCGCGAAGAACCCGTCGCGATGAAAGGCGTCGACCTCGGCCTGGCTGAGCTTGGTCACTTGTTGCTCCCTTCGCTGTTCCAATGAGATCAGCCGCCGGTGCCGGTCGCCTTGGCCAGCGGCCCCCACTTGGCCGCCTCGGCGGCGAGGAAGACCGACAGCGCCTCGGGGCCGGTCTTTTGCGGGAGATTGTATCCCAGCTCGATATAGCGGGCGCGGATGGCGGGATCGTTCAGTGCGGCCTCGACCGCCTTGACGATTCGGTCGACGACGGGCCGCGGCGTCTTCGCGGGCGCCAGCATCGCCTGCCAGCTGCCGGCCTCGAAACCCTTGAGGCCGAGCTCGTCGAGCGTCGGCACCTCGGGCACCAGGCGCGAACGTTCGAGCGACGAGACGGCGAAGGCACGCACCGCGCCGCTCTTCACATGCGGCACCAGCACGTTCTGGGAGTCCATCATGAAGCCGACCCGGCCCGCGACGAGATCGTTCATCGCTGCCGGCGTCGAGCGATAGGGCACGCGTGTGAATTCGATGTTCTCCATCTTGGCCAGCAGCATCTGGCCGAGATCGGCCGAGCTGCCCGGGCCGGCGGAGCCGCAGTTCACGGTACCGGGATGAGCCCGGAGATAGGCGATGAAGCTCTTGTAGTCGGTGGCCGGCACGGACGGATGCACCGCCAGCACGAACGGCATCAGGCCGAGATGGCTGATCGGCTGGAACGCCGTCGCCGGATCGAAGGTGACCTGCGGGAAGAGTTCGGGGATGACCGAATGTGCCATGCCCGTGACCAGGAGATTGTAGCCGTCCGGTGCGGCACGGGCGATCAGGTCCGCCGCGATGGTCGATCCGGCGCCCGGCTTGTTCTCGACCAGCACCGTCTTGCCGAGCGTCCCGGTCATGTGCTCGGAGATGATGCGCGCCACGACGTCGATCGCGCCGCCCGCGCCATAGGAGACGACGACCCGCACCGGCTTGTCGGGATAGACATCCTGGGCGCTCGCGAACCGGGGAAGACCGGCGGTCGCCACGGCGGCGAGCCCGAGCCTGAGAAAATTCTTGCGGGTATGCATCGGATGGACCGTGCGAATGGACATGGGAAACGCCTCGAACTGTAGGACCGGCCTCCCGAAGCCAGCAACAATGATGCCGAACCCGACTCCGCAAGGCGGGACCCGGGTATCCCGTTCCCATTGGCGAAACCCGAGACCGCTTCACGCCCCGGCAAGTCTTGTCAGGACGCGTACGGCCTGCTCCCCTGACGCCCAAGGGAGAAAACGAAATGCAGAGAGACTCGACCTATGACTACATCGTCGTCGGTGCAGGGTCCGCGGGCGCGGTGGTCGCGAGCCGGCTGACCGAGAGCGGCAAATATCGCGTGCTGCTGCTCGAAGCGGGGACGCAGGGCTCGAACTTCTTCTGGTCGAAGGTGCCGGTCGGTGTCGCCAAGATGATCGACGATCCGGCGGTCAACTGGTGCTACTCGTCGGAGCCCGACGAAGGTTCGGGCGGGCGGCGGATCGCCGTGCCGCGCGGCCGCATGCTGGGCGGCTCCAGCTCGATCAACGGGATGGTCTACATCCGCGGCCAGGCGCAGGACTACGATCACTGGGCCCAGCTCGGCAATCGCGGCTGGAGCTTCCAGGACGTGCTGCCGATCTTCAAGCGCATGGAACGGTTCGAGGGCGGCTCCGACGAGTTCCGCGGCCGCGACGGCATCCTCCCCGTCACCCACACGCCGCGTAACAAGGTGCCGCTGCTCGAGAAGATGATCGCAGCGGCCGAGAAGATGGGCCTGCCCTACAATCCCGACCAGAACGGCGCCTCGCAGGAAGGCATCGGCATGTCCCAGGTGACGATCACCAAGGGCCGCCGCCAGAGCACCGCCTTCTGCTATCTCGATCCGGCACGCCATCGCGCCAACCTGCAGATCGACCAGGGCGCCGTCGCCGAGTCCCTCATCCTGGACGGCAAACGCTGCGTCGGCGTGCGCTATTCGATCAACGGCGAGAAGCGCGAGGCACGGGCGACTCGCGAGGTCATCGTCTCCGGCGGCTCGATCAATTCGCCGAAACTGCTCGAACTCTCGGGCATCGGTCAGGGCGAGCGGCTGCGCGCGCTCGGCATCACGCCGGTGCACGAGCTGCAAGGGGTCGGCGAGAACCTGCGCGACCACTACTCGCCGCGCATGAAATTCGAGATCACCGGCAAGAACCTCACCTTCAACGACAATGCGCGCGGCTGGCGGCTGGCCCGCGAGGCGCTGAAATACGCGGTGCTCCGCGAGGGCTTCCTCGCCTCCACGTCCGTACCGATCCGACTCTACTTCCGCACGCGCGTCGGGCTCGATTCGCCCGACGCCACCATCTCGATCGCACCCTTCCTCTACGAGATGGTCGGCAAGGAGCGCCGCGTCTCGGCCCAGAAGGGCATCACCATGAATGTGAACGTGCTGCGCTCGGAGAGCACCGGCTCGGTCCACATCAAGTCGGCCGATCCCGCCGAACCGCCGGCGATCCGCTTCAACTTCCTGTCCACCGAGCACGATCGCACCGGCATCGTGAACGTGCTGCGCAAGGGCCGCGAGCTGATGGCCACCTCGCCGCTCAAGGAAGTCACCGGCCAGGAGATCGCCCCCGGCGCCCACCTCCAGAGCGACGCCGAGTTGCTCGAATGGGTGCGCAACAATGCCGAGACGACCTATCACCCGGTCGGCACCTGCAAGATGGGCAACGACCCGCGCGCCGTGGTCGATTCCGAACTTCGCGTCCACGGCATCGCCGGCCTCCGGATCGCCGACGCCTCGATCATGCCGACACTCACCAGCGGCAACACCAACGCGCCCACCATCATGATCGGCGAGAAATGCGCTTCGATGCTGCTGGCTGCAGCGGATGTGGCGCGGGCGGCGTGAGGAAAAGGCGCACCGTCAGATGTTGCGAGCGTTGCCTCTCATACGGTTCAACAGCAGCAGGATCGCGAAGGCCGTGATGCTGAGCGCGCCAAGCGCCGCAAAGGTCGCTTGCGCGCCGATGCCTGACATGAGCCCGGCGAGAACAGGTGGGGCCAGGGCGTTGATCAGGTTCAGGGGCAGGGCGATGGTCGACATCGCCGCCGCGTAATCGGCCTTCTGGAAGAAGACGAGCGGCATGGTGGCCCGCGCCACGGCGAAGGCGCCGCTGCCCAGCCCGTAAAGTGCGAGGTAGCCCGCGACGGGCACAATGCCCGCGCCCCCCATCCAGATGACCGCGAGGCCGATCGGGATCATCGCCCCTGCAACGACTCCGGTGGACAGGCCGTCCCATCGCCGTCCGCCCAGCAGATCGATCACCCTCCCGCCGACCTTGAAGACACCCAGCAGCGAAGCGATCGCGACGGCGCCGGCGAGGTCCATGCCCATCGCCTTGAGGAGCTGAATTCCCACCGCGTCGATGCCGAAGGTGACAAAGCCGTTCAGGGCGATGGCGGCCACCATCAGGACGAAGACCGGTCCCGTGCGCAGTTGTCCCTTACTCGACGGCGTGGCCATCTTGTCTTCAATCGCGGGCAGGCCGAACCAGACCAGCGGGCAGACGAGCAGCGCCATGATCGCGGCATAGGTGACGCCGACACCGCGCCAGCCAACCAGATTCTCGATGAATGCGGTCACGGGCCAGAAGACGCTGCCGGCGAGGCCGGTCACCAGCATCAGCGTGCCGATCAGGCTGCGCGCATCATCGTCGGCATAGGATGCGACATAGGCATAGGCTGCGGTCGTCAGGAACAGGGCGCCGGCCAGTCCGATCATGCCCCAGCCCATCAGGAAGACAGCGAGGTTCGCAGACAGCGCCAGCAGGCACAGGCCGAGACCGATCCCGGCGCCGCCCACGGTCATCGCCTGTCGCGATCCGAAGCGGCGAAAGGCGCGCCCCGCCCAGGGGGCAGCGAGTCCCATGGCGACGAACATCGCCGAGGTGCCGAGGAATACGGACGACAGGGAGATGCCGAACTCTGCCGCCACCCTGGGCGCAATCACCGGCAGGATGCCGATCATCCCCCATCCGGCAATCTGGGTCAGGCCGAGGACGACGAGGACACGGAGATGACGTCGCATCGTCAATTGGCGAGCCGGCCGGGCAGGCCCGAACTCAGGCCGCCACCTTGACGAAAATCTCGCGCCGCAGCTCGTCCGCGAGCTTCAGGCCCAGGGCGACCATCACGCCGCCGGCGAGAAGGTCGAGCGCGCGTGCAATGCGCTGGTACAGCTTCTGGGCCACGCCGGTCGAGAAGAACAGCGCCAGCGTGCCGTACCAGATCGCGGACTGGACGGCGACGATGGCCACGATCATGGGATAGACCCAGCCCGGCGCATGCGGCGGCAGCGCCACGAGGAAGGCGCTGGTCCAGAAAACCGCGGACTTCGGGTTGCTGAGCGTCGTCAGGAGCCCGGCCGTGAAGGGGTTGCGCCCCGCCAGCTGCGGTGGCGCTCCCTGTGCGTTCCCCTTCGGCCCGAACCCGGCCCGCAGCAGCCGGACGCCCACGTAGATAAGGTAGGCCGCGCCCACGAATCGCAGCGCCCGATAGAGCCATCCCGCCTCGAGGAGGAGCGCTCCCACGCCGCCGATGGCGAGCACGACCCAGAGCAAGGAGGCGACGACGACGCCCGCAACCGCCTTGAGACCATCGCTGCGGGAGCGTGTTGCCGAGTACCATCCGACCACGACCGTGTTCGGCCCCGGCAGCATGGCCATCAGAAGGTGCATCGTGGCGAGACCGACCAGATTGGGCACGAAGTCCATTGCATGCGTCCTTCCGCAACAGGGCGATCACCCGATACCGATCTCACAATGCGACGTCTTCCACCCTGCCGGAAGCTTGAAAGCGCGTCCCGGTCGACGCACGGTGATGGCGGACAATGACGGATTGTGGTGACGATATGCTGACGGACCGCTACGGCCTTCCCCTCTCGACCGCGAGCGTCATCGCGCGCGACGCCTATGTCGAGGGCGGCGACCTTCTGCTGACGGTGTATCCCGGCGCGGCCGCCGCGTTCGACCGCGCCATCGCCGCCGATCCGGCCTTTGCACTGGCCTGGATCGGCCGGGCCCGGGCGTCCCAGCTCGCCGGCCGGATGGAGGAGATGCGCGCCGACCTCGCCACGGCCTCGGCGCTCGCCACGGGAGTCTCGGCGCGCGAGCAAAGCCAGATCGAGGTGTTTCGGTCGCTGTTCGCCGGCCAGCCGGTTGCCGCTCTGGCTGCGCTGCGGGCCCATGTGCAGACCTGGCCGCGCGACGCGCTGGTGCTGAGCCTCGCGGCCAACCAGGGCGGATTGATCGGCATGTCGGGCCTCTCGGGGCGCGAGCAGGACCTTGCCGATTTCCTCGACGGGCTCGACCCGCATTACGGCGAGGATTGGTGGTTCGAGGCCCATCGCGGCATGGCGCTGTCGGAGATCGGCCGGCACGAGGAGGCACGCCCGATGATCGAGCGCTCCCTCGCGCGGTACCGGCGCAACGCCTATGGCGCTCATGCCTTCGCCCATCTCTGCTACGAGACGGGCGAGCGCGATGCCGGCATCGCCTTCCTGCGCGACTGGCTGCCGATCTACGATCGCGGCGGCGGGCTGTTCGGCCATCTCAGCTGGCATCTCGGCCTGTTCGAACTTCACGCCGGCAACCTGGAAGCCGGTCTTCGCCTCTACGCCGACGCCTTCTGCGCCGACGATCACCGCGGCGCCGTTCACCAGAAGCTCTCCGATTCCGCGTCCTTCCTCTGGCGCTCCGAACTGGCCGGCCATCCGCGCGATCCTGCCCGCTGGGCGAAGCTCAAGGCCTATGCGCGCGAGAAGCTGCCGCGCCCGGGCATGTCGCTCGCCGACTGGCATGTCGGCCTCACCTATGCCGCCACCGCCGACGATGCGGCACTCGAGGACTGGGCCCACGCGATCGAACAGCTGGCCAATGCCGGCCGCTACCCTTCCGGGTCCGTCATCCCCGCCGTGGCCCGCGCCTTCGCGGCCTACCAACGCGGCGATTATGCAACGACGATCCGCCTGATCGAGCCGATACTGCCCGAGCGCGAACGGATCGGCGGCAGCCGCGCGCAGGGCGACCTGGTGGAAGCGACGTTGCTACGGGCATATCTGGCTTGCGGGTGTGAGACAGAGGCCCGTCGCCTGATCGCGGACCGTCGCCCCGGCCCGGCGAGTCTGCCCGTCGCCGCCCTGGCCTGAAGTCAGTCGAACAGGGTCGCCAGCCGCTGCTTCATCTGGTCGGCGACGTAGAGCGCGAGTGCCTGGATGGTCGACGTCGGATTCACGCCGCCCGAAGTCACCCAGATGCTGCCGTCGACGATGAACAGGTTTTTCACGTCGTGGCTGCGGCCCCATTCGTTGACGACCGATCGTTTCGGGTCGGTGCCCATGCGCGCCGTGCCGAGCAGATGGCCTGGATAATTGAGCGCCGTGCGCGAGGCGAAGAGATCGGTGGCGCCGGCCTCCGTCAGGATCTCCTCGGCGCGGGCAATGCCGTGCTCCATCATGCGGCGGGTGTTCTCGCTGATCGTATAGTCGATCTTGGGCGCCGGGATGCCGTTGCTGTCCTTCAGCACCGGATCGAGGGTGACGGTGTTGTGCTCCTCGGGCAGATCCTCGCAGGCGACGCCGATGCTCAGCCGGTGATCGAGCATCTTCGCGTAGCGGCGATGATGATCGCGGCCCCACGGCAGCAGCCCCGACGCGGCGCCCATCACGGCCTGGGTGGCCGGCCCGGTGCCACGGCCGAACTGCAGCGTGTAGCCGCGCACGAAGTCGCGCGACGGATCGGTCTCGTAGAACTGCTTGCTCCAGATGCAGTTGATGGGACCGCGTCCGCCATCCATCGGTTCTTCGACATAGCCGGACACGATCGGCCAGGGATGCAGCATCAGGTTCCGGCCGACCATGCCCGAGGAATTGGCGAGCCCCTTGGGAAACTTCGCGGACGCCGAGTTCAGCAGCAGGCGCGGCGTGCCGACGCCGTTGCAGGCCAGGATGACGACCTCGGCCGCCTGGAAATGCTCGACACCGTCGACATCGTAGTAGATGGCGCCGGCCGCCATGCCGCGTTCGTCGGTGGTGATCTCGCGGACCCGGCAGCGCGTGCGCAGCTCGACGCCGGCGCGCAGCGCCAGCGGCCAATAGGTGATGTCGGTGCTGGCCTTGGCGCCCTGCGCGCAACCCGGCGTGCAGTGGCCGAGATTGATGCACTTGGCCCGGCCTTCATAGTCGGTCGTGGCGATGGTGGTGTCCGACGGCCACCAGTGCCAGCCCAGCCGGTTCATCGCCTGGGCATAGCGTGTACCGGTCTTGCCGAGCCCGATTGGGGGCATGGGCGGATGGCGCGGCGGCACGCCGGGATCGCCGGCCAGCCCCGAGACGCCCATCATGCGGTCGTTCTCTTCGTAGAACTTCTCGAGCGCCCAATAGTCGACGGGCCAGTCGTCGGCCACGCCATCCAGCGACTTCACCTTGAAGTCCGAGGGATGCATGCGCGGCCAGTGGGCCGTATAGATCAGGGTACCGCCGCCGACGCCGTTGAAGTTGGCGATCTTCATCAGCGAATTGTCGTCGTTGACCGGATAGTCGGTCTCGCGCCCACGACGATTGGGACTGATCTCGAAATCGGTGTAGCGCCGCGCCTCCCAGTCGCGCCCGTTGCTGGGGAAGTCGGTCGGCTTCATCCAGTCGCCCTGCTCCAGGCACAGGATGCGCATCTTCGTTTCGGCGAGACTCCACGCCACCGCCGCGCCCGATGCACCGGACCCGATGATCAGGACATCGACCTTCTCGTTGGCGGCCATGTCAGCGCTCTCCAGTGCCAACGATGCGATCGTCGCGCCAGAAGGGCGGCCGGTCGCGGACCGCGTCGAGCAGCGACCAGTCGCCCTGCTCCAGCACGTACCCTTTCGGAAAGGGCGACCGCGCTTCGTGCCCGAGCGCCACGAGGACGCGATCGTCGCGATAATAGGCGCTGAGGATGACCCGCCCGAGCGCAGCCGCCGGCGCGCCGCCGCCCGCATACCAGTCGTTGATCACGGCTTCCCGCGCGTCGCGGTCCCTGTCGGCGAAGCCATTGCCGGCCTTGGCCACGATTGCACTCAAGGCTTCGCGGACCAATGGAAGGTCCCGTCCAATCGATCGAACGATGTCGTCGAGGATGGCGGGGTCGTCCGCGGCCGGCATGCCGAGGGCGGCATCTTCGGGAATCATCGTTCCGGCGACTGTCTCGAGAACGTCGGTTTCGGCGGCGGAAAGCGGAGTCTGGGGAGCGGCGGCCATGTGAACCCTGGTGACGTACAGGGACGATCCTAGGCGATCGCGCGGCCCCCATCGACGTAAAGATTGACGCCGTTGATGTAGGCGCCGGCGTCCGAACAGAGGAGCAGGGCGGCGCCCGCGAGATCATCGGGTTGGCCGAGACGGCCGGCCGGGATCCGCTGCACCAGCGCCTCGCCCTCCACCGCCATCTGCTCGCGATTGCGCGCCGTCAGGATCGCACCGGGCGCCACGTTGTTCACCGTGACGCCCTGCCCGCCGAACTGCCGGGCAAGATTCCAGACCCAGTTCAATTGAGCGGCCTTGGTCCCGGCATAGACCATCATCTGCGGGTGCGGCCTCACCTGCTGCACGCTGCCGATGGTGACGACACGCCCCCAGCCACGACGGCCCATCGGCGGCACGAGATCCTGCAGCAGCTCCAGCGGGCTGCGCAGGTTGACGTCGATCTGGCGGTCGAACCTCTCGCGCGAAATCGAATCGTAGGATTCCGGAATCTCGATCGAGGCGTTCAGCACCAGGATGTCGACCGGCGACCAGGCCGAGACGGCCGCCGCCAGCCGGCGCCCCGCTTCCGCAAGTGCGAAGTCCTGTCCAAAGACCCGTGCCGTTCCGCCGGCCTGCTCGATCTCGCGTACGACGGAGGCGGCATCGGCTTCCTCTTCATCGGTGCCTGCATGATGGATCGCGAGCCGAGCCCCAGCACCGCTCAACGCGAGCGCGATGGCCCTGCCGATTTCGCGGCGTGCGCCGGTCACCAGAGCGGTGCGGTCCGTCAGACAAAAGCGGTCGAGAACGTTGGCGGACATGTGGACCTCCATGGAAGGGCAGCATGACATCGTCCGCGCATCGCTCAAGCGCACCGGCCGCACGAACGCCGTCAACTTCAGCTATGCACCGAGTTGGTTTGCTCTCTCTACTTCACAAAGTATGCTGAGACTCCAATCAAGGGAGGGAATCATGTGCAATTTCTGTCCGTCGCGTCGCGGTCTGTTCTCGGGCATCGGTAGTCTCGCCGTCACGGCCGCGCTCGGCGCCGTGGCGTCGAAATCCGCTCTGGCGCAGCCGACCCGCTCGGTCGAGACGCCGGATGCCGCGCTGGCCCGCCTGATGGAAGGCAACGCACGCTACGCGTCCGGTAAAATGTCGGAGCGTGATTTCTCTGCCGGCCGTGTCGCCCGCACACAGGGCCAGGCACCGTTCGCCGCGATCCTTGGTTGCGCAGACTCGCGCGTGGCGCCGGAACTGGCGTTCGACCAGGCGCCGGGCGAACTCTTCGTCGTCCGGGTGGCCGGCAACTTCGTCACGCCGGACGGGCTGGGCAGCCTCGAATATGGCGCTGCCGTGCTCGGCACGAAGGTGATCATGGTGCTGGGCCACACGAGCTGCGGCGCGGTGAACGCCACCGTCGACGCGCTGCAGAAGGGCAACAACCTGCCCGGACATATCGGCGACCTCGTGCGCGCCATGAAGCCCGGCATCGAGCCGGTGCTCAAGACCGCGGGTCCCGATCTCCAGCAGCGCGCGATGATCGCCAACGTGCAGGCCAACGTCCGCCGCCTGCAGACCGAGAAGCCGATCCTGGGCGACATGGTCGCCGCAGGAAAGCTCAAGGTCGTCGGCGCCTACTATGACCTGCCCACTGGCAAGGTGATGATGGTCTGACGATCGGCGCGGATCCGGTCGTGACATCGATGCAGGAGGTCCTGCATCGATGTCGATCGACCACTCAGGCCTTGATGAAGGCGAGCAGGTCGGGATTGAGCACGTCGGCATGCGTGGTCAGCATGCCGTGCGGATAGCCCTTGTAGATCTTGAGCGTGCCCTGCTTCAGGAGCTTGATAGAAAGCTCGGCCGCGTCCGCGATCGGAACAATCTGGTCGTCGTCGCCGTGCATCACGAGCGTCGGCACGGTGATCGCCTTGAGATCCTCCGTGAAATCGGTCTCCGAGAAGGCCGCGATGCAATCGTAATGCGCCTTGGCGCCACCGATCATTCCCTGTCGCCACCAGTTCTGGATCGTCCCGGGCAGGACCTTCGCGCCCTCACGGTTGAAGCCATAGAACGGGCCGCTGGCGACATCGAGATAGAATTGCGCGCGATTGGCCGCGAGGGCGGTGCGAAGACCGTCGAAGACCTCGATGGGCAGGCCCTTCGGGTTCTTGTCGGACTTCACCATGATCGGCGGCACGGCGCTGACCAGGACCGCCTTGCCGACACGCCCCGACTTGGCGCGCGCGACATACCGCGCGACCTCGCCGCCGCCGGTCGAATGGCCGATATGGACCGCGTTCCTCAGGTCGAGATGGTCGGCGAGCTCGATGACGTCGGCGGCATAGGTGTCCATCTCGTTGCCGGTATCGGTCTGTGTCGAGCGGCCATGCCCGCGGCGATCGTGAGCGATCACCCGGTAGCCCTTGCCCAGGAAGAAGAGCATCTGGGCGTCCCAGTCGTCCGCACTCAGCGGCCAGCCATGATGGAACACGATGGTCTGCGCATCCTTGGAACCCCAATCCTTGTAGAAGATCTGGGTGCCGTCCTTCGTCGTGATGAATGCCATGTCATGTCTCCTTGCGTGAACGCCACGTGAGGTTGTCGGAGAAAGCCTGCCGACGCCATCGTACATGAGCAGGCAACGCCCTATACCAAAGTACAATCCATCGATCGCACGCACCGAGCGGATCGACAGAGGTCCGTCCATGGCCCTCGCATCGCCACGATCCGCCTGCAGCTTCGCTTGGGCTGGTCCGCTCGGCACGGAATCGAAATCCGCACGCGAAGAATCGTCTCGGAGGAACTATTTGAGCCGAAAATGCTAGAGTTAGCCGCAGACACACCCCGGATACGCATCGCCAAGGCTCATGACCGACGACGTACTGCTGACCATCCTGATCGTTCTTCCCTTCGTGGGCAGCCTCCTCGCTGCGACGTTCCGCCCCAACGCGCGTAACTCGGAAGCCTGGCTCGCCGGCGGCGTCGCGCTCATCTGCCTTTTCCTGCTGGTCTCTGCCTATCCTGCGATCGTCGAGCGCGAGGTGCTGCGCAGCGAAGCCGAATGGATTCCCGCACTCGGCCTCGGGTTTTCGCTGCGCCTCGACGGTTTCGCCTGGATGTTCGCCCTGCTGGTGACGGGCATCGGCTTCCTGGTCGTTCTCTATGCGCGCTATTACATGTCGCCGAACGATCCCGTGCCGCGCTTCTTCTCGTTCCTGCTCGCCTTCATAGGCAGCATGCTCGGCATCGTCATCGCCGGGAACCTGATCATCCTCCTGTTCTTCTGGGAGCTGACCAGCATCTTCTCGTTCCTGCTGATCGGATACTGGAACCACACGGCCGGTGCACGCGACGGCGCCCGCATGGCCCTGGTCATTACGGGCTTCGGCGGCGTGGCCCTGCTGGCAGGCGTCGTACTGATCGGGCAGATCGTCGGCAGCTACGATCTCGACCAGGTGCTGGCCTCGGGCGACGCCATCCGCTCGCACGTTCTCTACCTGCCGGCCCTCATTCTCATCCTGCTGGGCACGCTGACCAAAAGCGCGCAGTTCCCGTTCCACTTCTGGCTGCCCAATGCCATGGCGGCGCCGACGCCGGTCTCGGCCCTGCTGCACTCGGCGACCATGGTGAAGGCTGGCGTCTTCCTGCTGACGCGCCTGTGGCCGGTGATGGCCGGAACGCCCGAATGGTTCGGGCTTCTGGGACTTGCGGGCATGGCCGCGCTTGTGCTGGGGGCGTTCTTCGCCATCTTCCAGCACGACCTGAAGGGACTCCTCGCCTATTCGACGATCAGCCATCTCGGTCTGATCACCATGCTGCTGAGCCTGGGCAGTCCGCTGGGTGCAGTCGCCGCGATCTTCCACATGATGAACCACGCGACCTTCAAGGCCTCGCTGTTCATGGCGGCCGGCATCATCGACCACGAGACCGGCACGCGCGACATGCGCAAGCTGGGAGGCCTGTTCCACTACATGCCGGTAACCGCCACCCTGGCCATGGTGGCGAGCGCCGCCATGGCGGGCGTGCCGCTGCTCAACGGGTTTCTGTCGAAGGAGATGTTCTTCGCCGAGGCAATCGAGACCCATGTCCACTCGCTGCTCGACACGTCGCAGCCCTATGTCGCGGTGATCGCCAGCACCTTCGCCGTCACCTATTCGCTGCGTTTCATCCATTCGGTGTTCTTCGGCGCCAAGCCCGCCGACCTGCCGCGCGAACCGCACGAGCCGCCGTTCTGGATGCGCGTCCCCAGCATGTTCCTGGTGCTGGCCTGCCTCGTGGTCGGCATCTTCCCCGCGGCGACCGTCGGCCCCTACCTGCTCACGGCCGTGCAGTCCGTGCTCGGCACCCGCACGCCGGTCTTCAGCCTCGCCGTCTGGCACGGCTTCAACCTGCCGCTGATCATGAGCGCGGTGGCGCTCGTCGCGGGCGCACTGCTCTACCTCGCACTCAAGAACTACCTGCGGCACAGTCCCGAGGGACCGCCGCTGCTGCGCCACCTGAACGGCCGTCATCTGTTCGAACGCGGCGTGGTCGTGCTGTCCCTGAAATGGTCTCGGGCGGCCGAGATGTTCGTCAGCACGCGCCGCCTTCAGCCGCAGTTGCGCATCCTGCTGCTGGCGGCCGCCCTCGCGGCGCTGGTGCCATTCGCGACGGGCAGCCTCAGCCTGCGATGGCCGGCGGGAAGCGACATCGATCCCGCGCTCGCGCTGGTCTGGCTGGCCGGCGCCGGCTGCGCGGTCGGCGCCGCCTACCAGGCCAAGTACCATCGGCTGGTCGCCCTCGTCCTGCTGGGCGGGGCGGGCCTCGCGACCTGCATCACCTTCGCCTGGTTCTCCGCTCCCGACCTCGCGCTGACGCAGCTCCTGGTCGAGGTCGTGACCACGATCCTGATTCTGCTGGGCTTGCGCTGGCTGCCAAAGCGCTTCGAGGAGATAACGACGGTGGAGAATCCCTGGCGGCGACGGCTGCGGCGGTCGCGCGACCTCGGGATCGCCTTCGTCGTCGGCGCCGGCATGGCGACATTGGCCTATGCCGTGATGGTGCTGCCCCTGCCCGAATCCATCGGCAGCTACTTCCTGGAACGCGCCTACACCGAAGGCGGTGGCCGCAACGTCGTGAACGTGATCCTCGTCGACTTCCGCGGCTTCGACACGCTGGGCGAGATCACCGTGCTCGCCGTGGTCGCCCTCACCATCTTCGCCCTGCTGCGTCGCTTCCGGCCGGCGCCCGACAATGTCGGCTCGCCGCTGCAGCAGCGCCGGCAGAACGCCTTCGACGAAGCCGAACCCGACCGCAAGGCGGGTGACACGCTCGGCGACTATCTGCTGGTGCCGTCGGTCATCATGAAGTGGCTGTTCCCGGTGATCATCGTGCTGGCGATCTACCTGTTCCTGCGTGGCCACGACCTGCCCGGTGGCGGCTTCGCCGCGGGCATCACGCTCGCGACCGCCTTCATCCTGCAATACCTGGCCTCCGGCACGATCTGGGTGGAGGACAGGCTTCGCATCCTGCCGGTCAACTGGATCGGGCTGAGCCTGCTCCTGGCCGCGATGACCGGAATGGGCTCGTGGCTGTTCGGCTATCCGTTCCTGACTTCGCATTCGCAGTATGTCGACATTCCGTTGATCGGGAGCGTGCCCGCCGCCACCGCGATGTTCTTCGACCTGGGCGTCTTCGGCCTGGTCGTGGGGGCGACGGTGCTCACGCTGATTGCGCTCGCCCACCAGTCGGTGCGCAACCTCCGCGCCTCGCGCACCACGACGGCCCAGGCCGTGCGGGAGGAAGGGTGATGGCGCTGCTCCTCGCGACCTGCATCGGAATCCTGGCCGGCTCCGGCGTCTGGCTGCTCCTGAGGCCGCGCACCTATCAGGTCGTGATCGGCCTGTCCCTCTGCGCGCTGGCGGTCAACCTGTTCATCTTCAGCATGGGCCGGCTGCGCTCCGGTGCGCCGCCGGTTCTCGCGTCGACCACGGGCACCCTGGCGGACTATGCCGATCCGGTGCCGCAGGCGCTGGTCCTGACGGCCATCGTGATCGGCTTCGCGACCACCGCGCTGCTGCTCGTGGTGCTGCTGGCGGCCCGCGGCTTCACCGGAACCGACCATGTCGACGGTCAGGAGCGGTGATGGCGGGCTGGGCACATCATCTGATCATCGCTCCCATCGTGGTGCCGCTTGTGGCGGGCGCGCTGCTGGCGGTCTATGACGAGCGGCGGCAATTCCTGAAGGGTCTGATCAACCTCTTCTCCACCCTGGCGAACCTGGCAATCGCCATCGCCCTGCTGCAGGCCGCCGATACCGACGCGCCCGGCGTCTACCTGCTGGGCAACTGGCCGGCACCGTTCGGCATCGTGCTGGTGCTCGATCGCCTGTCGGCCATGCTGGTCCTGCTGACGGCGGTCCTCGCAACCGCGTCGCTGATCTTCTCGATGGCGCGCTGGCACACGGTCGGCCACCACTTCCATACGCTGTTCCAGTTCCTCGTCATGGGCGTGAACGGCGCCTTTCTCACCGGCGACCTCTTCAACCTCTTCGTCTTCTTCGAGGTCATGCTGGCCTCGTCCTACGGCCTGCTGCTGCACGGATCGGGTCCGCGGCGCGTGCAGGCGAGCCTACACTATGTCGTCGTGAATCTGACGGCCGCCTTCTTCTTCCTGGTCGGCGTCGCCCTGATCTACGGCGTCACCGGAACGCTGAACATGGCCGACCTGGCCGCGCGGATTCCCGCGCTCGCCGCCGAGAACCGGGTGCTGCTCGAGGTCGGCGCGGCGATCCTCGCCATGGCCTTCCTGGTGAAGGCGGCGATGTGGCCCCTCGGCTTCTGGCTGCTCAGCGCCTATCCGGCAGCAGCCCCGCCCGTCGCCGCCATCTTCGCCATCTTGAGCAAGGTCGGCCTCTATGCGCTCCTGCGCCTGCGGCCCCTGCTGTTCGGCGGTGAGGCCGGCGACGCCGCGGGCTACGGCGGCACGCTGCTGTTCGCGGGCGGCCTGGCGACGATCGCCTTCGGCATCCTGGGCGTGCTCGCTTCGCAAGCCATGACCCGGATCGCGAGCTTCAGCCTCATGATCTCCTCCGGCACGGTGCTGGCGGCCATCGGCCTGTCGGATACCCAGGTCACTGGCGGCGCGCTCTTCTACCTCGCCAGTTCGACCCTCACGATCAGCGCCTTCTTCCTCCTGATCGAGCTGATCGAGCGAGGCCAGAATCCCGGCGCCGACCTGATCGCCGTCACGGCTGAAACGATGGGCGCCGAGCCCGACGAGGAGGAGACGACGACCGAGGGCGGAATAGGCTTTCCCGGTACCCTGGCCCTCCTCGGCGCCTGTTTCGTCGCCTGCGCCCTGCTGCTGATCGGCCTGCCGCCGCTGTCCGGCTTCGTCGCCAAGCTGGCCCTCCTGGCGGCGCTCTTCGCGCCGGCCGGCGAAGGGGCCACGGCCGGCCTCTCGGTCGCGAACTGGTCCTTCATCGTGCTGCTGCTCCTGTCAGGAGTCGCGACCCTGATGACGTTGTCGCGCGTCGGTATCCGCGCCTTCTGGGCCCCCGTCGATGCGATCGCGCCACGGGTCCTCGCGGTGGAAGTGGCCCCGGTCGTCGCCCTGCTGCTGCTCACCCTCGTCCTCGCCGTGAAGGGTGGGGCGGTGATGCAGTACATGGACGAGACCGCGCGCTCCGTGCTCGCCCCTTCTTCCTATGTCGAGGACGTGCTGTCGGCGCCGCGCATTCCGCCGGCCAAGGCGGGCCTGCAATGAGCCGCCTCCTGCCCTATCCGTTGCTCGCAGTCTCGCTCCTGGCGATGTGGCTGCTGCTGAACGGCGTGTCGCTCGGACATGTCGTGCTGGGCAGCGTGATCGGCGTCGCGGCCTCGAACGTGACCGCCGCGCTGCAGCCGCCGCGGTCCCGGATCAGGCGCTGGCATCTCATTCCCAAGCTGGTGGCGATCGTCCTGATCGACGTCTGGCGCTCGAACGTGGCCGTCGCCCGGCTGATCCTGTTCCCCACCGGCCACAGGCGCGTGTCCGGTTTCGTCATCGTGCCACTCGAGCTGCGCGAGCCGGCGGCACTGGCGGTCCTCGCCGGCATCCTGACCTGCACGCCGGGAACGGCCTGGGTCGAGTACGATTCGACCGCCAACAAACTGTTGATCCACGTCTTCGACCTGGTCGACGAGATGCACTGGATAGACCTGATCAAGAACCGCTACGAACGGCTGCTGCTGGAGATACTGGTATGAGCGCGACGATCCTCTCCTGGTCCCTGCTGGTCGCCCTGATCCTGCTCGGACTGGCGATGGTCGTCGCCGCCTTCCGCATGATGCGCGGTCCCAGGGCACAGGATCGCATCGTGGCCTTCGACGCCTTCTACGTGAACGCGATGCTGCTCCTGCTGGTCTTCGGCATGCGGACGGGCAGCACGCTCTACTTCGAGGCGGCGCTGGTGATCGCCCTGCTGGGCTTCGTCGCCACGCTGGCGCTCGCCAAGTTCCTGATGCGCGGGGAGATCATCGAATGAACCACGCTGCGGATCTGCCGCTCTGGGCCGCCCTCGTCGTCTCGTTCTTCGTCCTGCTGGGCGCCGGCCTCACGCTGATCGGCGCCATCGGACTGGTGCGCCTCAAGACCTTCTACGATCGCATTCACGCCCCGTCCCTGGGCGCCACCTGGGGCACCGGCGGCATCCTGCTCGGATCCATCCTCCTGTTCTCGGTCCTGCAGTCGCGCCTGGTGGTGCACGAGGTTCTGATCGCGGTGTTCGTGACCGTGACCACGCCGGTCACGCTGATGCTGCTGGGCCGCGCCGCCCTCTATCGCGATCGCAGCGAGAACACCGCCGATCTCCCGCCGCCGCTCAGAACCGAGGGCGAGACGAAATCGGGCGACGCCATCTGACGGCGTCCGTCCGAGCGGGGCTTCGGGAAACACAAACGCCCGTCTGCCACGTTCTCTAGACTAGGCGAGATGGTACCCCCGGTCGGGCTCGAACCAACACTCCGTGAGGAACCTGATTTTGAGTCAGGCGCGTCTACCAATTCCGCCACGGGGGCACACTATCGTGCGCGGGGAATAAAGCCGAAGGGTGGAACCGGGTCAACTGCGGTGGCCGCGTCCCCTCCCCCTGCTGGCAAAACTCAGGCGCGGAGCCTCTCGGCGTGCCATTTCAGATGGTCTTCGATGAAGGTCTGGATGAACCAGTAGGAATGGTCGTAGCCCTCATGCCGCCGCAGCACCAGTTCCTGCCCGGCGCCTGCGGCCGCCGCTTCGAGGGCATCGGGCCGCAGTTGGGGGCCGAGAAACTCGTCCTTCAGCCCCTGGTCGACGAGGACTGGTCCGGCAAAGCGGCTTCCCTGCTTCAGCAGCTCGCTCGCATCCCACGACGCCCACCGCGCCCGATCCGGGCCGAGATAGTTACCGAACGCCTTCTCACCCCAGGGCACGGCGACGGGGTTGCAGATCGGCGCGAAGGCCGAGACCGACCGGTAGGCCTGCGGATTCCTGAGCGCCGCCACCAGCGCGCCGTGGCCGCCCATCGAGTGACCGAACACGCCGCGCCGCGCCGTGTCGACCGGGAAGCGGGCTTCGACCAGCGCGGGCAATTCGCGCGTCACGTAGGAGTACATGCGATAGTTCCGCCGCCACGGCTCGGCCTCGGCATCGAGATAGAAGCCCGCCCCCGTGCCGAAATCCCAGTCCTCGTCCTCGCCCGGCAGGCCGAGACCGCGCGGGCTGGTGTCCGGCGCCACCAGGACGAGGCCGAGCTCGGCCGCATGACGAAGGGCGTTCGCCTTGATCATGAAGGTCTCTTCCGTGCAGGTGAGACCCGCCAGGAAGTAGAGCGCCGGAAGAGGCCGCGCGGATGCCTGCGCAGGCACGAAGACCGAGAACTTCATCTCGGTACCGATCTCCGTCGAGGCATGGCTGTAGAAGCCGATCGTCCCGCCGAAGCAGGCCTGCTCGCTTCGTATCGTCACATCGGCCATCTGCTCACCATCGTTACGCGACCTTCGAACATTGAAGGCGGCGCCGAGCACAGCGCTTCGCAAGCCATTGTGCAAGCGAACAATCCGCTTGAAGTCCCACAGGCGCGCCGTTCATATCCGCGGCCCGGAGTGGCACACGCGTGCGCTCCCCTCTCTCTCATCCGACCCAGAGGTGTTTCTTGGTGCTATCCATCCAGGCGCGCATTGCCGGAGAACTCGGGGTCAAGGAACAACAGGTCCAGGCCACAGTCGAGCTGCTCGACGGCGGCGCGACGGTCCCCTTCATCGCGCGCTACAGGAAGGAAGTCACCGGCTCGCTGGACGATGCCCAGCTCCGCACGCTCGAGGAGCGGCTGGTGTACCTGCGCGAACTCGAAGCCCGGCGCAAGGTCATCCTCGAGTCCGTGCGCGAGCAGGGAAAGCTCGACGCGACGCTCGAAGCGGCGATCCTGGCGGCCGACAGCAAGGGCCGTCTCGAGGACATCTACCTTCCCTACAAGCCCAAGCGCCGCACCAAGGCCGAGATCGCCAAGGAAGCGGGACTGGAGGCGCTGGCCGACCTGCTGCTCGGCGATCCGACCGTCGATCCGCTGGTCCGCGCCGAGCCCTTCGTGTCGGCCGACAAGAACGTCGCCACGGCCGCGGCGGCGCTGGAAGGCGCCCGCGCCATCCTGGTCGAGCGCTTCGCCGAGAATGCCGACCTGATCGGCGCGCTGCGCGAGGAATTCTGGGCCAACGGTCGCCTCGTTTCCAAGGTGCGCGAGGGCAAGCAGGAAGCCGGCGCCAAGTTCAGCGACTATTTCGACTTCTCCGAGGCGCTGGCCAAGATGCCCTCGCATCGCGTGCTGGCCCTGTGCCGCGGCGAACGCGAGGAAATCCTCGGCCTGACCGTCGAACCCGACGATCCCGCGACGCGCCCGCCCGCGGCACAGGCTGTTCCCACCGCCTACGAGCTTCGCATCATGCGGACCTACGGCATTTCCGGCCAGGGACGGCCGGGCGACAAGTGGCTGGCCGACACGGTGCGCTGGGCGTGGCGCACCAAGATCACGATCATGCTGTCGATCGACCTCAGGCTGCGCCTGTGGACGGCAGCCGAGGAAGAAGCGGTGCGGGTGTTCGCCTCGAACCTGCGCGACCTGCTGCTGGCCGCGCCGGCCGGCACGCGGCCGACCCTCGGGCTCGACCCCGGCTTCCGCTCCGGCGTGAAGGTCGCCGTCGTCGACGCCACCGGCAAGGTCGTGGCGACCAGCACGATCTATCCGCACGAGCCGCAGCGGCGCTGGGACGAAGCACTCGCCATCCTGGCGAGGCTGGTGCGCGAACATAAGGTCGAGCTGATCGCGATCGGCAACGGCACCGCTTCGCGCGAGACCGACAAGCTGGCGATCGAGGTGGTGAAAGGTCTGCCGGATCTCAAGCTGCAGAAGATCGTGGTGTCGGAAGCCGGGGCCTCCGTCTACTCGGCGTCGGCCTATGCATCGGAGGAACTCCCCGGCCTCGACGTGACCTTGCGCGGCGCCGTATCGATCGCACGCCGTCTCCAGGATCCGCTGGCGGAGCTGGTTAAGATCGATCCCAAGTCGATCGGTGTCGGCCAGTACCAGCACGATCTCAGCGAGTTCAAGCTGTCGCGCTCGCTCGACGCGGTGGTCGAGGATTGCGTGAACGGCGTCGGCGTGGATCTCAACACCGCCTCGGCGCCGCTACTGGCGCGCGTCTCCGGCATCGGCACGTCGCTGGCCCAGAGCATCGTCTCCCACCGCGACACGAACGGCGCCTTCCGCTCGCGCAAGGCGCTGAAGGACGTGCCGCGTCTCGGCCCCAAGGCCTTCGAACAGTGCGCCGGCTTCCTGCGCATCCCCGGCGGCGACGATCCGCTCGACGCCTCGGCGGTGCATCCCGAATCCTATCCGGTGGTGCACCGGATCCTGGAGGCGACCAAGAGCAGGATCGATGCCGTTCTCGGCAATGCGCCCGTCCTTCGCGCCCTGTCGCCGAGCACTTTCGTCGACGAGCGGTTCGGCCTGCCGACCGTCACCGACATCCTGCGCGAGCTCGAGAAACCGGGACGCGATCCTCGTCCGGCCTTCAAGACGGCGGAGTTCAAGGCCGGCATCGAGACGCTGGACGACCTCGAGCCGGGAATGATCCTCGAAGGCGTCGTCACCAACGTGGCCGCGTTCGGGGCCTTCGTCGATATCGGCGTCCACCAGGACGGGCTGGTGCACGTGTCGGCGCTGTCGAAGACCTTCGTGAAGGATCCCCGCAGTGTGGTGAAGCCGGGCGACATCGTGCGCGTGAAAGTCCTCGACGTCGACAAGCCGCGCAAGCGCATCGCCCTGTCGTTGCGACTCGACGACGAGGCCGGCAGCCCGGCGGCACGCTCCGGCCGCCCCGAAAGCGGCGGCGGCGCCTCGAGGCGCGATCAGGCCCGCGTGCAACCGGCAAAGGCCAGCGCCCCCGCTAGCGCCCTTGCCGACGCTTTGCGCCGGGCCGGCGTCGGAGGCGGCAAGGGAACACGCTGATCCTCGCGCCATCGGAGAGAGGTGGGTGCGACTGCGTCAGAACGGTCCCGCCTTGTAGAGGCGCGACGCCCGCTTAGTGGCTTGCCGAGCGACTTCGTTGGAACACGCCGCCGACACTCCCCCGTCAACTCAAGGTTGCGCCTTCCTTTCAAGGGCGACGTCCACCGTGAGCAGCGTGGCGTTCGGATAGAAGCGAAACTCGATCTCGTAGGATTGCCGATCGTCGCTGCCGGCATAGACGATGTGGGAGTTGCCGCGCGGGCGCGTTGCGACCGCTTGCTTTCTGTGAATCGAAGGAAGCTCGGGTGGAGCAACCTGCCAGCCATGGCCGTAGAGCGATTCGATGGAGTCGAAGTCAACGTCGGAAGACTCTGTCAGGACAAACGACCACACGGCGGTCACCTTGTCTGGCTCTGAGCGATACAAGAACGTCGCCGAGATCGCCTCGATTTTGGAACCGCCTATCGTTTGAGGCGGGGTGGATATTGAAAAAGTTGGCAAGTAACCCGATCGAAAATCCGGCGCAGGCTTTTCCCGCCAGTCCACCATGGTGGCGCCAAAGTAACTCTTGAGGTTCTTTTCGAGATAGAAGCCTTCTTGCAGCAATACACCGGTTGAGATTGCTGCCTTCAAACTCTGCATGATGCCAGGAATGGTTGTCGGACGCCCGTCGGCCCCCTGAGGGTCGCGGGCCTCCGGAACCTTCGTAAGAGCCGCCATCGGGAGGCAGGAAAGCGCCACCACGGAGAGGAAGAGGCAGCCAATTCCAGAAGCCGAGTTCGTTGCCGTCCAGCGCATGCCAGCTTATCCGATTGAGGTTGCACTCGACCGCGTGGGTAACGACCGAGCGTCAAGCGCGAGCTTCATCAGCCTCGGCCACGGAGTCAAAGGCCGGGAAACCTGATCTTCGCCAGACGAGCCTTCCCATTGTCTCGCAATCGCGCCCAACCGGATGCGGCAAACAAGCCGACCAGCGGAACTGGCACAACGCTTGCGAGTGTTGTGCCGGTCGGCTCTTATGCGGCCGTCATGCATCCCTATCATCACGCCCGCACCCATCCCGACAAGCCCGCCTACATCATGGCCGGCAGCGGCGAGACGGTGACCTATCGCCAGCTCGACGAGCAGTCCAACCGCATCGCGCAGCTCTTCCGTTCGCTCGGCCTCCAGGCCGGCGATCATGTCGCGATCTTCCTCGAGAACAATCCGCGTTTCTTCGAGATCTGCTGGGGCGCCCAGCGCTCGGGCCTGGTCTACACGGCGATCAGTTCGCGCCTCACTGCCGCCGAGGTCGACTACATCGTCACCGATTGCGGCGCCCGGCTGTTCGTCACCTCGAAGGCCCTGGCCGACAAGGCCGCCGAACTGGTGCCGCTCATGAAGGGCGCGCCGCATCGCTTCATGATCGACGGCACGGTCCCCGGCTACGCCTCCTGGGAGGAAGCGGTCGCGCGCTTTCCCGCGACGCCCATCGCCGACGAAACGGCCGGCCACGACATGCTCTATTCGTCGGGAACGACGGGCCGGCCCAAGGGCGTCATGCCGGTGGTCGAGAGGCAGCCGATCGACTTCGACAATCCGCTGCTGGCAGTCAGCCGCAGGCTCTACGGCATCGACAGCAACACGATCTATCTGTCGCCGGCGCCGCTCTATCATGCGGCTCCGCTGCGCTTCAACATGAGCGTCATGCGGCTGGGCGGCACCTCGGTGATCATGGAGCATTTCGACGCCGAGGAATATCTGGCGCTGATCCCCAAGTACCGGATCACGCACACCCAGGTCGTGCCGACCATGTTCGTGCGCTTCCTCAAGCTCCCCGACGAGGTGCGCGCGAAGTACGACGTCTCGTCGCTGAAGTGCGCGATCCATGCCGCCGCGCCCTGCCCGATCCCGACCAAGGAAGCGATGATCCAATGGTGGGGCCCGATCATCTGGGAGTATTACGGCGGGACCGAAGGCAACGGCCTTACCATGTGCAACGCCCAGGAATGGCTGGCGCACAAGGGCACGGTCGGCCGCGCCATCATCGGCAAGCTCAAGATCTGCGACGACGAGGGCAACGAGCTGCCGACCGGCGAATCCGGCACCGTCTATTTCGCCGAGGGCCGTGCGTTCGAGTATCACAACGATCCGAAGAAGACCGCCGAGTCGCGCCATCCCAAGGGCTGGAGCACGCTCGGCGACGTGGGCTATCTCGACGCCGACGGCTTCCTGCACCTGACCGACCGCAAGGCCTTCATGATCATTTCCGGCGGGGTGAACATCTACCCGCAGGAGTGCGAGAACCTGCTGATCAACCACCCGAAGGTGATGGACTGCGCCGTGTTCGGCGTGCCCAACCCGGACTTCGGCGAGGAAGTGAAGGCGGTCGTGCAGCCCCGCGACATGGCCGACGCGAGCCCCGCGCTCGCCGAGGAGCTGATCGCCTACTGCAAGCAGCACCTCTCCGCGATCAAGTGCCCGCGCAGCATCGACTTCGAAGAGGAACTGCCGCGCCATCCGACCGGCAAGCTCTACAAGCGCCTGCTGCGCGACCGCTACTGGCAGGGCATGGCCAGCAAGATCGCCTAGTCAGCGGCAACGTCGGGCACCACCGCTACGAAGCGCCCGCCGACGCCTTCCACCTCGGGGCGGCCAGCGTCTCGGCGTAGTTGGTGAACATCAGGTTGAACGAGATGCTGACGCGCTCCGTCGTGCCTTCGTTGGAAGGCACGTGGTGGCGCAGCCACGACGGGAACATCACCATCCGGCCGGGCTGCGGCTGGGCTACGGATGCATTGGCCGTCACGTTCGTGGGCTTGCCGCTCCACGGCATGATCGAGATCGGCCGCGGATCCTGGAAGACGATATCGGTGCCGCTGCCGGGTATGTCGACGTAGTAGACGCCGCTCAGGAAATTGTTCGGGTGGGCGTGCGTAGGATGGTAGCTGCCCGGCGGATTCACGTTGGCCCAGCAGCCCGTGATCATCAGTGGAAAGCGCTCGAGCTGAAGATATTCCAGGACGCTCTTCGCGGAGACTTCGATCAAGCCAGTCAGTTCTGCGAAGCCCGGTCGCGTATGCAGGTCGTGCGGCGTCTGCCAGTTCCGGCCGCTCTGCAGCGGGGGGCGCGGCGCAATGATCGCTTCGATCTCGGCCCTGAGACTGGCGTTGAAAGGCGCCGCGTCCGCGGGGGCAATGTCGAGGATCCAGAGCGGCGTCGGGAACAGCTCCTGGACCTGCTGCTTGATTTTCATATCCTCTTCCCCTCCACGTCTTTCGATTTCTAGTGCGCTTTTTGTTCTTTCACAACGAAGGGCACCCAGCCTCCGGAACCTCCTCACCAATCGAAACGATCTCCAGTAAAACCGTGAACGGCGCGGGACGGGCATAGGCCCCCGGTCTCCTGCCTGCTAAGCAGGAACCCTGAGTCACCAAGCCTTTTCCAGGGGAGATCCGCCATGAAGGCAGCCGTCGTCACCGACCAGGGCGTCCAGTTCACCGACGCCCCGAAGCCCGCGCCGAAGGGCAACGAAATCCTGATCAAGGTGAAGGCCGCGTCGCTGAACCGCGCCGACCTCGCGGTCGCGTCGGGCCATTCGCACGGCCGCATCGGCGGCCCCGGCACCATCGTCGGCCTCGAATGTGCGGGCGAGGTCGAGGCGGTCGGCCCCGACGTGAAGGACTTCAAGCCGGGCGACCGGGTCATGAGCGCGGCGGCCGGCGGCTTCGCCGAATACGCCGTCACCGATGCCGGCCGCGCCCACAAGATCCCGGCCAACAACATGAGCTACGAGCAGGCCGCCTGTATGCCCGTGGCTGTGCAGACCATGCACAATGCGCTGGTCGGCGCCGGCCGCCTCAGGAAGGGCGAGACCGTGCTGATCCAGGGCGCCAGCTCGGGCGTCGGCCTGCTCGGCATGCAGATCGCCAAGATCATGGGTGCCTCGGTCGTGCTCGGCAGCTCGACCAACGACGCCCGTCGCGCCCGGCTGGGCGAGTTCGGCTGCGACGTGGCGATCGACACGCGCGATCCGAAATGGCCGGAGAAGGTCAAGGAAGCGACCGGCGGCAAGGGCGTCGACGTGATCGTCGACCAGGTCTCGGGAGGCGTGATGAACCAGAACATGGAAGCCGCCGCCATCCTCGGCCGCATCGTCAATGTCGGCCGGCTGGGCGGCATGAAGGGCGAGTTCAACTTCGACCTGCATGCGTTGAAGCGCATCGACTATATCGGCGTGACCTTCCGCACCCGCAGCCCCGAGGAGGTGCGCGACATCGTGCAGGCCGCCCGCAAGGACCTCTGGACGGCCATCGAGGAAGGCAAGCTCAGCCTGCCGATCGACAAGACCTTCCCCCTGTCCGAGGCCGCCGCCGCGCTTGCGCACATGAAGGCCAATGCCCATTTTGGGAAGATCGTATTGGTGGTGTGAGCCGGTGTCGTCCTGAGCGCAGCGAGGGACCTGACCTCACAACATCGATGTGTCTGTAGCTGGCGCTTGGTCCTTCGCTGCGCTCAGGACGACAAAAGAGCAAGGTGTGCCGCAATGAGCAAGTCGATCAACCATCTCGCCACCGCCGACGGCCTGTTCTTCGGCAAGGACGGCCTCGACAAGCGCAAGACCGAGAAGATGGTCGACGACGCGCTGGCCGGCACCGACGATGGCGAGCTGTTCCTCGAATATGTCCAGAGCGAGAGCCTGTCGTTCGACGACGGCAAGCTGAAGAGCGCATCCTACGACACCTCGCAGGGCTTCGGCCTGCGCTCGGTGGCGGGCGACGTCACGGGGTTCGCGCACGCCTCGGCGCTCGACGAGCAGGCGCTGAAGCGCGCGGCCGAGACGGTGAAGACCGTGCGCTCGGGCCGCGGCGGCACCTCCGACGAGTCTCCGCGCGGCACCAACCGGCTGCTCTATGCCGATGACAATCCGATCGACGGTGTGCCCTTCGCCCAGAAGGTCGCGTTGATGCAGGAGATCGACGCCTATGTGCGGGGCAAGGAGCCCAAGGCTCGCCAGGTCTCGGTCTCGCTGTCGGGCTCGTGGCAGGTCGTGGAGATCGTCCGCGCCGGCGGTTGGCGCGCCGCCGACGTCCGCCCGCTGGTGCGCCTGAACGTCAGCGTTGTCTGCGCCGACGGCTCGCGCATGGAAGCCGGCAGCACCGGCAGCGGCCGCCGCGCCGCCTATGGCAACATCTTCCTGCCGTCCTATTGGCAGAAGGAAGCCGACGAGGCGATCCGCCAGTCGCTGGTCAACCTCGATTCGATCGACGCGCCGGCCGGCGAGATGCCGGTCGTGCTGGGCGCCGGCTGGTCGGGTGTGCTGTGGCACGAGGCGGTCGGCCATGGGCTGGAAGGCGACTTCCACCGCAAGAAGACGTCGATGTTCAGCCACCTGATGGGCGAGATGATCGCCTCGCCGGGCGTCACCGTGGTCGACGACGGCACGCTGAACGACCGCCGCGGCTCGCTCACCATCGACGACGAGGGCACGCCGACGCAGCGCAACGTGCTGATCGAGGATGGCCGCCTGGTCGGCCTCATGCAGGATCGCATGAACGCGCGCCTGATGGGCGTGAAGCCGACCGGCAACGGCCGCCGGCAGGGCCACGCCTACGCGCCGATGCCGCGCATGACCAACACCTTCATGCTGGGCGGCGACAAAGACCCGAAGGAGATCATCTCCTCGGTGAAGAAGGGCCTCTACTGCGCCAACTTCGGCGGCGGCCAGGTCGACATCGTCTCGGGCAAGTTCGTGTTCAGCGTGACCGAGGGCTACCTGATCGAGGACGGCAAGATCGGCCGCCCGGTCAAGGGCGCCACCCTGATCGGTGCCGGCTCGGATGCGCTGACCCGCGTCGGCATGGTCGGCAACGACATGTCGCTCGATCCGGGCATCGGCACCTGCGGCAAGGACGGCCAGGGCGTCCCCGTCGGCGTCGGCCAGCCCACCCTGCGCATCGACGCGCTCACGGTCGGCGGCACCGCGACCTGAGATTGCGAGGTCGTTAGCCGAGCACCTGTCGCTGGCAGCCCGATTGGGCACCAGCGGCGACGCTCGGGGTCAGGACTGATAGAGGCCTTTTGATTCCGCGAGGCTGACACAGATCGCTTCGATGGCGTCGAGCGTGGGCGTGTCGACGCCGGCAGCCCTTGCGAAGGCGACCGGCGCACGCACGATCGCCTCGACCTCCATCGGCCGGCCGCCTTCGTAGTCCTGCAGGATCGACGGGCGATGGTCTGGGTAGACGCGCTTGGGCCCGTAGCGGACCTCGGACGAATCGTCGAGCCTGACTCCGTGCGCCGCGGCGACCGCCAGCGCCTCGGCATGAGCCCGGCGGGCCAGGCGGTTGACCATCGGCGTCGCCTGGATGGTCGTCGGCTGGCGCAGGATGAGACACAGCGTCGAGCCGGTGAGGTTGGCCATCAGTTTGTGCCAGATGTCGTAGCGGATGTCGGTGGTCGAGGGCGAGGATATGCCGGCCGCGATCAGCGTCTCGCGCAGCTTCACGATGCGCGGCGTCTGACTGTCGTCAGGCTCGCCGACCCAGAGCACGTTGCGCTCGGGCGAGATGTTGCGCACGACGCCGGGCTCGATCACGTGGTTGGACGAAGTAATGACGCCGCCCAGGGTGCGGTCGAAGCCCACGGACTTCTGCAGCGCGCCGCCGGGATCGAGGCGCGACAGGTCGGGCGCCTTCGGGCGGTCCTTGCCCAGCCCATGCCCGTACCACCAGGGAATGCCGTTCTGGGCGAAGACGACGGCCGTTTCGGGCCCGAGCAGCGGCGCCACCGTGTCGGCGATCGCCGACAGGCTGGACGCCTTCAGGGTCGAGATCACCACGTCCTGCGGGCCGAGATCGGCCGGCCGGTCGCTCGCCGCGACCTTGGCGACGATGGTCCTGTCCCCCGTGAGCAGCGTGAGCCCCTTGGCGCGGATCGCCTCGAGATGGGGACCGCGCGCCACGACGGAGACCTCGTTACCGGCCGCCGCGAGACGCGTCGCATAGTTGCCGCCGATCGCGCCGGCCCCGAAAACGCAGATACGCATCCTAGCTCTTGGTCTCCGCGAACCGCAGCGAGTTCAGGAAACGCGCCGCCGCGGCCTTCGTCTCCTCGTCGTTCTTTGCCGTCACCAGCAGGCGATAGAGCCGGTCCTTTACGATGTAGGTGCGCATCATCACCAGCGATCCCTGTTGATCGGCGATATCGAGCGCGTAGCCGTCCCAGCCCTGCAGGGTGACCGGTTCGTCGAGCACGTACTTGAACGTGGCACGGGGAAAGGCCTTCTCGGCCTCGCCGCGCCCCAGTTCGCGCGCCATCTCCTTGCTGTCCTTGGACGAGAACCAGCCGGGCTCGTAGTCGACATAGTCGAAGTCGAACATCTCGTCGGCGCGCTTGGCGGCCCAGGCGACCCGCTCGCCGGCGTGACCTTTCTCCTTCTCGCCCGCGGTGCTCTTGTTGACCGGTGCCGGCATCTCCAGCCGGAAGCGCAGGTCGGACCCCACAACGGTCTGCCACTGGTCGGACTGGGCATAGACGACCGTCGGAACGGCCGAAAAGGCCGGAGCCGTGAAAACGAACGAACGACGGGTCATTCCAATACTCTTCGACAAACTCATGCGGGCGGCACCAATTCTTCGCGGCCCGACCAGTCCCAGGCCAGACCGGTGCGCGAGACGCCGAGCAGCACCCCGTGCAGTTCCTTCGGGTGGATCCAGCCGCCGTCGGGATCCGTCACGGGATCCGAGCCACGCGGCGTATAGCGCGCACCGGCGTCGAGCAGGCGCTGACGCACGTTCGGCCAGTCGTGAACCTCGACGTAGCACATGTAGAGCGAGTCGCCGTGCTTGTGAGCGTAGCGGCCCATCGCCTGCACATTGTCGGTAACCTGGCTGAGTTCGATGCGGTCGAGCCGGTTGGGCGGATCGAACAGAGTGAGTGTGCCGATGTATCCGAAGCGCTCGCTGCCGATCTCGCTGAAGCGCGCGGGATCGAGTCCGAACAGGCCGGCATAGACCGCAGCGACGCGGCGCCAGTCGCTCATCAATGTGTTGGTGGTCTCGTAGAGGAACGACACCGGGCCGACCCTCGGCCGGTAGGTGCTCTCGGAAATCACCATCGGCAACCCGAAGGTCGTCTCGGCCGAAAGATAGAGCTGCTCGTTGTCGAGATCGTAGGGAATGCCGAGACCTTCCCAGCGCTTCACCATGCCGTCGAGGTCGGCGGTGCAGTAGCCGGCAGTCATCAGGCCTTCGCCGCGGCGGCTCAGGAAATCCTGGGTGAGGCCTGCGCCGTCGGGCTCGCAGAGCTCGAACTCGCTCTCGCCGACGGCCAGGATGGTGCGCTTGGCCGAAAGGTGCCGGCTATGGTCCTGCCGCGACACCTGGCTGCCGAGCAACTGGCCGAAGCGCTGCGCCGCCTTGGCGGCGTCTTGCACGGCGATCTGGACGCGGTCGCAACGATCGAGCATGTCGCGACCTTACCTCAGTAGGCGCAGTCGCGGAACAGCGCCGCGAAGGACCCTTTCCATTCACCATGCCACTTGGCGAGGAGTTCGTCGGCCGGCGCCTGGCCGCTGGCCACGGCGCGGTCGAGCGGCGCCAGGTACATGGTCTCGTCGGCGCCGTCCGCATTGAGCTGCTTGCGCGCGCGCAGGCCGGCATGCGCGATCTCGACGACGTCGCGCGCCAGTTCCGAGAGGACCCGGCCGCGGAACATCGTGGCGAGGCCCGACTTCGGCGTTTCGGCGCGCAGGAAATCGTGGTCGGCGGTGCTCCAGTCCTTGACCAGGTCCCACGCCGCATCGAGCGCGCCCTGGTCGTAGAGCAGGCCGACCCACAGCGCCGGCAGCGCATTGAGCGCACCCAGCGGACCGGAATCCGCGCCGCGCATTTCGAGGTAGCGCTTCAGCCGCACCTCGGGGAAGGCCGTCGTGATGTGGTCGGCCCAGTCGTTGATCGAGGGCAGCTCGCCCGGACGCGCCGGCAGCTTGCCCTTCAGGAAGTCGCGGAAGCTCTGGCCGGCCGCATCGATATACTTGCCGTCGCGATAGACGAAGTACATCGGCACATCGAGCATGTAGTCGACATAGCGCTCGAAGCCGAAGCCGTTCTCGAACACGAAAGGCAGCATGCCGCAACGGTCGGGATCGGTGTCGGTCCAGATGTGGCTGCGGTAGCTCTTGAAGCCGGCCTCCTTGCCCTCCTTGAACGGCGAGTTGGCGAACAGGGCGGTGGCGATCGGCTGCAGTGCCAGCGAGACGCGGAACTTCTTCACCATGTCGGCTTCGGAGTCGAAGTCGAGATTGGTCTGCACGGTACAGGTGCGCAGCATCATGTCGAGGCCGAGCTTGCCCACCTTGGGCATGTACTCGCGCATGATCTTGTAGCGACCCTTGGGCATCCAGTGCATGTCCTCGCGCGTCCATTCGGGCGCGAAGCCCAGCCCGATGAACGACGCGCCGATCTCGCCCGCGACCTCTTTCACCTCGTCGATGTGCTGGCTGTTCTCGGCCGCTGCCTCATGCAGCGTCTCGAGCGGCGCACCCGACAGTTCGAACTGTCCGCCCGGCTCCAGCGTGATGCTCGCTTTGCCGCGCAGCAGGGCGATCGGGTTGTTGCCCTCGACCACCGGCTCCCAGCCGAACCGGGTCAGGCCTTCGAGCATGGCGCGAATGCCGTCAGGCCCGTCGTAGGCCAGCGGCTTCAGCGTCTTGGTGTGGTAGCCGAACTTCTCGTGCTCGGTGCCCATGCGCCACATGGCGCGGGGCTTGTTGCCGGCCGCGAAGTATTCAATCAGCTGCCGCCGATTTTCGATCGGCGCGCCGCCGCCCGACGGAGGTGCGGACATACGATCAACTCTCCCTGATCGCTCCGCGCCGTGTGAAGGCTGTTGGAGCGGCGCGGTCGCATGAGAAAACCTCACCCGAGCCCGCGGCTGGTTCATCCTGTTCGATTCGCTCTCTCCCACATCGCCGGGGGCCTGCGCAAGCGCTCAGACGGTAACCCTGGAGGCGCGATAATCGCCGCTGAGACGCGGTGTCCGGCGCCGCCAGTCGCCGACCAGCGCCTGCCAGCATGCAAGCGCTGCCAGCGCCGCCGTGTCGGCCCGCAGGATGCGGGGACCGAGTCCCACCGACATTACATCCTTTATGCGACGGAGCGCCTGAAGCTCGATTTCGGCGAAGCCGCCCTCAGGGCCGATCACGATCGCCCAGGGTGCCGCGCGTGCCGCGTCGTCGAGCTGCGACAGCGCCTCGGCGATGGGCGGCCCGCCGCCGGTCTCGTCGCACATCATCAGGCGACGTCCCGCGGGCCAGCCGTCGAGGAACTTTCCGAGTTCGACCGGTTCGCGCACCTCGGGCACGGTGAGCCGCTCGGTCTGCTCCGCTGCTTCGATCGCATTGGCCTGCAGGCGCCCCACATTGACCCTCTCGACCGCGGTGTGGCGCGTCACCACGGGCTGCAGGACGGAGGCGCCCAGCTCCGTGGCCTTTTCGGCGATATAATCGATGCGGGCGCGCTTGACCGGCGCGAAGCACAGCCAGACATCGGGCTCGGGCGCCTGCTCGCGCGTGCGCTCTCCCAGTTCGGCGACGGCGGACTTCTTCCCCCGGAACGAGAGGGTGCCGCGCCATTCGCCGTCGCGGCCGTTGAACAGGAGCAGCGGCGCACCATCGGGCCGCCGCATGACGTTGCGCAGATAGTGGACCTGCGCCTCGTCCAACGGGACTTCGGCGCCGGGCGCGAGATCCGCCCCGACGAAGAGACGTGCCGCACTCATCTATTTGCCTTCATGGATCATTGTCGCGCATAGCTGCATCATGAAGCGCATGATGACGCTATGACCGCCGGGCGGACAACCGGCTTCACCGATATCGACACGACGCACTGGACGTTGCGCTACCTGCCGCCGTGGGCGCGCCCCTACGGGCGGCTGGCGCGCTGGGACCGGCCGATCGGTATCTGGCTGCTGCTGTTTCCCTGCTGGTGGTCGTCGGCGCTGGCTGCGACACCCAACTGGGCCCAGCTCGCGGGCTACATGGCGCTGTTCACGGTTGGGGCCATCGCCATGCGCGGCGCGGGGTGCACCTGGAACGACATCGTCGACCGCAAGGTCGATGCCGGTGTCGAGCGCACGCGCGGGCGGCCGCTGCCGTCGGGGGAGCTGAAGCTGCACCACGCGCTGATCTGGATGGCGCTGCAGGGCGCGGTGGGCGCCGCCGTCCTGTTCAAGCTCAACAAGTTCGCGGGCGGCGTGGCGCTGCTCTCTCTGGTGCTGGTCGCGATCTATCCGACGATGAAGAAGATCACCTCCTGGCCGCAGGTGGTGCTGGGCTTCGCCTTCAACTGGGGCGCGCTGGTCGGCTACGCCGCCGTCACCGGCACGCTCTCCTGGGCCACCGTCGCACTCTATTTCGGCGGCGTCGCCTGGACGATGGTCTACGACACGATCTACGCCATGCAGGACCAGCGCGACGATGCGGTGGTCGGCGTGCGCTCGACGGCCCGCCGCTTCGCCGCCGCGCCCCGGCGCTGGCTGAGCTTCTTTGCGGTGCTGGCGATCGGTTTCTGGATCGCCACCGGCGTGCTGGCGCCGCTCGGCATCGGCTATTTCGTGCTGCTGGCCGGCATCGCCGTACATCTCTGCTGGCAGATCGCGCTGCTGAAACCCCACGACCAGGCCGACTGCCTGATGCGCTTCAAGTCCAATCGCCTCGTCGGCTGGCTCATGCTGGCGGCCCTCATCGTCGACAGGATTGCCTGATGTCCAAGCTGCCCGAGGACCCCGAGGGATTCATCCGCACCAACACCGCGCTCGAAGCACCGGCGATGGTGCCGGAGTTCAGGCTGTGGCTGGCCAGCGAATATGTCCCGATCTGGCAGGCCACCGAGTCGTGGCTGGAGGAGAAGAACGTCGACCCGCCCTACTGGGCCTTCTGCTGGCCCGGCGGTCAGGCGGTGGCGCGCTACCTGCTCGACAACCCCGGGCTCGTCAGGGGCAAGCGCGTGCTCGACTTCGCGGCCGGCTCGGGCGTTTCCTCGATGGCGGCAGCACACTGCGGCGCGGCCTCGGTGGTGGCCAACGACATCGACCAGCTGTCCCTGGTCGCCGCCCGCCTCAACGCCACGGCCAACGGTCTTGCCATCGACACGAGCAGCGAGGACTGGCTGGCGGGAGCGCCCGGAGCCCCCGAGGCCGACGTCGTGATCGCGGGCGACGTCTGTTACGAGCGCGAGATGTCGGTGCAAGCCCTGGCCTGGCTGCGCAGCCATGCCGCCAAGGGCCGGCTGGTCCTGCTGGGCGACCCCGGCCGCAACTATTTCAGCGCCCAGGGCCTCGAGGAGCGCGGACGCTACGAGATCCCGACCTCGCTGCAGCTCGAGAACCGGGGCATGCGCGAGACCGTCGTCTGGCGTGTCCTGCCCGTTTCGTGAAGCTATTCGGCGGCAGGCTGTTATAATTCCGTAACTGTTCTTTCACACACGGATCGGGGTACAGCAGACCCATGCCCCCTAGCACCAAGAAAACAAAGATTAGCGCCGCCGACTTTGCGAGCCTGTACGACGGCTTCAACACCCCGGTCTCGCGCTTCGATTGTGGCCGCAAGTGCGCGCCGCTGAACGACGGAGAGCCGGTCTGCTGTTCGACGCAGAACGCGGTCCCGGTGGTGCACAAGGCTGAGTGGGAGCTGCTCAAGACCCGCACCGACCTGTGGTCCAAGTTCAAGCCCTACGACTATTCCACCCGGATGATCGTCGAGGAACTGACCTCCGACTGCATGGCCATCCACTGCAAGGGTGCTCGCCACTGCGAGCGCGACAACCGCACGATCGCCTGCCGCGGCTTCCCTTTCTTTCCCTACCTGACGCGGCAGAAGCAATTCGTCGGCATCGGTACCTACTGGGTGTTCGAGGATCGCTGCTGGATGATGTCCAACCTCGAGATCGTCGACCGGCCGTTCGTCGAGGAGTTCATCACGACCTATGAGGCACTCTTCATCAAGGACAAGGACGAGTTCGACACCTATGTTACCTTCTCCGCGACGGCGCGCCGCGTCTACTCACGCTGGAAGCGCGAGATCCCGCTGCTCGGCCGCAGGGGCGAGCTGCTGATCGTGACGCCCTCGACCGGCGAGATCCGCCCCGGCAAGCCGCGCGACTTCCCGAAGATGGAGCCTTTCAACTCCGAGAAGAATTACAAGCAGGCCATCAAGGACGCCGGCGGCGAATATCCCAAGGACGGCCTGCGCCCGAGCTGAGGGCGTCTTCCAATACTCTCCGTCGTCTCGACCGAAGCGCCGCAGGCGCCTCGCGGAGTTTACCCCGAGGTATTCGAGGGGCGAGGCTCCGGTCGAGACGACGGGCTGTTTCCGAACCTCCCCGTGCTAGAACTCCGCCGTGTCGTCCCTCACCCGCCGCCGCATCGCCTGGACGCTGTTGCTGCTCACGCCCGCGATGTTCGCCGTGAACATGCTGATGGCGCGCTACGCGACCTTCGTGCCGCCGAACGCGCTGGCGCTGGGGCGGTGGTTCTTCGTGGCGGTCCTGCTGCTGCCTTTCGCCTGGCCACGTCTCGTGCGGCATCGCGCATCCCTCGCGCGCGAATGGCGCGACCTGCTGCTGCTGGGCGCGATCGGCATGTGGATCTGCGGCGCCTGGGTCTATATCGGCGCACGCTCGGTGCCGGCGCTGAACATCGGCCTGATCTACGCCGCCTCGCCGATCCTGGTCGTGGCGCTGGGCCGCCTTCTCTATCGCGAGCGTCTCACGATGGGCCGTATCGCCGGCATCGTGCTCTGCCTCGCCGGCGTCGCCGCGGTGTTCGCCAAAGGCCGGATCGAGAATCTCCTGTCGGTGCAATTCACCGAGGGCGATCTCTGGATCGCGGCCGCCTCTGCCTGCTGGGGCGTCTATTCGGTGCTGCTCAAGGCGCGGCCGAGCGCGCTCGATCCGCTGACGCGCCTCTGCGCCATCTCCTTTGCAGGCTCCCTCGTCCTGCTGCCGTTCACGATCGGCGAGGCGCTCTTCTGGCAGGCGCCGGACCTCGGCGACTGGCGCACCTGGGCCTCGTTCCTGGTGCTCGCCGTCATCCCCGGCGTCGGCGCCTACGGCGCCTTCGCCTATTGCGTGCGCGAGCTCGGCCCCTCCGTCACCAGCGTGTCCATGTATCTCGGCCCGCTCTATGTCGGCATCCTCGCCTGGATCGTCCTTGGCGAGACGCCGCAATGGTACCATCTCATTGGGACGGCCCTGGTTCTGCCCGGCCTGTTCCTCGCCACTCGTCCGGCCAGCAAAGGAGTCTGACATGAAACGCGCGATCCTCGCCGCCCTCGCCCTCCTCGTGGCACTCCCCGCCGCGGCCGAGGAAATCGGCTCGGTCGGCTATCGCTTCAAGTGGCTGGGCCCCAACGACAAGATCGTGGTCGAAGCGTTCGACGATCCCGACCTCGGGGGCATCACCTGCTATCTCGCGCGTGCCCGCACCGGCGGCTTCAAGGGCATGGTCGGCCTCGCTGAGGACCCGCCCTATGCCTCGATCTCCTGCCACCAGGTCGGCCCGGTCGATGCCGACAAGGCCGAGAAGCTCAAGAGCCCACACGAAGTGTTCAGCGAGCGCGCCTCGCTGATCTTCAAGACCACGCAGGTCGTGCGCTTCTACGATCCCAAGCGCCGTGCGCTGATCTATCTCACCTATACCGACCGCGTGATCGAGGGCAGCCCGCAGAACTCGATCAGCGTCGTCCCCGTCGGCCTGCGCTGACTTCTTCCGGAGAACAATGGAATGACCACCCGTCCCACGCCCAACTGGCGCTCGCTGATGTTCGTGCCGGTGCTGGCCGAACGCTTCATCGCCAAGGCCCATACGCGCGGCGCTGACGCCCTGATCCTCGACCTCGAGGATTCAATCATCCCGTCGAAGAAGGCCGAGGCGCGCGCCGCCCTCGCCGCCGCCGTGCCGCGGGTGGCGCAGAACGGCGCCGACGTCGTGGTCCGCATCAACCGCCCGCTGGAGCTGGCGGTGCCCGACATCGAGGCCGCCGTGATGCCCGGCGTCTCGGCACTGATGTTGCCCAAGGTGATGGGCCCCGAGCATGTGCGCCTGCTGGCCGAGCTGGTGACCGAACGCGAGACGCAGCTCGGCATGGAGATCGGTCACACGCGTTTCCTGGTGTTGATCGAGACCACGGCCGCCCTGCCGCATCTCTTCGCCATCGCCGCCGAGCCGCGCATGGCCGGCATGTCGGTCGGCGGCGAGGATTTTGCCACCGACATGGGCGCCATCCCGTCGGCCGACAGCATGTACGTCTTCGCCATGCAGGGGCTGGCCGCCTGCCGCGCCGCCGGCATCCTGCCGATGGGTTCGATGGGCCAACTCGCCAAGATCGACGATCTCGACTCCTACCGTGCCGGCCTGAAGCGCGGCCGCGAACTGGGCTTCACCACCGCCTCCTGCATCCATCCCGCCCACGTGCCGATCATCAACGAGGAATATGGCGCGTCCGACGCCGAGATCGACCGCGCGCGGCGCCTGCTCGCCGCCTTCGAGGTCGCCAAGGCCAATGGCGAGGGCGCCGTCGCCTTCGAAGGCAGCATGGTCGACCTGCCCATCGTCATCCGGGCGGAACGTTTGCTTGCCCGGGCCGCTTCCTGGACGAAGACCGGCTGAACGGGAGTCCCTGGCAATGTCGCTTGCGATCTACGGCCACCTCTTTTCGTCCTACACCCAGAAGGTGTTGATGGCGCTCTACGAGAACGCCACGCCGTTCGAGTTCCGCGCGCTGGGGCAGGAAACACCCGAGCATGTCGGCGAGTGGCTGAAGCGCTGGCCGCTGCGCAAGTTCCCCGTGTTGGTCGACGGCGACCGCGCCGTCGTCGAGACCAGCATCATCATCGAGTATCTGCAGCTCGCGCATCCGGGCGCGCTGCGCCTGATCCCCGCCGACCCGATGGCGGCGCTCGACGTGCGCTTCCTCGACCGCTTCTTCGACCTGCATGTGATGAACATGATGCAGCTCGCGGTCGACGGCGCGCTCACCGGCGATCCGACCAAGCGCAAGGACGGCCACGACGCAGCCATCGAGAAGCTTGAACGCGCCTACGCCTGGCTCGATTCCGAACTGGCCGGCCGCACCTGGGCGACCGGCAGCGACTTCACGATGGCCGACTGCGCTGCCGCGCCGTCGCTCTTCTACGCCGACTGGGTGCACCGGATCCCCGAATCCTATCCGGTACTGCGCGCCTACCGCACGCGCCTGCTGGCAAGACCGTCGTTCGCCCGCTGCGTCGAGGAGGCGCGCCCGTTCCGGCCGCTCTTCCCGCTGGGCGCCCCGGATCGCGATTAACTCACTCCGTCGTCTCTCCGCTGCGCGCCTTCGGCGCTTCGGTCGAGACGACGAATTCTATTTTGAAAGCGTACGTCGTACGCACTGCCGTCAAGCGTGCCCGAATCACCGATACAAGAACGTCCCCAGCAGGACCCAGCGTCCGGCCTTCGGGGTGCCGACCAGCGGCGTCGTGTAGTGCCAGAACGGCAGGCGATAGGCGGTCACGGTCGAGGGGCTGGCCACCGAGACGATCTCGCTGAAATGGCCGGCGCGGCTATAGACCAGCCACTGGTGCTCGACGCCGGGGGTGCACAGGCTGAGATGCAGGTCGATGTATCCGCCCTTCGCCTTCTCGTTCTCCGGATGGTGGTCGTTGTGCGGCCCGGCATAATCCCCCGGGCCGTAGCGCAGCACCTGCAGGCCCCAGCCCGACTTGAGCGTGCGCCCCGCCAACGCCTCGGCGAAGGCGTGGAAACTCTCGGACCGCATCATGCGCGCAAGACCGATCCGCTCGGCGGCCTTCACGCCGGGCTCGCGGCGGCTCTCGAAATAGATGGTCCGCGCCCGGCTGCTCTTGGGCAGCAGCTCGGCATAGTCCTGCTTCATATCGAAGATCGAGTCGGGCGGAATCGGCCGCTCGATGGGTTCCAGCACGTCCTGCAGCTCGGCTTCGAGCGTCCGCCGCACACGCGCGGCCCTGGCACGGTCGAGCAGGTCCTCCGCCGCCAGAAACCGCGTCCGCGGATTGGCCAGGGCCCCGCACAAAGGATGGGTGCCCGCCAGCACGCGCCGGCCGGCACGGCTCAGCAGGTCCTCGAACTCCACGGGAATGCCGTTTGATCTCATCGGTCCGCCCCTCTAAACGACGTGCCTAGCATGCCTTACGCCTCGCTTCGCGACTTCATCGACCGGCTGGAGAAGAGTGGCCGGCTCGTCCGCGTCACCGCGCCGGTTTCGCCGCACCTGGAAATGACCGAGATCCAGACCCGCCTGCTGGCCGAAAAGGGCCCGGCGGTGCTGTTCGAGAACGTCGTGCGGCCCGACGGCACGCGTTCCGACATCCCCGTGCTGGTCAATCTGTTCGGCACGGTCGAAAGGGTCGCCTGGGGCATGGACCGCGAGCCCGGCCAGTTGCGCGCCGTTGGCGAGACGCTGGCCTTGCTGCGCCAGCCCGAGCCGCCGGGCGGCTGGCGCGAGGCGCTGGAAATGCTGCCGATGGTGCGCACCGTCATGGCGATGAAGCCGAAGACCGTGAATTCGGCACCCTGCCAGGAGATCGTCCTCACCGGCGACGACATCGACCTCTCGAAGCTGCCGATCCAGACCTGCTGGCCGGGCGAACCGGCGCCGCTCATCACTTGGCCGCTGGTGGTGACGCAGGGGCCGAACCCGAAAGGCGACAAGCAGGACAGTTTCAACCTCGGTATCTATCGCCTGCAGGTGACGGGCCGGAACACGACCTTGATGCGCTGGCTGAAGCATCGCGGCGGCGCGCAGCATCACCAGCGCTGGCAGAAGTCCGGCAAGCGCGAGCCGCTGCCGGCCGCCGTGGTGATCGGCGCCGATCCCGGCACCATCCTGGCCGCGGTGACGCCGGTGCCCGACACGCTGTCGGAATATCAGTTCGCGGGACTGCTGCGCGGCAAGAAGGTCGAGCTGGTCGCGTGCAAGACCGTACCGCTCAAGGTGCCGGCCGAGGCCGAGATCGTGCTCGAGGGCCATGTCAGCCTCGACGACTACGGCGACGAAGGCCCCTACGGCGACCATACCGGCTACTACAACAGCGTCGAGCCGTTCCCGGTCTTCACGATCAGCGCCATCACCATGCGGCGCAAGCCGATCTACCTGTCGACCTTCACCGGCCGGCCGCCCGACGAACCCAGCGTGCTGGGCGAGGCGCTGAACGAGGTCTTCATTCCCCTCTTCCAGCAGCAGTTCCCCGAGATCGTCGACTTCTGGCTGCCGCCCGAGGGCTGCTCCTATCGCATCGCCGTCGTGTCGATGAAGAAGGCGTATGCCGGCCACGCCAAGCGCGTGATGATGGGCGTGTGGAGTTATCTGCGGCAGTTCATGTACACCAAGTGGGTGATCGTGGTGGATGCCGACATCGACGCGCGCAACTGGAAGGACGTGATGTGGGCGCTGTCGACCCGCATGGACCCGGCGCGCGACATCACGGTGATCGAGAACACGCCCATCGACTATCTCGACTTCGCCAGCCCCGTGTCGGGCCTCGGCTCGAAGATCGGCCTCGACGCCACCGACAAATTCCCCGGCGAGAGCAATCGCGAATGGGGCCGGCAGATCCGTATGGACGACGCGGTGGTCGAGAAGGTCGACGCGATGTGGACGAGTCTGGGGCTGCCCGGATCGGGCAGGAAAATCTGGCGCTGAGCCTGAACAACAAGGTGATGGGATGGAAGATTTCAACAATCTCGAGAACGCGACGGTCGATGACCTCAAGGCCATCGCCAAGGGCCAGGCCGAGATCGCCAGCAAGGTCGGCGATCACCTGATCGCGCATCTCAGCCTGCTGAAGGGCGATTTCGGTGGCTTTCCGATCGACCGCTACGACCATTGCCTGCAGGCGGCGACGCGCGCCTACAACGACAAGCGCAGCGCGGAGTATGTCGTCTGTGCGCTGTTCCACGATATCGGCGACACGCTCGCCCCTTACAATCATGCCGAGGTGATCGCGGAGATCCTGCGGCCCTTCATCGACGACCGAAACCACTTCATCCTGCAGCAGCACGGCGTGTTCCAAGGATACTACTTCTGGGGCAAGCTCGGCCTCGATCGGAATGCGCGCGACCAGTACAGGGACAGCCCGTACTTCAACGACACGGTCGAGTTCTGCGAGAAGTACGACAGCCCGGCCTTCGACAGGAACTACCCGAACCTCCCGATCGAGACCTTCCGCCCATTGATCGACGAAGTGCTGAAGGCGCCCAAGCAGGCGTCGGTCTATTCGGCGATCTTCGCGAAGACCAAGTAATCAGCGCAGGCCGCCGCACTCCTTGTGACAGGAGCCGCGTGACCCTCGGTGCGTTGAGACCCGCAGAAAAGTCTCATTGCACCCTCAAGGGACCTGCGTGCCGCCCGCCCCCAACAAACTCCTCGAAGGTCCGATCCTCCGCTCGCTGCTGACGCTCGCCGTGCCGATCGTGACGGCGAACGTGCTGCAGTCGGCCTACCAGATCATCGATGCCTTCTGGGTCGGGCGGCTGGGCGGGGCGGCGGTGGCGGCGGTGTCGATCAGCTTTCCCGTCCTGTTCCTGACCTTCGCCATCGGCTCGGGCCTGTCGCTCGCCGGCTCGACACTGATCGCGCAGTATGTCGGCGCGCGGAACGACACGATGGTAGCGCACGTCGCGGGCCAGACGCTGCTCATGGTGATCCTGGCGTCGATCGTGCTGGGCACGATCGGCTATTTCTGTTCGCCGGCCCTGCTGCGGCTGATGGGCGTGGCGCCCGACGTCTATCCCGGTGCGCTGGGCTTCATGCGCGTGTCGTTCGTGGGCATCGTCTTCAATTTCACCTTCTTCGTCTTCCAGGCGATCATGCGCGGCATCGGCCGGCCAACCCTGCCGGTCTACATCGTGCTGGGCACGGTGTTCCTGAACTTCGTGCTCGACCCGCTGCTGATCTTCGGCTGGGGTCCCGTGCCCGGCTATGGGGTGATGGGCGCGGCCATCGCCACGCTGGTCACGCAGGCGATCGCGGCCATCATCGGCATCGCCATCCTGCGCATCGGCCTGCACGGCATCCATGTGCGGCGGCGCGATTTCATCCCCGATTTCGGCTACGTGAAGCGCGCGTTCTTCCTCGGCCTTCCCGCCTCCGTCGAACTCTCGGCGCGGGCGCTCGGCCTGATGGTGATGACGTTCCTGATCGCGAGCTTCGGCACGCTGACGCTGGCCGCCTACGGCGTTGGCTCGAACATCCTGCAGGTCGTGATGGTACCCGCGATGGGTCTGTCGATGGCGATCTCGACGCTGGTCGGACAGAACATCGGTGCCGGCAACATCGAGCGCGCGGCGCAGATCGGACGGCTGGGCGGGCTGCTGGGATTTGGCAGCCTCTCCGCGTTCGGCCTTCTGGTCTTCCTGTTCGCGCCACAGTTCGTCGCCTTCTTCGTCCCGACCGATCCCGCGGTGATCGCGGCCGGTGCGGGCTTCCTGCGCATCATGTCACTGGCCTGGGGCTTCCTCGGCCTGCAATTCGCGCTGACCGGCGTGTTTCGCGCCTCGGGAAACATGGTGCTGACGATGGTGCTGACCCTGGTGTCGCAATGGGTCGTGCAGTTTCCCCTGGCGTACGTGCTCTCCAAGCATACGGACCTGCACGAGCAGGGAATCTGGTGGGCGCTGCCGGTCTCCAACATCGTCACCGCGCTGATCACGCTCTGCCTCTACGCCAAGGGCGACTGGAAGAAGAAGCGCCTGATCGAGCCGGAAGAAGAACTTGCCGGCAAGGTGACGGAAGACATCCTGGTCGGCGAAGTGTCGCGTTGAGCGTCAATCCTTCTTCGCGTTCTGCACGATCTGCGTCAGGCGCTCGCCGTCGATGTCGGTCTTGATCTGTACCCAGACCGGGAAGTGGTCGGAGAGCTGGTAGGTGAACTGGGTGCGCGTCATGGCCTGCCGCGGAAAGAGCTGCTTGATCGACGCGTCGGAGACGTGGAAGTCGAGCGTGCCGCCGAAGTTGGTGAAGCGCTTCTTGGCCGTCGGCAGGTGCAGGATCTGGTCGTAGCGCATCGTCTTGCCGAGATTGGAACCCTTCACCGCCACGTCACCCGCCGTGAGCTCGAGCAGCGAGTCGGGTACCTGCAGGCCGCGCCGCGTCAGCGCCTTGAAGGTCTTGTCGTCGAGGCTCGGTGTGTTGAAGTCGCCCATCACGATCAGGTCGTGATCCTCGACCGACTTGTCCTTCTGCCGCGCGTCGATCCAGTCGGCCAGCATGCCGAGCTCGGCTTCGCGGCCTTCGAGGCTGTCGCCCCAGCGCGCATGGGTGGCGATGGCGATGAAGTCGAAATTGCCGGCGCGGAACGAACACATGTAGGGCGCGCGCCAGAAGGACTGCGCGGCGAGATACTCGGTGGCCTTTTTGGCGCGCGGCGCATCGACCTCGGCCGCCAGCCCGTTGAACACGACAGCACGGCGATCGTAGAGGAAGCCCGTGCGCTCGCGGTTGCCGCCGGCATCGGACATCCAGTCGGAATAGACGAGATCCCAGCTCGGCCCCAGGAACTGGCAGACCCTGCCGAAATCCTCGAGATTGTCGCGCAGCTCGACCAGCGCGATCAGGTCGAACTGGCCGAGGATCTCGGCGATGTAATGCAGCGCCGCCACGGTGCGCCGCTTCTTGCCGAATTCACGGATGTTCCAGACCGCGACATTGATCGTCTCGTCGAGCTTCGAGGGTGGAATCTTCGCGGCGTCGATTCGCTTCTTCAGGGCCAGCAGGCCCGCCGCAATCTCCGGTGACACGTCGCCATGGTGCATGAAAGCCCCCCGCTCTCCTCTTCGCGCAGGCAGAGCGTAGAAACATCCGGCCGACCACAACACGGCCCATCTCCGCATATCCTGCGGCTGTTGCAGGCAGGGGCTTTAATGTAAACTGGCTTAACATGAGCTGGAAGCGCAACGACCGTGAGGAGCGGAAGTATCACCACGGCAGTCTGCGCGAGGCGCTGATCAAGGCCGCTCGCGAACTCATCAAGGAAAAGGGGCCGGCAGGCTTCACCTTCGCCGACGCCGCGCGCTCCGCCGGTGTGAGCCCGGCCGCCCCGTACCGCCACTTTCGCGACCGCGACGCGCTGATGGCCGACGTGGCGCGTGAAGGTTTCGAGCGCTTCGCGGCAATGCTTTCGACCGGCTGGGCCAACGGGAAGCCCGACCCTGTCACGGCCTTCCACAATATCGGCAGGGCCTATCTCACCTTCGCGCGGTCCGAGCCTGCCTACTATGCGGCCATGTTCGAATCCGGCATCTCGCCCGATACCAACCCCGAACTGCGAACCGCCTCGGAACGCGCCTTTGCCGTGCTGCGCGCCGCCGCCGAACAGCTCGTCATCCTGCTCCCGGCCGCCGGGCGCCCGCCCGCACTGATGATGGGCCTGCACATCTGGTCGATGGCGCACGGGATCGCCTCGCTGTTCGGGCGCGGCGATTCAGGACGCCGTCCGCTGCCCATGACGGCCGAGGAGCTGCTGGAATCGGAGGTCCTCATCTATCTGCAGGGACTGGGCTTTCCCACGTCGCGCTGAAAGTTTTTCGCCGACCCATTGACTCCCGGGCTCGCGATGCCCAATGTAAATGTCGTTAACATTCACATCGTTAACATCAGCAAAGGGGGCTCCCATATGGGCCTGATCGAAAAAATAGACGACCTCGGCAAGCCGGCGTGGATCGCCCTGACGGTGCTGAGCTTCATCCTGTTCTGGCCGGTTGGCCTGGCCCTGCTCATCTATCTCAAAGGGAGTGGACGCATGTTTTGCTCGAAGCGCTACGGTCACTGGAACATGCCCGACGGCCGCTCGTGCCGTGAGGAATTCCGCGGCTGGAAGCGGCGCTCCGGCTGGGGCCGCAGCAGCAGCAGCGGCAATGTCGCCTTCGACGAGTATCGCGAGGAGACGATCAACCGCCTCGATCAGGAGCAGCGCGAGTTCCGCGACTTCCTCGACAAGCTGCGCGCCGCCAAGGACCGCGCCGAGTTCGACCAGTTCATGGCGGACCGTCGCAACCGCCCGGCAACAGAGACGCCGCCGGCCCCCAGCGCATCCTGAGACTCAACGACAAGGCCTGTCCACGAGGCGCCCGCGGTTCACACCGCGGGCGTTTTCGTCAGTAGTCGAGCTTCATCGGCAGACGTTCGGCGTCCGCCCGCTTGGCCAGGTCGGCGAGGAGCGCGAAGGCGTAGCGCGCGCACCCTTGCACAGTCCGCTGCTCGGGCGGCATCCGGCCCCAGGTTGCGATATCGGCGGCCGAAGCCTTCCAGATTGCAGCATTCAAATCCGCCAACTGACGACGCAGCGTCGTCACCGACCCCATCACCACGCGCCGACCGTCGACATCCTCGCCCTCGAACGTGATCTCGAAGGCGACCGGCAGCCACAGCTCGACGTTCCGCACGAGATGCGAGAAACGCGAGCGGAAACCATCAGAGGTGGATCGGGCGAGCGCGACGTCGTCATCCCAGTCTTCCGGCAGCACCGTAGGCATCCGCAAGCTCGGATTCTCCGCATAGGCGGCCCAGAGGACCAGCGACCCGAATCCATCCCAACCCGGCCGATGGGTGAACCACGGCGCCGTTTCGGTCTCTCCCCAGTCGAGGGGAGCGTCGACCCGATCGCCCAATGCCTTGGCCAGCACTGCGCGCCAGGCGAGCACCTTCGGACGAATCTGGTCCTGGCTTCGAGCGGCGCCTGTCGCTTCCCCGGACCCGGCCGGACGCGGCGCCCCACGTTTGCGCGCTGCGGTTTCGGCTGCACTTTCCCAGGCCCCCGCGTAATAGCGCGTGAGCGGCCCTACATAGACGTCTAGGGCCATGAACGCGCCGGTCCCTTCGGTTCGATTTCTGACTGCGGTAGCGGCTCGCACCCTCTCTACAGGTACAATCAGAACGAGCAGAAGTGCAATCGCGAATAGCCGGCGGACGCCTCTATTTTCGGCATGGAGTTTGCGTCACCAGATCACCCGACTCCGGCGCTCGGACAAGCACCGGGCCGGATTCGGCCGCTTCGCCCGCTACTGCGGCTCGAGGTTCAGCCCCTTCACCAGTTCGATCCAGACCGGCCCCTCCTCGGCCACGATCTTCTCGAAGAAGACGTGATCACGCGCTGCATTGTCGATGCCGAAGGTGGCGAGGATTTTCTGGATACGCTCGCTCTTGCCGCCCTCGACCATCAGGTCCGAGAGCTTCTGGACGATCTCCTTCGGCATGCCGGCGGGACCGACCAGACCGATCCAGCCCTGGACCTGGAAGGCCTTGTCGGTCACCCCCTGCTCCAGGAAGGTCGGCACGTCGGGTAGCTTGGCCATCCGCTTTCTGGTCGGCACCGCGATGGGCCGGCCGTTGCCCGACTGCAGCACGCCCGAGGCAGCGGCGACGCTGCCGCTGCCGCCCTGTACCGCGCCGGAAGCCACGTCCTGCCACATCGGCGCCTCGCCGCGGTAATGCACGGCCTCCATGCCGAGCTTGTAGTGGCGGTTGAGCGCCTCGACGGCGACATGGCTGTAGGAACCGGCACCGTAGGTGCCGAGACTGGTCTTGTTGGCGCGTGCATAGTCGGCGAGTTCGGCCAGAGTCTTCACCGGCAGCTTGGCATTCACGATCAGCGGCAGATGGCCTGCATCCATCCACGAGATCAGGACGAAATCCTTGTCCGGATCGTAGGGCAGCTTCTTGAACAGCACCTTGTTCATGATCATCGTGGTCGAGATCGTCCACATCAGCGTGTAGCCGTCGGGCGCAGCAGACTTCACCTGCTCGGCCGCGATCGCGCCGCTGGCGCCGGTCTTGTTCTCCACGGACACCGGCTGGCCGGTTTTCTGGGTGATGTACTCGCCATAGGCGCGGGCGAAGGTGTCGGTGAGACCGCCCGCGGGATAACCGCAGATGATGCGGATGGGTTTGTTGGGCCAGGCTCCCTGGGAAATCGCCGGAGCCGGCAGAGCAGCAGCAACTGCCGCGGCCGAGCCATAACGCAGCACATCACGTCGCGACGCACGCACGATCATCGATTGCCTCCCTACGGCGCGATTTTTTTTGACGGTCGGGGCCGTCTGGATGCGCCTGGGAGAAGCATGGCCGCGATTTCGCATTGCGTAAAGGCCACGCCGCAGTGCGGTCAGCCTACTGGGGTTCGATCCCCAGGCTCCTGATGACCTCGATCGAGACCGGCCCCTCTTCGTCGAGCACCCGGCGGAAATACGCGGCGTCGCGCGCGCCCTCGTCGATCGCGAAGGTGTCGTTGATCTTCTGGACGCGCTCGGTCCTGCCGGCCTCGACCATGAGCGTTGAGAGTCTCTGCACTACCTCCGGTGGCGTGCCGGCCGGTGCGGCGCAGCCGACCCAGCCGCGAATTTGGAACGCTTTCTCCGTCAGCCCCTGCTCGTAGAAAGTCGCGATGTCGGGCAGCTTCTTCATGCGCACCATCGTCGGCACCGCGATCGGCTTGACGCTGCCCGCCTGCAGGACCGCCGCACCGGAGGCGTAGCTGCCGGTAGCGCCCTGCACCGCGCCCGACGCCACGTCCTGCCACATCGCCGATTCGCCGCGATAGTGAACGCCCTCGATCTCGAGGCCGTAATGGCGGTTCAGCGTTTCGGTGACGATATGGGCGAAGGAGCCGATGCCGTAGGTGGCGAGCGAGACCTTCCGGCCCTTCGCCCAGGCGGCGAATTCCGGGATGTTCCTCACCGGAACGTCCTTGTTCACCATCGTCGGCAGGTGTCCGGTGTTGAACCAGGCGACCAGCGCGAAGTCCTTGTCGGGGTCGTAAGGCAGCTTTTTGAACAGCGCCTTGTTCTGCACCATGGTCGTCGAGTTGGTGAACATCAGCGTGTAGCCGTCCGGCGGCGCCTGCCTGACGATCTCCGCGCCGATCGCGCCGGCCGCGCCCGCCTTGTTCTCGACGATCACGGGCTGGCCGGTCTTCTCGGCGACGTACTCGCCATAGGCGCGGGCGAAGATGTCGGTGAGTCCGCCCGCCGGATAGGTGCAGATGATCTTGATCGGCCTGGCCGGCCAGGCCTGCGCAAGGACCGGCGCTGGCAGTGACGCCGCCAACGCCGAGAGTGAGCCATAGCGCAGCAGGTCGCGCCGCGTTGTCCGCAGAATCATGGTCGCCTCCCCCGATGGGCGGCGACTCCTCGTCGAGGCGGCCCTTCTAGGCCGTCCTGGTCGCGCCCGACTTGAGCATGGCGTCGATCTCGCCCTGCGTAAACCCGGCCTCCTGCAGGACCTCGATACTGTGCTCGCCCAGCCGCGGCTGCAGCCGGGTGATCTCCGGCCTGGTCTTGCTGAAGCGCGGCGGGATGTCAGCCATGCGCAGCTTGCCCTCGGTCGGATGATCGACATGCTTCCAGAAGCCGGTCGCCTCAAGCTGCGGATCGACGAACAGGTCGTCGAGCGTGTTCACCGGCCCGTGCGGCACGTTGGAGTTCTTCAGCAACTCGACCCATTCGGCATTGGTGCGCTCGGCGCACAGGCCGGCCAACGTCGAATAGTATTGCTCGACGTTCTTGAGACGGTTGGCCATGCCCTGGAAACGCTCGTCCTGCGCGAGGTCCTCGCGGCCGACCAGGGTGCAGAACTCCCGCCAGTGATTGTCGGTGTAGGGCAGCAGGGCAAAGTAGCCGTCCTTCGACGGATAGGGACGGCGCTCCTTGTTGAGCACGCGCTTGTAGCCCGCCGTGTCGAGCGCCGGCTCGAAGGTCTCGCCGTAGAGATGCTCGACCATCACGAACGAGACGAGAGTCTCGTACATCGGCACTTCGACCGACTGGCCCTTGCCCGTGCGCTCGCGCGCGAACAGGGCGGCCAGCAGGGCGGAGACAACGCCGTTCGAACTCGTCTTGTCGGCCACGATGGTCGGCAGGAAGCGCGGCTGCCCCGCGACCACGGTCTGCAGCGCCGCGAGACCGGAGCCCGCCTGGATGATGTCGTCGTACGCGGCCTTGGCGCCCATCGGGCCGGCAGAGCGGTAACCATAGGTCGCAAGGTAGACGATGCGCGGATTGATCTTCTCGAACTTCTCGTACTCGACGCCCAGTCGCTTGGCCGGCTCGGGCCGGTAGTTGTGCATGATGACGTCGGCGGTCTCGGCGAGCTTGAACAGCGCGGCCCGGCCGGCGTCCTGCTTGAGGTCGAGCACGATCGAGCGCTTGGAACGATTGCAGCCGAGATAGAAGGCGGACATGCCGGGGTTGCGGGCGGGCCCCAGCTGACGAGTCGTGTCGCCTTCGGGCGGCTCGATCTTGATCACGTCCGCCCCGAGATCGCCCAATTGCTGCGCCGCCCACGGACCCAGCACGACGGTCGTGCAGTCGAGAATGCGAACGCCGTCCAACGGACCTGCCATCTGATGATTCCTCCGATTCTTGCTTCCCGCTTACCACAAGTTGGTCACCATCCCAGGGCGAATTCACAGGCAACATCCGGTTCGCGCAGGGCGTTTCATCCTGCAGCAAAGGAGAGCGCAAAAATGAACATCGACGTCCTGCGTCTGGCCGGTTCGCTTGCGATGGCGAGCGCCGTCATGCTCACCGCCTCCGTCGCGATGGCCGGCGATTGGAAGAAGGGCCGGGGGCACCACAAGCACCATCATCATCACCACCACTACGACCGTGAAGTCATCGTCGTGCCGCCGCCGCGCCCGGTTTATTACGCGCCTCGTCCCGTGGTCGTTTACCCTGCTCCGGTCTATGCCCCGCCGGTCGCCTACGCGCCGGTCTATGGCCCTGCCTATCCGCGCGGCGGAAATCTCAGCATCGGGATCGACGTTCCCCTGCGGTGATCCGCTGAGGCCAGCTTCTCGCACTCAGGCGAAGGCGGGTTGACGGGCGCGGGCAAATCGACGATTGTCGCCGCCATCATGCTGCGACTGACGACGCTACGACTTATTGGCTGATCCGCCGCCCGACCGGGAAAACCGGAAGGGCCCTGCGGATCGCTTGTCGTTCGTCTCTGTTTTACCCAACCAGTCGCCGCCTCAATTCCATCCATCGCAGTGTTCGTTTGAGCCATACGGCCGTGCGCGGCGCGAGGAGCTACGTCATGTCATCCCAAAACCCTCACGACACCAATCCCCAGAAGCCCATGATGCCGATCGCGGCCGAGAAGTACGTGCCCTTCAAGCCCGTGCCCCTCCCCGATCGCAAGTGGCCGAACGCCGTGATCACCAAGCCGCCGATCTGGTGCGCGGTCGATCTGCGTGACGGCAACCAGGCGCTGATCGAGCCGATGGACTCCGACCGCAAGACGCGGATGTTCAAGCTGCTCTGCGACATGGGCTTCAAGGAGATCGAGATCGGCTTCCCGGCCGCCTCCGAGACCGACTTCGAGTTCGTGCGCGAACTCATCGAGAAGAAGATGATCCCCGACGACGTCACCATCCAGGTGCTGACGCAGAGCCGTCCCGAGTTGATCGAGCGCACCTTCGAGGCCTGCCGCGGCGCCAGGCGCGTCATCGTCCATCTCTACAACTCGACCTCGACCCTGCAGCGACGGGTTGTGTTCGGTCTCGACTATGCCGGCATCATCGACATCGCCGTCTCGGGCGCCAAGCTGGTCAAGCAGATGGCCGACGCCGACCCGAAGACTGAATGGGTGTTCGAGTATTCGCCCGAAAGCTTCACCGGCACCGAGCTCGAATTCGCGCGCGACATCTGCGCCGCCGTCGGCGACGTCTACAAGCCGACGCCGCAGAAGAAGATGATCATCAACCTGCCGGCCACCGTCGAGATGTCGTCGGCCAACGTCTATGCCGACCAGATCGAATGGTGCCATCGCAACTTCAAGTACCGCGACTCGATGATCCTCAGCCTGCATCCGCACAACGACCGCGGCACCGGCGTGGCAGCGGCCGAGCTCGGCTACATGGCCGGCGCCGACCGCATCGAGGGCTGCCTGTTCGGCAACGGCGAGCGCACCGGCAACGTCGACCTGGTGACGCTCGGCCTCAACATGTTCACGCAGGGCGTCGATCCCGAGATCGACTTCTCGAACATCAACGAGATCCGGCAGACGGTCGAATACTGCAACCAGCTGCCCGTCCATCCGCGTCATCCCTATGGCGGCGACCTCGTCTTCACCGCCTTCTCGGGCTCGCACCAGGACGCGATCAACAAGGGCTTCAAGTCGCTCGACTCTTCGAACAGCAAGGTCTGGGAAGTGCCCTATCTGCCGATCGACCCGGCCGATCTCGGCCGCAGCTACGAGGCGATCATCCGCATCAACAGCCAGTCGGGCAAAGGCGGCATCGCCTACATCCTGAAGAGCGACTACGGCATCGACATGCCGCGGCTGCTGCAGGTCGAATTCTCCAAGGTGATCCAGCAGATCGCCAACGAGACCGGCAAGGAAATCCAGCCAGCGTTGATCTGGGACACGTTCCGCAAGGAGTATCTCGAGAACGCCTCGCCGGTGGAGTTCGACAGCCATACGACGGTGCCAGACTCCGACCATCCCGACGTGCGGCTTCTCGATGCCAAGGTGACCTTCAACGGCAAATCGGCCACCATCTCGGGCCGCGGCAACGGCCCGATCGCGGGCTATGTCGATGCGCTGGGCAAGAATTGCGGCATCCAGATCCGGGTCCGCGACTATCACCAGCACGCGACGGGCGCCGGTTCCGATGCCCAAGCGGTCAGCTTCATCGAGGCCGAGACGCCGAGCGGCAAGGTCCTGTGGGGCGTCGGCATGGATTCGAACATCGTGGCGGCCTCGCTCAAGGCCGTGACCTGCGCCGCCAACCGCGCGGCCGCGCTCAAATCGCGGTACCGCCCCTCCCGGGAGGGCGTTAGCATCCGGCGCGCGGGAACCCTCCCGCGCGCCCGCACTGGTCATGGACTGAAGAAGTGGCTCTTCCCGATCCTGTTGCGACACGCCGGCGGGCCGAAGGCCCCTTCATGCGCGGCGCCCGTCACGTCTGGAACGCCGCGATTTCCCTCACGCTGGGCACGATGATCGGCATCCTTGGCCACCAGTTCGTGGGCGATGCGGTGGCCCGCCTGTGGCCCGAGCAGGCCATGATCGCCGACCTCGTGCGTGCCACATTCTGGACACTCGGTATCGTCGCGACGGGCGTGTTGTTCTTCTCCTACTATCTCGACGACACGGGCCGTTAGCGCGTAGAACGGCCTCATGGCCAAAGCGAAAAAGACCGCCCCCAAATCCTCCCCGAAGAAGCCGACTGTGAAGAAGCCGGCTTCCAAGAAGCCGGCTGCGAAGAAGTCGGCGAAGCCCGCCACCCGGAAGGTGGTGAAGAAGGCAATGCCGAAGAAGGTTGCGCCGAGGAAGAAGGTTGCGCCGAAGAAGCCGACGAAGGTCGCCTCGAAGACGGTGAAGCGGCAGGCACCGAAGGTCGCCAGGTTGCCGGCGCGCAAGCCTGCCGCCAAGGCCGCTACGAAGATTGCTCGCACGACGCGGCCGGCGGGGGCACCCGACGCCAATCTGCTCAACGACCTGCTGAAATGGGCAAAAGAGTTCGGCGCCGATGCGGCTGACGCGCTCTACGTCAACGGCGAGTCGATCTCGGTGGCGCAGCGGCTGGGCAAGCGCGAGAAGCTGGAGAGCAGCGAGGGCCGCGACCTCGGCCTGCGCGTCTTCGTGGGCAAGCGCCAGGCCTTCGTCTCCTCGACCGACTTCGCGCCCGCCTCGCTCCGGGAATTGGCGAGCCGCGCCGTCGACATGGCCCGCGCCGTCCCCGAAGACCCGATCTGCGGCCTCGCGCCCGAGGAGCTGCTGGCCCGGACGTGGCCGGACCTCGACCTCGACGACAGGACCCGCCCGACGGCCCGCAAGCTGCTGGCCCTGGCGAGCGAGGCCGAGGATGCCGCGCGCGCCGTGAAGGGCGTGACCAATTCCGAGGGCGCCGAAGCCGGCTGGGGCCGCACCTCCGTCATGCTGGCGGCCAGCAACGGCTTTTCCGGCGGCTACAGCCGCAGCGGCTTCTCGCTGTCCTGCTCGGTGCTGGGCGGCGAAGGCACCGGCATGGAGCGCGACTATGAGTGGGCCAGTGCCGTCCATCTCGAAGACCTGATGTCGGCCGCCAAGGTCGGCCGCAATGCCGGCAAGTTCGTCGTGCGCCGCCTCAACCCGCGCAAGGCGCAGAGCGCGCGGGTGCCGGTGATCTACGACCGCCGCGTCTCGGGCGGCCTGATCGGCCATCTCGCCGGCGCCATCAACGGCCGCGCCGTGGCGCGCGGCACGTCGTTCCTCAAGGACAAGATGGGCGAGCGCGTCTTCGCCGAGGGCATCCGCATCCTCGACAATCCGTTGCGCAAGCGCGGACTGGGCAGCCGTCCGTTCGATGCCGAAGGCCTCGCGACCTCGCGCCGCGCGGTGATCGACGACGGCGTGCTGACCACCTGGCTGCTCGACCTCGCGGCGGCGCGACAGCTCAACCTCGCGCCGACCGGCCACGCCTCGCGCGGCGTCTCCGGCCCGCCCTCGCCCACCACCTCGAATTTCTATCTCGAGAAGGGCAAGCTTTCGGTGAAGGAGTTGATCGGCGACATCAAGAGCGGTCTCTACATCACCGACATGATCGGCTTCGGTGTCAACGGCGTGACCGGCGACTATAGCCGCGGCGCCTCCGGCTTCTGGATCGAGAATGGCGAGCTCGCCTGGCCGGTGAGCGGCATCACCGTCGCCGGCAACCTGAAGGACATGTTCCTCAACATGACGGCCGCGAACGACCTCGAATTCAAGAGTTCGACCAACGCCCCGACCGTCAGAATTGAAGGGCTGACCGTCGCCGGCTCGTGATAAACTGGCGGGCATGACCTTCATGCCCAATGCACGAATTCTCGCCGCAACGACGGCGCTTCTCTGCGGCCCCGCCTTCCTCGGGGCTGCGCCCGCACAGGCCCAGGATGGCGGCTTCCGCGACTGCCTGGCCGGCATCAAGGCCGATGCGCTGAAGCAGGGCGTACCGGCATCGGTCATCGACCGCGCCTTCCAGGGGCTGACGCCCGACCAGAAGGTCGTCGATCTCGACAACCGCCAGCCCGAATTCTCGCTGACCTACGCCAAGTATGTCGGCGGTACGGTTTCGCTCGATCGCATCCAGAAGGGTCAGCAGAAACTGGCGCAGCATCGCGCTCTGCTCGACCAGCTGCAGGCCGAGTACGGCATCCCGCCGCAATACATCATGGCCTTCTGGGGCATCGAGACGAACTACGGCACCTACATGGGCGACTTCCGCGTCGTGCGCTCCGTCGCGACGCTCGCCTGCATGACCAAGCGCAAGGAATTCTTCAGCAACGAGACCGTCCAGGCGCTGCGCATCCTGAACACCAACCACATGACCAGCGACCAGATGCGTGGCTCGTGGGCCGGCGCCATGGGCAACATGCAGTTCATGCCCTCGACCTTCACCCGGTGGGCGGTGGACCGCGACGGCAACGGCAAGATCGACATCTGGAACAGCCTGCCCGACGCCTTCGCCTCGGCCTCCAACTACCTGCGCGGCGTCGGCTTCAAGCCCGGTCTCCCGTCGAGCGAGGAAGTGATGCTGCCCCAGGGTTTCCCGCTCGACCAGGCCGACACGACGGTCGAGAAACCGGTGAAGGCCTGGGCCGCGATGGGCGTCAAGAAGATGAACGGCGGCGCCCTGCCCGCGGTCGACGATGCCGCCTCGATCCTGCTGCCCGCCGGCTTCCGGGGACCTGCCTTCATCATCTATCCGAACTTCAAGGCGGTGATGAACTGGAACCGCTCGACGCTCTACGCGCTGTCGGTCGGCATCCTGGCCCGCCAGATCGCAGGCGGCCCGCCGGTGCAGCAGCAGGCTCCGGCCGACGATGCGCCGATCTCGCGCAACACCGTCATCGACATGCAGATGCGCCTGGCGCGCCTCGGCCTCTACAAGGACGAGGCCGACGGGCTGCTCGGTCCCAAGACCCGCTCGGCACTGCGCCTCTTCCAGCAGCAGCAGGCGCTGCCGGCCGACGGCCATCCGACGCAGGAATCGGTGCGCCGCCTGCAGTCCGTCCGGTGAGGACGCTCTAGCCCGGCGCCAACAGCCGCACCGTTTCGGTCGAAAGGCCGATCGAAACGGGCAAGGTCAGCGCGTCGTCGCCGTCGATCTGGACCGGCTGGCGCCGCCGTTCGCCGGCATCGTTGAGGACCGATATCCTGACCTCCCGGCCGACGACGACACGATAGCCGGGCGTCCGCGGCAGCGCGCCCAGCACGAGGGCCACTCCGAAGCGCAGCGCGTGCATCCAGCCCCAGCGCTCGAACAGGCAGACATGCAGCAGCGGGGCGTCGAGCGACGCTTGCGGCGCCACGACATAGGGGCCGGCATAGTGACGGGCGTGCGTCACGATCACCGATGCGGCCTCGTGACGGACGCCGTCGATCTCCACGGCATAACGCACCGGACGGTAGCGCCTCGCCTCGACCAGTGAGCGCCAGACATAGGCGCCCTTGCCCCAGCGGCGTTTCAGCGGCGCACTGACGCCTGCCACCACCTTGGCATCGAAGCCCGCGCCAGCCATCAGCGAGAAGCAGCGAGGACGGTCGGCGCCGCTGGCCCGGCCCGGATGCATCAGCACCTCGCGGCCGGCCGTGATCGCCTGGGCGAGCGCCGAAGCGGTCGAGCCCAGTCCCAGCTCGTGCGCCAGCACGTTGGCGGTTCCCAGCGGCACGAGAGCGAGCGGCGGCGCCGTGGCCGCGCGGGCCGCGAGACCGTTCACCACCTCGTTGATCGTGCCGTCGCCGCCCGCGACCGCGATCACGCCATAGCGTCCGGCATCGCACCGCTCGGCATGGCGGCGCGCGTCTCCTGGCGCTGCCGTCTCCACGACGTCGACCGTCCAGCCGTGCGCGCGCACGTGGCGCACGACCGCGTCGACCAGTCCGCGGCGGCGGCGGCCGGCGGTCGGATTGAAGATGAGGAGCACCGATGGTGCGGCACCGATGGTCGAGGCGAATGTCATAGAACAGTCACAACCAATACACCTCCACGCAACGGCTGCCTTACACAATCCCAAGCGTACCGTGCAATCTCGCACAACAGATTTTGTGCCGGCCGACACTATCCACATGACCGTGCCTTCCTCATGACACTCCACGAACGCCACCAGCCGGCCCGGCACAGGGCGATCTTCCTGTCCGACATCCATCTCGGCACACGCGGCTGCCAGGCCGACCTGCTTCTCGACTTCCTGAAGAAGAACGAGAGCGAGCATCTCTACCTGGTGGGAGACATCGTCGATGGCTGGCGCCTCAAGCGCTGGTGGTACTGGCCACAGAGCCACAACGACGTCGTGCAGAAGATCATGCGCAAGGCCCGCAAGGGCACGAACGTGGTCTACATTCCGGGCAACCACGACGAGGCGGCGCGGCAATACTGCCAGCTCACCTTCGGCGACGTGCGCGTGCAGGACGAGGCGATCCACGAGACGCCCGACGGCCGCAAGCTGCTGGTGATCCACGGCGACCAGTTCGACGGCATCGTGCGCTACGCCCGATGGCTCGCGATCCTCGGCGACTGGGCCTATGCCGCGGCGCTGCGCCTCAACACGATCTTCAACTGGGGACGCCGCAAGCTCGGCCTGCCCTACTGGTCGCTCTCGGCCTTCCTGAAGCACCGGGTCAAGAACGCCGTGCAGTTCATCAACGACTATGAGAGGGCAGTGGCCAGCGAGGCCCGCCACCGCGGCGTCGACGGCGTCGTGTGCGGGCACATCCATCACGCCGAGATGCGCATGATCGACGGCGTGCTCTACTGCAACGACGGCGACTGGGTCGAGAGTTGCACGGCGCTCGTCGAGGATTTCGACGGCCGCCTGCGCATCGTCCATTGGGCGGACGAGATGGCTCGCCGCGAGTCGCGCCTGCCTCTGTCCCACGTCCAGCTCGCCGCGGAGTAGACGCTTGCGCATTGCCATCGTTTCCGACGCCTGGCGGCCTCAGATCAACGGTGTCGTTCGCACGCTCGAGACGGTCGCGCGCATCCTTCGCGCCGAAGGCCACGAGGTCGAGGTATTCGGCCCCGACCGGTTCCGTACTCTGCCCTGCCCGACCTATCCCGAAATCCGGCTGTCGCTGTTCCCCTCCTCGCGGCTCAGCCACATGCTGAATCTTTTCGCGCCCGATGCCATCCATCTCGTCACCGAGGGACCGCTCGGCTGGGCGGCGCGCGGCTTCTGCCGGCGGCGCGGCATCCCCTTCACGACCGCCTATCACACGCGCTTCCCGGAATATGTCCGTGCCCGCATCTTGCTGCCGCTGTCGTGGAGCTACGCATTCGTGCGCCGCTTCCACGCGCCTTCTGCCGGCGTGCTGGTCGTGTCGCCGGCGATCCGCGACGAACTCGGCGCGCGCGGCTTCAGGAACCTCGTCCCCTGGTCGCGCGGCGTCGACATCACCGCCTTCAAGCCGCAGCCGCACGAGGACACCGGCGATCCGCGCCCCATCTGGCTCTATGCCGGCCGTGTCGCCATCGAGAAGAACATCAAGGCCTTCCTCGACCTCGATCTGCCCGGCACCAAGTGGGTGGTGGGCGGCGGGCCGCAGCTGAAGCCGCTGCAGCGCCGCTATGCGAACGCGCGCTTCTTCGGCTCGGTCGCCCCCGACGAGCTTTCGTATCGCTATGCACAGGCTGACTGCTTCGTCTTCCCGAGCGTCACCGACACGTTCGGCCTCGTGATGGTCGAAGCGCTCGCCTCCGGCGCGCCGGTCGCGGGATATCCCGTGCCCGGACCGCTCGACGTGGTGACCGATCCGAAAGTTGGAGCGCTCGACGAGGATCTTCGCACGGCCTGCCTCGCCGCGGTGTCGCGCGATCCCGAGGATTGCCGCCGGCATGCGGAAACCTTCACCTGGGAACGCTGTGCGCGGCAGTTCCTGGAGGCGCTGCAGGTCATTCCGCGCAGTCACTGGCAGCCGCTGCGCAATCGCGTGCTGCCCGACGCCGCCGCGCCTTGAACGGCGGCACCAGCCTCATTCATTCTGGGTTGCGGCCCACCCCCGTTGGAGAGTAGATGCGGCGTCCGCATTCCTGAAGGCAGACTGTCATGGCTATCCAGTACTTCGCCAAGGTGACCGCATCCGATCATGAGGTGCTGCAGCGCACCGTGAAGCACTATCCGCTGAGCTCCTATGCCGACTGGCATATGAAGGAGATGAGCCGCATGTCCGACTGGCGCAGCCGTCGGCATGCCATCAAGATGGTGCCCGTGACGCCGGAAGAATTCGAAGCCTACTGCAAGGCCAATGGCGTCCCCAGCGACATCATCACCTTCAAGGCCTTCGTCTGCGAGAAGGGCGGCGGCTGATCGTCCCACTGCTCACCGGCGCGTAACCGGTTGAAGTCGTCTGCGGCCTGCCTACGTTGAGGACAGCCCGCAGGAGACTTCCATGCCAGCCCTCAATCACCTGATCGTCCATGTGAAGGACAAGGATGCGTCGGCCGAGTTCCTGGCCGGCATCCTGGGCATCGAAGCGGGGCCGCAATGGGGTCCGTTCCGCCCGGTGCAGATGTCCAACGGCGTCACCTTGGATTTCATCGGCACGCCCCATCCCAGCACGACGCATTACGCCTTCCTCGTCGACGATGCCGAATTCGAAGCCTCGTTTGGCCGCATCCGCGAGGCAGGCATCCCCTACTACGCCCATCCCAACAAGAGCGGCCGGGGGGAGATCAACCATCTCTACGGCGGGCGCGGCGTCTATTTCGAGGATCCCGACGGCCACATGCTCGAGCTCATCACCAAACCCTACGGCGACCCTCCGGGTTAGCTTCAGAAGGATTTGCGACATGGCCAAACGCGACGCGGTCTTCCCGGCAAACGGCCGGCATGCGCTCTACAATGCCCACAAATATTCGCCCGCCATCCGCTCGGGCGATCTCCTCTTCGTGTCGGGCCAGGTGGGCAGCCGTGACGACGGATCGCCGGAACCGGTATTCGAGGATCAGGTCCGGCGCGCCTTCGCCAACCTGCGGGCGATTCTGGCGGCCGCAGGCTGCACCTTCGACGACGTGGTGGACGTCACCTCGTTCCATACCAATCCCGAGGCCCAGTTCGAGACCGTGATGAAGGTGCGCGGCGAGGAGATCGGCGAGGCGCCCTATCCGAACTGGACGGCCGTCGGCGTCACCTGGCTCGCGGGGTTCGACTTCGAAATCAAGGTCATCGCCCGCATTCCCGCGGCGGCCTAATACTGCGCCGCGCGGCTGCCGCTCATCACGCCCGCCTGACCCGAGCCCGGATCGGTCTCGCGGATCGCACAGACATACTGCCCGGGCAGCATCTGCACGTCGACGTAGCGGATGTTGCCGGGCGCGATCTCCATGTTCATCGCATTCGCCGAACCGCCGCCGCGGCAGCGCAGCGTGTACGGACCCGCAGCGAGTTCCGTGCGCATCCAGGTCTGCGTGCCGAGACGTCCGATCTCCTGGCCGTTGGCGGTAACGTTGAGCACCGGGCTGGCCGTCGACGGATTGAAGAAATAGAGCGCCCCCATGCCGGGTGGCGGCGGCGCGAACTGCTTGCCGGCAACATCCTGGCCCGGCGGCGCCATCGCCACGTTCGAGCTTTCGCAGGCGGCCAGGCCGAGTATCAGCAGCACGGCGATCGATGAAACACGCATGTTTGACCTCCTCACCCGCCGGCAGGCTCACCGGCCTTGATCCACGCCTGATAGAGTTTCTTCGTCTCGTCGTTCGGCGGATAGGTGCCGGTGATCGGATGGCCCTGTCCCACCCGGATCGCGACGAACTTCTCCAGCCGCTCCTGCTCGAAGGAATCGCGCGCCACCTCGTCGGCGAGATGCCGGGGCACGACGATCGCGCCGTCCTCGTCGGCCACGATGACGTCGCCGGGATAGACCGGAACGCCGCAGATCCCGACCGGAACCTGGACCTCGACGGGGCGCAGGTTGGCCATGCTGGGCGGCGCCGCGGCGGCCGAGCAATAGACAGGGAAGTCGAACTTGCCGATCACCGGCGAATCGCGCATCGCCCCGTCGCTCAGCACGCCCGCGAGACCGCGCACCTTGAGACGCAGTGCCAGGATGTCACCCAAGGTGCCTGAGCGCGTGTTGCCCTCGGTGGCGATCACCAGCACCGAGCCCGCGGGCGATTCCTCGATCGCGGTGCGCTGCGCATTCGGCGGATCGCTGGGACTCGGCGCTTTGTCGATGTCCTCGCGGCTCGGGATGTAGCGCAACGTATAGGCCGGCCCCACGATCCGCGCCGCCGCCGGATTGAGCGGCTTCACCCCGTTCACCGCGACATTGCGAAACCCGCGCTTCAGCATCTGCATCGAGACGGTCGCCGTGCTTGCATACAGGAAGTTTTTGATCGTCTCGGCCGACAGCGGTTCAGCGGTCATTGGCGCTCTCCCCCTCGCAACACCATCATTGTCATCCCGAGGCGAAGCCGAGGGATCTTTGCTTTGATCTTAAAGGTCCCTCGCTACGCTCGGGATGACAATTTTCATCTCATCAAGGCTCGTGCGTCAGAGCAGCGACCCTTGATTGCCAGTGCCGTCATCGCGACGACGCGGTGAGGAGGGCGGAGCCGCAACCGGCTTCGCCGCACCCGCTCCATCCGTCACGCGCGCGCCGACGCGGCCATCACTGAATTCGATACTGATCGTCTGGCCGGCGCTTGTGTCGGCGGCGGCGAGGACGGGTTGGCCTTCCTGGTCGCGGACCAGGGCGAAGCCGCGATTCAGGACCGAGTGAAAGGAGTAGCTCTCCAGCAACTTGGCCGCCTGGTCGACCTGGCGCTGGCCGTTCAACAGGAGGTCGTTGCCGTGGCGCTTCAGGCGGTCGCCCAGCTGGTCGAGCCGGTCGAAGGCGCGGGCATACTTCTGCAGCGCGTCGCTCTTGAAACGGTCGACCGCACGGTTCAACGCACGGCCCTCGGCGACCAGCGCCTGTTCCTTGGCGGCGATCACCGCCTGCGGGCTTACGAGGCGCGCGGCCGAGAGCTGATGCGCGCGTCGTTCGACGAGCTGACGCGCGGCGAGTGACAACCGCTCGCCGCTCACGTCGACCCGCTGCTGGCGCTCCTCGATCAGGCGCCGCGGATCGCCCAAGCCGCGGGCGAGGCCGGCCAGTTCCATCGACTGTTCGCGCAGCAGGCGCGTCATGCCGCCGACCAGGCGCTTGGCATAGTCCAGCGTCTCGGTCATCAGGTCGGCTCGCACCGGAACGGCCATCTCGGCGGCGGCGGTCGGCGTCGGGGCGCGGCGGTCGGAGGCGAAGTCGATCAGGGTCGTGTCGGTCTCATGGCCGACGGCGGAGATCAGCGGGATGGCGGAGGTCGCGGCAGCCCGCACCACGATCTCCTCGTTGAACGCCCACAGGTCTTCCAGCGAGCCGCCGCCGCGGGCCACGATCAGCACATCGGGCCGCGGCACGAGCCCGTCTTCCGACAATCCGTTGAAGCCGGCGATGGCGCGGGCCACCTCGCCCGCCGCCTTCTCGCCCTGCACGGCCACCGGCCAGACCAGCACGTGGCAGGGAAAGCGGTCGCTGAGGCGGTGCAGGATGTCACGGATCACGGCGCCCGACGGCGAGGTGACGACGCCCACCACCTGCGGCAGGTAGGGCAGCGGGCGCTTGGCGCTGGCATCGAACAGACCCTCGGCCTGCAGCTTCTTGCGCCGGTCCTCCAGCAGCTTGAGCAGCGCGCCTTCGCCCGCCAGTTCGAGCCGGTCGACGATGATCTGGTAGCGCGAGGAACCGGCATAGGTGGTGAGCTTGCCGGTGGCGATGACCTCCAGCCCCTCTTCGATCTTGATGCCGAGCCGCGGGATCGAGCCCTTCCAGCAGACTCCATCGATCACGGCGTTCTCGTCCTTGAGACGGAAGTAGCAGTGGCCCGAGCGCGGGAAGGAAGGCTGGCTGATCTCGCCGCGCACGCGCACCCTCGGGAACGAACTCTCGATCTCGCGCTTCAGGGCGAAGGAGAGTTCGGAAACCGAGAATTCCGGGACGTTCGAGGGGGCAGCCGGGGCGTCGAGGTTTTCCATCTGGGCCCGAACCTAGCCGCTTGTGCCCCCGGCGCAAACTGTGGTCAAAGCCTCGCCATGCGAATCCTGGTGGTGGGCGGCGGCGGCCGCGAACATGCTTTGTGCTGGGCGATTTCGGCCTCGCCGCTCTGCACGAAACTGTACTGCGCGCCGGGCAATGCCGGCATCGCGCAGGTTGCCGAATGCGTCGAAGACGTCGGCGCTGAGGATATCCCGGGCCAGGTGGCGCTGGCGCAGCGGCTGAAGATCGACTTCGTGGTGATCGCCCCCGACGCGCCGCTGGTGGCCGGCATGGCCGACGCCTTCGCCGAAGCGGGCATCAAGGCCTGGGGCCCGTCCAAGGCCGCCGCGCGCATCGAGGGCTCCAAGAGTTTCACCAAGGAACTCTGCCGCGCCAACAACATCCCGACGGCCGCCTACGAGCGCTTCACCGAGGTCGGACCGGCCGAGGCCTATGTCAGGTCCCAGCCCCTGCCGATCGTGATCAAGGCCGACGGTCTCGCCGCCGGCAAGGGCGTGATCATCGCCGAGACGGTCGACCAGGCGATCGAAGCCGTGCGCGACATGCTCTCGGGCAACCGCTTCGGCGCGGCCGGCGCCTCGGTGGTGATCGAGGAATTCATGCAAGGGGAAGAAGCGAGCTTCTTCGCCCTGACCGACGGCGAGCATGTCCTGCCGCTGGTCGGCGCCCAGGACCACAAGCGCGCCTTCGACGGCGACACGGGCCCGAACACCGGCGGCATGGGCGCCTATTCGCCCGCCCCGATCTTCGACGCCGCCATGCAGCAGCGCACGATGGACGAGATCGTGCTGCCGACCGTGCGGGCGCTCGCCCAGGCCGGTACCCCGTTCAGGGGCGTGCTCTATGCCGGCCTGATGATCGACGCCAAGGGCCCGCGGCTGGTCGAATACAACTGCCGCTTCGGCGATCCCGAGACGCAGGTGCTGATGATGCGGCTGAAGTCCGACCTCGTGCCGGCCCTGCTGGCCAGTGCCGAGGGCGGATTGAAGCATCTCGACCTGCGCTGGTCGCCCGATGCCGCCGTCACCGTGATCATGGCGACCAGCGGCTATCCCGATTCCTATCCCAAGGGCAGCGAGATTCGCGGACTAGACGAGGCCTCCAGGGTCGAGGGCGTGCAGATTTTCCACGCCGGCACCAAGGCCGGCCCGGACGGGAAGATCCTGGCCAATGGCGGCCGGGTCCTGAACGTCAGCGCCATGGCCCCGACCGTCGAGGAAGCCCGCGCCCGCGCCTACCGTGCGATCGACCTGATCGACTGGCCCGAGGGCTTCTACCGCAAGGACATCGCCTGGCGGGCGCTCAAGGCCTCGTAAGGCTGGCATGCGCCCTCCCCCGGAGACGGCGGCGGGAGAATCCTCTAGTTTCCCGCCCATGCCTGACGCCCTCTCCGAATCCCAGCGCCTGCTGGCCCAGCTTCGCTTTCCCTGTGGTGACGTGCCGGAACCCGGCGACATCAAGAACGTCGCCCCCGGTATCTACTGGCTGCGCATGCCGCTGCCGTTCCAGCTCAACCACATCAACCTGTGGCTGGTCGAGGAGAAGGACGGCTGGACGATCGTCGACACTGGGATCAATTCGCAGGACACGCGAACCCTGTGGGAGAAAATCTTCGCCGAGAAGCTCCAGGGCAAGCCGGTGGTGCGCGTGATCGGCACGCATCTCCATCCCGACCATATCGGCCTCGCCGGCTGGCTGTGCGAGAAGTGGAACGCGCCCCTCTACATGACGCTGGGCGAGTACATGAGCGCGCAGGCCGCACGCAACGACTTCGTCGAGAGCGAGGAGACGCGGGCGGCCCATGTCGCGCGCAATGGCGTGCCGGCCGACCGCATCGCCAACTTCCACCGCCACAAGGGCGGCTACGCCAAGGGCGTGGTGCCGCTGCCGACCGCCTTCCGCCGCATGATCCATGCGCATCCCATCACCATCGGCGGGCATCGCTGGGACGTCATCGTCGGCCGCGGCCACGCACCCGAACACGCCTCGCTGTGGTGCCCCGAACTCAACGTGATGATCGCGGGCGACCAGGTGCTGCCCAAGATCAGCACCAATGTCGGCGTGTGGCCCAACGAGCCGCTGGCCGATGCGCTGACCTGGTTCCTCGACGGCTTCTCGCGTTTCCGCCGCCTGCCGGCTGACGCGCTGGTCCTGCCGAGTCACGGCTTCCCCTTCATCGGCTTGCACACGCGGCTCGACCAGCTCGTTGCCCATCACGATGCGCGGCTGAACGACATGGAAGTGGCGATCGCCCGCAGGGGACCGGAGGGCGCGACCGGCTGGGACATGGTGCCGATCCTGTTTCCCCGCCATCTCGACAACAACCAGATCGTCTTCGCCTTCGGCGAGACCCTGGCGCATCTCCATTGCCTGGAGACGCGCGCGCGCGTGAAGCGGGTCGTCGTCGACGGCGTGCACCGCTTCGTGGCGCTGGCCGATCTCAATACCCTGCCCCCTGCCGACGATTCGGACGGCGTGGTCATGGACATCGGCCAGACCTGACGCAGGCCAGATCCTCAAACAATGCGCGTCGACCTTTTCGATTTTGCGCTGCCGGACGATCTGATCGCCCAGCGGCCTGTTTCCCCGCGCGACTCCGCGCGCCTGCTCGACGTCACGGGCGAGACGCTGCACGACCGCACGGTGCGGTCGCTGCCCGGCCTGCTGCGGCGTGGCGACCTCCTCGTCTTCAACGACACCAGGGTCATCCCGGCGCGGCTGAAGGGCGTCCGGCCGGGCCAGGGCATCCGTCAGGACGTGGCGGTCGAGGCCCTGCTGATCCGCGATCTCGGCGACCGGCGCTGGCGTGCCTTTGCCCGGCCCGGAAAGCGGCTGAAGCCAGGCGATACGCTGGTCTTCCCGGGCCTCCGCGCCCGCGTCGACTCCAAGGCGGAAGACGGCTCGCTGGTCCTGGCCTTCGACCAGGAGGGTCACGCCTTTCTCACGGCCCTCGAGCAGGAAGGCACGGTACCTCTGCCTCCCTACATTCGCGGCGGCACCGCCGACGCGCAGGACCGGAAGGACTATCAGACGCTGTTCGCCAAGCATGACGGTTCCGTCGCCGCCCCCACCGCCGGCCTGCATTTCACGCCGGAGCTGATGGCGGCGCTCGCCGACAGCGGCATCACCACGGCGGGCGTGACGCTGCATGTCGGCGCGGGCACGTTCCAGCCGGTGCGGGTCGACGACACCGACGCGCACACGATGCACGCCGAATGGGGCGAGGTTTCCGAGGCGACCGCGCGCGCCGTCGAGGCAACGCGCATCCTGGGTGGCCGCATCGTCTCGATCGGCACGACCTCGCTGCGTCTCCTCGAAACCGTGGCACGGGAGCATGACGGCGCCGTCAAGCCATGGAGCGGCGAGACCGACATCTTCATCTCGCCGGGCTTCCGGTGCCGCGCCGTCGATCTGCTGCTGACGAACTTCCACCTGCCGCGCTCGACCCTGTTCATGCTGGTCTCCGCCTTCGCCGGGCTCGAGCGCATGAAGCAGGCCTATGAGCACGCCGTCGCTGCGCGATACCGCTTCTATTCCTACGGCGATTGTTGTCTGTTGCGCCGATGAGCCTTTCCTACGAGCTGCTGGGCAACGACGGCGCGGCCCGCCGCGGCCGCATCACGACCGCCCATGGCACGATCGAGACCCCGGCCTTCATGCCGGTCGGCACCGCCGGCACCGTGAAGGCGATGCTGCCGCAGTCGGTCGCCGAGACCGGCGCGGAGATCGTGCTGGGCAACACCTTCCATCTGATGCTGCGGCCGGGCGCCGAGCGCGTGGCAGCCCTTGGCGGCCTGCACAAATTCATGAACTGGCCGGGCCCGATCCTGACCGATTCGGGCGGCTTCCAGGTGATGTCCCTCAAGGAGCTGCGCAAGCTCGATCCCGACGGCGTCACCTTCCGCTCGCCCAAGGACGGATCGCAGCATCGCCTGACGCCCGAAAGTTCGATCGGCATCCAGCGCCTGCTCGACGCCGACATCACCATGTCGTTCGACGAATGCACGAGCTGGCCCGCCGAAGAGCCGGAAGCCGCCTTCTCGATGCGGCTCTCCATGAAATGGGCCGAGCGCGGCCGCAGGGCCTTCGTGGAGCGGCCGGGCTACGGCCTGTTCGGCATCGTGCAGGGCAGCACCTTCCCCGAGCTGCGTGCGGAAAGCGCGAAGGCACTGGTCGACATCGGCTTCGACGGCTACGCGGTCGGCGGCCTCGCCGTCGGCGAGGGCCAGGAACTGATGTTCGGCACGCTCGACTACACGGTGCCGATGCTTCCTGCCGATCGGCCCCGCTACCTGATGGGCGTCGGCCGCCCCGGCGACATCGTGGGCGCCGTGAAGCGCGGCATCGACATGTTCGACTGCGTGATGCCGACGCGCGCCGGCCGCACGGCGCAGGCCTTCACGCGGCGCGGCGAGCTCAACATGCGCAACGCCCGCCATCGCGACGATCCGCGTCCGATCGACGAGCAGTGCGGCTGCCCCGCCTGCAGGCACCACAGCCGTGCTTACCTGCATCACCTGATTCGCGCCGACGAGATCCTGGGCGCCATGCTGCTCACCTGGCACAATCTCCACTACTATCAGGACGTGATGCGCGGGCTGCGCGGCGCCATCGAGAGCAAGAGCCTGGAGTCGTGGGTCGCCGCGTTCGAGCGCGACCAGGCGCTGGGCGACATCCCACCCCTGTAGCGGAGCGTACCGATGCCGAACGAGGCCCTGATCGTCGTCGACGTCCAGAACGACTTCTGCGAGGGCGGTGCGCTGGCCGTTGCCGGCGCCAACGCCATCGTCCCGCTGGTCAATCGCCTGATCGGCCGCCACGACCATGTCGTGCTGACCCAGGACTGGCATCCGGCCGGCCATGCCTCGTTCGCGAGTTCATGGCAGGACGCGGAGCCCTTCTCCACCGTGCAATTTCCCTACGGGCCGCAGGTCCTGTGGCCGGACCATTGCGTGCAGGGCACGCCGGGCGCCGCCTTCCATACCGACCTGGAGATCACCAAGGCGCAGATGATCGTGCGCAAGGGATTCCACACCGGCATCGATTCCTATTCGGCGTTTCGCGAGAACGACCGCATGACCCGCACCGGCCTCGACGGCTACCTGAAGGCGCGCGGGTTCACGAAACTGGTCTTCTGCGGCCTCGCGCTCGACTACTGCGTCGCCTGGTCGGCCATCGACGCACGCCAGGCGGGCTTCGACGTCGCCGTGGTGGTCGAAGCCACGGCCGCCATCGACCTCGACGACAGCCGCAAGCGCATGATGAGCGACATGCGCCGCGCGGGCATCAATTTGAACGCTACGGCCTAGGTGCTGCGCCGCTGGCGCAGACCGGCGGCGTATAGCGCTGCAGGGAGCGAGGCGACCGAAGCGCGGGCGCCGCACGCCTCAGAAAAGGTCTCGGTGTCGAGACCTCACACACGCTCCAGCGCGAGCGCAATGCCCTGGCCGACGCCGATGCACATGGTGGCGAGCGCGCGCTTGCCGCCGGTGGCCTCGAGCTGGTTGAGCGCGGTGATCATCAGGCGGCCGCCCGAAGCGCCCAGCGGATGGCCGAGCGCGATCGCGCCGCCGTTCGGGTTCACGTTCTCGGCGTCGTCGGCAAGACCCAACTGGCGCAGCACGGCCAGCGCCTGGGCGGCAAACGCCTCGTTGAGCTCGATCGTGTCGAAATCGCCGATGGTCATGCCGAGCTTGGCCAGCAGCTTCTGCGTCGCCGGCACCGGGCCGATGCCCATGACGCGCGGCGGCACGCCGGCCGACACGGTGCCGAGGATGCGCGCGCGCGGCGTCAGGCCGTTGGCACGGGCGGCGGCTTCCGAGGCGATGATCATGGCGCAGGCGCCGTCGTTGAGGCCCGAGGAGTTGCCGGCCGTCACCGAGCCGCCGTCGCGGAACGCCGCCGACAGCTTGGACAACGTCTCCATCGTCGTGTCGCCGCGGGGATGCTCGTCCTTCTCGACGACGATCTCCATCTTGCCCTTCTTCACGCAGACCTTGACGATCTCCTTCTCGAAGAAGCCGCGATCCTGGGCGGCCTTGCAGCGGCGCTGGCTGCGATAGGCGAAGGCATCCTGGTCGGTGCGGCTGATCTGGTGCTCGGTGGCGACGTTTTCGGCGGTCTGGCCCATCGGGTCGACGCCATAGGCCGCCTTCATGCGCGGATTGACGAAACGCCAGCCCAGCACCGTGTCCTCCAGCTTCATCGAACGGTCGAAGGCGCTCTCCGGCTTGCCCATCACGTAGGGCGAGCGGGTCATGCCCTCGACGCCGCCGGCGATCATCAGGTCGGCCTCGCCCAGCTTCACGGCACGGGCGGCGTGGCCCGCCGCTTCGAGGCCGGAGCCGCAGAGACGGTTCACGGTGGCGCCGGCCACTTCGACCGGCAGGCCCGCCAGCAGGCCCGCCATGCGGGCGACGTTGCGGTTGTCCTCGCCGGCCTGGTTCACGCAACCATAGATGACGTCGTCGACCGAGCCCCAGTCGACATTGGCGTTGCGCTGCATCAGCGCCTTGATCGGATGCGCGGCCAGGTCATCGACCCGCATGGCGCCCAGGCCACCATTGTAGCGGCCAACGGGGGTGCGGATCGCGTCGCAAATGAAGGCTTCGGTCATCTTGGGTACTCCCAACTCAGGCAATCGTTGCTGTCGGGTTAGCACCCGCCACGGGCGGTTGCCAATGCCCCGCGCGATGCCCCTGGGACAGGGGCGCCATGTCTTTGAGGGGATGGCGGACTAGATCGCGCGGCGGCAGACGGCGTATTGGGCATAGCCGAGATGCGGCCGCTCGAAGCGCCGGACCTCGATGTCGCCGGGCAGCCGCGCCAGGGCGGCCTCCAGCGTGTCGCGCGGGATGACGTGAAACAGCGCCAGCCATTGGCGCAGGCCGCCGCGGAACCAGCGCGGCAGCCGCTCCTGGCCGCCGAAGTCTACGAGATGCAACTCACCGCCGGGCTGCAGCCAGACGACCGACTGCGCCAGCGCCTGCTCCCATTCCGGGATCATCGACAGCGTGTAGGAGAAAAAGATGCGCGAGAAGCCCGGCACGCCGAACAGCAGCGCCGGATCGAAGCGCGTGGCGTCGGCATGGGCCAGCCGCACTCGCGCGACCAGTCCCTCTCGGTCGACGCGGCGGCGCGCCGTGTCGAGCATCTCGAGCGACAGGTCGATGCCGAACAGGGGTGCGGCGGGATGACGATGCGCCACCGCGACCAGGTTGCGCGCAGTGCCGCAGCCGATCTCCAGCACGCGACCGCCCGGCGGCGGCGCGAGGCCCTCGATCAGCCGGTCGCGGCCCAGCAGGTAGTATTTGCGGCTGAGATCGTAGACGTGGCGCTGGCGGCGGTAGATCCGGTCCATCAGACCGGCGTTGGCAAGCGTCGTGCTCACGGCTTCAGCACATAGAGATGGAAGCCGCCATAGATGGCCGATCGGTCGCGTGCAGTGAAGGCGCGCGACGCCTCGGCCTCGTAGTGCCATTGGTCGAGCAGCGCGGGCGCGACCCGGCCTGGCAGCAGCGAGGGCTCGGCGGCGGTACGGAAGATCGCGCGGGCGCCCGGCCGCGCCGTGCGCGTGATCTCGGCCCAGAGCGCATTGAGCTGGGCGTCGGTCATCCAGTCCTGCGCGTCGAGCAGCACGTAGCGGTCGCGCGAGCCAGCGGGACAGGAGGCGAGATAGTCGGTCACCGATCGGTTCATGACGTCGACGCGCTTGGCGCCCCGCTTCACCGCGGGGAAATTCTCCTGCCTGAGATAGGGTGGCAGGGGACCCCTTGCGTCGCGCGCATAGCCGCGACCGAAGGCCTGCCAGGCGAAGTAATTGTCGTCGAGGCTGAATCCGCAGGCCAGCCGCTCGACCCGGTCACGCAGCACCAGGCCCATGTCGCGGCCGCCGGCCAGCGCCTCGTACTGCGCCGGCGGGATGCCCAGGCCATAGAGCGACAGGCGGTTCGACGTGGCCCAGCGCACGGCCGGCTTGTCGAACAGCGGCGCCAGCACCGTGTCGAAGAAGCGCTGCTGCTCCTCGATGGTCCGCGCGGCGAGGAGTTTGCCGAAGTCGACGCCATAGACGCGCGCGGCGACGTGCGCGGCGCCGATGAAGCGGCCGAGCACGCCATGGCGATAGGCGTTCTGCGCAAAGATCGAGATACGGCGCCGGCCGCCGCGGTGCAGGCTGCGGCCCTCCCAGTAGGCGCGGCTCTCGGCATCGAGATGAGGTGCGATCTCGCGGTCGTAGACGCGCGGATTGGCACGCGAGTCGGCGGCGCCGAAGAAGCGATAGTAATCCGCCCAGGCCGGAAGCTTCTGCGCCGCCGTGAGTTTCAGCCGGTTGAGCGCCACATGGGCGCGGCTGAGATCGACGGCGGTGATGCGCGCCGGATCGGCCGTGAGATAGGACAGGATGTTGCAGCCGCCCGATGCGATGGCTACGACGTGGCAATCGGGCGTGAGCACCATCGCCTCCAGGTCGATCTCGGGATCTTCCCATATCTGGGCGTAGACGAGGCCACGGAACAGCCGCTCGAACAGCTTCTCCAGCATCCCTTCGCGGGACATGACCTTGTGGCGGCGCACCGCCTGCTTCAGGAGCGAATTGCTCTCAGCCCGCGGATGGATCAACCCAGCGACTCCAGCTCTATATCGACTCGCCGACGCTAGCCGTGGTCGGTGCCAGTTTGATGACGGACCCTGTGGGTTTGCGGACTTGACGGGATGACCGGTTAGGCCGGAAGGTTCAGCCATGAGCGCCCAAGGATTTGCCCTGTTCGACACGCCGATCGGCACCTGCGCCATCGCCTGGAGCGGCCGCGGCATCGCGGGTCTTCAGCTGCCCGAGCCGACCGCCGCCGCGACGCGTGCCCGCGTGAAGCGACGCTGGCCGGGCGCCGCCGAGGCGGATTCCGTGCCGGCCGGCGTGCAGCGCGCGCTCGACCGCGTGCAGGCGCTGCTGGCGGGCGGCGCCGTCGAACTCGCCGACATCCCGCTCGACCTCGAGGCCGCGCCCGAATTCCACCGCAGGGTCTACGCGGTGGCCCGCACCATCCCGCCCGGCCGCACCATGACCTATGGCGAAATCGCCCGGCGCCTCGGCGTGCCGCACGAATCGCGCGAAGTCGGCCAGGCACTGGGCAAGAACCCGGTGGCCATCATCGTGCCCTGCCATCGCGTGCTGGGCGCCGACGGAAAGATGGGCGGCTTCTCGGCCAATGGCGGCGTCTCGACCAAGCGGCGCATGCTGGAGATCGAGGGCGCTCCCGAGGTCGGCGCGGGACCGCTGTTCGCGGCCCGATGAGCGGCTTTCCCTTCAAGCCCGCCAAAGCCGTCGCGCATCTCAGGGCCGCCGACCCGGCACTGGCCGCGATCATCGCGACGGTCGGCCCGTTCCGCATGGAGCTGAAACACGCGCGCAGCCTGTTCGGCGCGCTGGCCGAAGCCATCGTCTACCAGCAGCTCTCCAACAAGGCAGCGGCCACTATCTACGGCCGGGTCGAGGCGCTCTACCCAGACGCGCCCGACGGTTTCACACCGCGTCACATCCTGAAGACGCCGGACGAGGCCTTGCGCGGCTGCGGCCTGTCGCGCGCCAAGGTTCTGGCGGTCCAGGATCTCGCCCGCCGCGTCGAGGACGGCGAGCTGCCCACGCTCGACGTGGCACAGGAGATCCCCGATGCTGAGTTGATCGAGCGCCTGGTGATGGTGCGTGGCATCGGCCGCTGGAGCGCCGAGATGTTCCTGATGTTCCGCCTCGGCCGCCCCGACGTGCTGCCGGTCGACGACTACAGTTTGCGCAAGGCCTACGCGAAGGCCTTCAGGAAACGCGCGCTGCCGTCGCCGCAGGCGCTTGAGAAGGCCGGCCGGAAGTGGCGGCCCTATCGCACGGTGGCGAGCTGGTATCTGTGGCGCGTGCTCGATCAGCCCTGAGGCCGACACAAGCGCAGGCAGATATCGTATCGCTTCCGCTACCCAACCGCGTATCCTCTGTCCGATGACTTCGCCACAGCCTCAGCGCTACTTCTATTTGCTCACCCTGATGTGGATTCATGTATTGGGGAATCCCACCTGGGCACAAACCCAGGATTCCAAGCTCGCGGCGGTACGCGGCCTCGAACGGGCGGTGCAGGGCAGCGGTGGTTCCCGGTTGCCCTGGGAACTCATCGATCTCGCGAAGGCCTACGAAAGGATGGGCGCGCCGGGCGACGCGTCCAGATTGCTGGCACAAGCAGCGTCTCTGGCGGAGCTGGCGACCAAACCGGACGATCGCAACCGGCTGCTGGCCCAGATCGGCGACAGCTACCTGCCTTTGGACGAAGCGGACCGCAAGTCGATCCAGGCCGGCGACAAGCAAGTCCTTCAAATGCTGCTGGTGGCAAAGAAGACCATCGCCAGCCAGATCCCGGCCTATGTCGGCTGGTATGTGACCGGCGTTACCTCCCGCGACGGTCTGGAGGCAGGCAAGCGCGCCGTCGTGGACCTCGACGCCTTCGTGAAGAAGACCCGGGCCGAGGGCGAGGCGCTGGCGACCAACGAACTGGTCCAGGGGTGGATGCGCTCTCAGGACCAATGGCTGATTGCCCTGCTCACGGAGGCCTGCCGGACGAACAAGGTGGCGGACCTCCTCGGATGGGCGCGAAACACCATGAAGGCCGATCCGCGGGACATAGACAGCGCCATGACGCGTGCGGCCGTCCTTGCGCAGAAATCCGGTGACGCCTCGGTACTTCCCATTCTCCTGCCGCACTATGTCGACCCGGCTGCCCGCATCAACGCGATCGAGCTGACCGCGGTCGAAGCGATTCGGCGCGGCCAGACGACAAGCGCAACCGCGATCGCACGCCTGATAACGGGCAGCACGACTGCGATGGCAACCGCCATGCGTGCTCCCGGACTTTCCGAATCGGTTTACGACTGCACCGGCCCGACCAAGCCCTTGCTGTCGATCGATCCCGACTACAGCTTTGCGAAGTCCGGCTATGTCGACTGTGGAGCAGGTGTTCCCCCTGCCCTCCTGTCGCTGGGTGTCGCCTTCGCACGCGCCCAGCAGGACGCAGTCGCCCAGTCGATCCTGGACTATGTGGGGAGCGTCGAACTGCGCGGACGCGGCGACTACGTGCTCGTTCGGAGCGCTGGAACGCCTATTTCGTCGGACGGATGTTGACGCTCCTGTCGTCGCCGGACGACGTGCCGAGGCTGATCCGCGAAAGCAGGTTCGTGAACAACGCCGTTCCGCCCAAACTCTACCTCGGCATGGCGGCCGGCCTTTCAGCGCGCAACCTGGCGACGCCCCTTCCGACCGCCTTGCAAGGAACCGAGGACAAGACACTTGCCCTCACGGTGGCGCATGCTTCGATCACCGCGCGGCGGACCATGGAACGAACCTCGCAAAGCACTGAAATCCTGCGAGCCCTGCTCGCCACTCTCGGCGACCACTACCTCGCGGCCGATGAAGGCGACCAAGGTCGATTCCTGCGCACGCCCCAATGGATGGTCGACTATGCGCAGGCCGGGCTCGGAGGAGAAACCGCAAGTCTGGTTTCGAGACTGTCGGAACGCACGACACAGGACATCAATTCCAGACTGGCGGCCGATACGACAGGTCGAGCGTTGGCGGGAGACGTCGTGCGGGCGAGGCTCGTCGGCCTGGCGACTCTCTTCCTGGCGACCCGCCTCACGGACACGCGTGCCGATCCCGACAAATGGGCCCTTCGCATCGAGAGCCAGGCCGCCCGCGACCTTTTCCTGGCGCTTGCCTGCGAAGCCCTGGCGCTTACGGGAGACTTCGAGGCAGGCAGCCGTCTCGCGCAAAGGCTGACCGCTACTGGATCGCGCCAGGGCTCCAACGACTTTGCACCGGGTCATTTAGCCTGGCAGGCGTTGGCGACCGCGCGTGCGCAACGCGGCGACCTCGGCGCCGCGTATGCTCTTGCCCGTGACAAGAAGGCGCCCCTGGGTGTCGGCAACTTGCTGCGTCTCTACGATGGCATCAGATAGGTAAAGCCGCGTTCATCTGCCGCCACTGGAGTGACACGTTTGCTGTGACATAATCTGCGTATGGCCCTGCTCTTCTCCAATACCGTCGACCGTACCCTCGAACGACTTCGTACCGCTTTCGTCGACACCGCCCGCGGCGCCCGCGAGGCGGTGGGGGCGCCGCTCCGTCCCGATCTGCCCGACGACGACATCCCCCGCCTGAAGAGCCGGATCGACGCCTGCCTCGAAGGCAAGGGCGGCGAGACGGCGCGTCGCGGCCGGGCCGCCGAACTGGGACAGGCCTACCTGTCGCTGTCGGCCGCCGGCCGCAAGAAGTTCCTGCTGACTTTGGCGCGCGATTACGGCTTGCCGCGCGAGGCCGCGATGAAGACGGTCGACCGTTGGCGCACGGGCAAGGAGCCCACCCGGGCGCTGCTACGGGAGCTGGAGCCACCGGCAGTACGGCTGCTGCGCGAGTTCGTCGGCGTGCCGCAGGGCGTGAAGTTCGTGGTCGACCTGCGCGCCGAGCTGCTGGCGCTGGGCCGCAGCGATGCGGCCGCCAAGGCGCTGAGCGAGGATCTGCGCTCGCTGCTGGGTGGCTGGTTCGACGTGGCCTTCCTCGACCTGGTGCGCATCGACTGGGCCTCGCCGGCCTCCCTGCTGGAAAAGCTGGTGACCTACGAGGCGGTCCACGCCATCCGCTCCTGGCGCGACCTCAAGAACCGGCTCGATTCGGACCGCCGCTGCTTCGCCTTCTTCCATCCGCGCATGCCCGACGAGCCGCTGATCTTCGTCGAGGTGGCCCTGGTCGACGGCATGGCCGGCAACGTCCAGCGCCTGCTCGACGCGCGCGACGAGACGCACGATCCCAAGCGTGCCAACACCGCGATCTTCTACTCGATCTCGAACTGCCAGCAGGGCCTGGCCGGCATCAGCTTCGGCAATTTCCTGATCAAGCGGGTGGCCGACCAGCTCTCGCGCGACCTGCCCAACATCAAGGATTTCGCCACCCTCTCGCCGATCCCGGGCCTGCGCCAGCATGTCGAGCACCGGTTCAAGACCGAGGGCGACGGCGCGCTGACCCAGGGCGAGATCGCCTCGCTGGGGCCGGTCATCGACGACGCCTACGGCGCCGCGGCCGTCCTCAAGCTGCTGGGGCGGCCGAACTGGTGGGAGGTGCCGGCCATCGACAAGGCGCTGCGGCCGATCCTGACGCGCCTTGCCGCCGTCTACCTCACCGCCACCGACAAGGGCCGCGCGCTCGACCGGGTGGCGCACTTCCATCTCGGCAACGGCGCCGTCGTCGAGCGGCTGAACTGGCTGGGCGACACCAGCGCCAACGGCTTCAAGCAATCCTACGGGATGATGGTGAACTACCGCTACAAGCTGTCCGACGTCGATGCCAACCACGAGGCCTATGCCGCCGGCAAGGCCGTCGCCAGCCGCGAGGTGCGCGGGCAGACGAAGGGTTGATATGCGCCCCTGCAGCGACGGGCGATGTGGTCGCGCCCTGCAATTGATGGTGTAGTTCCCCTCTCACCTGCGGGGAACGACGAATGTCGACGACGGAGATGGCGGCAGGCGTGCCTGCGTCCCGGAAGAAGCGCATCATCCTGCTGCTCGACGGCACGTGGAACGACCCGGCGGCCGGCGACAACGACACCAACATCGTCCGGCTCGAAGACCTGATCGTCAGGACGCTGCGGGAGACATCGACCGAGACCGCGGCCACCATTGGCAAGCTGACGCACGGCTACGTCACCGACGGCCAGGAGAACATCGTCCTCTACCAGCGTGGCGTCGGCACGGGCGCCTTCGACAGGTTCAAGGGCGGCGTGCTGGGCATCGGCATGCATGACAATATACGCCGCGCCTACAAGTTTCTGTCCTATCACTACGAAAAGGGCTGCGACCTCTACGTCTTCGGCTTCTCGCGCGGCGCTTACACCGCGCGCTCGCTGGTGGGATATATCGGCGCCTCCGGCCTGCTGACCCGCGGCAACTGCAGCCGGAAGAACGAGGCACTGGCCTGGGGCAACTATCGCACGCCGCCCGCCGACCGGGTGCCGGCGGTCAGCGTTCAGCTCGACGGGCTGGTGCACGATCGCGCGGACGTGCGCGTGAAATGCCTCGCCGTCTTCGATACGGTCGGGGCGCTCGGCATCCCCTTCGAATGGTGGTTCTCCAGGCTCAACCGGGAGAAGTACGGCTTCCACGATGTCGAGCTTTCGTCGATCACCGAAGTGAACCTGCAGGCGATGGCCGTGGACGAGCATCGCGGGCCGTTCCGCGCCGCCGTCTGGCGCAGCCCCCGCTTCAAGAAGCTGAAGGGCAAGGTCGAGCAGGTCTGGTTTCCCGGCGCCCATGCCGACATAGGCGGCGGCTACGTCTCGGCCGAACGCCGGCGGCGCGACCCCGAGCTGGCGTCGCTGGACGACGTCACGCTCGACTGGATGCTGAAGCGGCTGGCGGTCCATTGCCCGGACTTCCCCATCGACAGGGCCAAGGCCAAATGGCGGGATGCCGGCACCGCCTGCTCACGGCTCGGCCAGCACGATGCACGCACGCTCCCCTACAAGCTTTTTCCCTTTGCCTGGCGCGCGCTGGCCAACCGACCGATCCCCACGCCCGGCTGGCGCCAGGAAGCCGTGTCCTACGATCGTCGCGACACGACGATCGGCGAGGCCATCCATATCTCGCTGCTGGAGCGGCTCAATCAGAAGATCACGGTCAACGGCCGCACGGAAGTCTATGCGCCGCGGAACCTGCTGGAGATCATCGAGATCGTGCGGCAGACCTATGCCGGGGCGGACCTGGAGTCACCCATCAAGATCGTCGACTGGAGCGGCGAAACGCTCGATCCCGACAACGAGGCCGACGCCGCGAAGGCGCTCGCGGCGATCGAGAGCGCCGTGCCGACCAGCTGACCTGCCGGCGCTCCGCGCAACAGCCTACTTGTTCAGATATTCGAGCTTCAGGCCCGGGCGCGGCCACTCGAAGCTGACGAGCTTGCCGGTCATCGAGAGGGTGGCGTAGGCGGTGCGCAGGTCCGGTCCGCCGAAGCAGACGTTGGTGACCATCGGGTCCGGCAGCTTGTACTGCGTCACCGACTGCCCGTCGGGCGAGATGTCGGAGACGGCGCCGGTGATCAGGGTCGCGACGCAGACGTGGCCCGCGGAATCGACGGCCAGCGAATCGAACATCTGGTAGCCGCCGAGACCCGCCACCACCCGGCCCTTCTCGCCGCGATAGGCGCCGTTGGCATCCTTGATGGTGCCGGGCGCCGACAGGTCGAAGGCCCACAGGCGCGCGGTCGGCGTCTCCACGACGTAGAGGATCTTGCCGTCCGGCGAGAGGCCGCAGCCGTTGGGCCGCTCCAGCGGAAACACCTTCTGCTCGATCTTCGAGCCGTCGGCCTTGGCGTAGTAGACGGCGCCACGGTCGTTGTCGTACTCGCGCGTCTTGCCGAGGTCGGTGAACCAGAAGCCGCCGGCATCGTCGAACACCAGATCGTTGGGGCCGTTCAGCTTGCGGCCGTCGCAGCTGTCGTACAGCGTCTCGAACGTGCCGGTCTCCGGATCGACCACCTGGATCGAACCGCCTTTGTACGAGGCGGGCTGCGTGCCGGGGAACAGTCGGCCACCGGGCCGCTCTATCCAGTTGAAGCCACCATTGTTGGTCACGTAGATCTTGCCGCCGGGGCCCATGGCCGCGCCGTTGGGACCGCCGCCTAGCGTCGCGATGACGTGCTGCTTGCCGTCCGGCGTGACGCGCGTGAGCGTCTCGCGCGCGATCTCGACCAGGATGACCGAGCCGTCCGGCATGGCCACCGGCCCCTCGGGGAACTTGAGGCCGGAGGTGATCTCCTTGAACGGCGTCGTCATGGTCGTCTCTCCCGTGGTTCTTGTCGTTCCTACTGGCCCTTGAACGCTTACTGGCCCTTGAAGGCAGGCTTGCGCTTGGCGAGAAAGGCCGCGACGCCTTCCTTGAAATCCTCGCTCTTGCCCAGCTCGCGCTGGAAGTCGCGCTCGACGTCGAGCTGCTGGGAAAGCGTGTTGCCGCTGGCCCGGTTCATCGCCTCCTTGATGCGGGCGAGCGACATCGTCGGTCCGTCGGCGAGGCGGCGCGCGAGGTCGCCCGCCGTCTTCATGAGGTCGGCATCCTCGACCACGTCCCAGATCAGGCCCCAGTCCTTGGCCTGTTGCGCGCTGATCTGCGGCGCCAGCATGGCCAGCGCCCGGGCGCGCTGCTCGCCCACCAGGCGCGGCAGGAACCAGGTGCTGCCGCCGTCGGGCAGCAGGCCGATGCGCGCGAAGGCCTGCAGGAACGAGGCCGACTTGGCCGCGATGGCGATGTCGGACGCCAGCGCGAAGCTCATGCCGACCCCGGCCGCCGGGCCGTTCACCGCCGCCACGATCGGCTTCGGGATACTGCGCATCAGGCGGATCACGGGATTGAAGAACTTGTCGAGCGCCTCGCCCGAGTCCGACGTGCTGCCACGATCGGGGTCGGCGAGGTCGGCGCCGGCGCAGAAGCCACGGCCCGCACCGGTCAGCAGCACGGCGCGCACCGAGGCATCGGCGGCGAGCTCCTCCCAGCACTGCTTCAGCTCGCCGATCATCTTGCGCGACACGGCGTTCAGCCGGTCCGGCGCATTGAGGGTCAGGGTGGCGAGACCGTCTTCCTTGGCGATCTGGATCTTCTCGTAGGTCATCTGATTCTCGTCTCTCGACTGACTTTGTTTAACGTCCGGTGAAGTTGGGCGCACGCTTGGCGAGGAAGGCCGCAACGCCTTCCTTGAAATCCTCGCTCTTGCCCAGCTCGCGTTGATGGTCGCGTTCGAGGTCGAGCTGCTGGTCGAGCGTGTTGGTGGCGGCGGCGTTGATCGCGCCCTTGATCGCGGCATAGGAGCGGGTCGGGCCGGTGGCGAGCTTCTTTGCGATCTTGCCGGCCTCTTCCATCAGCGCGGCGTCGTCGACGACCTGCCAGACCATGCCCATGCGCGCGGCCTCATCGGCCGGCACCGAGGCGCCGAGCATCGCCAGCGCTCGGGCGCGGGCGTCACCCACCGTGTGGGGCAGGAACCAGGTGCCGCCCAGATCGGGGATCAGCGAGATCCGGACGAAGGCCTGGTCGAACCGCGCCGAGCGTGCGGCGATCACGATATCGCAGGCGAGCGCCAGGTTGGCGCCGCCGCCCGCCGCCACGCCGTTGACGGCCGCCACGATTGGCTTGGGCAGATCGCGCATGGCCCGGATCATGGGGTTGAAGATGCGGTCCATCGCGGCGCCGACGTCACGCGGGCCCTGGGATGAGGCATCGCCGGGGCCGCCGCCGGCCAGATCGGCGCCGGCGCAGAAGCCGCGGCCGGTGCCGGTCAGCAGGACGGCGCGCACCGCATCGTCCTCGCGGGCACGCTTCAGCTCGGCGTTCATGGCGTCGATCAGTTGATGGCTCATCGCGTTCAGCCGCTGCGGGCGGTTGAGCGTCAGGGTGAGCACGCCGCCCTCGAGGGCGGACAGAACAGGCGTTTCTTCCATGACAGCAAGACTGGCATGGCCGAATCGGCCGCGCCATCCGGTCGCGTCGCATCGCGGCATTCGGTCCCGTATCGGGATGCATGGCCACGATCCTGATCCTGGTCGGCACCGAGTCGGGCAATGCCCAGATGGTGGCCGACGCGCTGCAACCCGTGCTGGCGAGTGCCGGACACGCCGTCGACGTTACCGACAAGGCGGCGACCGCTGCCGACCTGCGGGCGCACGACGTGCTCCTCGTCGTCTGCGCGACCCACGGGTCGGGCGACATCCCGACCAACATCCTGCCGCTGGTCGAGGCGCTGCAGCGCGACAAGCCAAATCTGTCGGGCCATCGCTACGGCGTCATCGCGCTCGGCGACATGACCTACCAGGACACGTTCTGCGGCGGGGGTAAGAAGGTCGACCAGGTCCTGGAACTGTGCGGCGCGAAGAGGGTCGGCGACCGTCTCGAAATCGACGCCTCCGAACAGCCCCTCCCCGACGAGGAAGCCCTCACTTGGATCGAAGGCTGGAAGACGAAGGTCTGAGGAAAGGTCCTTCGTCAATCCGGCAGCGTAAAGATCTCGACCGGTTCGCGGACGCCGCGCAGGCGGTGTTTGCCGAGCGACTTCATCGGGCGCGGGCAATCGGCGTTGAATTCTGCTGAGGCACAGACGCGGACGCCCAGCGCCTTGGTGAGGCCCTCCAGCCGCGAGGCGCGGTTGACGGCGGAGCCGATGACGGTGAAGTCGAGCCGGTCCTCGGTGCCGATATTGCCGAAGGTCACCGTGCCGACATGGAGGCCGATGCCGAACCTGATCGGCTCGGCACCGCCCGTGGCGCGCGCCTCGTTGGCGGCTTCGGCGTCGGCGATCAGCTGGCGCGCGGCGTCGAGCGCGGCCGACGTCACCATCGGCATGAAAAGCGCATCCTCCGCTGGGAAATAGGCCATCACGCCGTCGCCGATGAACTTCAGGATCTCGCCGCCATGCTTGGCGAGGGCATCGCCCACGAGCTGGAAGTAGTTGTTCAGCAGCTCGAGCACCTGGTCCGGCGGCAGGCGCTCGTTGAGGCCCGTGAAGTCGCGCAGGTCGGAGAACCACAGCACCGCCCGGATCTCCTCGCCGTCGCCGCGCCGGATCATGCCGTGCAGGATGCGCTCGCCGACGTGGCGGCCGAGATAGGTCTGGGCGACGGTCTGTGCGACGCTCTCCTCGATGTGCATCTCCGTCACGGCGCCCATCATGTCGACCAGGCGGGTGAGGTCGTCGATGTCGGCCTCGCTGAAGCCTCCCTTGTGGTCGCTCGCGAAGGCCACGACCGGCAGCGGTCCGTCGCGACGGACATGCATCGGCAGCGAGAAGTAATCAGTGCCGCCGCCGTCCTTCACCTCGTGCAGCACGTGATGGTGACGCTCGGTCAGGCGATCGAGCCGGTAGCGGACCGGCGCTCCCCCTTCACGCACTTCCTGGATCGGGCTGCCGATATAGGCCGGGGTGAACTGAACGCCATAGGCGCGCGCCACCGATTCGACGCGCTCGCCGCGCCGCCACAGATAGCCCATGGCCTGGAGCTGCGGGTGGACGAGCTGGAGGCCGACATACATCCGCCAGACCGGCACGCCGGCTTCGAGCACGCGGTTCATCAGCTGCTCGATGAAGGCGTCCGGCCTCCGGATGAGCCGGCCTTCCCGCATCAGCCACTTCGCGACCGGCAGCAGGCGATCCGCTGCCGGTGCGGTCACAGGAGGCGCCTCGCCGTTCAGGAGCCGCTCACGACGGCGGCGACTTCCTCGCCGGAGGTGCGGAAGACACGGCTGGCCGAGACGTCGGCGATCTTGTCGATATTGTCGGCCACGTCCTCGATGGTCGGCGCACGACCGTCGATGCGCAGGCCCTCGGCCTCGCGATACTCGATGCGCGCGAAGGTGCCGGCGCCGGCGCTCCAGATGTCGCCGGTGCGCTGGCATTGTTCGCTGCACAGATAGGCGACCATCGGCGACACGAACTCGGGCCTCAGCTTGGCCAACGCCTCCGGCGTCATCAGGCTCTCGGTCATGCGCGTGGCGGCGATCGGCGCCAGCGCGTTCATCATGATGTTGTACTTTTGGCCCTCGAGCCGGAGCGCGTTCATGAAGCCCACGACCGCGAGCTTGGCGCCGCCGTAGTTGGACTGGCCGAACGTGCCGTAGATGCCCGAGTTCGAGGAGGTCACGACGATGCGGCCATAGGCCTTGGCGCGCAGGATCGGCCAGGCGGCATGGGTCACATACGCCGTGCCGAGGAAATGGACCTTCACGACGAACTCGAAATCCTCGGTCGTCATGTTGTGGAAGGTCTTGTCGCGCAGGACACCCGCATTGTTCACCACGATGTCGACCGTGCCGAAGGCATCGACGGCGGTCTTCACGATGTTGGCGGCGGTCGCGGCCTCGGCGACGGAATCGTAGTTGGCGACGGCGATGCCGCCCGCCGCCTTGATCTCGTCGACCACCTTGTCGGCCGCGGCGTGGCCGCCGCCTTTACCGTCGACCGCGCCGCCCGGATCGTTCACGACCACCTTGGCGCCACGGCTGGCCAGCAGCAGCGCGTGGGCGCGGCCGAGCCCGTTGCCCGCACCGGTGACGATGGCGACGCGATTGTCGAAGCGGATTGTCATGTCTGTCCTCTACTCTTTCTTGAGAATTACGACCGAGGCGACGGCCTCTTCCATACCGATCACGCCGCCACCATTCTCGGCGAGCGCCACCTTGGCCCCTTCCACCTGACGGGCACCGGCCTCGCCGCGCAGCTGCGTCGCGAGTTCGGCCAGCATCGACAGGCCGGTGGCGCCGACCGGGTGGCCCTTGGAGACCAGGCCGCCCGAGGTGTTGACCGGCAGCTTGCCGCCGGGGCCGGTGGCGCCCGATTCGACAAACGTGCCGCCCTCGCCCTCGGGGCAGAAGCGCAGCATCTCGCACTGGTAGATCTCGCAGAAGCTGGTGGCGTCATGGACCTCGGCGACGTCGATGTCCTCCGGTCCCAGCCCGGCCATCCGGTAGGCCTTGTCGGCGGCCGCCCGCGTCAGGCCCGGCTCGTCGAGGTTGCGGTACATGCCGCCCGAGAAGCCGACGCCCGCGATCTTCACGGCGCGGTCCTGGACCTGCTTCGGCTGTTTCGCCAGATACTCCGCCGAGCACAACAAGGCCCCTGCCGCGCCGTCGCCGATCGGCGCGCACATGGCGCGGGTCAGCGGGAACGACACCGGGCGGTCCTCCAGAACCGACTGCGGCGTCATTTGGAAGCGGTACTGCGCCTTCTCGTTCAGCGCCCCGTAATTGTGGTTCTTGGCGGCGCCGGCCGCGATCTGGGCCTGGGTCGTGCCGTACTTCCACATGTGCCACTTGGCCTGCATGGCATAGGTATCCATGAAGATCGTGCGGTCATCGCCCGGCTTGAATTCGGAGCCGACCATCGCAGCCACCCGGTCCATCTCCTCGACCAGCCGGTCGTGCTGGCTGGTAATGTAGCCCTGGTTGAACAGACCCGCCGTGCGCTCGGGCGCCTCCGGGCTGAACAGCTTCTCGACGCCGAGGCAGAAGGTGAGTTCGTGGGTGCCGGCCAGCACGTCCTTCCAGGCGCCCATGAAGGCGGTCGACGCGGTGGCGCAGGCATTCTCGACATTGAACATCGGCACGCGCGCCGGGAACAGTCCCTCCTCGACCAGCGGCTGGAACAGCGCCTGGCCGCGGATCGAGTTCTGGCCCCAGAATCCCATGCCGCAATTGCCCAGCCAGCCGGTCTCGATGTCCGTGCCCTTGTCCATGCCGGCATCGGCCAGGGTGCCCAGATAGGCCTCCCGGGCAAGATCGCCGAAGCTCAGGCCGGGGTGCTTCTTGAAGACGGTCGTGTAGGCGCCGATCATGTAGACGTCGCGCATGGGGCGGTTTCCTCAGGTTGGCTTTGGTCGCATTTGAGCGTATCCAAACGGCTTACGCTAGGAGAACGAGCATGGCTGTAGCGGCCCAGGCGAAACCCCTCAACGTCGATGCCACGATCGCCGAGCTGAAGGCGCTGTTCGGCGACCGGGTCAGCACCGCGCACGCCGTGCGCGAACAGCATGGCAAGGACATTTCGTATCACGAAGCCCACCTGCCCGACGCCGTGGTCTTCGCCGAATCGACCGAGGAAGTGCAGCAGATCGTCCAGCTCTGCGCCCGCCACAAGACCCCGATCATCCCGTTCGGCACCGGCACCTCGCTGGAGGGTCATATCAGCGCCCCCAACGGCGGCATCTCGCTCGACGTCAGCCGCATGAACAAGGTGCTGCAGGTCAACGAAGCCGACCTCGATGTGGTCGTGCAGCCCGGCGTTACCCGCAAGCAGCTGAACGAGTATCTCCGCGCGACCGGCCTGTTCTTCCCGATCGATCCCGGCGCCGACGCCTCGATCGGCGGCATGACCAGCACGCGCGCCTCGGGCACCAACGCGGTGCGTTACGGCACGATGCGCGAGAACGTGCTGTCGCTGCAGGTCGTGACGCCGGACGGCCGGATCATGCAGCTCGGCCGCCGCTCGCGGAAGTCGAGCGCGGGTTACGACCTGGTGAAGCTGTTCGTCGGCTCCGAGGGCACGCTGGGCGTCATCACCGAGATCACGCTCCGCCTCTACGGCACGCCGGAATCGATGGTCGCGGCGACCTGCGCCTTCGACACCTTGGAAGGCGCGGTCAACACCGTGATCCAGACCATCCAGTCCGGCATCCCGGTGGCGCGCATCGAGCTGATGGACACTTACACGGTCGACACGGTGAACCAGTATTCCAAGCTCACGCTGCCGCAGAAGAACCTGCTGCTGCTCGAGTTCCACGGCACCGAGGCCGGCACCAAGGAACAGGCCGAGATGGTGCAGGCCATCGCCGCCGAGCATGGCGGCGGCGACTTCGCCTGGACCAACCAGGCCGAGGAGCGCAGCAGGATGTGGCAGGCCCGCCATGACGCCGCCTGGGCCGCAAAGGCCTACAAGCCGGGCTGGGGCATGTGGGCGACCGATGTCTGCGTGCCGATCAGCCGACTGGCCGAGTGCATTCTGGAGACCCAGAAGGACATCCAGGCCAACGGCCTCTACGCCCCCATCGTCGGCCATGTCGGCGACGGCAACTTCCATCTCACCATGATGGTCGATCCCGAAGACCCGACCTACCTGCCGAAGGCCGAAGCGCTGAACGACCGCATGGTCGCGCGCGCCCAGCATCTCGGCGGCACCTGTACCGGCGAGCACGGCGTCGGCATCGGCAAGATCAAGTACCTCTACGCCGAGCACGGCGAGGCGATGTCGCTGATGCGCGCGATCAAGAAGGCGATCGACCCGGACAACATCATGAACCCGGGCAAGATCATCGGGCCGATCAATTAGAGGCTAAGCGCCTGCAACCCGCACCACCTCATCCTGAGGAGGCCGCGCAGCGGCCGTCTCGAAGGATGGGCAACAAGACGAATGCTCGAATGTCCGAGGAGCCTGGCGCCTACGTCTATCTGCTGAAATGTGCTGACGATAGTTACGACGTAGGCTCTGCACGCATGGGAGCGCCGCGTATCCGAGCACAACAATGGAACCCATGGCGGCTATGCCTCGAAGCGGTTGCCCGTGAAGCTGCTCTGGGGTGAGCACTTCCAGAACATCATCGACGCCGTCGCCGTGGAACGGCAGCTCAAGGGCTGGTCCCGTGCCAAGAAAGAAGCGCTCATTCGAGGCGACTACGGATCACTTCAAGAGCTGGCGAAGAGACGCACTTAGATCACGTCTGTGGCCCATCCTTCGAGACGCGCCGCTTCGCGGCGCTCCTCAGGATGAGGTAAGTGCTTCAATCGATTCAATTCATTTCGAGCCAGCCTCTCAGGATGAGGGGGTAGCTGGAAGAACAAACAGCCGAAGTCGGGCTATGGCGGACCGCCCCTCACCCGCCCGAGTCGACGATGCATTCCTTGACGCGTTTCCAGGCAGCGGGGGCGCTCTTGCCGAGATTGACGTCGTCGCGGTCCTCGCTGCCGCCCAGCAGCATGCTGTAGCCACCCTTGGCTGCGATGATCTCGATGGCCGCCGGCGGCAGGGCGACCCACATGCGTTTCCCGTCGGCCGCGATCGTGTTGTCCCATTGCATGCCGTTCGCCGGTTCGCGCAGGGGAACGATGATGGAATTGGGGAACTTGCCCTTGCGGCCCTCGGCGCGGACGCTGAGATAGGAATAGCCGTCGGTGCGCATCGCCATGATGTCGTCGCGGCCGCCGACCCGGCGGAAGGCGCGGCAGTTGGTGACGCCGCTCGACTCTTTCACGCGCGTGAAATTCCAGCTGTCGAAGCCCTTGCCGTAAGGCTGCGGGTTGTTCTGCGCCAGCGCCATCGACGACAACCCCGCGAGGCACAGGCCCGCGAGTACGCTCTTCACCAACATCCGACCTCTCCCCAGAGTTCGGGCGGATAAGAGCCGACGATGGGCAATTCCGTCAAGACGGTGCCCGCCAAAGCAAAGGGCCGGCGACTGCCGGCCCTTTCTCTCTCGAAACAGGTGCGCGCTTACTTGGCGGCCTGGATCATGATCTCGACCGAGAGGCCGGGAGCCGCGAGCTTGGCTTCGACCGTCGCACGGGCCGGGGCGTTGCCGGGGGACACCCAGGCGTCCCACACTTCGTTCATCTGGCTCCAGGTCGAGATGTCGGTCAGCCAGATGTTGGCCGACAGCACCTTCGACTTGTCGGTGCCGGCCTCGGCCAGGAACTTGTCGACCTTGGCGAGGATCTGCTGGGTCTGGCCCTTCACGTCGGCCTTTGCGTCGTCGGCGGTGAGGCCGGCGAGATAGACCGTATCGCCGTGGACCACGGCGCTGCTCATGCGGGCGCCGGCGTTGATGCGCTTGATGCTCATATTGTCTCTCCTCGATGAAACTGGAAAACGGGCGGGACCTTAGCAGAGGCTAGATCGCCGCGACGACCATGATTTCGACCTTCATGTCCGGGTCGTTCAGCCGGGCCTGGACGGTGGCGCGGGCGGGCGTGTGGCCCGGCGTGACCCAGGTATCCCAGACTTCGTTCATGGCGGCGAAATCCGCGATATCGCTCAGCCAGATCGTGGCGGTGAGGATCTTCGACTTGTCGCTGCCGCCCTTGGCCAGCAGGGAGTCGATCTCGGCCAGCGCCTGCCGGACCTGGCCGGTGATGTCGAGGCTCGTATCCTCGGGGATCATGCCCGAGCAGTGGATGCGGTTGCCCAGGATGACGGCCTCGCTCATGCGCGGGCCGCAGTCGATTCGCGTGATGGTGCTCATGATCCGCCCCTCATAAACGGCACTGTCCCCTCGCACAACGGACCGAATGTGCACTCCGCGCTGCCTGTGCGGCCGGATCGCGTTACAGTTCGAGTAAGCCTACCGGAGAAAACGCCATGACCATCCCGCCCCAGATCCGACGGCCGCTCGACGGCATGCTCGTCCTCGATCTCGGGCAGATCTACAATGGTCCCTATTGCGGCCTGCAGCTCGCCTTCATGGGCGCGCGCGTGCTCAAGATCGAGCCGCCGGAGGGCGACGTGGTGCGCCGCCGCAAGCGCGAGGTCGAGCCCTATCCGCTGGTCATGCTGAACTCCAACAAGGAGTCGGTGGTCCTCGACTTCAAGCAGCCGCGCGGCAAGGAGCTGTTCCTGGCGCTGGTCGAGAAGGCCGACGTGCTGATCGAGAACTTCGCCGCCGGCGTCATGGACCGGCTCGGCCTCGGCTACGAGGTGCTGAGCAAACTGAACCCGCGCCTGGTCTATGGCGGCAGCTCGGGCTTTGGCCTCGACGGTCCCTATCGCGACCTCGCCGCCATGGACGTCACCATCCAGGCGATGAGCGGCATCACCAACGCCACCGGCGATGCCGACGGGCCGCCGACCAAGGCCGGCGCCGCGGTCTGTGACTTCCTGGCGGGCATCCATCTCTGCGCCGGCATCCTGGGCGCGCTGGTGCAACGCGAACGGACGGGCAAGGGCCAGCGGGTGGAGGTCGCCATGCACGAGGCCGGCGCAATCTCGATCGCCTCGGCGCTGGGTGCCGTGATGGACGGCGACAAGAACGTGCCCGACCGTACCGGCAACCGTCACCCCGCGCTGGCGATGGCGCCGTACAACACCTATCGCTGCCGCGACGGCTATGTCGCGATCTTCACCTCGGCCGAGCGGCACTGGGTATCGATGTGCGAGATGCTGGGCCGCGAGGATTTGCTGACCAATCCCGAGTTCATGACGACGCCGGGCCGCGCCAAGAACATGTCGACGATCGACGACATGGTCGGCGCCTGGACGCTGCCGAAGACGAAGGACGAGGTGCTGGCCGCGCTCACCGAAGCGCGCGTCCCGTGTGCCCCGGTGAAGACTGCGCGCGAGGTCGCCTACGATCCGCATCTCGAGGCGCGCGGCTTCTGGGTCGATGTCGAGCATCCGCGCCGCGGCAAGACCCGCGTGCCGATCTCCCCCATCCGGCTCCACACCGGCGGCAAGTCGGAGATCAAGCGCCCGGCACCGACCCTGGGCCAGCATACCGATGCGGTGCTCGGCGAATTGCTGGGCCTCGGCACGGAGGAGCTGGGCAAGCTGCGCACCGATGAAGTCACCGTGCCGGTGACCGAGCGGAAGAAGAAGTAACGAAAGAGAGGAAGCACCCCATGCCGATCATCGATTCCCAGGTCCACGCCTACGAGGCGAACACGCTGCAACGGCCCTGGGCCACCATCCCGAACTGGCCCGCGCACGTGACGGGAGACGAGATGGTCGCGGCCATGGACGCGGTCGGCGTCGACGGCGCAATCATGATCTCGCCTTTCGCGACCTACCGTTATGACGCCAGCTACGCCGAGGAGGTGGCGCGGCGTCATCCGAACCGCATGGCCATCGTGAAGCCGGTCGATCCCGACGACGAGAACGTGGCCGACGTCGTCGCGAAGTGGAAGGAGACGCAGGGCGCGGTCGGCATCCGTATCTTCCTGCGCGAGGAGGAGAAGCGCGCCGCCGACCATCCCGGCCTCGACCGCATCTGCAAGGCCGCCGTTCAGTACGACCTGCCGCTCAACTTCCTGTTCTGGGGCCAGGTCGACGAGGGCATGCAGATCATCGACCGCCATCCCGAGACGCGCTTCATCGTCGACCATCTCGGCATCCTGCAGCCGCGCGTCCCGCCCGCGCCGGCCGAACCCTGGGCCGACCTGCCGAAGATCCTCGAGCTCGCCAAGCGCCCGAACGCCGTGATCAAGATCAGCGGCGCCTGCACGCTCTCGAAGCAGCCCTATCCGTATCCCGACATCTGGGAGCCGCTGAAGCGCATCTTCGACGCCTGGGGCTTCGAGCGCTGCCTCTGGGGCACCGACTGGACGCGGGCCTTCGCCGTGGTGAACTACGAGAATGCGGTGAAGCCGTTCCTCGAGACGAAGACGCTCAGCGACAGCGAGCGGGCGATGCTGATGGGCGGCGCCTGCGCCAAGGCCTATGGTTGGTCGCCGAAGAGGTGATGCCCTTGTTGTTGTAGAGTCTTTCCGCTTCGAGTTCACCCACACCACCTCATCCTGAGGTGGCTTTTGGAAAAACCGATATGCTTCAGTCTCAGTCGGCCGTCGAACGGACCAGCTTGCCGGGACGCGCGCCGGTCTCGACGCCCTTCTCGAAGATCGGCGTGCCGGAGCAGATCGTCATGTCGTAGCCGTCGACGCTCTGGACCAAGCGGCGGCCGCCGGCCGGCAGGTCGAAGATCATCTTGGGGCTGTGCAGGGTCAGGCCGTCGAAGTCGATGACGTTGACGTCCGCCTTCAGGCCCGGCTGCAGGCGGCCGCGATCCTTGAAGCCGTAGAAGTCGGCGGTGCTGCTGGTCATGCGCTTGACCACGAACTCCAGGCCGAGGCGCGGGCCGCGCGAGCGATCGCGCACCCAATGCTGCAGCATCGAGGTGTTGAGCGAGGCGTCGCAGATCACACCGCAATGCGCACCGCCGTCGGACAGGCCGAGGATGGTGTGCGGATCCTCGATCAGCTCGCGCACGACCTCGAGATCGCCGTGCACGTAGTTGGTGACGGGGAAGTAGACCATGCGGTTCTCGGCCCCGACCAGATAGTCGTAGCAATATTCCTGCGGCGTCACGCCTTGGGCCTTGGCCAGCGCCTCGATGCTGCGCTCCGGCGCCGGCTCGTAGTCCGGCTTGTCGCCCAGCGGATACATACGGTCCCAGCGCGTCGCGATCTGGCGCGACAGCGGCGGCAGCACCTCGAGCAGGCGCGGCGAGGCCTCCTGCGACAGGATCAGGCGGCGCACCTCGGGCGTGCGCAGCTTCGCCAGCATCTCGGCCGGCGGCAGATGGGCCAGCTCGGCATAGCCCTCGCGCAGGCCGAACGGATTGAGCGAGGTGTTGAGGCCGAGCGTGAGGCCCACCGGGCGCCCGGCGACCTGGGCGTAAAGCGGTAGGTTATCGGCGCGCGCGGCGCGCACGCCGTCCATCAGGCGCTTGTAGCGCTGCGGATCGTAGCTGCGGTCGGTCAGCAGGAACCAGACCGGCCGGCCGCTCTCCCGCGCGACCTGGCGGACCCAGCTCCACTCCGCCTTCTCGTCGTCGAAGTCGGACAGGAAGCCGAACGTGCCGACGCCGGCACGGCCCATCGCCTTGCCGATGGCGATCAGCTCCTCATGCTCGGCATAGCGGCCGGGCACCAGGTCGCCGGCCAGCGTCTTGTGCTGGTCGGTGCGGCTGGTGGTGAAGCCGACGGCGCCGGCCTTCAGCGCCTCCTCGGTAAGCCGCGCCATCAGCTCGATGTCCTCGGCGGTCGCCCTCTCGCGGTTGATGGCGCGCTCGCCCATCGCATAGACGCGCAACGGATGGTGGGCGACCTGGGCGCCGATATCGATCGTACGCGGCAGGCGCTCCAGCGCGTCGAGATATTCCGGGAAGCTCTCCCAGTCCCACGTGAGGCCTTCGGTGAGGGTGATGCCGGGAATGTCCTCTACCCCCTCCATCATTTCGATCAGGGCCTTCTGGTGCTCAGCTCGCACCGGCGCGAAGCCGACGCCGCAATTGCCGAACACGATGGTCGTGGCGCCGTGCCACGAGGACGGCGCCAGCACCGGGTCCCAGGTGGCCTGGCCGTCATAGTGGGTATGGACATCGACCCAGCCCGGCGTGACCAGCCGGCCTTCGGCCTGGACCTCGCGCCTGGCCGGACCGGCCTTGCCGCCGACCTGGACGATCCTGTCGCCGGAGAGTGCGACGTCGCCCTGGAACGCCGGCGCGCCCGTGCCGTCGACGATGGTCCCGCCGCGAATGACGATGTCGTGCATGGCCCGTCCCGCTGTTCTGTACTGGGACGGCAAGCCTTTCACACAAGGCCGGGCCCGGAAAGCCCGGAGCCATGCATTACAGGCGTGCGGCCATTCTGAGTGCGGCGAAACCAGTAGAGTCTTTCCGCGTCGAGTTCACCCACCACCTCATCCTGAGGAGGCCGCGCAGCGGCCGTCTCGAAGGATGGGCAACAGACGAAGTGCTCGTTCCCACCCTTCGAGACGCGGTCCGGTGGACCGCTCCTCAGGGTGAGGTGCCTTTTTGGAAGACTGATATAAGACGCTAAGCGCGTTCGCGGATATCCGAGAACTTCACCTTCGGGCTCTTCTCGGCGATGTAGCCGAGTTCCCAGGCGTTGCGGGCGAGGAACACCGGGGAGCCATCGCGATCCTCGGACATGCCGCCGCGATTGGCCGACATGAACTCTTCGAGGTCGGCCTTGGTCTCGGCCGAGATCCAGCGCGCGGTCTCGAACGGCGCGGGCTCGAGATCGATATGGACGTTGTACTCGGCCTCGACGCGGGTCTTGAGCACGTCGAGCTGCAGTTCGCCGACGACACCCACGATATGGTCGCCGCCGATGACCCGGCGGAACACCTGGGTCACGCCCTCCTCGGCCAGATCCTCCAGCGCGCGCCGCAGCTGCTTGGACTTCATCGGATCCTCCAGCCGCACGCGGCGCAGGATTTCCGGCGCGAAGTTGGGAATGCCGACGATCTTGATCGCCTCGCCCTCGGTCAGCGTGTCGCCGACCCGCAGCACGCCGTGATTGGGAATGCCGATGATGTCGCCGGGCCACGCCTCGTCGACGATCTCGCGCTCACGGGCGAAGAACAGGATCGGCGAATTGACCGACAGAACCTTGGACGTGCCCATCTGCGTCAGCTTCATGCCGCGGCGGAACTTGCCGCTGCACAGGCGCAGGAAGGCGATGCGGTCGCGATGGTTGGGGTCCATGTTGGCCTGGACCTTGAACACGAAGCCCGAGACCTTGGGTTCGGTCGGCTCGATGGGACGCGGCTCGGCGGGCTGCGGCCGCGGCGGCGGCGCCCAGGCGGCGATCGCGTCGAGCAGCTCCTTCACGCCGAAATTGTTGTAGGCCGAGCCGAAGAACACCGGAGAGAGATGACCGGCGCGATAGCTTTCGAGATCGAACGCCGGATAGCCGGCGCGCACCAGCTCGACCTCCTCGGCGAAGTTCGGATCGGCGATGGTGTAGTTCTCGATCACCTCGCCGATGCGGCTCCTGTCGGTGTTGTCGAACACCAGCATGCGGTTGTTGTTGAGATCGTAGGTGCCCTTGAAGTTCTGGCCCGAGCCGGTCGGCCAGGTCATGGGCGAGACGTCGAGCGCCAGGGTCGAGGCGACCTCGTCCAGCAGCTCGATCGGATCCTTGGACTCGCGGTCCATCTTGTTGATGAAGGTGATGATCGGCACGTCGCGCAGGCGGCAGATCTCGAACAGCTTGCGGGTGCGCGCCTCGATGCCCTTGGCGGCGTCGATCACCATCACCGCCGAATCGACGGCGGTCAGGGTGCGGTAGGTGTCCTCGGAGAAGTCCTCATGGCCCGGCGTGTCGAGCAGGTTGAAGACCGCGCCGCCATACTCGAAATGCATCACCGAGGTGGTGACCGAGATGCCGCGCTGCTGCTCGATCTTCATCCAGTCCGAGCGCGCCCGCCGCGCCTCGCCGCGCGCCTTCACGGCACCGGCGACATGGATGGCGCCGCCGAACAGAAGCAGCTTCTCCGTCAGCGTCGTCTTGCCGGCGTCGGGATGCGAGATGATCGCAAACGTGCGCCTGAGCCCGGCGGGATGGCCAGCCAGACGGGCGTCGGAAGCGGGAAGAGCGGCGGAATCGGGCACTTTTTGGGGGTCCTTCGGGGTGGCGAGGGGGTAGCGGACGGGTCCGTTGGCGTCAACTCGTGAGGTTTGTTAGTAGGGCGCGGGCTTTTCCGGCAGCGCCCTCTCACTGAGGGGAGCCGGAGCGAATGGATTGGGGTCTATGGACAAGAAGAAGGCTGGCAGGACGCCAATCGCGCTACGCGTGCTGAAAGAGCTGGTGCTCCCGCTGGCCGGCGGCGCGGCCTACGGAACGCTGGTGGCACAGGCCAAGCAGATGCCGCTCGACGGCGTGACGGCGGGCGGCGTGGCGTTCTTCTGCATCCTGGCGGCGCAGGGCCTGGTCCTGCGCGCCGCGCGGACGGGCCGGACCGAGCCACCGGCGCCGGCCGCCGTCAGCGCACCTGCCCCCGAGCCGCTCAAGTTGCCGGCTCCCGAGAAAGCACCGGAAAAGGAACCGGAGCCCGCGCCCGCGCTCATCGCCGCGCCGACGGCCGAGCCCCTCCCCACACCCATCGTCGAACCCGTCGCCAAACCGGTCGACGAACCGGCGCCCGTGCCCGTCGCGGCACCCGTCCCCGAGTCTGCGGCGAGCCCGGTCCCGAAGCCCGCCCCCAAGCCCGCCAACGACTTCGTCAGCATCCGGGTCGGCATCGAGGAGTTGAAGGAGCAGGGCGCCCTGCCCGAACCCGAGCCGGAAAAGCCCGAAGACGGCCAGCGCCCCCTCTTCCGCAACCTCGCCCACGCGCCCACCAAGCGGACCCCCGTGGAAGCGCTGGCGCCGAAGCAGCTGCTCGACCTCAAGATGCCCTACCAGGCGGTGCTGAACGCCGCCGTGAATTTCGAACGCGAGGTCAAGCGCCACGCCGACATGGAAGGCGACCGGACCGTCCCGCTCGAAAGCCTGTTCGAGGATCCACGCTTCAATCTGTCGAAGGACCGGTTGCGCCAGCTCGATACCCTGCGCCGCATCCGCAACAACATCCTCCACGGCTTCGAAACCCTGGTCGACCCGATCGAAGCCGCCGCCCTCGTCGCCGCCTTCGACCGCGCCGCGACATGGTTCGATCCCGATAATATCGAGCCGGTGGAGCCTGCGAAGGCCGAGGCCGAGAAGGCCGTGAAGGCGGAAGAAGAAGAGCCGGCGGACGAGGACGCGAAGGCCCCCGTCGAAGACGAGGCGGAGAAGCCCACTGAGGGTAAGGCCGAGGAGGCCGTAAAGGCGGAAGAAGAAGAGCCGGCGGACGAGGACACGAAGGCCCCCGTCGAAGACGAGGCGGAGAAGCCCACCGAGGGTGAGGCGGAGAAGGCCGTGAAAGCGGAGGAAGAAGAGCCGGCGGAAGAAGAAGCGAAGCCCCCCGTCGAAGACGAGGCGGAGAAGGCCGAGAAGGATGAGTCTGAGAAGGATAAATCCGAGAAGAAGGTCGAGGCGACCAAGAGCTGAGAGTTTGCGAGGGCCTAGCGGGGGACTAAACTCCCGCCCATGAACCCCGACCAGCTCAAGACCTTCATCGGCAGCTTCTGGGACGAGCAGATCCTGCCGTCGCTCACCGAGTACATCCGCATCCCCAACAAGTCGCCGTCCTTCGATCCGAAGTGGGAGGAGAACGGTTACATGGAGCAGGCGGTCACCCTGATGACCGACTGGGCGCGGCCGCATGTGGCGGCCTTCGCGGGCGCGACGATGGAGGTGGTGCGGTTGCCGGGGCGCACGCCGCTGATCTTCATCGAGATCCCGGGCGACGCCGACGACGACACCGTCCTGCTCTACGGCCATCTCGACAAGCAGCCGGAGATGAAGGGCTGGGCCGAGGGCATGGGGCCGTGGATCCCGGTGCGCAAGGACGACAAGCTCTACGGCCGCGGCGGCGCCGACGACGGCTATGCGATCTATGCCTGCTTCGCGGCGCTGTTGGCTCTCAAGGAGCAGAAGGTGCCGCGCGCCCGCTGCGTCATCATGATCGAGGGTTGCGAGGAGTCCGGCAGCTACGACCTGCCCTTCTACGTCGACCACCTGCTCGACCGGATCGGCGATCCGTCGCTGGTCGTCTGCCTCGATTCCGGCTGCGGCGACTGGGACCGGATGTGGCTCACCACGTCGTTGCGCGGCATCGCGGCCGGCACGCTGAAGGTGACCGTGCTGAACGAGGGCGTGCACTCGGGCGACGCGTCGGGGATCGTGCCCTCCTCCTTCCGCATCACGCGCGCGCTGCTCACGCGCCTTGAGGACGAGGCGACCGGCGAGATGAAACTGCCGGAGCTGTTCGTGCAGATCCCGCCGCAGCGCATCGCGCAGGCCTCGGAGGCCGCGCGCGTGCTGGGCGAGGAGGTCTATCGCAAGTTCCCGTTCGCCGGCACGACCAAGCCGATGGTCGAGGATCTCGGCCAGATGGTGCTGAACCGCACCTGGCGGCCGCAGCTCGCGACGGTCGGCATGGCGGGCTATCCCGAGCCGGTCGATGCCGGCAACGTGCTGCTGCCCTACACCGAGGCCAAGATCAGCGTGCGCACGCCGCCGACGCTCGACGCCAAGGAGGCCGTGAAGGCCATGAAGAAGGCGCTGGAGTCCGATCCGCCCTACGGCGCCACCGTCGAGTTCGACGCCGGCGAAGGTGGCCAGAGCGGCTGGCACGCGCCGCCGCTGGCGCCGTGGCTGGAAACGGCGGTGAACGACGCCTCGCAGGAAGCGTTCGGCGAGCCGGTCGCCTACATGGGCGAAGGCGGCACGATCCCGTTCATGGGCATGCTGGGCGACAAATTCCCCAAGACGCAGTTCGTGATCACCGGCGTGCTGGGCCCCCACTCGAATGCGCATGGCCCCAACGAGTTCCTGCACATCCCGACGGGCAAGAAGGTGACGGTCGCGACCGCGCTGATGATCGCGGCGCACTACGCGAGGAAGCAAAAGTAACACTCCGTCGCCTAAGGGCGGGGGTTACCCCGCCCGAAGCGGAGCGAAGCGCAGTCGAGAGGCCTTCTCTCTGCCAATTGCCGTCAAATTGTGGAGAGGAGGTCTCTCCACTCCGCGCTACGCGCTCCGGTCGAGACGACGGGAGCCAAAGTCCTTCCAGACGCAAAGGAATCACCCCCACCAACCTCATGCTGAGGAGCGCTCCGCAGGAGCGCGTCTCGAAGCATGGGCACGAGCACCACGTTTGTTGCCCATCCTTCGAGACGCACGCCTTCGGCGTGCTCCTCAGGATGAGGGCGGGGTGTGGATGAACTTGAAGCGGAAAGCCCTTAGCCGCTCAGTTCCTCGCGCAGCATCTCGAGCTCCAGCCATTCCGTCTCGGCGGCTTCGATCTCGGCCTGCGCGGTGCCGATGCGGGTGGTCTTGGCCTGGAAGGACTTGGGATCGCGGCGGTAGAGGTCGGGGTCGGCCAGCGCCTGTTGCAACGTGGCGATCTCGGCCTGCAGGGCTTCGATCTTCTTGGGCAGCTCGACCAGGGCGCGTTCGCGCTTGTAGCCGAGGCGGGCCTTGCCCTGACCGCTGTCCTTGGCCGCCGCAGGCTTCGCCTTGGCGCGCGACGGCGTGACGCCCGTGGGCTCCACCCTCGGGCCGCGCTGGGCCACGTAGTCGCTGTAGCCGCCGGCATATTCGGTCGCCGTGCCGTCGCCTTCGAGCACGATCGTCGACGTCACGAGCCGGTCGAGGAAGTCGCGGTCGTGGCTCACCAGCAGGACGGTGCCGTCGTAATCGTCGAGCGCCTCCTGCAGCAGGTCGAGCGTGTCGGCGTCGAGATCGTTGGTCGGTTCGTCGAGCACGATCATGTTCGACGGCGCGGCCAGCGCCTTGGCGAGCAGCAGGCGGTTGCGCTCGCCGCCCGAGAGGGTGCGCACCGGCTGGCGCGCCTGCTCGTCGCGGAACAGGTACTCGCGCAGGTAGGTCATCACGTGCGTGAGGTGACCGCGCACCAGCACATGGTCGTTGCGGTCGGCCAGCGTCTCCCACGGCGTCTTGTCGGGATCGAGGCCGATGCGGCGCTGGTCGATCACCACCGGCATCAGGTTGGCGCCGAGCTTCACCGTGCCGCTGTCGGGCTCCAGCTCGCCCATCAGCATCTTGAGCAGCGTCGTCTTGCCCGCACCGTTCGGCCCGATCAGGCCGATGCGGTTCTTGCGGAAGATGCGGGTCGAGAAATCCTCGACGATGGGCTTGTCGCCCCAGCGCTTGGTGATGTTGCGCGCCGTGACGACCAGCGCCCCCGAGGCCTCGGCGCTGCCGGCCTCGATGGTGGCGCGGCCGACGGGGCCGATCTGCTGGCTGCGCTGCTGGCGAAGGGCGTTGAGCGCGCGCAGGCGGCCCTCGTTGCGCGTGCGGCGGGCGCGGATCGACTTGCCGGCCCACTCGGTCTCGCGCTCGATCAGCCGGTCGAGCTTGTGCCGCTCCGTCGCCTCGCGCTCGATGATGTCGTTCGACCAGGATTCGAACTCGCCATAGCCCTTGTCGAGGCGGCGCACGATGCCACGGTCGAGCCACAGCACGGCGCGCGACAGATTGGTGAGGAAACGCCGGTCATGGCTCACCAGCACATAGGCGCCGCGCCACTTCGAGAGCTTCTCTTCCAGCCATTCGATGGTCGGCAGGTCGAGATGGTTGGTCGGCTCGTCGAGCAGCATGACGTCGGGCTCGCCGATCAGCACGCGCGCCAGCGCCGCACGGCGCGCCTCGCCGCCCGACAGGGTGGTCGGATCGCGCCCGCTGTCGAGCTTCATGTCCTCGAGGATGGCGGCGACGCGATAATCGTCCGGCCCCAGCGAATCGGTGAGAGCGGAGGCGACATAGTCGGCGACCGTGGCGTGGCCGGAGAAATCCGGCTCCTGCGGCAGGGTGGCGACGGTCGCGCCGGGCTGGGCGAAGCGCTCACCGGAATCGGCGATCGGCGCGCCGGCCAGGATGCGCAGCAGGGTCGACTTGCCGGCGCCATTGCGGCCGACCAGCGACAGGCGTTCGCCCGGCGCGATGCCGAGATCGACGCCGGCCAGGATGGTCTGGTCGCCGAGATGGAAGCGGATGTCGCTCAGCGCGAGGAGAGGAGGATCGGCCATGGAGCGCGCTGTATTGGCCGAACCCGTCCGCCTCGGCAAGGGCGAAGCCCGCGTTGGGGCAAGGGCGAAGCCCGGGTTGGGGCAAGCGCGAAGCCTGCGTTTGACGGGCCGGGCGGCGCCCGCCATGAAGGCCGCATGGTAATGGGGCTCACGACAGGACTTTGGGTCAGCGCGCAGATACGCCTGTGCGACCGCGCGTTCATTCCGGCAGCCGTCGTGCGACGAGGCGATCCCGATGTCGGAACGGTGCTGCTGAAGATCAACCGCTTCGAGGCCGGCGTGACCGTGTTCACCCAGACCAGCACGCTCGGCGACGAGCCGGCGTGGAGCCGCGGCACGGGCCCAGCGCCCGTCACCGAGGCGGAGGCCGACGCCTACATCGCCCGCCAGGTCGCCCGCGATCCCGACCTCTGGGTCCTCGAAATCGAGGACCGCAAGGGCGAGTACAAGATGATCGGCAAGATCGTATAGGCCGAGCGAAGCTCGGCCCGTGAGCGTCAGGACATTGGGCAGCAATGTCCGGGAGCGACGTAAGGACGAATGACCTTTCCCGTCACTGCGGGCCGAGGACCGTCCTCGGGTCGATGGTCTTGCCGGAGCGGCGGACCTCGAAATGGAGCTGAGGCTCGGCCGTTCCGCCGGAATTGCCGACCTTGGCGATGGTCTGGCCCTTCTTGACCACGTCGCCCTTCTTCACGAGCAGCTCTTCGTTGTTGCCGTAGGCCGTGATGTAGCCGCCGGCATGGTCGATCAGCAGCAGGTTACCCATGCGGGCGACCTCGCCTCCGGCATAGACGACCTTGCCGCCCTCGGCCGCCTTCACCGGCGTGCCCTTGGCGGCGGCGATGTCGATGCCGTCGTTCTTCTGGCCGCCCGAGGTGCCATAGCCCGAGACGACCTTGCCGTGGACCGGCCAGATCATCCGCGCTACGGGCGGCGTGGCCGGCACGGTAACCGAAGTCTTGCTGAGCGGCGTCGGCTCGCCCGCGGGCGCGGCGGAGCGCGGCGCCTCGCCCTGCGAAGAGCCCGGCGGCGGCGCCAGACCTTCGCGCTTCACCGAGGAGGGTGCATTGGGATTGGCAGCGGCGGTCTGCTGGCTGGCCGGCTCCCCGTAGCTGTCCTGCACGAACCGGGCGCCCGGCATGGCGAGCGTCTGCCCAGGCTTGATCGTATAAGGCGCCTTGAGGTTGTTGCGATCGATGATGGTCTGCGACGGCACGCCGTAGCGACGCGACAGGCCGTCGACCGTGTCCTTGTCCCGAACGACATAGACCGGAACGGCATTCGGACCGGCAGCGGATCCGGGATATTCCATGGTGCCTTCACGGGCACCCATGACGGTATTGCAGGCGCCGAGCGCGACCGACAGCACCGCCATTGTACCCAGCGTGTGCATGCGGCCGGCCCATCGCGAGGGGAAGCGAGGGGCGTTCTTCATGTGTGAAGTGTACCGCATTAGCACGCTCCGCCAAAGCGGAGCCTCCGGCGGCACCGAGCGTTGCAGGGCGCGTAGCGACCGAAGCGCGGAGGGCCGCACGGCGCAGAATGGATAAGAACCGTCACCGGGGCCTTGACCCGATCGCTGCTTATCCGGACCCCAATACCGGCAATGGCCCTGCGACCAGCGGGACGAAGCGCACCGGCATCAGCGTGTCGCGTTGCAGGCCGCTCTCGTTCTTGACGATGCGCTCGACGACCTGGGAGGTGGGATCGCGGCCCACCGGCACGATCAGGATGCCGCCGACGGCGAGCTGGTCGATCAGCGCCTGCGGGCGCTCTTCTGCCGCGGCGGTGACGATGATGCGGTCGAACGGCGCCTGCCCCGGCCATCCCTTGCTGCCGTCGTTGATGTCGACCACGACGTTGTAGATGCCGAGGTCGAGCAGCAATCGCTCGGCGGCCTTGGAGAGCGGTTTGAAGCGCTCGACCGAGTAGACGCGGCGCGCGAGCTTGGCCAGCACGGCGGCCTGGTAACCGGAGCCGGTGCCGATCTCCAGCACCTTCATGCGCGGACCGACCCGCAGCGCTTCGGTCATGGCGGCGACCACCAGCGGCTGGCTGATCGTCTGGCCGAACGCGATGGGCAGCGCCGTATTCTCCCAGGCACGCTCGGCGAAGGTCTGCGTCACGAAGCGCTCGCGGTCGACCGAGGCGATCGCGCCCAGCACGTTTTCGTCCGTGATGCCCGAGTTGCGCAGTTCGGCGATCAGCCGCTGCATGGCGGGGACGTTCACGTCGCCCCCTCAGCCGAGTTCGACGGGCGCCGCCTCGAACTCCGCGACGAGCTTCCGGCGCATGCTCTCGTGCGTCAGGTCGAGGTGCAGCGGGGTCACCGAGATGTGGCCCGAGCGGACGGCGGCGATGTCGCTGGCCGCGTCGATCTCGCTCTCCTGCGGGGCGTAGCCGATCCAGTAGTAGGTGCCGCCGCGCGGATCCTTGCGCTCGACGATATGGCCGCCGAAGCCGCGCGTGCCGGTGTGCGTGACCCGCACGCCCCGAACCGAACCCGCGACCACATCGGGGAAATTGACATTGACTAGCACGTTGCGCGGCCAGTCGAGCGCCAGCACCCGGCGCGCCACGGCGGCGCCGTGGGCCGTCGCGGTGCCCCACTTCACCGGATGGTCGTGCATGTAGGCCTGGCTGAAGGCGATCGAGGGGATGCCGAGCAGGCAACCTTCCATGGCGCCCGCGATGGTGCCGGAATAGGTCACGTCGTCGGCGATGTTGGTGCCGCGGTTGACGCCCGACAGGACGAGGTCGGGCTTGCGGTCCTTCATCAGGTGCTTGACGGCGAACAGTACGCAGTCGGTCGGCGTGCCGTCGACCGCGACCTTGCCCTCGCTCACCTCGCGCGCGCGGATCGGCCGCGACAGCGACAGCGAATGGCCGGCGCCGCTCTGGTTGACCTCGGGCGCCACGATCCAGACGTCGCTCGAAAGCTGGGTCGCGATCTCGACCAGCGCCTCGAGCCCGGGCGCGTGGATACCGTCGTCGTTGGTGACGAGGATGCGTGCCTTGGCGAGGTTGGCGACCTTCATTTCTGCGCCGGCGCAGACGCCGCAGGGGGCGCGGGAATGAGCTCGAGGCCGCCCATGTAGGAGCGCAGCGCCTCCGGTACCGTCACCGAACCGTCCTCGTTCTGGTAATTCTCCAGCACGGCAACCAGGGTGCGGCCGACCGCCAGCGCCGAGCCGTTGAGGGTATTGAGGAAGCGCGTCGCGCCTCCCTTGCCCTTGGGCCCTTCCTTCGGCCGGTAGCGCGCATTCATGCGGCGGGCCTGGAAGTCGCCCATGTTCGAGCAGCTCGAAATCTCGCGATAGGCGTTCTGGCCGGGCAACCAGACCTCGATGTCGTAGGTCTTGCGCGATCCGAAGCCCATGTCGCCGCCGCACAGCACGACCGTGCGATAGGCGAGGCCGAGCCGCTTCAGCACTTCCTCGGCGCAGCCCGTCATCCGCTCGTGCTCGTCGACCGACTGTTCCGGCGTCGTGATGCTGACCAGCTCGACCTTGGGGAACTGGTGCTGGCGGATCATGCCGCGCGTGTCCTTGCCGGCCGACCCCGCCTCGGAGCGGAAGCAGGGCGTGAAGGCCGTGAAACGCAGCGGCAACTCCTTCTCCTCCAGCACCATGTCGTTCACCAGGTTGGTGAGCGAGACCTCGGCGGTGGGGATCAGCCAGAAGCCGTTGTCGGTGTGGAACATGTCCTCGGCGAACTTCGGCAGCTGGCCGACGCCGTAGACGGCGGTATCCTTCACGAGCAGCGGCGGATTGACCTCGGTGTAGCCGCCCTCGACCGTGTGCAGGTCGAGCATGAACTGCGCCAGCGCCCGTTCCAGCCGCGCGAGATGCGATTTCAGGAACACGAAGCGCGAGCCGGAGATCTTCACGGCGGCGGCGAAGTCCATTTCGCCGGTCGCCTCGCCCAGCGCCACATGATCCTTCGGCGGGAAGCCGAAATTACGCTGGTTGCCGACACGGCGAATCTCGACGTTGGCGGTCTCGTCGGCGCCCTCGGGCACCTCGTCGAACGGCAGGTTCGGGATCACCTCGAGGCGGATGCGCAGCTCCTCGTCGAGGCGACTCGCCTCGCGCTCGCCGTCCTTCAGGCTCTGCTCGAGGTTGGCAACCTCGGCCATCAGCGCGTCGGCGTTCTCGCCCTTGCGCTTGGCCATGCCGATCTGCTGGCTGAGCGCCTTGCGCTTCGCCTGGATGGCTTCGCTGTCGGAGATGGCGGCGCGGCGGCGCCGGTCGATCTCCAGGATCTCGGCCGAAAGCGGCGCGAGACCGCGTTTCTTCAGGCCGGCGTCGAACGCCTCGGGGCTCTCCCGGATGAATCTTATGTCGTGCATGTCTAGCTACCGGTCGCCTGGTCGGACTTTTCGGCTTCCTCGGCCTTCTTCTCGGCCTCCTCGGCGGCCTTCTCTTCAGCCGCCCGCTTCCGCTCGATCACGCCACCGATCAGGATACTGATCTCGTAGAAGGCCATCAGCGGGATCGCGAGCGCGATCTGGCTCACCACGTCGGGCGGCGCGAGCACGGCGGCAATCACGAAGGCCACGACGACGGCATAGCGGCGCTTGGACTTCAGCCCCTCGGTGGTGGCGATGCCGACCTGGATCAGCAGGGTCAGCAGGACCGGAACCTCGAAGGCGAAGCCGAAGGCGAAGACGAGCTGCAGGATGCGTTCGAGATAGTCGGACGATCTCAGCGTCTTCTCGATGTCGGGCGGCGCGTACTGCGTCAGCATGAAGTTGATCACGTACGGCAGCACGACATAGTACATGAGCGCGCAGCCGGCATAGAACATGAACGGCGTGGCGACGAGGAACGGCACGAAGGCGCGCCTCTCGTGACGATACAGTCCCGGCGCGACGAACAGCCAGATCTGCACCGCGATCAGCGGGAAGCCCACGATCAGCGCCACGAAGGCCGACAGCTTCACCGTGACGAAGAAGAACTCGAAGATATCGAGGACGATGACCTTGTAGCCGTCGGCCAGCGCCGGCTGGATCAGGAACGAGAAGATCGGCTTGGCGAAATAGAACGTGACGAAGAAGACGGCGAAGAAGCAGATCAGCGCATAGATCAGTCGCTTCCGCAGCTCGATCAGGTGATCGAGAAGCGGCATCGGCTTGTCGTCTTCGGGTCCGTCGTATGCCTGGGTCACGGATTACTTCGCAGCGTTGGGAGCCGCGTTATGCCGCCCTTTGGGGCGCAATTCAAAGCGCAAGTTGGCGCTCAGCCGGCCGCGACGGCCTTGGCCGGCTTCTCATCGGCTGAAACAACCGGCGCCGGAGCTTCGGGTACGGCCGATTCGGCAGCGACCGGCACCATCGCCGGCATTGCTTCGGTGGCCGCGACGGGCGTTGCCGGGGCGCTTTCGAGCGCAGGCTGGGCTTCGGCCGCGATCTGCGGGGCCGATTCGGGTTCCACGAGGGGATTGTCGAGCTGGGCCTTGGCCTCGGCCATCGCCTTCTCGCCTTCGGCCATGCCTTCCTGGAGGGCGCTCTTGATCTCCCGCGTCGGGTCGAGTGCCTGCAGGTCGAGGCCGGGCGTCGCGGTCAGCTGCTTCTTCACGTCGTCGAGGTCGGCCTGGCGCACCATCTCATCGACATGGCCGCGGAATTCCGAGGCCATGCCGCGCATCTGCGCCATCCACTTGCCCCAGCTGCGCAGCAGGCCGGGCAGTTCCTTGGGGCCGATGACGACGAGCGCCACGACCGCAATGACCATCAACTCAGGACTATCGATACCGAACATGGCCGTTCAGGCCCTCACAAGGCCGCTCTTAGACCTTAGCGGCGCTGTCCTGGTGGTGGACCGTTCCGCTCGGAGGGGTCGTCGTCGCCTGCGCCGAGATCGGCTTGGCGCTGTCGCCCGGCTGCGTACCCGGCTGAGCCTGCGGCGGTGTCTCCTCCTGGCTGCCCCCGACGCCCTTCTTGAAGGCCGAGAGGCCCTTGCCGAAGTCGCCCATGAGCTGCGAGACCTTGCCGCGACCGCCGAACAGCAGCAGCACGACGGCCAGCACGATTAGCCAGTGCCAGATGCTGAAGCTTCCCATTTCACAATGCTCCCAAGATCGATTGCAATCGGCGTGTCGAATTACGTGTGCTGATTATGGCACCCGTCACGAAGCCCCGGCAACCTGTCGAATAAGGTGGTTCTGAGGCGTCAGCGCCCGGGTTCCGCGGGGCTTTCCTCGACGGCGAGAGGCTCGTCGGCCTCGTCCTCCGTCGGCTCGAGCGGCAGATCGGGCTCGTCTGGTCTGAATATGGGGGGCTGCGAGCGGGCATCCAAGAGCCCGGCGGCCTTCAATTCCTCATGGCCCGGCAAATCGTCCAGGTTCGGCAGGCCGAAATGCTCGAGGAAGAAGTCCGTGGTGCCCCAGGTCACCGGCTTGCCGGGCGCCCGACGGCGACCCATCGGCTTGATCCAGTTCTGTTCGAACAGCAGGTCGAGCGTGCCCTTGCTGAGGCCGACGCCGCGAACCTGCTCGATCTCGGCGCGCGTCACCGGCTGGTGGTAGGCGATGATGGCCAGCGTCTCGACCGAGGCCCGCGACAGTTTGCGCGTCACCGGCTTCTCGATCTTGAGCTTCTCGGAGAGATCGGGCGCCGTACGGAAGGCATAGCCACCCGCCACCTGCACGAGGTTCACGCCGCGGGCGGCATACAGCTCCGCGAGATCGGCCAGCAGACGCTTCACATCGGCATCGTTGGGAAGCCTCTCCACCAGCTCCTTCTCGCCGAGCGCCTGGGTGCCGGCGAAAATCAACGCCTCGAGCAGCCGCAGATGCTGGGCATGATCGGGCGACACGACGTCGGTCACCTCGCCGGCCGGGGCGGCAGCCGCCGCCGCCGTGGACAGTGCCGCCACCGCGACGGCCTCAGCGGCCACGGTCTCGACCAGGACATTCTCGACGGGCGCGTCCGGTGACGAATTCTCTTCTACGGCAGAATCCTTTGCCGGCTTTTCGGCGCCGCCGTCATCCTCGCCCTGCTCTTTGTCGTCGGAATCGTCTTCGTCTTCGTCTTCGTCCTCATCGTCCGAGTCGTCGTCATCCGACTCGTCATCATCTTCGTCGTCGTCCGAATCGTCGTCGTCGTCGTCGTCCGAATCATCATCATCCTCGGAGTCGTCCGCGTCGCCGTCCTCGACGTCGTCATCCTCTTTCTTTTCGTCGTCCTTGCCGGCCTCATCCGTCGCGGCGGCCTCTTCGGGGGCGAGCGCGCGCTCGTCGGCGTCCTCGACCTGGGGGGTGGTGTTCTCGGTGTCTGACATGTCGGGGACCGTCACTGCTGGTCAGTACGTTTGCGCAAATGGATGGGACCGAAGCGCTCGGTCTGGCGCAGCTCGATCTGGCCGTCCTTGGCGAGCTGGAGGCCGGCCACGAAGGTCGCGGCGATCGCCGAGCGGCGACGCGCGGGATCGGTCAGGCCGGCCGGCAGGAAGGCTTCGAGCGACTGCCAGTCGATGGCGATACCCAGCATGCGGCCGAGGCGCTCCGCCGCTTCCTCGACCGAGAAGAACTCCATCGGCTTGATCTGGTAGGTGTCGGCGTCCTTCGGCCTGACCTGCGAGCCGTAGGCGCTCAGCAGGTCGTAGAGCTTCACGTCCCACACGGCGCGGCGCACGACGACGATGCCCTCGGGCTGGCCGCGCGAGAAGATGTCCCGGCCGAGCTGCGGGCGTGCCATGAGGCGCGCGCCCGCCTCCTGCATCGCCTCGAGGCGGCGCAGCTGCCATTGCAGCGCGTCCGCCATTTCCTGGCCCGACGGTTCCTCTCCCGCCGGTGGCGCGGGCAGCAGCAGGCGCGACTTCAGGTAGGCGAGCCATGCCGCCATCACGAGATAATCGGCCGCCAGCTCCAGCCGCATGCGGCGCGCCTGGTGGATGTGGGCGAGATACTGGTCGACGAGGGCGACCATCGAGATCTTGCGCAGGTCGACCTTCTGGTCGCGTGCGAGGTTCAGCAGGAGGTCGAGCGGGCCTTCGAAGCCCTCGAGATTGACGATCAGCTCGCCCTCGCCGGGCGCGATGACGTCGGGTCCGGTCGCGGCGAACGCGTCGCCCGGCGGCGCCGCGGGCGCGGCAGCCGTCGCTTCAACGGGCGCTGCTGCGCCGTCGGCGGCGGACGCCTCCTCGGGGGGCGGGCTGGCGGGTTCGGTCATGCTGTCCCGGTTTAGTGAGCGGACGCGCGTGCCGCCACAGGATTTGGCCGCGCCTTATCCCCATTCCGGGAGGAGTTCGGCGACCCGACGGGCCGCGTCGGCGAGCCCGCGGGCGCCTGCGGGGTCCCGATGGCGGGCGAGAAAACTGCGGCCGTCCTGGAAACGTCGATGGGCGCGCTCCGTCATCTGACCGGTGTGGCCCGCGATCTCGACCATTTCGGCCATCCGGCCGTTGCAGTGCAGGGCGATGTCGCAGCCGGCAGCAAGAGCCCGGGCCGCCCGTTCGCCGAGCGACCCGCCCAGCGCCTGCATCGAAAGATCGTCCGACAGCAGCAGCCCGTCGAACCCGATATGGGCCCGGATCACGCTCTGCACGGAGCCGGCAGAAACGGTGATGCAGTCCTTGGGGTCGATCGCCTCGAACAGGAGATGACCGGTCATGGCCCAGGGCAGGTCCGAGAGCAGCTTGAAGGGCACGAAATCCGTCCGCTCCAGCTCGGCGCGCGAGGCCGTGACCCTGGGTAGCGCCTCGTGGCTGTCGACCGTGGCCCGGCCATGCCCGGGAATGTGCTTGATGACCGGCAGCACGCCCTCGGCCATCAACCCTTCGGCCGCGGCCCGGCCCAGCGCTGCGACCGGTTCGGGCCGGTCGGCATAGGCGCGGTCGCCGATCACGGCGTGGGTCTCGGGAAAGGCGATGTCGAGAACGGGCAGGCAGTCGACGTCGCAACCGATCCCGGCCACGTCCGCTGCCAGCAGCCGGGAATTGAGTCTCGTCGCCTCGAGTCCGGCATCGGGGTCGCGGGCATAAAGATCGCCCAGCAGCCGGGCGGGCGGCGCCTTGCGCCACAGCGGCGGCCGCAGCCGGGCCACCCGTCCGCCTTCCTGATCGATCAGAACCGGCGCCTCGCCGCGCGCCACGCAGGAGCGCAGGTCGTCGACCAGGCGGCGGGTGCTTTCGACCGTGCCGATGTTTCGGGCGAACAGGATGAAGCCCAGCGGATCGGCGTCGCGGAAGAAGGCCCGCTCCTCCGCCGACAGTTCGGTCCCGGCGCAGCCCAGGATCAGAGCGCGCGGGAGGCTCATCGGCAAATCCTCTTTCTGGGCGAAGCAGAATTACTTTCCTCCCCATTCAAATGGGGAGGTGGCGGCGAAGCCGACGGAGGGGTCAGAGAGTGGCCGATCTTTGCTCGGCCCTTGACCCCATCGCCCCGTCTGACGGGGAACTTCCCCATCTGAATGGGGAAGGGATTGATTGCGAATTCCGTCGTCTCAATCCACATCCTAGCGGGCGGGCGGGACCGAGACGCAGTCGGCCTTGCGGGCCTTCAGCGAGGCGCAGACGGAATGAGCCTGCTTCTCGTCGAGCGGGCCCGCCTGCACGCGGTACCAGACGCCGCGATCGCCGAGATCCACGCGGACGGCCTGCATGCGCAGGCTCGACAGCTGCTCGCCGTGCGCGCTCTGCAGCCGCGCCCAGGTCGACTTGGCAACGTCTTCGTTCTTCACGGAGGCGACCTGGATACGCCAGCCGCCCGTAGGACCGGACATGTTCTCGATCAGGCTGGCGATGCTGGGACCGCTCTCGGTCGTGGTCGGCGTATTGGTCGCCGGCTGCATGTTCGGCGGATTGGCGGGCACCTTCGGTTCGGTGACGGCCGGCGCCGCCGCGGTAGAGGCTGGCTGCAGCGGCGTCGGCGTCCTCGTCGCCGCCTCTGTCTCCTTCGGCGCGGCCGGCAGCGGCAGCCCATTGGGCGGCAGCTTGGGCGTCACGGCGACGGGCAGCAGCTTCTCGGGTTGCGTCGGCACAGTACCCGGCGAGATGCGGTTGAAGACTTCCTTGTCCTGATTGGGCGGCACGAGGCCGCCGGCATTCTCCGGCTTGACGCGTGACGGCGTGGTCGGCGCCTGCACGACCAGCGGTTCCAGTCCGCGGCCGCCTGCCTTGACGTCCTGGTTGTGCGCCCACCAGACCACCGATCCGAAGCTCGCGACGGCCGCGACCGACACCATCACCGTGAGGATCTGGCCGCGGCGACGGTTGACCCGCATGAGCAGCGAGTCCCGCGGCGGCGGGGGTATCGAATCGGGTTCATGCGCGACGGGCCGAGGCGGAGGATCGAGCCGCACAGCTACCGACTCGTTGGGCCGGTAGATTGTTGGTCCGTCGCCGGAGGGGGACCGGCGAACATGCATTTGTTATCTCATTTCATCGACGGGTGTGACGCCGAAGACCTTTAGACCTGATCCTATCACAAATCCGATTCCCTGTACCAATGCCAGTCGCGCCCGGGTGAGATCGGAGTCGCCTTCGATCACGAAACGCAGGCCCGGCTCCTCCCGTCCCCGGTTCCAGTGGGAGTGGAAGGCGGCTGCCAGGTCATAGAGATAGAAAGCGATGCGATGGGGCTCGTGCGCCACCGCCGCCGCTTCGACCTGGCGAGGCCACTGGGCGATCATGCGGATCAGCGCGAGCTCGCCCGTGTCGGAGAGGCGGTCAAGCGGCGCGCCGGCGAGACCGTCGACCGCAATGCCCGCGGCCGTGGCCTGGCGCATCACGGAGCGCGTCCGCGCATGGCCATACTGGACATACCAGACCGGGTTGTCGCGTGACTGTTCGGTGGCCTTCACGAGGTCGAAGTCGAACGGCGCGTCGTTCTTGCGCGTGAGCATGGTGAAGCGCACGACGTCGGGGCCGACCTCGTCGAGCAGGTCGCGCAGGGTGACGAAAGTGCCGGCGCGCTTGGACATACGCACCAGCTCGCCGTTGCGCATGACGCGCACCAGCTGGCAGAGCTTCACGTCGAGCTCGCCCTGCTTGCCGGTGATGGCGCTCACCGCCGCCTTCATGCGCTTGACGTAGCCACCATGGTCGGCACCCCACACGTCGATCATGTCGGCGAAGCCGCGGCGGTACTTGTCGTGGTGATAGGCGATGTCGTTGGCGAAGTAGGTCCAGCTCCCGTCCGACTTCCTGAGCGGACGGTCGACCTCGTCGCCGAACTGGGTGGCCCGGAAGAGCGTCTGCTCACGATCCTCCCAATCGTCCGGAAGCTGACCCTTGGGCGGCTCCAGCCGCCCCTGGTAGATGAGGCCCTGCTTCGTCAGCTCCTCGAACGCGCGGTCGACGGCACCGCTCTCGACCAGGGCGCGCTCCGACGAAAAGACGTCGATATGGACGCCCAGCGTCTCGAGGTCGGTCTTGATCTCCGTCATCAGCGTGGCGATGGCGAAGGCGCGCATCTCCGGCAGCCAGTCGGATTCCGGCTTGCCGATCCAGCGCGCGCCGTCGCGCCTGGCAATCGCGGCACCCACTTCCTTCAGATATTCGCCGGGGTAGAGTCCCTCGGGGATCGAGTCGATCGTCTCGCCGAGCGCCTCGCGGTAGCGCAGATAGGTCGACTGGCCGAGCTTGTCGACCTGCGCGCCCGCGTCGTTGATGTAGTATTCCTTGGTGACGTCGAAGCCCGCCTTGTGCAGCAGGTTGGCCAGCGCGTCGCCGACGATCGCGCCGCGTGCGTGGGCCACATGCAGCGGGCCGGTCGGGTTGGCCGAGACATACTCGACATTCACCTTGGCGCCCTCGCCCATCGTCGAATCGCCATAGGCGACCCCGGCCTTCAGGCAGTCAGCGAGACGCCCGCGCCAGAACCCGTCGGCGATCTTGAGGTTGAGGAAGCCCGGCCCCGCCACCGCGCCGTCGACCACGTCGGGATTGGCCTTGAGGCGCGCCAGCAGCGGCTCGGCGATGTCGCGCGGCTTCTTGCCTGCCGCCTTGGACAGGACCATCGCGGCGTTGGTCGCGATGTCGCCGTGCGCGGCATCGCGCGGCGGCTCGGCCGTGATGGCGGAAAAATCGAGCTTTTCGGGCAGTTCGCCCGCGGCCTGCAGGGACTGGAGGGCCGCGACGATCTCGCCGATGAAATGACGGTAGGGATTCATGGGGCGGGTATTGCCGAATCCGCGCCTTTTGTCATCCGGGAGGGGGCTCTCAACAAACCATCCGTCGTTTCGACCGGAGCGCCGAAGGCGCGGAGTGGAGAAACCTCTTTTCCGCCAATAGCCGCCTCGGGGACGAAAAAAGGTCTGTCCACTACGCCTCGCTGCGCGAGGCTCCCGTCGAGACGACGGAAACTAATTGGTACGCGCTACAGGCCTTACGAATACAGGTCGAAAAGCCGCCGGTGCTCGTCGAGGGCGAAGCGGTCGGTCATGCCGGCGATGTAGTCGGCGACCACGCGGGCGCGGGCGTGGGTGCCGGCCTGCTCGGCCTTCTCGCGCCACGGCGAGGGCAGACAGTTGGGCTCCGCAAAAAGGAGCTCGAACAGGTCGACCACAACGCGGCGGGCCTTGGAATGCGACCGGTTGAGCTTCCAGTGCTCGTACATGCGCGTGTAGAGGAAGCGCTTCACGGTCTTCTCGGTCTCGGCCATCGCCTCGGAAAAAGCCACGACGGGGCGGCCGTGAGCGCGGATGTCGGCCACCGACTTCGGCGCAGCTTCTGCGAGCCGGCGCCTCGTCTCGGCCACGACATCCTCGACCATGGCGTTGATCACCCGGCGCACCGCCTCGTGGATCAGACGGGTCTGGTCGATGCCGGGATACTTGGTACTCACCAGCGAGAACATCTCGCCGACCAGCGGCAGGTCGAGCAGGTCGGCGACCTCGAACAGACCGGCCCGCAGCCCGTCGTCGATGTCGTGGTTGTTGTAGGCGATGTCGTCGCTCAGCGCCGCGACCTGCGCTTCCGGCCCGGCATGGCCATCGAGCTCGAGATCGTGGTCCTTGCAATAGTCGACGATGGCGGCGGGCAATTCGGTTAGCGCCCGGCCCGGCCTCAACAGCGGGCCGTTGTGCTTGACTGCTCCCTCCAGGGTTTCCCAGGTCAGGTTCAGCCCGTTGAACTCGGCATAGCGGTCCTCGAGCTTGGTGAGGATGCGCAAGGTCTGGGCGTTGTGGTCGAAGCCGGCATAGGGGGCCATGACGCCGTGCAGCGCCTCCTCACCGGCATGGCCGAACGGCGTGTGCCCGAGATCGTGGGCCAGCGCCACGGCCTCGCCGAGATCCTCGTCGAGGCGCAGCACGCGGCAGATCGTGCGCGTGATCTGGGCGACTTCGAGCGAATGGGTGAGGCGTGTGCGGTAATGGTCGCCCTCGTGGAACACGAAGACCTGGGTCTTGTGCTTCAGCCGCCGGAACGCCGTCGAATGGATGATGCGGTCGCGGTCGCGCTGGAACGGGCTTCGGCTCGGCGACTCGGCCTCGCGATGATACCGCCCCTTGCTCTGCCACGGCAGCGTCGCATAGGGCGCCAGCGCCTCGTGTCGCCACATCTCCTCGGCCAAACGCGGTCCTCCTGCAGGGCCCGCGTTCTACGCCGTCGCGGCCGAAATGGCTACTTGACGAGGGTGACCGGCACCTTGGAGTGGGCGATCACGTCCTGCGCGACCGAGCCCAGCAGCACGCCGGCGAGTCCGGTATGGCCGCGCGTGCCCATCACGACCAGGCCGGCGCTCAGCTTGCGGACGAAGTCGGCGACGACCTCGCCCTGACGGCCGACGCCGACATGCTTCTTGGCCGTCACCGAGGCCTTCTCGGCCAGTGCCACCGACGAAGCGAGGGCCTTCTCGCCTTCTTCGCGATGATAGGAATCGATCTGCTCGCGCGAGACGAAGGACGAGACGGCACCGCCGACACTCGGCTGGACGTTCAGGAGATGCAGCTCGGCCGCGCAGCCGGTGGCGACCATGTCGAGCGCGTGCTGGACAGCGCGATCGGAAGTCTCCGAACCGTCGACCGCCACGAGGATGGCACTGATCTTGTGCATGGTCGCTACTCCTTGCCCTTGGTTGCCGCGAGATCGACCGGATCGTGCTCCCGGTGCTTCTGCTTCGCCCGATGCTGGAGGAAATAGCCGACAGCGACGACCAGGACCGCGCAGCCGATCTCGAGGATCGTCTTGGCGTGCGGCGTGATCGCGGTGAGTTTGGCGGCATAGCCCGGGTCGGTGGCCAGTACCTCGCCCGCGATCCAGCCCAGCAGTGCGCCGCCGGCGATGACGATGACCGGGAAGCGGTTGAGCAGGGCCATGATCAGCGTGGCGCCGAACACGATCAGCGGAATCGAGATGATGAGGCCCAACACCATCAGTACCGTATCGCCCTTGGCGGCAGCGGCGATGGCGATGGCATTGTCGAGGCTCATCACGGCGTCGGCGATGATGATGGTACGGATGGCCGAGCCCAGCGAGCTGGCCGCCTTGACGCCGTCCTCGCCCTCTTCCTCGCCCTGGACCAGCTTGACGCCGATCCACAGCAGCAGGAGGCCGCCGCACAGCTTCAGGAACGGGATCGACAACAGGTAGTCGACGATCAGGACGAACAGAATTCGCAGCAGGATGGCGCCGCCGCTGCCGATGATGATGGCCGGCCGCTGGTGCTTCTTCTCCAGGTTCCGGCAGGCGAGCGCGATGACGAGGGCGTTGTCGCCCGACAGGATGATGTTGACCAGAATGATCTGGGTCAGACCGCTCCAGAAAGCGGGCGTCAGCTCAAATCCCATTTTTCAGCGGTCCTCGTACCATATTCTCCCGCGCGCCCTGTATCCCCGTGGCGCACGCTTCTAAGCTTCGGCCGAAGGTGTTAGTGCAGCCCTCCCGTAGGGGCAAGCCAAACCGGACAGGATCCAGGGACGAAATCGCATGGCGGGCAGTGCTGGTTACAACAGGATGTTCCCCGTCTCGTGGACGGAACTGCATCGCGACGCGCGGGCCCTGGCCTGGCGGCTGGCCGACCTCGGACCCTTCAAGGGCCTGGTCGCGATCACCCGCGGCGGGCTCGTTCCGGCCGCCATCATTGCGCGCGAACTGAATCTTCGCCTGATCGACACGGTCTGCTGCTCGACCTACGACCGCATGGAACGCGGCGCCAAGGTGGAGCTGCTGAAAGGCACCTCAGCCGAGCAGGACAAGGGCGCCGGCTGGCTGATCGTCGACGATCTGGTTGACACCGGCGTCACCGCCCGCGCCGTGCGCGCCATGCTGCCCGAGGCTCATTTCGCCACGGTCTATGCAAAACCCGCCGGCCGGCCGGTGGTCGACAGCTACGTGACCGAAGTGAGCCAGGACACCTGGATCCTGTTCCCCTGGGACCAGGAGGCCGTCATGGCCAAGACCATCATCGAACTGAAGGGCGACGCCAAGTGACGATGGCGCACCCCGCCTGCACCACCGCCATTGTGCGGGACATTACGATGTGCGCCGAACCGGGAGCCAACGAATGAAGTGCTACGTCATCCCCGCCCCCAAGGGCATCGACTCGCTCACCCTGGCCGAGCGGCCGGATCCGACGCCGGGACCGCGGCAGGTGCTGGTGCGGGTCAGGGCGACCTCGCTGAACTACCGCGACCTGCTCACCATCGAGGCGCAGTATGCACGCTCGGCGCCGAAGCCCGACCTGATCCCGCTGTCGGACGGCGCGGGCGAGGTCGTCGCGGTCGGGCCCGGGGTCAGCCGGGTCAAGGTCGGCGACCGGGTCGCGGGCTGTTTCATGCAGCGCTGGTTCGGCGGCGCCATCAGCGAGAGCGCCATGCCCTCCGCCATGGGCGGCGCGATCGACGGTATGCTGACCGAACTCGCGGTACTGGAAGAAGAAGGCGTCGTGAAGCTGCCGGCGCATCTCAGCTACGAGGAGGGCGCCACCCTCCCCTGCGCCGCCGTCACGGCGTGGAACGCGCTGGTCGAGATCGGCCATATCAAGGCGGGCGACGTGGTGCAGATCCAGGGCACCGGCGGCGTCTCGATCTTCGCACTGCAGTTCGCGCGGATGTTCGGCGCCCGCGTCATCGGCACTTCGAGTTCCACCGCCAAGGCCGAACGGCTGAAGCAGATGGGAGCCGAGGCGGTGATCGACTACAAGACGACGCCGGACTGGGACCAGGAAGCGTTGAAGCTGACCGGCGGCCGCGGCGCCGACATCACCGTCGAGGTCGGCGGCGCCGGCACGCTGCCACGCTCCTTCATGGCCACGCGCCTCGGCGGTTCGATCGCGGTGATCGGGCTGCTGACGGGCATGGCGACGCTCGATCCCATGCCGATCCTGCGCCGCAACCTCAAGGTCCAGGGCCTCTATGTCGGCAGCACGCAGATGTTCGAGGCGATGAACCGCGCCATCGAGGCCAACGGACTGAAGCCCGTCATCGACAAGGTGTTCCCGTTCGCCGAGGCCCAGGCCGCCTACCGGCACCTCAAGAGCCAGAAGCATTTCGGCAAGATCGTCATTTCACACGCCTAGGAAGCAGATCTCATGATCAAGCGTCGTCTGTTCAGCGCCGGCCTGCTGGCCGCGCCCTTCGCCCAGTCTGTTTTCTCTGGGCCCGCCTTCGCCCAGAACGCACAATCGGCCTGGCAACCGTCCGGCCCGATCAAGATGGTCGTCGCCTATCCGGCCGGCGGTCCCACCGACGTCATCGCGCGCATCGTCGCCGCCGACATCTCCGGCCCGCTCGGCCAGCAGGTCGTGGTCGAGAACGTTTCGGGCGGCGCCGGTGCCATCGGCACGCGTGCCGTCGCCAAGGCCAAGCCCGACGGCCAGACGATCACGTTCGGCAACAACCAGACGCACGGCAACAACATGTTCATGTTGAAGGAGCCGGGCTACGACGCGGTGAAGGACTTCGCGCCGCTGGCCGGCGCCGGCGCCTTCGAGCATGTCTTCGTCGTGCGCAACGACCTGCCGGTAAAGAACATCCAGGAACTGATCGCGCTCGCCAAGGCCAGGCCCGGCGAGCTGAACTACGGCTCAACCGGCATCGGCTCGGGCTCGCATCTGTCGACCGAACTGTTCATGGCGCGCACCGGCATCAAGATGACCCAGGTGCCCTATCGCGGCGCGCCGCCGCTGGTGCAGGACCTGGTCGGCGGTCGCATCGACATCTCCAATTCGACGCTGCCCAGCGTGCTGGCTCAGATCAAGGCGGGCACGATCCGCGCCATCGCCATCGGCAGCGCCAAGCGCAACCCGCAGCTCCCCGACGTGCCGACGCTCGAGGAGCAGGGCGTGACCGGCGCCAACGCCTCGTCGTGGGCCGCCTTCTTCGCACCGGCGGCGACGCCGCAACCGGCGCTCGACCGTCTGTCGGGCGAAATCATGAAGAGCCTGAAGAAGCCCGAGGTCGTCGAGAAGATCGACAAGCTCGGCTTCACCGTCGAGCCGCGCGACCCCGCGCAGTTCAAGCCCTACCAGGAGCGGGAGATCGCGACCTGGGTGAAGATCGCCAAGGATGCCGGGATCGAGCCGGGAGAATAGGCAGCGCCATGAAGAACCTCTGGTCCGACGACGACGCCCAGCAAGCCATCGCGAGCCACGCCGCCAAGGGCATCGGCGAGGACCTCGCCCTGCGGGTCTACACGACGCGCCTGCTGGGCGGCGAGCCGAAGCTGGTGCTGCATGGCGGCGGCAACACCTCGGTGAAGACGCGCATGGCCGACGTCACCGGCCAGCCGCTCGACGTGCTCTGCGTCAAGGGCAGCGGTTGGGACATGGGCACGATCGAAGCGCCCGGCCTGCCGGCCGTCCGCCTCGCCCCGCTGCGCGAGCTGGAGGGGCTGCAGGCGCTCAGCGACGAGGACATGGTCAACGTCCAGCGCGCCAACCTGCTCGACAGCAAGGCGCCCAACCCGTCGGTCGAGACGCTGCTGCACGCGTTCCTGCCCCACAAGTTCATTGACCACACCCATTCCAACGCCGTGCTGGCGCTGACCGACCAGCCCGACGGCGCCGAGCTGGCCGCCGACCTCTACGGCAAGCGCGCGGCGCTGGTGCCCTACGTCATGCCGGGCTTCGCGCTGGCCAAGAAGACCGCCGAGATCGCCAAGGCGAACCCCGACGTCGAGGGCCTGATCCTGCTGAAGCACGGCATCTTCTCGATGGGCGCGACCGCCGAGGAAGCCTATGTCCGGATGATCGATCTCGTGATCATGGCCGAGCAGCGCCTCGCCAAGGCCACGCGCAAGATCTTCCCCGGCGCCACCCTGCCCGCGAGCCCTGCGACGGCCGCCGAGATCGCGCCGATCCTGCGCGGACTGTTCTCGCTGCCGGCGAAGAATGGCGGCCGCGAAGCCACGCAGCGCTTCGTGTTCGAGTTCCGCAGCTCGCCCGAGATCCTGGCCTATGTGAACGGCAAGGAGATCGCGCGCTACAGCCAGCAGGGTCCGGTGACGCCCGACCATGCGATCCGCACCAAGAACGTGGCCTTCATTGCGCCCGCGCCGGAAGCCGGCAAGCTCGACACCTTCAAGAGCGAGGCCAAGGCCGCGCTGACCAAGTTCGCAGCCGACTATCACGCCTACTTCTCGCGCTACAACGGCAAGCAGATCACGGCGAAGAAGGAGCTCGACCCGATCCCGCGCGTGGCACTCGTGCCGGGCGTCGGCCTGTTCGGTATCGGCAACAGTTCGAAGGATGCCAGGATCGCGGCCGATCTCGCCGAGACGACGGTGGCGGTCATCGCCGACGCCGAGCGGCTGGGCACCTACGAGTGCATTCCCGAGCCCGACATCTTCGACATCGAATACTGGTCGCTGGAACAGGCCAAGCTCAGCGCCGCGGCCGAGAAGCCGCTGGCGCGGCGCATCGTCGTCGTGACCGGCGGCGCCTCGGGCATTGGTGCGGCAACGGCGGCCGCCTTCGCGCGCGAGGGAGCGGAAGTAGCGGTACTCGACCGCGACGTCTCCAGGGTAAAGGGCTTCGGCATCGCCTGCGACGTGACCGATCCGAAATCGGTGCGCGCCGCGTTCGACACGGTCGCAGCCACGTACGGCGGCGTCGACATCGTCGTCTCCAACGCAGGCGCCGCCTGGCAGGGTCGCATCGGCGACGTCGACGAGGCTGTGCTGCGTAAAAGCTTCGAACTCAATTTCTGGGCGCATCAGAGCGTGGCGCAGAACGCCGTGCGCATCATGCGCACCCAGGGGCTGGGCGGCTGCCTGCTGTTCAATACTTCCAAGCAGGCGGTGAATCCCGGCCCGGACTTCGGCCCCTATGGCCTGCCCAAGGCGGCGACCCTGTTCCTGATGCGCCAGTATGCGCTCGACCATGGCGGCGACGGCATCCGGGCCAACGCCGTGAACGCCGACCGCATCCGCACCGGCCTGCTGACGGATGACATGATTGCCCAGCGATCCAAGGCACGTGGTCTCAGCGAGGCCGACTATATGGGCGGCAACCTGCTCGGCCTCGAAGTGACGGCCGACGATGTCGCACAGGCCTTCGTTTCGCTGGCCAAGGCGGCGAAGACGACGGGGGCTGTCACGACCGTCGACGGTGGGAACATCGCGGCCGCCCTGCGATAGCGCCCGAGACAACAAGCAGCGCCGTTCCGCGGAGGGCCTCATGATCAAGGATCGGCAAGGACACGCGCTTTCGGGCACGACAACCGAGGCGGCGGCGCTCTACGAGAAGGCGGTCGAGGCGTTCAACGTCTATCACGGCGACCCGATGACCCTGCTCGCGCAGGCAATCGAGGCGGCACCGCGCTTCGCGATGGCGCACCTCCTGCAAGCCCATCTGCTCGGACTTGCGACCGAGCCGGACGCCGTGGGCCAGGCGCGGGCCGCAATCGGCGAAATCAGGAACCTCGCCCTCGATGAGCGCGAGGCGTGGCACCTCGCGGCCCTCGAGCACATGGTCGCGGGCGACTGGACCCTTGCGGCCGTGACACTCGACCGGCTGAGCATGCGTTTTCCACGCGACCTGATCGCACTGCAGGTCGGCCACCAGATCGACTTTTTCCGTGCCAATGCGCGCAACCTGCGCGACCGCATCGCCCGCGCACTGCCCTCCTGGTCCACCGACATGCCGGGCTACTCCATCCTGCTCGGCATGCTTTCATTCGGCCAGGAGGAGACCGGCGACTATCTCCGCGCGGAGGAGACCGGCCGGCGCGCGCTCGATCTTCAGCCTCTCGATTGCTGGGCCCACCACGCCGTGGCTCACGTGATGGAGATGCAAGGCCGGGCGCAGGACGGGATTGGCTGGATGGTCGCGCGAGAGCCCTACTGGGCGGGGGACGCCTGCTTCTTCAAGGTCCACAACTGGTGGCACCGCGCATTGTATCATCTCGACCTCGGTCAGAGAGACCAGGTGCTGGCGCTCTATGACGGCGCGATCCGAAAGGACAAGAGCGTCGTGGCGCTCGACATGGTCGATGCCAGCGCGCTGCTGTGGAGACTGCACCTGGTGGGCCATGACGTGGGCGATCGCTGGATTGAACTCGCATCGGCCTGGGATGCGCACGCCGACGGGAACACCTATCCGTTCAACGACTGGCATGCCGTCATGTCCTATCTCGGCGCCGGCCGGCAGAAGGACGTGACGCGACTCGCGATGGCCTATCGTGAGAACGAGCCGGCCGTGAGCGAAAGCGCCAGCTGGGGACGTGCGACGGCATTCCCGCTGATCGAGGCTTTCGGCGCCTTCTGGAACGGTGATTATCGCGCCGCGGTCGAACTGCTGCATCCCGTGCGCTTCATCGCCAACGCCTTCGGCGGAAGCCATGCCCAACGCGATGTCATCGACTGGACGCTGACCGAGGCCGCCCTGCGCGGCAACATGCGCGACGCCGCCGAGGCGATCGCCCATGAGCGGCTGGCGCTCAAGTCCCACAGCCCGGTCAACCGGGCATTCCTCGCCCGGGCTCGCGACGCCGGTTCCGCGCAGATGCCGACGGCCTGACACGCGACCGCCGGGACGGGGCGGCGGTTTCGCGCGGCCGCCCTGCAGGAAAGGCGTTTCTCGACATGGCCCGCCATGTTCATCTTGGCGAATGCAGATCGAACCTCTCCAGCAAATGCAGCCCCTGTTCGCCGCCCGACTGACCGGCCTCGATGCGACGCGGCCGCTGACACCGGCCGATGTCGCGGCGTTCGAGGCCGGCATGGACAAGTATGCCGTGCTCGTCATGCCCGGTCAGGACATGACCGACGAGCAGCAGCTCGACTTCACGCGCAATTTCGGCCCGCTGCAGGTAGCCGCCAACACGGGCATGACCGCGGCGGACATGCGCCTGCACGATGCCTTCGCCGACGTCTCCAACCTCGACAAGGAAAACAGGAAGCTGGAGCGCGACGATCGCCGTCGCATGGCCGCGCTGGGCAACCGGCTGTGGCACTCCGACGCCACGTTCCGCATCGTGCCCGCGCGCTACTCGCTGCTGAGCGGCCGCATCGTGACGCGCGACGGCGGCAACACCGAATTCGCCGACATGCGCGCCGCCTACGACGCGCTCGACGACGCGACCAAGGCCGAGATCGAGGATTTGGTCTGCGAGCACTCGCTGATCTATTCACGCGGCCAGCTCGGCTTCACCAACTTCACCGACGAGGAACGCCACCGCATGAAGCCGGTGCTGCACAAGCTCGTGCGTACCCATCCGGTCACCGGCCGCAAGTCACTCCTTCTCTCGGCCCATATCGGCGCCATCGTCGGCTGGCCGCGGCCCGAGGCGATGGCCTTCATCCGCGACCTGATGGAACATGCGACGCAGCCCGAGTTCGTCTACGTCCATCGCTGGACGAAGCATGACTTCGTGATCTGGGACAACCGCACGACCATGCACCGCGTCCGCCGCTTCGACGATCTAAACATCGTCCGCGACCTGCGCCGCACCACGACCATGAGCGAAGGCCCGACGGTCGAGGGGCAGCAGGCGGCTTAAAGACCTACCCGCCCGGCTTTCCGAACCAACATCACCTCATCCTGAGGAGGCCGCGCAGCGGCCGTCTCGAAGGATGGGCAACAGGCATGGTGCTCGTGCCCACCCTTCGAGACGCGCTCCTGTGGAGCGCTCCTCAGGGTGAGGTGGTTTCTTGGCAATCGCTTAGCGCCCCTCAATCTCCGTATCCTTCTTTGGGATCAGATCGTAGGGCAGCGCGAAGCCCGGCAGTGCCTTGATCCGGTCGCGCCAGGCCGCGAGGTTGGGCCGCGAATCGATCGACAGGCCGCCTTCGTGGGCGAAGACCATGCGGCCCCAGCAGCCGATGTCGGCGATCGAGCAGGCATCGCCCACCAGCCATTCGCGGCCGGCCAATGACTTGTCGGCGAAGTCGAGCGCGGCTTCGGCGCCGGGCCGGAAGTAGTTCACGATGTCCTGCGACACATCGGGACGGAAGCGCGCGAAGTGGCGGACCCGCGCCACATTGGAGATGGCGTCGTTCTCCCACGACAGCCACTCGCGCGCCTGCCAGCGATGCTGTTCGGACTTCGGCTCGAAATGGCCGGTGGTGCGCGCCAGATAGTCGAGGATCACGTTCGACATCACCAGCGTCAGGCCGCGATGTTGCAGCACCGGCACCTGGCCGTAGCGGTTGATCGCGAGATGCGCTGCTTCCTTCTGCACACCGTTCTTCAGATTGACCGTGCGGAACGAGAACGGCAGGCCCGAGAGCGCCAGGAAGAGCATCGGCTTGTAGCTCGAGCTCGACGTGAAACTGCCGTGCAGAACGAGGCGCTCGCTCATTGTCTCCGGTGGCATGGTCTCTCCTGTGGCGTTGACCCGAGGCAATTCGTACTCTCGCGCGTCCTCGGAGGAAACGAACATGACAGCGCTCAAGCGCCGGAAGGTCGGGAAAACGAAACTCGAAGTCACCGAGATCGGGCTCGGCGGCGCGCCGATGGGCGGTTTCCGCGCCACCATTTCCGATGCGGAGGCGGTGCAGATCACCAACGACGGATACGATTCCGGAATCCGCTACTTCGACACCTCGCCCTTCTACGGCTATGGCCGCAGCGAGCTGCGCATGGGCGCCGCCCTGCGCGAGAAGCCGCGCGACAGCTATGTCCTGTCGACCAAGATCGGCCGCATCCTGCATGTGAGGAAACCGGGCGAGGTCTTGCCGAAGGACTTCCGCGAGAACGGCCTGCCGGGCTTCGTGCCGACCTTCGACTACACCTACGACGGCGTGATGCGCTCGCTGGAGCATTCGCATCTCCGGCTCGGGATCGACAGGATCGACATCGCGTTGGTCCACGACGTCGATTTCTGGACGATCAGGGATCGCGCGATCCTCGACGAGCGCTTCAAGACGGTGATGGACTCGGGCTTCCGCGCATTGGACGAACTGCGCAAGGCCGGTGTCATCTCCGCGATCGGCGTCGGCATCAACGAGAGCGACACCAGCACGCGCTTCATCAAGGCCGGCGACTTCGACTGCATGCTGCTGGCCGGCCGCTACACCCTGCTCGAACAGGGCGCACTGGAGGAGTTCCTGCCGGAGTGCACGAAGCGCAGCGTCTCGGTGATCCTGGGTGGGCCGTACAATTCCGGCATCCTGACCGGCAACGTTAAGACCGGCGCGACGCACGACTATGTCGCGGCACCTCAACATCTCGTCGAGAAGGCGCAGAAGATCGAGGCAGCGTGCCAGCGGCACGGCGTGCCGCTCGGCGCCGCGGCGATGCAGTTCCCGCTGTTCCACCCCGCTTTCTGCTCCGTCATTCCCGGCGCGCTCAGCGTCGCGGAGGTGAAGCAGAACGTGGCCTACATGAACGTGAAGATTCCGGTCGAGCTGTGGAGCGAGCTCAAGAGCGAAAAGCTGCTCGACACCGCGGCGCCGACCCCAAACTGAGGAAACCGACATGAAGATCGTCGACGCGCAGATCCACATCTGGTCGCAGACCGTGACGCCGCCCTCGGGCCTGCATCGCAAGGTCGAGAGCTTCACCGCCGAACAGGCCTTGAAGGAGATGGACGAAGCCGGTGTCGATGCGGCCCTGATCCATCCGCCCTACAGCTGGGATCCGACCTCGAACCAGCTCGCCCTCGATGCCGCGCAGAAATATCCCGACCGTTTCGCGGTGATGGGCCAGTTCCCGCTGCAGGACCCCGAGAGCCGCAATCGCATCAAGGGCTGGCGCGACCAGCCCGGCATGATGGGCCTGCGTTGGGCGTTGTTGCAGCCGGCCGAGCAGAAATGGCTGAACGACGGGCTGCTCGACTGGGTGTGGCCGGCCGCCGAGAAGGAGGGCATCCCGGTCGCCACCATGGGCGGCATCTTCCCCGACAAGTTCCGCGAGATCGCCGAGAGGCACCCCAACCTCAAGATGATCGTCGACCATTGCGGCCTCAACCGCCACGGCCAGGACGAGGAGGCCTTCATCCATCTCGACAAGCTGGTGGCGCTGGCCAAACTGCCCAACGTCGCGGTCAAGGCAACCGGTGCGCCGCATTATTCGACCAAGGGCTATCCGTTCCGCAACATCCAGGACGGGCTGCACCGCATCTTCGATGCCTTCGGCCCCAAGCGCTTCTTCTGGGGCACCGATATCACCCGCATGCAGTGCACCTACCGCCAGTGCGTGACCTTCTTCACCGAGGAACTGCCGTGGCTGAAGGGACGCGACCTCGAGGACGTGATGGGCCGCGGCCTGTGCGAATGGATCGACTGGAAGCTGAAGTTCGACTGACCGAATCTCCATCTTGATGTATCATGATGCATCAAGATGGAGGTGCAAACATGGCTGCTACCCGAGAGAAATTCGCGACCCAGGTCAATGCAAAGACGCTGGCGGCCGTACGACGACTGGCCGAGAAGGAGGGCCGCCAGCTTCAGGCTCTCGTCGATGAGGCGCTTATCGACCTGCTCGAAAAGCGCCGCCTCGGCCGGCCGCGCGCCCACGTCATGGAAGCGTACCAACGGAGCCATGCGAAGTATGCCGAACTCTACAAGAAGCTGGCGAAGTGAAGGATTACCTCACGATCGCGGACGTGCTGGCGATTCACGATGACCAGATAGATCGATACGGTGGATCGCACGGCTTGCGTGATCCCGGCCTTCTCGAAGCGGCTCTGTTCCGGCCGCAGACCGGCTACTATGCCGATCTTGCCGAAGAGGCAGCAGCACTGTGGGAAAGTCTCTCGCAGAGCCACGCTTTCATCGATGGCAACAAGCGCACGGCTTTTGCCGCGATCTATACCTTCCTTGCCATCAACGACGTCGAATTGAACGTGCCCGCCGATGAAGCTTACGCCTTCATCGCGAATCTCCATGAGACTGGTAACTTCCGCTTCGATGAACTCCTGAAATGGCTCCGGATGAAAATCTGAACCAACCACTCGCCGAGTGAATTCGCCGGAACGATTCGTTCAGGCGTCAGGCCATGTAGCCGCCGTCGATGATCAGCGGACTGCCGATCACATAGGACGCGCCGTCCGAGCAGAGCCAGAGCACGCTCGCTGCAATCTCGTCGGCGGAGGCGATCTTTCCGCGCGGTGTCTGGCGCAGGATCTCGGCCTTCAGCTTCGGATCCTTCAGGTATCGGGTGATCGCGGGCGTGTCGACCCAGCCCGGACAGATCGCGCCGATGCGCAAGCCCGCCTTGGCATTCTCCAGCGCGGCACTCCGCGTCAGGCCGATCACGCCGTGCTTGGCGGCGGAATAGGCCGCGCCGCCGGGAAACGGATAGCCGCGCAGCCCGTCGACCGAGGCATTGTTGACGATCACGCCATGGCCCTGCTCCAGCATCAGCGGAATCTGGTAACGCAGGCAGAGAAAGGCCGAGGTGAGGTAGCCGTCCATTGTCTTGCGCCAGCCGGTCTCGTCGCCGCTTGCCACCGGGCCGACATAGCCGCCGCTGCCGCCATTGTTGAACGCATAGTCGAGGCGGCCGTGCTTCTTCGCGATCGCGGCGCAGAGCTTCGCGACGTCCTTGCCTTTCGAGACGTCGCAGGCGATCCACGACACGTTCTCCCGCTCGGCGCCCTTGATGGTCTTGAGCGCGGTCTTTGCCCGGCTCTCGCTGCGGCTGGCCAGGATCACGGTGGCGCCCTCGCGCGCGAAGGCGGCGACGGTCGCCAGGCCAATGCCGCTGCTGCCGCCGGTGACGAGCGCCACCTTCCCCTTCATTTCCGGGTAGGGCATCAGCGCTTCACGATCTGACCGCGAATTTCGCCGTCGGGATATTTCTCGGTCATCACGTTGACATACCAGAGACCGCCCAGGACTTCACGGGCCTGTTGCTCGGTGAGAGTCACGCCGTCGTTCATGGTCGAACGGTCGGCGTAGAACGGGATATCGATGGGAACGACCTGCACGGCATTCCGGTCGGGCGCCACGGGGCCGTAGAGGCCGACCTGGCGCACCGGCCCGCTCAGGCGCACCAGGTTGATCTTGTACTCCAGCACCTTGGTCGAGGGCCGGTAGGTGGCTGCGAAGTAGCCCTCGCCCTTGCTGTCGGTCGCCGGCACCTCGCGCGCACCGCTCAGGTCCGCGCGCAGGTCGGTCTTCGGCAGGTTGGGCTCGCCCATGTTGAACGAGCAGGCCGAGGCCGCGAGCAGCGGCCCGAGGGACAGGCCAAAGGAGAGGATCGTGCGGCGGGACGGGAGGCTCATGGTTTCTAGTCTACGTCGCCAATCGCGCCGGCGTCCCCGCCCTCGATCACGCTTTGTGATGCACCGGGCCCTGGCCGTACACCGGCGTCGGCAGGCCCTCCTGGCGCGCCTTGAGCTGCAGCGACAGGAAGATCGAGTAGAGCCGCGACTGCATCAGGTTGCCGCCGTGGAACCACAGGTTCTCCTGCGCCGTCGGCTTCCACATATTGCGCAGCTCGCCTTCCCAGGGGCCGGGATCCTTGGCGGTGTCGGAGCCGAGGCCCCAGCACCTGCCGACCTTGTCGGCGACCTCGGGCGAGATCAGCGCGGCTGCCCACTGGTTCATCGAGCCGTAGCCGGTCGCATAGACGACGAGATCGGCCTTCAGCTCGGTGCCGTCGTTCAGCACCACCGAGTCCTCGGTCAGTCGCTCGATCTCGACACCGGACTTGAGCTTGATGCGGCCGTCGGCGATCAGCTCCGAGGCGCCGACGTCGATGTAGTAGCCGGAGCCGCGCCGCAGATACATCGGGCCGATGCCGGTATTGTCCTCGCCGAAGGTCAGCTTGAATCCCGCCTTCTCCAGTCGCGCATAGAAATCCGCATCGTCGTGCCGGATCTGCTCGACCACAGGCTGCATGGCGCTTGGCAGCGCGCCGTACGGCATCGACGCGACGGTGAGGTCGGCGATCTCGGTGGTGATGCCGGACGCCACCGCCTCCTCCGAATAGAGCGGCCGGTTGCGCGCCAGCGTATCGGCGCGCACGACCAGGGTCGGCGAGCGCTGCAGCAAGGTGACGTCGGCGCCGTGCTCCCACAGGTCGGCGGCGATATCGTGCGCGGAATTGTTCGAGCCCACGACGACGCATGTCTTGCCGGCCCAGCCTTCGCCGCCGCGATGGTGGCTGGAATGATGCTGCTTGCCCTTGAAGCGGTCGGCGCCGGGAAAGTTCGGAATCTCCGGGAAGCCCGACATGCCGGTCGCGATCACGAGCTGCTTCGGCGTCAACGTCGCGTCCTTGCCGTCGCGTTCGACGACGACCGTCCACTCGCCCTTCTTCTCGTCGAACGACGCGCTCTTGCACGTGGTCGACGACCAGTAATCGAGTTCCATGATCTTGGTGTAGGACTCGAGCCAGTCGCCCATCTTGTCCTTGGGCGTATAGACCGGCCAGTGATCGGGGAACGGCAGGTACGGCAGATGGTCGTACCAGACCGGATCGTGCAGGCAGAGCGACTTGTAGCGATTGCGCCAGGCGTCGCCCGGCCGCGGGTTGCTGTCGACGATCAGGGTCGGAACGCCGAGCCGCTTCAGGCGGGCGCCGAGCGCGATGCCGCCCTGACCGCCGCCGATCACCAGCACGTAGGGCTGGCGGTCGTAGCCCAGCTCCTTCGCATCGGCCTTGCGGCGGTCGGTCCAGGTCACGCGATCCTTGAAGGCCCCGTGCTGCGTGCCATTCTCGCGCGACGGCCCCTTCTTCTCCTCGAAGTCCTTCAGCTCCATCAGCGCGGTGAAGAAGGTCCAGGCCTTGCCGTCCTTCAGACGAACATGCCCCGTGCCGCGGCCCTGCGCGGTCTCGAAGGTGAACCAGCCCGGCCGCCCTGCGGGTTTGAAGGAGTCGGGCTTCACATCGCTGAGGCGCGCCTTGAGCATGTCTGAAATCGCAGAGCGGCTCTCGAGCGTCACGATGTTCCAGGTGAACGCGACGAGGTCGCGCCAGTAGCATTCTTCGTCAAACATCGCCGTCGCAGCATCGATGTCGGATCGCTTCAACGCGGACGCAAATTCGGTAAGCCACTCGGTCTCGGTCATTGTCATCCCATTGCGACGGACATGCAGGCGGCGCACTCTAGAAGAAGGACGAGTCCAGAGGAATGGGCGCCCGGGAGGACCAACGATGAAATACGACGTGATTTCCGCGGATGGACACATCGACCTGATCTGGCTGCCGCCGGATCTCTTCACCAGCAACGCACCCGCATCGATGAAAGCGCGCATGCCGCATGTCGTCGATGGCCCCAAGGGACCCGAGTGGACGAGCGCCAACGGCGCAAAGTTCGGACTGGTCAACGGCATGGGCTCGGCGGGACGCGAATATGTGCCGGGCATCATCCACCGCTCCGACCGCATGGCCTCGACCGGCCTCTACAGCGACGGCAAAAAGGGCATCCGCCGGCTGACCGAGGTCGACCATCGGCTGAAGGACCAGGATCGCGACGGGGTGCAGGCCGAGGTGCTGTACGGCGTGCTGGGATCGAGCGGCCGGCTGAACGATCCAGAGGCCGCGATCGTGATGCTGCGCATCTACAACGACTGGCTCCACGATTTCTGCCAGCAGGCACCCGATCGTCTGGTCGGCCTGGCCAACATCCCGAACTACGACATGGAAGAGTCGGTCGCCGAGGCGATGCGCTGCGCCAAGCGCGGCGTGAAGGGACTCGATATCGCCAACCGCCCCGACATGACGCCGCTCTGGGACCCGTTCTGGGAGCCGCTGTGGAAGTTCGGCCACGAGACCGGCATCCCGCTGCATTTCCATACGATCGGCGGCCGCTCACCCGACGTCGCCAGGTTCACACCCGAAATCCAGCGTCGCATCTTCGCCGTGCACATCACCGGCTTCCAGATGCACATGAGCACCATGCTGATGGGTCTCATCTACTCGGGGGCGCCCGCGCGCTATCCCAACCTCAAGATCGTGATCGGCGAGGCCGGGCTCGGCTGGATCCCCTATGTGCTGCAGCACATGGACCTCGAATGGGAGGACCAGTTCCAGGACCTCGACCTCAAGATGAAGCCGTCGGAATACTGGCACCGGCAGTTCTACGCGACCTACCAGACCGACCCGGTGGGCATCGAGCTGCTGCGCCATCTCGGCGAGGACAATGTCATGTGGGGCTCGGACTACCCGCATCCCGACGGCATCTGGCCCGACAGCCAGGAGTTCCTGGCCAGGGAACTGACCGGCGTCTCGCCCGAGGTGAAGCGCAAGATCGTGCGCGACAATGCGGTGAAGCTCTACGGGCTCGCGCACTGATATGAGTCGGGAGAGCGGAGGCGCGCGCACCGCCCTCCTGATCGTCTTCGCAATGCTCGCCTTCGCCGGCAACTCGCTGCTCTGCCGTGTCGCCCTGCGCGACACGTCGATCGACGCCGCGACGTTCACGTCGATCCGGCTCGCCTCCGGCGCGCTGCTTCTGGCGATCCTGCTCCGCGCGCGAGGAAAGCGGCCGACCGCGGCGGGAAGCTGGCCGATGGCGGCCATGCTGTTCGGCTATGCCGTCTGCTTCTCCTTCGCCTATCGCGACCTCACCGCCGCGACCGGCGCCCTGCTGCTGTTCGGCGCCGTGCAGCTCACCATGACGGCCTACGGCCTGTTCTCCGGCGAGCGGCTGCAAGGCTTGCGGCTGGTCGGCGTCCTGGTGGCGATCGCCGGCCTCGTCTGGCTGCTGCTGCCCGGCCTCTCCGCACCGCCCTACCTGGCCGCGGCGCTCATGCTGGTGGCGGGTCTCGCCTGGGGCATCTACTCCCTGCTCGGTCGCAAGGCCGGCGACCCGACTGCCGCGACCGGGGGCAACTTCATCCGCGCCGTGCCCTTCGCTGCTGTCATCAGTCTGGCTGCAGCCGCGGAGGCCAGCCCCGATCCGATGGGTCTGTTCTATGCCGTCGTCTCGGGCGCCGTGACCTCGGGCCTGGGCTACGTGCTGTGGTACGCCGCGCTTCCGGCGCTCACCGCAACGTCGGCCGCCACAATACAGCTTTGCGTGCCGGCCATTGCCGCCCTGGGCGGCGCGGTGCTACTCGCCGAACCGATCACCGCCCGGCTGCTGCTCGCCTCGGCGGCCATCCTGGGCGGCATCGCGCTCACCATTCGCAAGAAGAGCTGAAGCTAGGTCTGAGGGGATACATGTTCGAGGTTGCCGATCGTCTGAAGAACGTGAAGGTGTCGGCCTCGGCCGCGATGACCCGCAAGGTGCGCGATCTGCGCGCCCAGGGTGTGAAGATCGTGGGCCTGTCCTCGGGCGAACCCGATTTCCCCACCCCGGCCCATGCCATCGAGGCCGCGCATCAGGCGGCACTGGCGGGCGACACCAAGTACCCGCCGCAGGACGGCGTGAAGTCGCTCAAGGAAGCGATCCAGCGGAAGTTCAAGCGCGACAACAATCTCGACTATGCGCTGGACGAGATCATGGTCTCCAACGGCAGCAAGCAGATCATGTACGACGCGCTGATGGCCAGCGTGAACCCGGGCGACGAGGTCATCATCCCGGCGCCCGGCTGGATCTCCTATGCCGACCAGGCGGTGATCGCCGGCGCCAGGCCGGTCTCGGTCTCCTGCCCGGAAAACAACCAGTTCAAGCTGCGCGCCGCCGATCTCGACGCCGCCATCACGGCGAAGACCAGGTGGGTGGTGCTCAACTTCCCCAACAACCCGACGGGCGCGGTCTGTTCGCCGGCCGAGATGCGCCAGATCTGCGACGTGCTGCTGAAGCATCCCCACGTGCTGGTGATGGCCGACGACGTCTACGAGCACCTGGTCTACGGCGACGCGATATTCAGCACCGTGGCCGAGGTCGAACCGGCCCTGAAGGACCGCACCTTGACGGTCAACGGCGCATCGAAGGCCTATGCCATGACCGGCTGGCGGGTCGGCTTCGCGGGCGGCCCGCGCGCGATGATCGCGGCGATGACCAACATGCAGGGTCAGATCGGTTCCGGCATCTCGACGATCGGCCAGGCCGCCGCTACCGCCGCACTGAACGGTCCCCAGGAATTGCTCAAGGAACGCGCCGCCGACTACCAGAAGCGACGCGACGAGGTCGTGGCCATGCTGCGGGCCGCCAAGGGCGTCACCTGTCACATGCCGGAGGGCGCGTTCTACGTGTTCCCCAACATCGCGGGCTGCATCGGCAAGACGACGAAGGGCGGCAAGCGGATCGCCAGCGACACCGACTTCGTCACCGCCCTGCTCGAGGAGAAGCACGTCGCCACGGTCCAGGGCGCCGCCTACGGGATGAGTCCCTATTTCCGGATTTCCTACGCCACCGACATGGCGAGCCTGCGCGAGGGCTGCACGCGTATCCAGGAATTCTGTGCCGACCTGCATTGAAGATTCCGTCGTCTCGACCGAAGCCGAGCGCAGCGAGGCGTAGCGGAGCAACCGTCTTGTTTTCAGGTGGGTCGCGGCTGCTGCCATTGAGTGCCATCTCTGACGACGGCGTTTAGCG
>NZ_JBQVQG010000011.1:0-165067 GCF_052439685.1 Reyranella sp.
GCCACGACCCGGTCTGCGTTTACCCAATCTCAAAGACACAAGAGACCTTCTCTCCACGATCTGCCGGCTTTTGGAAGAGAGAAGGTCTCTCCGCTCCGCGCTTCGCGCTCCGGTCGAGACGACGGGTTTTCGTGTAGGTCGCCCTTACGTCATATCGCTCTATTTGACGGTTGGGCAGGCCCGCGTCGGCAGGCGTGAATCGCAGACGCTAACGCTCTCGATGTACTTCTTCATGGTCTCGAATTGCTCGCGCGTCGGGATCGACCGGACCGCACGCTGCACGACGTAGAAGCTGTCGTTGCCCTTGATCGCCGTCAGCATCGTGGTCTCGGGCTTGCCGGTCGAGGCGACCAGCGGACAGCGCAGCAGGATCGAGGCGGACTCGTAGCCATTCGCCTTGCCGGTCACCACCGGCGTCGCGGCGCTGCCTTTGCACGAACCGGCCCACTGTTGCTGCATCGCGCCAAGGAATTGCGCCGGCTGCAGGTCCTTGCGGCTGAGGAACACCTGGACGGTGACCATCTCCGTCCAGTTCTCCACGGTCTCCGAAGCCGGCACGAACTCCTGCATGTTCATGCCGTTCTTCGAGTCCTTGAAGCCCAGCTTGAAGCCCTGCGGCATGCCGACGAGCAGGTTCTCGTTCTTCAGCTGCTGCGCCTGCAACGCGCCGCCGGTGAAGCCCATCAGCAGGGCCACACCGGCTGCCATCCATTTGCTCCGCATCGTCATCGGGCTCCCCTGCAAAAACCGCAGGGGATTGAACGATGATTCAACTTCACTGTTCCACGACAATCGCTGCTCGACCGCCCTACTCGACCGTCGTCGCGCTCAGTCCCAGCATTGCGCGGCGGCGCAGCCACTGGCTCGGGCGGTAGCGGTCGTCGCCGGTGATCGCCTGGATCTGCACCAGGATATCGTGGCACTCCTTGACGCCCAGCCAGTCCGCCAGGGCCAGCGGCCCGTGCGGATAGTTGAGGCCCAGCGTCATCGCCGTGTCGACGTCGGCGGCCGAGGCGATGCCGATCATCGCCATCTCGCAGCCGAGGTTGGCGATCATCGCGCACATGCGCTGGGCGATGAAGCCCGGCGAGTCCTTGATCACCGTCACCTTGGTGCCGGACTTGGCGAGCAGCGCCACGGTGGCGTCGCGGATGGCGGGATCGAAGCCCGGCGCCATCATGATCGTGATCCGCTTGGCCGTGTCGCCGGTAAGATCGACCGCCACGGTGCGCTTCGGGTCGAGCCCGAGTTCGATCGCCGTCGTGGTGCAGTCCTTGCCGATCGGCGCCACCAGGATCGGGCTCTTGCCGTCGTCGGCCGCCAGCATCTTCGCGCCGTCACCGCTCAGCAGGCTCATCAGCTTGGTGTTGTGCGTGTCCATGATGACGACGCTCGACGCCGGCACATGCGAGGTCGGGTGATCGGCCCCGGCGTCGATCTTGGTGCCTTTCTCGTCATAGCCGTACCAGCCGCCGCCGGTCTTGCGGCCGAGCTTGCCCGCTGCATAGAGGCTCTCGTGATAGGGGCTCGGCGTCATGCGCCGGTCGTGGAAGAAGCCCTCATAGATGATCTTGCGCGCCGGGAAATTCACGTCGATGCCTGTGAGGTCCATCAGCTCGAACGGGCCCATGCGGAAGCAGCAGGTGTCGCGCATCACGGCGTCGACCTGCGACGGCGTCGCCCTGCCCTCCTGCATGATGCGCAGGCCTTCGGTGCCGATCGCGGTGCCGCCGAGATTGACCAGGAAGCCCGGCGTGTCGCCGACCACCACGGGCACGCGGGTCTGGCGCTTGCCCAGCGCCACCATGGCGTCGACCACCCATTGCGCAGTGTCGGCGGCGCGGATGACCTCAACCAGCTTCATCCGCGGCACGGGATTGAAATAGTGCATGCCGCAGACGCGGTCGCGATGCTTCAGCGCACGCGCGATCGAGGCGATGCGGATCGAAGAGGTGTTGGAGGCCAGGATGGCGTCGGGCGCGATCACCGCCTCGAGTTCGCCGAACAGCTTCTGCTTCACCTCAAGATTCTCGAACACCGCCTCGACGACGACGTGGCAGCCCTTGAGGTCCTCGATCTTCTCGGCAACGCCGAGATTGGCGTCGGCGTTGGCAAGATCGGAATCGGTCTTATGCCCCTTGGCAACCAGACCCTTGAGCGTGTCGAGAATTGCGGCCTTGGCCTTCGCCGCACCGCCCGGCGCCGCGTCATACATGATCGCCTTCATGCCCCCCTCCGCAGTGACCTGAGCGATTCCGCGGCCCATGGCGCCGGTTCCCACGACGCCGACGGTGAGATCGGGGCGGTTGATGTCGAGACTCATCTTAACTCCTACTTGTTTGCGAAGCCGGCCGTCTTCAGGCCGTCCTTGATTTCATCCAGCACCACTGGATCCTCGATGGTGGCCGGCAGGGTCCACGGCTGGCTGTCGGCCATCTTCTGCATGGTGCCACGCAGGATCTTGCCCGAGCGCGTCTTGGGCAGCCGCTGCACGACCAGCGCGCTCTTGAAGAAGGCGACGGGACCGATGCGGTCGCGCACCATCTGCACGACCTCAGCGGTGATCTCCTGCGGCGGCCGGTTGACGCCGGCCTTCAGCACCAGGAAGCCGAGCGGCACCTGCCCCTTCAGCTCGTCGGCGATGCCGATCACGGCGCATTCGGCGACGTCGGCATGAGCGCCCAGCACTTCCTCGATCTGACCGGTCGAGAGGCGATGGCCCGCGACGTTGATCACGTCGTCCACGCGGGTCATCACCGAGACGTAGCCATCCGGGTCGATGAAGCCCGCATCGCCGGTTTTGTAGTAGCCAGGGAACTCGCTCATGTAGCTCTGCTTGTAACGCTCGTCGGCATTCCACAGCGTCGGGAAGGTTCCCGGCGGCAGCGGCAGCCTGCCGGCCAGCGCGCCGACCTCGCCCGGCTTCATCGGATGCCCGTTCTCGTCCAGCACGTCGAGATGCCAGCCCGGCGACGGCACCGAGGTCGAGCCGAGCTTCACCGGCATCGGGTCGAGGCCCTGGAAGTTGCCGCAGATCGCCCAGCCGGTCTCGGTCTGCCACCAGTGATCGACCACCGGCACGCCTAGAAGTTTCTGCGCCCATTCGACGGTCGGCGGATCGCCGCGCTCGCCCGCGAGGAACAACGTGCGGAATTTCGAGAGGTCGTAGTTCTTCAGCAGCTTGCCCTCGGGGTCCTCCCGCTTGATCGCCCGGAAGGCCGTCGGCGCGGTGAACAGCGCCATCGCCTTGTGCTCGGAGATCACGCGCCAGAAGGCACCGGCGTCGGGCGTGCCGACCGGCTTGCCCTCGTAGAGGATCGAGGTCGCGCCGTGGATCAGCGGCCCATAGACGATGTAGCTGTGGCCCACCACCCAGCCCACGTCCGAGGCGCACCAGTATACCTCGCCCGGCTGGACGCCGTAGAGGTTCTTCATCGACCAGGCGAGCGCCACGCAGTAGCCGCCGGTGTCGCGCACCACGCCCTTGGGCTGGCCGGTCGTCCCCGACGTGTAGAGGATGTAGAGCGGATCGGTGGCCTTGACCGGCACGCAAGGAGCGGGCTGCGCGGTAGCAAGCGCCTCGTTCCAGTCGAGGTCGCGACCGGGCGTCATCGTCGCCGCAGATTGCGGCCGCTGCAGCAGGATGACCCGCGGCACCTTGTGCTTGGCTTGCTCGATCGCCTGATCGACCAGCGGCTTGTAGTGCACGACCCGCGATGGCTCGATGCCGCACGAGGCGGTGAGGATGAGCTTCGGCGCGCAATCGTCGATGCGGCTCGACAGTTCCTTGGCCGCAAAGCCGCCGAACACCACCGAATGGATCGCGCCCAGTCGCGCGCAGGCGAGCATCGCCATCACCGCTTCGGGGATCATCGGCATGTAGAGGATGACGCGATCGCCCTTGCCCACGCCCTGTGCCGCGATCATCCCGGCGATGCGCGCCACCTGGTCGCGCAGTTCGCGGTAGGTGAAGGTCTTCTTGGTGTCGGTGAGCGGCGAATCGTAGATCAGCGCCGCCTGCTCCGCCCTGTTTGTCCCACTGGCGCCGTCGACATGGCGGTCGAGCGCATTGTGGCAGGCGTTGAGTTCACCGCCCTCGAACCAGCGATAGAAAGGCGGGTTCGTCCCGTCGAGCACCTTGTCCCAGCGCTTCGTCCAGTCGATCGCCACCGCCTGCTCGGCCCAGAATCCTTCGGGATCCTGGAGCGACCGCGCATGCAGCGCACGATATTCGTCGCCAACAGCCATGACCGGCATCCTTTGCGTTTCCGTTCCTGGCTTAGCCCCGGCCCCGGCCCGTCGCAATGTGGTTATCTGCCCGGCCGCCCCCCCTACTCAGGCGAAGACGTCGGAAACGTAGCGCCCGTGCTCGTGCTCGACGGCCTCGACCCACTTCTGCGCATCGGCCTCGCTGACGCCCGATGCCTCGCGATAGATCCCCACCAGCGTTTCGCGGACGCCCGGCGCCATGTGCTGCCCGTCGCCACAGACAAAGACGGTGCCACCCTGCCGGAACAGTTCCACGATGCGGGCGCGCTCTTCCCAGACCCGATGCTGGACGAAGGAGATCTCGCCGCGGGGCTGCAGCGAGAAGGCTGGAAGAACCGTGACGACGCCCGCCGCCTCCCAGCGCTCGAGTTCGTCGCGATAGAGATAGTCGACGTCGGCATGGTTGGTGCCGAAGAAGAGCAAGGCCGGTCCGACGCCCTGGCCGGCCTCCTTCTGTGTGGCGCGCTCCTGCAGGAAGCCGCGGAACGGCGCGATGCCGGAGCCGGCGCAGATCAGGATGATCGGCGTCCGGGGATCCGCCGGCGGATGGAAGCGCGCATTGGAGGGACGCACGGCGAGGGAAATCCGGTCGCCCGGCTGCAGATGCGCCAGATAGGTCGAGGCCACGCCCTGGAACCTGCCTGCCCCGGAGAACGCCGGCGCCTCGACGACGGCGACCGTCAGCGTGACATGGTCGGGCTTCCACAGCGGCGACGAGGAGATCGAATATTGCCGCGCTCGCATCGGCGGCAGCATGTCGAGATAGGGACCGAAGCCCAGCGCACAGGACTGAAAGCGATCGAGCAGGTCGAGCACGCTGCAGCGCGGCTTGAGCACGAGCGTTCCATAATCTTCGCCCGTCATGGCTTCGAGCTCGGCCCGCTCGGGCGGACAGGGCGTCGCCGCGGCGAGCGCGGCCACCTGGGCGCGCGTCGCCGGCTGGGCCAGTTCCACGTAGTTCGACAGCAATTCGCCGCAGCTGACCGGTCGGCCGATCGGCAGGCTGGCGGCACCCTCGCGGCGCAGCACCACCAGCGTGTCGCGCGCCAGACCGAACCGGCGCAGCACGCGATCGACCAGCTCCTGAGGATTCGTCGCCAGCACGGTCAGATAGTCCCCGGCTCGATAGGTCATCCCGTCTGGCAGCGAGAACTCCAGGTGCCGCTTGGACCTCGCGTTGGCGGCGCTCATATCCACCAGCTCGCGGTTCTCGACCACGATGCCGCGTTGCAGGTCGCCCAGCCGCAGCGCGCCCTCGCGACCGTCCTTGACGAACTCGACCTGCAGACCGGACGCGGCCGGCGCGGCAGCGGCCTCCTTGCCCAGCGCCTCGCGCAGCCGCGGCAGGAAACCCGCCCACCATTCGTCGAAGGCACCGAAGAAGTCGCCACCGGAATCGGTCTCGCCGCGCTCGGCGAGTCGGGTGGCGCCCGCTTTGGCGAGAGCTGCGTCGACCCGCTTGGGGATCGCCTGGTAGGTGCGTGCCCATTGCCGGTTGCCGCACCCGAACACCGCGAACCGCGCGCCGGTCAACGCGCCCTCCTGCAGCGCTTCGACAGAGGAGACGAACTGGCGGGCATTGTCCGGTGGCTGGCCCTCGTAGGAGGCCGTGACCACCACGATCGCGCCCTCGCGCGGCAGGTTCCCGGCGAAGTCGTCCATCGCCGCCACGGTCGGCGCGAAGCCGTTGGCCGGTGCCTCGTCGGCGATGCGGTTGGCGAAGGCCTCCGACGAGCCGGTATTGCTGCCGTAGAGAATGAGCAGCGGCGTCGCGGCGACATCCGAGGCGGGCCGTTGCGCGGGCTGCGGCGTCAGCGGCTTCTGCGGTGTCGACGGCACGGCACTGCGTCGCAGCGAGGTTCCCGTGCGGCGCGCCCGGGCGCGGATACGCAGCCCTTCGGGCTTGAGCGTCAGCGTCTCGTGGATCTTCAGCATGTAGGACGGGTCGTCGAGCACGAAATCGAAGCGCTGCAGCATCAGGATGAGGACGAGCTGCGCTTCCTGCATGGCGAAGGGCCGGCCGATGCAGGCGCGCGCGCCGTTGCCGAACGGCTTCCAGGCATTGGGCGGCAACTGGCTGGCCTTCTCGGGCGCGAAGCGGTCGGGCCTGAAGGCCTCCACGTCGTCGCCCCAGACCTTGGGATCGCGATGCAGCATCGGCTCCAGGACCATCACGATGTCCTTGGTCGTGAGCGGATACTTCCCGGCGAGCACCGTGTCCTTGTGCGGGCTGACCGAGAACACCGAGGCGGTCGGCCAGATGCGCAGCGTCTCCATCAGGATCTGCTCGATGTAGCGCAGCTGCGCGAGATGCTCGACCCGCGGCGCCTCAGCGCCCAGCACCTCGTCGACGAGGGCCCGAGCCTTCTGGAGCACTTCCGGATTCTTGAGCAGCAGATAGGTCGCGAAGGACAGAAGCCCGCTCGTGGTCTCGTGCCCGGCGATCAGGAAGGTGATCATCTGATAGCCGATATTCTCGTCGCTCAGCTTCTCGCCGGTGACGGGATCGACGCCGTTCAGCATCAGATTGAGCAGGTCGTTCTTCTCGTTGCCCTTGGGATCGCGCCGGCGCTCGGCAATGAGCTCGCGCGCCACCTTGTCCATCAGCTCCTTGTCGGCCTGGAACTGGCGGCCCTTGGCCAGCATGAGGTTGCTCAGCAGCTTCGGTCGGCGCGCGCGGTTCGAGGCTTCCTGCAGCGTGCCGACCATGGCCGACACGAAGGGATGCATGTCGTCCTGGTAGAAGCTGTTGAAGCGGTAGTCGAACGCGCAGAGGGCGATCGTGTCGAGCGTGAGCCGCGTCATGTTGTCGGCGACCTCGATGACGGCGCTCGGCCCGAACCGCTCCCAGCGCACGAACATCTGGTCGGCGATGTCGAGCATCCTGTCGAACATGCCGCGAATGGCGATCGGCCCGAAAGCCGGGACCAGGATGCGATGCGCCTTCGCCCAGTTGGGTTCGTGGCTGTAGGCGGTGAACAGGCCGTCGCCGGCAACCGCCCGGATTTCCTTCAGGGCTCCCTGGATGCGTTTGCCGAACCGGGTCTCGTCGCACAGTTCGTCGACCAGTTCCTGCGAGCTCGCGACGTGGACGTCGTGGTCCATGATGGTGAGCTTGAAGAACGGCCCGTAGGTGCGGGCGAGCGCCATGAGGCTCTGGACCGGGCAGCCGCCCTGCAGCTCGGTGAGATTGCCGATGATGGGTTTCAGGGGCGGTTGGGGAACCGGTTCATTCAGCGACATGATGCGATGCCTTCAGACAAGGTACGAGTTCCCGAAGACCACCGGTCGACGACGTGACTCGACCTAAAATGGCCTGTCCCGCCGAGCCTTGTCGACGTATTCGTGAGGTGACGGGCGGCAAAGGAGTATTTCGATGCGGAGACGTTTCCTGGCATTGCTGATGACGGGCGGCGCGGCGGCGCTGCTGCCGACGGTGGCCCGTGCCCAGGGGTGGATGGAGTACAAGCCCGAGGGCGGCCGCTTCAAGGTCGAGCTGCCGGCGCTGCCGAAGATCGCCATCGTCCAGGTCCCGATCGGCAACGGCAACAGCGTGCCCATGACCGAGGCGACCTCGATGGTCTCGCGGGTCGCCTACATCGCCTCGTATGTCGATTATCCACCCGCCATCACGAAAGGCGCCTCGGCCGAGGTGATCCTGACCAAGGTGCGCGACGGGGCGGCGGCCGGTGGTTCCTATCGCGACGAGAGGAAGCTGCAGCTTGGCCGGCTCGAGGGCCGCGAATACACGGTCGTGCAAGGCAACGGGAATGTCGCCGTCACCCGCACCTACTGGTCGCGCGGCCGCCTGTTCACGCTCGTGGTGGACGGCAAGGCCGGCATCGAGACCCAGCCCGCGACCCGCCAGTTCCTCGACTCCTTCGCGATGGTCCAATAGGGCCTGCCACCACGGGCTGTCGCCCCGCGCCCCTTCCCGCTATCCTTCCGGCAACAACATGTTCCTGGGAGGGAACGATGGTCGGTCGCCGTGAGGTGACGCTGGGCGGGCTTGCCGCGCTGGCGTCGACGCGTGTGCAGGCTCAATCCACAAACTGGCCCACCAAGCCGATCCGCCTGATCGTGCCCTACGGGCCCGGCGGCTCGGCCGATCAGGTGGCCCGCCTCTATGCCGAGAAGATGAGCGCAACGCTCGGTCAGCAGATCATCGTGGAGGACAAGCCCGGCGCCTCGGGCGGCGTCGGCGCGCAGATGGTCGCGACGGCACCGGCCGACGGCTACACGCTGCTCCTGTCGCCGACCGCAATCATGGCGATCACGCCCGCCGCACGAAAGGTGCCCTACAATCCCAACGACCTCGTCGCCGTCGCGCGGCTCTCGACCCCGATCCTGGTCGTCACCCTCACCAAGGCTCTGGGTGCGCGGAACTGGGCCGAATTCGTGGCGCTGGCGAAAGCCAACCCCGGCAAATACTGGTTCGGCTCCTCGGGCCTCGCCACGATCACCCATCTCACCGGCGAAGTGCTGACGCGGGCCGCCGGCATCCAGATGCAGCATTCGCCCTACAAGACCATCGTCGATGCCACCGGCGACGTGTTCGACGGCCGCATCCAGATGGTGTTCGATCCCTCCTTCGTGCCCTACGCCAAGGCCGGCAAGGTGCTCGCCGCCCTGGTCGACCAGCCCGCCCGCCTGCCCGATCTGCCAGACACGCCGACAGCGACGGAGGTCGGCCTCGATCTCAAGGGTTTCCGCGCCCGCAGCTGGTTCGGTCTGTTCGCGCCTCGGGGCACGCCGGAACCGGTCCTCGCGCGCCTGTCCGGGGCCGCGGCGCAGGCGGCCGCCCTGCCGGACATGAAGGAGAAGCTGCTGCTCGTGGCGCAGAACGTCGACTATCAGTCGAACGTCGACTTCGCGCGCCAGGTCCGCGACGACCAGATCTATTTCGCGCAGCTGCTGAAGGACCTGGATATCAAGCTGGAATAGGCGAGCCGCCCTGTGAGAGAGTGCCGCCGCTCAGGGAGTCGAACGGAAAGAGATCATGGCCAAGCGCAAGACGGGAAAAGGCAGCAGCAAGTCGAAGGCGCCGGCCAAGCGCAAGGTCGTCGCCAAGGCGAAGAAAGCTGTCCGCCGGGCCGCGAAGGCCCCCCCGAAGAAGGCTGTCTCGCCGAAGAAGGCTGCCTCGCCAAAGAAGGCCCTGGCGCCGAAGAAGGCCCCTGCATCCAGGAAAGTCGCTGCTCCCAAGCCGATCGTGCGCCCGGGCCTTCGTCGCTCGGTCAAGAGTCGCACATCGGTCGCCCGCCTCGCGGCCCCCCGTCCGGTCTCGCACAAGACCGCCCTCGCCGCGCACAACATCTACGAGCGCGACCTCGACAGGACGCCTGCGAATTTCGCAGCCCTCACCCCGCTGCAGTTCATCGAGCGCACCGCCAGCGTCTATCCCGATCATGTCGCACTGATCCATGGCGAGCGCCGCCAGACCTGGGCCGAGACCTATGCGCGCTGCCGGCGCCTCGCCTCGGCGCTGGTCAAGGTCGGCATCGGCACCGGCGACACGGTGGCGATCATGGCCCCCAACATTCCCGAGATGTACGAGGCGCATTTCGGCGTGCCGATGACCGGCGGCGTGCTGAACTCGCTGAACACCCGGCTCGACGCGGCGATGGTCGCCTTCATCATCGACCATAGCGAGACCAAGGTGCTGCTGGTCGACCGCGAGTATCATCGCGTCGTCACCGAGGCGCTGGCGATCGCCAGGACCCAGCCGCTGGTCGTCGACATCGACGATCCCGAATGCGAAGACCGCGCACAGATCGGCGACACGACCTGGGAGGAGTTCATCGCCGACGGCGATCCGGATTTCGCCTGGGCCTATCCGTCCGACGAATGGAACGCGATCACGCTCAACTACACGTCGGGCACGACCGGCAATCCCAAGGGCGTCGTCTACAGCCACCGCGGCGCGACCCTCTCTTCCTACGGCAACGCCACGCAATGGCCGATCGGCCTGCACCCGGTCTATCTCTGGACCCTGCCGATGTTCCACTGCAACGGCTGGTGCTTCCCCTGGACCCTGGCGCTGGTCGCCGGCACGTCGGTGTGCCTGCGCCGGCCCGCGGCCAAGGCGATCTTCGACGCGCTGGCCGACAACGACGTGAGCCACATGTGCGGCGCGCCGATCATCATGCAGCTCATCATCGGCGCGACCGAGGCCGAACGCCGGCCGCTCGGCCGCAAGGTCGAGTTCATGACCGCCGCCTCACCGCCGCCCGCGGCCGTGCTCGAGGCGCTGGAGAAGCAGAACTTCCGGGTCACGCACGTCTACGGTCTCACCGAGGTCTACGGTCCGGCCACGATCTGCTCGTGGCACGAGGAATGGGATGCGCTCCCCGCCCACGATCGCGCACGTCTGAAGGCGCGCCAGGGCGTGCGCTATGCCGCCCAGGACGGCGTCACCGTGATGGACCCGAGGACCATGAAGGAAGTGCCGCGCGACGGCACCACGATGGGCGAGGTGATGTTCCGCGGCAACATCACCATGAAGGGCTATCTCAAAAATCCCGCCGCCACGCGCGACGCCTTCGCCGGTGGCTGGTTCCATTCCGGCGATCTCGGCGTGATGCACGAGGACGGCTATATCGAGCTGCGCGACCGTTCCAAGGACATCATCATCTCGGGCGGCGAGAACATCTCGACCATCGAGGTCGAGGGCGTGATCATCGCCCATCCCGCCGTCGCCAACGCCGCCGTCGTCGCCAAGCCCGACGAGAAATGGGGCGAGACGCCCTGCGCCTTCGTGATGCTGAAGCCCGGCGCCACCGCCAGTGCGGAAGACATCATCGCCCACTGCCGCGTCCACCTCGCCGGCTTCAAATGCCCGCGCTACGTCCTGTTCCGCGACCTGCCGATGACCTCGACCGGCAAGGTGCAGAAGTACGTCCTGCGCGAATGGGCGAAGGCGGCCTGAACGCAGCACGTGGCCAACGGGTGACCAAACTGACGCGGCCCCTGCGGCAACGACGGCAGACCATCGCGCCGCCATAATCGCCGGGCTAGTTTCCGTATCCCATGCCCGGCGAAGCAACGCTCATCGTGACGACCCGCAGCGGCGTGCGCCCGCTGGGCGTGCGTGGCGAGCCGTTGCACAATGCCGCCCCCCAGCTTCGCCGCGTGGTCCGCCGGCGGCTGGGTGACGAAACCGCCGACCTGCTGGCCGATCCGCAACTCCACGAGAACGACCATGGCATCGACTGGTACGCCGGCTGGTCGGGCCCGGTTCGCGCCGTCACCGACCTGCCGCCGGCGGAGCGTGATGCCGTGCTGGCCGGCGTCGAGCGCAGGCTGGCCGACATCCGACGGCTGGGCGACCTGCTCGCCGGCCACGGTCCCAAGGAAGAGACCGGCGTCGTCGGCCTGTCGCTGAAACTCGCGGCGCGTGCGCCGTCGCCCAACTTCGTCTTTCTGGTCGGCGACCGGCCGGTCATCGTCGCCTGGGGCTACGAGACGGAAGCCGCCAACGCACTGCTGCCGCTCACTCTGCCGCGGGTGCCCGACGCGCGCGCGGCGGATGCGCGGCCATTGGAACGGCGGCCGGTCCTCGAAGCGGCCCAGAGGGCGCCGGTATCGTCCCTGCCGGCGGTCGTTCCCGCCGCTGGCATTCCGTGGTGGCGCACGCTCGCCGCCGCGCTGCCGCTCCTCCTGCTGCTTCTGGCGGGCGCGTGGGCCCTGCGCGGCCTGCTACCCGTCCAGCCCGACGTCGCCCTTGCGACGCGCGAAGGGCCGCCTGCCCCGCCGGCACCGGAAGCGCCGCCCGATACCCTGCCGGCGCTGAAGGCCGCCTTCTCGGCCGAACAATCGCGCGAGCGCGTGCTCAAGGTCGAACTCGCTCTGGCCGAAGCGGAACTGAAGCGGCGGATCGCCGACTGCAAGCCGCCCGAACCGCCCAAGCCGCCGCAGGTCGCCGTCGCCCCGCCGCCGCCCGCGCCTGCACCACCGAAGGTGGCGCCGCCGAAACCAGCGCCGGCCCCGGCACCGCAGCCGCGCAATCCGGCCGACAACCGCCTGCGCCTGCCCAATGCGCCCACCAACGACTATTCCTTCATGCAGGGCTGCTGGCGGACAGATCCGTTCCGGCACGAGACGCTGCAGATGCAGCCGGGCGTCTCGTCCTATTGTTTCGATGCGAGCGGTGCGGGCCAGCTCGAATGGCGGCGCGGCCGCACCGCTTGCCGCACGCGCGCCCAGGCGAGGTTCGAGGGCGCGGTGCTGCGCCTGCGCGACGCCGATTCGACCTGCAACGACGGCTCGCGCTGGTTCGCCGACCAACTCGTCTGCCAGCGCGGTGCGGACAACGTGGCGATCTGCAGCGGCCAGTCGCGCAATGCCTACGGCGCGCCGGTGCGCTGGTCGGTCAATCTCCACAAGCTCAACTGACCCGCCTAATGGCCGGTTGAGTTAAACTCGGTACCGGCACCACGACGCGTCCCATAGAGTGCCGGGCCCCTTCCTCATCCGGTAGCATCCGTGTCCCTTTCCGCGCGCGTGACGTGGCGCAGTTTCCAGGCCGGTGCCTTGCGCATGATCCTGCCCGGCCTCGCCTCGCTTCCCTTCGGTATCGGCTTCGGTGTCGCCGCTGCCCAGAAGGGCCTCAGCGCCTTCGAGACGACGTTGATGAGCTTCACCGTCATGGCCGGCACCAGCCAGATGGTGGCACTCGACATCTGGGCCCAGCCGCTGCCGTTGATCGCGCTGGCCGTGTCGGTGTTCGTGGCCAACCTGCGCTATTTCGTGATGGGCGCGGCCCTGCAGCCGCAGATGCCGCACCTTCCCTGGTGGCTCCAGCCTCCCGTCTGGTACGTGACGGTTGACCAGAACTGGGCGGTCAACATCGCGGAGTATCGCCGCGGTCATGGCGATCTCGGCAAGTTCCTGGGCGGCGGCTTCGTCATGGCCTGTATCTGGTCCGGCTCGACCCTGGCCGGCCACCTCGCGGCCGGTGGCATCCTGTCCGATCCCACCATGGCGCGACGACTCGGCCTCGATTTCGTCGGCGTGGCGGTGTTCGTCGTCGTGGCCACCATCCTGTTTCGCGGCAAGCGGGATATCGCGCCGTGGGCGGTGGCGATCGCCGCCGCGCTCACCGCCAAGTGGGCGATCGGCGGCAACTGGTACATCGTGATCGGCGGACTGGCCGGCGGCCTCTTCGGCGCGCTGCGAGACCTCAGGAGCGGCCATGTCCGCCAGTCCTGAGAATCTCGTCGCCATCTTCGTGATGGCACTCGCCGCGATGGCCGCCAAAGGCGGCGGCTTCATCGCCATGCGCTGGCTCGGGCGCCACCGTTTCGTGAACGCGCTGCTCGATCACGCACCCGGCGCCGTGCTGGTGTCGGCCGCCATCGTCCCGCTCACGCAGGGCGGCGGCGCCTTCATCGTCGGCGCGGTGGTCGGCGCCGCTCTGACACGAACAGTCGGAGGCTTCACCGCCGGCCTGTTCGGCGCCGTGGGCGCCGTGGCGCTGGCCCGCTGGGCGGGCCTCACCTGAAGACTAGTGGGAGGTAGGCTCGCTCAGCCGGACGATCTGGTCCTTGATCATGAGCTTTCGTTTCTTGAGGCTGCAGAGCGCATCGTCGTCGGGATGCGGCCGGGTCGTCTCTTGATGGATCGCCTGCTCAAGAGTCTCGTGCTTGTTCTTCAGAGCTTCGATGTGGTCCACGGTGCTCATAGTCGGATGCCTCCGAGTTTGTTGACGGGACGATGGAAGTCTGACTCTGACATTGGGTGGTGTCACGTCGAATCAACCCGTAAACGAACGGCCACATCAAGAATGTGAATAACCCGTCAGCAGCATTGAACCATTCGTTCAAGCTGCGAGGCCGACGGCCTCCGCGACTTCGATGGGGGCGAAGACGGGAAACGCGGCGCGCATCAGCGCCGCCACGGACCGGCGATCCGCCTCGTTCGGCACCACGCCCAGGCACACCGCATAGACGCCCAGATTGCCGACCGCCGCCCGCAGGCGCTTCTCGGTCGAACGCTCCCGGTCGGCGGGCGGTGAATGGAGGCTCGCCAGCTTGAGCTGCTCGGCATGCTCGGCCGCCAGTTCGGCATCGGCAACGCGCCGTCGGACGGCATCGACGGTTTCGGGCAAAGCGCCGGGCCAGACCTTGTCCTTCAGCCGCCGCCGCATCTCGCGCAGCGGCTTCACGACCTCGGACTGCCAGGCCTCGCTGGCGGCCAGGATGGTGCGCAGCCGCTCGGCGGTCAGAGTCGGCCGCCCCGAGGCTCCCAGCCAGCAGCAGAACAGCAGGACGTTGACGTCGCAGCCGCGGCGTTCCTGCAAATCGAGACAGGCTTCCGAGACGCCCTCGCCGGCATAGAGTTCGAGCGAGAAGTTCCAGAACGGGTGGGGGAGAAAATCCGACACGGTTGCCTATGACTTGCTGGGGGGCTTTTGGGCGCTTCCCTTTGGGCGGGCTCCGGGGTACACGGCCGGGAGCGACGTGGCTAGCCTGCCTGGACGAGTGCGCCCCGTATGAATGACTTGACGTCGTCGGATCCGCCGGACGCCCAGACCATCAAGGCCAAGCTTGAGGCCCTGAAGAGCGAGCATCGCGACCTCGACGAGGTGATCGATCGCCTGATCGATAAACCGCCGTTCGACCAGCTCCAGCTCCAGCGCCTGAAGAAGCGCAAACTTGGGCTGAAGGACCAGATCCTGCGGCTGGAAAGCCAGCTCATTCCCGATATCATCGCCTGAGAGAGTCATGGCCAAGAAAACAACCAAGCACCCGGCTGCCAAGCCGGTGGTCGGCGTCATCATGGGCAGCCAGTCCGACTGGTCGACGATGCGCCATGCCGCCGAAACGCTCGAAGCGCTCGGCGTCCCCTTCGAGGCGCGCATCATTTCCGCCCATCGAACGCCGAAGCGCATGATGGACTATGCCTCGAGCGCCAAGGGACGTGGCCTGAAGGTCATCATCGCCGGTGCCGGGGGCGCCGCCCACCTGCCGGGCATGACCGCCGCCATGACCCCGCTGCCCGTTCTGGGCGTTCCGGTCGAAAGCGCCGCCCTCAAGGGCCAAGACAGTCTTCTTTCCATTGTCCAGATGCCAGCCGGCATTCCCGTCGGCACCCTGGCGATCGGACGGGCCGGATCGATCAATGCTGCCCTTCTGGCGACCTCTATCGTCGGCCTTGGCGACGCCAAGATCATGGCGGCGTTGGAAGCCTGGCGCACCCACCAATCACTGGCCGTCGCCAAGATCCCGACCGACGACGCCCCGGCCCATCGCTGATGGCGGCCTTCCGACCTCTGCCGCCGGGATCGACCATCGGCATCCTGGGCGGCGGCCAGCTGGGCCGTATGACGGCGCTGGCGGCCGCGCGCCTCGGCTACCCGTGCATCGTCTACGCCCCGGATGACCATCCGGTCGCCGCCCAGGTCTGCGCCGGCCATGTCCGGGGCGCCTATGAGGATGGTGAGGCCCTGACCCGCTTCGCCGCCCAGGTGGATGTCGTCACCTACGAATTCGAGAACGTGCCCGAGAGCGCGGTCCTGGCGTGCGAGAAGCTGAAGCCGGTGCGGCCGGGCGTGAAGCCCATCCACTTCGCCCAGCACCGGCTCCGCGAGAAGGACTTCCTGCGCAAGCTCGGCATCGGCACCGCCGACTATCAGCCCATCCGCTCCGAGGCCGATATTGCCACGGCCACCGCCCTGCCCGGCATCCTGAAGACCTGCACCGAGGGGTATGACGGCAAGGGCCAGGCCCGCGTCGCCGACCGGGCCGAACTCTCGGCCGCCTGGGCGAGGCTCGGCCGGCGCGAGTGTATCCTCGAGGCGATGGTCGACTTCCAGTGCGAGGTCTCGGCCATCGTCGCCCGTGGGCAGGACGGCGCCACGCGCTGCTTCCCCATCGGCATCAACGGCCATCGCGACGGCATCCTGCGCACCACGACCGTGCCCTCCGGCCTACCGGCGGCGACGCTGGCGACCGCCGAGCGCTTCGGCGTCGAACTGGCCCAGGGCCTCGACCTGGTGGGCCTGGTCGCACTGGAAATGTTCGTGACGAAGGACGGGCAGGTGCTGGCCAACGAGATGGCGCCGCGGCCGCACAATTCGGGGCACTGGACGATGGATGCCTGCGCGACCAGCCAGTTCGAGCAGCTGGTGCGCGCCATCTGCGGCCTGCCGCTGGGCTCGGTCGAGGTCCTGGTGCCGTCGCGCATGGAAAACCTGATCGGCGACGAAGCAAACGACTGGCTGCGCTATCTCGCGGAGCCGACGGCGCGGCTGCATCTTTACGGCAAGGCGGAGGCCCGCCCCGGCCGCAAGATGGGTCACGTCACCTACGTGCTACCGGGCGTGCTGACGGCCGCGCGCCCGCCCGCTTCGGGCCCGTCCACGACCTGACCTGCCCCTTCAGCTTCTCGAACTTCATCACGTCGTCGATACGGCGGTCGAGGAAGGCCCAGGTTGCCTCCGCGCCGGGCGACCGGTCGTTCAGCCAGTAGAGCAGCGTCGAGGAATAGACCCCCGCCAGGGTGGCGCGCTTGGTGTAGAAATTGAAGTCGGTGCTGGTGTCGCCGGCGGCGTACCACATGGCGTCGACCGTCTTGTAGAGCAGCTTCAGCGCCAGCCCGGCATTGAGCGGCAGGGACAGGGTCGACAGCGCCCGGCGGGCGGCTTCGCGCGGGCCGATATGGCGTTCCAGCCGGATGCGGACCGCGCATGTGATGCGGTCCCGGATCTTGAGGGCCGAAGCGCCCTCCTTCTCCATGTCCTCGACGGTGCGCCGGTCGGCACGCTCGCTGACATAGGTCAGCGCCTGGAGGGGCCCGCCCGGGAACAGCCGGTCGGCCTCGCCCGGCGGCAGGTCGAGCGCCCGACCGCTCGCGGCCAGGGCGGCCCGCGTCCAGCCGTCGAAGGCCGCTTCGGCCATGAACTCGTCCGCCAGCCGGTCCCGGACGGCGGCGTCCGGGTCCATTTCCGCGGAATTCGGGGTATTTTGCTCGGTCATCTGTGGAATATAGGCCGCAATCGGGGGGTTCCCAAGGGTATCCGCCTGTGATACCTACCCGGCCTCTGGAATTCAGGCCCCGGGACATTCGTGGGCCAAGCCGCATTGGAAGGAAGCGATCGAAGTGCAGGTTCTCGTTCGTGAAAACAACGTCGATCAGGCGCTGCGCGTCCTGAAGAAGAAGATGCAGCGCGAGGGCATTTTCCGCGAGATGAAGCTCCGCCGCAACTACGAGAAGCCGTCCGAGCGCCGCGCCCGTGAGCGCGCCGAGGCCATCCGCCGCACCCGCAAGCTGATGCGCAAGCGTATGGAGCGCGAGGGCTACTAGTCCTCCCCCACTCGCACGAGACGACAACCCCCGGCATTCCCGGGGGTTTTTGTTTGTCAGCCGTTCAACAGTTCCAGGATTGCCTTCTCAAGTTCGGCGACATCGGTCACGACGGCATCGGGCGTCTCCGCTGCGGAGCGCGGGCGCTGCCGGCGCCAGCGTCCTGAGCGGAACTGGATGGTTGCCATGCCGGCGGCCTTGGCGGGCGTGATGTCGGCATCGATGCGGTCGCCGACCAGGATGCACTCGGCCGGCGGTACCTCGTGATCGCGCGTGAACAGTTCCGCGATCCCGGCCCGCTCCAGGCGCTCCCAGCGCGGCTCGCGCGCGACCAGCACCAAGCCTTGCCCCTGGAGGCGCTTCAGCAGGTCATCAATGCCCGGCCGGAGCTGGAAGGCATCGAGCTGCCCCGTCATCGCCTCGACCCGCCGTGCCACACGCGAGACCGTCGCGGGCTCGCCGCCGCACAGAGTCTCGATCATGTAGAGCACGACATCAGGGGCGAAGGCGGCCACTGCCTGCTCGGACGCCTCCTCGACCATCGCGGGGTCGACGCGAATGCCGTCCATCCCGCAGGCCGAGGCGACGGCGCCGTCGAGTGCCATCTCCCAGGCGAATTCGAGATCGACCGCGCCGCCGATGTCGAAGATGACGGCGCGATAGGTTGGATTTGTGGGCATTACCGGCTTCTGCATATCGCCGTTCTGGCACTCAATCGTCTCGACGTGATCTCCCACAAGCAATCCCATCTTTCCTGATCCTGGAGACGAGCCACTTCGGGATCGACGGGCCGACCGGCACGCCACTTTCCTTCGAAGCGCCGACCGTCACTGGTCACGAAGACGCCCATGCCTTCAGGAACGCCGTCGGTCCAGTTGCCTTCGTACTGTCCCTGCGGTCCCCGGGCGATGTTCTTGCCGGTGAGCTGTTTTCGATACCAGCGCTCTTCCAGGCGATAGCCGCCCGGCACCGTCAGTACGCCCCTTGTCCAATCTCCGCTGTCCCATTTGCCGCTATATCGCCAGCCGCCGGGATAGGTCGCCATGCCCTCGCGCAGTCCCCCGTCCTCCCACGTGCCTTCGTAGCGGATTTGGGATTCGGTCAACACCCCGCGCCCGGTGATCCGGCCTCCTTCCATTTCTCCCGAATAGCGCACCGTCAACACGCCATCGCGATACCACTCGAGCACGCCTTGGCCCTGTGCGCGCCCGTCGACACAGGGCCCGGTCCAGGTGGCGGTCGTCGTTTTCGCGGCCCTCCACTGCCTGCCATCAAATCGACTGTGGACGTCATATCGATTGCGGACTTCGCAATTTTCCGCCGCTTCGACCCAGCGCGGAGGACTGAGAAGGGCAAAGGGTGCCGTGAAAAGACCAACGAGCAGTATCAAGCCTATCGCGAACGGCGCTCGCCCTGGCAAACGAGTGAACACAGGAGAGTAGTTCGTTTCGGGCGAAGGATCGGGATCGGCTGCCCCCCATCGACGGATGGCCCCGGTGACCGCCAGGAGTATCTGCTCCGGCTTCATGTCGAGGCCGGTGGACGCAAGCGGATAGTACTTTGGGCGCAATCCGGTGTCTGGGCCCAGCCATCGTGGCTTGTCGGAATCCAGCCGTGCGTAGACGGACCGAGGATCGACAAGTTCCAGTGCGATTATCGGGACGGTTACCCGTTGACTGCCCTCGATCGCGGCATGCGCGCCCTTGATATCGGACCACAGGATGAGATCGGGCGAGCGCCCCCGGTAGGCCGTGATCCCCTTGGCGGAGATCTCGATCGCGAAAGGCACGGGCCGGAATAGATTCCTGATAACGAGGAAAAGACCAAACGCGCCGGTCGCAAGGACAATGAAGCCGTACACATAGGCCGCGACCGGGTGCGTCGGTACGAACGACCGCCACAGCCACCAGCCGAGTCCCGAGAACCCGATGGCCAATGCGATGGCGATCGTCCCGCCCACGAACCGCGAGCCGAGCGGCATCCTCTGACGGATGGTGATTGTCTCTGGCAGGGAAGGCTTGGCCCTTCCCCCGGCGGTGCGGCGGCTTGCGCCGGTTTGCTAATGCGCGGAGCCCTCGAGCGACTTCACGATGTTCTCGCACATCACCTTGGCGTCGGCGAAGAGCATCATGGTGTTGTCCCGGAAGAACAGTTCGTTGTCGACGCCGGCATAACCCGAGGACATGCCGCGCTTCACGAACAGCACGGTCTGCGCCTTCTCGACGTCGAGAATCGGCATGCCGTAGATCGCGCTCTTGGGGTCGGTCTTGGCGGCCGGGTTGGTGACGTCGTTGGCGCCGATCACGAAGGCCACGTCCGTCGAGGCGAAGTCGCGGTTGATGTCGTCGAGTTCGAAGACCTCGTCGTAGGGCACGTTGGCCTCGGCCAGCAGCACATTCATGTGGCCGGGCATGCGGCCGGCCACCGGATGGATGGCGTAGCGCACCTGCACGCCCTCCTTCTTCAGGAGGTCGGCCATCTCGCGCAGCGCATGCTGGGCCTGCGCCACCGCCATGCCGTAGCCCGGCACGATGATCACCGACTGCGCATTCTTCATCAGGAACGCGGCGTCCTCGGCCGAGCCGGCCTTGACCGGCTTGTCGTTCTTCACCGCCGGGCCGCCGGCCGCCGCACTGTCGGTACCGAAGCCGCCCAGGATCACGTTGAAGATCGAGCGGTTCATGCCCTTGCACATGATGTAGCTCAGGATCGCGCCGGAGGAACCGACCAGCGCGCCGGTCACGATCAGCGCCGTGTTGCCCAGAGTGAAGCCGATGCCGGCCGCCGCCCATCCCGAATAGGAATTCAGCATCGACACCACGACCGGCATGTCGGCGCCGCCGATCGGCAGGATCAGCAGGAAGCCCAACGCCAGCGACAGCACGACCAGCAGCACGAAGGTCGAGGTGTGGCCGCGCATGGCGAACCACACCAGCAGCACGACCAGCGCGATGCCCAGCAGCGCGTTCAGCGGATGCTGGCCCTTGAAGACCAGCGGCGAGCCCGAGACGAGGCCCTGCAGCTTGGCGAAGGCCACGACCGAGCCGGTGAAGGTGATGGCGCCGATGACCGTGCCCAGCCCCATCTCGATCAGGCTCTGCGCCTTGATCTTGCCGGGCAGGCCGATCCCGAAGGCCTCGGGTGAGAGGAATGCGGCGGCGGCCACGAAGACCGCGGCGAGACCGACGAGCGAATGGAAGGCCGCCACGAGCTGAGGCAGCGCCGTCATCTGGATGCGCAGCGCCACGAAAGTGCCGATCGCGCCGCCGATCACCAGGCCGGCCACGATCAGCCACGGCGAGAGGACGCCGGGCGACAGGACGGTGACGCCGATGGCCACCACCATGCCGACGATGCCGAACAGGTTGCCCTGCCGCGAGGTCGTCGGCGAGGACAGGCCGCGCAACGCCATGATGAAACAGATGGCGGCGATCAGATAGCCGTAGGCGGCCAGTTCCTGGGTGAACATCCCTTGCTCCCGCCGACTACTTCTTGACCGGCTTCTTCTTGAACATCGACAGCATCCGGTGCGTGACGATGAACCCGCCGAAGATGTTCACCGCGGCCAGCGCCACGGCGATGAAGCCGAAGAGCTGCGCCGCGCCCAGACCCTTGAGGCCCGCCGCCAGCAGCGCGCCGACGATGATCACGGACGAGACGGCGTTGGTAACGGCCATCAGCGGCGAATGCAGCGCCGGCGTCACCCGCCAGACCACGTAGTAGCCCACGAAGCAGGACAGCGCGAAGATGGTGAGCAGCGCGACGAACGGCATGTGCCCGTCGGGGATGGCGATCGGGCCCACCGCCGCGGCGTCGGTGATCTGCTGCGCCATGACCTTGAGCTGGGAGGCGACGTCCTGCGCCTGGGTCGCGAGCTTGGAGGCCTCGCCTGCGATCTTGTCGTCCATGGGCCGCTCCTAAGCCTGGGTCAGCGAGGGATGCACGATCTGACCGTCGCGGGTCACCAGCGTGCCCTTCACGACCTCGTCCTCGAGGTTGATCGTGAGCGCCTTGGTCTCCTTGTCGACCATCGGCGTGATGAAATTCAGCAGGTTGCGCGAGAACAATGCCGAGGCGTCGGTCGCCAGCTCGCCCGGAAGGTTGGCCGGACCGACGATCTTCACACCGTACTTCTCGACCACCTTGCCGAACTCCGACAGCGGGCAGTTGCCGCCCTGCTCGACCGCCATGTCGACGATCACCGAGCCGGGCTTCATGGTCCTGACCATGTCCTCGGTCACCAGCACCGGGGCCTTGCGGCCGGGGATCAACGCGGTGGTGATCACGATGTCCTGCAGCTTGATGTGGTCGGCGACGAGGGCAGCCTGCTTGGCCTGGTACTCGGCACTCATCTGCTTGGCGTAGCCGCCCGCGGTCTCGGCTGCCTTGAATTCCTCGTCCTCGATCGCGACGAACTTGGCGCCGAGCGACTGCACCTGCTCCTTGGTCGCCGGGCGCACGTCGGTCGCGGTGACGATCGAACCGAGACGCCGCGCCGTGGCAATGGCCTGCAGGCCGGCGACGCCGACACCCATGATGAAGCTGCGCGACGGCGCCAGGGTGCCACCCGGCGTCATCATCTGCGGGAAGATGCGGCCGTAATTGTTCGCCGCCAGCAGCACCGCCTTGTAGCCTGCCAGATTGGCCTGCGACGAGAGGATGTCCATCGACTGGGCGCGCGTGATGCGCGGGATCAGCTCGAGGGCGAACGAGGTCACACCGCGCGACGCCAGCGCCTGCACCAGCTCCCGGTTGGTCAGCGCCCCCAGCGGCGACATCAAGGTTTGCCCCTGGCGCAGCAGAGCGAGCTCGTCGAGCCCTTCCTCGGCCGACATGGGCCGCTGGATCTTGAACACGATGTCACCCGCCGCGAAGGCCGCAGCCGCATCCGGCACGATCGTCGCGCCGGCCTCGGAATAGGCCTCGTCGGTGTAGGCAGCGGCCGTTCCGGCACCCGCCTCGATCGTGACCTCCGCGCCCAGCGCCTTCAGCTTCTTGACGGTCTCGGGAGTGGCGGCCACACGCGTTTCGTGGGGCCTGCGTTCTTTTACAATAGCGATTTTCATGGGGCGATTTTCATGGAGCGCTTCAGATCCGTTAGAACGCGGCGGGACGCTTCGTGCGCTGCACCTTGCACAGCGTTCCGTTCTTTGCCAAGCCGGTTTTTCGCCGCGCGGACGCCTCCCGCTTACCCGCTCACTTGCCGCATGCTACGGCTCGACCATGGCTGACCAACCGCACATCCTGACCGGCTTCCATTTCACAAAAGCGACGCTGGCTTCCTTCAGTGAGCGCTGCAAGATCATCGGGCAGATGGACAATCCCACGCCCACCGCCGCCGACATCCCGCCCGGCACCGCGGCCACGGTGCAGGCGATCGTCAGCACCGGCAGTGTCGGTATCTCCGACGCGATGATGGCGGCCCTGCCGAGACTCTCGCTGTTCTGCTGCTACGGCACCGGCTACGAGCGCGTCGATCTCGATGCGGCGCGGCGACGCAACATCATGGTCACGCACGGCGCCGACGCCAATGCGCCCGACGTGGCCGAACTCGCGGTCGGCATCCTGCTCGCCTCGACCCGCCGTCTGGTGCGCGCCGACAAGATGATCCGTCGCGGCGAGTGGAAGCAGCGCATCCCCAATCGTTTCGGGGCCATCGCCGGCCTGACCGGCGGCAGGGTCGGCATCCTGGGCCTCGGCGCCATCGGCCTGGAGGTCGCCAGGCGCCTCAAGGGGTTCGATGTCGAGATCGGCTACTGCAACCGCAACAAGCGCAGCGACGTCGACTTCCCGTATTTCCCGGACGTGATGGCGCTCGCCACCTGGTGCGACTACCTGATCGTCTGCCTCCGCTCGGACTCCTCCAACCGGCACATCATCAACGCCGACGTGCTGAAGGCGCTGGGTCCGCGCGGCCATGTGGTCAACATCTCGCGCGGCTGGGCAGTCGACGAGGCGGCATTGGCCGATGCGCTGCGTAACGACGTCATCGAAGGCGCGGCGCTCGACGTGTTCGACGAGGAACCCTACACCGGCACCGAGCTGCTCGAACTCGACAAACTGGTGATGACGCCGCATTTCGGCGGCGGCACGCAGCACGCCCAGCGCCGCATGACCGACCTCGTCTGCCGCAACCTCGACAATCATTTCGCCGGCAAGCCGGTCGTCTCCCCGGTGCCCGAACTGCGCGACTGGGCAAACTCGAAGGACGCGCCGAGGCCGCGTTAGCGCTTGTCCTTCTGGACTCTCACCGACCTCATCCTGAGGAGGCCCCCCTCGAGTACCTCGGGGTAAACTCAGGGCCGTCTCGAAGGATGGGCACGCGCACCGAGCCTGTTGCCGATCCTTCGAGACGCGGCCTGCGGCCGCTCCTCAGGATGAGGTGGTGCGTGGCGAGTTGAAGCGGAGAGACGCTAGTTCGGCGGGTCCTTGCCTATGACGATACGTGCGCCCGTGTACTTCGGCGGCGTGTCGAACCAGACGTCGAAATAGGCGCGCAGGGCCGACGGATAGCGTCGCAGTTCGGTCATGAGACTGTAGGCGCGTTTCACGTCCTGCGCCTCGAAGCCCCAGGCCTCGATCCCCTGCTCGCGTGCCAGGAAGATCGCGCGCGAGAGGTGGAAGCGCTGGGACACGATGATCATGCGCGTCTGGCCGAAGACCGATTCCGCCCGCAGGACCGAGTCCAGTGTGCGAAGCCCCGCGAAATCACGGTAGATCGCCTCGGGCGGCACACCGCGTTTGATCAGCCCTTCGCGCATCGCCGTCGGCTCGTCATAGTCGGGGCGGCTGTTGTCGCCGCTGACCAGCAGGTACTTCACCTTGCCGGCCTTGTAGAGCGCGGCCGCCGCATCGAGCCGGTAGACGAAGTAGCGATTGGGCCCGCCCTCGGGGCCGATCGGCGCGGCCCCCAGCACGAGCGCCACCGGCACGTCGGGGAGCCTCGCCGGATCGTCGGTGATGTACGCCGCGGCCAGCGTTTCGAGGCGGCGCTCGGCCAGCCATGACAGCAGGGACATCAGGACGGCCATCGCGCCGAGTGCGAGCACCGCGTACAACATCAACCGCATGTCATCGCCTTGATCACACTCCCCGCCATCCGTAGAGAGCCCAGCATGCCCCGCCTCAGCACCGCCGAAGCCACGGTCGAAACCCTCCTGCTGCACGGTCTCGACACGGTCTATGCCCTGCCCGGCCTGCATCAGGATCCACTGTTCGACGCCTTCTATCATGCTTCGGACCGGCTGCGGGTGATCCATCCGCGCCACGAGCAGACGGCGGCCTACATGGCGCTGGGCGCGGCGCTGGCCACCGGCAAACCGCAGGCCTTCGGCGTCGTGCCCGGTCCGGGCCTGCTCAATGCCGGCGCGGCACTGCTCACCGCCTACGGCATGAATGCGCCGGTGATCGGCCTGATCGGCCAGATCCCGCAGGCCGACATCGACAAGGGCCATGGCCACCTGCATGAGATCCACGATCAGCTGGGCCTCATGCGCCACATCACGAAGTGGGCCGAGCGCATCCGCAGCCCGCAGGAAGCGCCGATCCTGGTGAGCCAGGCGATCTGGCACGCCACGTCGGGCCGCCCGCGCCCCGTCGCGCTGGAATGCGCGCTCGATACATGGGCGAAGCGCAGCGAGGTGGTGATCCCCGAGGGGCCGCTGCCCCTGCCGCCGGAGTCGATCGACGACGAGGCGGTCGAGACGGCGGCAAAGATCCTCGGCCAGGCCGAGCGCCCGATCATCGTGCTGGGCGGCGGCGCCATGGATGCCACGGCCGAGATCATCACGCTGGCCGAGCTGCTCGAAGCGCCGGTCAGCTCCTACCGCCGCGGTCGCGGCATCGTCCCCTCCTCGCACCGGCTGGCCGTCGACATGCCGATCGGCCATCGCCTGTGGAAGGACGCCGACGCCGTGCTGGCGGTCGGCACGCGCTTCTTCATCCAGAACGGCAATTGGGGCATCGACGACAAGCTCAAGGTGGTGCGGGTCGACATCGATCCCGACGAGCCCGAGCGTTTCCACAAGCCCGATGCCGCGCTGGTCGGCGACGCTGCTCCGCAGCTTCGGGCGCTGATCGCGGCGCTCGCCCGCCACAACCGCAAGCGGGCTTCCCGCGCCGAGGAGCTGAACGGCCATCGCGCGTGGTTCGCCCAGCGCCTGTCGACGCTCGAACCGCAGCTCTCCTTCCTGAAGGCGATCCGCAACGCGCTGCCCGAGGACGGCATCTTCGTCGACGAGGTCTCGCAGATGGGCTTCGCCTCGCGCGTCGCGCTGCCCATCGAGAAGCCGCGCACGTTCCTGTCGCCTGGCTACCAGGACAATCTCGGCTGGGGGTTCGGCACCGCCTTGGGCGCCAAGGCCGCGATGCCCGACCGCAAGGTGCTGGCGATCGCCGGCGACGGCGGCTTCATGTACCAGGTGGGAGAGCTGGCGACCGCCGTTCGGCACAATCTCGCAGTCGTCGTCGTGGTGTTCGACAATGGCGCCTTCGGCAACGTGAAGCGCATCCAGCAGGAGCGCTACGGCAACCGGCTGATCGCCTCGGACCTTCAGAATCCGGATTTCGGCAAGCTGGCCGATTCCTTCGGCATCGCCTCCTTCAAGGCACTCGACGCAAAGCAGCTGGAAGACGCACTGCACAAGGCGTTTGCCCTAGATGCGCCCGCCCTGGTCTGGGTCCCGCATGGCGACGTCCCCAGCCCGTGGGATCTCATCATGATGCCGAAAGTACGAGGATGATGATGCTCCCCCGCCGCCCGCAGGCCGTTGTGTTCGACATGGATGGCCTCATCTTCGACACCGAGCAACTCTACCAGGAAGCGATCATGGCGGCCGCGGATGAAGTCGGGCAGCCCATGACTCCGGACATCTTCCGCGCCATGATCGGCCGCCCCTGGCTGCGGTCGCGCGAGTTCCTCGTGGAACACTACGGGCCTGCCTTCGCTGTCGACGACTTCAGGGCGGCCTGGAATCGGCACTTCAACTTGATCGTGGATACCCGACTGTCGTTGAAGCCGGGCGTCCTCGAACTGTTGGATGCCCTGGATCAGCTCGCCCTTCCTCGCGCCATTGCGACCTCTTCGGCCCATCACACCGTTCAGCATCATTTGAGTGCGCACAATCTCACCGGGCGCTTTCATCACGTCGTGGCGCACGGTGACTACGCAAACGGCAAGCCCGCCCCAGACCCCTATCTGAAGGCGGCCGGATTGCTGGGCATCGATGCCTATTCCTGTGTTGCGCTGGAGGATTCACACAACGGCGTCAGGTCGGCCGCCGCCGCCGGCATGATGACGATCATGGTGCCCGACCTTCTGGAGGCGACCGAGGAAATCCGCGAACTGTGTGCGCTGGTCGTGCCCGATCTCCACGCCGTTCGCCGCCTGGTCAGTCGATAGCGTCCGCGGTTTTGTCGAGGGGATAGGCGACGACGTCGCCCGCCACCGGGACGATCTTGGCCGTCGCGCTGGTCACGCGGACGGGAAAGGCCACCACACCGCAGCCGGTCAGCCCCATCGCCACCGCAATCAGGACAGCGACCGGGACGAGGCGTCTTGGAAATGAAGTACGCATGCCGATCAAACGCCGGGACGCAAATTTAGTTGCCGCTAGCGCAACCCCTCGAGGATCGCGCCAAAGTCCGTCCGGCACCTGAAACCCAAAACACGCTCCGCCTTGCCGGCGTCGTAGACGCGGTCGATCGTATCAAACATCGTCCAGCCGCGCCGTTCATAGAGCGTGTGGTACTCGGGGAACAGACGAGCGACCACCGAGGGCGCATCGGTGATCAAGTCGTGGCAATCGTCGCGCGTGAACGGTGTCGGTACCGAGACGATGAAGGTGTCGAAGCCGATCTCCTGCGCGTTGGCCAGCGCCACGACATGCGCCTCGGCCGCATCCTCGACGCTGAGGCGGCGGAACAGGAATTCGTTGGCCTTGGTGTTCTCACCCGACTGCTTGATCGCGTGCGCCATGTCGTCTTCCTCAGGAAAGAAGCGCGAGGTTCGCAGCACAAGGACCGGTAGCTTGTGCAGGTGATTGAACAGGCGGCACAGTTCTTCCGCCGCGAGCTTGGTGACGCCGTAGATGTTGCGCGGCTTGAGCGGCGCCATGGTCTCGTCGATCCACACTGCCTCCTTCGCCCCGCCCGCCTTCCCGTCGCGGATCTCCTGCGAGATCATGAGCGAGGTCGTCGAGGTGAAGACGAAGCGGTCGACCGGCGAGCCCGGCGCCACCGCCTCCTCCAGCAGGTTCAAGGTGCCCTGCACGTTGACGGCGACGAACTCGGAATTGTCGTGAGTCTCGATATGCGGCTTGTGGCGCGCGGCGGCATGCACGATGGCGGTGATGCCCTCGTCGCGGATGACACGACGCACCAGCGCGCGATCGACGACCGAGCCCACGACGCTCGTGGTGGCGGACGGATCGGGATCGAGGCCCACGACCCTGTGTCCGTCGCGCGCGAGTCTCGGCACCAGGGTCTGGCCGAGCCAGCCCGAGGAACCGGTCACCAGGATGTTCACGGCTGGCCCGCGTCCTCGAGCCCGGCCTCTTTCAGCGCGAGCGCCTGGCGCTCTGTCAGCGCGTCGACATCGAAGCCCTCGATCAGGCCCTCGAACAGCTGGTGCCAGTTGATCGAGGCGCGGAGATGGATGAACACCGAGCCGAGGCCGATCGCGGCGCGGTCCATGAACACGAACTCGCGCGGCGGCCGTACCCCGCCCATCTTGCGCAGCTCGCCGAACACGTTCTGCGCCATGTCGCGGCCATAGCCCTCGGCCATTCCCTCGGTGAGGCGCCGCGGGCGGTCGTCCATCAGCGGCCCGTAGAGGAAGGCAGCCCAGCGGTTGAGGATGGCGATCATCTCCTTACTGAGGCCGGTGAACCCCCAATCCTCGTAGGCCGCGACGGCGCGCGCCTCGTCGTCGGTCATCAGCGCGCGATAGAGCTCGATCGAGCCGCGCACGAAGCGTGGCGGGAAGATGCGGATGCAGCCGAAGTCCATCAGGTTCACCGAACCGTCGGGCCGCACCGAATAATTGCCGAGATGCGGATCGCCGTGGATGGCGCCGTAGAAATAGAACGGCACGTACCAGGCGCGGAACATCGCGATGGCCAGCGCGTCGCGCTCTTCCTGCGAGCGGGTCTTCCACTCGAGCAGCGGCGCGCCCTGCAGCCAGTCCATCGTGAGCAGCCGTTCGGTCGAATGCGAGGCCACGACACCGGGCACATGGACCTGGCTCTCGTCGCGCAGCATGTGGCGGTAGAGCGCCGCGTGCTTCGCCTCGCGGCGATAGTCGAGCTCCTCGCGCAGCCGGTTGGTGATCTCGGCATGGATCTCGTCGGTGCGGATCGCCGGATCGACGCGCTGGCCGATCGCGAACACGAGCTTGAGCTGATTGAGGTCGGCCTCCAGCGCCGAGGACATGTCGGGATACTGCAGCTTGGCCGCGACCTCGCGACCACCCATTGGATGATCCGCGAGCAGCGTCGCGCGATGGACCTGGCCCAGCGAGGCGGCGAACGACGCCTCCTTGTCGAAGCGCGCAAACCTGGCCTGCCAGTCAGGCCCGAGTTCCGAGGCCATACGGCGGCGCACGAAAGCCCAGCCCATGGCCGGCGCATTGGCCTGTAGCTGCGCCAGCTCGCGGGCATATTCCGGCGGCAGTGCGTCCGGGATGGTGGCGAGCAACTGCGCCGCCTTCATCAGCGGGCCCTTCAGCCCGCCCAGCGCTGCCTTCAGCTCGCCGGCGTGCTTGTCGCGGTCGAGACTGAGGCCAAGATAGCGCTGCCCCGCCAGCTTGACCGCCAGCCCGCCGACCGACGTGCCGACCCGTGCATAGCGCCCGAGCCGCCCGCCGAGGGAGTCACCTTCATCTGCCATCGCGGCCTACAGCTTCTCCAGCTCGTCGATGAAGCCCGAGATGACGTCAAGGCCCTTGTCCCAGAAGGCGGGGTCGGAGGCGTCGAGGCCGAACGGCGCCAGCAATTCCTTGTGCCGCTTCACGCCGCCCGAGCGCAGCATGTCGAGATACTTCTCCTGGAAGCCGTCGGGCCTGGCCTGGTAAGCGGCATAGAGCGAGTTCACCAGGCAGTCACCGAACGCGTAGGCGTAGACGTAGAACGGCGAGTGGATGAAGTGGCCGATATACGACCAGTAGTGCTTGTACTCGTCGTCGAAGGTGAAGGCCGGGCCGAGGCTCTCCTTCTGGACCGCCATCCAGATCTCGCCGATCGCGTCGGGCGTTAGCTCGCCCTCGCGCCGCGCCATGTGGATACGCGATTCGAAATCATAGAACGCGATCTGGCGCACCACCGTGTTCAGCATGTCCTCGACCTTGCCGGCCAGCATCGCCTTGCGCGTCGCCTTGTCGGGCGCGGTCCTGAGCAGCGACTGGAAGGTCAGCATCTCGCCGAATACCGACGCGGTCTCGGCGAGCGTCAGCGGCGTGTCGGCCATCAGCGGGCCCTGCTTGGCCGCCAGCACCTGGTGCACGCCATGGCCTAGCTCGTGCGCCAGGGTCATCACGTCGCGGACCTTTCCCTGGTAGTTCAGCAGCAGGTAGGGATGCGCCGAGGGCACGGTCGGATGGGCGAAGGCGCCCGGCGACTTGCCGGGCCGCGCCGGCGCGTCGATCCAGCCGGTGCCGAAGAACTTCCGGCCGACATCGGCCAGCTCCGGCGAGAAGGCGTTGTAGGCGTCGAGCACGATCTTCTCGGCCTCGGGCCACGGGATCGTGCGGTCGTCATGCTCGGGCAGCGGCGCGTTGCGATCCCAGTAGGGCATCGTCTCGACGCCGAACCACTTGGCCTTCAGCTTGTAGTAGCGGTGCGAGAGCTTCGGATAGGCTGCCTTCACCGAGGCCGCGAGCGCATCGACGACCTCATCCTCGACCACGTTGGCAAGGTTGCGGAACGATTGCGGGCGTGCGTACTTGCGCCACCGGTCGTCGATCTCCTTGTCCTTGATCAGCGTATTGGTGATCAGCGAAAAGACCGCGATGTTATCGCCCTGGACCTTGCCGAACGACTTGGCGGCCTCCTTGCGTACCGCGGCGTCCTTGTTCGAGAGCTTGTCGAGGATCTGCGGCTCGCTCAGCATCTCGTTGCCGAACGGATAGCGCAGCCGCGCGATCGTCTCGTCGAACAGGCGCGACCAGGCGCTGCCGCCGACCACCGACTGGTCGTGCTGGAACTTCTCCAGCTCGTCGGACAACTGGTGCGGCCGGAACAGGCGCGCGTCGCGCAGCCACGGACCGTACTTGGCGAGTTCCGGCGCCTTCAGTTTCTCGGCGAGATCGGCATCCTCGATCTTGTTGATCTCCAGCCGGAAGAACAGGAGCTTCGAGCCGATATCGTTCAGCTTCTCGGAAATGTCCTGTGAAAAGCGGTTGCGCTCCGGATCGGACAGGTCCTGGGCGGAATAGAGCTGGGCATAGGAGCCGATGCGGCCCAGCAGGTCGCTCATCGCCTCGAGGCGGACGATCGCGTCGCCCAGCGCCTTGCCGTCGAGGCCGACGATCCTGCCCTGGTAGTCCTTCTCGAACGATCCGGCTTCCGCCGCGGCGCGCTTCAGGTCGGCGCCGAGATCCGCCCCGCCCGGGCTGGAATAGAGGTCGGACAGGTTCCAGGTGGGAAGATCGCCCAGCACAACGTTCATTCGGCACTCCTTGCGTCCACCCCGATATGGGGCGCGACCCGCGACGTGGCTAGAGGGATGGGGCCTCGAGACGGCGGCGGATCGCAGCCACCCGATCTACCACGCTTCCCGGTTCGACGGGGACCAGCTCGAAACCGTGCGCACGATAGGTGCGCTCATGGACTTCCTCGAAACGCCTTGCGTCCTCCAGCCCGATCCGCCGCGCCGCCGTGGCCTCAATGAACCCCATCAGCCGAACGAAGAAGACGCGGCGGTCGTAGAAGCCCGAGCGCTTCAGCGCCGCGATCTCCTCAAGAAGCAAATCCGAAGGCGGATGCCCGAGGAACGTCGCCAGCGCTTCGGTGCAGAGGGCGGACCGGTCGTGGAACTGGACGTCTCCCGACGCGGCCAGTCTCCTCTGCCGCTGCAGCGCCACGATCCGGTCGATGAATCCCGGATCGGTCCAGGGTTCGCCAACGCTCTTGGCCTGTTCGAGTGCGATGACGTCGGTCGCCGCTTCCTCGACCACGGCGAAACCGTCGATCTCGAGCTGCCGCACCACCGCCGTCTTCCCCGCCCCCGGCGCGCCGGTGAGGATGAATCTGCCCTTCCTCAGACCTGCTCCGTTTTCGTTGTCCATGGTTCCAGCAGATCGACCTTGGCCCATCCTTCGAGACGCGCTGCGGAGTTTACCCCGAGGTAATCGAGGGGCGGCGCTCCTCAGAGTCTGGCCGGAAATGAATGCCGCTAAAACAAGAAGCTATGAATAGCCCCAATAACCTCACCCTGAGGAACATCGCCCCTCGATTACCTCGGGGTAAACTCCGCGATGTGTCTCGAAGGGTGGGAACGCGCACCTTGCCTGTTGCCCATCCTTCGAGACGCACCGCTTCGCGGCGCTCCTCAGGATGAGGTAAGTGTTTGAACCTATTCAATTCATTTCCGGCCAGCCTCTCAGGATGAGGGCTAATCTAAAGCCGGTTGTATTCCTTGAACCAGTCGACGAAGAGCGGGATGCCCCGGTCGATCGTCACCTTGGGGGTCCAGCCGAAGTCGCGGGTCGTGGCGTCGATGTCGGCGGCGGTTTCCGGCATGTCGCCCGGCTCGCCGGGCTTCAGTTCGATGACGGCCTTGCGGCCCAGCGCCTTCTCGAACAGGGCGATGACGTCGAGGATTTCCTCGCTGCGCGAACCGCCGAGATTATAGAGCCGGTGCCCGGCCGTCGCCGGCGGCCGGTCGAGCGCCGCCAGCGTGCCGGCCGCGATGTCGTCGATGTAGGTGAAGTCGCGCTTCAGCTTGCCGTGATGATAGAGCGGAATCGTGCGGCCTTCGTGGATCGCGCGGGCGAAGATATAGGGCGACATGTCGGGCCGCCCCCACGGCCCGTAGACCGTGAAATAGCGCAGGCCCGTCGCCTTGAGCCCGTACTGGTGCACGTAGGTCTCGGTCATCAGTTCGCCGGACCGCTTGGTGGCGGCGTACAGCGACACCGGTTGGTCGACCCGGTCCCCGACGGCGAAGGGGATCTTGTTGTTGCCGCCATAGACCGACGACGACGAGGCATAGACCAGGTGCCTGAGCTGCGATCCCAACCGGCGCGCCAGCTCCAGCATCACGAGATGCCCCATCACGTTGGTCTGGACGTAGATGTAGGGGTCGATCTTCGAATGGCGGATGCCCGGCTGGGCTGCCAGATGGACGATCCGGTCGAGATCGTCGTGGCGGCCGGCCAGCCCCATCATCGCCTCACGGTCCGATATGTCGCCCTCGACGAAGGTGAAGCCGGCCATCTCGCGCAGCGGCTTCAGCCGGGCGAACTTCAGCACCGGATCGTAATAATCGCTGAAATTGTCGATTCCGACGACCCTATCGCCGCGCGCGAGCAGGGCCCGGGCAACGTGAGAGCCGACGAACCCGGCAACGCCTGTAACAAGGACTGAAGTCATGGCGGCGGACGCTTACAACATTTCACATCAGGGTGACACTGTGAAACACCAACGGGGTGCCGGCGGCCCGGCCTGACGTAAACCGTCGTTTTTCCGACGGGACCGCCTTCCGCATTGCCTGCCGCGTGCAAACGTCGCTACCGTCCCCATATTGAAATGTCAGGGAGGTTGCCATGCCCCTCGCGGTAACCCTAGACGACAAGTACGTTCTCGAACGCGGACGCGTGTATCTGACCGGGACGCAGGCGCTGGTGCGCCTCCCCATGATGCAGCGCCAGCGCGACCTGGCGGCCGGCCTCAACACCGGCGGCTACATTTCCGGCTATCGCGGCTCGCCTTTGGGCGGCTTCGACCAGGCGCTGTGGCAGGCCAAGAAATTCATCAAGAAGAGCCATATCGAGTTCCAGCCGGGGACCAATGAGGACCTGGCCGCGACGGCCCTGTGGGGCACCCAGCAGATCCATCTCTATCCCGGCGCGCGCTACGACGGCGTGTTCGGCATGTGGTACGGCAAGGGCCCTGGCGTCGACCGCTCGGGCGACGTCTTCAAGCACGCCAACTATGCCGGCACCTCCAAGCACGGCGGCGTCGTGGCCCTCGCGGGCGACGATCACATGGCGAAATCCTCGACCGTCGCCCATCAGAGCGAGCCGGCATTCATGTCGGCCGGCATGCCGGTCATCCACCCCGCCGGCGTCCAGGAATATCTCGACTGGGGCCTCCATGCCTTCGCGATGTCGCGCTATTCGGGCCTGTGGGTCGCCTTCAAGGTGCTCAGCGAGACCGTCGACAGCTCGGCCTCGGTCTACATCGACCCGCACCGGGTCGAGATCCACACCCCCACCGACTTCGTCCTGCCGCCCGACGGCGTCCACATCCGCTGGCCCGACGACTGGCTGGGCCAGGAACGCCGCGTCGTCACGGTGAAGCAGCCCGCGGCGCTGGCCTACTGGCGGGCCAACAAGCTCGACCGGCTGATGCTGGGCCGCCCCGACGCCCGCTTCGGCATCGTCACGGTCGGCAAATCCTATCTCGACGTGCGCCAGGCGCTGGACGAGCTGGGCATCGCCGACGCGGAGGCCGAGCGCCTCGGCCTCGCCATCTACAAGGTCGGCATGGTGTGGCCGCTGGAGACCGAGGGTGCCATCGCCTTCGCCGCCGGCAAGCGCGAGATCCTGGTCATCGAGGAGAAGCGCAACCTGATCGAGCAGCAGCTCAAGGAAGCGCTGTTCAACGCCCCGGCCGACCGCCGCCCCGTCGTGGTCGGCAAGATCGACGAGCGCGGCCAGATGCTGCTCAAGACCGACGGCGAGCTGACGCCGTTCGAGATCGCCTCGGCCATCGTCGCCCGCTTCGGCCTCGACTCGTTCAGCAGCCGCACGAAGGAGCGCTTCGAGGCGCTGAAGCGCCGCGCCGGCCGCCAGGTGCGCAACGAGGCCGGCCTCGCCCGCGTCCCCTATTTCTGCTCCGGCTGCCCGCACAACAGCTCGACCAAGGTGCCCGACGGCTCGATGGCGATGGCCGGCATCGGCTGCCATACGCTGGCCATCGGCATGGAGCGCAACACCAAGACCTTCACCCACATGGGGGCCGAGGGCGCGCCGTGGGTCGGCGCCAGCCACTTCACCGACATGCCGCACGTCTTCCAGAACCTGGGCGACGGCACCTATTTCCATTCCGGCTATCTCGCGATCCGTCACGCGGTCGCGACCAACACCACCATCACCTACAAGATCCTCTACAACGACGCCGTCGCCATGACCGGCGGCCAGCCGCATGACGGTAACGTCCATCCCTGGACGATCAGCCAGCAGGTCCATGCCGAGGGCGTGCGGCGCATCGCGCTGGTGAGCGACGAGCCCGACAAGTATCCGCTCGGCACCGAATGGGCGCCGCATGTCAGCTTCCATCACCGCGACCAGCTCGATGAGGTCCAGCGCGAACTGCGCGACTACAAGGGCGTGTCGGTCCTGATCTACGACCAGACCTGCGCCGCCGAGAAGCGCCGCCGCCGCAAGCGCGGCACCTTCCCCGATCCCAACAAGCGCCTCTTCATCAACGAGGCGGTGTGCGAGGGCTGCGGCGACTGTTCGGTGAAGTCGAACTGCCTCTCGGTCGTGCCGGTCGAGACCGAATTTGGCCGCAAGCGCGCCATCGACCAGTCGTCCTGCAACAAGGACTTCTCCTGCCAGAACGGCTTCTGCCCCTCCTTCGTGAGCGTCGAGGGCGGTACGTTGAAGAAGGGCAAGGCGGTGACCGCTAAGAAGACCGACGGCGTCGCGCCACCCGAGCCGGAGATGCCGGCCGCGCCGACCCTGCCGTCGATCGAGGACAAGCCCTATGGCGTCCTCATCACCGGCATCGGCGGCACCGGCGTCGTCACCATCGGCGCCATCATGGGCATGGCCGCCCATATCGAGGGCAAGGGGGCGACCGTGCTCGACCAGCTCGGCATGGCGCAGAAGGGCGGCGCGGTGATCAGCCATGTCCGCATCGGCGCCAGCCCCGAGGCGCTGCACGCCGTGCGCCTAGCCGCCGGCGGCGCCAACGTGCTGCTGGGCTGCGACCTGGTCGTCAGCGCCAGCCCCAACGCGCTGGCCAGCCTCGAGCCCGGCGTCTCGCATGCCGTCGTCAACACGCACGAGACCATCACCGGCGAATTCACCCGCCATCCCGACCTCGCCTTCCCGGCCAACACGCTGAAGCTCTCGGTCGAAGCCGCGGCCGGCGCCGACGGGGTCGAGTTCCTCGACGCCACCGGCATCGCCACATCGCTGATGGGCGATTCGATCGCCACCAACATGTTCGTGCTGGGCTACGCCTACCAGAAGGGCTTCATCCCCCTCTCCCACGAATCGATCGAGCGGGCCATCGAGCTGAACGGCGCCGCGGTGCCGATGAACCTCGCCGCTTTCCGCTGGGGCCGCCGCGCCGCCCACGACCGCGCCGCCGTCGAGAAGATGGTCGCGCCCAAGGCGACCAAGGCCAACGTCCTAGCCTTCACGCGCAGCCAGCCGAAGACCCTCGACGAGATCGTGGCCTCGCGCACGAAGCACCTGACCGGCTTCCAGAACGCAGCCCTTGCCCAGCGCTACAAGGCGCTGGTCGACAAGGTCCGCGCCACTGAACAGAAGATCGGCCAGACCGGTCTCGCGGAAGCCGTCGCGCTCTATTACGCCAAGCTGCTCGCCTACAAGGACGAGTACGAGGTCGCGCGGCTCTACAGCGAGGCCGCCTTCCAGGCCGGCCTCAGCCGGCAGTTCGACGGCGACTACAAGCTCAAGTTCCACCTCGCCCCGCCGCTCTTCTCCAGCCGCGACCCGCAGACCGGCCAGCTCATCAAGCAGGAATTCGGCGCCTGGATGCTGCCCGCCTTCCGGATGCTGGCGAAGCTCAAGGGCCTGCGCGGCACCCGGTTCGACCTGTTCGGCTACACCGAGGAACGCAAGACCGAGCGCAAGCTGATCGCCGACTACGAGGCGCTGGTCGCCGAACTGCTGGGCGGCCTGTCAGCCCAGAACCACGCCCTGGCGATCAAGCTCGCGAGCATCCCCGACGATATCCGCGGCTACGGCCACGTGAAGGACGCGCACCTGGCGAAGGCCAAGAAGAAGGAGGCCGACCTGCTCCACCAGTGGCGCAACCCGGAGGCGATGAAGGCGGCGGCGGAGTAGTGGTTACTGTGGTTATCTGTGAGAATCTAAGGCTTAGTGCCGATCTTCTCGACACCCAGTAAGGCGGAGACGTTAACAGTCTCGAATTCCCACCGAGGAAGTCGCCTTCGGTTCTCGGCGTAAGAGGCTATCAACTCTTGCAGTGGTTTAATCGATGCCAAGCCGAGAAGAGCTTTCGTCTTCTCGAAGTATGCTAGTGAGCTTGACCGAGCGAAAATCTCAAAGGGTCCAGAATAGCGGCCCACGTACAAAAGCGTATCTGGCCACCAACTGCGATAGCCCTCTCGCAGATGCAGTTCCGAATAAAGAAAGAGCACGAAATCAGCCTGCATGAAGTCGCGAAAGCTGATAGCCAATCCCACACACCGCTCCTTAAGGATAGCCGCATGAAGTGACAGCATCCGCAATTCTAGTCGACGGTTCCGGAATTCCAGCGATCTTATATGTTGCTTCATCACAACATATGGGACCATCGAATCTCGACCGTACTCAGATTGCCCCTCAATATAATACTCCATTGCCAGCAAGTAACGCACTGTATCGAATCGCCCCTGCTTGAGCAGGCAAGCCACAGCATAGACAAACAGTTCCTGTACAATGAATTGATAGTTATCTGCGCTCCGTTCCGACCATTGCATAAGATGCGGAGGCTTATCCAAATATGGAATCAGCCGCTCAAAGAAGTTGTGCAGGGCAACGCGTGCTTCGGCGTCATCGCGGTACAAAGCCAAATTCCAAAAGATCTCAATCGCCTCGTTGCGGTAAGGCACAAATTGCTCGATGCTTTTGAGAACAGCTTCATCAAAAGGATCTCCCCCTTCCACAATTCGGATTTTCTCAAGTTCAGCTACTAAAATGGTGAAGTATTCGACAACCGACGGAATGGCGTAGTCTCTATTGTTTCTTATTGCCTCCAGTGCACGGCGGAACCGCGATGAAGTTTCAAGGGCAAGAGTGTTGTTGCTTGTGTTTAGAAACCCTGGCGCTTTACCCAATTCCGGCTTCTGATAGAGCGGCTTGTCAAACACCCATCTGAGCAACTTCTCAAAATTTTCTGAGTATGTATTTGGATCGCTCAGATCGATGTAGATCCTGGACTTGTAGTAAGCTGGCAGATAGGCGGCGCCGTGTTCGTCGCGCTCAGCAACTACTGCCACAAACTTATCTTGCTCCTGCTGTTTGTAGATTTCGCCAGAAATTATCTGAGCTTCCGTACCAACGCCTCCACTTCTGCCGTCGGTTTTCCGTGCGTAGACCTTATCGCAGATGAGCAAGACCTTCTTGATATGAGGGTCGGTAACCATCTTTTCCATGAACACATTGGCGTCGTGGCCTTCTCGCAAATCCCACTTGTCCAGGATTGCATCCACGTTTGACTCACGCAGCTCGGTTGCCAGATTCAGAACCCACGCCTCGTGATCTGGAGTTGACCAACTATACGATATAAAAAGCTTAGGTGCTGACACAATGACCTCTGACTGCATAGCGTGCTTGCACTACTCTACCACTGCTACCCAACCAGTATTCGCGAGTTAGTGCTAGAAGCGCAACCGGGATTGAGAGAGAGCAGCTGGCCACCTAGAGTTGTCCGATGAGCTGGATACCTCTCGTCGTCATGCCGAATGTCGAAATTCTTTGCAAGGTGGATGCCGAGCATGCCGCGATCGTTGGACCTCGCGACGAGCGCTGGAAGGTGCTTCAGGCGAAGCATCTCATGCTCAAGCGGTTCCTGGCGAAGTTCTGCGATGAGTTCAAGATCAAACACCCTCCCAGCATGGTTCTACTGAAAGAGGGATCGCCCGAGACATACAGGCAAGGCCGAGCCGTTGCGTCTCTCCGAGATCTCTTGGCTATGTCCACGATCCCGTACAAGCGAGCGCAGCTCCTTGCTCAAGAGATTCGCGGTGGCGGCGGTCCCTTCTTTGCGGACAGTTTCGACTTCTATCCGTGGATGCTGGACCGGAACTACGAGCGCATAGTGCTGATGAGTCCCGCGCTTCATAATGTCCACGGGATAACCAAATTCGTCGGTCAGTCTTCGCCTGGCGTGCCGCGCTCCCAGTTGAGCCACCTCGACCAACCGCTGCTAGACTCCCTGATTGAACGGTGGGAACGCCGCTACGCTACTGACAAGCCCCTATGGAGCGATACAGCCCTCTTCAGGTCACTGAACATGGCCTACCATGCAGCGCGTATGCCGTTCTCCACTGCGGGCAGCTATTATGACCAAGGCCGATTGGTCGCCCTCTGGGTCAGCGCATTTGAAATCCTGGCACATACCGGAACCAAGGTGCGCGTAACGGAGAATCACGTCTTAGAAATCTTGCGCGGTCAGAAGTCGAGAGCACCGCGTCAAGAGCCTTTGGAGCGCCCTGACAAGAAGCTCAGAACAGCAATCTACAGGCAGCTATACGATGCTCGTAACGATTACCTGCACGGAAACCCTGTTGGCGATGATCGGCTCTCATTGCCGGACAGCAACTACGATCTGACTCAATTCGCCGCCCCTCTCTACCGGATCATGCTGACTGAGTTCTTGGAGCTGCATCATACGGTTAACTTCGTGCCAAGAACGGAGCCCGGCTGGGACATTAAGACAGGAGAGGCTATCGCGCACTGGATGGACCTCACCGGCTACCAGAAGGAGATTGAGAAGGGATTGCGTACCTTCAAGAAGGCCAAGCAAGAGGACGCGGTAGGCTAGAAGCGCGTGGCCGGCGGCCGCCCAAGATCAGTGCTCAGCCTTGGCGCTGCGGCGGTTGGCGGCGGCGCGTTTCTCGAGCACCAGGATGAGGGCTTCCGGGACGTCTCGGATCACGAGCTGTACGATGGCTGAACGATATTACGTATCATGCACGGAAATTGCGATCAGTGGACTATTTTAGGGGTGTGGCGGCGACTAACTGAAATAAACGCAATAAACGAAACATTCGAAATGAATGTCGCACGTCCGAGACAGGTACTCTGATACCGCTGCCGGGCCGATTTGTCCCACCGGTGCGTGCAAAAACCCACTCCCCCGACCCGTTGGAACCCCTTGCGCCGGGCGGGCCGCCCTAACCCATCACCTTCTCGAAGCGGAAGCCCTCCCCGTCGCCGGGCAGGTCATCGGGGCCCGGTCGATGCGCGTCCGGGTGATGCCGGTTGAAGAACTCGACGATCCTGAAGCCACATTTGTTCACGTAGAAGTGGATGTTGCGCTTCTCGAAGTACGGCGTGTGCGTCTGCCACACGAGGGTCTCGGGATACCGCTCCTCGATGGCCTGCCAGGCCGCGTGCCCGACACCTCTTCCATGACCGCCGAGCGCGATGAAGAAGAGGTCCAGCGAATTGCGGTGCGTGGCTTCGTCGATCGTGACGACCGCGCCGCCGACCTTGCGGCCTTCGGAGAGGATACGCAGGGTGACGGCGCCCGGTGCGGCCATCGAGGCGTCGAGGTCTTCGTCCGAGGGGATCGGGCCGTTCGGCAGCGATCCGAATTCCTCGATGACGGCCACGGCGAACGCTTCCTGCAACTCCCTCTTGAAGGCGGGAAGGTCGGCGGCCTCGGCGACGGCGAGAGTGATCGGCTTGCTGGTCATGCAGCGCTTCTAGTTCAGGACCGCGCCAATGTCGCTTCATGGAGCGAAATAAGAGGACGCCCCTCTTGCGGCGGGTCCATTGTCCGTCATGCTCTCTCCAAAAGGAGGGAACGCCATGAAATTCGGCATCTTCTACGAGCTGCAGCTGCCCCGCCCGTGGGCGCCCGGCGACGAGCATCGGCTCTATCAGAACGCGCTCGACCAGGTCGAGCTGGCGGACCGGCTGGGCTACGACCATGCGTGGCAGGTCGAGCATCACTTCCTCGAAGAATATTCCCACTCGCCCTCCCCTGAGTCCTTCCTCGCGGCGGCGAGCCAGCGGACCAAGAACATCCGGCTCGGTCACGGCATCTTCCAGGTGACGACCAACCATCCGACGCGGGTCGCGGAGCGCGTGGCCACGCTCGACCTGCTGTCGAACGGGCGCTGCGAGTTCGGCATGGGCGAGAGCGCCTCGATCACCGAGCTCGAGCCGTTCGGCGTCACCATGGAGAACAAGCGCGAGATCTTCGAGGAAGCGGTCCGCGCCATCATGCCGATGTTCAAGGACGGGCCCAGCGAGCATGCGGGCAAGGTCTGGAACATCCCGTTGCGCATGGTCGTGCCGAAGCCGCTGCAGAAGCCGCACCCGCCGCTCTGGGTCGCCTGCTCGCAGCTGCAGACGCTGACCAAGGCCGGCGAATGGGGCATGGGGGCGCTGGGCTTCCAGTTCGTCTCGGCCGATGCCGCGCATGCCTGGGTGCACGCCTACTACAACGCCTTCGTGAAGCGGCAGAAGAAGCTCGCCGACTACAAGACCAACCCGAACATCGCTCTGGTCAGCTTCTTCATGTGCGCCAAGACCGACGAGGAAGCGCGCGCCCGCGCCGACGGCGACACGTTCTTCCAGTTCGCGCTGCGCTTCTACGGCCAGTCGGCCGACCGGCGCCGGCCGGCCGCCGGCACGGTCAACATGTGGGAAGAGTACGAGAAGTGGAAGAAGGCCAACCCGGAGCAGCACGCGGCCTCGCTGCGCGGCGGCCTGATCGGCTCGCCCGACACGATCCGGCGCAAGCTCAAGAAGTTCCAGGAGTCGAACATCGACCAGGTCGTGCTGCTGAACCAGGCCGGCAAGAACCGCCACGAGGATATCTGCGAATCGCTCGAGTTGTTCGCCAAGGAAGTGATGCCCGAGTTCCAGGGCGCGCACCCCGAGCTGCTGAAGTGGAAGGAGCGCGTCCTCAACCGCGAGATCGACCTGGCGGAGATCGACACGACGGCCTTCACCGATCGCTACGGCGGCACGATGAAGGGCATCGCGCCGACGTCGCAGAGTGCGACGCAGGGAGTCCGCGCGGCAGAGTAACGACGCGCCGAGACTCAACCCTCCACCTCACCCTCAACCTCACGCTGAGGAGCGCTCCACAGGAGCGCGTCTCGAAGCATGGGAACGAGCACCACGCCTGTTGCCCACCCTTCGAGACGGTCGCTTCGCGACCTCCTCAGGGTGAGGTGGACTGGGGATTGGCCGAGACGAGGCGAAGGAAGACTCTACGGCGCCAAGTGCCCCAGCGGCAGGACCGCGCCGGCCTTGAGGGTCTGGATCGCGATGGTGCTCTTGACCTCGCGAACCAGCGGCAGGTTGAGCAGCTTGCCCACCAGGAAGCGCTGGTAGGCGTCGAGGTCGGGCACCGTGACTTCGAGCAGGTAGTCCGCGTCGCCGGCGACCATGTGACAGGCGACGACTTCCGGGAAGGCGACGGCGTCTTCCTCGAAGGTCGTGGCGCGGTCGTCGGCATGGCCCTCGATCTTCACGCCGACGAACACGGTGAGGCCGAGCCCGATGCGCTTGCGCCCCAGCACCCCACGATAGCCCTCGACATAGCCTTCGCGCTCTAGCCTGTTGACCCGGCGCAGGCAGGGCGATGGCGAGAGGCCGACCTTTTCGGCGAGGTCGACGTTGCTCAGGCGACCATCGGCCTGCAGCGCTGCGAGGATTCGCCGGTCGATGGCGTCGAGATCGTCGTTTGGCATGTGCCGGCTCCCCGTCTTCATTTGCCGCAACATCATGCCATCACATCGGTTTGTTGAGGGCATGAAAGCAAGGACATGCCCTGGCTCTTGGGTGGAATGTGGCGCCCCTTAACAGGAGGCTCACATGACCCAGAACGACGAGATCGAGAGTTTTTCCGTCCCCGGCGCCATTGCCGAGACGCTGCAGCGCTACATCGACGGCGCACGAACGGGCGACATCGCCCTGTTGCGCTCGGCTTTTGCCGAGGGCGCCCGCGTGAGCGGCAGCTATGGCGGCAAGCCCGTCACCTGGAGCCTGGGAGAGTTCTGCGATGCCGTCGCCAAGGGCGGGCCGGCACCCGGACTGCAAGCCCGCATCGTGGCGATCGAGGCGGCGGGCGGGGCCGCGATGGCCCGGCTCGAGGCGCTCGACTGGCGGGGGACGCGCTACACGGATTTCTTCGTGATGGTCCGGCGCGCGGACGGGTGGCGGATCGACAGCAAGGTCTTTCACGCCCACGCACGCGCCTGAGGGCAGTCCCGAGGTCGCAGCAAAGTCACAGGAGACGTCATACCCTCGCCCCTTCCGTCAGCTAGTTAACCTTCAGAACAGAAACCGCACCGGAGATGCGGCCAGTTGATCTTGCCCTGCGGACGGGAATGGGCCTCTAGTTGTTGTGCGAGGGGAAGACGATGTCACGCAGCCTGGATGCTCCACTCAGTCCGAACGAGGAAGTGACGTTGCGCCGGGTCGCACTCGGCATCTCGCCGATGAAGGATCTGGCGCCGCGCGACCTCATGCGCCTGACATCGCTGTCGCTGGTCGAGATCGACGCCGGCGTACCGCGCCTCACGGAGTTTGGCCGCCAGCGTTACCGCGCCCTGCCCCGCGCGGCCGACGTCAAGGATCTCACGCTGGAAGCGATGATCGCCGCGGTCGGCGACAGGCTGCGCAAGACGACGGACTAGGCGGCGACAATGTGAAGTGTTTGCGACCTCCGCAACTGGCCGGGAAGGCCCGCGTTCATCAGGCGACCCCTTCCCAAGCAGGAGAGAGCAAATGACCGACCTGACCCTCACGCCGAAGAACCTGATTGCCGCCGAGCGCGTCACCGGCACCGACGTCTACAATCTGCAGGGCGACAGGCTCGGCACCGTCGAGGACATCATGATCGACAAGGTGAGCGGCCGTGCCATCTATGCCGTGATGTCGTTCGGCGGCTTCCTCGGCATCGGCGAGAAGCACCATCCCCTGCCGTGGTCGACGCTGAAGTACGACGAGCGTCAGGGCGGCTACGTGGTCGCCCTCGACAGGAAGATCCTCGAAGGCGCGCCGACCTACGACGATGCCGAGGACTTCAGCTGGACGCCCGACTACGGCCGTCAGGTCGACAAGTACTACGGTGTTCCGACCTACTGGTAAGGCAACGAAGCATCGCGATGCCGGCCCATTGCCCACACCGGGCGGTGGGCCGGTTTTTTAGGGCGTGACCTTCTGGCAGCCGGCGCCCTGCCAGCGGTAGCCCCGGGCCGAACCAGACACCATCGTCCATTCGACGATGCAGCTCTGCCGCACCAGGGTTGGCGGAAAGCCGCCCATCGGGATCCATAGGCCGCCACCCCAGCCCCATCCCCAGCCGCCGAAGCGCTGATACATCGGCGCCATGCCGGGATCGATGTACGACGTGTCCCATCGCCATTGCAGGATCTTGGCACCGTCCTCGAGCTGATAGCTGTTGTCGGGGATGCGGCCCATGCTGTTCAGCAGCCCGGCCTCCGGCGCCCCGGCCATGGCGCGCAGCTGGCTGTCGAACGCAGCTTCGCGTTCCGCCCGCGTCTCGCAGCCGGGCAGCAGCGTCAGGAGGGCAATCACCGCCAGGAGCGGCCTAGTGAACATGCTCATATCCTAGCGCGCTATTGCTTGGCTTTCACGTCCCGGTCTAGATGTCGCTGGCGGGCGGACCGAAGACGGCCGCTGGGGGACGCGGGAGAACGAATGGGACCGGCGCTGAAGTGGCTCGCCTTCGCGATTTGCGTGGCGGGTTTGGTGCTGGCCCAGTTCGGACACACGTTCGAGGATGGGCAGCGCTACGGCCATTTCTCCGACATCATGCAGTCCGAGTGGGTTGCAACCAACATCTGGCTCGACAGCACGGCGTGCACCGTATCCCGCGGCGTCTGGCTCGCGATCTGCGGGGACGGCCGTCTCAGCCCGATCGCCGAACATGCGATCGCCGACGATCCCGGCCACGCGCTGCTGCTGAGCGCCTGGGCCGCGATGACGGGCGAGCCTGCCACGCTGGTCGACGTCGCGCGGCTCAACACGCTGCTCAACACGATCGGCCTCGTGACCCTGGCGGCGCTCTTGTTCTCGCTGCGGGCCTGGATCACCTCGCTCGTGCTGCTGGTGAAGGGGCCGATCGAGTTCCTGGGGTGGATGGGCACCTCGCCGCATTGGGCCTTCATCGGCATGGTGAGCCTGGCCGGCATCCTGCCGCTGGCGATCGTGACCCGCAGCCACCGCGCCTGGATCGCCGGCGGGATCGCGGCCCTCGCCGTGGTGACGCTGGTCCGCGAATCGATCGGTCTGATGGGGTTCGCGCTCACGCTCGGCGCCCTGGCGGTGATCGCCCTGCAGCGGCCACGCCAGGCCCGCCACCTGCCTCGCCTGGCGCTCGTCGCCGTTCTCGCGACGGGCGCGCTGCTTGCTCCCAAATGGGTCGTGATGGCGCGCGATGCGGCCTTTGCCATGGCGCCCGCCGAACGGCTGCAGACTCACGGCCTGTCGCATACCCTCTATCTCGGCCTCGGATTCGTCGAGAACAAATGGGGTATCCGCTACGACGACGAGTATGGCGCGGACCTGGCGAACCGGGCCGGGATTCTCTACTGCTCGCCCGAGTATTTCCGCATGATGTGGAAGCTCTATCTCGGGCGCATCGCCGAGGACCCGGCCGAGGTGGCGCGCATCTATTGGGAGAAGGCCCTGCAGTTGCTTGCCGTGCCGACCATGCAGCCCGGCCCGCCATTTGGAATCGTCCTGGCGATCGGCCTGGTGCACCTGCTGGCGGCAACATGGTTCGGCCTCTGGCGTCGCGTTGGCGTTCCGCAGGGTCTGCAGATCGAGGCGGTCGCGCTCGCCTTCCTCGGCCTGTTCCTCGCCCAGGCGATCCTCGCCCTGCCCAGCCACAAGTATGCCGTGCCGGTGAACGCCTTCATCCTGGTGTTGTTCGGCACGATCGTCGAGTTCGTCGCGCGCGGACTGTGGACGCTGGCGGCGCGCTACCGCCGGGCTACGGGGTAGCGCCTAGGAACTTCTTGCACGCGTAGGTGAGCTGGTTGGTCCGCTGGTCCTCGCAGGGCTTCTGCCGCTCGATCATCAGGGCGATCACGTAGAAGGCGAAGACGCCCAGGATCCAGGTCGTGATCGACCAGCCCATCGCACTGTCCAGCCGCCGATGAAAGGCGGGTGTCGCGCGCGACGGCGCCGCGACCGAGATGGTCCCCCGCACCAGCATGATGGTGAGGGGAAAGCTCGCCGCGCCGCAGGCGAGATAGAGCAGGAAAACGTTCAGAACGCCCATTTCACCACGATAGCTTCGGCATGGGAATCGGCCCGTTCTGCTTCGGCGCCCAGCCGCGGGCTTCCATGCAGCGCGCCATCAGCCGCTCGTAATTGTACTTGTACCCCTGGTTGGCCATGTCGGAGTACAGCTCCTGCTGACCGAAACGCTCGCGCTCGCCCGAGAAGATCGCCCGACGCTGGTCGTCGATGTCGCGGTCCTGCTGGGTCCTCGCGCGGACCTGGGTCCGGCACTGCGATTGGTCCTTGGTGAACTGCTCGGCGTCGGCGCCTTCCTTGCTGAAGTCCCGAGGCGCGCAAGCCGTCATTGCCGCCACCGCCACCAGAACGAGGGCGATCACGACTTTCATGCGGTTCCGGCCAGTGCCGCCTCGATGGCCTTCAGCGCGTCGGACGCCTTGGTCCCGTCGGGACCGCCGCCCTGCGCCATGTCGGGCCGGCCGCCGCCGCCCTTGCCGCCGAGTGCCGCCACGCCCGCCTTCACGAGTTCGACCGCGCTGTGGGTCTTGGCGAGATCCTCGGTGACCCCGACCACCGCCGAGGCCTTGCCGTCCTCGACGCCGATCAGCGCCACGACGCCCGAGCCCAGCTTCTTCTTGAACTCGTCGGCCATGCCCTTGAGGTCCTTGCCCGGCACGCCGTTCAGCACGCGGCCGATCAGCTTGATCCCGCCGACCTCGCGCACCTCGTCGGCCGCGGAACCGCCGCCCGCGCCGCCGCCGGCCAGGGCCAGCGCCTTGCGCGCATCCGACAGTTCGCGCTCGATCTTCTTCTGGCCCTCGACCAGCGCCGCCAGACGGGCCGGCAGATCCTCGGGCCGCACCTTCAAGGTCGCGGCGGCCTCGGCCAGCAGGTCGGCCTGATGACGGACGAAGGTTTCGGCCGCATTGCCGGCCAGCGCCTCGATGCGGCGGACGCCGGCCGCGACCGCGCCCTCGCCCACGATCTTGAACAGGCCGATATCGCCGGTCCGTCTCGCATGCGTGCCGCCGCACAGCTCGACCGAGTATTTCTCGCCGCCCGGGACGTCGGCATCGCCGCCCATCGTGAGCACGCGGACCTCGTCACCGTACTTCTCGCCGAACAGCGCCATGGCGCCCGCGGCGATCGCCTCGTCCGGGGTCATGAGACGCGTCTCGACCGCCGAGTTGTGGCGGATGCGGTCGTTCACCTCGTCCTCGATGCGGCGCAGCTCCTCGGCCGAGACGGCCTTGGTGTGGCTGATGTCGAAACGCAGCCGGTCGGGCGCGACCAGCGAGCCCTTCTGCGTGACGTGCTTGCCGAGATGGCGGCGCAGCGCCTCATGCAGCAGATGGGTGGCCGAATGATGCGCGCGCAGCTGGGCGCGGCGGATCGGGTCGATGGTCATGACCAGATCGTCGCCGACCTTGAGCTCGCCCTTCTCGACCGTGGTGTGATGGGCATGCAGATCGCCCACCATCTTCTGGACGTCGGCGACTGACGCCTCGTTGGCACCACTCGCCAGGCGCCCGGCATCGCCCTGCTGGCCGCCCGACTCCGCATAGAACGGCGTCTGGTTGGTCACGATCCAGCCGGTCTGGCCGGCCTTCAGGGACTGGACTTCCTTGCCGTCGAGCAGGATCGCCTTGATCTGGCCTTCGGCGCGCTCGGTGTCGTAGCCGAGAAACTCGGTGGCGCCGGCCTTCTGGCGCACGTCGAACCAGATCGCCTGGTCCGCCGTCTCGCCGGAGCCCGCCCAGGCGGCCCGCGCCTTGGCACGCTGCTCGTCCATGGACTTCTCGAAGCCCTCGGTGTCGACCTTGATGTCGCGCGCGCGCAGCACATCCTGCGTCAGGTCCAGCGGGAAGCCGAACGTGTCGTAGAGCTTGAACGCGACCTCGCCCTTCAGCGTGCCGCCGGCGGTCAGCTCCCGCGTCTCGTCCTCGAGCAGCTTCAGGCCAGTGCCCAGCGTCTTCTTGAAGCGCGTCTCCTCGAGCTTCAGCGTCTCGGTGATCAGCGGCTGGGCGCGCGACAGTTCGGGATAGGCGTCGCCCATCTCGCGCACCAGGGTCGGCACCAGCTTGAACACCACCGGATCCTGCGCCCCCAGGATGTGGGCATGGCGCATGGCGCGGCGCATGATACGGCGCAGCACGTAGCCGCGGCCCTCGTTCGACGGCAGGACGCCATCGGCGATCAGGAACGACGTCGCGCGCAGATGGTCGGCGATGACCTTGTGCGAGGCGCCCTGCTTGCCGTCGGGATCGACGCCGGTCTCGTGCGCGACCGCCTCGATCAGCGCCCGGAACAGGTCGATGTCGTAGTTGTTGTGCTTGTGCTGCAGGACGGCCGCCAGCCGCTCCAGGCCCATGCCGGTGTCGATCGACGGCTTGGGCAGCGCGACGCGCTCTTCCTTGGTCACCTGCTCGAACTGCATGAAGACCAGGTTCCAGATCTCGATGAACCGGTCGCCATCCTGGTCGGGGCTGCCCGGCGGACCACCGGGGATGCCCTCGCCGTGATCGTAGAAGATTTCGGAGCACGGGCCGCAAGGGCCGGTATCGCCCATCGCCCAGAAATTATCCGAGGTCGGAATGCGGATGATCTTGTCGTCCGACAGGCCCGCGATCTTCTTCCAGTGGCCGGCCGCCTCGTCGTCGGTGTGGAACACCGTGACCAGCAGCTTGTCCTTGGGCAGGCCGTAATCCTTCGTCAGAAGGTTCCAGGCCAGCTCGATCGCGTGCTCCTTGAAATAGTCGCCGAACGAGAAGTTGCCCAGCATCTCGAAGAAGGTGTGATGGCGGGCCGTGTAGCCCACGTTTTCGAGATCGTTGTGCTTGCCGCCGGCGCGGACGCACTTCTGCGAGGTCGAAGCCCGCGAATAGGAACGCGTCTCGAGCCCGGTGAAGACGTTCTTGAACTGCACCATGCCGGCGTTGGTGAACATCAGCGTCGGGTCGTTGCGCGGCACCAGAGGGCTCGACTCGACGACTTCGTGGCCGTTCTTGCGGAAGTACTCTAGGAAGGTACGACGGATTTCGCTGACGCTTTGCATGCCGGCCTTGTAGCGTGCGCCAGCCCGTCAAGTCCAGAACAGGGAACCCAGGCTAAATGGCCGCCGAGGCCCATTCTACCGCCACTCTTCGCCTCTCCGTGGGCGACCTCCGGATCGCCCATCCGATCACCGTACCGAGCGGGCCGGTGCTCGCGGCGGACGTGGTGCCGGCCCTGCAGGGGCTGGTGAACGCCGTGGTCGCGGCCGCCGAGGCCGGAAAGGCGATCTCCTGCCGCAAGGGCTGCGGCGCCTGCTGCCGCCAACTCGTGCCGATCTCGCGCACGGAGGGTGAACGATTGCTGTCGACGGTGCTGGCCTTGCCCACGGAACGACGAGCGGTGCTCGAAGCCCGCTTCGCCGCCGCCGAGGCCGCGCTGGCGGCGGCGGACCTCAAGGAACGCAAGGGCCGCCCTGACCGCGAGCTGTCGACCGCCTATTTCGCGCTGGGCATCCCCTGCCCGTTCCTCGAGGAGGAGAGCTGCTCGATCCATCCCGACCGGCCGCTGGTCTGTCGCGAATATCTCGTCACCTCGCCCCCCGAGCTCTGCGCCGGACCCGAGCAGGAAGGCGTGACGCCGGTGCCGGTGCCCAAGGTCTCCTTGGCGGCGCGCGGCCTGCAGGACGAACGCGAGGAATGGTTCCCGCTGGCGCTGCTGATGGACTGGGCGAAGCGCCGTCCCGGGGCCGGTTCGCGGCGCTCTGGACCGGAGTGGATCCAGCGATTCCTGAAGGGGATGTCGAGCAAGCGCGCCTGAGAAGGCTGTATCAGCGCTCGGATTCTTTCTGAACCGTGCAGGCTCCCGCGCCTCGCGGCTTGTAGCAAGCCGCTTGCAGGCGCCGCCGCCCGCCACCGCCCATTTCTTTGGCGCCACGGCGCCCAAAGAAATGGGCGGTACCGCGCGTGGGGTGCGGTACCGCCCTTAGGGCCCCCGAGACAGGGATCGGGGTCCGCTATTCCTCGTCGTCGTCGTCTTCCTTGCCGCCTTCCATCAGGGCGTTGGCGAGGATGCCGGCATTGGCGCGCACCTTGTTCTCGATCGCATTGGCGACCTCGGGGTGCTCCCTGAGGTAATTCTTGGCATTCTCGCGGCCCTGACCGATGCGGGTGCCGTCGTAGGAATACCAGGAGCCCGACTTTTCGACGACGCCGGCCTTCTCGCCGAGATCGATCAACTCGCCGGCCTTGGAGACGCCTTCGCCGTACATGATGTCGAACTCGACGACCTTGAACGGCGGCGCCACCTTGTTCTTCACGACCTTGACGCGCGTGGCATTGCCGACGACCTCGTCCTTGTCCTTCAGCGCGCCGATGCGGCGGATGTCGAGGCGGACCGAGGCGTAGAACTTCAGCGCGTTGCCGCCCGTGGTCGTCTCGGGACTGCCAAACATGACGCCGATCTTCATGCGGATCTGATTGATGAAGATCACCAGCGTGTTCGACTTGGAGATCGACGCGGTGAGCTTTCGCAGCGCCTGGCTCATCAAGCGGGCATGCAGGCCCGGCAGGGAGTCACCCATCTCGCCTTCGAGCTCGGCGCGCGGCACGAGGGCGGCGACCGAGTCGATCACCAGCACGTCGATAGCGCCGGACCGCACCAGCGTGTCGGCGATTTCGAGCGCCTGCTCGCCTGCGTCGGGCTGCGAGATCAGCAGATTGCCGATGTCGACTCCCAGCTTCTTCGCATAGCCCGGATCGAGCGCATGCTCGGCGTCGACGAAGGCGCAGGAACCACCCTTCTTCTGCGCCTCGGCAATGACGTGCAGCGCGAGCGTCGTCTTGCCCGAGCTTTCCGGTCCATAGATCTCGACGATGCGGCCCTTGGGCAGGCCGCCGATGCCCAGCGCGATATCGAGCCCCAGCGAGCCGGTCGAGATCGCCTCGATCTCCAGCGCCTCGCGCTGGCCCAGCTTCATGATGGAACCCTTGCCGAAGGCGCGCTCGATCTGGGCGAGAGCGGCGTCCAGCGCCTTGTTCTTGCTTTCCATGCCTTCTTTTTCGACCACCTTGAGCATCGCCGACATTGGCTTTCTCCTTCTTCCCATGCCCCTGTCAGGAGCGGCAATGCGGATAAGTCCGCAGCGGATCTGGTCATCCCGTGGCGCCAATGTACCCATTTTGTTCCGATCCGCAATGGGACAAACAAACCATTGAAAGAACTAATATTCTTGACATGAGTTCTAGATACGTTCCGAAATGGCCCTGTGGATAAAATCCAGCATATCCCTCTCATTCCCCGATCGCGCGCGCCACCGAGATGTACAGTGGAATGCCGAGCAGCAGGTTGAAGGGAAAAGTCACGCCGAGCGAGAGCGTGAGCGGGATCGCCGCGTTGGCCTGCGGCAGGGCAAGGCGCATCGCCGCCGGGACCGCGATGTACGAGGCCGAGGCCGCGAGCGTGATGAAGACGGCCATCCCTCCAGCGGACAATCCGATCCAGGGCGCCAGCAGCGCCGCACAGGTACCTCCGATCAGCGGCATGACGATCGCGAACGCCGCGAGCCGAAGCGAGAGCGAGCGCCGCTCGTCGCGCAGCCCCCGGCCGGCCACGAGTCCCATGTCGAGCAGGAACAGGCAAAGGAAGCCCGGAAAGGCATCGACGAGGAAGGGCTTGAGCAGCACCTGTCCCCGGTCGCCGGTGATGACACCGATCAGAAACGAGCCGAGCAGCATGACGACCGCGCCGTTCAGCAGGATCTCGCGCACCAACTCGCTCCCCCGCCCTTGCGCCTGTCCGCCCCGCGCGAGGAAGAGAGCGCTCAGGATCGCCGGTGTCTCCATCGCTGCGGCGACAGCAATCATATAGCCCTCGAACGGAATGCCGAGCTGCCCGAGGGCGCTCGTGACAGCGACCAGCGTCACGGCGGAGATCGAGCCGTAATGGGCCGCGACCGATGCCGCATCGGGAACCGAGAGCCGTGTGGTGCCGCGCAAGAGCGCAAAGGCCACGAACGGGATGGCGAAAGACAGCATCACGCCTGCCGCCAGCGCAGCCGCCAAAGTCGCCGATAACCCGTGATGGGCGACCTCGACGCCGCCACGGAAGCCGATCGACATCATCAGATAGAGCGACAGCAGCTTCGCCACCGAGCCCGGAATGGAGAGGTCGGAGCGGGCAAGGCTGAGAGCAGTGCCGAGGACGAAGAACAACACCATCGGCGAGAGGATGTTCTGGCCGGCGAGATCGAAGAAGGACATGAGGGCCCCGGAAGTTTTCGGTGCCCTCCATTAGGCGGTGGCGCCTTGAGCGGGAAATTGATAGTTGGCGACAGAGTCTTCAGGAAAATTGATAAATCATGGCCCGGCTGCACAATCTCGACGTCGATCTCCTGCGGGCGTTCGTAACGGTTGCCGACCTCGGCAGCTTCACGCGCGGCGCCGAAACGCTGCTGCGCCGCCAGTCGACGCTAAGTCTCCAGATCAAGCGTCTCGAGGACGGGCTCGGCAAACGCCTGCTCGACCGCGCGACGCGACACGTCCGCCTGACCGCCGAGGGCGACGCTCTCCTACCCCATGCCCGGCAGATGCTCGAGTTGAACGATCGCCTGGTCGCGAGCCTGTCGCAGCCCGCTCTTGCCGGGACCGTGCGCCTGGGCACGCCGGAGGATTTTGCCACCAGCTACCTGCCGCAGGTCCTAGCGCGGTTCGCCCAGGCCTATCCCGCCGTGCAACTCGAGGTGACGTGCGACCTTACGCTCACCCTCGTCGAGCGTTTCCGGGAAGGCGCGTTCGACCTCGTGCTGGTCAAGCGCGAGCCGGAGCGCTCCAACCGGGGCGTCCGCGTGTGGCGCGAGCCACTGGTCTGGGTCGCGGCCAGCCAGCTGGCGCTGCCCGAGGAAGGCCCCCTGCCCCTCGTCGTCTCGCCGCCGCCCTGCGTCTACCGCAAGCGCGCCACGGATAGTCTGAACCGCGCGCGCCGCCGTTGGCGGGTCGCGTACAGCTGTGCTTCCCTGGCCGGCCAGCACGCCGCCGTGAAAGCCGGCCTCGGCGTGACGGTGCTGCCCAAGGACATGGTGCCGGCCGGACTCACCGTGGTGGAACGGCGCTCGATGCTGCCTGACCTGCACGATACCGAGATCGCCCTCCTCGCTGCGCGCGGCCTGGGCGCGCCGGCCCGCCGACTGCACGACCACATCGTGCGCTCGCTGGAAGACGTCGGGAGAATCTGACGGTGTATTCTTGAGGCGCGCCTCGTCGCGCGCCTATTTGGGTCCGAGCAGCCCAGCCATCTTCAGCCTGTCGATGCCCGCCGCGTCGTAACCGATCTCCGCCAGCACCTCGTCATTGTGCTGGCCGATCTCCGGCGGATTGGACACGAGCGGCGGCCGCCAGCCCATCATCTGGAACGGCAGCAGCGGCAGACGGGTCTGCACGCCGCCCGACAGGGTGGTCGGGGCCAGCGAACCGTTGGCCAGCAGATGCGGGTGGTCAAACAGGTCCTGCGGCCGCGCCACCGGCGCGAAGGAGATGTCGGCCTCGAGGCACATCTGCTCGAGCGCGTCCTTGGTGTAGGCCTTGAACACCTCGGCGACTTTCGGCACCAGCCACGGCCGAGCTTCGATGCGGAGGTTGTTGGTGGCAAGCTTGGGATCCGCCGCCAACTCGGGCTGCTTGAAAAATTCGCAGAAGCGCTTCCACTGCCCGTCGCTGGTGATGCCGACGAAGACCTGCAGATCGTCGGCCGTGTTGAAGATTTCGTAGACCGCCCACGAGCTCACCCTCTCCGGCATCGGCGGCGGCGCGGCACCGTTGATCGCGGTGATTGCCAAATGCTGGCCCATCAGGAAGACGACCGATTCGAACAGCGCGCTTTCGACCAGCCCGCCCTCCCCCGTGCGGTCGCGCTGCTTCAGCGCCAGCACCGTGCCGAAGGCCCCGAACATGCCGCCGACGATATCGATCACCGAGGTTCCGGCGCGCAGCGGCCGGCCGCTCGGGCCGGTCATGTAGGCCAGCCCGCCCATCATCTGCACGACCTCGTCGAGCGCCGGCCGCTTCTCGTAGGGCCCCGGAAGGAAGCCCTTGAGCGCGCAATAGACGAGCCGCGGGTTGATCTTCTTGAGATCCGCGGGGCCGAGCTTGCGCTTGGCCATCGATCCCGGAGCGAAATTCTCGATCAGGACGTCGGCCTTCTCGAGCAGCTTCACCAGGACCTTGCGGCCCTCGGGCGAATCGGCGTCGAGCGCCAGACTCTTCTTGTTGCGGTTGAAGTAGCCGAAGAAGCCGGCGCCGAAGCCACGCAGCTTGCGCGTGCGGTCGCCATCGACCGGCTCGACCTTGATCACGTCGGCCCCGAGATCGGCCAGGATCATGCCGCAGGACGGTCCCAGAATCGTATGGGTGAGCTCGACGACGCGGACGCCCTTGAGCGGCGGTTCAAACGATGAGGTCATGCCTCACCAGATACCTCACCCCGTCGGGGCGAGCCACGTATCGATATCCTTGGTGAACGGCAGGCCCGCCGCCTCGCCCAGCACTTGATGGCCGACGCCGGCGCCCACGAGGAATGTCTCCTGATGCGGGACGGCATTCGCCTTGAGCATCGTGCGGATCGCCTTACTATCATGGCCCCAGCCGATCGCCTCGACCTTGCCGTCGAGGGCGCGGTTGACGGTCGACAGGAACTGGGCGCGCTCATCCTCGGTGAGGGCCGGCACGGCATCAATGTCGCTCAGCAGGAACAGGCGCCCCCCGAACCGGGCCACGAGTGCAGCCACCGAATTACGCGGCTCCACTATGATCTCGCGGTTTGGTCCACGGCGGACCCGTGCGGCCAGCGAAAGCGGCATCACAGCGGCGCTCAAATTGGCGCCGGTGTTCATCAACGAGGCAGTGAGTTCCTTGTAGGTGATCCCGAGACGTTCTGCCCGCCGGACACGCATTTTCGCGACTTCCGGGCTGGGTGACTTCCAAGCCTTGGCCGCAGCGCGACGCCATACCCAGGCACCCCAGGACATGTCAAAAGTCGGCCCGTTATTGTGCCCGATGCCGGGACGGCGTAGCAGCACCTCGACATTTGCATGGCGGGCTGCAAGACGGTCGAAACGATCACCCATTGCGCCTATTGTAACGCAAGTTTGGTGCCGGAATCGAGGAGCGAGGCGTGGACGATTTTCAGGTCGATGTGTTGGTGGTTGGTGCAGGCAATGCCGCAGCGTGTGCGGCCCTGGCGGCGCGTGAGACGGGCGCCTCGGTGGCCATGCTGGAGGCGGCTCCCGAGGACGAGCGCGGCGGCAACAGCACCTACACGGCCGGCGCGATGCGCGTGGTCTTCCACGGTGTCGACGACCTCGTGCAGCTCTATGACCTCACCGAGGACGAGAGGCGCGACGTCGATTTCGGCAGCTACACCGCCGACCAGTATCTCGACGACATGGGCCGGGTGACCAACTATCGCTGCGACCCGGAACTGACCGACATCCTGATCGGCCGCTCCTTCGAGACGATGAAGTGGATGCGCTCCAAGGGCGTCCGGTTCCAGCCCTCCTACGGCCGCCAGGCCTTCAAGGTGAACGGCAAGTACAAGTTCTGGGGCGGCCTCGCGGTCGAGGCCTGGGGCGGCGGGCCGGGCCTGGTCGACCTCGAGCACAAGGCCGCCCTCAAGGCCGGGATCCCCATCCACTACGAGACCGCGGCCGTCTCGCTGATCGAGGAGGACGGCGTCGTGCGCGGCGTCATCGCCCGACACAAGGGCCGCAAGGTCAGGATCGGCGCCAAGGCGGTCGTGCTGGCCTGCGGTGGATTCGAGAGCAACGCCGAGATGCGCACGCGCTATCTCGGCCCGACCTGGGATCTCGCCAAGGTGCGCGGCACCCGCTTCAACACCGGCGCCGGCATCAACATGGCGCTCGCGATCGGCGCCAAGCCGCACGGCAACTGGTCGGGCGGCCATGCCGTCGGCTGGGACATGAATGCACCGGAGTTCGGCGACCTCGATGTCGGCGACAATTTCCAGAAGCACTCCTACCCGCTCGGCATCATGGTGAACGCAAACGGCCTGCGCTTCGTCGACGAGGGCGCGGACTTCCGTAACTATACCTACGCCAAGTACGGTGCCGTGATCCTGGCCCAGCCGCAGCAGTTCGCGTGGCAGATCTTCGACTCGAAGGTGCTCGACAAGCTGCGCGACGAATACCGCATCAAGCGCATGACCAAGGTCCGCGCCGACACGATCGAGGAGTTGGCCAAGAAGCTCGAAGGCGTCGACGAGCAGCAGTTCCTGAAGACCATCAAGGAATGGAACGAAGCGGTGATGACCGACGTGCCGTTCAATCCGGCGGTCAAGGACGGCCGCGGCACCAAGGGCCTTGCCGTGCCGAAAACGAACTGGGCCAACACGATCGACGAGGGTCCGTTCGAGGCCTACGCCGTGACCTGCGGCCTCACCTTCACCTTCGGCGGGCTGAAGATCAGCACCGAGGGTGAAGTCGAGAACACCGACGGCCACGCGATCCCCGGCCTGTTCGCGGCCGGCGAGCTGGTCGGCGGACTGTTCTACCACAACTATCCCGGCGGCACGGGCCTGGTGTCCGGCGCGGTACTGGGCAAGCTCGCGGGCGATGGCGCCGGTAAGTACGTCGCGGGGAAGAACTAGGAACCCGGTTCAACGCGCATCGAACTTCGAGAATTGCTGCGTGCTGCGGCAATTCAAACATTTGACCGAAGGGTTATGGCGTTGATGCGCGTTGAGCCTTCCAGCCAATGCATCGAAGTCGGCGACATCTTGCATGTCGCCGACATGGACACCGAAGTGACCGACGGCAAAGCTGCAGGGCGCCATGCAGCCGCGTTCATCGATAAAGAGGAACTGCTCGGCAACACGACAATCGTTGATCGGCAACTCGATCTCCAATGCGGAGTCCCGAATACGATCGAGATAGGCGCCACCTCCAAGTAGTTTCGTGGCTCTTGCCGCCAATTCGTTGCGCAAAGGCGGCAACAGCACCCTTAACGCCTCGACGTCCCCCGGCATCAGCCTATTGTCGGGAAAGAATTCAGGCCGGTCGCGGCCACCGAGCTGGTTGAAGCTGATTTCCGAAATACCCCAGGAAGCGAGTTCGCGGCAGAGGTCCGGAAAGCGGGCAATATTGCCACGCATCAGGACCACATTGGCTCGCAGTCGAAGCCTGGAGCCGGTTCGGCTGCACTCATCGGCAAGGAGCCTGACGCCCTTGCGCAGTTTGCTGAACGCCCCCGGCCACCCCCGCATCTGATCGTGGAAGTCGGAGAATCCGTCCACACTGAAGGTCACTTCCTTGTAGCACTCCATCAGATGACGCCTCACCTTCGGGCTGCCCAGGCTGGTGCCATTCGTCGTCGTACTAATCTCCAGACCATTCGCGCGGGCAAGCCGCGTCAGGTCGTCCAGAGGGTTCCACAGCAAGGGTTCGCCCCCGAGCCAGGAGACCAGGACATCTTGCCCAGAGTGCTTTCGCCATCTGCCGAGCAAATCGATGAAACTGGAAATCCGCTCCGGATCCGCCACGTTCCGGGGAATCGACAGCCGCTTATCATATGCACAGAAGGGGCAGCTCAGGTTGCAGGTTTCCAGAACCCGCCAGACGATGATCATCTCGCTCACCCTGCCCGTCGATAGAGTTCGGCTGGTCGGAACGCCGCACCGGTCTCGAACTTGCCGGTTGCCTTTACCCACCCGCGATCAAGGACCTTGCGCCGGAACGCCGGCTTTGCCAGCGGGCCGCCGAGAATTGCCTCATGAACCTCCTGGAGCTGGCGGAGGGTGAACAGTTTGGGCAGAAGCTCAAGTCCGACGGCACTGTAATCGAGCTTGCCCCGCAATCGCCTCACGGCCGTCGCCAGAATCTCGCCGTGGTCGAAGGCGAGCGGCTGCATCGTTCCGTCCGGAAAGAGGATCGATGCACACTCTTCATTCGCCGACAGCCCGACTTGCCCCAGCGCCAGATCGTGCGAACCTTCCAGGCAACCTGTGAGGCGTTCGGCATGCACGAGGGCGTAATACGCCACGCTGATGACCCGGCCGCGCGGATCTCGATCGGGCCGGCCGAAGGTGAAGAGCTGTTCGACGAAGGCATCCGGAAGCCTCGCCTTTTCGCGAAGCAATCGACTGACAGTGTCGTCGAGAGACTCGTGGATATGCACGAACCCGCCGGGGAGTGCCCAGGTTTCCGAGACGAAATCATCACGCCGTATCGCAAGAACGCTCAATCCTCTGGCGCCGATGGTCAGCAGAACCAGATCGACGGCAACGGAAGGCCTGTCGAAATCCGACAGGGAGCGAGATTCTTTTCTGATTTTCATCGCGGCACCCATAATGTCCATACTAGATATATCTAATATGAATATTAATCAATAGCCCGGCAGAGGCGCTTGCGGACTGGCCATCCGGCGGATAGGTACCAATCAACATCGACAGGTACCGGGAGGCACCTCATGACATTTATTTCCCGCCGCCATGCGCTGGCCCTCGGCGGCTCGTCGCTGCTCCTGCCATCTGCCGCGCGCGCCCAGGCCAACTGGCCGGCCGGTCCGGTCACCTTCGTCGTCGGCTATGCCGCGGGTGGCAGCACGGACATCAATGCCCGCGAGCTGGCGCACGTCATGACGCCGGTCATCGGGCAGCAGATCATCATCGACAACAAGGGCGGCGCCGCCGGCTCGATCGGATTGCGCGCCGTCGCGAACGCCAAGCCCGACGGCCAGACCCTGTTCGTCGCCGTGGGCACCAACGTGATTATCAACCCGCACGTCCAGAAGGGCATGATCGACACCCTCGCCTCGCTGGCGCCCATCTGCCAGATCACGGACTACCAGTATGTACTGGTGGTGGGTAACTCGGTGCCGGTGAAGAACGCTGCCGAACTGGTGGCGATGGCCAAGAAGGATCCCGAGAAGCTCACTTTCTCGTCGTCGGGCGTGGGCGGCAACAACCACCTCGCCGGCGCGCTGTTCGCGGAGGCGGCCGGCATCAAGATCACCCATGTTCCATACAAGGGTACGGGACCGGCGGTGGCCGACGTGATCAGCGGCCAGATCACCATGAACTTCTCGTCGCTCCCGCCGGCGGTCTCCCAGGTGAAGGGCGGCAATCTCAAGGCGCTGGCGGTGACCGGCAACAAGCGCGTGAGTTCCATGCCGGACGTGCCGACCCTCAAGGAACAGGGGATCGACGTCGTCGTCACTAGCTGGCAGGGCCTGTTCGCCCCGGCCAAGACCCCGCCGGAGACCCTCGACAAGATCGACAAGGCCGCTAAGGAGGCAATGAAGAATCCCAAGTGGGAGGAAGCCCTGGCGCGCGACGGGCTGGAAATGCCGCCCTACCGCACCCGCGCCCAGTTCGCCAAGTTCGTCGCCGACGAGCATGCCTTCTGGGGCAAGAAGCTGCGCGAACTCAACGTCCAGATGGAATAGCAGGGCGGAGCTGCTTAGCCCGGCTTCCGTGCCTGCACCTGCTGGCGCCGCCGCTCTTCGCCTAGTGCCCTGAGGCGCTCGACATCCTCAGGCTTCACCCGCCCGTAGCGCGGGCGCCACTCGTCGTCGGACGGCCAGGACACATCCGACCGCCGTGTGGTGCGCGCCGCACCGGCATCGCGCAGAAGATCCAACGCCTGCCGCGCGATCATGCGCTGCAGGTCCTGCCGCCACGGCGGTCCACACGGATTGCCCAGCGGGAAATCGGTGAACAGGAAACGCGGCACGCCGCAATATTCGACGATGTCGAGAGCGGAGCCGACAATGACGGTCGGCATTCCGTTGGCTTCGAGATGACGGGCGACCAAACTCACGGTTTGGTGGCAGACGGGTCAAAGCGGCGAGAGCAGCGCCGCATCGGCGCCATCGGCCCGCAATCGCTCCAGAACCTGTGGCGCATCGATTTCCATCGTCTTGCGCTGGCTGTACTCGGTCGGCACGCCGTGGAAACGCGGCGCCAGCCCCCCGACCAGGCCCTCTTCCGCCCATTGCCGAACGGCCTCGATCGGCAGGAAGCTGGCCCGGTCGTCGGTGTGCGTCGAGTCCTTGTCCCATGCGAGGTTGTCGGTGAAGAGCCTGGCCGGCGCCGACGAAATTGCTTCCGACCAGACCTGCCGCGTGCCAGACGCATCGCGATTGCCGAGGTCGGGCGGACTTGCCGTCGTGACGAGACCGATCCTCAACTGGGACAAGGGCTTGGCCAGAGGCGCGAACGGCACCGCATCGAACCGCGCCCAGACATAATCGGACGGATAGCCGAGGGCACGATAATAGTCCCTCGTGCGGTCCCTGTAGCGGACGGTCTCGGTCATCGTTTCCACCGGCTTCTGTTGTTGCTGCCAGTCTAACCGCGTTTGGGCACCATGCAGAAGCCCTGTGCCTCGATGCCGAGGGCAGGATTGAACTTGGAGCGGAAGTTCTCAATCGCGATCGCGGCTGTCAGCTCGACGATCTGCGCCTCGCTGAAGTGCTTCTTCAGGTCATCGACCAGCGCATCGTCGACCTTGCGGTCGGTGTACGTAATGCGTTCGGCATATTCGAGCGCCAGCCGCTCGGCCTCGCTGAAGAGCATGCTGTCGCGCCAGGTCGTGACCTCGGCCAGCTTCTCCATCCCGCCTTGCGTCGTCTCCAGCACACGGCTGGAATTGATATCAATTCAAAATGGACAGCCGTTGATCGTCGCGACGCGCACGTAGAGCAGCGCCGGCAGGCCCTTCGGCAGAAGGCCCGACTCCTCGATCGACTGACCGAGCATCCCGGCCGCCTTCAGGATCGGCGGGCAGTGCGCCATGACCTTGGTCGGATTCAGAAGGCCGCCGAACATCTCGCGCTGCCGGTCGAAGGCCGCCTTCAGGATGGAATCGCCGCCATCCTCCTCGATCTCGCTGACACGGGGCATGAAACTCGCCTCCTGGCTGCAGGGCGCAAACGTTAACGTCGAAGCCTGCCGCGGCACGACGGACATCTTCTCATATCCGCATGAGGCGGCCGAAGGCTTGGCATCGCCCCGGAGAACCACATTCAGGGCTGGTGGAGGTCAGGGCGGACGATCAGCCAGAAGACGAGGGTCGACGCGACGGCGCAGGCGAGCACGAACGGCAGCAGAAAGGCGAGATTGGCGAGCAGGTTCAACCAGGCGGAGTCGGCTGCATCCCCATCGAAGCCCGCCACTGCGGCAAAGAGAGCCACGAACGAGACTCCCAGCCCGAGGCCGAGGAGCAGATAAGCCCGCAGCCCGTTCCAATGCCTGCGACGCATCACCAGGTAGGACGGCAGGCCGATCAGCAGCGCGAACGGGTAGGAAATGTATCCCGCGAACGCCGCATAGCCCAGTGTCTGGGCGTCTCCCCCGACGGCGAGTACGACGCCAGCGAGGATCACCGCCGGCATCATCGGCGCGATCACGAAGGCCGCAACAGTGCGGTACGCGGTGGTACGCGCCGACGACATAGCGGCTTTAGAAACCCAGCGCCTTGGCCTGCACGACGCCCTCGATGCCGACGATCTTGCCCATGAGGTCGGCGGAGATCGGCTGGTCGACCTGGACCAGCGCAATGGCCGATCCGCCGGGCTTGTCGCGGCCGAGATGGAAGGTCGCGATATTGACCTTGCCCTCGCCCATCAAGGTGCCCAGCCGGCCGATGAAACCCGGCTTGTCGTCGTTGGTGATGTAGAGCATGTGCGGCGCGAACTCGGCGTCGATCTCGATGCCCTTGATCTCGACGATGCGCGGGTGCTTGCCGCCGAACAGCGTGCCGGTGACCGAGCGCGTGTACTTCTCGGTCGTGACCGAGAGGCGGATCATCGAATTGTAGTCGGTCTCACGCTCATGCTTGACCTCTGCCACCTCGATGCCGCGCTCGCGGGCGATCACCGGCGCGTTGACCATGTTCACCGACGTGAGCTGCGGGCGCAGCACGCCCATCAGCGCCACCTGGGTCAGCGGCTTGACGTTGAGCTTCGCCACCTGGCCTTCGAACTCGATCGAGACGGCCTTGATGTCGGTGTCGGTGAGCTGGCCCGCGAAGGCGCCCAGCTTCTCGGCGAGATCGAGATACGGCGCCAGCTTGGGCGCATCCTCGGCCGAGACATTCGGCATGTTGAGCGAATTGGTGACGGCACCCGTCAGCAGGTAGTCGGCCATCTGCTCGGCAACCTGAAGGGCGACATTCTCCTGGGCCTCAACCGTCGAGGCACCGAGATGCGGCGTGCAGACGAGGTTCGGCGCGCCGAACAGGACGTTCGACTTGGCCGGTTCCTCGACGAACACGTCGAAGCCCGCTCCGGCGATGTGACCCGAGACCAGCAGGTCACGGACGGCCAGCTCGTCGACCAGGCCGCCGCGCGCGCAATTGACGATGCGCACGCCCTTCTTGGTCTTCATCAGGTTGGCGCGGGAGAGAATGTTCTTCGTCTGCTCGGTGAGCGGCGTGTGCACCGTAATGAAGTCGGCGCGGGCCAGTACCTGCTCCAAGGTCGCCTTCTCGACACCGAGCTCGGTGGCCCGCTGGTCGCTCAGGAACGGGTCGTAGGCCACGACGCGCATCTTCAGGCCAATGGCGCGCTCCGCGACGATCGAGCCGATATTGCCGCAGCCGATCAGGCCCAGCGTCTTGAAGCTGAGCTCGGTGCCCATGAACTTGTTCTTTTCCCACTTGCCGGCCTGGGTGCTGGCATTGGCTTCCGGCACTTGGCGGGCGACGGCGAACATCAGCGCAATAGCGTGCTCGGCGGTGGTGATGGCGTTGCCGAACGGCGTATTCATGACGACGACGCCGTGTGAAGTGGCGGCCTTGATGTCGACATTGTCGACGCCGATGCCGGCGCGGCCCACGACCTTGAGCTTCTTGGCTACGGCCAGAACCTCGGCCGTCACTTTAGTGGCCGAGCGGATCGCCAGGCCTTCGTAGTTGCCGATGATCTCGCGCAGCTCGGCGGGCTTGAGGCCCGACTTGAAGTCGACGTCGCAGCCGCGCTCCGAAAAGATTTCGACAGCGCGCGGGGAAAGCTCGTCGGAGATGAGAACCTTGGGCTTGGCCATGGGATGACTCCAAATTCCTGTGCTTGGGGTGCGCCACTCCAGTGGCGCGTCATGCGATGCGTTGACCGGGAAGATCGCGCCACTTCGGGCGAAGTAGTCTTCGCCCTTGAATGGCGCGCCCCCCGCTACGAGAACTCGCGCTCGATCTCGCCGTAGGCCCAGTCGAGCCAGGGCAGCAGCGCTTCGAGATCGGCCTTCTCGACCGTCGCACCGCACCAGATGCGCAGGCCCGGCGGGGCGTCGCGATAGGAGCCGACGTCGTACCCCGCCTTCTCGGTCTCGAGCAGGTCGCCCATCTTCTTGGCCGCCGAAGCCTGCTTGTCAGCCGGCAGCGCCGTGAACCAGGGCGCCTTGATCACCAGGCAGACCGACGTGTTGGAGCGGATCGTCTTGTCGGCCGCCAGGAAGGCAGCCCAGGACCGCTGCTCTACGAACTTTTCAAGCACGCCGAGATTGCCCTCGGAGCGCGCCATGAGGCCCTTCAGGCCGCCGACACTCTCGCCCCACTTCAAGCCATCGATCGCGTCCTCGATGCACAGCAGCGACGGCGTGTTGATCGTGTCGCCTTTGAAGATAGCTTCGGAGAACTTGCCGCCCGAGGTCAGGCGGAAGATCTTCGGCATCGGCCAGGCCGGCGTGTGGCTCTCGAGCCGCTGGATGGCGCGCGGCGACAGGACGAGCATGCCGTGCGCACCTTCGCCGCCCATGACCTTCTGCCAGGACCAGGTCACGACATCGAGCTTCGCCCATGGCAGGTCCATGGCGAACACGGCCGAGGTCGCGTCGCAGATCGCCAGGCCCTCGCGATCGTCGGCGATCCAGTCGCCGTTCGGGACCTTCACGCCGGAGGTCGTGCCGTTCCAGGTGAAGACGACATCATGCGTCCAGTCGACCGCCTTCAGATCGGCGATCTGCCCATAGGGCGCCTTGAGCGTACGAGTGTCCTTGAGCTTGAGCTGCTTCACCACGTCGGTGACCCAGCCTTCGCCGAAACTTTCCCAGGTCAGCATGTCGACCGGGCGGGCGCCGAGCATCGACCACAGCGCCATTTCGACCGCGCCGGTGTCGGACGCCGGGACGATGGCGATGCGATGGTCGGCCGGGATGCCGAGGATCGAGCGCGTACGATCGACCGCTTCGACAATCTTCTTCTTGCCGAGCTTCGACCTATGGGACCGCCCGACGGCGGCATCTTTGAGAACTTCCGGTGTCCAACCCGGACGCTTGGCGCAGGGGCCCGAAGAAAAATCGGGACGCGCAGGACGCATGGACGGCTTCGTCATTGTCATTCTCCCTTACAGAAGAAATGCACTCCGGTGGGGGAGCGTGGCCCGCCGCCGATATACGGGCCGGCGAGTGCGCCGTCAATGTGCAGAGATTGTCGCGTGTCGCTTCAGCGGCGCTGCAACTCGTAATAGGTGCCGGCGATCGGATCGCTGAACACTTCGATCGCGCGGAAGTCCTCGTGCAGCATGCGGTAGATCGCATCGGTACGCCCCGACGCTGAAACGGTGCCGAGATAGGCGGCCAGCACATCCTCCGGCCATGCCCACATGTCGGAGACGATGACGCGATAGCCGCGATCGAGTGCGAGGTCGATGTCTCGCTTGAGCGCGGCTGCATGCTCCGCCCCCGTCCAGCCGGGATGTCGGATCGCGCCGGCATTGACGGCGATCCACTTGAACTTCGGATCGGCGGCCGGTGCCGGCGGGATCGCGACCGTGTTGTCCCAATCCCAGGTACGGCTCCACAACGCATACTTCCAGGTCGTGATCGGCTCGTAGCCGAAATAGAGGAAGACGCTGGAGGCCGGCGGAAAGCGCTTTTCCAGAGCGGCCGTCGCCGCCAGCCAACGCGGGTCGTCACCGCGCCACTTGGCGAGCGCCGAAACGTTCCAGGCGAACGGCGCGAACGACAGGACTGCAAGCGCGATAGCCGCGTCCCGGCGCGCCGGAAGCAATGCCGCGAGCAGAAGCGCCCATGCCACGGTCAGCCACGGCATGACGTTGAGCTGCATCTGCGGGTCCTGCGGCTGGGAATAGAAGTTGAGGACCTGCCCTGCTCCCAATGTACCGAGGAAGACGATGGCGACCGCGCGCAGGCGCGGCTCGTGGCGGCGCGGCCACAGCAGAGAAACGCTCGCGACGAAGGTCGCCGCCTGCACCAGGACGGAAAGCGACAGCGGCATTGCGGCCTCGCGCGCCGAGCGCGGATCGACGAAGCCACCGACCAGCAGCAGGTAGTTGCCGACGCCGGAGAGCATCATCCAGGCCTTGTCCCAGCTCACGCCCGCCCAGCCCGTGGCCACGCCCTTCCCGGTCCACAGGATGTCATGCAGACCGATGGCGCCGTTATGTCCCTCCCACGAGAGTTGAACGACGCCCGACGTCGCGAGGATCGCGGCGACGAGCACGAGAACGTGGCCGAGGCGTCGCCGCATCGGCTCCGGCGCCACCAGCAGCGCGAGCACGAGCGCCGGCAGGGTCGGAAACATCAACCGCCATTCGATCAGCCAGCCCAGGGTGAACAGCATGCCGACGAGCGCGACACGTTTCCACGTTGGCCGGTCGAACCAGAGCCCGGCCAGCGCCATCGAAGCCAGGACGAACACATAGCCCGGCATGATGTCTTCGCTGATCACCGACAGCAGCAAGACGAACCCGCAGCCCAGATGGAACACCGATGCCAGCGCCGCTACGAGCGCGCTCCCCGTGAGCCGATGCGCGAAGGCGTAGATGACGACCGTGCCGAGGCTCGCCCAGAAGGCATTGAGATAGGCGAACTGCTTCCACGGCACGCCGCGCAGGATGCCTAAAGCGTCCAACAATCGAGCGCTGACGCCATACAGGGGGAAGAACAGATAGTTCGACGGGTCGAGCCGCGCGGTCGACGGGCTCGTGATCCAGGGTTCGGCCTGGATGCTCTTGTACATCCCGTTCGAACTGATGATGTGGACGTTCTGCAGCCAGCCGATGAGCACACACAGGGTCGACAGCGATAGCGCGAAGGCAAGCAGGAGCTGCCAGGCGGGCGTCGTCCTCGTCACTAGTGCTTGCGGCCGACCAGGGTCACGGCGCCATCGGCCTCGAACGTCTCGGTATGCGAGCAGCCACGCGCCATGGTGAAGACGTCGCCGGGACGAAAGGTCTGCGTCCTGCCCTGCCAGGCGAGCGTGATGGCACCGTCGATCACCATCGCCTTCACGTCGTAGGGGTGGCTGTGCTCGGCATTGTGCTTGGGACCCTGGGTCGTGCCGGTGAGGATTTCATCATAGCCGTCACGCTTCAGTTCGGTTTCGAAAGCCTTGCGATCCATCCATCCCTCCTCAAGCCGCTTTGCGGGCCGTGACGGCATATTGCGCGCCCATCGGCAGCCAGGCCAGCAGGGGATCGATGGGCCGGAGAAATGCCAGGCCGGGCGGCATGAACATCAAATAGTCGGTATCGAGTTCGTACCGCGCCGCGCCGAGCAAACCGTGCCGGACCTCGCCCGCGTCGAGGAGGATGGCGTTGCGGTCGATCGGCGTGCGGGCGATGACGTAGGGCACCAGCGGATTGCGCGGATTGTGCTCGAAGACGTAGATTCGGCCACCCGGTTTCAGCACGCGGCCGAGCTCGGCATAGACCGCCGGCCGCTCCGCGACCGGTACATGATGCAGGACGGCGCTGATCATGACGATGTCGAAGGCTGCATCGGCGAACGGCGTGCGGGCGCCCTGCTGCGGGGCCAGTTCAGGCGGTGTGCCGAGGTCGCGCGGCCAGCGGCGCTCGACCTGCCGCAGCATGCCGGTCGAGATATCACAACCGGTGAACGCGCCCTTGCCGCCCAGCCCGATCAGCACACGCATCAGGCTGCCAATGCCGCAGCCGTAATCAAGCACCGAAAGCCCGCCGGTCGACAGCGCAGGCTCTTTGCGCAGCAGCCAGCGTGCCTTCACGGCGATGAACTGGTCGGGTGAGCTGCCCGTCAGGCGCTTGATGGGATTGTCGAGGCCGCCCTCGTATTCGGCAGCGTAGTCGTCGAATTCCGCCGGCTCGCCCGACCAGGACGGCGGATCGGACGCGCTCACGTCGGCCCTCCGTCCTGGCCGCCGACGATGTCGCGGATCATGAACAGCGGCCGGCCCTTGCTCTGGTCGTAGAGGCGACCGAGATAGGCGCCGATGACGCCCAGCATCAGGAACTGCATCCCGCCCAGCAGGCCGACCGCCGCCATCAGCGACGTCCAGCCCGGCAGCGTGTGGCCACCCCACCAGCCCACGATCGAGTAGATGAAGAAGCCGAAGCCCAGGGCCGCCATGATCCAACCGATGGTCATCGAGGCCATCAGAGGCACGACCGAGAAGGAGGTGATGGCGTCCGCAGCGAAGCGGACCATCTTGGCGATCGGATACTTGCTCTCGCCCGCCACCCGCGCGTGACGATCGTACACGAGCGGCACCTGCCGGCCGCCGATCCAGGCCACCATGCCGCGAATGAACCGGTGACGCTCGGGCATGGCAAGCAAGAGGTCCAGCACCCGGCGCGTCACGAGGCGGAAATCGCCGGCATCGGGCGGAATTTGCACGTCGGTCAGCCGCGCGATCAGGCGGTAGAAGGCGGCGGCGGTGGCGCGCTTGAACAGGCTCTCACCCTCGCGCTGGCGACGCTGTCCATAGACGACGTCGGCCCCCCCATCCATCAGTGCCATCATGTCGGGCAGCAGTTCCGGCGGATCCTGCAGGTCGGCATCGATGATCAGGATGCGCTCGCCCCGACACACCGATAAGCCGGCGGTGAGCGCCAGCTGATGACCATGGTTGCGCATCAGCCGCACCGCGACGAGCCGCGGATCGCGACCGGCCGCCTCTTCCATGACCTCCCAGGTGCGATCGCGCGAGCCGTCGTCGACCAGTACGACCTCGCTCGTGCCCCCGAGCCTGTCCAGGACGGCGCCGATCCGACGCAGGAATTCGGGCAGGGCGTCCTGCTCGTTGTAGCAGGGCGCGACCACGGAAACGGCCGGGCGGGGTGCGGATTTCATAGCGGGGGAGCAATAACCCATGCGCGGCGGGAAAACGAGCCGCCCTTCCCGTCTTCCCCGTCTCCCCAAGCGCGGCGCAATCGGCTATCAAGCGGCATCATGACGTCCAACGACAACGACCATCGCGGCCTGCTGCCGGCAGGGCTCGCCGACCTGCTGCCTCCCGACGCGGCGCGCGAAGCACGCGCCATCGACATCGCCATCGAACGATTCGCCGCCTTCGGCTACGAGCGGGTGAAGCCGCCGCTGGTCGAATTCGAGGAATCGCTGCTGGGCGGACCCGGTGCCGCGCTCGCCTCGCAGACCTTCCGCCTCATGGATCCGGTCTCGCAGCGCATGATGGGCGTGCGTCCCGACATGACGGTCCAGGTCGCGCGCATCGCCGTGACCCGGCTGAAGCACGAGCCGCGGCCGCTGCGCCTGTCCTATGGCGGCAACGTGATCCGCGTACGCGGCAGCGCACTCAAGCCGGAGCGGCAGTTCGCCCAGGTCGGCACCGAATTGATCGGGGTCGACAGTGCCGAGGCCGATGCCGAGGCCGTGCTTCTGGCGGTCGAAACCTTGCGAACGATCGGCGTTTCCGACCTCACGGTCGATCTCAACCTGCCGACGCTGGTCGCCGCCGTGGCCAACGGACTGAACCAGCCCGACGAGACGCTCGGTCGCCTGCGCCGGGCACTCGATCGCAAGGACGAAGGCGGCATCGCCAAGGCCGCCGACGACACGAAGGTGGCGGCTCTCTTCGCCGGCCTGCTCCGTGCCGCCGGCCCCGCCGACAAGGGCATCGCCCAGCTGGGGGCGCTGGACCTTCCCGAGGCGGCCGCCGCCGAGGCGGCACGCCTTGCGGACGTGGTGAAGCTCATCGTCGCGGCCGAGCCGGACCTGCCGCTGACGATCGATCCGGTGGAGTATCGCGGCCTCGAGTACCAGACCGGCGTCTCCTTCTCGGTTTTCGCCCTCAAGGGGCGGGAGGAGTTGGCTCGCGGGGGGCGCTATTCCGCGGGCTACCCCGAGGACGGGGTCAGCGAGCCGGCAACCGGCTTCACCGTCTACATGGATGCAGTGCTGGCGGCCTCCGAGCCGCCGCCCGAGCGGCCGCGGCTCTATGTCGGGATGGGAACGCGGTGGGACGACGCGGCCCTCTGGCAGGCAAAAGGGTACGCCGTCGTGCGTGCCGTGGTCGCAGCACCCGAGCCCCGCACCGAAGCAAAGCGCCTGCGCTGCAGCCACGCGCTGATCGACGGCCAGGCCGTTCCCCTCTGAGGATGCATTTCGCCTCGCTCCGGGCGAGGGGAAGTGCTATCCGACATCACGCCTCTCCGGAACCGGCCCCGGGGAGGCGTTTTCGTGTCTGAAGGGAACCGGCCGAAGGAAAATGCAATGGCCAATGTGGCAGTGATCGGCGCCCAGTGGGGCGACGAAGGCAAGGGCAAGATCGTCGACTGGCTGAGCGAGCGCGCCGAGGTCGTGGTGCGCTTCCAGGGCGGTCACAATGCCGGCCATACGCTGGTCATCGGCAACCAGACCTACAAGCTGGCCTTGCTGCCGTCGGGCGTGGTCCGCCCGGGCAAGCTCTCGATCATCGGCAACGGCGTGGTGATCGACCCGTGGCATTTCCTCGAGGAAGTGAAGAAGGTCACCGAGCAAGGCCTGTCTGTGACACCGGCCAGCCTGAAGATTGCCAATCACGCCGTGCTGATCCTGCCGCTGCACCGCGACCTCGACGGCTGGCGCGAGGATGCGCCCGGCGTCATCCGGGTGGGGACGACACGCCGCGGCATCGGCCCCGCCTACGAGGACAAGGTCGGCCGCCGAGCCATTCGCGTCGGCGATCTCGCCGAACCGGACATGCTGCCGCTTAAGGTCAATACGCTGCTGGCGCATCACAACGCCCTGCGCACGGGCCTGGGCCAGCCGCAGATCGACGCCGCCCAGCTGACCGCCGAGCTGCTCGAGCTGGCGCCGAAGATCCTGCCTTTCGCGGAAGATGTCTGGGAGCGCCTCGACGGGCTGCGCGCCGCCGGCAAGCGCATCCTGTTCGAGGGCGCGCAGGCCACGATGCTCGACATCGATCACGGTACCTATCCCTACGTCACCTCGTCCAACACGGTAGCGGCGCAGGCCATGATCGGCAGCGGCATGGGCAACGGCTCCGTGGGCTACGTGCTTGGGATCGCCAAGGCCTATACGACGCGCGTCGGCGACGGCCCCTTCCCGACCGAACTGACCGACGAGATCGGCCAGGGTCTGGGCGATCGCGGCAAGGAATTCGGCACCAACACCGGCCGTCGCCGGCGCTGCGGCTGGTTCGACGCCGTCATGGTGCGCCAGGCGGTGAAGCTGAACGGGATCGACGGCATCGCTCTCACCAAGCTCGACGTCCTGGACGGTGAGGAGATCATCAAGGTCTGCGTCGGTTACGAGCTCGACGGCAAGCGCATCGAGCGCTTTCCCTTCACCATGGGCGCTCAGGCCAAGCTGAAACCCATCTGGGAAGAATTCGAAGGCTGGAGCGAAAGCACCCAGGGTGCCCGCTCCTTCGCCGAACTTCCGGCGACCTGCATCAAGTACGTGCGGCGCGTCGAGGAACTGGTAGGCTGCCCGGTGGCGCTGCTCAGCACCAGCCCGCAGCGGGAGGATACGATCCTGATGACCGATCCGTTCCGCGATTGATCGTGGAATACCTCAACGAACTGCTGGCACGCGCAAATCTCGGTCCCTGGGACAGCTGGACCATGCAGTACCGCGTGCTCGCCGTGGTCGTGGGCCTGCTCCTCGCCTACTGGGTCCTGCAGCTTCTGCTGCCGGTCGTGTTTCGCGTGCTGCGGCCCTTCATCTTCCTGGCGGTCATCCTGGCCGCCGTCTGGGCCCTCTTCCCGACCGAGACCTGCTCGATCGAGATCCTGTCGAAGATCCCGAAGCTCTGCGCCCGCTGACGCGAGCGCGCCAGCGGACAGCCAAGCCTCACGTCACCCCCTACTTCAAGCTGACGTTCGTCAGGTCGACGAACCAGGATTGCGCCGGGACGAAGCCCTGCACGTTCTTGCTGAAGGCGCGCGGGTTCAGGTCGTGCACGATGTAAAGCCACGGCGGGTTGTCGACCAGCCGCTCGTGCGCCACCTTGAAGTTCTGCAGGATCGTCGCCTCGTCCGTTGCTTCGGCCAGGGTCTTGAGCGCCATTTCGAATTTCTCGTCGTTCCACTGCTCGAAGTTGGACCCCATCGGCGAGAAATTCGCCGCGGCGAAGTAGCGGTACATCATGCCGACGTCGCTGGATGGCGAGCTCACGTTGAGGGCCATCGCCCCATTGAGCGACGGCGCATCGGGCGTGGCACGGCTGGCGTTCAGCAGCACCTGCCACTCGACGGCATCGACCTGGACGTCGACGCCACAGGCCTGCTTCAGGTTCTCCTGCAATGCCTCGTTCATCGGCAGCGGCAGCATCTGACCCGAACCCGACGTCGAGATCATGACCTTGAAGGACAGCGGCTTCTGCGGCGTGAACCCGGCCTCGGCCAACAGCTTTTTGCCCTTCGCCGGATCGAACGTGTAGCGATTCACGGGATTGCCGAACGCGGCATCCGTTGGCTTCAGCCAGCCGACCGAAGGCTCGGCGGTACCGTTCAGCATCGAGACGATGGCGCTGCGGTCGATGCAGTAGTTCAGCCCCTGGCGCACGCGGACGTCGGCCAGCGGGCTGTTCTTGGCGGCCATGTTGTAGAACCACGGCCAGACGTGCGGGTAGGAGTTGGTCGAGATCACGTAGCCCGCCTGCTTCAGCGAGGGAATACCGTCCGGCGGCGGCACCTCGATCCAGTCGACCCGCCCCGAGCGCAGCGCCGCCAGGCGCGTGTTGGCCTCAGGGATCGGCAGCAACAGGACCGCATCGACCTTGGCCTTCTTTCCGGCATCCCAATAGCCGTCGTTGCGGCCCAACGAGACCGACTGGCGCGGCACGACCTTGGTGATCTTGAACGGTCCGGTGCCGGCGCCCCCGGCGGCAGCGACCTTGTTCCAGTCCTTGCCGGCCTTTTCCCACTGCGTCGGCGAGGCGGTGAGGATGTAGGGCACCATCCACGGGAAATAGGAGGCAACGACGGTCGTCGTGAGAGCCACCGTGTTGTCGTCGATCTTCTTGTAGCTGGCGAGAATCGGCACGCGGGAGCGCATGATGCCGGCAGCGTTTGCCTCGAACTGCGCACTGTCCTTGTTGAAGATTCGCTCGAGGTTCCAGATCACCGCGTCGGCGTTGAAGTCGGTGCCATCGTGGAACTTCACGCCCTTACGAAGATTGAAAATCCAGGTCTTCTTGTCGTCGGGCGCCTGCTTCCAGCTCTCGGCAAGGCCGGGCCTCAGAGTGGCAAGCTGGTCCGACTTCGACAGGTCGAACAGGACGAGGCCCTCGAAGATCGGGAAGCCCAGGAAGCGCATGCCCTCGAAGCCGTTGTTCGGCATGCCGGTGGTGGTCGGGATGTCCGACGCCGTCATGGCGATGCGCAGCGTCTTCTCCTGGGCCTGCGCGGCCGATAGCGGCAGCAGGGACGCGGCGGCCAATGCCACAGCGAGACGGAATCGGCGAAGGCTCATGCATGTGCTCCTGAAGTCAGCTCCCCAGCAGCGACATGCAATCAGCGGGCCATCAATTCCTCGAAGCGGTTGAGATAGTCGTGCGCGTGCGCCTTGTAGTCGGCGCCGGGTATCCGCAGGTGAATGTCGGAAACCATGGCCCACAGGGCTTCGCGCAGTGCACTGGCGGCCTTCATGGCCCGGAAGGCGCGGTGCAGATCGCCCGGCCCCTTGCCCCCGAAATAGGCATACAGGAGCGCCTCATCCTCGGCCTCTTCGAACGAGCCATTCGCCGACAGGTTGGCCAGGTCGAACAGGGCGGTGCCGAAACCGCCATACTCCCAGTCGATGAGCCAGAGGCGCTCGCCATCGTCCAGCACGTTGCCCGGCAGCAGGTCGTGATGCCCGAAGACGACGGGCATCGGTACCTGCGCTTCTTCCAGCGTCCTGTTCGCTTCCAGGTAGCGTGGCACGTCGACGGCGAACGGGCTCTGGGATCCGGCGATCAGGCGCCCATAGTCGCGAATCACGTGGAAGACCCAGAAGAAGTTTGGGGGACCGGCGAGGTGCTGCCCGACGGAAAGGTGGCATTTGCGCAGGAGGGGCGCGAGACGACGGATGTTGGCTCGCAGGTCGGCTTCGCTGAACGTCCGCCCCTCGACGTGGCGCATCACCAGGATGCCGGGCTCCGTATGCATCACTTCAGGCGACAGACCCGCGGCATGGGCCGCGATCGAAGCAGCACGTTCGCGATCACGAAACACGTGATGGACCGGAATGTCGTCGCCGCAGCGCACGACGAATTTCTCGCCGGCATCCGCCACGACGTAGGACAGGTTTGTGAGGCCGCCCAGCAGCGGCGCCACCGTCACGGGGCCACGCCAGCATGCCAGGCCGGCGATTCTCCGTTCGAGATCAGTCACGGACTTTTCGCATCGCGCGTGGTCTCCGAACCGTCATGCACTCGATCATTTCACGAGCCACGGCGGCACGCTACCCTCGCGCCCTTCTCGAGGAGGAAATGAATGCCCGACGCAAACGTCCCCAACACCATCACCGGCCGCGATGCGTTCCTGCGTGTGCTGAAGGACGAGGGCGTCACCAAGATGTTCGGCAACCCGGGCACGACCGAGCTGCCGATCATGCATGCGCTCTCGTCAGCCCCGGAGATGGGCTACGTGTTGGCCCTCCAGGAGGCTGTCGTGATCGCCATGGCCGACGGCTATGCGCGGGCCTCCGGCAAGCTGGTTTCCTGCAACGTCCATGTGGCACCGGGCCTCGGCAATGCAATCGGCTCGATTTACACCTCGATGATGTCGGGCACGCCGATGATCGTGACGGCCGGCCAGCAGGAACAGGGCCACGGGCTCACCGAGCCCCTGCTCTACGCGCCGCTCGTCCCGATCGCCCAGCCGGTCGTGAAATGGGCGACCGAGGTCAACCGCATCGAGGACCTTCCGCGGATCCTGCGCCGTGCCGCGAAGGTCGCCATGACCGCCCCCACCGGACCGGTGTTCATCTCCCTGCCGGGCGACATCCTGAACAACGAGGCCGCCATCGACATGGGCGAAGTGACTCGCGTCGACACGGCCGTGCGCCCGAGCGATGCGGCGCTCGAACAGCTCGCGAAGCGCCTGCTCTCGGCAAAGAAGCCGGTCATCCTGGCCGGCCACGAGATCGCGACGTCTGACGCCTTCGCCGAGGCCATCGAGTTCGCCGAGACGCTGGGCGCGCCGGTGCTGCAACAGACCGTGGCCTGGGGGGCGCACTTCCCCTCCGAGCATCCCGCCTATCTCGGCGCGCTGAACCGTGACCAGAAGTACGTGCGCCGCGTGCTGTCCGACTACGACCTGATGCTCTGCGTCGGCTCCGACGTGCTCAAGATGTCGGTGTGGAGCGAGACCGAGCCGCTGCCCGAGACCACCAAGGTGGCGATGATCGGCTTGCGCGACTGGGAGATGGGCAAGAACTTCCCGGCCGAGATCGCACTGCGCGCCGACGTGAAGGAGACGCTGAAGGCTCTGGTGCCGCTCCTGAAGAAGCTGGGAGGCACCACGCTCGCCGAGCAGGCCAAGGCGTCGCTCGCCGAGATCGCGACGCGCAACTGGAGCGCCCAGCGCGCCCAGAAGGCGGCCAGGGTCGCGACGCCGACGAGCGGACCGCTGCCCGCCGAATGGCTCATGATGCGTCTCAGCGACAGGCTGCCGAAGGACGCCATTATCGTCGAGGAAGGCCTCACCAGCACGTCGACCCTGCCGAGCTATTTCCCGTTCCGCGACCGCAACAGCTTCTTCGGCAATGTGAGCGGCGGCATCGGCTGGGGCATCGCCGCGGCCGTCGGCGTGCAGATCGCCGAACCGACGCGCCGCGTGGTGGCCGTGATCGGCGACGGCAGCGCGATGTACTCGATCTCGGCGATCTGGAGCGCCGCCAACCAGAAGCTTCCGGTGATCTTCCTGATCACCAACAACGAAGGCTACCAGATCCTCAAGAACCGGCTGAAGCTGTTCCATGGCAACGACACGCCGATCGGCATGGACTTCAACGACCCGCCGATGAACATCGCGAAGATCGCCGAGGGTTTCGGCCTGCCGGCCGAGCGGGTCGACACGGCGGAAGGCTTCGACGCGGCCCTCGACCGGGCGCTGGCGCGGACCGATGGTCCGACGCTGATCGAAGCCATGGTGAAGAAGGGCTGACGAGGAGACGGATGATGCCGGAGGTCAGGCACGCTTTCGTCGAGACACGCGGTTTTCCGACCCATGTGGCCGAGGCTGGCAGAGGCGCGCCCTTGCTCCTGCTGCACGGCTGGCCGGAATTCTGGGCGACCTGGGAGCCGATGTTCGATCGGCTGTCCGATCGCTTCCGGCTGATCGCGCCGGACTTCCGCGGCTTCGGCGAGAGCGGAAATCCCAACACCGGACCTTCTGACCAGGCCGGCCCGGACGTGCTGGCTGACGACATCGTGGCCCTGCTCGACCGGCTGGGCATCGCCAAGGCCGGCTTCGTCGGCCACGATGTCGGCGCCTACGTGATGCAGCGACTGGCGATCCGGCATCCCGACCGCGTGGCCGGGCTGTTCTTCTTCAATTGTGGCACCCACGGCGTCGGTACCCGCTGGCGAGATCCCGAACAGATCAACGAGATCTGGTACCAGACCTTCCATCAGATGCCGTTCGCGCCCGCCATCGTCGGCGCCTCGCGGGATACGTGCCGGGCCTACTTCCGGCATTTCCTGAGCCACTGGTGCCATCGCAAGGACGCGTTCGACAACGTGCTGGAGCGCTGGGTCGACAACTTCATGCGACCCGGCAATCTCCAGGGCGGCTTCAACTGGTACATCTCGCAGAATGCCGGGCGGCTTGCCGTGATGGCCGGAACGGCACCCAAGCCGCCGATGATCACCCAACCCGCCCGTGTCCTGTGGGGTCGCCACGACCCGGTGCTGAAATCGGCCTGGATCGACGTCGTCGGCAACTATTTCGACAACGTCGAAGCCGGCATCGCGGAGGATGCCGGCCATTTCGTCCACTATGAGCAACCCGATCTCGCGGCACGAGAGATCGCGAGGTTCTTCGAGCGGATCGGCCACGGCGCGTAACAATGAAGGTTCGTCTCAATGAAGGCCGTCCAGACCGCTGATCTCAGTTCCATCGACAACTATGCCCTGGCCGACCTGCCCGCGCCCCGGCCGCGCGAAGGCGAAGTTCGAATCAAGGTCGCTGCTTGCGGGGTCGGATTCGTCGACTCTCTGGTTGCGCTCGGCCGCTATCAGGTCAAACCGCCCTTGCCTCACGTACCCGGTGCGGAGATCGGGGGCTTGGTCGATGCGCTGGGGCCAGGGGTCATGGGACTTGCAATAGGAGAGCGCGTCCTGGCGCAGGTGCGCGGCGGCTTTGCAGAGTATGCCATCGCCTCCGAACGGGCCGTCAGCCGCATTCCCGACCGGATGAGCATGAGCCAGGCCGCTGGATTTCGTGTCAACTACGGCACGGCCCTGCACGGGCTTCGCGATCGCGCGGCACTCAAGGCCGGGGAGACCCTGGTCGTGATCGGCGCGGCCGGTGGGGTCGGATTGGCGGCAGTCCAGGTCGGTCGGCTCCTCGGCGCCAATGTCATCGGTGTCGCCTCGACCGAGCAGAAGCGCCTCTTCGCGGAAGAGGCAGGTGCAGGAGTCACCCTCGACCGGACCATGGAAGGATGGCGGGATCGGCTGAAGGCTGTGGCTCCGCAGGGCATCGATGTCGTCTTCGATCCGGTCAGCGGCCCCCTGCTGCAGCCTGCGTTCCGGTCGCTTGGATGGGGCGGGCGCTATCTCGTCGTCGGCTTTGCGGGCGGCGACATACCGGCCTTGCCGGTGAATTTGCCCCTCCTCAAGGGAGCAGCCCTCATCGGCGTAGACTATCGCCAGTTCGGCGCGGTGTTCGAGGTCGGCGTCGCGGCCAGCGAACTCGACGAACTGCTCGCCTGGGTCGCCAAGGGCGAACTCAACGTGCCGGTCGGCAGAACCTTCGCTTTCGGCCAATACCGCGAAGCACTCGAGTATGCGCTCTCCGGTGACGGAACCGGCAAGACCATTCTGGTGGTCGATCCAAGCCTCGCCTGAATCGATTTGAAGGCAGTTGAAGTAGGTGTTTCAGAAGCACCGACGAGTAACATTGTTGCGCCAACGGTCACTCCTCCACGGGAGACGGGGGGTGCAACACTCGATTCATTTGTTTCGTTTATTTCGTTTGTTTCGTTTATTCGCCATGCCGCCGCCTCTTCAACGGCCTGCTAGGTCGCCTTCTCGTGCTTCTTGATGGCCGGCATCATGCCGGTGGGGTCGACCAGCTTGCCGTGCGCCAGCATGTTGTGGGCATGGGCCAGGTGGTGGAGCGCGAAAGAGGTCTGCATGGCACCGACGCGGCCCTGTGCGTCCTGGGCCGCGTTGATGGCCTGCTTCACGAGCTTCAGCGCAAACAACGGCTTCTGGGCGATGCGTTCGGCCATGGCGAGGCCGAAGGGCTCGAGGTCGGCACGCGGCACGACATGGTTCACCATGCCGAGGCGATGCGCCTCGGCGGCCTTGATCCAGTCGGCGGTGAACAGAAATTCCTTCGCCTTGCGGATGCCCATCTCCCACGGATGGGCGAAGAACTCGGCGCCGCCGACGCCCATGGCCACCGAATGGTCGAGGAATTCAGAGTCCTCCGAGCAAACGATCAGGTCGCATGGCCACATCAACATCAGCCCGCCGATCATCACCTTGCCGTGGACCAGCGCCAGCGTCGGCTTGGGGATGTTCCGCCAGCGCTCGCAGAAACCCAGGTAGATCTCCTGCTCACGCGCGTATTGCGCCTCGGCGCCGGGCTTGCCGAAGCCGCCCCAGGTGCCGACGGTTTCGTGCTTTGACATGTTGCCGTGCCCGTCGACTTCACGCAGGTCATGACCCGACGAGAAGTGCGGGCCGTTGGCCGACAGCACGATCACCTTCACCGCGTCGTCATGAGCGGCGCGGTCGAAGGCCTCGTTCAGCGCATAGAGAAACGCCGTGTCCTGGGCGTTTCGGGTATCGGGACGGTTGAGGACGATGCGGGCGATTGCGCCCGGTAGCGTCTCGTAAAGAATCGGCGACGTCGTCATGGCAGGCTCCCGGATGATCCCGGGAGCCTACCGTACGGACCGTTCCTCGTCGCTCAGGCGCGCGCCGGCTGAGTCGTGGGCCGGGCCGCTGCCTCGACGACCATGTTCTTCATGGCCTTCTGCAGCTTGTCGAAGGCGCGGACCTCGATCTGGCGCACCCGCTCGCGGCTGATGCCATACTTGGCCGACAGGTCCTCGAGCGTCTTCGGCTCGTCGACCAGACGCCGCTCCACGATGATGTGGCGCTCGCGGTCGGTGAGCTGCTTGAGGGCTGCAGCCAGCATTCCCTTGCGCTGGCCCAGTTCCTGGCTTTCGCCAAGCCGGGCCTCCTGGTTGGGCGAATCGTCGACCAGCCAGTCCTGCCACTCCATGTCGCCTTCGGCCTTGACCGGCGCGTTGAGCGACGAATCGGGGCCCGACAGGCGGCGATTCATGTTCACCACCTCTTCCTCGGGCACGCCGAGGCGGGTGGCGATCTTGGTCACCTGCTCGGGCGTGAGGTCACCCTCCTCGATGGCCTGCATCTGGCCCTTGAGCTTGCGCAGGTTGAAGAACAGCTTCTTCTGCGCCGCGGTGGTGCCCATCTTCACGAGCGACCAGCTGTGCAGGATGTATTCCTGGATCGAGGCGCGAATCCACCACATGGCATAGGTCGCCAACCGGAAGCCGCGGTCCGGATCGAACCGCTTCACCGCCTGCATCATGCCGACGTTGCCTTCGGAGATGAGTTCGGCGACCGGCAGGCCGTAGCCGCGATAGCCCATGGCGATCTTGGCCACGAGGCGAAGATGGCTGGTCACGAGGCGATGGGCGGCTTTCGAATCGCCGTGCTCGCGCCAGCGCTTGGCCAGCATGAACTCTTCCTGCGGCTCGAGCAGCGGAAACTTCCGGATGTCCGAGAGATACCGGCTGAGATTGCCCTCGGGCGTCAGGGATGACGGCAGGGCGGGAAGGTTTGCGGTGGCTGCACTCATGGCTACTCCCCCTTTCGTACGCGGGATGGCCGGTGAACGAGCATTTAGCACTCTCGTCCTCCGACTGCTAAATCCGACTGTAGAAGTCGGAATGGTCCCGGGTCAATATAATTCCTACTAATCCCCTCGGGTATTGGGGATTTTACTTAACGCTGTTCAGCGTTCGGACCAACTTCCTGAAGTCTTCAGGCAATTCTGTGGCAAATCTTACGTTCTCCCCCGTCTTTGGATGTCTAAAGGCGAGCACAGATGCGTGAAGAGCTTGCCGCGGGAACAGTTTCAACGCCTCGGGTGCAGCGCCGTTGCGGGATTTGCGGCCGTAGACTGGGTCTCCCACCACCGGGCAGCCGATATGGGCCATGTGGACACGGACCTGATGGGTCCGGCCCGTACCAAGCTTGGCCCCCACGAGACTCGCGATGGGCGCGAGAGCGGGCCCGAAGCGTTTCTCCAGCCAATATTCAGTGAAGGCGGCCCGGCCGCCCGTCTTTCGCACCGCCATGCGCTTGCGATCGACCGGGTGCCGTCCCAGCGCCTCCTGGACTGTCCCGCGCTCGGGCTTCGGCGCGCCCCAGACCAAGGCCGTATAGATGCGTTCGAGGTCGTGGGCCGCGAACAGTTTGGACAGCGCATGATGGGTCGCATCGTTCTTGGCAACGACCATGACGCCCGACGTGTCCTTGTCGAGCCGGTGCACGATCCCGGGCCGGCGCACGCCGCCGATGCCGGAAAGGCTATCTCCGCAATGGGCCAGAAGGGCGTTTACCAACGTCCTGTCGGGATTACCGGGCGCGGGGTGCACCACCATCCCGGCAGGTTTGTTCAGGACCAGCAGGTCGGCATCCTCGAACAGGATCTCCAGCGCCAGATCCTGAGGCTGCGGAATGGCCGGTTCGGGTTCCGGAATGTCGACGATGACGACATCGCCCGTTTTGACCTTGCGGGACGGCTCTTCTATCGTCTGCCCCCCCGCAAGCGCTACGCAGCGGCCCTCGATCAACGCCTTCACGCGGCTTCGCGTGAGAGAAGGCAAGGCAGCAGCCAGCGCGCGGTCCAGCCGTTCGCCGGCGGCGCTCTGGTCGAAGGTCACGGTGTGGCGACCGGCTTCGCTCATGGAGTTTTCTTGGCGTCCCCTGCTCAGGCCTCTGCACCACTCTGGCTGAAGGTGCTGGTGATCGGAATGGGCCTGCTGATCGTGGTGGGCTTCGTCGTCGCGGTCGCCGAGATCGCCCGGCGCATCTCTACGCCCAACGCCGGCCGTTCGCCAGCATCGGAAGGCAGCCGCTTCACCGAGCGCATCGCGCTGCCCTCGGGCGCCCGGATCGTGTCGATGAACGCCGTCGGCGATCGCCTCGTCGTGCATGTCGAGACGCAGGGCGGGCCCGCGTCCGCCTATGTCGTCGACCCGCGCAGCGGCGCCCTTCTCGGCACGATCGAGTTCCCGCCCGGCGCCGGACGCTGAGCAACGACGCATCCATGCGAGGACAGGAATGAATTTCCGAAGCGACAACGAAGTGGGCGCGCATCCCGCCGTCCTCGAAGCGGTGACACGCGCCTTTTCCGGTGGAAGTACCGCACCGTCCTACGGCGCCGACGACTGGACCCATCGCGTCGAACGGAGGCTGCGGGACATCTTCGAAAAGCCCGATCTGGTCGCCTTCCCGGTCGCGACCGGCACGGCCGCGAATTCCCTCGCCCTCTCCTGCTGCACGCCCTCCTGGGGGTCGATCTACTGCCACGCCGAGGCGCATATCGTCGTCGACGAGGCCAATGCGCCCGAATTCTTCACCTCCGGCGCCAAGCTCTCCCCCTTGCCGGGCACCGCCGGAAAGATCGACCAGAAGAAGCTCGCCGAGGCCCTTGCCCAGCCGGTCTATGGCGTGGTGCACCACCCGCAACCGGCGGCCGTCAGCATCACCCAGGCTACCGAGTGCGGCACCGTCTATGGTCCCGACGAGGTGACCGTCATCGCCACGACTGCGCGTCGCCACGGGCTGAAGCTCCACATGGACGGAGCGCGCTTCGCCAACGCCCTCGCCTTCGTCGGCTGCTCGGCGGCCGAGCTCTCCTGGATGTCGGGCGTCGACGTGCTGAGCCTCGGCGCCACCAAGAACGGCACCCTTGCGGCCGAGGTCGTGGTCTTCTTCGAGCCCGATCTCGCCCGGGAATTCGAGTTCCGCCGCAAGCGCAGCGGTCATCTCTTTTCGAAGATGCGGTTCCTGTCGGCCCAGCTGGAGGCCTACCTGACCGACGGACTGTGGCTCGACAACGCCGGTCATGCCAACGCCATGGCGCGCCGTCTCGTCGCCGGCCTGACCACGCTCAAGGGCACGCAGCTCCTCTACCCCGTCCACGCCAACGAAATTTTCATCATCCTGCCCGCGCGCATGCATGATGCGCTGCAGGCCGCGGGGGCGCAGTATCATCCCTGGCCGTCGGATCGGCCGGGCGAACGCGCCTTCCGCCTCGTCACCGCCTTCGACACCGAGCAGGCGACCATCGATCGGTTCCTGAATATCGCCAAGACAGCAGCGTGAGAGTCCCATGACCCACCAGCGTACCCTGACCGCCGCCCACTGGGGCGTCTACGAAGTCGAATACGACGACAAGGGCCAAGCGACGAAGCTCCACCCCTTCTCCCAGGATCCCGATCCCTCGCCGATCGGCCTGCACATGCTGTCCGACGAGGTGGCGCGGATGCGTGTCCGCCGGCCGTCCTTCCGCAAGAGCTGGCTCGAGAAGGGCCCGGGCACCGCGACCGACAAGCGTGGCCAGGAACCCTTCGTCGAAGTCCCCTGGGACGAGGCGCTCGACATGGTCGCCGGCGAACTGAAGCGCGTGAAGGACGCGCACTCGAACCGCGCGATCTTCGGCGGCTCCTACGGCTGGTCGAGCGCGGGACGCTTCCATCACGCGCAGAGCCAGGTTCATCGCTTCCTCAATGCGCTGGGTGGCTATGTCCGCCACCAGGATTCCTACAGCCTCGGCGCCGCGCGCGTGCTGATGCCGCACATCGTGGCCGGCATGGAAGACCTGATGGCGATGCATACGACGTGGGAAGTGCTGGCCGAGCACTGCAAGCTCTTCGTCACCTTCGGTGGCGCGCCACACAAGAACGCCCAGATCAGTGCCGGCGGGGCGATGGTGCATCGCCTCAAGGACGGGCTTTACGGCATGCGCGCCAAGGGCGTGCGCTTCGTCAACATCACGCCGACCGCCGAGGACCTCGACACCGGCGGCGGCATCGAGTGGCTGGCGATCCGGCCCAACACCGATGCCGCGATGATCCTGGCGCTCTGCCATGTAATCTACACCGAGAAGCTCTACGACCGGGAGTTCCTCGACCGTTGCACCGTCGGATTCGAGAAGTTCGCGCCGTCGCTGGCCGACAAGACCCCGGAATGGGCCGAGAAGATCACCGGCATCTCCGCCGTGCGCATTCGCGCGCTCGCGCGCGAGATGGCCACGACGCGCACCACGGTGAACATCAACTGGTCGCTGCAGCGCTCGCATCACGGCGAGCAGCCTTTCTGGGCGTTGGTGACGCTGGCCTGCATGCTGGGACAGATCGGCCTGCCGGGCGGCGGCTTCGGCGCGAGCTACGGCCCGACCAACGGCATGGGCAGCACCGCACCGCTGCTTTCGGGCCCGACCCTGTCGCAGGGCACCAACGCGGTCACCGACTTCATCCCGGTCGCACGCTTTACCGACATGCTGCTCAATCCGGGCGGCAAGGTCTCCTACAACGGCCGGGACATCACGTACCCGGAGATCCGTCTGATCTACTGGGCAGGCGGCAACCCGTTCCATCATCACCAGGATCTCAATCGGCTGCGGGTGGCGTGGCAGAAGCCCGAGACCATCATCTTCAACGAGCAGTTCTGGACACCGGCCGCGAAGATGGCCGACATCGTGCTGCCCGCGACCACCGGCCTCGAGCGCAACGATATCGGCTACGCGCGCCGCGAGCCGTTCCTGATCGCCATGAAGAAGGCGCGCGAGCCGATCGGCGAGGCGCGCGACGACTACTGGATCTTCTCGGAGATCACCCGCCGCCTCGGCGCCGGCGACGTCTACACGGAGGGCCGCGACGAAATGGAGTGGCTCACCCACATGTACGAGGAAGGGCGCCAGAAGTCGGCCAGGATGGGCGTGCCTCTCCCCTCCTTCGAGGAATTCTGGGAAGCCGGCATCACCAAGGTGCCGGGCGAGAACACCGACCCGGTGATGCTCGCGAAGTTCCGTGCCTATCCGGCTGCGAACCCGCTCAAGACGCCGTCGGGCAAGATCGAGATCTTCTCCGAGAAGATCGCCTCGTTCGGCTACGATGACTGTCCGGGCCATGCGACCTGGATGGAGCCGATCGAATGGCTGGGTTCCAGCAAGGCCGAGCGGTACCCGTTGCACATGCTGTCGGACCAGCCGGCGGACAAGCTGCACAGCCAGCTCGACCACAGCCCGCACGCCAAGGCGACCAAGGTCAAGGGCCGCCAGCCGGTGACGATGCACCCGGAAGACGCCGCCGCGCGCGGTATTGCCGAAGGCGACCTGCTGCGCGTCTTCAACGATCGCGGCGCGTGCCTCGCATCGGCCCGGCTGACCGACCGAATCCGCCGCGGCGTGGTGCGCCTTTCGACCGGCGCCTGGTTCGACCCGGAGGATTCCGGCTCGAACACGCCTCTGGAGAAGCATGGCAATCCCAACGCCCTGACGCTCGACATCGGCTCCTCGAAGCTCAGCCAGGGCTGCATTGCGCAGACCTGCCTGGTCGAAATCGAGCGCTTCGACGGTCCCGCGCCCGCCGTGACAGCCCATCAGCTGCCGGCCTTCGCCGGTCGCTGAAATCGGCTTCTCGCCCTCGCTTCGTCATTGACATCGCAGGCATTTAATATGCAAATGCGAGTGACTTGCAACTAACCGAGCGAGGCGAAGATGGATCAGATGATGCAGTTGCATGCTGCGGGCGAGACTTCCCGGGCGAAGCCCGATCGAGACGCCGCGAGCATCGAGAGCAGCCAGCTCATGGCCGGCCGCCGCGAACTCCTCATCCGCCACGGCGCCAGCACCTACCGGCTGCGCGTAACGGCTTCCGAGAAGCTTATCCTCACGAAGTAAACGCCGCAGGCCCCACGGCGCCTCGGCCGAGAGCGCACACCGGGCGTCGCGAAGCAGCTGCGGCCCGGCTTCGACATCCAGCGGCCGTCCAGATATTTTGTTGGACGAGCCGCCGTCGAGCCAAGACAGTCCGACCAGAAGGGCTGGACGACGCCGACAACATGGATCTCGATACCGTCAGCATCGTGACGCAGACCTGCGTGCGGCCCGAGCATAATGCGGCCTTCGCCCGCTGGCAGGGCGAGACCAGCAGCTTAATCCAGCATTTTCCGGGCTTCCTCGAACAGAAGCTGCTGCCGCCCAATCCGCCGCTACAGGTCGACTGGGTGGTCCTGCAGCGCTTCGCAAGCCTCGCCGATGCACGGCGCTGGCTGGGATCCGCCGAACGCCAGAAACGCATAGAGGGCGCCGCGCCGATGCTGGTCGGCCGCGACGACGTGCATATCGTCCGGGACGAGGGCAGCGGCATCAAGCCGGCGCCCGTTTCGGCCATCATCTCCACCCGCGTGAACCCCGGCCGGCAGGCGGAGTACCGAGCCTGGGAGCGCAAGATCGCCGCCGCGCAATCCAGGGCGACCGGGCTGCAGGGCTATCGGTTCGAGCCGCCGATACCCGGCGTGCAAGAGGACTACGTCGCGATCCTACGCTTCGATACGCAAGCCAATCTGCAGGCCTGGCTCGACTCGCCCCTCCGACAGGCCCTCATCGAGGAAGCCGCGCCCCTCACCCACGAATTCCATTCCCGCATCGCAAGCTCCGGCTTCGAGCAGTGGTTCCGAGACAGGTCGCCCGGCGACGTGCGCCCGCCAGCGTGGAAGATGAACATGCTCGTGCTGCTGATGCTCTATCCGATCGTCATGCTGTTCGGGATCTTCGTCGGCACGCCCTTTCTCGACCGGGCGCTTCATCTGCCTTTTGCCGTCGCCCTGTTCCTGGGCAATGTCGTGAGCGTCATGCTGACGGGCTTTCTCGTCCCCTGGATCGCCGGCCAGTTCGACTGGTGGCTGCGGCCCACGGCCGAGCGCAAGCTGCAACTCAACCTCCTGGGCGGCGCCATCCTGCTCGCGACCTACGCCGCCATGGTGTTCCTCTTCTTGCGCCTGTTCTGACGGCCCGCCAGACTCAGTCCTTCCAGCACGGTGGAGTCTCATGGCCGGACGTCTCACTGCCGACGAGGTGTCGCGCTATCGTCGCGACGGTTTCCACTTTCCGATCCGCGTTCTGTCGCCCGCCGAGGCACGCGCCTGTCGCGAGCGACTGGAGGAGCACGAGCGTGCGGCCGGGGGGCCGATCGCCGGCGACATGCGGCACAAGGTGCATCTGCTCTTCACCTGGGCCAATGCGCTGGCACGTCATCCCGCCATCCTCGACGCGGTGGAGGACGTCATCGGGCCGGACATCCTCTGCTGGAGCAGTACTTTCTTCATCAAGGAAGCACGCTCGCCCTCCTTCGTGTCGTGGCACCAGGACGCGACCTACTGGGGCCTCAGCACCGACGAAGTGATTACCGCGTGGGTAGCCCTCGCCGATGCCCCCGTCGAAAGTGGCGCGATGCGGTTCTGGCCGGGCAGCCATCACAGGAGCCAGCTCGAGCATCGCGACACGTTCGACGAGAACAACCTGCTCAGCCGTGGCCAGGAGATCGCCGTCGACGTGCCTGAGGGCGCCGGGGTCGACGTTCCGCTGAAGGCCGGCGAGATGTCCCTGCATAATGTGCTGCTGGCTCACGCGTCGGGGCCGAACAAGACGGACGACCGGCGTATCGGACTGGCCCTGCGCTACATCCCGCCCCATGTCCGCCAGCTCAAGGTCCGCGATTCCGCGACGTTGGTCCGTGGGCGCGATCCGTATGGAAACTTCGACCCCGAGCCCGCGCCGAAAGCTGACCTCGATGCGGCGGCGCTCGCCACCCATCGCGACGCCGTCGAGCGGTCGGCGAAGGCGCTCTATTCGGGTACCGACCGCACGACCTTCCGGGGCTAACCCGCGCGGCGGATCGGCCGGTGGTCAGTGGCGCCAGCTCGCGTCGACCTTGTCGAGCTTGCGCAACAGGGCGGCGAATTCGAGATCGCCGATGCCCACAGCGGACTCCATCTCCGAGAAGCGGTCCATGTCGGCCCCGGACTTGGCCGCCAGATTGTCACCCAGCACATTGAGCGCGCCGGCTGCCGCCGCGTCGAGCTGGATCTGGCAGGCGCGCTCCAGGCGGTAGAGCCGCAGAAAGGCCTCGGGCACCGAACGGCCCGTGGTCAGAAGCCCATGGTTGCGCAGCATCATCGCCTGGTTGTCGCCGAGATTCGCGAGCAAACGCTCACGCTCGTCGAGGTCGAGGCTTGGCCCCTCATAGTCGTGATAGGACAGCTTGCCGTGGAAGGCGGTCGCGACCATCGATACCGGCAACAGCCCGTCCTTCAGCGCGCAGACAGCCATGCCGGCGCGCGTGTGGGTGTGCATCACGACCTTGTGGCGTTCGGCATGGGCCATGTGGACCGCCGAGTGGATGACGAATCCGGCGTAGTTCACGGGGTGAGCACTCGGCTCGACGATCTTCCCGTCGAGGTCGATCTTCACCAGGTTCGAGGCCGTCACCTCGTCGTAGTTCAGTCCGTAAGGGTTGATCAGAAAATGCGGCGCCTCGCCGGGCACGCGCGCGGTGAGGTGACCGTAGATCAGCTCGGTCCAACCGAAATGGTCGATCAGCCGGTAGGCGGCGGCGAGCTGGCGGCGCAGCACCCACTCGCCATCGGCCGGGGGCAGCGCGTGCACATCGATGCCGGTGAGCGGCAGTTCGGAAGCGATCGGCATATCCATGACGGGTCCTCCAGCGGCGGCGACGAAGCTTAGGCCCGCGCGCTATGATCGGGCAACAACGGAGGAAACCCCATAATGCCCGAACCCCAGCGCCTCGACACGACCCGGTTACAGAAGATCGCCCAAGCCTACTGGGAGAGCGCCGCCCTGATGGCCGCGGTCGAATTGGAAATCTTCACCGCGATCGCCCACGGCCACGATACGATGCCCGCCGTCGCAAAGGCCGTCGGCATTTCAGAGCGCAACGCCGAGCGCTTGCTGACCGTCCTGGCCGCGATGACGCTGCTGTCGCGCGATGGCGAGCGCTTCATCAATGCGCCCGACGTTCAGCGTTTCCTGGTCAAGGATGGCGAGCGCTATGCGGGACCGTGGATCCTGTTCACCAAGCCGCGCTGGAAGGCGTTCGGCGAACTGTCCGAGCGCCTGCGGAACAGCCAGGAGAACCGGCTCGGCGCCTATGTGGACTTCACGGTCGAGGACGCCCGGCGCTATCACACCGCGACCTATTCGATCGGCATGGGGGCCGCCCGTCTGTTCAGCCGCAGCGTCGACCTCTCGGGCCGCACGCGCATGCTCGATCTCGGCGGCGGCTCCGGCGCCTACAGCATCGTGGCGACCCAGACCTACCCCGGCCTCGAGGCGATCGTGCTCGACCTGCCGCCGGTCACCGTCGTGGCCAACGAGTATATTGCCGCCAACGGCGCCACGGGGCGCGTCCGCACCCTGCCCGGCGACTTCACCGAAACCGAGTTCCCGCAGGGCATCGACGTCGTCGTCATGGCCAGCAACCTGCCGCAATACGAGCCAGCCCTGGTCCGCCGTGTGGTCGCCAAGGCCTTCGAAGCCTTGGTGCCGGGCGGCGAGATGCACCTGATCGGCGAAACGCTGCACGACGACCGGACCGGACCGCTCTCGGCCGCGCTCTGGGGCCTGAACGAGGCCATCCAGAACAGCACCGGCCTCGCCCATACGGAATCCGAAGCGAAAGCCTATCTGCAGGATGCGGGTTTTGCCGATGTCGCCGTGCACCCGTTCGTCCCCGGCGTCCTCTCCCGCATCGCCGGCCGGAAGCCCGGTTGATGAGCGGGGTTGCGTCCGCACCGCCGTTCGACTATCAGTCCGCCTCTGGCCCTATGCTCCCTTCGTCTAGAGGCCTAGGACGTGGCCCTCTCAAGGCTAAAACACGGGTTCGAATCCCGTAGGGAGCGCCAGCCTTTTCAAGCACTTAGCGACTTGTGGCAGGCTGGCGATTTTCACGGGGAAGCACCGGGGAAGCGAAAGGATAGATTTCGCGCGGCCCGCTCCAATTTTTGGTGTCGGCTGAATACTCGAGCCGCCTAGCGCGAGTGGGTGCTCAATATTATCGCGCGCCTTGGGGTTCCTTCGGGGGTGGGGGCTTCGAGGGCTTGTCGGCTGCGTGCGTCGCTCGTCTATCCAGGCTTCTATCCAGCCTATTCACCCCTACTGCTTTACGTCATCCTCGGGCCACGAGTAGACTCGCCGAGCTCGATCCCACACCTCAAACCCGTCGAAAGGCTCTGCTACGCTGGTGCGACGCTCAAACTGAAAATGAGCTTGTTCGATGAGATCATCGTCCGACCCGGGCGTGAGAATTTCCACGGCAGCGATGTGACCTCGCATCATCAGGTAGCAGCGCATTCCCTCCCCCTTGGTTCGCCGTGCAAAATCTAGCACTGCGGCCGGCCAGGCGACAGGGTGTTGGCATCCGGGGCTGATCCGGCTTTTCCAAATCCGTTCCTGCTACTAGCGCGGGCCGCTCCCCCCATACGTCCGGCATCTTCTGCCGCCCTCCGGGATTGCGCGCCTGGCCAAGCTCGAAGAGCTTGCCCCGCTCACAAAGGGACAATCCATTGAAAGGCACGGATTTTGCTAGTGAACCTCGGTTCCTGCAATAAGCCCGGTTGCCCCTTGCTAGACATTCGCAACCGCGACAGGGCATGTTGCGTCACTTCTATACCAGCGGCCATGGTGAGGACGCAGATGTTTTGGGAGATACTGGAACAGCTTCGGGGAGCCAGTACAGGACTACCCGGCCATGACACTCCCCAAGGGCGTGAGGTCGTATTCAGGCTGGCGGAGTGTCCGGAAGGGCTACCGCTCAAGAACCTATACAGCGCCAGCCGCTTTTCGGAGCCGACAGTCAGAGGTGCGCTCCACAGATTGGTGGACGAAGGCTTTGTCATCCTCCGTGTTCGCGATGACGACCTTCGCCGGAGCGTGGCCGTACCCACGCCAAAACTTCTGGATGCCCTTGCGGCCTACCAGGCGCTCTTTGCGAAGGCGGCGGCGCTGGCACCTTCCTCAGTGCTTTCGCCCCTTGGCCCACCTGCCGAGGGCCCACCCGCCGAGCCTGCTGAAGCGCGACCGAACTTCTGAGCGCTGATCTCCAGGCACGACGGCAAGCCCTTGCGCCTGGAACGTGACGCCATCCCAGACATTGAAATCACCTGCGGCCCCGTCCCCCCAGCAACATATGCCGCCTCTCCGTTGTCGCCCGCCGAAGCCTCATGTATGGGCCTAACCGACGAGGATTCTCGTCCCTCCGGATGACTAGCGCGCAGGATGTCTGTGGACCTGTCGAAAGAATTTCTTGCTGCTGCATCCATGCGCTCAGCTAGCGGGGTACCACCTACGGGCCAGAGTGACGTGCTCAGCGGCGGCGCCGGCTCACGCCGCTTGGAAAGGGGTGGGAATGTCGGTCTGCGAAGCGCGTCAGACGGCCCGGGAGGCCGTGATCGAGAGGCTTGCGGCGTACAGGCGTGAGCCTACCAATGAGAGGCTGCAGGTACTCAAGGGGGCGGTGGAACGCTGGCTGCAGGTCGTGGAATCGGCCGACTTGGTCGAGGCGGGACCGTCCATCGGGAAGCTCAAGTGAATGCCCCCGCCGCGCCAGCCTTCCTGGTGTGCTCCATCTCCCGGATCTCCTGAGCCAGGCGCAGACCGTCGATCGGCTCGAGATCGGCCGGGGTGGCGGCGACAATTTCGGAGACGGCGACGATGAAATCCGCTTCGCTGATGCGCTCCCGGGCGACGCGGGTTCGTAGTGCTTTGAGCCCAATCCTGTAATCGTTCATGCTGAGCCCCGACCTTGCCGAAGGTGGATTCGTCGTGCGCTTGGCGCACCCGCTTCTTCATTGGGATCGATCAGCTACGACCCGTTGATGGCGCTGCTCGCGGCAAACCGGCCTATGGTCATGTAGGCTACGCGGGATGCGCGGCGAGGTTCCGTCCGGTTAGTGACATAACTAGCTACTGCTTATCGATACTTGCCCCTCGCCCGGGCACATGGCGCGGCTGGTCGACGTCGAATCTGATTGCGCGAGAATTGAACGGCGACTAGCCAGAGCTGTCGCCGGCCACGTCGCACCGCGTTCGCACACACACGACAGGTCACGGTACTGTGGTGCCTCCATTTCCTCACTGTGGTCGTGAACCGGAAGTAGATCGCAGCGGCCTCAAGTGGCTAGGGCGATGGTGCGGCGCCCCGCGCTGGTGGTAGCGTCTCCCCATGTGCGGCAAGTTCACGGCTCAAGCGACGTGGCAGCAAGTCGTCGATTTCTCCCAGCCGCTGACCGGTGAGGGTGGCGGCGGCGATCAGGGCGGCGGCGAAGACGAGGTCTACACCTACCGCGTCAACGGTATGCTGCCGGTCATCATCTGGGACGCTAAACTCGGCAAGCGACGAATCGTGCCGATGCGCTGGGGCTTTCCTGATCGGCGTGATTGGCGCCGGCCGCAGCCCATCCATGCGAGGGCGGAGACGATCGACGAGCTGCGCACTTTCAGGGAGGCCTTCAACGAAGGCCAGCGCGGTATCGTCGTCTTCGAGACCTTCAACGAAGGCGAGGAAGTCACGAAGCCCTCGGGCGCCAAGGTCACGCAGCAGTGGACCGTCAATCCAGAGGACGGGCAGCCCCGCGGCTTCGCTTTCATCTGGCGTCGTTTCGAAATCCCGGAACTGCCCGCGCCCTTGCTCGCCTGCGCAATGGTCACGGTGCCCGCCAACGAGCTGATCCGGCGCACGATCAAGGCACGGGAAGATGATCCGCGCATGCCGGCCATCCTGGAAGACTTCGACATGTGGGCAACGTGGTTGGGAGAGAACAACGCGCCGCCCGGTGCCGTGAAAATGCTGCTCAAGACGATGGAAGGCGTCACCTGGACGGCGGCACCGGAGCCTAAGAAGCCGAGGGCGCCACGGGAGAGGTAAATGGGGCCGCTAGGTCGGCTGATCCTTGTTATAGCTGCCGACCGAGAGTTGGGGCCCATCGTAGCGGGCCGGCGCCGGCCTAGTCTCGATCCCAGACTCGGCGATCCAACACTGCATGGACGCGGCCTCGGCTGCCGTGGCGAAGTGGATGAGCCTGCAGCCCCAGTCCGCATACGTGCCGGCGATCGAGTACCAGCCGGCGGGCCCGGCGATTTCATCGGCGGCACCCCTCCACTCGGCGTCGTCAGCCGTGCGGAAGCGGTCTTCGCGTCGGGAGGCGGGCGAAGTGCGGCAACTCTCGCAGACGGAGCTGGTGCCTGTTCCAACCGCGCTTCGGGCGGGCCATGGCTATCTCCGGTTGGCTGCGGCCCCACGCCCCGCCGCCCGGTTTTGTCTCGCGTGAGTCGTATCGTTTCATGCTGGGCGGAGTCAGCCGACTCCTCCGCATGGCGTCATGTCAGCGGCGCAATGCGTCCGCGGCTTTCGTTGCTGGCTACGCTAGCGGTTGCGTAACGGCATCGTGCTCAGAGCGATTAGGTACCTCGCCCGCCCCAATGCCCCAGCTATTTGCACTTAGCGCAAGGCCATTCCCAATCGAAAACACCTGCGGCTTTCTCGACTATCTTGGGATAGCCTTGCCGCTCCCGCTCCTTCGAACATGCTGGCCACTTGTCTCGCCATACTCGGCCGATCATGAACCCGGCCGGGAGGATGCGTTCATAGAATCGTGGGCCACCGGAACTTTCGAGCAGGTCAATGGTCAGCATATACGACCCGCCAATTGGCACCTGTCTGAAAGAGCTGGGGCAAACACGCTCCAGCGATACCTCGTCAGCATCTCTTGGATTGCCGACAAAAATGATGCCGGTTTCATAGATGGCCTTCTGACCGATTGGCTCACATCCCGCCCAGTTTACCCCTTGTTGGGGTGATTTCGGCTCCGGCTTACTGAGGCCCTTCTTAATGCTTTCCGCTCGCAGCTCCCAACAGGATTGGAAGTAGTCGGTGCCGGTTTGTCCGAATAAACCGAAATAGCTGGCTAAGGTCGCAGCTCCCAAAGCGATGACGAAAAGCACTCCTAGCCCTTCACTGTTTACAGACATGGCCGCCTCTCGATTCCCCCGAACGCATCACAGTCATTCATTGGCGTCGCGCCGCCCGCCAATCCCAAGCTGGCACGCAGCCATGCCGATGCACGCCTAGCGCTTCATTCTTCGCCAGCGCCTCTTGTTCAGCATAGTCCCCGCTGTATCGAAGGAAGGCCCACGCGTACCCGTCCCGGACCATCATCGCGCCCAGATCCTCGCCCCCCGCCCGGCATATGGCGACCGTCCGCCCATACCGATCGGTGTCCTTCCGTTCGCAGATGACATTACGACCGGAGATCAGGGATTGGAGGTGCGTGGTCGCGAGGCGTCCGGCTGCCCAACCGTCAAAACAGTCTTGCTTGTTTTCCGGCGCGTCGATACCCCAGAGCCGGTAGGTGACGCCGTTTATCTTCAGCGTGTCGCCATCGGTGATGGTTTGGGCATACGCCGCGCCGGGCGCGAGCACTAGACCAAGCAATGCTTGCCGCACGATCCATGCCCAGAAACGCACTTGCTCTCCCCTCGCTACCCGGTGGTAGGATGGCATCCTAATACGACCGCATTGGGGAAGGCCATGCGAAGCGTGGCTCTGGTCGTCGCCCTGCTGAGTTTTCCGGCATCCGCTGCGGACTATACGCCGTGGCTAGACCGGGCCGCTCCGCCGGCAATGACGTTCACTTGGGCAGCACAGGCCCAGCACTCGCGCTCCTGCTGCAAGCGCTGCACCAAGGGGCAGCCCTGCGGCGATACCTGCATCAGTGCCAAGAAGACCTGCAGAACTCCCCCGGGATGCGCATGCTAACCAAGCCGAGAGCGATCCATTGACCCGTGCTGAAAAGACTGCCGTCACCTTCCGGATTGTTATCAATCGCCCAGTTACCGGTGTGCTCTACAGCCTTCAGTCCAAAGACGGGCAGCCGCTTGATCCCAAGTCCTCGCGGAAGGGCGAACCGCTCACGTTCGAGTTCCCCGTTCGCGTGGCGCCGGGCCCGAAGTTCTCGGGCGATCAAGTCCGCCGCGAGGGGCCGGAGCGACGGTTTGTGTATATCCGCATCGGCCAGTTGGCCGGGGACCAGTCGTCCCCGTGGTCCCGTCGCATGAAGATCGACATTCATGACATAGGTGATGCGATGCTTGTCCGCGCAGTAAACGCCGGAAATGCCGTGGAGCTGATGGTAAGCGGCACTGGAGAGGATGGCACGCCAGCCTGCGCCACGGTGCAATCCGCTCGTTGTGTCGGCGCATAGATCCTGGTCGCTCGTGTGCCAAGACTGTGCCCAGCAGCCGCAACTCTTTGTTTTGCAATCAAATCGACTTCACCGACAATCGGATTGATCCAAGCTGCCCACAGGCAGATTTGCACTGGCGCCCCAAAGAGCGCGAGATTTGGCAGTCGCGATCTACAGGGTGACACTATGGTTGCAACAATGGCCAGCAATAAAGTCTTGCTCGAACGCTTCGGATTGATGGCCGAAGAGGATTTCGCGGCAATCCTTGGTGTGTCGGTCAGGACGCTGAAGAACCGACGACGAGATGAGCTCCCAGACTTCGTGAAAGCGGGCAGGAGACGGCTGTTCGTCGAGGAGTCGGTTCGGGATTTCCTAGATGCTCACCGCATCCGCGGGCGCGGCTAAGCACCGGTCCGACCGTCCCGAGGGTTCGCATCGAGTAAGCAGCCTCCCGCGACGGCGCTGCACTTCGCGACGGCTACTGGGCCGGCAAGGGTGGCACCTCTGACCCAGTTCAGCACGCAGGGAGATGTGCTCCGCATCGGACGTGAAATGGGCGTCATCGCTGCCAGCCACTTGCCGCCGCCCGACTGGACGCTGGCGGTCAATGTGCAGGCCAAACGCCGGTGTGCTGCTCCGCGTATGCCTTTGCCTTGCGCCTGGCGTGCCGGGAGGCGTGCAGAGCATCGCCGACCGTCCAGCAGTCGATACGCGCAGCGGGGTCGAATTGTTTGATGGCGGAAGCGCTCAAGATGCCTGCAAGCGAGAGCATCGGGCCTGCCGTGTGATTGTCGGTATGCAGCAGCATAACACGGTCACAGACTGGCATCACACGCTCAGGGTTCACGGCCGTGTGGCGTCCGATCATGACGGCAAGATAAAGCGGGTCGCCCTGCCGCCGTCGCTGCACTCTTAAGTGCCTGTCTGCACGTTGTTTTTCGAGTGCGTGGGAGACATCCCTTCACAAGCACCGTATGGCTCCTGAAGCATACAATCCTTTGGTTCCAACGGTCCGAGCGCCGTCGGTTATAGGCGAGCCGTTCTAGAGCCGCCCTTTCTGCGCAGGCACCCGCGGTGATCTAGGTTTTCGCTGCTCGCTTGCCCTCCACGGCCATCCTCGTGCTAGGCTGCCGCGGGGCGCCAAGGAGTGAAGATGAAGCGCAAGCTTTCAATGCCGAAGCCCGTCAGCCCCGAGGACCTCATGAAGTCGTGCGGGATACTCGCCAACCAAGCAGGTCTTACAGAAGAGCGTCGGGTTTTCTTCTCAGAAGACGATGACCTGACTACGGGATGGCTTTCAGGCTGGACCGCGCAGCTCACCGAGACACTAGAGATCGAGGTCGAAGCAAGCCTTCCAGACGGGGACGAGTCCGGCCCATATGCCAAGGGACACATAGGTAACCCTCTCCAGGCAGTATGGTCCGTGATGGTGTGGCCGACCCCAGACGACGACAGCGAAGAGATAACTTCACCTGTCGTTGAAATGCATCACCTGCCCTTTTCCGAAGCGCTGCGTATCGCATCGGCAATTATACAAACACACAGGTTCAAGGGTGTGACTACCGGCGCCTGACCAGCGCACCCTCGGAGCCAAACCCGGCCGTTTCGTAATGACGGCCGGGACCAGCTCCTGCCGCATCATGACCGGCCGCGGTGCCATCTCCACCCTCCCCATCAAGAGGACGGAAGCATGCTCCGGCTTTTGGCGGCTAGGGAAGCTCGATACCCGCTCGGCGCATGAAATCGGCGACGTAGTCGGCGCGAGGATCCGCAGCGCGCCGGAGGCGGTTCAGCCACCTTCCCAGCGGAAGCGAGCCCTTATCGGTGTTGCAGGCCCGGCAGACGATGGCCTGATTGTCGGGGCTCAGCACATGCCCGCGCGATCGGGGCCGGATATGGTCCCGGGAGGGATGGCGCGGCGGGTGCGCCATCGGCTCGCCGCAGTAGGGACAGCGGGAACCGATGGCGGCGACCAACACCCGCCGACTGGGCAGGGTGGACAAGTCAGCGCCTTGCGTTGATGACGCCCACTATCAGCTCGACCTTGGGCCACTGGCTGCGGTCGAGGGTTTCAGGCTTGTAAGGCGGGAGCCGCCGAACGCGCCATGCTGCCGGTGTAGCCTTCACTAGCCGCCGCACGATGGTTTCCCGCCGACCGTCGTCCATCTCGCGGGACAGCAACACGTCACTTCCCACGCGGGGCGGCACGTCGGGATTGACCAGCATGAGGTCGCCCAGCCGGTAGCGCGGACTCATGTCGTCACAGGTCACAGGCAGCCGATAGGCCCCGTTGATTACGTCACGGGGGCGCATCATCGGGCACCCCCTCGAGCCACCAGCGCGCGGCGCTTGAACGGTCGGCCGGCGATGGTGTCCGCAACATGGGCGCCGATGACGCTCGCGACGTCAGCCTGTGTCTCCTGGGGCAAAGCTCCCGGCCACGCCATCAGGATTTCCGACAGGTCGTCCAGGTCGAGGCGTGATTGCGGGGGCGTCTCTACCAGCAAAGATAGGGCCGCCCGGTGGGCATAAAACACGACGCGCCGATATTTGCGATAGCTGCAACCGTATCGCTCGCAGTGGTCGTCGTCGGCCGGAATCGGATACCGGCCAGCATCGTGGCTACACAGGTTCCGCGCCAACATGGCGAGCTGAGGCGTGGTCAACTTCATGCGGGCGATGTAGCGCCGCACCGGCAGGTGTGAGCCGTCATCAAAGGGATGCCCCATGGTTTTGAACGCATGGGCAATGACGCGGTTGACGCGCTGGGAGGCCTTCGACGGTCTGATGCCGGCCGGTGTGAACGTTGGCCGGCCCTCGTTGCTCTCAACGTCGTAGTATGTGCGGGGCGTCATGCTGCACCTGCCTGCAGGGCGTCCTGCATTGCATCGACCGCGGTGCGGAGAAGCTGCACGTCAGCTTGCAGAAGGCGATCGGCCGTGTAACGGGCCGTCTCCTTGGCGAGGTCGTCTTGGCCGATGCCTTCAACCGCCTCAGACGAGACCAGCGCTGAGCCTTCGAGGTGGACCATCGCTGTCTCGAGCTGGCGAAAAGCAGCGCCCGGCGGAAGTGGCCGCGAATTGCGGCGGGATCTGGGGGCCTTCATGCGGCGCCTCCTTCGATCCAGGCGACGTCGCGCGACGTGCGGCCGTTGTCGACGACCAGGCGAAGGCCTCGGCCGACTGCCGGGATCTCTGGCGGCGACTCGATCGGCGGTGCGTCTCCTGCTGCAGCCGCGGCTTTGCGAGCTTCAAGGGTCTTGCCCGCCGGCCACACCTCGGTGACGCGACTATAGCGAGGAAGCCTGTCGCGCAGCTCGTCCCAGCCGCATTCGTCAGTCTGCGCCCGGCAGAGCGTTCCGTAGGTGTGGACGAGGCTGTGCATTTCCTTGTCGAGTTTGCGACGCAGCGCGCGGCTACCCGGTTTGTCGAGTGCCTTCAAAACCTCGCCGACAAGGGGGATCAGGTCGCGAAGGTCGTTCTCCAGGCAGAGCTGGAAGTGGCCGGCGTAGCTCATTGCCCGCCTCCCTGCAGCAGAGCTGCCCGGGCGGCCCGGTACTCGCTAATCGCCTTCAGAAGGCCGTGGAGCAGCTCCCGGCGGCGACGGAGCCAGACGGCCTTCCGAGGCCGGGAAAGCCCCGACCAGCTCTCCCACGGGCCCCTGCGCTGGCTGTCGTGGCTTTGCAGATGGCCAAGCCACACCAGCGCCCTTCCCGCGCACCGCTCGTGCGGCAGGCGGTACGTAGCGGCGATGTCCGGCGTCTCGAACCGGTCGATAACGGCATCCGCCCCGCAGGCCCGGGCCAGCTGCCAGAACTGGGCATCAGCGTGCTGCACCTCGGCAGTGCAGACGTTCGCCACGAACCGCCGTAGCGGCGTAGAGGCGAAATCTGGGGCCTGGAGGGGCGTGCGGGCTTCCCGGATGGCCACGCGGTAGCCGCGGGCGGTGCATACCGCCAGGAGGCCACCATTTTCCCGCTGTTCGCCGCGGAGCGCGAGGATGCTGCTCATTGCGCAGTCCCTCCCATCCCGGCCGCATCAGCGCCGCCGCCATCCGCCCAACCGTTCAACAACTCGCCAGCCAAGTCGAGGCAGCGCTGAGCGTCCTCGATCCCGCTCGGCAGGTCAGAAACGATTCTGCAGGCCCACCTGCGGAGGCGCTGCTCCTTTGCGCTCACGGGATCGGCGCTGGCGAGGCCAGCACGGATGAGCGCCTCCCGTTGGGCGCGCGTGATTGGTGTAGTATCTTGAGTCTTAGCCATGATCGACTCCCTCTCAGTCGGTTGCGGTTAGAGCCGGGCGGTAGTTACAGCTATCGTTCGGCTCGCTTTTCTGTGTATAACAGAGATATGGCAAAGTCAAACTCTGTTAAACAAAGAAAGCGCGGACCCGCGCCAACCGGTGTCAATCCAATCATGGGATTCCGGCCGCCGCCTCCTTTGCGCGCTGAAATTGTTGCTCATGCCAAGGCTGAGGACATTTCGGTGTCAGAAGCTATCCGCCGGCTGGTTGAGCTTGGGCTGAAGTCCAAGCAATGAATTCATCAGTCCAGGCTGTGATCCACGATCCGCGCACCCGCGACGACTTCATTCGCCTCAACAGCATAGAGCGGCCAGCGGCAATCACTCGGTGGGCGAGCGAGGGTGATCACAACGACGACGAATTTGGCTGCATGTTTTGGCGAGTGCTTTCGGAGGAATGGAGCGGCTTCGACAAGATCGATCGCCGCGTATTCGAAGAGATGTTTAATCGCTTCCAACCTTCTTGGCGCCCGCCAGAGACCGGCTTCTACCAAGCCCTACCCGCGCGCTTCGTTGCCTACAGGGGCGCCGACGCACGAGAGCATTCCCAGGGTCTAGGCTTTTCTTGGACATTGAGCCGGCAGGTCGCTCGGAGCTTTGCCCGAGGGCATCGTGGCATGCCGAATGACCAGCCGACGTTGTTCGCAGCCATTCTCAACAGCCGTGACGTTGCGTTGGCCTTAAACGACAGAAAAGAGATGGAGGTTGTGTTGTTCCAAGCCCCGTTGCAGTTTCGCACCATCTCATGGTGAGCTGCGGTCGTCGGGGCGACACTTGCCGCCAGTAGTCTCAGCCATTTGGCTAGCTCTCGCGGCTGCGCTCGGGACCTTCTGCTATTGGGGGCTCTTCACAGACCCGGGTCGGCATGCCTTCGACGAGATGAACGGGATGTATCCGTTCTTTGCTGGAGGCCTCGCCGCGGTCCTGCTTCTACTTTTCTTTGCCTGGTTGGCGCTTCGGCGCACCCGGTAGGCACGCGCCCTGTGACGTATCGGTGATCAAGCCGCGGCGCCGACTAACGACGAAGGAAATTGGGCTATTTTTGAGATATGACAATGCAGAAGACGAAAACCTACTACGTACGAGGGACCGCCCCCGCGAGTGCCCAACAGGTCGGGTTCGAATGCGAGGGTATCGCCATGGCTCAGGCCAAGGTCTCCGAGCTGCGGATGGCAGCCTACAAAGACGTGGTCATGTCGATACGACCCGAGGCGGTGCAAGCGTTGGCGTACCAAACCTAGGACTAGAGGTTACGCTAAGAAAGGCCCGATAAGCGGCGGGTGGCTCTCGCGTCTTCCTCCACCGCCTCTTATCGAAGTCCCTTCCGCGTCAGTGCGGCACTCTTTGCCTTCCCCTTGTCTTCACGAACGACCGTCCAACCGCGCTCAACGCCCTAGCAACAGTCTCCGGTCTTTCTCCGATGTCTCTCAGGTCGTGCCATTCGCCGCCGAGATGACCCTCGGTTGCATCGTAGAGTTTGTAGACGAGGTATCGGGCGGCAATGTCAGGCGCGTCCACGTATGACGCCGATGACTTGCTTTTGGTGGGCGCGATGGCGGTTGGCTTCATACGGCTATTCTTTTTCACGCCGCGTGGCTGGTGGGTCTCCGGCCCAACCGCTAACCACCCAGGCTATCCGGCTCCGGTACCATTCTAGGCGGCTTCTCGCCGTCAGCCGTTCGCGGATGAACGTGATGCAGAAAAGCGGCCAGCGGCTCCCGCATGCTCGATCCCCTCAAGCGGACGGCCGATTCGAACAGGTCATGCTGCACGGTTGCCGGTAGGTCTCCCCAAACAGCGGTGACGGCACGACCGAGAGCAGTCGTTAGATCGTCGGAGTTCATTTGACCTCCATTACCAGTGGCAAGGCCACCTCATTCGCTGGAAACGCTATCCTGGGGGAATGGCTGCTGGCGGCATGGCGCTGGAGTCAAAATCTGACTCGCTGAGCGCGATTTGTTAGCCGGAACGCACGGGAGCTAGCCGCCGCCCCTCAAATCGACTCTACGGGCAGAAAACCGACCCTAGTGTCGATCTTCGGCACCCCCGACTTGAGGGCTAACCACGGGCGAGTCTGGTCAGAAAGTCTATCTCTGGGGACTGGGGACTTCACTGGGGAGGGCTATTGTTTTCCATTGTTCTCAGTCACGGCGGCTCTCCCCGCCGAATCTGCTTATCCGGGCGCCCGTGGTCCACATCCGTCTCCGCGGCCCGGCACCCAAGAACTGCGGGATATCGCTTGGTGGCTGGTTGCGGGAGGAAGTCGCGACGAGCATCCGCTCGACACGAGCCAGGAGCTGGCGGGTGGTCAGGGCCGACAGACAGGACAGGCTCAGTGAGGAGCCCGGCCATCCTGCCGGGGCGGTTGGCGAGCGCCTTCGGAATCCAATACCCCCCTCTCGATCGCCCCCGTGGAGGCCCCAACCAGAACGATTTGAAGGCTGAGATCCTCCCGCCTCTGATCGTTGTCGCGCTCATAGAGTCCGTGATGCTTCATGGCCTTCTCCAGGCCGGCATTCTTGTCCCAAAGCCCGATTTTCGTGACGCCCCCGGTGTCCTTGTCGAACTCGATGCTTTTGATGGCCGCACGGACCTCCGGCGCCATCTTGGGAATGGGGATGAGCTTGCCCTGCTCGTCGAGCATCTGGCCGATGTCGCTATAGCTCACGCACGCGACGTGCCGAAGGGTGCGGGCGGTCTCGAGTTCCACGACTGCAGCAACTTCCTCCGCCTTCGTTGCCAGCATCGCGCGCACCATAACATTTGATAGCAGCCTGGAGCCCTGTTCCTGCGCAGTTTTGGGGCTGTACCCGGCGGAAATAGCGGCCTGGGTCGCGTTGTGACCGTTGGACAGATAGGCTTGCACGAACGCCTGTCGACGCTCATTCAGACCTGATCTGGGCTTAGTGTTTGATTTCATCGGCGGGGGATTCTCCCTTCGCCTCACCGGCGGCGGCATTTGAACTGACGTTGACGGTGCGCCTGGGCGCGCGCTGCTTATTGTCCGCCTCGAATAGCCCGAGATGGCGCATCAGCATTTTGAGGGCGCGGGGTTTCGAGTGGAAGCGCACCTTTGTGACGCCGTGGCGGTCAATTTCAATGCTCGAGATAGCTGCCGCGGTGGCGTCGTCCAGCTCATGCACCCCCTTCGGCTTGCCATGTTGATCGACCAGGCGGCGCGGGTCGGCGTCAATGATCTGTGCCAGCAAGCGCAAAGCTGATTCGGCGGTCAACGCGGTCTTGGTCTTGGTGCCGTTATGCGGCTTTGCCATGCTCTGGCCTCCCTGTTTCAATTCGGAAGCCCTTGGGGTCCCGTCAGGACGTCCAACCGTAAATCACCAGTTGGGGCGCGGCTCCGGTTGATTTTCTCCAGTGCCTCAGGCGATCCCGCGATGGAGCTCGTTTTCTCGGCCATCCGTGTGAACACCGGCACCGTCAATCCGAGGGCCGCCATGACTTGCTCAAGCTGGATCCCGGCGCCCCTGGCCACGTCTTCCTTGCTTGGCGTGTAGAGGTTCGCCTTCTGAAGCGTGTCCATTGCCAGGAGCATGAGAGTCGCAGCCGCCGGCGGAACGACTTCCAGCGGCGTCGTTCCATCGTTCTGCTTGTAGAGCATTAGTGCCGCGGTCACGCTGCGCAGGGCACACGCCTCGGCCTTGTCATCGGCATTGGCCAGCACCCGCAGGCCCTCTGCGCCCTGCGGGCTGGCCAAGACTGCGGCCTCGTAGTCCGCGCGGTTGCTTGGTGTCAGGCTATTCGAGATATCAGCCTCGATCTGCTTGAGGAGCGGGTCTTCGAGCTGGTCATTGATAAGGCTCATGCCGGCCCCCAAGACGACATATAGGTGTGCATCTCATTGGGAAGCATAGCCCCCCTTAGGACGGCGCCCCCGTGGTTGTTCCAAGTGCGGTGAGAATGGCCTGAGCGATCATGCGGGCATCCTCCACCCCTAAGAGAACCGTTGACCGAAAGACTGGCTCGTGCGGCGGTGCCACCTCCGCGAACGATAATCGCACCACCCCCCCTCCCAGCACCGTCATCTGGAAGTGATTGACGAATACCGCTGGCGCTTCCATGGACTTCGGATTCACGGGCGTAATTTCCATGGCTTCCTCCCCTTTTGGTTGAGGAAAAGATAATGGGCCAGCCAAACCAGCCACCTGAGAGAATTCGGCGTATGGTCATTTCCCAATTTCCTTGGGATATTCTCATGCCGGCACTCCCGTCACAGTGGGGTGATTGTTGATCAGGCCGCGCGGGGGCGTCACCGTGATCTGCCCGCCGCCACTGGCCGTCGGAACACCGGTCTGCATGTTGGCGAGGCGCTGCTTCTGCAGGTTCGCCGCGGCAACGTTGGCGTCGGCCTGCGCCTGCCAGTAATTGAGCTGTTCCTGTGCCGGTTCTTTGTTGCCGCCGAAGGCTCCCGCAATGAACGAAGACGCCGCCTGGAACGTGCCCATGGTCATGGCGCTGTTGCGGTTCATGAAGTCGAAGATTCCGGAGAAAGCGCCGCCGCCGGAATCGGTCGCAGTCCCCACATTCGCGGCCAGCTGTCCGCCCAGCGACGAGGCGCCCGAAGTGCTCGTCTGGACCGTGCCGGATACGGCGCCGGGAGTGGCGGCCGGCGTCGTGGGTGCAGTCGGCGTGGTGGGTGCTGCAACCGGCGCGGCGGTCGGAGCCGTAGGCGCCCCTGGTACGGTCGAAGGTGTACCCGAAACCACCGAGGAGTCGACCGGCGTCGGGTGCGTAACACCGGTAACCTGATCCAGCGCCGCGCCCGTCGGGGCATCACCCTGCCCCAGCCCACCGGCCACAAGATTGGCCTTCTGGGCGTCGCTCACGAAGCCGCCGGCCTCGGCGATGCCGTTGACCGTGACGGGCTGGACCGCGGAACTCAGTGCCTCGCCGCCGGCGCTCGCTGCGACTTCGGCCGAGGTGGTGGCGGAAGCGGCCGGAATTTTCGCGGCCTCGCTCGCCCAATCGGTCATGGCGAAACCGGCCTCGTCGGCGCCGCTTCGGGCCACGTCACCGCCCGCACCGAACAGGCCCTCGACCGTGGCGCCGGCACCGAACATGCCGGCACTGTTGGCGATGGCGCCGACGCCTCCGATCGCCCCGACGACCATGCCGACTGTCTGCAAAGTTCGGTCGCCTGTCAGCGCGCCGATGGTCGAGACCACCGCGCCGATCGCCGCCGTGACTGTGAACACGGCACTCAAGGTGACCGCGCCCGCAGCCACCGCGGCGGTTACTGAGGAGGCGGCGCTGGCTACAGCGACGACGGCGATAACGGCCGAAATTACTCCACTCATTTGTCCCTCTCCGGGTTGCGGCGTCGTCCGACGCTGCTAGGTTGAATTTACACGCTCACGCTAAACTTGTCCGTGGTAGATTGATCAAATGCGCCGCGCTTTGCTCGTGCTGATCGGACTGCTCGCACCCGTGCCTTCCGCTTTCGCACAGGCTCACCCCCTCCAAGGCACATGGGTGGTTCGGTTGCCCACTGGCCCCAAGTACGTCGGGATCGTTCTTGTAGACGGTGAGGGAAGGACGACCTTCGACTCCCCCCAAGACTGGGGGAGGCCGGCGAAATTTGTTGGTTACGTCGCGCGGATGAACGGGCTCGACACCCAGTTCCACCTGACCGACAAAGCAGCGGTCATCCACATGAACTGCGTCGCCGAATCCGCTGAGCTGCTCAGTTGCCAGGTGGCCCATAAGGATGTTGGGGGCACCAGCAAGCCCTTCGCACTCGTCCGCGTCGGTCCCGGTCCTAGGAAGCTTTCCGAGGCGAACCTGTAACTCGATGCTTGGCGACGTTGACCTGCGCCTCGCTGGGCGCGCGCGCGATGGATTCGTCGGAGCCAAATCGTCCCGACCGAAGCGGCTTCGCCGCAAGAAATCTGGAAGTCTGGCGTCGTGCCTCGCGAGCGCTTGCGCTTGGGCTTCCTTGCGGGCCCCGCGCTGCGCTCTCGCTCCCTCAGCGTAGGTGCTGGGCATGTTGGTTCGCTGACTCCCCATGGTAACTTATCTGTGTGCCCGCAGCGGGGACCGTCGATCGGCCATTTCAGCCGAAAGTGTCCCCGGAGCGATGACAGTTAGGTGTGGTTTTGAAGGCACTGTCCCCGCTCCGGGCACAGTCTGTCCCCTGTAGGGGACCGTCGAATCCTTTTGAGACCGTGAAACACGTTTCACTGCCCGCGCGCTTTCCTGCTCCGGCGATGGCTGCCAGCGCATAAACTCTCGGGAGCCGGCGCCCTTCGCTTCGCCGATGGGAAACTCGGTCAGGATCCAGCTCGTGGCATTGCCGCGCCGGGCCTCCGCCTTGAGGTTGAAGGCGCCGACAATGTTGGGGCGGATGAACCCTCTCTCCTGCAGCTCGGCAAAGGCGGCGGCGGCTTGGTTCTTCCCGATACCCAAGCGCCGCGCGCCCTCACGGACGCTCAGGAAGAGGGTGCCGTTGTTGTTGCCGGTGTAGAGCCCCTTCAGCTCGAGCAGCAGCGCCCTGGCCGCCACTGAGAGCCACCGGAACGCGGCCGACTCCAACTCCCAACGGTAGAAGCGCGCATGATGCGCGCCTCCCTCGCTGCGGCCGGTCGCGTTGACCCGTCGGCCGGGTTTAAGCGGCCTTTGCGGCATCGCCTTCTCCGAGGGCTGTTACGCGGGTCCTCAACACGTATCTCGCGTGATGGCCGGCGTAGAGCCCGTCATGCGGCTCTGTAATGGTCTCGATGTCGAGTCCATAGACCGACCGCAGCTTGAAGATGTAGTGGCTTACGCGAGGCGCGGGGTTCTCCAGCGATGTGCAGCCTGCGGGTCCTGCCTCCAAGAGGCGATCGAGCATCCAGGCATCGCGGCCGACAGGCTGGATAAACCGGGCGGCGTCGCTCTCTTGCACGAAATAGCGCCTGGTACGCTTCATCGGTCAGCCCCCGTAAACATGCCGAAAGCCTCGACGTGGGCGAGAGCGGTGGAGGTCGGCAATGAGAAACGGTGCCTTAGCAAGCGGACGGCCGGGAGGGATTGGACCCTGGCACGTTCCGCCTCGATCTGATGAAGGACGCTGCGCTTGCGGACCGATTTGTTGCTGGATATGGTGGCCTTCACTGGACTGGTTCCTTGGCTGGGATTGGGACAGACGACTTCAGCGCCGGGACGAACTTCACCTCGTCTCGGCGTTTCTCGTTTCAGGCAGCATGCTGCTGCCCAGAATCGGATGTGTTGCGGTACGTCGTGCCGAGAGAGCGCTCAGCCCACGTCCGTAGGTCAGTTTCAGCGTAGTAAATGGCGCGGCCCAGACGCCGAAAGTTTGGGGCGTCTCCCCCCAAGCATCGTTGCTTGGCAAGGGTCCCGGGCGCTCGCTTGATGCCGTACTCGCCTAAAAGGAACTCGCTGGCTCCGGCTGGTCGATAGTGCTTGTCGGCCACAAGAGGCTCCTTGTTGACTGTCGATGAACAATCAACACCGTGCGCCTCTTAGAATGACTAGTCGTTAACCTCTGCCGGGCAGGGGCTGGCCTCTGCCGGGCAGAGGCCAGCCTAACGTCTGGATGGTCGCTGTCCCGGCCAGGGATATGGGTCGGGCGCGCCCTTCAATGCCTTTCTCGCTGTATCGAATGACATATCGTGGTGCTCACATTCTTGCTCTGCGCAGAGAACCTTCGTCGCATATTTTCCGCTAGCCCAAACGGCGCGGATTTTCTCGCGCCTTTCCCGATGCTCGACATGCATTGCATCCGCGCCCACCTTTCCTTGGTTCGAAGCCCGCAAAATCAATGCTTTCCGAACAGCTTCTGCCTCAGGCTTTTCCAATAGTGTCCGCACGACAAATTCTGAAGTGAGCACAGCGTGTTTAGCTTTGTCCGACAATCGACGGAGTGCGGCCATTTCAGGCGTGATGGTCTCGCCAATGAAGCCCTCTGCAAAGTGATCTTGAGAGGCGGCGATCGGGGGAATAGATTGACGCTCTTTCCTGAGTCTTTCAGGCGTGAGACCAATACGCACCAAAAGCGCCGCGACATGCGGGTCTCCGTCTAAGTGCGCGAGCATCGGAATCTTCGCAAGTGCGCTTAGGTACGGCTGAGTAATAAGCCCAGGCTTCAGGTCTTTGCAGTCAGCAATGGCCTCCAAAACTAGGATCAGATTTCTCTGCTTAGGGAGAACGCGATCCCCTTCTGGCGATCCGGACTCGTTATCGAACACTGCAGACCTCCGTATCAGTGCTCCGTAAGGTGGTCGGCGCGGCAGCCCTGTACGGTCAGGGTGTTCGGCGGCCAAACCTAGCCGCGCCGATTGGAAGGATATCACAGGGAAACCGTAGGGCGGGTCTGCTCGAGTTGCAGAACCTCGGCTGAACTCTCACCCGCCAAGGCGCGGGCAATGACTCCGGCTACACGATCAGCGGCGGCAAGCAGCGTGTCGTCCACATGGTGGATGTAGCGCCCCGTTACCGTGCCGCGGGAATGCCCCAGCAGGACGGCAATGGTCGGCTCGCTGTAGCCGAGATCATTCGCCGTTGTGGCGAAGCTATGCCGGAGCGTGTGGAGACTGAAGCCGACGAAGCCGGCACGCTCCGCAGTGCGCTCCCAAGCTCGCTGCAGACCCGCAAATGGCTTGCCCTCCGGGCCGGTGGCGAACACTAGGTCGCTGGCCGGATGCCGCGCTATGCGCTCCAGAACCGCGGTCGCGGGCCTTCCGAGCGGCCGCAGACTGTGACCCTCTTTCGTGGAGGACAAGCGAAGCACGCGGCGCCCCAAGTCCGCCTCCGGCCACCTCAGCCCCACGCCCTCGCCACGCCTGCATCCGGTCAGGGCCAGCAACCGGATCGCGTCAGTGGCGACCTTGCTTTCCCCTGCCGCTTCGGCCGCCGACAACGCCGCGCCAAGCCTGCGGTAGTCGTCCACGCTCAAAAAAGCCGTGCGGGTTCGATCTGCCGGTCGCTTCACACCTGTAACGGGATTGTCGTCCCTGTGCCCCCGCTCCACCGCATAGGTGAAGATGCCGCCTAGTAGCCCCACAGTGCGCGACGCGGCGCCAGGCCCTCCCACCTGCGGCTTGCCCCGCTTGCGCATTCCCGTGCCCCTCTGGGCCTTCGCGGCGCTCTTTCCAAGCTGGACCGCCTCCAGGAACTTGGTCACGTCCTGACGGGTCACCGCCTTGACCAGCAGCGAGCCCATCAGCGGCTTGATATGGGCGGCGATACGGCTCCGGTCAGAGCGGATCGTGAGCGGTGACTTCGGCCGGCGGCGCTTGCCGAGGACTATCCCCTTGTCCGCCGCGGTCAGGTAGTTGTCGCACAGGTCCGCGACCGTCAGGCCCTTCCTGTCGGCCCCACGGGCGGCAGACGGATCCTCACCCTTTGCTACTCCGCCCAACTCGATCTTTGCCAGCGTACGGGCCTGCTCCGGAGCGAGAACGCCCTTGCCCCCTGCGGCCTTCCCCAGCGCCAGCCTTCGCGTCCTACCCGCCTTGTTTCTGTACTGGATGAGGTAGGTCATCGCCCCGCTGGGCTTCACCCGCAGTCCAAATCCAGTCAGGTCATCATCCCACAGGATCACGTCCTTCGGACCGGGTTTCACAGTGTCGACGTAGCGTTTCGTCAGCTTGGGCATAGAGGGCCTCCGCATGGCCAGATCCCACCGGGCACCCTTGGCCGGGGAAGCACGGGGGAAGCAGCAGGGCGGAAAGGACGGCAATTGTCGGCCATTTCCGATGATGGCTGATAATGCCTGAAAGCAGCTGCTTTTCCTATTCCATCAACAACGGGAAATGTTGGGAAACTTAGCGCCTAGCCCGCGTCATGGCCCTCTCAAGGCTAAAACACGGGTTCGAATCCCGTAGGGAGCGCCAGGCGCAATCCATTGAAATAGCTTGGTTTTCCGGCGAATTCGCAGCGACTCGTCGCTGTGGATATGTGTCGTCAAACAGTACGAAATAGCACCAAAATGCGCGAGAAGTGGGGGAAGACTGGGGGACAAGTCCCGTATCGTTGTGATCGATACAACGGAGGTTCCCCTGCTACCCCTTTCCCTGCCGACTTCACCGACTTGACCTCGTGGCATCCGTCCGGCTGGTCGCCGGTCCATGACCGGCTCGCAAGCCGGCGGCACCAGGTCGGCTTCCCCACCCTGCAGTGCGGAGTCGACCGGCTGGTGATCGGCCAGGAGACGGACCACGAGTTCGGCTCGTTCAACGGCCGGTTCGTCGAGACCGGGGACTGTCGTCACCTGCCCGGCTTCTGGCACTAGCGCGGCGCGCCCGGTATCGGGGCGAAGCCGGCGCCCTACAACCCCTGCCCGATTCGCTACAACCTTTGCGAGCGGCGTGGCGACTGGTGACGGAAGTCCTCCGCGGCGTTAGGTCGGCTTTTGACGAGGCTTAGTGGCTGCTACGCTTCCTAAGTCCCAATATCTTCCTGAACGGCTCACGTCCAAGGTTAGAACGCGCACGCATATGGAAAGATATTTTCGCGATCTAAATTCTGAGTTAGAACAAAACCGATGAAAAACGCTAAAGCGCTAATGGGGCGCCTCCGCTCTCGCCTCGCGCAGGACAGACTGACCGAGGCCGAGTTCACAATGGCGTTGGCCGAGGTCGTGGCTGCCACAACAGAACGACTGAGCGGCGCCGACAGCCTCTTATTGTCTCACGAGATGCGTGAACTCGAACAGAAGTGGCGGAACAGTATGCATCGGCCCGTTAACTGAGCTTCTGCTTGCTGGGCTCGCTCATGTTGGCTTTGCTCCAAGCCCCCACTTCATCATGCCAGCTATCGATCGCAGCCTTCAAGGATGCCAGGCGCTCGTCAGAGTTATCGACGCGAAATTGAGCGAGTTCATTGACAACCCGCAGCCTCGCCGCAAGTACATATCGACTATGGCAATCAGACATTGCAGACCCACACCCCGACACACCCGCACGCTCGTTAGCATCGCCGGTGAAGTATATCAAGATACACAGCGTGGATTGATGCCGTCTACACCCTCCCGTCCACAGTTCCAATTGGCGATTTGAGCCGGTCGAGCCCTCGTCTCAGGCAACAGCTCGATCGCGTCGTCGGGCGTCGGATTCCGAAACTGCAGAGCTTCTGCTGGCTGCATCTCAAGTGATTGCTCTGCCTCTTCCCGGTGGAGATACCGGCATCGCCTTCTCATGGATCGGCTCGACGATGCCACTCCCTCTGTCGTGAGGAGTGGAAACAGGCTCCTGGGTCAAAGGCACACTCCAGGGCCGGGGGCGCCGTTCGACGCGTACACCGCGGCTCGCACTCGAGGGTTCACTTTGCCCGGGGCGCATCTTCGTCTTCGCCAGGCAGAGACACCGCCGTCGTAACGTACCGGGATCAACCGGGACGTCGCCGATGAGTAGAGTGCGGGGAGGTCGAGCCAGCGCTCCAGGTGATGAATTCACACCCGGCTCTACCAATCAGGACCTTGGAAACTGCTCCCGCGGTCTTTAGCGTCATGATGTTTCGGCTTCCTAGTCCCAAGGTCGCTGGCGCTGGTAGGTTCGCTATCAGAAGCCAAGGGAAAAATGATCGAATGACTGGGCTCGAGTGGAAGCTAGATAGTGATCGGCGCGCCTTGACTCTGACAGTCTCCACGAATCCGCCCGTCGTCTTGACGCTCGATGCGGCGCAGACTGACGAGATGCTGGAAAATCTTGGCCGCTTCAGAGCGGCGATGACGCCGGGTCATTCTGCGACCTTCGCTCCCGGTCAAAAAGTCGTCTGCGCCCGCAATCCTGCATGGCTTGCCGAACTTGACATGATGCAGGGAGACTCTCTCCTTCACCTTCGCGATCCGCACTTTGGCTGGCGGCACTATTTGATTCCGCGCGAGGAAGCCAAGAAGTTGGCTGACGTCCTTCGAAATCAGGTGGAGGCCCCAATCTCCGCAATGCCAGAGAATAAGCCGAACTAGCGGACCGTTCCCCGCAAATGACGCGACTAGAAGGTAATAGAAGCGACACTAGGCAAATACCTGGTGCCGGCCAAATGGTTCGTTCTGTACTTGGAAGCTGATCGAAGACTGGCGCAGGCTCACCCGCCGGCTTGCAATGAGCGATTCCTATTGGGGAAATGCGCTGCAAGGCAGTTCCCCTGCAGCCCACGCCCTCTTGGCTATGCAGCCGATCAGTGAAGAGTGCGCGCAAGGCGCGTCGCCGCCCGTTACCTGCAAGACACCGGCGCGGTGTTTCCGCGCCGGTGAGCCGAAGTTTCTACCAGAACCGCGTCGCACCCAGGAAGCTCACAGCCGTGCGTTCGTCGCGATGGCGGGCACCTAGCGCCGCGCCGGCACAAGCGGCAGCACAGCCGATCGCCAAGGTCGCCGCCGCGAGAAAAGCGGCAATGATCGCGGTCTTGCGGGCGGCTTCCGCCGCGTCGCGCGCCTTTTGCTCGGCTGCCTTCAGGTCCGCGTAGGTGTCATCCACCCGCTTCTCGGCCTCCGCTTGCGACATGCCCGTCTGCTCGGAGACCACCCGTGCAAGGTAGGTACGGTCGCGGACGTCGAGCTGCGGCGTCGTGAGGCCGGCCATGAGGGCGCGAGCCATCGGGGCTTCGAGGTCGGCGCGCGTGCGCCGCGCCTGCATCGCAGGCGCCTGAGCCCCTGGCTGAGCGGCGTTCGCCGCAGGATCGGCAGGTGCGGCAGCGGGAGCCGGCGCAAGGAGGCGATCGATCGCGTAGTCGGTCGGCTTGAGCGAAAGCTGGCCGAGAGCGGGATTGGATGCCGCCCCCGCAGTACCGGCCGCCGCGATGGCGGTCGTGGCCTTCCCAGCGGCTGAGACGACGGCACCGACGCCGGAAGCCGCCAAGGCCGCACCCAGCAGCACGCCGATCGACCATACGCCGAAGCCGTGCGCGCCATCGCGGAAGTAGCTCTCCGTCTCGTCCGTGGTGCGCCAGGGCGAGCGCATGCGGCCGGCAATGTAGCCGCCGGCCGCAAAGCTCGCGACCATCACGAGGGCGAGATAGACCGCTGCCAGAATGGCGGCGCCCTTCGCCGAGATGCCAGCATAGGGGTAAGGCGACACGACGCTGAGCCCGAGCGCCGAGCCGAAAGCCAGCAGCACGACAGACATGGCTGCCGCGCCCAAGGCGCCGAGAATCACCGGCCCCCAATCGAGATAACGGAAAGGAACGGTCTCGACCGGAACGGCGGTGGTGGGGGTGGTGGTGGCAGTTGCCATGATCGTGTCCTACCGAAGACCGAGGAAGGACAGGACAAACATGACGACGACGACCAGCCCGACCAGATAGATGATGCCATTCATTGCAATTCTCCTCAGTTGGCGAGGGGAACGCCACCTTCCTGCCTGAGTTCCGCCAGGATGTGCAGATGGATCGAGTTGTCGGGTTCGATGAAATCTCGCGGGCCGGGCGCCACTCCGGCTGACCATGTTTGGCTACCTACGCACCGTGAGGTCATGGTCGCTGCTGTCGGATATCCGCTTTGGGCGTGCCCCCGCTCAAGGTGGGCCCTCCCCGGCTCCCGTGCGTCGAGCTGCGTGTCTGCATTCCACGCCGCCGCGAGTGTCATGGCCCTTACACGTCTCGCGTCGTCCTCACCAGACGCGTTATCAACAGATGCTCATCCTGGCGAAACTGACGAGACCAGGGAGATGGGAACTTCACTCCAGAGCAGATCGAGACGCGTCTGCGGCGAGAGATCAATGCTGCGCCCGCGAACAACATCGTGCGCCACTTTCGGAAGACTTGCGTCGAGGCTCAGCGAGGTGCCCGACCAAGCCCCTGTGTAAAAGCCCAGACCATCCTGCTCCGTCATCATCGGCACCATGAGCCGGGGAACCGCGACCAGCACCCATTCGTCACCGGCCTCTCTCACGAAGGCGACGACCGAGTGACGCAATGGTCCCTCGACCTCTACCGGTCTATAGGCGCCCTCCGCAAAAAGGTGCGGAGCACGCCTGCGGAGCGCCAGGGTGCGCTGGATCACCGCCTGTTTGATCGCCCCATCGCGCCAATGCCGGACTAGACCGGGCAGGAGTGCGCTCTCCATCTTCGCGCGCGCAGCAAAATCAACCGGCCGGCGATTGTCAGGATCGACCAGACTGAAGTCCCAAAGATCCGTGCCCTGATAAAAGTCGGGCACGCCTGGCACCGTGAGCTTGAGAAGACACTGGGCCAGACCGTTCACCGCCCCGGCGGGAGCAATGCGCCGTTCGAAGGCCAGGAGATCGTCGAGCAGACCGGGCATGATATCGTCGGCGACGAGTTGCATGGTGAACGACCGCGCGGCCCTCTCGTAGGCCTCGTTGACGGCGGCCCAGTCGCTCTCGAGCTTGGCCTCGCGCAGCGCCTTCTCCTGCCAGCCGCAGAGACGCTCGGCAAAAGTCCGCCTGCCAGCAGCGTCGTTCCGGTCGAGGTCCAGGGGCCACGCACCGACGATCATCTGCATCAGCATCGCCCGGTCACCCGCTGAAACTTCCGACGATATTCCATCGATCCAACGCGCCAGGAGAGCGGTCCAATCGGGCGCAAGCTCGCTCACCACCGCAAGCCGTGCCCGGAGATCCTCCCCGCGCTTGTGATCGTGCGTGGCCGTAGCCAGCATCGCATGCGGATAGTCGGCGCGTCGCCGCTGCATGCGCGCATGGAAGGCATCGACGTCCAGGGAGAAGGTCTCGATGTCGAAACCGACGTCGTTGCGCGACAGAAGCCGGCCGTAGCGATAAAAGCCGGTATCCTCGACCGACTTGGCCGCGACGGGAGCGCTCAGCTGCTGGAAGCGCGCCATGGCACGCGGCCATGCAGCCGGCGCTGTCCGCGGAGCCAGCATCACCGCGAGCAATGGTTGGACCGCCCAGCGATCGGTGGCGAGGCAGCTCGCCTCTACCTTCCCGGCCACGTCCCGCAAGATCTCGATGTCCTTTTCGGAGAGCGCGTCGCCGGCCCCGTAGGTACGATAGACTGGCACGTGGGCGAGAAACTCTCCGAGCAGCCGCCGCAGGGTCGGCCTGGGAATCTGCTCCCCCAAGATCGTCTGCCAGGCCGCAACACAGGCTTCGAGCTGCGCGGAGAAGCTGCGGGCGACGATCTCACGCCGTGCGATCAGCTCTTCCTCAGCGAAGTGCGCCGGCCGGCCGCTGAGGCTCGTCCATGAAGTCGCAAGCACTGATTCACCTGCCGGATCGTGCTGAAGCGCACTCACCTCGTCCATGAAGTCGTAGCCCGTCGTGCCATCGCAGCCCCAGTCCCTCGGTAGCGTCTCGCCCTTCAACAGAATCTTCTCGACAACCAGCCACGCGCGCGGCCGTCCATGCCGCTTAGCCAGCGCGTCGAGTCGTTCGCGCAGCTGGCGGCAGTAGCCGGCGGGGTCCGTCAGTCCGTCGACATGATCGATCCTGAGCCCGTCGATCACCCCTTCGGCGTAAAGCCGCAGCGGCAATGAGTGGACGGCCTCGAAGGCCTCCGCCCGCTCCATGCGCAGGCAGACGAGTTCGTTGATGTCGAAGAAGCGTCGCCAGTTGATCCGATCACCGGCCACTCGCCACGAATCGAGACGGTAATGCTGGCGCGCCAGCAGATTGACGACACTTCCGCGCCCCTCGGCACTGCCGTCAGATAGTGGGAACGCGTTTTCGAAGTAGCGGAGTTCGGCGCGGCCCTCGCCGTCGGGCGTGACCGAGAGTTCCCCGGCCTCGATCGCTTCGGAGAGCGGGCGGCCGAGAACGGGCAGCAGGATTTTCGCCGACCCATCCTCCGTCGTCTCCCAGTCGATATCGAACCAGGCGGCGTGAGGACTCGCCCGACCTTGGCGCAGCACGTCGCGCCACCATCTGTTGCGGGTATCGGCCGCCATGTGATTGGGCACGATGTCGAGGATCAGGCCGATGCCCACAGCCCTCAACGCCTGTGCGAGAGCAAGCAGCCCCTCCTCCCCACCGAGCTCCGGATTCACCGCGGTCGGATCGATGACGTCGTACCCATGCATCGAGCCCGGCCGGGCAACGGCGATCGGCGAGGCATAGACATGGCTGACGCCCAATTGGGCGATCCAATCGGCGTGGGCGGCGGCGTCTGCAAAGGTAAAGCCGCGATGGAACTGCAGCCGCAGGGTGGCGCGCGGGATCATGGCCGGCGTGCCACGATGGTGGCGGCCCGCCTGGCGACCACGGGATCGTCGAGAAGGTCCGCAGCCCGCGGTTCGAGGCGACGTCGCCAGTTGGGATGCTCATCGATCGTGCCCGGGAGGTTTGGCTGCTCGGTCAAACCCAAGAGATCCTCCATTGGCGCGAGCATGAGGGGTGCAGGCGAGCTGGCGGCAAAGCCCAGCGCCGCGTCGACCGCTGGAGCGGGATCCTCCGGTGGGGGCGGCGCGCCTTCCGCTGTCCCGGCCGCCACGAACGCCCGCCACAGGCGACGCCGGTCGCTCTGCCTCTGCTCGGCCTCTCCCGGAGACGACAGGCCGAGCGCGTCGCGCACCTCGATGTCGCTCCCCCGCCACCAACCGGCGACCGTCGGTAGATCGTGAGTAGTGGTCATCGACACCGCATCGCGGCGCCACCGTGCCGGCGCCCGAAACCCGCCGCGATTTCGCTCGAACCACATGACGTCCATGCCGGCGATTCCCGCATCGCTGAGGCGGCGGCGGAAACCACGCGGCACGGTCCCCAAGTCTTCGCCAATAACGACCGCCCGGTGCCGGTGCGACTCGAGGGCAAGCAGACGCAGGAGGTCGTCCAGCGGATAGTCGAGATAGGCGCCGTCTGCGGCCGACGTGCCCTCAGGCACCAGCCAGAGGCGCTGCAACCCCATGATGTGATCGATGCGCACGCCGCCGGCGTAGCGCATGGCCGCACGCACCGTGGCGAGGAAGGGTTCGAAGCCCGTCGCCACGAGTGCTTGGGGAGAAAAGCCCGACAAGCCCCAATCCTGTCCCGCGCGATTGAATTCGTCCGGCGGCGCCCCGATATTCAGCCCCAGCAACAGGTCGCTCTGCCTTGACCAGGCATGACTGCCGGCGCGGTCCATACCGATCGCCAGGTCGCTGATGAGACCGATCTTCATGCCCGCTTCGACGGCCGACCTCTGCGCCGCTTCGAAGGATTTGGCAGCAAGCCACTGCAGGAACTGATGGAAACGGACCGTGGCTCTTTCGCTCGAGAGAAATGCGGCCATCTCCGGATCGTCGGGCCGCAGGAGACCCTGCCGGAAGGCCGGTGGCCAGTCTCGCCAGAACCCAAGTGCAGGTTGGCTTCCCAGCCACTTGCCGTGCAGCGCTTCGAACAGCGCATGCCCCTGCAGCAAATCTCCACCGTCACGTAAGAACGCTTCGAAGGCCCGCGCCGGTCCGGTCCCGTTCGGAACGTCTTGAGCCTCGAAATCCTTGAACAGGCGCCGTAGGAGCTCGATCTTCCCCTCTGCCGCCGGTCGCCACTCGACCAGGGGCGCCCCCTCCTGCGGGCCACCATCGCCACGATGCTGCGCCACGCGCTCCGATCCGAAGACGATTTCGGGATCGGCGAACAGAGGATTGAAGAAGAGCCGGCTCGACGGCGAGTAAGGACCGTATCGGCCGGGATCGGCGGCGAAAAGACTGTGCACCGGGCTGAGAGCGACTGCATCCGCGCCATGGCGGGCCGCACTCTCGGCAAGCTGCCGCACCGCCGTCGCATCGCCGATGCCCCCGTCGCCGGGGCGCCGCAGACTGTAAATCTGCGCCGCGACACCCCAGAGATGCTTGCCCTCGGCACGGTCCTGGATTGTCACGCAGCGTGTAGGAGCGACCGCAACGGTGAGCTGGCGGTCACCGAACTCCAGCCGGTGATAGCCGATCCGGTCGAGCGCCGGGCCGACCAGTTTGTCGCCTCGCATCGAGAACCTCAGCGTCGCAACGCTCCCGTCCTCATAGGTGAGCTGCCCGCGAGCCGCGCCCCCCACCCGCGCCGGAAGCGTGAGGCGGGTGCCAGCCCTCACCGTCACGAGCGGAGGCAGGGTGCTGGGCGAGCCCAGTCGCCGGCGACTGTCTTCGAGGTCCTCGAACGAGGATGTCTTGAAACCCAAGGAGTCGAGAATTCGACGGAGGGAACCGATTGATACCTGCTGAGGGATGCCGAGCGCATCCGTCCATGACTCGGCGAGGCCGGCCGCGCGGGCGAGTTGGCGAATGTGGTCGTCGCTCACGATGCGGGAACCATGAGTGCCACCGTGGTAGCGCCCGGTATGCGGCCGCTACGTACCGAATCTGCCGAACCGAGCCGCGATTCATACAGGAGGTTACCCTCGACCCCTTCGATTCGCGCGGGCTCGCTTCCGAGGTTGGAAACCAGTACCAGCGTCGCGCCGTCGCCCAGCTGCCACCGGGCCACCACCGTCGCTGGTTCGACGGCAGAGGCGCCCAACGATTTCGCACCGACTAGCCTCGGAGTGAGCCACTCGCGCCGTATCGCGAGAAGCGTGTGGTAGAGACGTTGCCGCGCCGGTCCGCGGTCGGCATCCGGGATGATTCGGCTCTGGTCGAAGGTACCGGGTTCGTTGGGGTCGGGAATGCTCGACGTCCCCTCGCCCGGTGCGAAGCCCTTGAAGCCGGCGAACTCACGCCGACGTCCTTCACGGACGGCATTGGCAAGGTCGCCTGTATGGTCGGTGAAGTACAGGAAGGGCGAAGTCGTGGCCAGCTCTTCGCCCATGAAGATCATGGGCACGTGAGGGCAAAGCAACTGCAGGGCAATCGCGGCTTCGAGTCGTTCAGGGTCGACCTGGCTCGTCATACGATCCCCGAAGGGCCGGTTGCCGATCTGGTCGTGGTTCTGCAGGAAAAGGACGAAGGATGTCGGGCGAAGGTCGTTGCTCGGCGTTCCCCGCGGCTCGCCTTTGCGATAAGCCGAGGGATCACCCTGATAGACGAAGCCCTCGGAGAGCGCGCGGGCCAGGCGTTGCGCCGGCAGGTCGGCGTAATCGGCATAATAACCGTCACACTCGCCAGTCAGCATCGCATGCAGGACATGGTGCGCGTCGTCGTTCCATTGCGCGTCGAAGTCCCGACGCAGGTGATCGGCCACGTTGCCGTCATGCTCAAGCACGAGATGCACATGTCGCCCGGGCTCGACGGAGCCGCGAACTTCGGCTGCCATCTCGTCCAGCCAGTCCGCCTCCGAGATCGCATGCACGGCATCGAAACGCAGGCCGTCGAACCGATACTCGTGGACCCAGTACAGGGCGTTCTCGGTGAAATAGCGACGGACTTCGGGTCGTCTGAAATCGATCGCCGCTCCCCAGGGAGTCGCGATGTCATCGCGGAAGAACGCCGGGGCATAGGCAGAGAGATAATTCCCGTCCGGGCCGAAGTGGTTGTAGACGACGTCCAGGAACATCATCAGTCCCAACCCGTGCGCCGCGTCGACGAGAGCCTTGAGTTCGTCCGGCGTGCCGTAGCTACGATCCGGCGCGAACGGCAGCACGCCGTCATAACCCCAGTTGCGCCGGCCCGGAAAGTCGTTGATCGGCATGAGTTCGACGGCCGTAATGCCGAGATCGACCAATACAGGCAGTGCCGCCTGCACGCCCGCGAAGCCCCCGAATGCGCCGGCATGCAGTTCGTACAGGACAGTCTCGTGCCAGGGACGACCGCGCCACCCCGGATGCCGCCATTCGTATGTGTGGGGGTCGACGACGAGACTGGGGTCATGCACATCGTCCGCCTGCGCGCGCGAGGCTGGGTCCGGCACGGAGACCCCATTGTCGAGTCGGTATCGATAGGACGTGCCGGTACCGCACACGGCTTCCGTTTCGAACCAACCTCCGTCCGCCGCCTTCATTGGCACGGGCGACGCGCCGTCGATAACCAGACTTACGTTCTTCTCCGCCGGAGCCCAGAATCGGAAGCGCGTGGCGCCGGTGGGAAGCAACGACGCACCGAAGGGCAAGTCGCGTGCGAATCCCGTCTTCATCCTTCTGCCTTGGTGGCCAGCGCGAGCACCACACTGCGAGGTCCGACCATCAACTCATCCTCCTGCAAATCGCGCTCCGGGGCTTCGGGCACGGAGCTGTCGAGCACAATGCGCGTGGGCCAGCGCGGTTGCGGCAGAATGAAACTGTGCTCGGCCGAGTCGGCATTGAAGAAGGCCGTCAACAGCGTCACGGAGCCGTTGTCGCGACTGGCGCGTCTCAGCACGAGGCAGCGGTCCTCGGCATTGTTCCAGGAATCGGTGGACACTACGTCGCCCGTCGCATCGAACCAGGCAATGTCCGCGATGCCTTCCGCAGGATGCTCGAGCCCGTGCAGAAAGCGGGGAGCCCGCAGAACCGCATGCTTGTGTCTCAGCGTCACGATGCGGGAGACGAAGGCCGCAAGCTTCTGACCCTCGGGATTTCCGAGTAGCGACCAGTCCAGCCAGGACGTTTCATTGTCCTGGCAATAGGCATTGTTGTTTCCGTTCTGGGTACGGCCGAACTCGTCTCCGCCCAGAAGCATGGGTGTTCCCTGCGCAAGGAAGAGCGTAGCGAGCATGGCACGTTGGAGTCGGTGGCGCGTGTCGAGGACGGAAGAATCGTCACTCGCCCCTTCCACGCCCCAGTTCGCGCTGTAATTCTCGCCGTGGCCGTCCTTGTTGTCCTCGCCGTTGGCCTCGTTGTGGCGTTCCCCGTAGCTCACGGCGTCGAGGAGCGTGAAGCCATCGTGCGAGGCGACGTAGTTGATGGAGGCCCAGGGACGGCGATGACGGCGGTCGAACAGGTCGCTGGAGCCCGCGAGGCGGGCGGCGAAATCGGCGCGCTGGCCCGGGTCACCGCGCCAGTATCGCCTGATCCCATCGCGGAACCGGTCGTTCCACTCGGCGAATCCCGGCGGATGGTTGCCCAGCTGATAGCCTCCCGGACCGATGTCCCAGGGTTCGGAGATCAGCTTCACCTTCTGCAGCACGGGGTCCTGCCGGATCGCATCGAAGAAGCCCGAGCAGGGATCGAAGCCGTGGGCCTCGCGACCCAGCGTGACGCCGAGGTCGAAGCGGAAGCCGTCGACGTGGAACGCGGTCACCCAGTGACGCAGCGAATCCATGACCATCTGCAGCACCCGCGGCGTCGACAGGTTGAGCGTATTACCCGTGCCGGTATCGTTGATGCAGTGACGTGGATTGTCGGGCAAGAGCCGGTAGTAGCTGGCATTGTCCAGACCGCGAAACGACAGGGTCGGGCCCAGCTCGCTACCTTCTGCAGTATGATTGTAGACCACGTCGAGGATGAGCTCGAGCCCGGCCGCATGCAGCCGCCGAACAGCAATGCGAAGCTCGTCGGCCGTACCATCGGAGAGATAGCGCGGCTCGGGCGCGAAGAATCCGAGGCTGTTGTAGCCCCAATAGTTGCGCAATCCCTTTTCCAGCAGGGATCGGTCCTGCACGAAAGCGTGGATCGGCAGCAGCTCCACGGTCGTCACACCGAGACGACGCAGGTGGTCGATGAACACGGGATCGCCGAGAGCCGCGAAGGTGCCCCGCTCGTGGGATCGCAGGTCCTGTCGCATCAGACTGACACCCCGGACATGGGTCTCGTAGATAACGGTGTCCGACCACGGCACGGCCGGCGGCCGATCGTCGGCCCAGTTGAAGCTCTCGTCGGCCACGACGCCCTTCATCACTCCCGGTGCGCTGTCACGCCGGTCGAAGGACAGGTCGGCGCGCGGCGAATTCACCCGATACCCGTACAAGGCATCGGCATTGCGCATTTCGCCCGTAAGGCGACGCGCATAGGGGTCCAGCAGCAGTTTATGCGGATTGAAGCGATGCCCGGCGTGCGGCTCATAGGGCCCGTAAGCGCGATAACCATAGACGAGCCCCGCACGGGCATTGGGGAGGTAGCCATGCCAGACTTCGTCGGTGCACTCCGGCATGTCGAAGCGCGCGATCTGCCGGCGGCCCGACGGATCGAACAGGCACAGTTCTATTCGGGTCGCATGCGCTGAGAAGACGGCGAAGTTGGTGCCGAGCCCGTCCCAAGTGGCGCCCAGCGGATAAGGCGAACCCGGCAGCAGCCGGTCGGGCCACGACGACGTCGCCACCTAGTCCTCGCTGCGCAGGATCACGGTCGCAAGGGGCGGCAATGTCAGCTGGATAGAATGGGACTGGCCATGCGACGGCATGTCGATCGCCGACACACCACCGTCATTGCCAAGGTCACTACCGCCATAGAAGCGGGAGTCGGTATTGGCGACTTCGCGCCATCTGCCGCCCTTTGGAACGCCGATCCGATAGCCCTGACGGGGCACTGGCGTCATGTTGCACACGACGAGGAGCGGCGCGGCAGAGGATGAGGTCCGGAAAAAAGCGTAGACCGAGTTGGCCCGGTCGTCGCCGACGATCCAGGAAAAGCCAGACGGATCTGCGTCGGTTTCGTGCAGCGCGGGCTCGGCCGCATAGAGGCGATTGAGGTCCCGCACGAGTCGCTGGATTCCGGCATGCGCCCCGTCGTCCAGCAGATGCCAGTCGATCTCGCCGTCATGATTCCATTCGCGCTCCTGTGCGATCTCACAGCCCATGAACAGGAGCTTCTTGCCCGGATGGGCCCACATGAATCCGAGATAGGCGCGCAGGTTCGCGAAGCGCTGCCAGCGGTCGCCAGGCATCTTGCCCAGCAGCGACCCCTTCCCGTGCACGACCTCGTCATGGGAGATCGGCAACACGAAGCGTTCCGAGAAGGCGTACACCAGGCCGAACGTCATCTGGTCGTGATGATAGGCCCGATGGATGGGCTCGTGCTCGACATACTGCAAAGTGTCGTGCATCCAACCCATGTTCCACTTGAACGAGAAGCCGAGACCTTCGGGCAGCGGCGCGGTCACGCCGGGCCATGCCGTCGATTCCTCCGCGATCACGATCGCGCCGGGAGTCCTTTCGGCGACGACCGCATTGAGATGACGCAGGAAGCCGATCGCCTCCAGGTTCTCGCGACCGCCGTAGACGTTCGGGATCCATCCGTCGGCCGGCCGGCTGTAGTCGCGGTAGAGCATGGATGCCACGGCATCGACGCGCAGCCCGTCGACATGGAAGCGCTCCAGCCAATGCAACGCGCTGGCGATCAGGAAGCCCTGCACCTCGCGACGCCCGAAATTGTAGATGTAGGTGTTCCAGTCGTGATGATAGCCCTCGCGCGGATCGAGATGCTCGTACAGAGCAGTGCCGTCGAACCGGGCCAACCCGTGCGGGTCGGTCGGAAAGTGCGCGGGCACCCAATCGAGCAGGACGCCGATGCCGGCGCGATGTGCCGCATCGACGAAGCGTGCAAATGACTCCGGTGGACCGTAGATCGCCGCCGGCGCGAACAGGCCCAGAGGCTGATAGCCCCAGGATCCTCCGAACGGATGCTCCGTCACGGGGAGCATCTCCACATGGGTAAAGCCCATCTCTCGAACGTAGGGGATCAGTCGCTCCGCCAGGAAATCCCACAGCGGGCGCTCCGGGGATCCCGCACCCGCCTTCTGGCGCATCCAGGATCCGGCATGGACCTCATAGATGGAAATCGCAGACGCAGCCGATTGCCGCTCCGCCCGCCCTGCCATCCACTCCTGATCGGTCCAACGAAGCCCCCTCGCCGGGGCGGCGACGACGGACGCCGTTCCCGGCGCCAACTCCGCCTGTTGGGCGACCGGATCCGCCTTATCGGGCAGCCGTTGGCCGTGCGGCCCAACGATATCGAACTTGTACCGCGTCCCCGCCCCCAGGCGCGGAATGAAGATCTCCCAGACTCCTGCGGACGGGCGCATCCGCATCGGGTGGCGGCACCGGTCCCAGGAATTGAAGTCACCGATCACCGAGACACGCTCCGCGTTCGGCGCCCAAACCGCGAAACGCACGCCTGTTACGCCGTCCAGTTCGACGATGTTGGCGCCCAGCGCCTCGGCGAGCTCGAAATGGCGCCCTTCGCCAAACAGGTGAAGATCGAGGTCCCCCAACGCGAGACCGAACGCGTAAGGATCCTCCGTTTCCTGGACCGCGCCGGGCCAACGGATTCGAAGGAAATAAGCGCCCTCACGCTCGAACTGTCCCTCGAAAAGGCCGTCCACGGCACCGGGCTTCAACTCGCCCCAAGGCTGCTTCTCGCCACGCCCGATCACGTCCACACCAAGAGCGCCGGGAAGAAGTGCCCTGATCACGCGCCCGGACCGCAGAGGATGTGGTCCCAGGAGCGCGAACGCGTCGACAGGACGACAGGCCCTCAGGGCCTCTGCGGCGTCTCGATCGAGCCGGCCGATTTCGTCGTTCATGCATTCTCCTGTGGTGGCGTTTCCCTCAGGAGACGAGCGGCCAGTCGCGACAGGCCGGACAGCGGGATAGGCACCCAGGCCGGCCGGTTCGCCGCCTCGTAGCAGACCTCGTAAGCGGCCTTCTCGGCGAGGAAGAAGTCGAGCAACTCGCCGCGGTCCAAGCCCGGCAGCCCCGCGGCGGCCTCCTGGTAGGCGGCGAGGAAAGCACGTTGGGCGCCCCGTCTCAGCCGGGTCACGAGCGTGAGACGGCGAGCCGGCGGAATGCGGTTCGCGATGACGTTCTTCGGATCGAGGGTAGCGGCAGCCGCATAGTCGAACGACCGCATCAACCCCGCCACATCCCGCATCGGGCTCGCCTTGCGTCGGCGTTCCTCGAGCGGTCTCGCAGGCTCCCCCTCAAAATCGATGATGTAGGCATCGGCACTGGCGATCAGCACCTGGCCGAGATGGAAATCCCCATGGATGCGTGTGACGCTCGAACCGAGACCGCTTTGCACCAGTTGCCGCAGCAGTGACGTGAGCGCGTCGCGGCGGTCGAGAAGGCGCTTGGCATCGGCAGCGGCAGCCTCGGTTTCCCAACTTTCGATGGCTGCGATCGCATCGAGTGCCCGGCCGAACAACCCCAGTCCGCGCTCAGCCCATTCCTCCACGTCCTTCGTTCCCGCCGTCCGGGGCGAGAAGGCTTCGTTCTCCGTAGGCCGCGCGAGAACCTGATGCATTGCGCCAAGCTGCCGACCGATCGTCCCGGCAAACGCGTGATAGTCTTCAATATCGTCGTCGCGCGACTCTGCCGTTGCTTCGCGGCTGGCGAGATTGTCGAGAGCCCGGTTGAACTGACTGAGCGTCCAGGTCCAGGCATCGCCCTGGTTCCGCACGAAGGCCTGCGCAATTGCCAGCGCATACCGTTGGCCGTCGGAAGCAATGCGGGCCACCTCGCCCAGCAACGCCGGTGAATTGGTAAAGCCATGACTGGTCAGATAGCGGCTCATCTCCGCTTCTGGGTGCTCGCCCGCCTGAATGCGGCGGAATATCTTGAGCATGACGGCATCGTCGACGACCAGCGAGCTGTTGGACTGTTCGGCGGTCAACCAGATCACCTGAGCGTCGGCAGGCCGCCGAAGTACGTCGACGCCGTCAGGCATTGGCTCGAATACGATCTGGCCTTCGGGTCCGTCGATCTTCCCACCCGATGCCAGCGCGTCCAGCATCTCGCGAGCGAACTCCGGCAGCGCGAAGGCGTCGGTAAGAAGCCCAATACGTCGTCCCCGCCGCACCCGCGCCAGGGCCAGTTGTGACGGGAGCGCCGCCGCCTGCTCGTCTTCCCAGCTCATCGACAGTGGCAACAGCCAGCGGCTCTTCTCGCCGCCGGCCTCGACCTCGATTTCGCTGAGAAGCAGCTCCCGGCCCGCACCAGGCAGGCGAGCCAGGTAGGCGAAGCGCGACGACCTCAGCGTCTTGTCCTTTGCGCCGAACCAGCGGCGCTTCGCCAGATAAGGGGGCAGAGACTCTCGTTCCAGCAGCCCAGCCGAGGCCCCCACCCCGTCGCCGAGCGGTCCTCGAAGGACCACGGTCACGTAGTCAGGCAACGGTTCCGGCGCAGGCGTATGCCATGAGGGCGCCTCCGTCTCGTTTGCCAGGATGAACCAATAGAAGCCGTAGGGCGGCAAGGTCAGCAGATAGGTCAGCTGCCCGACCGGCGGGAACAGGGAGCCGCCGTTGAGTTCGACAGGAACTCTGCCCGTGAACTCCGAGAGATCCAGTTCCACGGCCTGCGGTGTGCGCGACACATTCGCGACGCAGAGGATCACCTCGCCGTCGAGCTCGCGCAGATAGGCCAGCACCTTCCGGTTCTTGGGGTAGAGGAAACGCAGCGTCCCGCGCCCGAAGGCGGCATGGGTGCGCCGCACGGCGATCATCTTGCGCGTCCAATGAAGGAGCGAATGGACGTCGCGCGTCTGCGCTTCGACGTTGACGGTTTCGTAACCGTAGAGCGCGTCCATGATAGTGGGAAGCGCCAGCGCCGCCGGGTCTGCACGAGAGAAGCCACCATTGCGGTCGGGCGACCACTGCATCGGCGTCCGCACGCCATCGCGGTCACCCAGCCGAATGTTGTCGCCCATACCGAGTTCGTCGCCGTAGTAGATTACGGGCGCCCCGGGCATCGACAGGAGCAGGCAGTTCATCAGCTCGATGCGCCGGCGATCACGCTCCAGCAGCGGCGCAAGCCGGCGGCGGATACCGAGATTGAGGCGCGCCCGCCGATCGGTGGCATAGGTTTCCCAGAGGTAATCGCGCTCCGAGTCGGTCACCATCTCCAGCGTCAGCTCGTCGTGATTGCGCAGGAAAATCGCCCATTGGCAGTTGTCGGGAATCTGCGGCGTCTGCCGCATGATGTCGGTGATGGGGAATCGGTCCTCGCGAGCCAGCGCCATGTACATTCGGGGCATCAGGGGAAAATGGAATGCCATGTGGCACTCGTCGCCCTGCCCGAAATACTCCTTCGTGTCCTCCGGCCACTGATTGGCCTCGGCCAGCAGCATGCGGCCCGGATATGCCCTGTCGATCTCGGCGCGAATTCGCTTCAGCACCTCATGCGTCTCGGGCAGGTTTTCGTTGTTCGTGCCCTCCCGCTCCACGAGATAGGGCACCGCATCGAGCCGCAGCCCGTCGATACCCATGTCGAGCCAGAAGTGCATCACGCCGAGCACGGCTTCCAGAACGGCAGGATTGTCGAAGTTCAGGTCGGGCTGATGCGAATAGAAGCGGTGCCAGAAATAGGCCTTCGCTTCGGGATCCCACGTCCAGTTGGATCGCAGCGAATCGATGAAGATGACACGCGTACCTTCGTATTTCTGGTCGCTGTCCGACCAGACGTAGAAGTCGCGCTCCGGAGAGCCGGGCGGCGCGAGACGAGCCCTCTGGAACCAGGCATGCTGGTCGGACGTGTGATTGATCACCAGCTCGGTGATGACGCGCATGCCGAGCTTGTGCGCCTCTTCGATCAGACGCTTGACGTCATCGAGCGTCCCATACTCGGGATGCACCGCCGTGTATTCGGCGATGTCGTACCCGTCGTCGCGCCGGGGGGACGGATAGAACGGCAGGAGCCAGATCGTGTTGATGCCCAGCTCGGCGATATAGGGAAGACGTGAGATCAGCCCGGGAAAGTCGCCGATGCCGTCGTTGTTGGAATCGAAGAACGACTTCACGTGGAGCTGATAGATGATGGCGTCCTTGTACCACAACGGATCGGTCGCGACCGGCAGGGTGGCAGCAGTCTCGGCGACGGGGGCATTCATGTGGCGCTCCGGGGCGACAGGCGCCAGATGGCGAAGGGAAGAGAGGTGGGATCGAGGCGAAGGTGTTGGTTCTTGCCGTGCCAGGTGAAGCGCTCGCCGTGCACCAGATCCTCGACGTCGAGGGCGCCGTCATCCGCAAGCTTCCACTCCCACAGGGGAATCTCGAATCCGGTCTCCTGCGGGTGATGGGGGTCCAGGCTCACGACGACCAGAACCATGTCTTCCGCACCCGGCACGCGCTTGCCGTACACGAGCACCTGATCGTTTCCGGCATTGTAGAAAGTCACGCCGAGATGGCTCTGCAACGCCGGGTGAGACCTCCGCAACCGGTTGAGCATGGTGATCTCGTTGACGATGTTGCCGGGCGCCGCGAAGTCGCGCGGCCTGATCTCGTATTTCTCCGAATCGAGATACTCCTCGCGCCCCGGCAGGGCGGCGGCTTCGCAGACTTCGAATCCGGAGTACACGCCCCACAGTCCCGACAGAGTGGAGGCGAGGGCCGCCCGGATGAGGAAGCCGGCACGACCCGAGTTCTGCAGGAAGTATGGATTGATGTCGGGCGTGTTGACGAAGAAGTTCGGCCGGAAATAGTTCGCGACCTCAGTCGTCGACAGCTCGACGAGATAATCCGTGATCTCCTGCTTGCCATTACGCCAAGTGAAGTACGTGTAGGATTGAGAGAACCCGACCTTGGCCAGGCGGTACATCATCTTCGGTCGCGTGAAGGCCTCGGAGAGGAACATCACATCGGGGTGGCGGCCGCGAATGTCGCCGATCATCCAGTGCCAGAATGGCAGGGGTTTGGTGTGAGGGTTGTCGACACGGAAGATGCGGACCCCCTCCTCGACCCAGTGCAAGACAACGTCGCGCAGCGCCAGCCACAGCGAGGGAATGGCTCCCTTGGCGTAGAAGTCGACGTTGACGATGTCTTCGTATTTCTTCGGCGGATTCTCGGCGTACTTGATCGTCCCGTCCGGCCGCCGCTTGAACCACTCGGGATGCTCGCGCAGCCACGGATGATCGGGCGAACACTGGATCGCGAAGTCGAGGGCGATTTCGAGTCCATTCTCCCGCGCAGCCGCGACCAGCCGGCGGAAATCCTCCGGTGTTCCAAGTTGTGCATGAATCGCGTCGTGCCCCCCTTCCGCGCTGCCGATCGCATAAGGGCTGCCGACATCGTCCGGTCCTGGGGTGAGGGTGTTGTTGCGCCCTTTTCGGTTAGCCGCGCCGATCGGATGGATGGGCGGGAAGTAAAGAACGTCGAAGCCCATGGCGCGGACGCGGGGCAAAGCGGCGATCACATCGTCGAACGTCCCGTGCCTGTGCGGGTCGTCGCTGATCGAACGCGGAAACAGTTCGTACCAGGAGGCGAACTCTGCCTGCGGCCGCTCGATTTCCATGGGAAATGGCCCCTGGTCGCTCCGATACCGGCGTTCGGCCACCTTGGACACCGTCGCTCGCGCCTCCGACGAGGTCAGAAGCGTCACGGACTCTTCCACCGCCGCACTTTTCATCCGTGCAAGCAGCGTCCTGACCGCCTCGTCCCGGTCCAGCTCTTCGAGGAAGAGCGCGGCTTCCTTCAATTCCACGGAGACGTCCACGCCGGCCCGTTGCTTGACCTCGAGGCCGTGCGCCATGCTGCCGTACTCGTCGCGCCAGGCTTCCACGGAAAAGTAATGGCGGCCGATGCGGTCTGGAGTGAGAGTCGCGCGCCAGCGATCATTGGAGACATGGGTCAGCTTCGCGGTCCTGCGCTCGTCTTCATCGGCGGACCACCAGATGACCTCGGCCGCCAGCAGGTCGTGACCATCGGCAAAAATGTCCGCCTCGAGCACCAGCGGTCGACCGACCACGCTCTTCGCGGCAAACTCCCCGGCGTTCACGGAAGGGCTTACCTGCTCGATGACGATGGGCGACTTCGCTGCTGCCGCGCTGGCCTCCCGCTTGCCGGTTTTCTTTCCGTTGCGGATGGGCTTACTCGGCATCACCTCAAGCACGCGCACTTCTCCAGGTTCAAGTCGGGCGGCCGCTGCGTGTTCCTTCACACCCAAACCCGCTCCGGCTGAAGGCGGAAGGATCGCAAGATCCACGGGCACGGCACGGGCATTGAACGGGTCGGCGTTCAACACGACGAGCGAGCTGCCGCTCACGCCTGTTGGGTCGGCGGCATCGCTCCGCAGCAGAGCCGTGACGAATTGCGCCGGACTTGTGAGAGGCCGCAGGGCACCGACGCGCCCTTTGCCGCTGATGGAGTCCGACAGGGTGACGGCACGACGCACCACCTCTTCGTCGACGCCCATCCCATAAGGCACAAAGAGGCCATCCGAGGTCGCCGCAGCCGCCATCAGGGCGCGGGCCGCCATCACCGGCGCGTTCGAGGGGGACCCGTAGGGATCGCCTGCCACGCCGAGAACGGGCGCAATCCGTCGCAGCGATTCGATTTCCTCGACGTACCAGGAGGCACGCCCGTCCCACCACGAGGTGGATGCGAAGACGGCCGAGAGGCCTGCGCTCACGAGCTCCCCGTAACGAGACCAGGGGAATCCGGGCGTCCACCCCCAGAATTCGCAGGCCGTGCGACCTCGCACACGCTCCAGTATCGATCCCAAAGCGTCGGGCGGGAGGTCAGCGAGACCAATGAGCCTGAACCCTTGGGCTCCCGCTGTCACCAGTTCCGCTATCTGTCCGGACCACCAGTCGGCGGCCGCGTCTTCCGCGTCACCGCGCAAGAAGACGGACCTCGCCGTGCGGCGGTCGACGCGAGGGTCCAATGGATTTACGCCCGCGCGTCCGTCGTACATGCCGCGCAAAACGCTCGCCGACTCACCGCCTGACGCCACTCGGTCGAGTACGATATCGACAAAAAGCGCGAGGCCATTCTTTTCACAGGCCTGACGCATGGACCGGATCATTCGCGACGGGGTGCCCGTTGCCGCGAGCGATGAGATCGGACGGGAATGATCCGCCACGAGAAGGGGGTCGGCGTCCTCGCCGAGGTTGAAAACTGAGCCGACGCAAACGTGATTGAAGCCCATACGAGCAACTGCTTCAGCAACGCGGCCGAACGTTGCGATGCTGTCGACGTCCCGTAAATCCACATGGCATGCCTTCGCGGCCCGCCCTTTGACAGTTGCAGGCACGATCGGGGCCCCCGGAATCGTTCTCTCCCTCATGGGAGTTAAACCCCGCACCTGCGAGGAGGTTGCGTTGCGACATCACGGGTGTGCCGCAACCTTCTTGCGCAATGCACGTTTATCCGCGCCATGCCTCTCCCTCCCTCCGAGACTGTGCGCGACCGTGACGACCTGGGCGCGCTCGCCCGACGTGTCGGCCTGAAATCGGCCCTGCAGGGTTTCCCGGAGGAAGATCTGGACGAAGCGGTATTGAGCCTGCGCCGCGCATGGCTGGCGAAGGCCCATCGACCCGGCGACAAGACTCTGAAGAGCCCTTGCGAGGGCGATGTGCCTCAGCTGCCCGATGGTGCGAGCGTCCCCTTCGGCTACGAACGGGAACTCGGTGCCGACCTTCTCGAAAAGCGGACCCCGCTTTGCTACTCGGTTCCGCCGGGGTGGCAAGCGGTGCGCGTCTTGTGCCGCAGCGGCCAGGCCGCTCTTTCCTGCCTTCTGCATCTCGTCGCACGCCAGCCCGGAGCCGCCATGACCGCAGATTGGGGGCCCCTCAACATCGCTCATGCAGGCCGCTACTTCGAAACCGGGTCGTTGCTCGACCTATGGCCCCGCCAGGTGTTCGAGCGTGCCCATCCTGATGCAACGGAGGTCGATGTCCTGATCGGCGAGCCGGTTCATTGCGATGGTCAGTTCGGCCTCTCCGAGCCTTCCTCTCTCCCAAGGGCCCGACATGCGCTCTTCGTCGATACGACACTGACAGGACCAAACCTTGACCTCCCGGCTTGGCTCGAGAGGCTGCACGGCTCGTTTGCGGCGATCTTCCGGTCCGGCCTCAAACTCGATCAGGCCGGACTGGAACTGGCGAACGTTGGGATCGTCCAGATCTTCGTGCGCGAGGGGGGTGGTACCAGCGCGGTCAGATTGGCAGACGACCTGAAGCAGATCCGGGCGCTCACGGGGAGCGGCCTGACCCTCGACGAGATGGCCGCACTTTCTGCGCCCTGGTTTCTCGATCCGCGCTATTTCGCCGAATACACGAGCCGTCTCTTCGCCAATAACGCGGCACTGGCGCAGGCAGTCGGCACGCGCTCGGTGCTGTTCGAGGATCGAAGCCATCCCTCACTGATCTCTCCCGAGGCAGTCGCTCCGTTCTGCGCGCTACGGATCAGAGGCGGCGACGCATCAGACCACGCCCGCCTGCTTCGCCGCTTGGATGCCGAGATCGAGAGCCGCAAGCTCAGGCTCGACAAGGGCGGATCCTTCGGCTTTCGCGGCGATCGTTACGAACTCATCGAACCGGATCCCAAGGCAGGCAAGCCTTTCGTGCGCGTGGCCCTGGGCTACCGCGGCGGCCCGAACCGGGACGGCATCATCGATCTCTTTCGCGAACTATCCGCGCTGCGATCCCTCGCTTGACCGGCACCGCCAGATCAGCGCGAAGCGCGAGCCTCCGCACGATTTCATCCACGATCAGCGATGGGAGGGCTTCGATATCGACCACGATCGGCCGCTCATCCTCCGCCGGCTCTTGCATCGTCGCGAACTGACTGTTCAACAAGCCGGCCGGCATGAAATGCGCCGTGCGCGCCATCAACCGCCCGTGGATCAGCGCCGGCACGCCTCGGAGATAAACAAGGTTCGTATCGGGCCGCTGCCCGAAGATGATCTCCCGATAATTCCGCTTCAGCGCCGAGCAGGTGACGACGCCTGATTCGCCCCTCTCCAGCCAGAGATCGATGCGGTGGGCGATGGCCTCCAGCCAGGGCAGACGGTCGGCGTCGTCCAAAGGCCGGCCGCTGCGCATCTTCTCGACATTCTCGCGCGGATGGAGATCGTCTCCGTCGACGAACCCACAACCGAGCCGTTCGGCCAGAAGACTGGCGACGGTGGTCTTGCCCGATCCCGAGACACCCATCACGACGACGATGGTCTTCATTGCCCGCCAGCCTATCATGCGTCCGGCAAAAGGAAACGAACGGGAGAAATGAATGCAGCTCGGCATGATCGGCCTGGGACGGATGGGCGCCAACCTCGTGCGCCGGCTGGTGCAGCAGGGCCATGACTGTGTCGTCTTCGACCAAAATCCGGAAGTGGTCGCGGGCCTCGCCGGACAAGGCATCACCGGCGGCGCCAATCTCGCCGACCTGGTTGCCAAGATGGCCAAGCCGCGTAACGTCTGGGTCATGCTACCGGCCGGCGAAATCACCGAGCGGACCGTGTCCGAGCTTGGCCAGCTGCTGGAACCCGGCGACACGATCATCGACGGGGGCAATGCCTTCTTCCAGGACGACGTGCGGCGCGCCCGCGCGATGAAGGACAAGGGCATCCACTATCTCGACTGCGGCACCAGCGGCGGCGTCTGGGGCCTGGAGCGCGGCTACTGCCTCATGATCGGCGGCGACAAACAGGCCGTCGAGCGACTGGACCCGATCTTCGCCGCGCTCAGCCCCGGCGAAGGCACCATCCCAAAGACGCCGCGCCGAGAGGCCCGCGATTCCCGGGTCGAGCGCGGCTACCTCCATTGCGGTCCGAGCGGCGCCGGCCACTTCGTGAAGATGGTCCACAATGGCATCGAGTACGGGCTGATGCAGGCCTACGCCGAGGGCTTCGAGATCCTGCGCAAGGTCTCCTCGGAAGCGATACCGGCGGAGCGGCGCTACGATCTCGACCTCGCCGACATCGCCGAGGTCTGGCGGCGCGGCAGCGTCGTCAGCTCCTGGCTGCTCGACCTCACCTCCTCGGCGCTGGCCGAGGACCCTGCCCTCTCCAGATATTCGGGCTTCGTCGAGGATTCCGGCGAAGGACGCTGGACGATCAATGCCGCCATCGAGGAGGCCGTGCCGGCCGACGTCCTGTCCGCCGCGCTCTACGCCCGCTTCCGTTCCCGAGACCGCGAGGGGACGGCGAACAAGTTGCTGTCGGCCATGCGCCACGCCTTCGGCGGGCACGTCGAGCCGAAGAAGTAGGTCAGATAAACGACAAGCCACCGCTCAGGGCGACGGTCTGGCCGGTCATGTAGGCGTTGCCGATCACCATCAGAACGGCCTGGGCGCATTCCTCCGAGGTGCCGAAGCGGCCGAGCGGGATGCGGTCCGGCGATGAGGCGAGGCCGCCGCGGACCATGTCGGTCTCGATCAGCGACGGCGCCACGGCATTGACGGTGACGCCATCCTTCACGACCCGCGCGGCGTAGCCGCGGGTGAGGCCTTCCATGCCAGCCTTGGAGGCGTTGTAGTGCGGGCCAATGCCGCCGGCCCCGCGCGCCGCGCCCGAGGAGATGTTGACGATGCGGCCCCATTTGCGGGCACGCATGCCTGGCAGCACGGCCTTGGTGCAGAGGAACGCCGACTTCAGGTTGACCGCGATCGTGCGGTCGAATTCCTCCTCGGTGAGATCGTCGATGCCGGTCATGATCGCCAGCCCGGCATTGTTCACCAGCACGTCGACCGGCCCCAGCGCGCGACCCACGGCCGAGATCATGGATGCAACCGCCGCACCGTCCGACACATCGGCCGCGACGGCCACCGCCGCACCGCCGGCCTTCTTGATGGCCGCCACCACCTCCTCTGCGTCGGCGGCGCGCTCCCGGTAATTGACGGCGACGGCGGCGCCTTCCAGGGCAAGCGAAAGGGCCACTGCACGCCCGATGCCGCGCGAGGCGCCGGTCACCAGAGCAACCTTGTTGGCGAGAGACCCCATCTCAGATCTCGTCGACGCCGAAGGCCTGACGCATCGCCTTCACGCCTTCCTGGTGCGGCGTCCACAGGCGGCCGCCGACCAGCCCGCCATCGACCACCAGGTCGTGCCCGTTGATGAAGGTCGAGTCGTCCGAGGCCAGGAAGACCGCGGCCTTGGCGATGTCGTCGACCAGGCCGGCGCGCGGGATCGGTTGGTTCTTGGCCATGCTGGCCTTCATCGCCTCGGCATAGGCATCGGCCTTGTCCGGCGGCAGGCCCAGCGCCTTGGCGAAGATGCCAGTGGCAATGCCGCCGGGCGAGATCGAGTTCACCCGCACGTTCTTCTCACCGAGCTGCATGGCAACGCACACCGTGAGGTGGTTCACCGCCGCCTTGGCCGCCCCGTAGATCATAGAGGTCGAGTAGCCCGCCCGGCGCCCCGCCACGCTGCCATTGTTGATGATGCTGCCGGAACCCTGCGCCATCATGAGCGGCGCAGCGTGCTTCATGCCCAGCATGACCGACCGGACGAGGGTCGCCATCGCCGCGTCGAAGCCATCGACCGGGACCGTCTCGATGCCGCCCACCGGCGCCGGTCCGCCGGCATTGTTGAACAGGCAGTCGACCCGCCCCCACTTCGACAGGCAGGCGTCGAACATGCGCTTCACATCGTCCTCGCGCGTCGCATCCGCCGTCACGAAGATACAGTTGTCAGTCCCGAGGGCGGCCTCCAGCGTACGGCCGAGTTCCTCGCGCCGCCCCGTGGCGACCACCTTGGCCCCCTCCTGGACGAACAGTTCGACGGTGCGCCGTCCGATGCCGCTGGTCGCCCCCGTGACGATGGTGATCTTGCCCTCGAGCCTGCCCATGCTTCTCTCCCCTTTGCCGGTCTGGAATGATACACCACCGCCAACCAGGAGAAGCATATGACGGTGTTGGGAATTCTCGGTGGCAGCGGCGTCTACGACATGGCCGGTCTCAAGAACCCGGAATGGCGCCGGATCTCTTCGCCGTTCGGCGAGACATCCGACGAGTTCCTGTTCGGCGTCCTCGACGGCCTGAACGTCGTCTTCGTCCCCCGCCATGGCCGCGGCCATCGTCATTCCCCGAGCTCGATCAACTACCGCGCCAACATCGATGCCCTGAAGCGGGTCGGCGTCACCGACATCCTGTCGCTCTCGGCCTGCGGCTCGCTGCGCGAGGATCTGCCGCCCGGGCACTTCGTCATCGTCGACCAGTTCATCGACCGTACCTTCGCCCGCGAGAAGAGCTTCTTCGGCGAGGGCCTCGTCGCCCACGTCTCGATGGCGCAGCCGACCTGCAACCGGCTGGCCGACGTCGCGCACGAATGCGCGCAGAAGGCCGGGTTCCCCGTCCGCAAGGGTGGTACCTACCTGGCGATGGAAGGGCCGCAGTTTTCGAGCCTCGCGGAATCGAAGCTCTACCGGAGCTGGGGCTGCGACGTGATCGGCATGACCAACATGCCGGAGGCCAAGCTCGCCCGCGAGGCAGAGATTTGCTACGTCACCGTCGCCATGGTCACGGACTTCGACTGCTGGCATCCCGACCATGACCATGTCCAGGTCGCCGACATCGTCCGCGTGCTGCTCGAGAATGCCGAGAGGGCCAAGGCGCTGGTCGCCATGATCGCGCCGCGCCTCAAGGAGTCGCGCCCGACGCCCTGCCCGTCCGGCTGCGACCGTGCGCTCGAACATGCGCTCATCACCTCGCCCGCCGTCCGTTCGGCGGAGATGGTGGCCAAGCTCGATGCCGTCGCGGGCCGCGTGCTGAAGGGATAGCGATCACCCTGCGCGGCGGGGCGCGCCCATGAGTCGCGAAATCTCGTCCGCCGCCGCCGTCAATCGCGGGATGTAGCGGTTCATCACCTCGGGCTGGAGCCGCTCCACGGGCACCGTCAGCCCGAGCGCCGCTGCCGGACGTCCGGCATGGTCGTAGACCACTGCGGCCGCGCCGCCCACCTGCTCACGCCACTCGCCGACATTCGTCGAGTAGCCGTCGCGCCTGATCTTCTCCAGCGCCGCGAGCAGATCGTCCCGACGATGGAGCGTGTGAGGGGTGAAACGCTGCAGCTCCTCGGGCAACGTCCGCAGAGCCTCGGGCGCCTGCACCGACAGCAGCGCCTTGCCGGTGGCTACGCAGTGCGCGGGCGTGCGCTGGCCGATCCGGGAGTAGGCTCGCACCGGCTGGGTGCTCTCGACATTGTGAATCGACACGACCTCGCAGGCCGCCATGTCGAGCACCGAGAGATGCGCCGTCTCGTCGACCTCGGCGACGAGACGCTGCATCACGGGGACAGCGACCGTCGCGACGTCGAGCCGGCTGACGACCATCGCGCCCAGTTCCCACAGCCGGGTCGTCACGGTGTAACGCTGGTCGACCTGCATGACGTAGCCGCGCCCGGCCAGCGTCTGCAGCAGGCGATGCACGTTGCTCTTCGACAGGCCGAGCCTCGTCGCAAGTTCGGTGACACCAAGCGGCGTTGCGCTGGACGCCAGCGTCTCCAGCACCGTCAATGCCTTGACGACCGTCGTGTCCATGCCCGCCGTCAGTCTAGCGAGATGTTCAGCGAGCGCACCAGCGGCTCCCACATCGCGCGGTCCTTCGCCATGTACTTCTCGGCCGATCCCGGCTCCTGCGGGCCCGGGATCACGATCGCGAGCGGTCCGAAGCGCGCCTGCAGCACACCAGATGCCAGGATCTTGTTGATGGCGGCCTCGATCCGAGCGACCACGGCAGCGGGCGTCGCCTTGGGGACCGCGAGAGCATACCAGCCCAGCGCCTCGAAGCCGGGATAGCCACTTTCGGCCACTGTCGGGATCGACGGGGCGACGGCCAGCCGCTTGGCGCTGGTGATTGCAAGCGGCACGACCGATTTCTGCGCAATGTGCGGAAGGGCACCGGAAATCACCTCCGAAAACATCTGAACCTCATCGGCCAGAAGGGCACGCATCGCGCCCGCGCTTCCCGGGTACGGTACGTGTGTGATCCTGATGCCGGCGCGCTGGGCGAACAGCTCGGCCGCGAGATGCAGTGAGGAGCCGAGGCCCGACGAGGAATAGTTCACCTTACCCGGATTGGCCTTGGCGTAGGCCACGAACTCCGACAGCGTGCGGGCCGGGAACTTAGGATTGACGATGAACACCACCGGAACCTCGGCGATGATCGATACCATCTTGAAGTCGCGGTCGGTGTCGTAGACCAGGCCCTTCTTGAGCAGCGGATTGAGCGTGTAGGTCGTGCCCGTGCCCAGCAGCATCGTATAGCCGTCGGCCGGCGCATTGGCCGCCGCCGTCGCGCCGATCGCGGTGGCAGCGCCACCCTTGTTGTCCACGATCACCGGCTGGCCCAGTTCCTTCGCCAGCGGCTCCGCAAGTACCCGCGCCAGCAGGTCGTTCGTCGCGCCCGGCGGATAAGGCACGATCAGCTTGATCGGCTTGTCCGGATATTGCTGCGCCGATGCCACGCCGGCGAAGCCAAGTGAAAGGGCCACGGTGCCCGCGAGAGCGACGCAAAACTTCTTCCTGAACACATTTCCTCCTGTTTGATTGCTCTTGATTGCTTGTCAGGCGGATCAGGCAGCCGCCGCGATCTCGCGGTCGATTTCGAGTGCCCCCGCCTTCAGCCGAGGGATCAATTCGCGGCCGAATTCCGACACGTCACCCAGCGGGTCGAAGCCGCGGATCAGGAACGAAGCCACGCCCAGCCGGTAGTACTCGAGCATCGCCTGCGCGACCTGCTCCGGCGTGCCGACGAGGCACGACGTGTTGCCCTTGCCTGCGGCGGCGCCCGCCACGGGCATCCAGAGCCTTTCATCATGCACGTCGCCCCGCTTGGCCAACTCGACCAACCGCTCGGCCGACTTGTCCTGCGCCTTCGTCGGCATCGTCCCGCTGGACTTTAGATCGTCGAGAATCTTCTTCGCTTTGTCCCATGCCTTGCCTTCGGTCTCGGCGATGATGGGGCGGAACGAGACATTGAAGCGCGGGGTCCGTCCGAACGGCTGCGTCATACGGCGGAACTCGGCAATGCGCTCGCCCGTCTCCGCCAGCGGTTCACCGAACATGGCGAAGGTGTCGCAATGCTGCGCGCCCATTTCCATTGCGCCCGGTGATGAACCACCAAAGAAAAGTGGCGGGTGCGGCTGCTGGAAAGGCCGTGCCTCGGAGAAGACGTCCCTGAACCGGTAGAACCTGCCCTCGTAGTCGAAGGGCTTGGTCGAGGTCCAAACCTTGCGCATCACGTCGAGATACTCGGCGGCGCGCACGTAGCGCTCTTCCTTCGGCGAAAAGTCGCCTTCACGCTGCTGATCGGCATCGCTGTTGCCGACGATGATGTGGAGGGCGAGGCGACCGCCGGAGAGTTGATCCATCGTTGCCGCCGCCCGGGCTGCTAGCGTCGGCGACACGACGCCTGGCCGGTGGGCGATCAGGTAGCGAAGCTTTTCCGTATGGGCCGCCGCATAGGTCGCGACAGTGAAACCCTCGGCGGACGAGGCGTAGTAGCCGACCAGCACATAGTCGAAGCCCGCCGTTTCGTGGGTTTGCGCGAATTCGCGGAGGAATGAAGGCGAGATCCCGCCAGCGATCACATGCAAGGCAGTTCCCTGCGGCGGTGCCACGCCGATCATCCCGATGACATTGACGGGCATCAGTCCATTCCCTATGTTCTATATATTGGAACAGTGTTCCAATATACTCACGGGCGTGAAGTTTGCTGTCAAGGCGAAGGCCCCGCCAAGTATAAGGACCGCCCATGACCCAAGCCCTCCCCTCCCTTGAAACCCTCCGCGACGTCTGCACCACCATTGCCGAAGAGGCCGCGCAGGAGATCATGCGCATCTATGCCGGCGATCATGGCGTCCGCGACAAGGATGACCGCAGCCCCGTCACCGATGCCGACCATGCCGCCGAAGCGGTCATCCTGGCAGGCCTCCGAAAACTGACACCGGGCCTGGTGATCATTGCCGAGGAGGAGATGGCGGCGGGCCGCGTCCCGACGCTCGACGACGGCCGCCCCTTCTGGCTGGTCGACCCGCTCGACGGCACCAAGGAATTCATCAAGAAGAACGGCGAGTTCACGGTAAACATCGCCCTCGTCGAGAACGGCCGTCCGGCCCTCGGGATCGTGCTGGCGCCAGCCACCGAAACCCTGTGGCGCGGTGCCAAGGGGTTTGGTGCCGACAGGCGCGAGGGCAAGGGCCCCTTCACGCCGATACGGACGCGCACCCCGCCGACGGGGGGTCTCACCGCCTGCGCGAGCCGCAGCCACGGCACCTTCAACGACCTCGACATCTGGTTCCGCAACAACAACCTCACCGTCGCCGACCGCGTCCAGGCTGGCTCGTCGCTGAAGTTCTGCCTGATCGCCGAAGGCCAGGCCGACATCTACCCGCGGTTCGGACCGACCATGGAGTGGGACACCGGCGCGGCCCAGGGCGTGCTCGAGGCCGCCGGCGGCGAGGTGGTCACCGTCGACGGCAAGCCCCTGCTGTACGGCAAGCCGCGTTTCGCCAACCCCCACTTCATCGCCCGCAGCCTGGCGGCGCGATGAACGTGATCGAGGCGACGGAGCAGTCCATTGCTGACGCCGCCCGCACACTGCGGGAAGGCGGGCTCGTCGCCTTTCCGACCGAGACCGTCTACGGGCTGGGCGGCGACGCCACCAACGAGCGCGCGGTGGCAGCGATCTTCGAGGCCAAGGGCCGGCCGCAATTCAACCCGCTGATCAGCCACGTCCTCGATGCCCCAGCCGCCCGCGAATTCGTGCGCTGGAACGACACGGCGGAGAAGCTCGCCGCCACCTTCTGGCCGGGTCCGCTCACCCTTGTCCTGCCCCGCGCCGAAGGATCGCCGATCGCGCTTCTGGCAACCGCCGGACTCGACACGGTGGCGATCCGCGCGCCCTCGCACCCGATCGCCCAGGCCCTCATCCGCGCCGCCGGCCGGCCGATCGCCGCCCCGTCCGCCAACCGCAGCGGCGAGGTCAGCCCGACGCGTCCCGAGCATGTCGCGCAGTCTCTGGGAGCGCGCGCGCCGATGATCCTCGATGGCGGCGCCTGTCTCGTCGGCGTCGAATCCACGGTCCTCGATCTCTCGAGCGACACGCCCATCCTGCTGCGTCCCGGCGGCGCTACCCGCGAGGCGATCGAAGCCGTGATCGGCCTCATTGCGCTCAGCGACGCCATCCCGACCGGGGACGCGGCCCGCACGTCGCCCGGCCAGCTCCACAGTCACTACGCCCCGTCGCGTCCCGTACGGTTGGAGGCCACGTCGGTGTCGCCCGACGAGGGGTTGCTCGCGTTCGGCGACACCGTGCCCGCGGGCGCCATGCTCACGATGAATCTCAGCCCGTCCGGAAATCTCGGCGAGGCCGCCGCCAACCTGTTCGCCATGATGCGGTCGCTCGACCGCCCGGGCATCGGCCGCATCGCCGTCATGCCCATTCCGCAGACCGGCCTCGGCCTCGCGATCAACGACCGGCTCCGTCGCGCCGCCGCGGATGACGACTCCAACAGGCAGCGCTAGTCTGCCGTCAAAGAGAGGAAACGATGCCTGATACCGCCCTCATGCCGACCATTCCCATGGCTCCCGTCACACCGGCGATTCTCGACGCCCTGCGCGCCATCGTGGGCGACAAGGGCCTGATCGCCGACGATCAAGGCAAGCAGCCCTTCGTCACCGACTGGCGCGGCTCGATCGTGGGCAACGCGGCGGTCGTGGTCCGCCCGGCCAACGTCGAGGAAGTCTCGAAGGTGGTGAAGCTCTGCTACGACAACGGCATCGCCATCGTGCCCCAGGCCGGCAATACCGGCCTGATGGGCGGCGCGACGCCTTGGCCCACGCACACCGGCATCGTCCTGTCGGTCGGCCGCATGAACAAGGTGCTGAACGTCGATCCGGTCGGCTACTCGATGACGGTCGAGGCGGGCTGCGTGCTGCAGACGCTGCAGGAGACGGCGGCCAGCCACGACCGCTTCTTCCCGCTGTTCCTGGGCGCCCAGGGCTCCTGCATGATCGGCGGCAATCTCTCGACCAACGCCGGCGGCGTCCAGGTTCTGCGCTACGGCAATGCGCGCAATCTCGTCATGGGCCTCGAAGTGGTGCTGCCCAACGGCGACATCTGGAACGGCCTGCGCGCGCTCAAGAAGGACAATACCGGCTACGACCTGAAACACCTGTTCATGGGTGCCGAAGGCACGCTCGGCATCATCACCAAGGCCGTGCTGAAGCTGTGGCCCGCCTCCAAGGACGTGGCCACCGCCTGGCTTGCCATCCGCGATCCGCAGGCGGCGATCGAGATCCTGTCCGAGGCGCACGGTGCCTCCGAGGACAATGTCGGCTCGTGCGAGCTGATGAGCCGGACCTGCACCGACATGGTCCTGCGCAACATTCCCGGCACGCAGGATCCGCTGAAGGCTGACACGCAGTGGTTCCTGCTGCTCGAATGGACGTCGGCACGCCCGAAGGCCGAAGGTGCCGAGGGCATGTCGGAGAAGATGGAGCAGTTCCTCGCCGACCAGATGGAAGCCGGCCGGGTGCTCGATGCCGTGATCGCCCAGAGCGAGGCGCAGGCGCGCAACATGTGGGTGATCCGAGAATCGGTCGCCCCGGCCTCGCGCGCCGAAGGGCCGGGCCTCAGCTACGACATCTCCGTCTCGATCTCCAAGGTGCCGGAGTTCATCGAACGCGGTCTCAAGGCTGCGCTCGACGTGCTGCCCAGCATCCGCCCCTACCCGCTCGGTCACATCGGCGATGGCAACATCCACTTCTCCTTCATGGGCCCGAAGGGCATGGACCGGCCGACGCTCAGCCAGTACTCGCCCGCCATCACCCGTGCGGTGAACGACCTGGTTACGAGCCTCGACGGGTCGATCTCGGCCGAGCACGGCATCGGCATCGACAAGCTCGACGAGCTTGCTCACTACCGCTCGCGGATCGAGCTCGACACGATGCGCACGATCAAGCGGGCGCTCGATCCCAAGAACATCATGAACCCGGGCAAGGTGCTGCGTATCTGATGAGCGACTTCGTCGAAAAACTGCGCGCCATCGTCGGCGACAAAGGCCTGATCGTCGACGAACAAGGCAAGCATCCCTACGTCACCGACTGGCGCGAGAGCTTCGTGGGCCATGCGCTGGCCGTGGTGCGACCGGCCAACACGCAGGAAGTCGCGGACGTCGTGGGGCTCTGCGCGGCGGAGAAGGTCTCCGTGGTGCCGCAGGGTGGCAATACCGGCCTGGTGGGCGGCGGCATCCCGCAGGAGAACGGCCGCGAGATCGTCCTGTCGCTCAACCGCATGAACCGCATCATCGACATCGACCTGATCGGCTATACGATGACGGTCGAGGCGGGTGTCGTCCTGAAGACCATCCAGGAGATGGCGGCGGCGAACGACCGGCTGTTTCCGCTTTCGCTGGCTGCCGAAGGTAGCTGCTCGATCGGCGGCAACCTCTCGACCAATGCCGGCGGCGTGCAGGTCCTGCACTACGGCAATGCCCGCCAGCTCGTGCTTGGCCTGGAGGTCGTGACGCCGCAGGGGGAGATTTGGAACGGGCTGCGGGCGCTCAAGAAGGACAATACCGGCTACGATCTGCGCGACCTCTATCTCGGCGCCGAAGGCACGTTGGGCATCATCACGCGCGCGGTGCTGAAGCTCTGGCCCAAGCCCAAGGACATCGCCACCGCCTGGGTCGCCGTCCCCTCGCCCGAAGCCGCGGTCGCCTTGCTGAGCGGCGCGCATGCCGCCTCCGAAGACAACGTCACGTCCTGTGAGCTCATGGGGCGCCAGGGACTCGACCTCGTGCTGCAGCACATTCCCGGCGCTGCCGATCCTCTGGCCGAGCGCCATGATTGGTACGTGCTGCTCGAATGGTCCTCGACACGCGCGCGTCGCGACGGCGAGAACGCGGGAGGCTTGCGCGAGAAGATGGAAGCCTATCTCGGCGAAGCGATGGAACGGGGCGTGGTTCTCGACGCCACGATCGCCCAGAACGAGGCGCAGGCACGCGCGCTGTGGAGCCTGCGCGAAAACCATACGGAGGCCTCCAAGAAGGAAGGCCCTTCCGTGAAGCACGACATCTCGGTTGCCGTGAGCAAGATCCCTTCCTTCGTCACCGAGGGACTGGCGGCAATGAAGAAGGCGCTCCCGGAAGGCCGGCCGGTGACCTTTGGCCATGTCGGTGACGGCAACCTCCACTTCAACTGTCAGGCGCCGGCCGGCTGGGACAAGGCCCGCTTCACGCCGCACGCCCGAAATGTCACGGCTGCCATCTACGATCTGGTCGTGAGTTATGGTGGATCGATCTCGGCCGAGCACGGCATCGGCCTGCTCAAGGTCGACGAGCTCGCCCACTATCGCAGCCAGGTCGAGATCGACACGATGCGCACGATCAAGCGCGCCCTCGATCCGCAGAACCTGATGAACCCGGGAAAGATCGTCCGGCTCTGAGAGCGCACCACCGGGATGGCGCGCTCCGTGGACGGTGCCATGCCCTATTACGGCGGCGGGCGATCGTTGGTTCGGTCGACGATCTCGTACTGGACGTCGGTCACCTTGCCGTCGTGGTGACGGGCCGGCGGTGCGGGCTCGATGTCCCGGCGAAAGAAACCCAGAATCCAGCGCTTCGCCTTGAAGGCCAGCAGCAGCACCAGCCCGACCGCTGCGACGCCCGCGATCACGGCAAAACCCAGCACCGCCAGCACGACGAAGCCGATCAGCCCCAGGACTGCCTGGATCCAGACGCGGGCCGGCAGGCGCGACAGGAGTTCGAGAAACTGCTTGCCGTTCATGTCGCCCAGCGCTTCTCGAAGTCCCAGACCTCGGGGAAGCCCATCAGGCCGTGAATGTCCTGATATTGCGGCAGCGGGTCGCCCACGCTGGTGCCGCTGTCCTTGAGGTGCGCGAACGACCGCCTCATCGCCTCGGCGGCAACGCTCAGACCCAGCACCGGATAGATCGCGAGATCGAAGCCCCACTTCTTCAGCCTGTCGACCTCGGCCCGCGGCGTCTTGCCGAACTCCACCAGGTTGGCGAGCAGCGGCTTGCTGACCTCACGGCCGATGCGCTCCAGCTCCGCCTCGCTCTCGGGCGATTCGACGAAGATGATGTCGGCCCCGGCTTCCTCATAGAGCCGGGCACGCCGCAGCGCCTCGTCGAGACCATGTGCCGTACGCGCATCCGTGCGCGCCACGATCAGCGTCTCCTCGTGGCGGCGTGCCTCTGCCGCCACTCTGATCTTGAGCGCCATGTCTTCAGCCGGCACCACGCGCCGTCCCGGCGTATGGCCGCACTTCTTGGGCATCTCCTGGTCTTCGATCTGGATCGCGGCGACGCCGGCCGCTTCGTAGCCGCGGATCGTGCGTTGGACGTTCAGCAGCCCGCCATAGCCGGTATCGGCGTCGGCAATGAGTGGCGTCTCGACCACCGAGCAGATCATCTCGACGCGGCCCAGCATGTCGGAATAGGTCGCAAGGCCCGCATCGGGCAGGCCCAACATCGAGGCCGTCGCGCCGTAGCCCGTCATGTAGAGCGCGGGAAAGCCCATACGGTCCGCGACCCGCGCGGAAATACCGTCGTAGACGCCCGGCGCCAGGATGAACTCCCTCCGAGCCAGAAGATCCCGCAGTTTCGCTGCCTGTGGATTGCCTGCCATGTCTCTCTCCTCGCCCAGGAAAATGACCGAGTTGTGTCGATCCGGCCAGCCTTCCCCAAACGAAAACGGCCGGCGGTCAGGAACCGCCGGCCGTTCACCGAAATGTCGGCGGATCAGACGGAGACGGGCTTCAGCTCCTGCGAGCCGGCCGCCTTGCAGAAGGTCGTGGTCTCGGTCGTGGTCTGGCCGTTCTTGGTGGCAGTCAGTTCGATCGGGCGGCAGGTGCTACCGTCGGCGCGGCTGGACGCCGGCGCGACCGGCTTGGCGCTCACGACGGTCGGCGGCGCCGTCGTCGCGGCCGACGAAGAGGTCTTGGTCGGCTCGACCGTGTAGGTGGTCGGCACGTTGTTCTCGGCGACGAACGCATACTGCGTGGCTTCGGCGAGACGGCGGCGTTCCTGATCGTCGAGCGCGCGACCGACGAGATTGCCGGCCAGGCCACCCACCAGTGCACCACCGACTACACCGCCGACCGACCCGAAGGCCAAGCCGCCGACGACGCCGCCCAGTGCGGCCCCCATGACTGTACCTGTCGTCTGGTTGTTCGGCTGGCCGCGATCGTCCGTGCAGGCGGCCACGAGCCCGAGGGCCGCGACAACGCCCACGATCCGGACGACGATCTTCCTGCCGAAGAAGAAGGCTGTGTCAGCAGTCACTGCAGTCATCTGGTGCATCTCCTCTTGTATTCAGGAACGTTCACTCTACTCCAGAGATACTGCTTGCTGCCACGAGCATCGTCCTCCGCATCCGCATAGGAGCGGGGGGCATCGCACGAGGCCAGCAGCAGGCCGGTCCGGACCAGAACCAGCGCGAGATCGTCGCGATCCGAGTCTGGAATGTCGACGAGCGGATCCTTGGAGTTTCTTTTGGTGATCAGGCAGCGATAGAGGGGCGTGCCATCGGTCAACCGATCGGTTTGGCGGCAGCGCAGGTTGCGCGGCTGCGCCGCCAGCGCGTCGGCCGCGAGCTTGTGCAGCGCAGGATCGTCGACACTGTCGACGCCCTGCAGTCTGATCTCGGTCGGCCGGTCCTTGAGACCGATCAGCATCAGCGTCTTGCCGAAATGGTCGAAGTTGCCGGCGACGAACTCGATGGCCTTGCGTGCCTCCTCGATCGCCTTCTGCCGGGCCGCCACTTCCTCGGCGGCCTTGCGCTGGGCTTCCTCTTCGGCGCGCTTCTTTTCGGCGATCTCCGCCTCGACCTTGCGGCGCGTGTCTTCCTCGAATTGCCGGCGGGCCGCTTCGGCCTGGGCTTCGAGATCGGCCTTCGCCTTGGCGTCCTGCGCGGCCTTGGCCCTGGCCTCCTGGTCGGCCTTCGACTTGGCTTCCTGGTCGGCCTTCTCAGCGCGCAGACGGTCGGCTTCCTCTGCCGCCTTGCGCCGTGCCTCCTCGGCGGCATCGGCCGCGGCGCGCGCCTTCACCATTTCCGGGTCGGGCCCACGCGTGGCCATCGCATAGTAGCCACCGCCCCCGACCGCCAGTAACACGACGGCCGCCACGCCAGCCCACAGACCGGCTCGTGATTTTGCTGCCGGAGGGGGCGCCAGGGTCGACGCAGTCGTCGTCGCAGGTCCGAGAACGGACTTGCGCTCGGTCGGCACGTCTTCGCGCTTGCCCATCACCATGGTGGCGTTCGGCTCCGGCGCCGCCGTCATGCCGAGGATGGGCCGCCAGCCGGCAATCGACTGCGGACGGTCGCGCGCGGCCACCGTGAGACCGGCATCAACGCCGGCCAGCACGCCCGGCGCGAATCCCTGCGGCGCCAGTTTGCCGAGCGGCTCGTAACCGTCGTCCAGCATGCGGTCGAAGGCATTGGGCGGCGCCTTGCCGACGATGGCGTGATAGATCGTGGCGGCAAGGCCGTAGATGTCGGTCCACGGCCCCTGCTTCGCCGACGTCATCTGTTCGGCCGCGGCATAGCCCGGCGTGAAGATCGCCGTCATTGCCGCCGTCCGGCCGACCATTGCCGCGCGCGACGCACCGAAATCAATCAGGGTCGGATTGCCGGCGGCATCGAGCAGGATGTTCGCCGGCTTGATGTCGCGATGCAGGAAGCCCGCGGCGTGCACCTGCTCGAGCCCGTCCAGCAGCGGCCACAGGATGCGGTCGACCTCCTCGGGCGTCAGCTTGCCGCCGGTGTTGATGCGCTCCTCGAGCGTCATGCCGCTCAGGAGCTCCATGACGATGTAGGCCGTGCCATTGGCTTCGAGGAAGTCGAAGACCTGCACGATCGCCGGCACGCGATGGAGGCTGGCGAGCGTGCGGCCTTCGGTGACGAAGCGGTCGCGCCCCCAGCCGAAATCGTCGGCCATCTTGGTCGTGCGCGGCAGCACCGTGGAGCCGTCCTGGCGCACCGCCAGCGCCGACGGGAGGTACTCCTTGATCGCGACCTCGCGACCGAGCTGCACGTCACGGGCGCGATAGGTGATCCCGAACCCGCCCTGCCCCAGCACCGACACGATCTCGTACCGGCCGATCAGCTGTCCCGCCTTGAGCGAGACATAGTCGACCTCGGGCGGCGTGGCGCCGGAAAGAGTCGTGGGCTCGTTCATGGGCGGACCACGCCGCTAGGTGTGATGGACGACCAGCTCGACATCGCCGAGCCGCAACTTCGATCCCGCCTGCAGGGCCGTCGGCGCGCCTGCCTTGAGGACGGTGCCGTTGACGGCGGTCCCGTTGGTCGAGCCGAGATCCTCGACCTGCAGCGCCTCGCCGGCGACACTGAGTTTGGCATGCCGCCGTGACACGGTCGGATGCGGTACAACCAGTTCGCACTGGTCGGCGGCGCGGCCGATGCACATGCCTTGCGACTGGCCGACCAGCTTATCCATTGACACTTCGAACGCGTGCTTGCGGCCGGCCGAATCCGGCCCCTCAAAGCGCAAGGTGATCTGCGGAACCATCCGCGTCGTCGTACCGGGAGACATGAGCTTCGCCGGACGCACGTGGAACACCTGCACCGAGCGGCTGACATTCTTCAGCTGATGCTCGCCGCCATCGTGAAACGCGTACTCGGTGCGCAACTCGACGAGGTCGCGGACGGCGCGCGAGACCGCGATGCCACCAGGTTCCGCCAGAGTCTGAATGCGCGCCGCCAAGTTTACACCGTCGCCGAAGATGTTCTGGTCCTCGTCGTCGATGATGACTTCGCCGAGATGGACGCCGACGCGGAACAGCATGCGCTGCTCCTCGCTGAGCAATTCGTTGAAGCGCGCCATGCGCTCCTGAATATCGATGGCCGCCGCGACCGCCGAGACGGCCGAGCCGAACTCCGCCAGCATGGCATCGCCTGCCGTACCGACGAGCCGGCCGCGCCCGGCATCGATCGCCGGCCGCCAGACTTCGATCTGGGCCGACTTGAGATGGCGGAACGTGCGGGTCTCGGCGCCCTCCATCATCCGGGTAAATCCGGCGAGGTCGGCATGGACGATGGCAGCTAGACGGCGTTGCATGGTCTCTTCGCTTCAGCGGCCGTATCCCAATCTGCGGCCCAGGGGCAAGATACCCTGCCCGGCAGCTTTCGGCACGACCTCAGATACTGCCCGCATCCTGCACTGAATCGCGGCAATCTTGGGACAACCGGCACGATCATGCGCCGGCACCGGGCTTCAGCGGCCCTTGAAGGCCGGGGTGCGCCGCTCGCCAAGTGCCGCCAGCCCCTCCTTGAGATCCTCGGAGGTCGCGCAGGCCCGCTGGGTCTGGCGGATCGAGGGCATGTCGGGCGCCGCCTGGGCGAACTGCTCGATGGCGCGCTTCATGCCCGACATCGAGAGCGGCGCCAGTCCCGCCAGCCGCGCGGCCTTCTCGGCAACCTTGTCCCTGAACTCCGCGCGCTCGACCAGCCAGTCGAGATAGCCGACCGCCAGCAACTCGGTGTCGTGGAAATCCTCCGACAGCAGGAAGGCACGCTTGGCGAAGCTCGGGCTCACCTTCTGGGTGTAGCGACGCAAGCCGCTTGGGTAATAGTGCAGGCCGAAGCGCGCCGCCGGCATGAAGAAGCGCATGCCTCTGACGCCGAGGCGGAAGTCGCAGGCCAGTGCCAGGTCGGTGGCCCCGCCATAGACTCCGCCATTCAGGGCGCACAGGGTCGGCATACGCATCGCCTCGATGCGGTCCATGACGACTTCGAAGGTGTTGTCGCCACCCTCGTCCTTCCGCTCGCCAGCCGGGATCGAGCCGAGGTCGTAGCCGGAGCAGAAAGTCTTGTCGCCGGCACCGGTGATCACCGTGACGCGGACGGCGGGATCGGCATCGGCCGTCTCGACGGCTTCGCGCAGCAGCTTCAGCCCCGCGGGATTGAGGCGATTGTGCTTCGCTGGATCGTTCAGCGTGATGGTGGCGATGGGGCCGTCGACCGACAGCAGGACTGTGTTTGTCATTTGGTGGCCAAAATAGCCGAGCCGGTCGCCAAAAGCGACCGAGCGCGGCATATTGCGGACCGGAGGAATTCACATGACTTACACTGCCCCGCTGGCCGATATGCGTTTCGCCCTGCGCGAAGTGGCCGGCCTTTCCGGCGTCGCCGTCCTGCCCGGTTACGAGCATGCGACCGACGACACGATCGACGCGGTGCTCGAGGAAGCCGGGAAGCTGGCCGGCAACGGCCTCGCCCCGCTGAACCGTGAGGGCGACAAGGTCGGCGCCAAGCTCGAGAACGGCGTGGTCCGCACCGCGCCGGGCTTCGCGGCCATCTACAAGGAGTTCGTGGAAGGCGGCTGGAATTCCCTGCCCTTCGATCCGGAGTTCGGTGGCCAGGGCATGCCTTGGCTGCTGGCGACCGCCGTGCAGGAGATGTGGCAGGCCGCCAACATGGGTTTCGGCCTCGTCCTGCTGCTGAACCAGGGCGCGATCGATGCGATCCACCATCACGGGTCGGATGAGCAGAAGGCGACCTATCTGCCCAAGATGATCTCCGGCGAGTGGACCGGAACCATGAACCTCACCGAGCCCCAGGCCGGCTCCGACCTCGGCCAGCTCAAGAGCCGCGCGGTCAAGAACGGCGACCATTATCTCGTGAGCGGCCAGAAGATATTCATCACCTACGGCGAGCACGACATGGCCGAGAATATCGTCCATCTCGTCCTCGCGCGTACGCCCGACGCACCGGCCGGCGTGCGCGGCATCTCGCTGTTCATCGTTCCGAAATATCTGCCGGGCGCCGACGGCACGCCGGGCAAGCGCAACGACCTGCGCTGCGTGTCGCTTGAGCATAAGCTCGGCATCCATGCGAGCCCGACATGCGTGATGTCGTTCGGCGACGATGGCGGGGCGGTCGGCTATCTCGTCGGCGAGGAAGGCCGCGGCCTCTCCTACATGTTCACCATGATGAACAACGCCCGCCTGTCGGTCGGCATCCAGGGCCTCGCCATCGCCGAGCGCGCCTACCAGCAGGCCGCCGCTTTCGCCCGCACCCGCGTGCAGTCGAAGGACGACGGCAGCGCCGCGCCCGCTTCGGTGTCGATCGTCCATCACGCCGACGTGCGCCGCATGCTCATGACCATGCGCGCCCAGATCGAGGCGATGCGGGCGCTGGGCTACTACACCGCGGCCGGCATCGACGGCGCCTTGAAGCAGCCCGACAAGGCCGCAGGCCGCAAGATCCAGGACCGGGTCGATCTACTGATCCCGATCGTGAAGGCCTGGTTCACCGACCTTGGGAACGAGATCGCCTCGACCGGCGTACAGATCCACGGCGGCATGGGCTTCATCGAGGAAACCGGCGCGGCGCAGCACCTGCGCGACGCCCGCATCCTGCCGATCTACGAGGGCACCAACGGCATCCAGGCGCGCGACCTGGTGGGCCGCAAGGTGGCCAAGGATGGCGGCGAAACCATGCTCGCGCTGGTCGCCGAGATGCGCGCCACGGCCGAAGAGATGAAGGCTGCTCCCGGCGACGATATCGAGGCCATCCGCACCGGCCTCCAAGCCGCAGCCGACGCCTTGGAGGATGCGACGAAGTGGGTCGTCCAGTCGGTCAAGGCGGAGCTGGTGAACGCGCTGGCGGGCTCGGTCCCCTTCCTGCGGTTGGCGGGCACAGCCCTGGGCGGATGGCTGCTGGCCCGCAGTGCGTTGGTGGCTCAGACATGGCTCGGCCAGCGTGACGGCGATCCCGCCTTCCTCGAGGCAAAGCTGGTGACGGCGCGCTTCTATGCCGAGGTCATCCTGCCGCCGGCGCTTGCCCAGCTCGGCCCCCTCAAGTCGGCGGGGCGGACGGTGTTCGCACTCTCGGAAGAGCAGTTCTGAGCGCGCACAGCGCCAGCGCCACTCCGGCGATCAAGAGCGGCGCCCGCATCGACAGCCCGTAGAGGGAAGTGCCGCTCAAGGCACCGGCGATCCAGCCTGCCGCCATGGCTGCGTGCAGTCGGCCCGCGACCAGCCCCTGCCGGCGCTCTCCGCCCAACCGGGCAGCGTCGGTCATCAGGCCCGCCTGCGCCAGCCCGTAGCCGATACCGAGGACGGTGAATGCCACGATCAGCACGTTCGGGCCGCGCGCGACCAGGGCGCCTGCGATGCCGGCCAGGCAGAGGATGAAGCCCAAGGCCATCATGTCCCTCGTATCCGGCGCGAGCGCGCGCACGCCGAAGGCCTGGATCAGGAAAGCCCCGGCGGCAAAGGCCGCAGACGCAAACCCCGTCGCGCGAATCGCCGCTTCTGTCTCGAGTCCGAAGCGGTCCTGGACATAAAAGGCCGTGGTTGCCTGCAGGGCGCCGAAGCCCAGGACCATCACGAAGGCCAGCAGCGCATAGGCCGCAAGGCCGTCCACCGGTGCGGCTTCCGCCTGCGCCGTCGCCGCCGCCCGCGGGCCTTCGCGGACGCCAACCATCGTCAGGGCGGCCAGGGCGGCCAACATCGCGGCGGCGGCGACCGGCCAGGCGAGACCGCGGTTTGCCAGCATCGCCACGAAAGCAGGGCCCAGCACGCTCCCGACACTCACCGCAGCGCCGATCAGGCCGATTCCCGCCTGTCGGCGCTCGCGCGGCGTCGCCTCGACCATCCAGGCAATCGCCGCCGGCTGGATGCCACCGGCGAACAGTCCGTAGACGATGCGCGCAGCCAGTAATCCGAGGAAGGCATACGGCAAGAGCGCAGCGTAGAAGGCCGCGAAGAGCGCGAGCGACAAAGCGGTCGCGACAAGCCCGGCGGCCATGACGGCCGCTCTACCGAAGCGATCCGAGAGGCGTCCCCAGGACGACGCCGTCAGGAAGAACAGCACCCCGGAGGACGCGAAGATCGTCCCGACCTCGAACTCACCGAGGCCGAGTTCGCGACCGAACAGGCCGAGCGTTGCGAATACGGCCCCGTTGGCCATGGTGGCCGTGAAGACGGCGAAGAGGACGATGGCGACTTGCACGCACGCAGCGTCGGCCGAACGCGCACAGCAGGGAAAACACAAATCATTGCCGCGCATTACCGATCGTTGCCGCGTGTTACAGCGTCTTCACCATGAAGACACGCATGTGTGCGTCCAGACCGTGCGAGGGCGGTCCCCGGCGCACGATCTCGAAGCCGCAGATAGAGCCGGATGTTGCCTTCCGCCATCTCCGCTGTCTCCAGTGACAGTTCCCCGAGGTTGTTTGAGCGCGCGATTTCCTCGATCCGATCCAGGAGGAAGCCCCCGATGCCCCTGCCCTGGTGGATCGGCACGACGCCGAGTCGGTCGATGTAGATGCCCTCGCCGCGCCGCTCGGTCACGGCGACGCCTACGGTTTCTTCGTCGTCCAGCGCGAGATAGACGTCGCCGCGCTCGATGGAGCCAGCGAGGAACGCGTAATGATGGGCCGTGATCTCGCGCCCAAGGTCGCGGACATACGGCGAAAATGCCGTCCACAGGATCCGCTCGACATCGTCCCGCTCTACCGGGAGGGCCTTCTTCAGCGTCAAGGTCATGCCGGAAAGCCTACCAAAGAAAAACGCCCGGGGCAGAGCCACCGGGCGTTCTCCAGATCTTCGGAAAGGGGCTCTACGCCGCTTCCTGCTGCTCGGACTTGTCGGCGGACGGACCGCTGTCCTGGCCCTTGGCGGAGGTGTCGCGCTCGACGAACTCGATCACGGCCATCTCGGCGGCGTCGCCGAAGCGGTAGCCCGCCTTGAGGACACGCAGGTAGCCGCCGTTGCGCTTGGAGTAGCGCGGTCCCAGCGTGGTGAACAGCTTGTCGGCAACGTAGGGATCGCGCAGGAAGCCGATCGCCTGACGGCGCGCGTGCAGGCCGCCACGCTTGCCGAGCGTGACCAGCTTCTCGACGATCGGACGCAGGTCCTTCGCCTTGTGCAGCGTTGTCGTGATCTGCTCGTGCTTGATGAGGGCACCGGCAAGATTCATGAACATCGCCTTGCGATGCTCAGCCGTGCGGTGGAACTTCCGGCCGCGATTGTTGTGACGCATGACTTATTTCCTTCTACCGGCCTAGTACGGCTCTTCCAGCCGCTTGGCCATTTCCTCGATGTTGTCCGGCGGCCAGCCCGGGATTTCCATGCCCAGGTGGAGGCCCATGCCGGCCAGCACTTCCTTGATCTCGTTCAGCGACTTGCGGCCAAAGTTCGGCGTGCGCAGCATCTCCGCCTCGGTCTTCTGAACCAGATCGCCGATATAGATGATGTTGTCGTTCTTCAGGCAATTCGCCGAGCGGACGGACAGTTCGAGCTCGTCGACCTTGCGCAGCAGGTTGCGGTTGAACGGGAAGTCGTCCTGCTGCTCTTCCCTGCGGACCTCGCGCGGCTCCTCGAAATTGATGAAGAGCTGTAGCTGGTCCTGCAGGATACGCGCGGCGAGAGCCACGGCGTCGGCCGGCATCGTCGTGCCGTTGGTCTCGACAGTCATCGACAGACGATCGTAGTCGGTGACCTGACCAACGCGGCTGTTCTCGATCTTGTAGGAAACGCGCTTGACCGGGCTGAATACCGAGTCGATCGGAATGAGGCCAATCGGAGCGTCTTCCGGACGGTTCGCCGACGCCGGCACGTAGCCCTTGCCCGTGGCGACCATGAGTTCCATCGAGATCGACGCCCCATCGTCGAGCGTGCAGATCAGATGCTTGGCGTCCATGATCTGAACGTCGCCCGGCAGCTCGATCATGCCGGCGGTGACTTCACCGGGGCCAACGGCGCGCAGATAGAGACGCTGCGGGCGGTCGCCCTGCATCTTCACTGCCATCGCCTTGATGTTCAGGACGATGTCCACCACGTCCTCGCGGACGCCGGGAATCGACGAGAATTCATGCAGCACGTTGTCGATCTTGATCGACGTGACGGCCGCACCCTGGAGAGACGACAACAGGACGCGCCGCAGCGCATTGCCGAGCGTGAGACCGAAGCCGCGCTCGAGCGGCTCGGCGACGATGGTCGCGACGCGACCCGGGTCGACGCCGGCTTCGGTGACAAGCTTCTCCGGCTTGATCAGGTCCTGCCAGTTCTTCTGAAGCACGTGGGCTACCCCTCTAGACCGGTTCGAGCGAGCCCCTTGGGACTCGCCATACATTCCCCATGAGCGGGCGGCGCCATGAGCGCCGCCTCCACTCGAAATCAGACGCGGCGACGCTTGGGCGGCCGGCAGCCATTGTGCGGGATCGGCGTCACGTCGCGGATCGACGTCACGGCGAGGCCCACCGCCTGCAACGCCCGCAAGGCCGACTCACGACCCGAACCGGGGCCGCGCACCAGAATCTCGATCGTGCGCATGCCATGCTCCATCGCCTTGCGACCGGCGCCTTCGGCAGCCATCTGCGCGGCAAACGGGGTCGACTTGCGCGATCCCTTGAAGCCCTGCTGGCCCGACGACGACCAGGCAATAGCGTTGCCCTGGGCGTCGGTGATCGTGACGATCGTGTTGTTGAACGAGGCGTTCACGTGCGCGACGCCGGCGATGATGTTCTTGCGTTCCTTGCGACGGGGACGCGCGGAGCCGGTGGCGGCTGCAGCTTTGGCCATGACCGAGATCCCTTCTTACTTCGTCACTTTTTTCTTGCCGGCGATCGGCTTGGCCGGGCCCTTGCGGGTGCGCGCATTGGTATGCGTGCGCTGGCCATGGACCGGCAGGCCGCGACGGTGACGCAGGCCGCGATAGCAGGCGAGGTCCATCAGACGCTTGATGTTCATCGCCACTTCGCGCCGCAGGTCCCCCTCGACCGTGTAGTCGCGGTCGATCGCCTCGCGAATGCGGATAACCTCGTCGTCGCTCAGCGTATTCACGCGGCGCGACTCGTCGATCCCAACTTTTCCACAGATCTCCTTGGCTTTCGCCGCACCGATCCCGTGGATGTATTGAAGCCCGATCACCACACGCTTGGCGGTCGGAATGTTCACACCGGCTATACGAGCCAAAGTCTTAACTCCTTCAAAGACTTATGGCGCGCTCGCGCGCGCCCGTCACATGTTCCGCTGGCCCCGGAAAAGCGCGCGATTATAGGTATCCGCACCCCCGAGTCAATGGAACTCACCCTTGTCAAGTCCCCGCCAGGACTTCCGTGATCTGGCGGTAAACCTCGTCCATCGCGGCCATCCCGTCGACCTTCCGCAGCACCCCCCGGGCGCTGTAGTAGGGCAACAAGGGCTCGGTCTGAGCCCTGTAGGTGGCCATACGAGTCTTCATGGTCTCTGCATTGTCGTCCTTGCGGCGGGCGAACTCCGTCGACCCGCAGACGTCGCAGACACCTTCGACCTTCGGCCGCTTGAACTTGTCGTGGTAGCCCGCCCCGCACTTGGCGCAGGAGAACCGGCCGACGATGCGCTCGGTCAGCGCCTTCTCGTCGACTTCCATCTCGATCACCCGGTCGAGCTTTTTGCCCGACTCGGCCAACATCTTGTCCAGCGCCTTGGCCTGGGCCTCGGTGCGAGGGAAACCATCCAGAATGAAGCCCTTGGCGCAGTCCGGCTGGGCGATGCGATCGCGGATCAGGCCGACCATAAGCTCGTCGGGAACGAGCTCGCCCCGCTCCATGATGCCCTTGGCCTTCTGGCCGAGTTCGCTGCCGGAGGCGACGGCCGCCCTCAGCATGTCACCCGTGGAAAGCTGGACCAGCCCCCGCTCCTGCTGCAGCCGCTGAGCCTGGGTACCCTTGCCGGCACCTGGCGGTCCGAGGAGAATGATGTTCATCGGCCCTTGCCCCGCAGTCGAGCCTTCTTGATGAGGCCCTCATATTGGTGGGCGAGCAAATGCGCCTGCACCTGCGTCACCGTATCGAGTGTGACGGAAACCACGATCAGGAGGCTGGTGCCGCCGAAATAAAAGGGCACCCCGCCGCGGGCGATCAGCAGTTCCGGGAGGATACAGACCGCGGAAAGGTAGAGCGCACCGATCACCGTCAGGCGGTTCAGGATGTACTCGAGATACTCCGCCGTGTTCTTGCCCGGCCGGATCCCGGGAATGAAGCCGCCGTTCTTCTTCAGATTGTCGGCCGTGTCGGTCGGATTGAACACCACGGTCGTGTAGAAGAAGCAGAAGAAGACGATCAAGCCGATATAGGCCACCAGATAGAGGGGCTGGCCATGACCCAGATAGGTGGAGATGGCCTGCACCCAGCCCGGCTCGCCGGAATTTCCCTGGAAGGACGCAATGGTCGCCGGAAACAGGAGCAGCGACGAAGCGAAAATTGGCGGGATGACGCCGGCCGTGTTGATCTTGAGCGGCAGGTGCGAGGCCTCGCCGCCATACATGCGATTGCCGACCTGACGCTTGGGATATTGGACGACAATTCGCCTCTGCGCAGTCTCGACGAAGACCACGACCGCCACCACCAGCACGATGCCGATGACGAGCGCAATGATGAACAGCGCCGACAGGGCTCCGGTGCGGCCGAGTTCGAGAGTCTGCACCAGGGCGTCCGGGAGAGCGGCGACGATACCAGCGAAAATGATCAGGGAGACGCCATTACCGACGCCGCGCGCCGTGATCTGCTCGCCCAGCCACATCAGGAACAACGTGCCGCCCACCAGGGTAACGATGGTCACGAACCGGAAGAAGATGCCGGGATCGATGACGACCGGGCCTGCCGTGGCCACCTGGCTCTCGAGTCCGACGGCAATGCCGTAGGCCTGGAAAGTCGCAAGAATGACCGTTCCGTAACGGGTGTACTGGTTGATCTTCTTGCGGCCGGCTTCCCCCTCCTTCTTCAGCGCCTCCAGCGACGGCACGACCGTCGTCAGGATCTGCATGATGATGGAGGCCGAGATATACGGCATGATGCTGAGCGCCAGCACCGACATACGGCCGATCGAGCCGCCCGAGAACACGTCAAGCAGCCCGGCGATACCGCCGGCATTCTGCCGGAAGATCTCCGCCAGGGCAGCCGGGTCCACGCCCGGGACTGGGATGTAGGCGCCGACACGGAAGACGACGAGCGCGGCCACGGTGAACCACAGCCGCTTCTTCAGCTCGGTCGCCCTACCGATCGAACCCCAGTTCAGGTTAGATGCAAGTTGCTCGGCGGCGGATGCCATGGAACCTCACGCGTGAACGACACAAGGGGAAAGCGACGCCCCCGTTGACGCCGTCCGGTTCAGGCCGCCTCGGCGACGGGCTTGGGCGGCAGTTCGACCTTGCCGCCGGCCTTCTCGACCGCGGCGATCGCCGACGCCGAGGCGCCCGCGACCTTCACTTCGATCTTGGTCGTGAGCTCGCCCTTGCCAAGAAGGCGGACACCGTCCGCGGCATTCTTGAACAAGCCGGCCGCGATCATCGCCTCGGCGTCGATCACCTTTCCGGCGTCGAGCTTCTTGTCGTCGATCGCCTTCTGCAGCGTGCCGAGGTTGACGACCTGCCAGCTCTTCTGATGCGGCGGGCGGAAGCCGCGCTTCGGGATCCGGCGGTGGAGCGGCATCTGGCCGCCCTCGAAACCCTTGATGGCGACGCCGGTACGGGACTTCTGGCCCTTGACGCCGCGACCCGCGGTCTTGCCCTTGCCGGAGCCGATACCGCGGCCGACGCGCATGCGACCCTTGCGGGCGCCCGGATTGTCGGAAATCTGGTTCAGTCTCATCGTCTTTTACCTCCGCGCCGTGGCCCCGGGGCCTAGCGCGCTTCCTCTTCGATGCGCACGAGATGGCGCACCTTGTTGATCATGCCGCGAACCTCGGGCGTGTCCACGAGTTCGCGGGTGCGATGGCGCTTGTTCAGGCCCAGGCCGATCAGCGTCCCGCGCTGGTCTTCCGTGCGGCCGATGTGGCTGCCGGTCTGGGTGATCTTGATGGTCTTGCCCTTGCCCATGGTCCGGTTCCTTAAGCGGCCGCTTCCGCGGTCGTCTCGTCACGACGGCCAAGCAGGTCGCCGACCTTCTTGCCACGACGCGTCGCGACCATGCGCGGCGAGTTGAGCTGATCCAGCGCCTTGAAGGTCGCCTTGATCATGTTGTGCGGGTTGGACGTGCCGACCGACTTGGCGACGATGTCCTTGATGCCCAGCGTCTCGAAGATGGCGCGCATCGGACCGCCCGCGATGATGCCGGTACCGGCCGGAGCGGCACGCAGCGTCACCTTGCCGGCGCCGAAGCGGCCCTTCACGTCGTGATGCAGCGTGCGACCGTCGCGCAGCGGCACCCGGATCAGCCCGCGCTTCGCGGCTTCCGTGGCCTTGCGGATCGCCTCGGGGACCTCACGCGCCTTGCCGGCGCCGTGGCCGACTCGACCACGCTGGTCGCCGACGACGACGATGGCGGCGAAAGCGAAGCGACGACCGCCCTTCACGACCTTCGCGACGCGATTGATCGTGACCAGCTTGTCGGTCAGTTCATTGTCCTCGTCGCGGTCGCGCGGCCGATCGCGATCGCGCGGGGAACGGCCGGAACCACCGGGTGAACGAGCCATAATCTAACTCCCGATCAGAACGACAGGCCGCCCTCACGGGCGGCATTGGCCAGCGCAGCGATGCGGCCGTGATACGTATAGCCACCGCGGTCGAAGATGACTTCCTTGACCCCAGCCGCGACGGCGCGGGCGGCGATCAGCTTGCCGACTTCGGCCGCCGCACCCTTGTCGGCGCCGGTCTTGAGCGTGCCCCGGACGTCCTTGTCGAGCGTCGAGGCGGCAGCCAGGGTCACGCCCTTACGGTCGTCGATGACCTGGGCATAGATGTGCTTACCCGAGCGAAAGACGCTGAGGCGCGGACGGCCGTTGCTGGCCTGGCGCAGCGCGTAGCGCGTGCGCCGCTGGCGACGGGCGAAAAGAGCATTGCGGTCGGACATGATTCTCTCGCCTCTACTTCTTCTTGCCTTCCTTGCGCCGGATCGTCTCAGTCGAGTACTTGATGCCCTTGCCCTTGTAGGGCTCAGGCGGACGCAGGCTGCGGATTTCCGCCGCAATCTGGCCGACACGCTGACGATCGGAGCCCGAAATCGCGATCTCGGTCGGCTTGACCGCCTTGATCTCGATACCGGCAGGAATGGGGATTTCGACATCATGGCTGAAGCCAAGCTGCATCTTCAGCATCTTGGCATCGGCCGCGGCGCGATAGCCCACGCCATTGATCTCGAGGTTGATGGTGAACCCGTCGGACACGCCGCGGACGACATTGCTCGCCAGGTTGCGAGCCGTCCCCCACTGCATGCGGGCCCGGCGGCTGTCGTTACGCGGCTTGAAGACCAGCCCCTCGGCCTCCTTGGCGACCAAAACGTCGTCATGGACCACGAGCTGGAGCTCGCCCCGCTTGCCCTTGGCCTTGAGATGCTGGCCCTTGAGCTCGATGGTGACACCGGCCGGGATGACCACCGGATTTTTGCCGACGCGCGACATGCTCAGAACACCTTGCAGATGACTTCGCCGCCGACATTGGCGGCACGCGCCTCGGCGTCGGACATGACACCGCGTGGCGTGGACAGGATCGAGATGCCCAGCCCATTGAAGTGGCGCGGCAGCTCACGGATCTTGGAGTAGACGCGACGGCCCGGCGTGGAGACGCGCTTGATCTCCTTGATGACCGGACGGCCGTTGTCGTACTTCAACTCGATCCGCAGTTCGCGGACGCCGGGCCGAAGCTCTTCCTCGAACCAGCCGCGGATATAGCCTTCGCGCTGGAGAACGTCGAGCACGCTCGAACGGAGCCGCGAGGCCGGGGCCGTCACGCTCTCGAGGCGCGCCGACTGGCCGTTGCGGATACGGGTCAGCAAATCGCCGACGGGATCTGTCATCGCCATGGTCTACGGTCCCCGTTTACCAGCTCGACTTCACGACGCCGGGCAACATACCCAGCGACGCCAGCTGACGCAGCGCCACGCGCGACAGCTTGAACTTGCGATACACCGCGCGCGGCCGGCCCGTGAGCTCGCACCGGTTACGCACCCGCGTCGGCGAAGAATTGCGCGGCAGCTCCGCCAGCTTGAGGCGGGCCCCGAAGCGCTCTTCCGGCGTCAACTTGTCGTCGACGGCCATCGCCTTCAGCTTCGCGCGCTTGGGGGCGTACTGCTTCGCCATCTTTGCGCGACGGTTGTTCTTTTCGACCGAACTCGTCTTGGCCATGTGGTTCTCCGGCCTCAGTTCACGAACGGGAAGTCGAAAGCGCGGAGAAGCGACCTGGCTTCCGCGTCCGTCTTCGCAGTCGTGCAGATGATGATGTCCATACCGCGCACCTGATCGACCTTGTCGTAGTCGATTTCGGGGAACACGATCTGCTCCTTCAGGCCCATGGCGTAGTTGCCATTGCCGTCGAACGACTTGCCATTCAACCCGCGGAAATCGCGGACGCGCGGCAGGGCGATCGTGATCAGGCGATCGATAAACTCGTACATGCGGTCTCGACGCAGTGTCACCTTCGCGCCGATCGCCATACCTTCGCGCAGCTTGAAGGTCGCAATCGACTTGCGCGACCGGGTGACGACCGGCTTTTGACCGGTGATCGCCGTGAGGTCGGCCACGGCGCCATCGACGGCCTTGCGGTCGTTAACCGCCTCGCCGACGCCCATGTTGATGACGATCTTGTCGAGCTTCGGCACCTGGAAGGAGTTCTGGTAGGAGAACTCCTTCGTGAGCGCTTCACGCACGTTCTTGATGTAGTGTTCTTGCAGACGCGCGGGCATGGCCCGTTCTCCTAGCGGTCGATGGTCTCGCCGGAGGCACGCGCGATGCGCACCTTGCGGCCGTCTTCAAGGAACCGGAAACCGACCTTCGTCGGCTTGTCCGATTTGGGATCCAGCAGGGCCACGTTGGAGACGTGGATCGTGGCCTCGCGTTCGATGATTCCGCCGGCTTCCGCACGGCTCGGCTTGGTGTGGCGCTTGATCATGTTCACGCCCGAAACGACCACCCGGTTCTCCTTGGGGAGAACACGCAGGACGTCGCCCACCTTGCCCTTGCTGCCACCGGTGATGACCTTCACCCGGTCGCCCTTCTTGATCTTGAGTTTCGTTGCCATGGCTAGAGCACCTCAGGCGCAAGCGAGATGATCTTCATGAACTTCTTGGCGCGCAGCTCGCGCGTCACCGGTCCGAAGATACGAGTGCCGATCGGCTCGTCCTGCTTGCTGATGAGCACGGCGGCGTTGCGGTCGAAGCGGATCGCGCTGCCGTCCTGGCGGCGCAGAGCGAAGGAGGTGCGGACGACGACGGCGCGATGCACCTCGCCCTTCTTCACCTTTCCGCGCGGAATGGCTTCCTTGATCGAAACGACGATCACGTCGCCCACGCTCGCATACTTGCGGCGCGAGCCACCCAGCACCTTGATGCACTGGACTCGACGGGCGCCCGAATTGTCGGCGACCTCGAGATTGGTTCGCATCTGAATCATGTCTGTGCTCCGGTCCGCCTAAGCCTTCGCGCCTTCGACCAGAACTTCCCAGCTCTTGGTCTTGGACAGCGGACGGCACTCGCGGATACGAACGATCTCGCCGATCTTGCCCTTGAAGGCATTGGCTTCATCGTGCGCGTGGTACTTCTTCGACTTCCGAATGAACTTCTTGTAGATCGGATGCTGAATGCGACGTTCGACCTTGACGACGATGGTCTTGTCCATCTTGTCGCTAACGACGACGCCTTCCAGGATACGCTTCGGCATTTCGTGCTCCTTAACCGGCGGCCTTTTCGCCCAGCACCGTCTTGATGCGGGCGATGTCGCGGCGCACCTGGCGCGCGCGGGCAGTCTTCTGCAGCTGGCCTCCAGCCTTCTGGAAACGCAGGTTGAACGCTTCCTTGCGAAGGTTGCCGAGCTCGTTCTTCAGCTCGTCCTTGGTCTTGGGGCGCAGATCGGTGGCCTTCATGTCCTTCTCCCTCAGCCTTCGGCGCCGACGCGGGAAACGAAGCGGGTCTTGATGGGCAGCTTGGCCGCACCAAGCGCCAGGGCTTCCTTGGCGATCGTTCCCGACACGCCCTCGAGCTCGAACAAGATACGACCCGGCTTCACCCGCGCCGCCCAGAATTCGGGAGCGCCCTTGCCGGAGCCCATGCGGACCTCGGCCGGCTTCTTCGACACCGGCACGTCCGGAAACACCCGGATCCAGACGCGACCGGCACGCTTCATGTGACGCGTGATGGCGCGGCGGGCCGCTTCGATCTGGCGGGCCGTCAGACGATCCGGCTCCATCGCCTTCAGACCATAGGAGCCGAAGTCGAGGTTGAAGCCGCCCTTGGCAGCGCCGCTGATACGGCCCTTGAAGGCCTTGCGGTACTTGGTGCGCTTGGGTTGCAGCATGGTGGTTTACGCGTCCCTCTGCTCGGTGCGCTCGGTGCGCGCCGGCGTACGTTGCGGCGCGGCTTCCTCGGCGCGCTTGTCGTGCGCCATCGGGTCGTGCGCCATGATCTCGCCCTTGAACACCCAGACCTTCACGCCGCAGGTGCCGAAGGTGGTGAAGGCAGTGGCGGTGCCGTAGTCGACGTCCGCGCGCAGCGTGTGCAGCGGCACGCGACCTTCGCGGTACCATTCCATACGGGCGATTTCCGAACCACCCAGGCGGCCCGAGCAGTTGATCCGGATGCCCAGCGCGCCCAGACGCATCGCCGACTGAACGGCGCGCTTCATGGCACGGCGGAACGCGACCCGGCGCTCCAGCTGCTGTGCGATGTTCTCGGCGATCAGCGTCGCGTCGATCTCTGGCTTGCGGATCTCGACGATGTTCAGGGCCACCTCGCCCTTCGTCATCTTGGCGAGATCGCCGCGCAGCTTCTCGATGTCGGCGCCCTTCTTGCCGATCACCACGCCGGGACGGGCAGTATGGATCGTCACGCGCGCGCGCTTGGCCGGACGCTCGATGATGATCTTCGCGACACCCGCCTGGGCGAGCCGCTCGCGCAGCACCTTGCGGATGTGAATGTCCTCATGGAGCATCTTCGCGTACTCGCCGCCTTCGGCGTACCAGCGCGAGTCCCAGGTCCGGTTGATACCGAGCCGCAGGCCGATCGGATTGACCTTCTGACCCATTACTTGTCCTCCGCCTCGGCGCGCTCGCGCACCACGATCGTGAGATGAGCGAACGGCTTGACGATGCCGGCCGCGCGGCCGCGGCCACGCGTCTGGAACCGCTTCATGACCAGGCCCTTGCCGACCGATGCCTCGGCGACGACCAGCCGGTCGACATCAAGGTTGTGGTTGTTCTCGGCGTTGGCGATGGCCGAAGTCAGGGCCTTCTTCACGTCGAGCGCAATCCGCTTCTTGGAGAAGGTGAGCTCGTTGACGGCAGTCGCGGCCTTCTTGCCGCGAATCGTCGCGGCCACGAGGTCGAGCTTGCGCGGGCTGATTCGCACGGCGCGCAGGACGGCCTTGGCCTCGTTGTCCGCCTCGCGGCGGGGAGCGGATGGCTTGCTCATCTCGCGTTAATCCTTCGACACTTTCTTGTCACCGGCATGGCCGGTGAAGGTGCGGGTCGGCGAGAATTCGCCGAGCTTGTGACCGACCATTTCCTCGGTGACGTTCACCGGGATGAACTTCCTGCCGTTGTAGACCCCGAACGTCAGGCCGACGAACTGCGGCAGGATCGTCGAACGACGCGACCAAGTCTTGATCACCTCGTTGCGGACGTTCCCGCTGGCCTTCTCGGCCTTCTTGATCAGGCTGCCTTCAACGAAGGGGCCTTTCCAAACGGAGCGTGCCACTGTCTATCTCCTAGCGCGTCGCGTGCCGGCGGCGGATGATCATCTTGTCCGTCGCCTTGTTCTTGCGAGTCTTCTTACCCTTGGTCGGCTTGCCCCACGGCGTCACCGGATGACGGCCACCCGAGGTGCGGCCTTCGCCGCCGCCGTGCGGATGATCGACCGGGTTCATCACGACACCGCGAACCGTCGGACGGCGGCCGAGCCAGCGCTGGCGGCCAGCCTTGCCGATGACGATGTTCTGGTTGTCCGGGTTCGACACCGCACCCACAGTGGCCAGGCATTCGCCCGGCACCAGGCGCAGCTCACCCGAACTCAGCTTGATCTGGGCATAGCCCGCGTCCTTGCCGACGAGCTGGGCGTAGTTGCCGGCAGAGCGCGCCAACTGGCCGCCCCGGCCCTTCTTCAGTTCGACATTGTGGACGATCGTGCCGACCGGCATGTTGGCCAGCGGCATCGCGTTGCCCGGCTTGATGTCCACACGCTCGCCCGAGATGATCTCGTCGCCCGCCTTCAGGCGCTGCGGCGCCAGGATGTAGGAGAGCTCGCCGTCGGCGTACTTGATCAGGGCGATGAACGCGGTACGGTTGGGGTCGTACTCGAGGCGCTCGACCGTCGCCGCGACGTCGAACTTGCGGCGCTTGAAATCCACCAGACGCAGACGGCGCTTGTGACCACCGCCCATGTGATTGCTGGTGATGCGGCCGTGGTTGTTACGTCCGCCCGTGTTGCTCTTGCCGCGCGTCAGTTCCTTGACCGGCTTGCCCTTCCAGAGGCCGGTACGGTCGACGATGACCAGCTGTCGCAGGGACGGCGTGATCGGTTTGAATGTCTTCAAGGCCATTGTTCTGTCTCCCGTCCTACAGGCCCGTGGTCACGTCGATCTTGTGACCCTCGACCAGCGAGACGATCGCCTTCTTCCAGTCGCTCCGCACGCCGGGACGGCCGCGGAATACCTTGCTCTTGCCCTTCACCGTGACGGTGTTGACCGCCTTGACCTTGACCTTGAACAGACCTTCGATGGCCTGCTTGATCTCGGGCTTCGTCGCATCGGCGGCGACCTTGAAGGTCACCTGGCTGTGCTCCGAACCGTTGGTCGTCTTCTCGGTGATCAGCGGTGCACGAATTACTTCGTACATGCGCAGGCGCGAGACGGTTTGGGGGATGTACCGCTTGGCGCTCATTGCAGACGCTCCTCGAGGTGCTTCACGGCATCCTTGGTGAGCACCAGCGTGTCGCGGCGCAGGATGTCGTAGACGTTCGCGCCCTGCTGCGGCAGCACATCGACATGGGCGATGTTGGCCGCCGCGCGGGCGAAGTTCGTATCGATCTCGGCGCCGCCGATGATCAGCGCGCTGGTCAGGCCCAGTGCGCCGAAGTGACCCTTGAGCTGCGCGGTCTTCGGCTCGGCCAGAGCGGCAGCCTCGACCACGATCAGCTTGCCCTCGGCCGCCTTGGCCGACAGCGCGGTACGCAGCGCGAGCTTGCGGACCTTCTTCGGCAGGTCGCTCGCATGGCTGCGCACGACCGGGCCGAACGCCTTGCCGCCGCCACGGAACTGCGGCGCCGCCTCGTTGCCGTGACGGGCCCGACCGGTGCCCTTCTGGGCGTACATCTTCTTGGCCGTCGCCGTAACCTCGGCGCGCCCCTTGGTCTTGTGCGTACCCTGCTGACGGTGCGAGAGCTGCCACACAACGCAACGCTGCAGGATGTCCTTGCGGACGGGAACGGCGAACACCGCGTCGGCGAGATCGATCTCGCCGGCGCTGCCGCCCTCAATGGTCTTGACCGCGATCTTCATGATCTGATCCCTAAGCCTGCGGAGCGGTTTCAGCCGCCGGAGCCGACGCCTCGGCAGCGGCCTTGCGCAGGCCGGCCGGATACGGGGCATCCTTGTGACGGGCGCGCTTGGAGGCGTCCTTGACGATGATGTAGCCATTGGCCGGGCCCGGAACGGCGCCGGACACCAGCAGAAGGCCCTTCTCGTCGTCGACGGCGACGACCTTCAGGTTCTGCGTGGTCACGCGCTCGCTGCCGTAGTGACCGGCCATCTTCTTGCCGGGGAACGTACGGCCGGGGTCCTGACGGTTACCGGTCGAACCATGCGAACGGTGCGAGACCGACACGCCATGGCTGGCCTCGAGGCCGTGGAAGTTCCAGCGGACCATCGAGCCGGTGAAGCCGCGGCCGATCGTGGTGCCGACGACGTCGACGAACTGGCCCGGCACGAAATGGCTGGGCACCAGCTCCGCGCCGACCTCGAGGACCGCGTCCTTGGCGACACGGAACTCGACGAGCTTCTTCTTCGGCTCGACCTTGGCCTTGGCGAAATGACCGCGCATCGGCTGGGTCACGTTCTTCACCTTGGCCTTGCCGTAGCCGAGCTGCACGGCGACATACTTGTCCTTCTCTTCCGAGCGGACAGCAACAACCTGCAGCTGATCCACCTTCAGAACGGTGACGGGCACATGCTCCCCGGCGTCATTGAAGACGCGGGTCATGCCGACCTTCTGGGTGACGAGACCGCAACGCATGGTCTTCTTCCTTCTTTCCTGGTCCGCTCTAGGCGCCGAGCTTGATTTCGACGTCCACGCCGGAGGCGAGGTCGAGCTTCATCAGCGCGTCCACGGTCTGCGGCGTCGGGTCGACGATATCGAGCACGCGCTTGTGCGTACGGATCTCGAACTGCTCGCGCGACTTCTTGTCGATGTGCGGCGAGCGGTTGACCGTGAACTTCTCGATGCCGGTCGGCAGCGGGATGGGGCCACGCACCTGCGCGCCCGTCCGCTTGGCCGTGCTGACGATCTCGCTGGTCGACGAATCGAGCACGCGATGATCGAAGGCCTTCAGCCGGATCCGGATGTTTGTGTTGTCCATGGCCATGATGTTCGCCTTGTCGCGTCTGTTACGTTCTTACTTTACGACTTTGGTGACGACGCCGGCGCCGACGGTGCGACCGCCCTCGCGGATGGCGAAGCGCAGGCCCTCGTCCATGGCGATCGGCTGGATCAGCTCGACCACCAGCCGCGCGTTGTCGCCCGGCATCACCATCTCCGTGCCTTCCGGCAGGGTCACCACGCCCGTCACGTCCGTCGTCCGGAAGTAGAACTGCGGACGGTAGTTCGTG
>NZ_JBQVQG010000012.1:0-151980 GCF_052439685.1 Reyranella sp.
GGATCGACCTGCGGCGCAAGGAGCCGCCACCCCGGCCGCACCGCAGCCCGCGGCCGCTCCGCCCGCCGCGCCGCCGGCCTCGCCAGCGCCACGTCGTTTCGTGGCCAAGGACGTTCCCTTCGCCCCCGACTTCCGCTGGCGTGCCGTACAGAATTATGCGGACGCATCCGGCGCCAAGGCCTTCGCCTTGAACGTGCGGGGCATCTTTGCGACCGCGACCGACCGGGTCGATGAGGCCGCCGCGCGCCGCGAGGCGCTGGACGACTGCAACAGGAAGGTCGAACGGGAAGTACCGATCGTCCGCGACTACGACCGCTGCATGCTCTACGCGGTAGAGAACGACGTGGTCTGGTCGTTCCGGGCACCGCCCATGCCGCCGGCCCCCTATGTGCCGTCTGCCAAGCCGGTGCCACCGATCGTCTTCGACCCGGCGACCGCTCCCCTGCTTCGCGACTCTGCCCGGGAACGACTGGCGAAGTACTACATGACCAGCCGGCATACCCGGGCGCTGGTGCTGGGTCACAACCGCTTCGACTGGTGGACGCCGAGCGAGACCGACACGGACGTGATTCGCCGTAACCTGCAAATTTGCGGCCATCTCACGGGACGGCCCTGCGTCGTCTACGCGGTGAACAAGGAAGTCCTGGTGCGCACGCCCCAGACGATGAAGGTGACCGACATCTTCGCGCCGCAGGATATCGGCACCTCCCTCGACGACGCCCAGACCAGGGCGCTCGAACAGTATCTGATCGCCAACGACTGGCGCGCCGTAGCGCTGGCGGCAAATGGGCGAATCGGCATCGCGAGTGGCCGGCCCAGCGAGCAGGACGCGACATCCATGGCCCTCCAGGGCTGCCGCGATGCCGGAGGCACCGACTGCGCCATCACGGCCATCGGGCCGTTCATGGTCGCGCCCCGGTAGGCCGGGTCGCAAGGTATCCCCCCTTCCCCGGAGCGGATTCGGGGGGGGGCTTGACCGGCGGCCGACTCCGCCTCTATCCTGCTCATGCGAGTAAGTCGCAACAGCGGGAAGAAACGGCCGTCAGGGCATGTATATCTGCATCTGCAAAGCCATTCGAGAGCGCGAGGTCGACGCCGCCGTCCGGGCGGGAGCCCGTCGCCCGGCCGACGTGTTCCGAGCCTGTGGCAAGAGCCCCCAGTGCGGAACCTGTGCCTGCGACATGCGCGATCGCATCGCGCACGCGATCGCCCGTGAGCGAGCCGTGGAGCCGACGCTCCTCGCGGCCGACTGACTGATTCGGATGCCGAGCCTCAGCTCGGCCCCTTCCCTTCGCCCATCTGGCTCTGCAGGTAGTTCTGCACGCCGACCTTCTCGATCAGGCCGATCTCGGTCTCGAGAAAATCGATGTGCTCCTCGGCGTCCTCGAGGATGCTGACCGCGATCTCGCGGCTGACATAGTCCTTCGCCGCCTCGCAAGCCGTCACCGCCTCGACCAGCGCGGTGCGTGCGCCGCTTTCGAGCTTGAGGTCGGCCTCGAGCGCTTCCGGGACGTTCTCGCCAATCGCGAGCCGGCCCATATCCTGAAGGTTGGGCAAACCGTCGAGCATGAGGATGCGCTCGATGAGCTTGTCGGCGTGCTTCATCTCGCCGATCGACTCTTCGTAGATCTTCTTGCCGAGACGATCGAAGCCCCAATGCTTCATCATGCGGGCGTGGAGGAAATACTGGTTGATGGCCGTCAGCTCGTTTTTCAGGAGCTTATTGAGTTCGGCGATGATCTGCGGGTTGCCCTTCATGGCGAACCTCCTCTTTGAATGAGTCGGTTCTCACAAATACTCACCGATTCGGGGCACGCAACCACAGAGTGAGCGACTAAGAAACGTTCGCTAAAAAATCTGCGCGACGGCCTTCGGCATTCGGCGAGTGAGAACGACTTGCCCGATTCGAGCGCTTCCGAGTGTGCCGCAGGCTCTGTTTACGAAACCACACGACGAATCAGGGCTTTGCGATTTTACAGGAAAAAACGTAGCGCCATCGCAACGCGCAACGTCATAAGGTGAGGTGCGTTCATGTCGGACGCCGCCCGCCCGGGACGATCCGGGCCAGCCAGCTAAGGATAGCGTTATGTCCAATTTCACTCTTCCGAAACTCCCCTATGCCGATGACGCGCTTGCGCCGGTGATTTCGGCCAACACCATCTCCTTCCACTACGGCAAGCATCACAAGGCCTATGTCGACAAGCTGAACGAGCTCGTCCCGAGCACGCCGTACGAAGGTCTGTCGCTCGAGGACATCATCAAGAAGTCGGCCAAGGACGAGAAGGGCAAGGCGATCTTCAACAACGCCGGCCAGATCTGGAACCACACCTTCTACTGGAACAGCATGGCGCCCAAGGGCGGCGAGCCGACCGGCAAGATCAAGAGCGCGCTCGACGACAGCTTCGGCGGTCTCGACGCCTTCAAGGCTGCCTTCAAGGCGGCGGCCGTGGGCCAGTTCGGCAGCGGCTGGGCCTGGCTCGTGAAGGGCGCTGACGGCAAGCTCAAGATCGAGACGACGGCCAACGCCGACACCCCGATCGCCCATGGCGGCACCCCGCTCCTCGTCGCCGACGTGTGGGAGCACGCCTACTACCTCGATTTCCAGAACCGCCGACCGGACCACGTCCAGGCCTGGCTCGACAAGCTCGCGAACTGGTCGTTCGCCGAGACAAACCTAGGCTAAGGAGCAATCAATGTTGGGCACCATTCTACTGATCGTCCTGATTCTCATCCTGATCGGGGCGCTGCCGACCTGGCCGCACAGCAGCGGCTGGGGATATTACCCAAGCGGCGGCATCGGACTGGTGCTCATCATTGTCATCGTGTTGCTGTTGATGGGACGCATATAGCGGTCCGTCCACGGTTCAGGGGGCGCCTTCGGGCGCCCCTTTTATTTGGACCGGACGCCGCTTCAGTATCTGAAGGTCAGATTGATCGAGCCAAACTGTGTGATGCGATCCCGCTCGAAGAACTCCGGCGTGCGCAGGATCTGGGTGTATGAAATTCGCATTCCCCGCCACAGAACCGCCAGCCCCGCCTGAACCTCGCCGACGAACGGCCGATGCGACACGCGCTGGCTGAAACCGTCCGTGTTGCCGTCCAGGAAGATATTGCGGGCGACCGCCTGTCCGTCGACACCAGCAAACAGATACCAGCCGAAGCTGCCATCCCCGATGAAGGCGTCCGACCCGGGCAAGGCGGGACGCGAACGCGTGGGTCCGAAATCGTCTCGAAGATTCTTGCCGATGCGCGCCGTGCCGCCCACGCTGCCGTAGGTCGCGACGTTTCCGAGCGCCACCGCCGCGCGTGGGATGAAATCGACCTCCAGCTTGGGATTGTCGATCAGCACGGCGCGGCCTGTCCGCCATCTCCGCTCGAAGGTGAGACCGACCGTCGGCTCGTTGTGAAGCTGGTTGCCCCAGCCATAGGCCGGCTCGACGCCGATGAGATTATGAAAGTTGTTCTGCACGAACTCACCGCCCGCGGCTGGGCCTATGACGCCAAGATCGAGCTGTAGCGTGTCGAGACGGGTCGGCTCGTCCCGACCCGTAGCGTGATCATGACGCTTGTAGGTGTACTGCAACGCGAAGCTCGCATAGAGCCAGGCCGCATAAGGCCGGTCATCGTAGATCGGATAGGACGCGTAGGTGTCTTCGGGCGTGTAGATATTCTGGCCGACAGAGACGGCGACCCGGCGAATGACCGAATCCGCCGGTGCCTCCCCCAGGAAAGTCGGGACGGTGGTCATCGCCACGAGACCGTGCGGCATCTCGGTAATGGCCGGCGACAGCCAACCTATCCTGACCCCGCTCGTATAGTCGCGGTCAGACCGGCCGAACCGATTGAACACGTCGTTCTCGACCTGAAACGTGTAGATGCTGCGCTGCTCGTCCTCGGTGGCCGAAGGCGGCGGCGGCCGGCTTGAGCCGGAGAAAGACTGTGCCGACGCAGGAGCGATGGCGGTGCAAAGGGTTGCCATCGCCAGAGCGATGGTCGCGGCGAGGGGAAGCTGCATTCACGCTGGAACGCATCGCTCGTCTGCAGGTTGCCGCTATCGAACGTTCACGGGGGCTGAGCGGTTCCAGAGATCGGCGCGCCACCACCACGCGATTGCCAGCGTGAACACGACGCCAACCACGCTGTAGAGCGTACCGGTAGCAGTGAATCCGCCCCACTCGACCAGGGGACCCGACAGGAGCAGACCGAGCGGCATTCCGTAGACAGCAAGCATCCGCACGCCCATCACGCAGCCCCGCAGCGCGGGATTGGTGACCCGGAGAAGGATCACCGACATCGGGATCATGCAGAAGCTCTGGAAGAGGCCCGAGCCGAACAGGACGATCTCACCCGGCAAGGGCGTCGTGAGCCACGAAAAGACAAGGTTGAGCAAGAGCCAAACCAGTGCGCAGACGATCATCGTGCGCGCCGGCCGGATATGAGCGCCGTACAAAGAGACGAGAATCGAGCCGGTGAGCGCCCCGCCAGCGAAGCAGGCGATCAACCACCCCAAGCCGGTCTGGTCCATCCGGTAGATGTCTTTGGCGACATAGGCGAGCAACGAGCCGGTCAACGGGTAGGCCGCGAAGTTCACGAGGAACGCCAGCAGCATCACGGCGCGCACGACCGGCGTCGACCAGACATAGGCGAAGCCCTGCCTCAACGCCCCAAGCGCCGACGGCGTCACCTCGCCTTCCCCCAGTATGCGCACGCGACGTAGGCCAACACCCAGGGTCAGGGCGAGGCACACCGCGTAGACGCCGCAGACCGCGACGTAGGCCAGCCCCGAGCCGAGGGCCGCGACCAGGGCGGCTCCCGACAGGGCGCCCACGATGCGCGCGGAGTCTGCGGTCGTCCGCGACACGCCCATCGCGCGCATCAGATAGTCGGCCGGCATGGTCTCGCCGACCAGCAGGTTGCGCATCGTGATGTCTGACGGGCGTACCAGCCCCATGATCGTTGCCAGGACGAATACCGGCACCGGCGCCGCAAGACCGATCAAGAAGAGGACCGCAAGGCAGCCGGCGAGGATGAGATAGGCCGTCCGCATCAGGAGAAGGACGTTGCGGTTGCCGATCCGGTCTCCCGCCATGCCGAACAGGGGAGAGATCAGCGTGCCGAGGAACTGGAGGGAGCCAAAAACCGCCAGCGCCAGGACCGAGCCGGTCGACACGAGTACGAACCAGCCCAAAATCACGGTTTCCATCTCGAACGCCCAGGAGGCGAGAAGGTCGGCCGGCCACTGGAACCGGAAGCTCCGGATCTGGAAAGGCGCCAGGGCGGGCGCACGTGCGATGAGGCTCAATTCCTGTTCGTTCCCTCGCCCTGCGCCTTCGTCGGAGGCGCTTCGGGTTCCGCTGGAGGCTGCGCTTTGACGGCTTCGACTGCAATAATCGGCTCGGTATGGCGCATGCGCACTAATGGCTGGGCTCGCCCTAGAAAACCCTAATTCTAGTGGCCCTATTACGCACCCAAGCTGAGAATATAAGTCGCGCCCCGTTGCGTTGGGGGCCGGCTCAGAGCATTGTGATAACGAATGCCGTCAAGCGGTAATTGGCTGGAGCCGCGTGCGGGTAATGTCCTGGAGAAGTCCGCTATGAGCGGTGCCGTGAAGCGTACGAAGTTTCATCTTATTCTGATCAAGCCTACTCATTACGATGACGATGGCTACCCGATCACCTGGCTTCGGTCACACATCCCGTCGAACACCCTGGCTGCTCTCTATGGGCTGGGCGAGGATTGCCGTCGGCGCGAAGTGCTGGGTTCCGATGTCGATATCGTCATCCACCCGATCGACGAGACCAATACGCGCGTCCGCCCCGACCGACTCATGGCCAAGATCGAGCGCAGCGGCGGCAAAGGACTGGTGTGCCTGGTGGGCGTCCAGACCAACCAGTTTCCGCATGCCGTCGATCTCGCCCGCAAGTTCCTGAAGGGCCGCTTCCCCGTGGCGATCGGCGGCTTCCACGTCTCGGGCTGCCTGTCCATGCTGCCGGTGGTCCCGCCGGAAATCCAGGAAGCCATGGACATGGGTGTCTCCATGTTCGCCGGCGAGGCCGAGGAAGGCCGTTTCGACCTCGTGCTGCGCGACGCCATGAACGGCACCATGAAGCCGCTCTATAACTACATGGACGACCTGCCGGGCCTCGAGGGCGCCCCGACCCCCAGCCTGCCGCCGTCGGCGCTGTCGCGCAACGAAGGCGGCATGTCGAGCTTCGACCTGGGCCGCGGCTGTCCGTTCCAGTGCTCGTTCTGCACCATCATCAACGTGCAGGGCCGCAAGAGCCGTTTCCGTACCGCCGACGATCTCGAAGCGATCATCCGCGAGAACTACAAGCAGGGCATCACCGGGTTCTTCATCACCGATGACAACATGGCCCGCAACAAGCACTGGGAAGACTTCTTCGACCGGCTCATCGAGCTGAAGGAGAATGAAGGTATCCAGTTGTCGCTGATCATCCAGGTCGACACGCAGTGCCATCGCATCCCGAACTTCATCAACAAGGCGCGCTGGGCTGGCGTCTACCGCGTCTTCATCGGCCTCGAGAACGTCAACCCGGACAATCTGCTGGCGGCCAAGAAGCGCCAGAACAAGATCACCGAATACCGCAAGATGCTGCAGGCGTGGCACACCAGCGGCGCCTCGACTTGGGCCGGCTACATTCTGGGTTTCCCTGGCGACACGCGCGAATCGATCCTGCGCGACATGGAGATCATCAAGAAGGAGCTGCCGCTCGACATCCTCGAGCTGTTCATGCTGACGCCGCTCCCCGGCTCGGAGGATCACCAGACCCTGTGGAAGCAGGGCGTCTGGATGGATCCCGACCTCAACAAGTACGACGTCCATCATCGCTGCGTGCACCATCCGAAGATGAGCGACGCGGAGTTCGAGCAGGTCTATCGCGAAGCCTGGGCATCCTACTACACGCCCGAGCACATCGAGACGGTGGCACGCCGTCACGGCGCCATCCCCGGCCGCGACCCGGCCGAGCCGGCGCACTTCATGACCATGTTCAAGATCATGTTCGAGGCCGAGGGCGTGCATCCGCTGGAAGGCGGCGCCGTGCGCATGAAGTATCGTCTCGACCGCCGCCACGGCATGCCGATCGAACCGATTGGCGTGTTCCACCTCAAGGTGGCGCGTAATTTCTGGCACAAGCTGAAGATTTATATTCGCCTTACCCTCGAGGGTCGTCGCATCGGCCGGAAGGTCAGAAACGACCCGAATCGGCTCGAATACACGGATCTCGCGCTGCAGCCGGTGATGGACGACGACATGGACAAGCTGTCGCTGTTCGCCGAAACGGCGGGCGGCGGCGCGGCCGTCAACAAGCGCCGCGGCGAGGACCTCGCCCGTGCCAAGGTCGCCGCCCAGCAGAACCAGCAGCGCCTCGCCGCCGCGGAGTAGCGGCGCCCGGAACCTGGCGGCGCGTCCTTTGCGCCGGGCCGCCAGTCCCTTCCCTTTCCTAGTGAACGAGCGGCGGCGTTACTTCGCCGAGACCGTCGGCCTCCGTCGCCGAAATGGTCGTGCGCACCATCGAGCGTTCGCGCGTGTAGTCCCACGGCCGGCCGCGATGAAGCATGGCGCGGTTGTCCCACATCACCGCATCGCCCTGGCGCCATTTATGGCTGTAGACGAATTCCGGCCGAGTCGCCTCGTCGAGGAGCTGCGAGAGCAGCTGGCGTGCGTGGCGGTCGTCCATCCCGTCGATCGCATAGGCATGGCTCGCGAGGTAGAGTGCGCGACGGTCGTTAGCCGGGTTGCGCCAGTTCAGCCGCCAGCGCACCGGCGGCAGCGCCTTGCGCTCCTCGGCATTGGCGAGGTCGGGATGAATCTGGTCGCGGCTGTTGGCGTAGGAGTGCGTTGCTACCGAGTTCTTCAGCCGCTCCTGCATGTCCGCCGGCAGCCGCTCCCAGGCGAGCCGCGTCGAGGTGTATTCGGTTTCGCCGCCCTCGCCGGGCAGCACGCGCGCGGTCAGCACGGAGGCGAGCGCCGGCGTCTTCTTGAAGGATGAATCCGTGTGCCAGAGCGCATTGGCCTTGGCGACCAGCACCTGTCGATGATCCGGCGGCACGATCTCACCCTGCTGGCCGACATTGGTCAGGCGCGAATAGAAGCTGTTCTCGCCTACGGAAGCCGCCTTGGTCAGCTCCAGTGGTCCGAAGGCGCGGCTGTAGGCGACCTGGATATCGTCGGCGATCTGCTGGTCGCGGAACACAAGGAGTGAATGCTTCTCGAAAGCGTCTCGGACTTCCTTGTAGGCCTGGGCATCGATTGCGACGTCGAGCAGTGAGACGCCCTTCACTTCGACGCCGAAGCCATCGGCCAGCGGGACCAGTTCCATCGGTTTCCTCCTCGCAGTTTCTTTTGTGACCGGGATTTTATCGCACCGGCGCGGCGGGCGGCTATAGTACGATTCCTGCACCCGAGGCATTGCTGTATCCCGTATGGCCGTCCAGTCCCCGCCCGCTCCCCGCCTCGCTTTCGTCTGTGCCAGCACGCTGGCGGCCCGTGAGGCCAAGGGCCGCCTCGAGCAGATCTATGGTGCGGCCAGCACCGCCGAAGCCGACATCATCGTCGCGCTGGGCGGCGACGGGCTGATGCTGCAGGCGCTCCACCGCAATATGCGGCGGCTCAAGCCGATCTACGGCATGAACCTCGGCACGGTCGGCTTCCTGCTCAATACCTACAGGGAAACCAACCTGCTGAAGCGCCTGAAGAAGGCCCGCCAGGTGACGCTGACGCCGCTGCGCATGCTGGCCACCAATACACGCGGCAAGGTCTCGGAAGTCCTCGCCATCAACGAGGTGTCGCTGCTGCGCTCGAGCCGCCAGACCGCGCGCATCGAGGTCGCGGTCGACGGCCAGAAGCGCCTGCCCGAGCTGCATTGCGACGGCGTGCTGGTGGCGACGCCCGCCGGCTCCACCGCCTACAACCTCTCGGCCCACGGACCGATCCTGCCGCTGGGCGCCGGTCTGCTGGCGCTGACGCCGATCAACGCCTTCCGGCCGCGGCGTTGGCGCGGCGCGTTGCTGCCGCGCACCTCCAAGGTCGAATTCACCATTCTCGATCCGAAGAAGCGTCCCGTCGCGGCGGCGGCCGACTCGGTGGAAATCGCCAACGTCGCCCATGTCGCCGTGACCGAGGCCAGCGACACGAAACTCACCCTGCTGTTCGACCCAGAGCACGATCTCGAGGAACGCATCCTGAAGGAGCAGTTCGCTCCTTGAGTGAGAAGGACATACGCTTCAAGCCCGAGAAGAAGAGGATCATCGGCCACGACGGGTGGCAGCCTCTCGCGCTGGCGCTCGTCATCGGCACGGTGGGCGGCTTCGTCTTCAACTGGCTGCGCATGCCACTCGCCTGGATGCTGGGCGCCTGCGTGTTCTCGACCGTAGCCGCCTTCCTCGGCCTGCGGGTCGGCATGCGGGTGCGGCTGCGGCAGGGCATGATCATCATCCTGGGCGTCCTGCTGGGCTCGGGCTTCACCCCCGAACTGCTGCAGCGGCTGGGCGAATGGGCCGTCAGCCTGTGCGTGCTCACCGGCATGACCATGACCGGCGCCACCCTCTGCTATGCCTGGCTGCGCCGCGTCACCGACTGGGACAAGGTTACCTGCTACTTCGCCGCCATGCCGGGCGGGTTGAACGACATGACCATCATGGGCGGCGCCATGGGCGGCGACGAGCGCTCGATCGCGCTCGCCCATGCGCTGCGTATCCTGACGGTCGTGCTGACCATTCCGATCTGGTACCGGCTGGTGAACGGCGCGCAGACCAGCGTTCTCACCATGGTCCACGGCCCCACCGGCAACGACTGGAAGGACTATGCCGTCCTGATCGCCTGCGGCGTCATCGGCGCGGTCGCCGGCCGCCTGCTGCGTCTGCCCGCCAGCTTCATGATGGGACCGATGATCGTGAGCGCCATCGCCCATCTCGGCGGCCTCACGAGTTCCCAGCCACCGGGCTTCCTGGTCGCGGCCGCCCAGGTCGTGGTCGGCACCGGCATCGGGTGTCGCTTCGTCGGCGCCAACTTCGACAGACTGCACAAGGAGATGGCGGCCTCGATCGGTGCCGCCTTCATCCTCATCGCCTGCGCGGTGGGATTCGCCGAGATCACCCACGCGCTGACGGGTCTCAACCTCGATGCCACGGTCCTGAGCTACGCCCCCGGCGGCTTCGCTGAAATGAGCCTGATCGGCCTCGCTCTCGGCATCGAGATCGCGATGGTGGCGACCCACCATTTGTTCCGGCTGTTCCTGATCATCATCACCGGACCGATCGTCTTCCGCACGATCCTGAGACGCGCGCGCCGCTGACCGGCCTCCTCGGCGGGAGCCCGGACGGCCTCACCCTGTGCTGTGCCAGAGGCCACGCCTGTCCTCGCGGTACCCAGGTACCTGTCCGGCGGATCGCCCGAGTCATTTCGTTGGTTTCGATTATTTCGTTTATTTCGAATATTCGCCTTCGCGCCCCGCCAAATCCCAACGCTCTACGCCCGCACCGTGATCCCGCCGTCGACCACCAGCAGGTGGCCGTTCACATAGGCCGACTGGTCAGATGCGAGGAACAGCGCCGCGTTGGCCGTGTCCCAGCCGGTGCCCATCTTGCCCGTCGGCGAGGCGTGGTCGCGGATGGCGATCATCTTCTCGTAAGCCTGGTTATGGTCCTTCTCGCTCCTGGCATACTGCTCGGCCAGGAAGTCGATCATCGGCGTATGCATCAGGCCGGGCAGGATCGCGTTGCAGCGGATACCCTTCTCCGCATATTGCGACGCGATCGCCATGGTGAGCGAGTTCACCGCGCCCTTGCTGGCATTGTAGGCGAGATAGGAAATCCCCTTGGGGCTGCGGATCGAGGCGATCGAGCTCACGTTCACGATCGCGCCCTTGCCCTGCTTCTCCATGATCGGCAGCACGTGTTTGGCGGTGAGGAAGAAGCTCTTCACGTTGACGTCGAACACGCGATGCCACTCGTCCTCGCTGAGTTCGACCGGCCCGCCTTGCGAGCCGATGCCGACATTGTTGTCGAGAATGTCGACCTGGCCCCACTTCGCCATGCAGGCATCGACCATGACCTTGACGTCGGCGTTGCTCGACGCATTGGCCTCGTGGGCGATCGCAAAGCCGGGACCGACCTCCTTCTCGATCAGACCCACCGTCTCCTCGGCGGCGGCACGCTTGACATCGACGCAGAACACCTTGGCGCCTTCACGCGCAAAGGTGATCGCGGTGCACTTGCCGTTGCCCCAACCCGGCCCGCTCGAGCCCGCCCCGACGACGATCGCCACCCTGTCCTTCAGCTTGCCGGTCATGCCGCTTCGCCCCCTTACGTCACTTCTTTCTCTTCTTCCGCAAATGATGGGTCAGGGCCAGCGCAATGCAATGCCGCAATTCTCTGACCGGAACGCGCTCCTTCGCACCGAAGTGGATCGCACGCTCACCCTCGTAGCTGAAGGTCTCGGGATAGAGGTCGCGGAACTGGCCGACCAGCCCGCTCTGACAATGGAAATAGAGAGCATAACCGCCGCTGTCGCCCTTCAGCCGGTCGATGCGTACGGTGGTGCCACTGCCGGTCTGTTCGGTGAGATAGCTGGGCTGGCCCCATTTCAGTGTCTCTGTCAGCACGCCGACGCCATCGGTCGCGGCGGCCACCTCGAAGATGGTCTCGCGCAGCACCATCAACCGGTCGCGCACGTTGGGCCCATAGGCTTTGAAGGCCGCCGCCACCCTGGGATCTCCGAACCGTTTCATGGGCCAAGCCTAACACGACGCCAAGGGAGCGGGACTGGCGGAACCGGCGCCTGCGTGGGAGGCTGCCGTCAAACAGGAATGAACCGGAGGAGCGTCCATGCGTCGTCGTGCGTTCACCGCCTCGGCCTTTGCAACCGCGCTCGCGTCTCCCGCGATCGCCCAGCCGCAATGGCCTACCAAGCCGCTCCGCCTCGTCATCCCCTATCCGCCCGGCGGGCCGTCGGACGTATCGAGCCGCATCGTCATGGAGCGTGCCGCGCAGTTCCTCGGCCAGAGCGTGCTGTTCGACAACAAGGCCGGCGCCTCGGGCATGATCGGGGCCGAGTTCGTGAAGAACCAGCCGGTGGACCATCACACCTTCCTCACGACGACGACGGCGATGGTCTGCATCACGCGGCACCTGCAGCCGATCCCCTTCGATCCCGATCGTGACATCGTGCCGGTCTCGCGCATGTCGACCTCGTGGGGCGCCTTCGCCGTCCATCCCTCGGTGCCGGCCAACACGGTCGCGGAGTTCGTGGCCTATGCGAAGGCAAATCCGGGCAAGCTGAACTACGGGTCGGCCGGCCTCGCCACGATCACCCACCTGTTCGGCGAGATGCTCTGCCTCGAAGCCGGCATCCGGATGACCCACGTCCCCTATCGCGGCAGTGCGCCCGCAACCAACGCGCTGCTCGCGGACGAGATCCAGGCGCAATTCGACCAGACGACGCTGCCTCACATCAAGGCGGGCAGGCTGCGGGCCCTCGCGATGCTGGCCGAGGTGCGGCATCCGGATTTCCCGGATGTCCCGACCCTGCAGGAGACCGGCTATGGCAGGGAGGGAGGCGATTCCTGGTTCGGCATCCTCGCCCCCGCGGGCACCTCACCCGAGGCGGTCACGCGTCTCGACAAGGCGATCGCCGACGCCCTGCGCGCACCCGACATCGTCGCCAAGGTGCACGCGGGCGGGATGCGCGTCACCTATCTCAATCCCTCGGATTTCAGGAAACACATCGGCACCGAGAGCACGATGTTCGGTGCGATCATCAAGAAGGGCGATATCAAGCTGCCCTGAGGAACGGAGACCTTCACCCCATCACGATCTGCGCCGGGGACGGGGCTGCGACGACCAGACGCCCGGCCAGAGGAGCGACAGCAGCAGCACGGCCAGAAGGCCGCCGCCTGCCGCCACGAAGGCGAAGCGGTAGCCGGCGAGGAAGCCCGCCATGTTCATGAAGCCCTGCGCGCCGTGGGCCTGCAGCGCCGTCAGCACCGAGGCGCCGGCGACGATACCGATGGTGCGTGTGAGCAGCGACAGGCTTCCCGCGACGCCACGGTCGCGCGCCGGCAGGGTGGCCGTGACGATGTCGGTGTAGGCGACCGTCAGCAGGCCCTGCCCGACGCCTTCGAGGACCAGCAGCGCCGCCACGGCGAGAACCGGCGTATCGATGCCGGTGAAGCCCAGGGGCAGCAGGCCGAGGCCGACGCAGGCAACGCCCGCAAAAACCGTGGGCCGCTGGCCGATACGGCTCACGAGGAAGGCCGAGAGCGGCGCTCCGGTCAGGCTGCCGCCATAGGCCATCGCCAGCACGATGCCGACGCCCAGCGGGGTCAGCTTCAGCACGTTCACCAGGTAATAGGGCGTCAGCAGCAGGATCGCGAAGCCCGCGAGGTTGGCGAGCGCATTGAGAACATTGGGCATCGCGAAGCGCGGATCGGCGAAGAGCGACGGCCGGATGATCGGTTCCGGCACCCGGTTGGCGCGGCGGACATAGGCCACGATCAGGACCAGCGCGACGATGGCCATTGCCAACGCCCACGGGCCTGGGATTTCCTTGCGCTGCGAGAAGGTGAGCGCCAGGAGCAGCGTGCTCATACAGGCTGCCAGCAGCGCCGCGCCCGGCGCATCGAACGGGCGGGAATCGGGCTTGGGAGAAGGCAGCAAGCCGGACAGAGCGAGCGTCGCGAGAGCCAGCGGCACGCGCACCCAATAGACGGCGGGCCAGCCCCAGAATTCGACCAGCGCGCCCCCGAGGAATGGGCCGACGGCGGCCGCAATGGCCATGGTGCTGGCGAAGCCCGCCAGCGCCTTGGTGCGGTCGCTCTCGGGAAACAGCGAGGTCGCGAGGGCAGGCGTGCAGGACAGCGCCAGGGCCGTGCCAACGCCTTGGACCCCGCGCGCCCACAGGAACAACGGCCAGTCCGGCGCCGCCGCACAGGCCGCGCAGCCGATCGCCGAAATCGCGAGGCCGATGCGGAAAATCAGCCGGTGCCCGAACAGATCTCCGAGCTTGCCGCAGACCAGCATCAGCGAGCCGTAGACCAGCACGTAGCAGATCACGAGCCACTGGACGTCGCCCAAGGCGACCTTGAAATGGCTCGTGATCGCCGGCAGCGCCACGTTGACGGCGATGTCGAGCGGCGCCAGCGACGCGCCCAACCCGACGATCGCGAGGCCGAAGGCCGGCCTCATCTCCGCAGCCGCCTCAGAGGTGCTTCTTCAGGAATTCGAGCATCCTCTCCCAGGCCGCGTTGGCCGACTTCACGTCGTAGGCCTCGCTGCGCTCGCTGGCGAAGGCGTGCGCGGCATCGTAGCGGAATATCTCGGGGCTCCGGCCCGCGCCCTTCATGGTCTTCTCGAGCGCGTCAACGGCGGCCGGCGTGCACCAGTCGTCCTTGTTGGCGAAGTGGCCCTGCAGCGGCACCGTGATCTTCGCCGGATCGGCGAGTTGGCCCGGCGGGATGCCATAGAAGGGCACGCCGCAAGCGATGCCTTCGAGGCGGGCGCAGGCCGCAATGGTGAGCGCGCCGCCCATGCAGAAGCCCATCACGCCGACTTTCCCACCCATTCCGGCCAGGTGTTTGACCGCGCCGGCAATGTCCTGGTCGGAGGCGCCGACGAAGTCGAGGCCGCTCATCATGTGGTTGGCCTCGTCCGGCTTCTGGGTGACGCGGCCCTTGTAGAGGTCAGGCGCCAGCGCATTGTAGCCCTGCCGCGCAAACCGGTCGGCGACGCCGCAGATCTGGTCGTTGAGTCCCCACCATTCCTGGATCACGACGATCCCCGGCCGGCCCTTCCCGGCCTCGGCCAGGTAGCCCTTGCAGGTCGATCCGTCGGGACGATTGAAGTCGATCAGACTGCCCATGTAATTGTCCTCCTTGATGTGTCCTGAACTCTACACCGACCTCACCCTGAGGAGCACGCCGGAGGCGTGCGTCTCGAAGGATGGGATCGCGCACCGTGCCTGTCGCCCATCCTTCGAGACGCATCGCTGCGCGATGCTCCTCAGAATGAGGGAAATCGCTAGAGTAGCTTCCGCAGCTCCGTCTTCAGGATCTTGCCGTAGTTGTTCTTGGGCAGCGCCTCGATGAACCGGTAGTCCTTGGGGCGCTTGAAGCGGGCGATGTTGTCGAGACAGAGCTTGTCGAGCTCGGCGGGCGAAAGGCTCTCGCCGGTACGGGCGACGACGAACGCCACGACCTCCTCGCCCCATTCGGGATGCGGGCGGCCGACGACGGAACATTCGGCGACGCCGGCATGCAGGTTCAGCACGTCCTCGATCTCGCGCGGATAGATGTTGGAGCCGCCCGAGATGATCATGTCCTTTGAGCGGTCCTTGAGCGTCAGCAGCCCCTCCTCGTCGAAGGCGCCGACATCGCCGGTCCACAGCCAGCCGTCACGCAGCGATCGGGCCGTCGCCTCGGGATTGTTCCAGTAGCCCGCCATCACAGGATCGCCTTTGCAGATGATCTCGCCCACCTCACCCACGGGAAGCGGACGCCCCGCCTCGTCGACGATCCGAACCTCCATGCAGGAGTCGGCGCGGCCGGCCGACGCCAGGCGCTGCTCCCAGCGCGGATGAGTGCGTTCCCAGTGATAGTCGCGGCCGAGATGGGTGATGGTCATCGGGCTCTCGCCCTGGCCGTAGAGCTGCGCCAGCTTGTTGCCGAGCACGTCGAGCGCACGCTTGAGGTCCGAGACGTACATCGGTGCGCCGCCGTAGGTAATGAGCCTCAGCGCATCGGGCTTCAGCTCCGACACGCTGCCATGCTCGATCAGCCGCTTCACCATGGTGGGTGCGAGGAAGATCGAACACTGCGGCCAGTGGTTCATCAATTCGACCGTCTCCGGCACCTCGTACTTGCCGCTTTCGGGAAACACCTGCACCGAGCCGCGCGCCAGCATCGGGAAATTCCACAGGCCGGAGCCGTGGCTGATCGGGGCGGCATGCACGATCGAACCGGCCGGGGGCGGACGGTCGACGTCGGCAAAGTAATTGAGCGTCATCGCCAGCAGATTGCGGTGCGTGAGCATCGCGCCCTTGGGCCGCCCGGTGGTGCCCGACGTGTAGAACAGCCAGGCGAGATCCGTGGGTTCGGCATCGGCGATCGGGCTCGGATCGCCCACCGCCATGAAGATATAGGAGCGCGTCGTGACGTCGACGATCTCCTTCAGGTCGAGCGCCTCTTTCGCGGCCTCGGCGATCGTGTTGGCGAGGTCCGGCGTCACGAAGCAAAGCTTCGCGCCCGAATTCTCCAGGATGAACGCGAATTCCCTGGCATGCAGCTTGGCGTTCATCGGCACGGCGCAGAGGCCGGCGTGCCAGATCGCGTACATGACCTCGATCGATTCGACGCAGTTGGCCATGGCGAAGGCCACCCGGTCGCCGCGCGCGAGACCGAAGCGGGCGAGGAGATGCGTGCTCATCACCGAGACCTTGCGCCACAGCTCGCGATAATTCAGGTGCGTCGACACCCCGCGGGCCAGCGCGGGCAGGTCGCGGAACTCCTGCGCGGAGCCCAGCAGCAGATGGGCGATGTTCATGCGTCGTTTCCTCGCGCGCCGACTATTGCAGGCACGGCATCGACCTTGCAATGTGCCGCTCATGCAGGATTTCGATTTCGCCATCGTCGGCGCCGGCATTGCCGGGGTCTCCGTCGCCTATCACCTCGCGCCCCATGCGAAGGTGATCCTCCTCGAGCGCGAGAACGTGCCCGCCTATCACACGACGGGCCGGTCCGCCGCGCTGCATTCAGAGACCTACGGCAGCGCCCAGATCCGCGCTATCACGGTGGCCTCGGGCCGCTTCTACCGCAATCCGCCCCCGGGTTTCGCCGACCATCCCCTCCTGACGCCGCGCGGCGCGCTGGTCGCGGGCCACACCGGCCAGGAAGCCGCCGTCAGGGCTGCCGCGGCCGATTATGCGCAGCTCGTGCCCTCGGTTCGCTGGCTGGAGCCGGCCGAGGTCCTGCGCCGCCTGCCGATCATTAAGCCCGACGCCATCGGCGGCGGTGCGGTGTTCGAGCCCGAGGCCGACGACATGGACGTGGCGGCGATCCACGGCGGGTTCCTGAAGGGCGCGCGTGCCGCCGGCGCGGTACTGCGCCTCGATGCCGAGGTCCTCGGTCTCGCCCGCATCGACGGGCTGTGGAACGTGACGTTGCGCGACGGCGACCTCGTGCGGGCGACCAACGTCATCGACGCCGCCGGGGCCTGGGCGGACGTGCTGGGCGGGCTCGCCGGCTGCGTGCCGATCGGGCTGGTGCCGAAGCGGCGTACTGCCTTTACCTTCGACGCGCCGCAGGGGCTCGACCTCGCGCCGCTGCCGATGCTGATCGACTTCGACGAGAGCTTCTACTTCAAGCCTGAGGTCGGTCAGTTCCTGGGCTCACTCGCCGACGAGACCCCCTCGCCGCCCTGCGACGCTCAACCCGAGGAGATCGACGTCGCCACCGCCGTCGAACGCATCGAGACCGCGAGCACGCTGCAGATCCGCCGCATCAAGAACAAGTGGGCCGGCCTGCGGTCCTTCGTGCACGACAAGAACCTGGTCGCTGGCTACGACCCCAAGATCGAGGGCTTCTTCTGGCTGGCCGGCCAGGGCGGCTACGGCATCCAGACGGGTTACGCCGCCGGCCAGCTCGCCGCTGCATTGGCACTGGGCAAGCCCCTGCCCGCCGAGGTCGCAGACTTGGGAGTCACGGAGGCCTCACTGTCACCCGCCCGCTTCGCGGTGAGCGACGACGCCTGAGCGAGATGACACCGGAATCGACCCTCACTATGGTCGCTCCCGGGAGCCCCCGTGGCGGAATTGGTAGACGCCAGCGACTTAAAATCGCTTGATCCGTCAGGATCGTGCCGGTTCGAGTCCGGCCGGGGGCACCAAAGTCATTGCCAGGAAGGGAGAAAGACATTCATGTTTGAAATGGAGAAAGACGAACGTATCTCCGACCATCGCCGTTAACTCTGCCGTTGCGGCCGAGGTACTGACGGAGGTGCTGGTGTCGCGAACGGCAAACCTGAACTGCACGATATACTGATTGGAAGCGATCGCGAAGTAGTAGGGCCCATCAGCGTGGCGAAGAACATGGGTGATCGGCAGCCCCCCGGACGCCGGAGGCGATTGGGCAAGGAGGTGAAAGGCTTCCGGGATGGAAGGATCGAACCTACCCTCGGAGGTATGGCGGCCTTGTGCAGCATCGACCCTACCAAGACGCCACCCGCGGGGTCCCCCCCCTCCCGTCCTGGCCCCTGCCAACCCACTTCAGAAACAGGTCGCTGAATCCATCATGAACGATCCCGTGATGAAGGGATGGATTGCGAACAGAAGCTTCGGACAGTTGTCCACGTCCAGGCCGCCTATCAGATGCACCTGCTGTTCGAGCCATCCATAAGGACCGGACGTTCACCCAGTGGGGCAGTTTCCTCCTATCCGTTGGCCTTGCTGAAGAGTTCAGCGATGGGGGAGTCCAGAAGGCCCGAACCACCGGGCTTGGCCGCGAGTTTCTCGCGTATATTCGCGTGGATACCCCCGACCGATAGGCTGATCCGATTAGTAGATCGCCGTCATGGGCCGGCGGCACCAAAGGGGGTTGCTGCCCGATGAGGAAGAGGACGGAAACAAAGATAGCGGATAGATGAAATTACGATCCTGGAGTGGCATCGGGAGAACTAAGCGTTCCCCTTCGGGCTTCCCCGCAAGCTGGCCAACCGAGCGGCATCGCGGCTCGAGGCAAAAGCCGCGATCCGGATCGACTCCGCCATGATCGCCGCCTTCTTCTTCCCGTTCGCGTAAAAGGCGTTCTTCAGATAGGTAAGCTGATCGTCGAGCTGTTTGCCTTTGACCGCGTCGCCGGCCGCAACAGTCCCAATGACGATCTTCATGATCTGGAAGAGCGCTTCCTCATTCTCGGTGAGAATCGCACTCGCGGCCTTCTTGCTGTCCTCAGACATGGGAGCCTCGGCTGTTGGGGCCAGATTTCTAGCCGTCGTCCCCTGAAGGGTCTAGGAGCAGCGAGAGCGATGGGCATTCATGCCGCGCCCCTGGAGCGGCGCGCCCTGCTAGTCCCGGTAGTGACACGCCGCCCAATGACCCGGGCGCTTCTCCTCGAGCACCGGTGCGCGCTGGCTGCAGTCCGGGCGCGCGATCGGGCAGCGGGTGTGGAAGTGACAGCCGGACGGCGGGCGGATCGGGTTGGGGACGTCGCCCTCCAGCATGATGCGCTTGCGCTTCACCGTCGGGTCGGGGATCGGCACGGCCGACAGCAGCGCTTCCGAATAGGGATGGATGGGCGTGTCGTAGAGTTCCGCCGCCGGCGCAATCTCCACGACGCGGCCGAGATACATCACCGCGATGCGGGTCGAGATGTGCTCCACCACGCTGAGATCGTGGGCGATGAACAAATAAGTGAGGCCGAACTGCTCCTGCAGGTCCTCCAGCAGGTTGATGACCTGCGCCTGGATCGACACGTCGAGCGCCGAGACCGGCTCGTCGCAGATCAGCAGCTTGGGCTCGACGGCGAGCGCGCGGGCGATGCCGATGCGCTGGCGCTGGCCGCCGGAGAATTCGTGCGGGAAGCGCCGCATATGGTCGGGCCGCAGCCCCACCGTCTCGAGGAGCTGCACGACCCGATCCTCGTGCGCCTGCCGCGAGGGCGCGAGCTTATGGATCGTCAGAGCCTCGCCGATGATCGCGCCGATCGTGAGGCGTGGGTTCAGCGACGCATAGGGATCCTGGAAAATGATCTGCATGTCGCGCCGCAGCGACTGCAGTTTCTCCGGGCCCATCTTCGTGACGTCTGTGCCCTGGAACCAGACCTCGCCCGAACTCGGCTCGATCAGGCGCAGGATGCAGCGGCCGGTCGTGGACTTGCCGCAGCCCGATTCACCGACCAGGCCCAGCGTCTCGCCGGGAGCAATGTCGAAGCTGACGCCATCGACGGCATGCACCTTGTCGATCACACGCGAGAGGATGCCGCCCCGAATGGCGAAATGCTTGCGCAGGTCGCGCACCGACAGGAGCGGTTCGGCAGCATCGGGCGCCGGTACCGCAGCGGGAACCGTCATGGATGTGTCGCTCACAGCACGCACCGCACGAAATGGCCCGCCCCGACTTCCTTGAGCGGGGGGATGCCCTGGTTGCAGATATCCATCGCGAACTTGCAGCGCGCGGCGAAGCGGCAGCCCGGCGGCGGTTCGAGCATGTTCGGCACGGTGCCCGCGATCGCTTCCAGCCGCTGCTTCTTGGCGGCGCTGCGATCGACGCGCGGGATCGAGCGGATAAGCCCCTGCGTATAGGGATGCCGGGGATTGCCGAACAGCGCCTCGACGGGCGCCTCCTCGACCACCAGGCCGGCATACATGACCGTCACCCTCTGGCAGGTCTCGGCGACCACGCCCATCGCATGGGTGATCAGCATGATCGCCATGCCGAAGCGATCCTTCATCTCCTGCATCAGCTCCAGGATCTGCGCCTGGATGGTGACGTCGAGCGCGGTCGTCGGCTCGTCGGCGATCAGCAGCTTGGGCTGGCAGGAGAGCGCCATGGCGATCATGACGCGCTGGCGCATGCCGCCGGAGAACTGGTGCGGATAGTCGTGCACGCGACGCTGCGGGTTTGGGATGTTGACCAGCCGCAGCATCTCCGCGGCGGCGACCAGCGCCTGCTTGCGCGACAGTTTCTGGTGCAGCGCGATCACCTCGGCGATCTGGTCTCCCACTGTGTAGACCGGATTGAGCGAGGTCATCGGCTCCTGGAAGATGATCGCGATCTCCTTGGCGCGGATCGAGTTCATCTCCGAGGCTTGGAGCGGGATCAGGTCCCTGCCCTTCCACAGGATCTGCCCGGCCTCGAAGCGTCCCGGCGGCATGTCGATCAGCTTCAACACAGAGCGCGCGGTGACTGTCTTGCCGCAGCCCGACTCGCCCACCACGCCCAGCGTTTCGCCGCTGTCGATGTGCAGGTCCACTCCGTCGACGGCACGCACCATGCCGTCCTCGGTCTTGAACCAGGTCTTCAGTCCGCGAATATCCAACAGAGGTTCGGCCACGCTACACCCGGACTAGAGGACACGTCGCGGATCGAGCGCGTCGCGCAGTCCGTCGCCGATGAAGTTGATGGCCAGCACGGTGATGAAGATCAACGAGCCGGGGAACAGCGCCCAATGCGGCGCGATATCGAGATAGTCCTTGGCGTCGCGCAGCACGCTGCCCCAGGTCGGAACATCGGACGGGAAGCCGAGGCCGAGGAACGACAGAGTCGACTCGGCGATGATGGCGGCGGCAATGTCGATGGTCGCGACCACGATCACCGGACCGAGTGCGTTGGGCAGGATGTGCTGCGTCACCTGGCGCAACCGCGAGGCTCCCAGAGCCCGGGCCGCTTCGACGAACTCCTTTTCGCGCAAGGAGAGGAACTGCGCGCGCACCAGGCGCGCCGCCGACATCCAGCGCGTGCCGCCGATGACGGCCACGATCAGCACGAAGGCGCCGCCCTCGACCCCCAGTACGCCCTTAACTGGCTCTCGGAACAGGTAGATCACCAGCAGGAGGAGCGGCAACTGCGGCAGCGACAGGAAGAGGTCGGTGACCCACATCAGCGCCGCATCGACCCGGCCGCTCGCCATGCCGGCAACGGAACCGACCAGCAGCCCGAAGAAGATGGCGACGACCATCGCCGCCACGCCGACCGCAATCGAGATACGGCCGCCGTAGATCAGGCGGGCCAGCAGATCCTGCCCCAGATCGTCTGTACCCAGCGGATGGCTCCAGGACGGTCCCTGCAGCTTGGCGGCGAAGTCGATCTCGTTGATCGGCACGCGCCAGATGAACGGTCCGAGCAGCACGGCGAACAGGATCACGGCGAGCGCGATGGCCGAGAACAGCGCCATCTTGTGGCGCCGGAAGCGCCGCCAGGCTTCCTGCCAGGGCGAGAAGTTCTGCCGCTTGGCCGCGGACACGGTCCCCGCCGTGGCGGGTGCCTCAGCGGTAAGCGATGCGGGGGTCGAGCCAGCCATAAAGGATATCTGCAATCAGGTTGAAGATGACGACCAGACAGGCCGAGACGAAGGTGACGCCCATGACAACCGGCGTGTCGTTCGAAAGCATCGAGGTGATCAGCAGCGAGCCGATGCCGGGGACGCGGAAGATCTGCTCGGTGACGACCGCGCCGCTGAAGACGATGGGCATCTGCAGCGCGACCAGCGTCACCACCGGGATCAGGGCGTTGCGCACCACGTGCCGGGTAATGACCTTGCGCTCGCCGATGCCCTTGGACCGCGCCGTGGTGACATAGTCGAGGCGGATGACATCGAGCACCGAGGAGCGCACGAAGCGCACCAGCGCCGCCCCCTGGAAGAGGCCGAGCACCGCCACCGGCATGATCGACTGCTTGATGTGTTCCCAGTAGAATTCCCAGCCCGTCGCGCTGATGTCCGCGCGGTACACGAAGGGCAGCCAGTCGAGCTGGATCGAGAAGACCAGGATCAGCACCAGGCCCGTGAAGAATGTCGGCAGCGAGAAGCCGATGAAGGCGAAGGTATTGGCGATCTGGTCGAACAGCGAATAGGGCCGCGTCGCCGCCAGCACCCCGACCGGAATGGCGACCGCGATGGCCAGGATCTGCGAGGCGCCGATGACGACCAAGGTCACCGGCAGGCGCTGCATGATCAGCGTGCTCACGTCCACTCGACTGACGAAGGAAAAGCCCCAGTCGCCCTGCATCAGGGCGGTGAGCCAGTGCCAGTAACGCATCCAGACCGGGTCATCGAGGCCGAACTTGGCGCGCAGCGCGGCGCGCACCTCGGGCGGCACGGCCGGGTTGGTCGCCAGTTCGTCGAACGGATCTCCCGGCGCCAGGGCCAGGAGGCTGAAGAGCACGACGCTGATCCCGAGCAGACTCGGGATCATGATCAGGAGCTTCCGGATTACGTACTGCCTGCTCACGCGATGGACCTACAAAAAGAAGGCCCTCCCCGCTCATGGCGGGGAGGGCGAACCGCACTCAGGCGTCCTTGAACCAGTCGCTGAGGTCCGAGGTGTTGTTGTCCCAGCCGCTGATCTGGCAGTTGAGCTTCGTGGCCTGGGCTGAGACCGTCGGGCGCTGAACGATGCCCATCACGATCTGGTTCTGGACGGCCAGGTCGTTCAATTTGATGAACGACGCGGCGCGCTTGACCGGATCGAGTTCGGCCTCGGTCTCTCGGTAGAGCTTGTCGGCCTCCGGGCTCTGCCAGCGCGTGATGTTGCGGCCCTGCCACTTGTTGGCCTTGGTGGCGGCCTCCCATGAGACGAACTGCAGCATGTGCGTCCCGGGATCGGGCTGGCCCATGGTGGTCGTGTACATCTCGAGGTCGCTGTAGAACTTCGTGTACGTGTCCGGATTGGCCACGTCCGACGAGAAGAACACCGAGGCTGTCACCGACTTGAGCTCGATGTCGATACCGGCCTTCTGCGCCGCCTGCTTGATGATGGCCTGCGTCTTCTGACGCGGCTGGTTGATCGAGGTCTGGTAGACGAACTTCAGCTTCTTGCCGTCCTTGGCGCGGATGCCGTCGGAGCCCTTCTTCCAGCCGGCCTTCTCGAGAATGTCGTTGGCCTTGTCGATGTTGAACTCGATCGGATTGTTCTTGGAATCGAAGCGCGGCGGGCCGTACAGGAAGTTGCGCGTCGCCGGGCCGGTACGGCCGTAGATGTAATTCTGGATCGACTTGTTGTCGACCAGGAGCACGAGCGCCTTGCGGACCTCGGGATCGCTGAGAGTCGGATGCTTCGTCTTCAGGCTCGCCCGCTCGCCGTCGACCTCGGTCCACGGATCCGTCGTGTTCATGAGGAAGAACTCGATGTTGCCGCCCGGCGTGATGGAGACACGGCCCTTGCCGCCCTTCTCCAGGCGCGTGAGGATCTCGTCCTCGACCTGCAGGTTCCAGGCGAAATCGAATTCGCCGGTCTGCAGCACCGCGCGCGCCGCCGACACGGCATCGCCGCCGCCCTTCATCTCGACGGTGTCAAAATACGGCTTGTTGGCCTGGTGGTAGTTCGGGTTCATGACGCCCGTCACCAGATCGCCCGGCTTGAAGTCCTTGAACATGTAGGGGCCGGTACCGACCGGCTTCAGGTTCGTCGGGGCGTCGCGCGACTTGGCGCCGATATAGTCGACGAACAGATGCTTCGGGATCAGCATGCCGCGTGTTCCGACGAAGGCGTCGGCCCAGAACGGAGTCGGCTTCTTGAACTTCACCTTCACCGTGTACTGATCGGCCTTCTCGACCATCACGTCCTGGTAGGACGCGATCGTATAGGCGGCCGTCGCCGGATCCTTGGCATATTCCCAGTTGAATACGACATCGTCGGCCGTGAACGGCTTGCCGTCGTGCCAGGTGACGCCCTGCTTCAGCTTCCAGGTCACTGTCAGGCCGTCGGCGGAGAGGCCGCCATTCTCCTTGGTCGGGATCTCGGCCGCAAGCTTGGGCTTCAGGTTGCCCTCGGGATCCCAAGCTGCCAGCGGCTCGTAGAACAGACGCGAGCCGTCCTGGTCCTTGGTGCCGACCGCGAAATGCGGGTTGAGCAGGGTCGGGCCCTGCCACCACAGGAGCTTGAGCGGGCCGCCGCCGCCACGCTTGGTCGGCTTGTAGGTCGAGGCGGGCTGCGCCATCGCCACGCCCGATGACAGGAGAATCTGGCCCGCCGCCGGCGCGCCGATGCCCACGGCCATCATCGCCTGCACGAAACCACGTCGCGACAGCTTGCCGGCCTTCACCTTGCCGATGAGGCCACGCAGTTCACGTTCCTTCATTGTCAACACTCCCAAGATCAGTGCCCATCCCAATGCCGCCCTCGCTATGCTGCAAGATGCGTGCAATCCTCAATCGTTACAGGCTGTGAGGTTGCCGTCAATGACAGCGCCTTCTCTGGCGGGAGACACAGGATGGCTTGGATATCTCTTTTTCTGGCGGGACTTTGCGAAATCGGCTGGCCCGTGGGGCTCAAACTCGGCTGGACGGATCAGGGGATCCGGCCGGGATGGCTGCTCTTCGCCGCAGTTGCCATCATAGTGAGCGGAGCGCTCCTTATGTGGGCACAACGCACCATCCCGATGGGCACCGCCTACGCAATCTGGACTGGTATCGGTGCCGTGGGCGCTTTCACCGTGGGCATCCTGGCGTTCGGCGATACCGCCTCGACGATCCGCATCGTCTCGATCGCCCTCATCGTGGCCGGCATTGTCGGCCTCAAGCTCGCCTGAGGAGACACACGATGAGGATGAAAGACAAGGTGGCATTGGTGACCGGCGCCGCAAGCGGCATGGGCGCAGCCACCGCGCGCCTTTTTGCCCGAGAGGGCGCCAGGGCAGTCGTCGTGGCGGACGTGCTCGACACGGAAGGCGAGGCGGTCGTCACGGAGATCAGGAAGGCCGGCGGCACGGCCACCTATGCGCACCTCGACGTCACAAAGGAAGATGAATGGCAGGCCGCCGTCGACCAGACGGTCGCCACCCATGGCGGTCTCGACGTGCTGGTGAACAATGCCGGAATCTCGGGCTCGGCGGCCGAGGACCTCTACGATACGGCGCTGTGGCACAAGTTGATGGACATCAACTCGACCGGCGTCTTCCTCGGCATGAAGTACGGCATCGCCGCCATCCGCAAGAGCGGCGGCCCGGGCTCGGTGATCAACCTGTCGTCGATCTCAGGCATCGTTGGTCAGTCCTACATCCATGTCGGCTACAATGCCTCCAAGGGCGCCGTCCGGCTGATGACCAAGGCTGCTGCAGCGCAACATGGCCGGGAAGGCATCCGCGTGAACTCGGTGCATCCGGGGCTGATGCCGCCGATGCGCACGTCCGGCCGCACCGCCGATCCGGTGGAGCGCGCCAAGACCTTGAAGGGCGTGCCGCTCGGCCGCGCAGGAGAGGTCGACGAAGTGGCCAATGCCATCCTGTTCCTGGCATCGGACGAGTCTTCCTACGTCACCGGCGCCGAGCTGGTGGTCGACGGCGGCTGGACGGCTGTCTGACTTGGCGGAAGACCGCAAGACCGTCGCGCCCTGGAAGGTGCTCGATTCGAGGTACAACTATCGCGACCGATGGCTGGCGCTGCGCTCCGACACGGTCGAACTGCCCAACGGCCGCGTGCTGGCACCCTTCCATGTCATCGAGCAACCTGACTGGGTCACCGCCCTCGCGATCACCCACGATGGCAACATCGTCCTGGTCGAGGAATATCGGCATGGCGCGAAGGAGATCGTGATCGAGCTGCCGTGTGGTATCCAGGACGGGCCGGGCGAGCCGGTCGACCAGGCCAAGCGCGAACTGCTGGAAGAGACCGGCTTCGCCAGCGAAGAGTGGTACCCGCTCGGCACCTTCTTCGCCAATGCGCCGCGACTCAACAACCGCGTGTCCTGTTTCGTGGCCCTCGACGCGCGCAAAGTCTCCGAGCCCCGGCTCGACGACGGCGAGGTTATCGTCACGCACGAAGTGCCCTTTCCCGCCTTCCTCGAAGAACTGCGCGACGGGCGCTGCACCCTGCACGGTTTTCAGAGCGGCGCGATGTGGCTGCTGCACACCTTCGCGCGCAAGACGCGGGATAAGCGGTTGGCGGCGCTGCTGGAATAGCTACCGCCGCAAATCGCGCAGCCGTGCCGCGATGGCGCAGACCATGAAGCCGCCGATCAGCGAAACATGCTCCATTGCGACATGAAAGTGCGGGGTGCGGGCAGGTTCCTCCATCGTCCAGAAGGGATGGGCGAGCACGATGGCGACCACGAGGAAGCCGCTGAGGATGCCGCAGCCCAGCCATAGCCAACGATCGAGCACGATCAGCAGCGAGCCGACCAGCAAGGTTACGATCAGCACGACGTTGAGGAAGCCGGCCGGCTCCAGGCCCAGCGTCTTGAGTTCGGCGGCACTGTGCTGGAAGCCGATCAGGTGCGCCAGACCGGCGCTCCAGAAGACGAAAGTCAGCACAAGTCTGGCCAGGAACCAGCCGATCCCGCTGTCCAGGAATGCCGCGATTACCCGCGGCGTGTCGTTCCGGCCCATGTAGCTTCTCCCTCCGAGACTGCTTTTTGCGGACCATAAGGCGACAAGCTGCCCTCTTCCACCTCTCTCGCTTTCGTGCGTAATTCGGCCATGATTCGCAAACGACCCGACCGGGGCTGGCGTGCGGCGGCATTCGCCGTGGCGCTGTTTGCGATCACGCTCAATTTCTTCCAGCCACTCGCCCATGCCGTCCTGATGCGCGATGGCGGTCCAGAGGCCGCGGCGCAGACCTGGGGTGTCTTCTGTCTCCCGTCGGTCGACCAGGATGGCGCACAGGTGCCCGGCCAGCCGGCCGGCAAGCTCCACGAGTGCTGCCTCGGCCTCGCGCACGCGCCGGCCCTGGGCGAGCCTTCCGATACCGCCTTCCTGCTCGTCGAGCCTGTTGCCGAAACGATCGTCCTTGCAGCAGACGATGGAGCGCTCTCTCCCGTCGGCATCCGCGACGGGCCCAACCGACCCCGCGGTCCACCCTCCCCCGTCTGACGTCTGAACCCGCGCCGCGCCTCGCCGCGCGTCGCGTTCATCTGTCATTCGTGGGGAGATTTTCATGTTGTCCATTCGCGTGGCCACGGCCACCGCCTTCGCAGCCCTCGGACTCGTGCCGACGTTTGTCCGCGCGCAGGATGCGCCGCCAGCCGGAGAGCCGGCACCTGCCGCAAGCCAGCAGCCAATTTCGCTGCCGCCGATCACAGTCAGTGCGGGTCGCGGCTCCGACCTCCAGAAGCTCGACGTCAGCACGACCGTGATGACCCGGGAGCAGATCCAGGCGACGCCCGAAACCGGCGTCGATCAACTGGTGAACCGCATCCCGGGCGTCTGGCTGCCGACCATCCCGACCGGCCAGCTCCACCCGACCGCCCAGCCGGTGAACATCCGCGGCTTCGGTACCAGCACGACGATCAACACGCTGATCATGGTCGATGGCGTGCCGGTCAACGATCCCTACTTCCGGACCATGAACTGGAGCACGATCCCGAAGAATTCGGTGGAGCGCATCGAGGTCATCCGTGGCGGCGGCGCCACCAGCCTGTGGGGCAACATGGCAATGGGCGGCGTGATCAACATCATCACGCGTGAGCCAACGAACACGGGTGTCTCGGCCGACACGAGCTATGGCAGCTACAACAGCTCCACCGCCGAAGCGGCCGGCAGCTACGTCGCCAACGACAAGGTCAAGGTCGGGGCGAGCTACAATCATGCCCAGAGCTCGGGGTACAATCTCACGCCGGCCCAGTACCGCAACGCCAACCTCGTCGCGACGGCGTCCAAGGCCGACAACGTCGCCGCCAGCGTCTTCCTGACCCCCAACGACAAGCTGAAGCTCTTCGCCAAGGGTTACTGGAACCAGACTTACGAGGACGGGCTGGTCTGGACCTATGCCCACAACAACTGGTCGACCTATCGCCTGCTCGCCGGCGGCAGCTACAAGTTCGACGAGAACCAGTCGCTGAACTTCAGCGGCTGGCTGAGCGGTGGCTCGTTCGGCACCATCAACGTCGGGAGCGGCGCCTACAACCTGAACAACATCACCGCGACCAAGCAGTATGTCAGCCAGATCGAAGCCGCACCCAATTCCGACGTCGGCGGCTCTGTCTTCTACGAGGCCAATTTCGGCCCGCTGAGCGACGTCAAGGTCGGGGTAGATGCGCGTCGCACGATGGTGACGGATTACAACAACCTCTATGCCAACGTGTCCGCCAACCCGACGACGTTCATCGTGAACGGCGAGCACCGCTTCCAGGGCATCTTCGGCCAGGGCACATATCGCTTCACCGGCATTCCGATCGACGTCACGGTGGGCGTTCGCGGCGACTTCTGGCAGGCGATGAATGCCAGCGTGCTGACGACGAACTCAAGCAGCCTGAACGTCGTACCGAACGCCAGCGCGGCGAGCTTCGACCCGCGCATCGGCATGAAGTTCTATGCCAGCGACGAACTGACCCTGCGCGCCGCGATCTATCGCAATTTCTCGGCGCCCGGCATGAACCAGATGTACCGGGTGTTCGCCAGCGGCACGAGCTACTCGACGATCAATCCCAACCTCCAGCCGATGACGAACTTCGGCCAGGAGGTGGGCTTCGACTTCGAGTGGAAGGGCTTCACCCTGTCAGGCACCTACTTCAACAACAACCTGAACAACTTCATCGACTACATCACGGTCTGCAACACCAGCCCGGCCTGCGCCGCGCCCTATGTCAGCGCGGCCGGCCTCGGCGCCAACTTCACGACGGTCCGCCAATACCAGAATGTCGGCAACGCGACCTTCCAGGGCCTCGAGCTGATCGCCACCTGGCAACCCTTCGAGCAGCTCAGGCTGACCGGCGGCTTCACCCAGACGAACGCCTATCTCACCAGCTCGGTCAATCCGACGCTGGTGCGGACGGGCGTGCAGCTTGGGCAGGTGCCGGCCTACATGTTCACGGCCGGTGTCGAGTGGCGGCCGATCGAGACCCTCGTGCTGACGGCGGCGCTTAAGTCCTTCCCGCAATACTGGAACGACACCAACCATACGCAGTTGAACGACGGCGCCACCCTGATCGACCTCGGCCTGCGCTGGACCCCCGTGAAGGACGTCGACATCTATGGCAGTATCCAGAACCTGACCAACGTCCAGTATCTGGCACAGGGCTACACGCGGACCTCGTTCGAGGGCTCGAGCTACAGCGCATCCGCCATCCCGCAGCTCGGCATGCCGCTGACTGCCACCGCCGGCCTGAGGGTGAAATTCTGATGCGCGCACTCATCGCCCTGGTAATGCTGATGCTGATCGTCGGTCCTGCCGCCGCGCAGCACCAGCACCAACATGGCAAACCGGGAGCCTCGCCAGAGGCCTTCACCGCCACGCCGGCCTTCGGACCAGACGGTACGCTGTGGCTGGTCCGCGCCATGGCCGACAAGATCGTCGTCGTGCGCTCGACCGACCTCGGTAAGACCTTCTCCGATCCGGTCGCGGTCACGCCGGAGCCGATGAACCTCGACTGGGGGCCCGATGCGCGGGCCCGCATCGTCGTCGATCCAAAGGGGGGGCTGGTGGTCACCTTCGCCATCTTCCAGGACCGCAACTTCAATGGCCGCGCCTTCTTCTCGCGCTCGCGCGACAACGGCGCGAGCTTCAGCAAGCCGCAGCCGATCACGGCGGACACGACCAGCCAGCGCTTCGAGACGGCGGCCGTCGATCCCGCCACCGGCCGCGTCTTCGCCGTCTGGCTCGACAAGCGCAACGTCGCCAAGGCGCGCGCCGCCGGAAAGCCCTATCCCGGCGCTGCGCTCGCCTATGCCTGGGAGGATGGCTCGGCGGGCTTCGGACCGACCTCCATCGCCCTCGACAATACCTGCGAATGCTGCCGCCTCGGCGTCGCCTTCGCCGGTCCCGGCAAGCCCGCCGTGGTGTTCCGCAACATCTTCCCCGGCTCGGTCCGCGACCATGGCGTCGTCACCTTCAAGGACGAGAAGACTCCCGGGCCGGTGCGCCGCGTCAGCGCCGACGACTGGAAGATCGAGGCCTGCCCGCATCACGGGCCGAGCATCGCCATCCTGCCGGACGGCTCCTATCACGTCGCCTGGTTCACCGACGGCTCGGCGCGCAAGGGCCTGTTCTATGCCCGCGCCGACAATGGCGACACGCCGTTCGGCGCGCCGCGGGCGCTGTCGACACCCAGGCGCCGGCCGGCGCGCCCGTATCTGCTGGCCAACGGCACCGCCCTCCATCTCGTGTGGAAGGAGTTCGACGGGACCAAGTCGACCGTGCGCTGGCAGGTCAGCCACGATAGCGGCCGCACCTGGAGCGATCCCCGCACCGTGGCCGATACCGAGGACGCTTCCGACCATCCCCTGCTCGTCGCCACAGCCGGCCGCGCCTACCTGTCGTGGCTCACCAAGGCCGACGGCTATCGCCTCATCCCGCTGGAGGACCAACCATGAAGGTTCGCCCCGTCCTCCTCGCTTTCCTGCTCGCGGTCGCTTCGGCCGGCGCCCAGGCGGCCGACCTTCAGTCCTTCGGCCGTGGCAGCTGGTCCAAGCTGCGCGCCGCTCATGACGGCCAGCCGACCGTCGTGCATTTCTGGGGGCTCACCTGTGCCCCTTGCCTGGTCGAGATGCCCGAATGGGGCAAGCTGCAGGCCGAGCGACCGGACATGCGCCTCGTGATGGTTGCGGCCGATCCCGTGCCGCAGGATCCGGCGCGCGTCTCCGACATGCTGGCGCGGGCCGATCTCGCAAAGGCCGAGAACTGGGCCTTCGCGGACCGCTTCAACGAGCGGCTGCGCTATGAAATCGATCCCGCCTGGCCAGGCGAGCTGCCGCGCACGATGCTGATCGATCGTGACGGCAAGGAGACCGTTCTCACAGGCGTCGCCGACCTCGCCGAGGTCCGCGCCTGGCTCGACGCGCAGAAGAAGCGCTGACCCCTCTGTCCTCTTCCTTCTCTCATCGCCTGAGGAGTTCTCTCGATGCTCGTCCGCCGCCTTTTCCTTTCCGCCGCCGTCTCCCTGCTCGCCCTGCCCGCGATGGGCCAGGACTACAAGATCGGGACCATCGAGATCACCACGCCCTGGAGCCGCGCCACGCCACCGTCGGCGCGCACGGGCGGCGGGTTCATGACGATCACCAACAAGGGGACCGTCGCGGACCGGCTGGTTTCCGCGCGCAGCAACGCCTCGGACAAGGTCGAGATTCACGAGATGACGATGGACGGCAACGTGATGCGCATGCGCGAACTGGCGAAGGGCCTCGAGATCCCGCCCGGCGCCACCGTGATGCTGAAGCCTGGCAGCTATCACATCATGTTCATGGAGCTGAAGGCGCCGCTCGCCAAGGACGCCAAGGTGCCTCTGACCCTCGTCTTCGAGAAGGCCGGCAGCATCGACGTCCAGCTCAACGTCGAAGCCATGGGCGCCATGCCGCACGGGCACGGGAAGAATTAACCCGTCGTCTCGACCGGCGCACCTTCAGCGCGCCGGTCGAGACGAATGCACTTTCTACATTGCCTTCAGCAACTCGATGGCGATGAGCACCATGCCGATGACCGACACGAACCAGGCGAGCGTGCGCAGCCAGGCGATGCCGGCGACGTAGATCACGGCGTAGGCTACCCTGCCCCAGAAGAAGATCGCGGCGCCCATCGCGGTCATGGCGTTGGCCTTACCCGCGACCGCCGCAATCAAGACCAGCGCCGAGAACAGCACCATGTTCTCGACCATGTTGAGGTGGGAGCGCTTGGCGCGCCCGGCCCAGCCCTTGATCTCGGGCAGGCCCTCGCGATTGCCGGCCAAGGTGGGCAGCCCCACCGCCTGGTTGGCGCCCATCGCCGCCACCAGCATCTGCCCGAACGTCAGGATCACGGAGAAAAGGAGGTACTTCAGGTCCGGCGACATCGGCGTCTCTCCCGTTGTTGTTATTTGGTCCCGAAGAGACGGTCTCCCGCATCGCCGAGCCCAGGAACAATATACCCGTGATCGTTGAGTTTGGCATCGATCGCTGCCGCGAAAACCGGGACGTCGGGATGGACTTCGGCAAAGGTCCGCGCGCCCTGCTCGGAGCCCAGCACGCAGATGAACTTGATTCGCTTGGCGCCCGACTCCTTCAGCCGGTCGACGGCGGCGATGGCCGAATGGGCGGTCGCCAGCATCGGATCGCAGACGATGACGTCGCGGTCGGAAATGTCCTGCGGGATCTTCAGATAGTATTCGACCGCCTGCAGCGTGCGCGGGTCACGGTAAAGACCGACATGGCCGACCCTCGCCAGCGGCACGAGGTCGGTGACGCCCTCGGCGAGGCCCAGGCCCGCGCGCAGGATCGGCACGACCACCAGCTTCTTGCCGTCGAGCATCGGCGCCTCCATCGCCTCGATCGGCGTCTCGATTCGCGTCTGCACCATCGGCAGGTCGCGCGTGGCGTCGTAGCCGAGGAGCAAGCCGATCTCGCGCAACAGCCGGCGGAAGTTCGTGCTCGACGTCGCCTTGTCACGCAGCTTGGTGAGCTTGTGCTGGACCAGCGGGTGCGTCACGACATGGATCGAGTGCGGCAATGACATCGTCTTCTTCTCCCCCAATAACTCTAGAATACCGTGCCGTCGCTCTCGACGGCGATGGGTGGACCACCACCCGGTCGGCGCTCCGCCGCGAGCCGACGGCCTGCAAACCAGGTGCCGGCTTCCAGCACCTTGACCAGCGGCAGGCGCGCCGCATCCATTCCCAAATGCAGGCGGACATGCTCGGCGATCCGGTCGAGCAGCACCACGGTGAGCGCCCGCCATTCCACGATGGCCTCGTCGCCCGGTGCAAAGGCCTTCTCCAGCAACACGCGCTGCTTGGGCCGGAGCGCGCCGGAATCGACCAGCAGTCCGCCGTTGCGATACTCCGGCAGCCCCGTCAGGGCATCGAGCGCCACGACCCGCAGGCCTGCCCCCTCGATCGGCTCCACCAGCGAGTAGCTCATCCATTGCGAGAGCTTGTGGAACGGCACCAGCCCGACGACCGGATGTTCCCAGACGTCGCCGCGCGGGGACGGCCAGATCGGCGAGAGCTTGTCCAGTACAGCGGCCAGGATGGATTCGGCCTTCACCTCGCTACCAGTCGCCACGATGTCGAACAACGCCCCCGGCCGCTCCAGCCCGACATTGCCCAGCTTGCGCAGCAGTTCGGCGCGGCCCTCGAGGCCCAGCAGCGGATTGTGCGCCTTCACCTGGAAGCCCATGGCGATGTCCATCGGCGTCAGCTTTGCCAGACGCTCGGCATCGACCCGCAGCGGATCGCCCTTGGCATCACGGCTGAAGGCGCCGTTGGCGAACATATGGAAGCTGGCGACGCCCAGCCCCTCGGAGCGCGCATAGGTTTCGTCCGTGCCCGGCTCGCGAAAACTCCAGGCCGCGCCCGCGCCAGCGTCGAGCAGCACCGACACGACCGCAAGGTCCATGCGCCGCCGCGCGATCTCCTCGGGCGGCAGATGCTTCAGCTGCTCGGCCATCGCGCTCCAGCGGTCACGGCCGCCCGATTCGAAGTGCCGCCAGCGCGAATGGAACGGGATCGCCGCCGGATTGGGGAAGCGCTCGCGGGTAACCGAGAGCGTCGCCTGTACGGCCGCCTCCAGACCGCTCGGATCGAGCTGGAACCACTGCGACTGCCCGTCCTCTACATATTTGAGAACCTTCGCCGCCCGTTCGCGGATCGCGACGGGCGTGCGCAGGTACGCCAGCGAATCATTCATCGAGGGCACGTCCCTTGGGCCGCGCCAGCTCGTTGGACCCGGGCTTGGTCGGGCTGAAATAGCCCGCCGCCTTCTTGGCATCCATCTCGACCAGCGCGTCGGCGGGGATCAGGTGCTCGGGGATCGGCACCTGCTCGACGATCTCGATGCCCTGCTCGCGCAGCGCGTCGGACTTCATGTTGCTCATCGACGCGAAGCGGTCGATGCGGCTGATGCCCAGCCAGTGGAAGATGTCGGGCATCAGCTCCTGGAAGCGCATGTCCTGTACGCCCGCCACGCATTCGGTGCGGTTGAAGTACTGCGCCGCCGAATCGCCGCCGGGCTGGCGCTTGCGCGCGTTGTAGACGAGGAACTTCGTCACCTCGCCCAGCGCCCGTCCTTCCTTGCGATTGTAGATGACGACGCCGACGCCGCCCTTCTGGGCCATGTCGATGCAGATCTCGATGCCGTGCGCCAGGTAGGGCCGGCAGGTGCAGATGTCGGACCCGAACACGTCGGAGCCGTTGCACTCGTCGTGGAGGCGGCAGGCGATCTTGGTCTCGGGACGGCCGAGCTTCGACACGTCGCCGAAGAAATAGATCGTGGCGCCCCCGATCGGCGGCAGGAACAGTTCTAGGTCGGGTCGGGTCACCAGCTCGGTGTACATGCCGCCGGTCTGCTCGAAGAGCGTGCGGCGCAGGTCGACTTCCTTGACGCCAAAACGCTCGGCGATGCCGGGCAGCCACCAGACCGGTTCGATCGCGGCCTTGGTCACCTTCACGTCGCCCGCACCGCTCAAGATGTCTTTGTCGGGCTTCAGCCGGCCGGCGGCCATCGCTTCCATGATCTCGGGCATGTTCACATGCGCCTTGGTGATGGCGATGGTCGGCCTTATGTCCCAGCCCGCCGCCAGCTTGTCGGCGAAGACCTCGGAGACGAGATGGCCCCAGGGATCGAGCGACACGATCTTCTTCGGATCGAACCAGCTTTCGAACGGGCCAATGATCTCGGCCGGCGAAGTGTTGGTCAGGTCCGGGCGGTGGTCGGCCTTGAGTTCCTGCGCCGCGATGGCCAGCGCCCGATAGATCCCGTAGCTGCCTGAATGGACGCCGATGACGTTGCGGTGGGAGGTGAGGCCGACCGTGCCGACGACCGGTCCGCGGACCGCCGGATCGCGCGCGCCCCACACTACCGGAGGGGCCGGCTGGCCTCCCTGGCTGGGATGGGTATTCAGTCTGATGTGCGCCATATGCTTTCCGGTCCTCCGGGAGCGGGAAAGCGAGGAAGTGTACAGCGGGCAGATGACCAAAGGAAGACGCTGCGCCCTTGCGTCTTGCGGTCGGGCGGGAGACCCTTCACGCGACATGATCAAAATTGCCCTGTCCGTTCTCTTGCTTCTCCTCACCCTGATCGCCGAGCCGGCCGGCGCGTGGGCCGCAGACCCGGTCCCTGCGCCGAGACCGATCTACTTCTCGTCCGGCGCCAAGAGCGGCACCGTGGGTGGGCACATCTAGCGCGGCGAGCAGAATCTCTATTCGCTGGTGGGAGATGCGGGCCAGTTCATGACCGTCTCGATGACGACCCCCGGCGGCAATGCGGTCTTCCAGATCTACGAGCCCGACACCGCGATCGGCCGCGACGGCGACGGCCAGCTCACCTTCACCGGCAAGACACTGCGCGCCGGCGGTCCCGGCGAGGACGCGACGCGCTGGACGGGCCGTCTGCCACGCAAGGGGACCTATGTCATCGCAATCGGCAGCACGCGCGGCAATGCCAACTACAGCATGGATGTGAAGATCGAATAGCGCGGCTGCCGCCTACTTTGAGCCCTTCGTGGTCGCGAGATAATCGACGATCGCTGCCATCTCGCCATCGTCGACCGGCGCCTTGTAGGCATGGATCATCTTGTCGACGATGCCAGCCCAGGTGGCCTTCGGCAGGTTGGGCTGGGTCAGCACCATACCGGCCGAATGGCACGACAGGCAGTTCGCGTTGATCGTCTCGGCGGTCGCGCCGCCGGGAAAGACCACGGTGCTGGTCGGCAGATCGACCGACACCGATTTCAGGACAAAGGCCGTCGCGCCGGACGACGCCACGGCGGTCGGCGCCGGCGCCGGCAGCTGAACCGGGGGATGGCCGATGAACGCCAACGTCAGCCCGGCAATGGCTGCGACGGCAAAACCCAGGGCAGCACCGTTGATCTCCATCGCTCAGGCCGCCTTCAGATGCAGGGTCTCGATGCCGTTGTGCATGAAGCCGCTGGGATTCCAGTTGTTTGCCGTGGGCTGCACCAGCCCCCCGTCGTTGGTGCAACGGACCATCAGCGCGACGTTGCCGGCAGAAGGCATGACCTCGGCCTGCCATTGCCGGAAACTGTACTTGCCCTCGTCGCGCCCCAGCACCGTGGGCAGCCAGCTCGTGCCGCCGTCCACCGAAAGTTCGACCGACTTCACGCCGGTGTCACCGCCGAAGGCGATGCCGCGCACCAGGGTCTTCGTGCCGGCCTTCAGGGACGCGCCATCCTTCAGGTTGGTAACGAACGAGCGCGGCACCATGCGGTTGATCGGCACCATGCCGAGGCCGGTCTGGCCCGGCTTCATGTCACCGCCCGGCGTGTCGGGAATCAAATAGGCGTTCCTGGTCCAGAAATTTTCGTCGGGCGCGGCCAGCACTTCGATACGGTCCAGCATCTTCACCCAGTAGGTCGAATACCAGCCCGGTACGACAAGGCGCAGCGGGAAGCCATTGAGCAAGGGGAGCTGCTCGCCGTTCATGGCGTAGGCGATCATGACCTCGCCATCGCTTGCATGGTCGAGCGCCAGCGACTTCATGAACTTCGGCGCCTCGGGCACCACCGGATCGTCGAGCCCGGCAAAGCGCACAGCCGTCGCACCGGCCTTCACACCGGCCCGGTCGAGTACGTCTTTCAATCGCACGCCCATCCACTTTGCGTTGCCCATCGCGCCGTTGGCCCATTGCGCGCCGGGAACCCGGGGTTCGGTGAAGCCACGCGAATTGCCCGAGCATTGGTTGACCGCGGCCAGCTCGACCCGTGGCAACCCGTCGACGATCTCCTTCAACGTCAGGGACAGCTCCTTGTCGACATGGCCGCGCACCGAAAGCCGGAACGTCCCGACATCGATTTCGGTCGGGATCACCGCCCAGTGCCACCGCACGTAGAAGGAGTCGTTGGGCGTGAACACGCCGCGGTCGAAAACCTCGAATGGCGTCTCGAGCAGAGGCGGCCGCGTCCGCTGCAGGATCATCGGCCCCTTCTGAGGGAAGCCCTTCGTAACGGCGCGCCCGGAGGGTGTGAACGGCAGGTCGACCGCCGCCTGCCCCCAGGCCGAGCCGGACACCACCATGAGGCCGCCGGCACTAGCCTGCCCGAGAAAGGATCGCCGCGTCGTTCTCGTCATGGCGTTGCGCCCCTTCATCCACACCGGCCGGCACACTACGCACAACAGCTTTCGTGAAACCAACGCCTTTCTGTCGCGCCCATCTCATACGAAGGATGCAGCTTCCCGCTTTGCCATCGGAATGCCAGCGTTCATGCCTTTGCAGCATTCCAAGTATAAGGGGCCCGCCTTTCATCGATCGTGAAAACGGCGTGGAACAAGCGTCGGTACGAAGAAGAGAGATACGGGGGAGGACGGCGGGTGGTCATTCCACGCCGCTGCGCTCCGTTCGGGACGACAAAGTCATGTGGGTCCCTCCGACGCGAGATCGATGGCGCGGCGGTACATTGTCATCGCCGCCTCCGGCGTGTTGTAGCCGGCGTGTGCCGTAAGCGTGACGTTGTCGAGCTTGAGCAGCGGCTCCTCAGGTGGGGTCGGCTCCTTGCCGAAGACGTCGGTCGCGTAGTGACCGATCCGGCCTGAGCGCAGCAGCTCGATCAGCGCCGTCTCGTCGACAACGCCCGCCCGCGCTGTGTTGACCACGATGACGCCCTGCTTTGTCTTCTCGAGTTTGGCGCGATCGAGGAAGCCGCGCGTAGAGTCGTTCAGGGCGAGATGCAGGCTCACGATGTCGGACTGCGCCAGCAGTTCGTCGATCGTGACCGTCGACACCGCGCCGCCCGTGACGGGCGAGCGGTTATAGGCGATCACCTTCAAGCCGATGCCCTGGGCGATGCGCGCCATCTCGCGGCCGATGCCGCCCAGCCCGACCACGCCCAGCGTCTTGCCCCTGAGTTCCATGCCCTGCATCGGCCGCCAGCCGCCGCCGCGGACGATCCCGTGCATCGTCGCGATGTGTCGTGCGGCGGCAAAGACCAGACCCATCGCATGCTCGGCGACCGTGGTGTCGCCATAGCCGCCGATGGTCGAGACCTTGATGCCGAGCCGTTCCGCCGCTGCGAGGTCGACGAAGCTGGCGGCTCCCGTGCCCAGAAACACGATGTGCTTAAGCCCGGTGCAGCGCTCCAGCGTCGGCTCGCCGAAATAGGTGGCGTCGTTGATGACCGTGTCGTAGCCCGCGACCTTGCCCGGCACCTCCTCCTCGGAGACGGGGCCCATGCCGACCGTGATCGGGATGTCCGCCGGGACATGGACCTGCTTCCATACGCGGTCGATGTCGGGTGTCGAATCGATGAACAGTGTCCTGGGCATGTTCCCCTTTCCCCCGCTTCTCCGGACGATAGTCCGCACGGGGCGAACTGTCTGCTAGGGTGGCGGGATGAACAGACGCTTCCTTCTCGGCACCCTGCCGCTCCTCGCCGCTGCGCCGGCCCTCGCCCAGCAGCTTCCCGCCATCCGGACCCTCTCCGTGACGCCCGGCTCGAACGCCACGAACGTCACCGGCAGCCTGGCCGACGCCAAGGCGCGGGGCCTCTACTACGTGCCGGGACAGGCCGGCCAGACCATGAACGTCGCGGTCGCCTCGCCCGGCAACAACGTCGTATTCCAGGTCTGGGAGCCGGGCACCGGCGTCACCACCAACGCTGACGGAACGCTCGCTCTGAACGGCAAGCCCATGCGCGATGCCGGGCCGAAAGAGGAACCCGCCGCCTGGATCGGCGCCCTGCCGAAGACCGGCCCCTATCTGCTGGTGGTCTACAGCCGCCGCGACGCCGCCAGCTATAGGCTCACCGTCTCCGTGACGGGCCAACAATAAACATAGAGAGAGGACGCCATGACCGACCTGTTTCCGACGACCGGGGAGGCCGAGGAGGAGAAGCTCAAGGCCGAGACCGCGGCCGGCGCCGGCATCGTGAACCATCTCGGTCCCGACTCCTTCCAGAAGGACGGGCTTCGGCCCTTCTTCGAGTATCGTCCGCTCGGCCTGAAGGAACTCACCGGCGGCAAGATCGGCGCGCACGTGATCCGCGCCGTGCCGGGACAGCATCCCGACGCGCCGCGCCACAGCCACGCGCTCGACTTCCAGTTCGTCTACGTGCTCAAGGGCTGGGCGATCTTCGAGTACGAAGGCTACGGCCAGCACAAGCTGGTCGCAGGCTCGACCGTCTATCAACCGCCCGGCGTGAAACACAAGGAGATCGACCACAGCGACGATCTCGAGCTGATCGAGATCACCATGCCGGCCGACTTCGAGACGACGGTGGTGGGGTAGCCGACCTTCGGCGCCTCCTTCAGGCGCCGTGCCTCAGCAACCGGCCCGAATGGGTGTTGGTCGGGCGGTCGTCGCGCATCGTCACCTGGCCGTTGACCAGGATGTACTTGTAGCCTGAAGCGCGTTGCACGCGCCGCCATTCGCCGCCCGGCAGGTCGTGCGCGATCTCGTCGGGCAGGACCTTCAGCCCGTCATAGTCGTAGATCACGATGTCCGCCGGGGCGCCCTTCTTCAACATGCCGCGACCGCGAAAGCCTGCGACCTCGGCCGGCAGCGCCGACAGCCGCCAGTGCACGTCCTCGAGGCTCAGCATGCCGTGCTGGCGCACCACCTTGCAGATCGTCTCGGTCGGATAGCGGCCCGCCGTCAGGAACTTCGTGTGGGCACCGCCGTCCGACACGCCGAACAGGATGTACGGATCGTCGACCAGCTCCTTCAGATACTCGATGCTGCCGTTGGGCGGTGCCGCGAAGAATTCGGTCTCGAGATTCTCCTCGACCGCCATGTCGAGCATGACGTCGACCGGATGCTTGCCCATCTTCTCGCCGGCATGGGCCAGCGTATGGTCGAGCCACTTCTTGTTGCGCTCGGTCTTCGGCCCGACGATGGCGATCTGCGGCAGCGGCCCCGTCGCCGTGATCGGCAGGTTTTCGCGCAACCGCGCACGGCGCGCCGGATCGGCGAGCTTGGCGAGCCGCTCCTCGCGCGTGCCGGTGGTCGCGTCGCACCAGTCCTGGGAATCGTCGAACAGGTTCCAGTCCTCGAAGGTGAAGGTGAAGCCTGCATCGGTTGTGAGCCCCTGCCCGACGACCCTGATGCCGCGCTCGCGGCAGCTCTTCAGCCAGGCCAGTCCGCGGCGATGGATCTCGGGCCGGTGATCGAAGGCCTGGATCACGTTCATGATCATCGGCCGGCCGCTCAGCGTCGACAGTTCCTCGTAGAAGGCGCGGTCGGCCGCATTGTCGCCCGAGATCAGCAGCATCTGCATGAACCCTTCGTTACGCTCGGCCAGCACGCGGGCGAACTCGCGGCAGGTCTCGTCGTGCATCACGTCGGTCGGCATCGGCGTGCCGTCATAGTCGCGCTGCACGGCCGCCGGGCCGGTGGGCTTCATGCGCTGCGCCGACCAGCCGCAGGCGCCGGCATCCATCGCCTCGTTGAGCAGGCGCTTCATTTCGGCATGCTGCTCCGGCGTTGGCATCTTGCCGGCCTTGGCGGCCTCGAAGCCCATCACCCAGATGAGAAGCGGAGACACCGGTACATAGGGCAGGACGTTCACCGCCTTCGGCGCGGCATCGACGCTGTCGAGGAATTCCGGGAAGGTCACCCAGTCCCACGGCATGCCCTCCTTCATCGAGGCCATGGGAATCGCTTCGACCCGCGTCATCGACATCATGGCCCGCTCGCGCTCGGCCGGACGGACCGGCGCGAACCCGAAGCCGCAATTGCCGATCACCACCGAGGTGATGCCGTGCCACGAGGAGAGCGTGCAGTAGGGATCCCAGAAGAGCTGCGCGTCGTAGTGCGTGTGCAAGTCGACGAAGCCCGGCGCCACGATCAGGCCGCCGGCGTCGATGACGTCATCGGCGTCGCTGGCGGCGATGCGGCCGATCTCGGCGATGCGGCCATCCTTGATGCCGATATCGCCCCGAAAGCGCGGCAGACGACTGCCGTCGACGATCATCCCGCCGCGGATTACGCGATCGTAGCGCGCCATTCGTTTCCTCCGGTGTTTTGCCGGAAGCGTGCGGGCGTCCCCTCGGCCTGTCAACGCGAGCGGGTCGCGGCGCAGAACTCAGTTGCGCTTCGTCACCTGGATGAACGTATTGTTGGTATTGGGCCGGTAGCTGACATTGTAGTGGCCACCCGCTCCAACCGCGTCACAGCTGGCGCCCACGGTCTGCACGCGCCCGATCGTGTAGGTCGTCCAGGCGCTGCCCTTGGACATGTCGACGTCGAGCTGGAACAGCAGGTTCGGCGAACTCTTCTGCCCATTCTGGTACTGCCAGCAAATCCAGTTCTTGTATCCGGGCTTGAGCTGCATGGTCTTCCATTCGCCCTCGCCCCACTTGTAGCGATAGCTGATCTGCGCCTGCGTCTGGTTGTGAAGGCAGGCGCAGCCGTGAGTGGTCTGCTGCGCTGCCGCGGGGCTGGCGCCCGCAGAGGCCACGGCGATCAGGGCGACCGCCATCAATCCCAATTTCATTCGATTCCCCCAAGTGACGCGTCAGCCTAGGATTATCTCTTTGGGACTGCAATCTCCCGCCCAAATACGGTCAGTTCGCCTTCCCGTGGCAATCGAAGGTGACCACGCGCGGCTTGAAGGGCCCCGGAGGCGGCACGTCCGGGAAGCTCTTCTTCGGCCAGGTGCCATCGGCGAGGTGCCGGTCGACCACAGGCACGAGGAGCTGGAGCATGATCCAGGCGCGTAACCGGATCCCTTCGGGCGTGCCGTGGATCGCATCGATGAACAGGTCCGGGTCGGACGGCATCATCCGGGCGACGTCGAGGAAATCGATCCGGTGTTCCTTCGCAAACTTTTTCAGCACGCGGTTCTGGAACACCGCCAGCCGCTCGAGGTCCCGGTAGCGAAAAGGCGCATAGCCGTAATTGAGATACTCCAGGATGAAGCGGTGGCGCGCCGGATCGAGCACCATCCCGTCCGCGACGAGCCACTTGAAGGAGGCCAGCGCCAGTTCGCCCCCCACCGCTTCGGTCGTCGTATCGATGCGGCCCAGATCGGCCAGGATCTCCGACAGGCTGACCGGAAGGTCCTTGCGCGCGAGGTCCGGATCCTTCTCGTCGACGCCCGCCGGCCAGACCAGCGTGTAGTCGGGTTTGGGCCACTCGCGACCGTCGGCTCCCGGCGCGCCGCCCTTGCCGGCCGGCGATGCCGCGGCCTCTGGCGAACCATATTGAGCGAGCAGGTTCTTCAGGCGACTGGCCAAGGTGGAGCTGTAGCTCAGATCCTCGAGGATGCGGGCGAACAGGCCGGGCGCCGGCGGAGTCGCAACCGGCAGCCTCGCGGGGCGCGGAGGAAGATCGGGGACCAGGGTTCCCAGATAGAACTGGTTGGCCCCCTCGTAGTAGACGACCAGATCGGGCGCGAGCGGCGCCACTTCGTTGCGCATGATGGCCGCGATGTCGGGGGATCCGATGCTTTCGCGCCCCGCGTTCAGGACCTCGAAGCGAAGGTCGAGCTTCTTCGCGGCAGCCCATCGATTGAGCCAGTAGCCGATATGCTCGGGATAGGAATAGGGAAAGTGGTGAGAGGACACCGTCGTCGACGCGCCGAGGAAGGCGATGCGAATCGTCTTCGGCTGGCGCGCGAGGGGCACGGGACTGCCGCGAAACCCGTAGGCGTTGGTCACCAGCCCGATCGGCGTCGTCTTGTCAGGCAGGAAACGGAAGCGCGGCCACGGGCTGCCATCGGGTGGATCGTAGACGTAAATCTGACCCGGCGCGTCCTTGAGATACGGATGCGCGCAGGGATCAGGCCCGACGAAGACGCTGTTCCAGACCTTGAACATGTCGGCGCGTCGGGTGCCGTCGGTCACCCCGCTCGCCTCGACCCGCCGCACCAACTCGGTATCTTCGGCCGAAACCGCCCGCCGGTTCGGCAAGGGCGGTGGGTCGTCGCCAAACCAGGCCCGCTGCACCCCCTCGGCCAAGGGGATTCCATCGAGATAGCTCACTGCGGCGCTCGGCTCCTGGGCATCGAGCCAGCGCGCCATTCCCTCGGCGAGCGCCGTACAGAGCACGACGGACACGAGGATCAAGAGAGCATTCTTCAGGACGGTCGCCACGTCATGGTTGTTAGTACGTCCCACCGGGCGAAGCCAGACGGACCGGCATCCAGGGCATGGTATAGACCGAGGGCGTCACATGGAGAGCGCAATGCAGTTCGGCTGGCTTACCCTCGCGATGTCCCCCTCGCCCGAGGAGGATGGTGCGCGCATCGACGACATCGTGGCCCAGGCCTGCGAAGCCGAACGATTGGGTTTTTCCGACGTCTGGCTGACCGAACATTATTTCACCGGCGAGAGCGTGTATTGCGACTCGCTGATGTTCGCGGCGGCGCTCGCCATGAAGACCAGCAAGGTCCGGCTGGGCTTCGCGGTGGTGCAGACACCCTTCCATCATCCGGTGCGCCTGGCAGTGCAGCTGGCACTGCTCGACAATCTCAGCAAGGGCCGCATCGACGTCGGCATCGGCAAGGGCACCGCCTACAACGAATATGAATTCGTCGGCCACGGCCTGCGCAGCACCGACAGCCGCGAGCGAATGGAGGAGACGGTCGACATCCTCCAGCGCGCCTGGACGGAATCGCCGCTCGACTATGACGGCCGCTTCCACAAGCTGCACGTGCCGGCGATCCGGCCCAAGCCCGTGCAGCAGCCCGGTCCGCCCTTGTGGCGCAGCGTGATCTCCCCGGGCTCGTTCCGGGAATGCGGCAGGCTCGGCATGCCGATCCTGACCGCCCGCCTTCCGGTCGAACGTATCAAGGAGCGCTGGGCAACCTACGCCGCCGGAATCGACGAAGGCGGCCACGATGCCGGCACGAAGACGCGGCTGCTCGCCCAGAGTGCTTTGTGGCGCAACGTCTATGTCGGGGACTCCGACGCCGAGGCAGAGGACACGTTGTCCGCCCTGCTGATCGAGACGCGGGCCCACATGATGCATGTGCGCGAGGCGCACAATCCGGCCGACTTCGAGCCCGAGCCCGCGACCCTCAATGCCTGGACCGACCCCAAGGTGCCGGACTCGGAAGCGGTGCCGTTCCTGCTGCGCACCGGCTGCCTCTACGGCTCTGCCGCGCGGGTACGCGACCAGGTTTCCGAACTCCGCGATGTCGGCGTCCAGCATCTCCTTTGCCAGACGGGCTTCGGTGCCATGAGTCACGCGCAGAACCTGGCATGCGGCGCTTCGGCGAGCACGTGATGCCCGCATTCCGTGGAACGCCCGCCAACTGAAAGTTGCGTGCGTCATCGTACCGACCTGACGGTTCCCTGCCGATTAATTGCCGCCACGGCCGGAACCCGAAGCCTGCGTCTGCGTTTGCCGGACATGGCCAGTGCTCTGTGCCGGAGTCATGCCTTTAGTCGTGGGGGGGGATTTTGGCCGTTTCCGACAAGAAGAACCTGGTGAGCCTGTTTGCAGAGGGTGAAAGCGACATCCTCGCCAACTGGGTTTCGACCCTGAATCTAGGGGAAATCCGGATGACGCGGCAGGAAGCCGAAAGCCAGGGCCGCGCCGTGCTGGATGCGCTCGCCAAGGCCGTCGCGCACGGCAATTCGAGCGACATGCGCGGCGGCGAGTTCGCCGATGTCCGCGACGTGCTGCAAGCCTTCTCGCGGAGCCGCGCCCTGCAGGGTTTCTCCCCGACCGAAACGGCCACCTTCATCCTGTCCCTGAAGCGGTCTCTGTTCGAGCAGGTGCGCAAGACGACGAGGCCCGAGGACGCATTCGACCTGCTCTCGATCGTCAGCGAATTGATCGACCGGCTCGGCATGTTCACCATCGAAACCTACCAGAAGACGCGCGAGGAGTTGATCGCCCGCCAGGGCAAGGAGATCGAAGAGCTTTCCACGCCGGTCGTGAAACTCTGGGAAGGCATCGTGGCCCTTCCGCTGATCGGCACTCTGGACAGCGGTCGCACCCAGGTGGTCATGCAGAACCTCCTGGAGACCATCGTCCAGACCGGTGCCGAGATCGCCATCCTCGACATCACCGGGGTGCCCATGGTCGACACGCTGACCGCCCAGCACCTGCTCAAGACGGTCTCGGCAGCCCGGCTGATGGGCGCGGACTGCATCATCAGCGGCATCCGCCCGCAGATCGCACAGACGATCGTCCAGCTCGGCGTCGACCTGAATGTCGTCTCGAAGGCAACCCTCGCCGATGCGCTGGCGCTGGCGTTGAGGCGGACGGGGCGCGTCGTCACCAAGGTGAAGGCGCCATCATCCGGCGCCTCCCAGGAGCAGCCGGCCGAGACGCGCGGCTGAGCCCGGCGTCATGGACAGCATTCCCATCCTGAAAATCGGGTCGGCACTCCTCGTGACGATCCAGGTCGATATGCACGACCAGCTCGCGACGCGTCTCCAGGACGATCTCACCGAGAAGATCGTCCAGCATCGCGCCCGCGGCGTTCTGATCGACATCTCGGCGCTCGAGATCGTCGACAGCTTCATCGGGAGGATGCTGGCGAACATTGCCAACGTTTCCCGCCTGCTCGATGCGGACACGGTGGTCGTCGGCATGCGTCCGGAAGTCGCGATCACACTGGTCGAGCTCGGCCTCGGCCTGCCCGGGGTGAAGACCGCGCTCAATGCCGAGCGCGGACTTGCCCTCATTGGCGGCGTGTCGGCCGCGGGCGAAGCGGCGGACGATGCCGACGACGACTGACACCCTGCCGATCACCTCCAGCGACGACGTCGTGCGGGTTCGTCAGAAGGTTCGCGTTCGCGCGACCGAGGTCGGCCTGTCCCTGGTCGACCAGACAAAGCTCATCACTGCGGCGAGCGAACTTGCCCGCAACACGCTCGACTACGGCAAAGGCGGTCATGCCGACATCGAGACCATCATCGCGGAACGCCGCGGCGTGCGCGTGGTGTTCCGCGATCGAGGCCCCGGCATCCCGGACATCCAGGAGGCCCTGACCGATGGCTTCACCTCGGGAAACGGATTGGGGCACGGGTTGGGCGGCGCGCGTCGCCTAGTCGACGATTTCGACATCGAAAGCACGGTGGGAGCCGGCACGACGGTGGCCATCGCCCGATGGAAGCGATGAACCGCCTGCTGCCCGTGCCCGATACCAGCCACGCCAATTCTGCCCGCCGCGAGGTGGAAAGCGTGGCGCGGTCCTGCGGCTTCAGTGAGCCGGATATCGGCCGCGCAGCGCTCGTTGCACTCGAGTTGGCCACGAACGTGGCGCGGCACGGCGGCGGCGGTCATCTCCTGGTGCGCGAAGTCGCGGCGGGAGATTGCAAGGGGCTCGAGATCACGTCGATCGACAGCGGTCCCGGCATGGCGGACGTGGCGCACAGCCTGACCGATGGAGTATCGACCTACGGCTCGGCCGGGGCGGGTCTCGGCGCCATCCGCCGGCAGGCGGACGAGTTCGACATACACTCGCAAACCGGACCGGCCCCGGGCCGTGGCACTGCGATCTTCGTTCGACTGTGGCCAGGTCGGCGGGCGCCGTCCGAGACGCTGGCCCTGGTCGGCTCCGTCTCCGTGCCGAAGCCCGACGAGCTCGTGTGCGGAGATGGCGTGGCGGTAGTGCGTGCAGGCAGCGTGGTCTCGCTGCTGGTGGTTGACGGGCTCGGCCATGGCGTAGCGGCCCAACAGGCCGCCATCGCCGCGTGCGACCTGTTTCAGAAGAGCCTGGTCGGTTCGACCATCACGGCGGCGCAGAAGATCCATGCGGGCCTGCGGGCAACGCGCGGCGCCGCAATCGGAATCGCCAACGTCGATCTGGCCGCCGCCTCCATCACTTTCTGTGGCATCGGCAACATTGCAGGTCTCACCGCGGCGGGCGGACAGGTCCGGCGTTTCGTCTCGATGAACGGCATCGCGGGCCATACCGCGGGGCAGATCAGGGAGTTCGTGTATCCGTGCGATGGCCCGGGACTGGTGGTGGTGCTGCACTCCGATGGCATCGGGACGAACTGGTCGCTCGACCGCTATCCCGGGCTGGCGGCGCGCCATCCGGCACTGATTGCGGCCGTTCTCTACCGTGATGGCACGCGCGGGCGCGACGACGCCACGGTGCTGGTGCTGAGGCGGGCGCCATGAGCGAGGCCGCGCTCTACAGCATGCGCCTCGACACAGAGCAGGATATCGTGCGCGCCCGCCAGCGCGCGCGGCATATCGCGCGTCTCGTCGGGTTCGACCGGCAGGCACAGACCTCGATCGCCACCGCGGTCTCCGAGGTGGCGCGCAACACCGTGAGCTACGGCGGCGGCGGCGGCCTGTCCTTCGCGCTCAAGGGCGATCCTCCCACGCAGATGCTCACCATGACGTTCCGCGACCAGGGGCGCGGGATCGCCGAGCTGGAAAGCATCCTGGGGGGCACCTACGTCTCGCCGACCGGCATGGGCATCGGCCTGGTCGGCACGCGACGCCTGATGGACGAGTTCGAGATCGACAGCGGTCCGTCCGGCACCCTCGTGCGCTTCGGCAAGTACCTGCCGCGGGGAGCAGCCGCCAACGACATGTCGGTCGGCCGGGTGGCGTCGGACCTCGCACGCTCCGGCCCCGAGGTCTTGGTCGAGGAGGTGCTGGCACAGAACCGCGACCTGCTCACCACCATGGCGGACCTCGAAACAGCACGGGCGGAACTCGCCGAACTCAACACCGAACTCGACAGCACGAACCGCGGTGTCCTGGCGCTCTATGCCGAACTCGAGCAGCGTGCCGACGACCTGAAGCGCGCCAGCGAGGTCAAAAGCCAGTTTCTTTCGGCCGTCAGCCACGAACTGCGCACGCCGCTCAACTCCATCACCGCGCTGACCCGCATGCTGGCGGACCAGACCGACGGGCCGCTGAACGAAGAGCAGCAGCGCCAGCTCTCCTATGTCCGCCAGTCGGCCGACACGCTGACCCGCCTCGTCAATGACCTGCTCGACCTTGCCAAGGTCGAGGCAGGGCGCATCGACCTGCATCCGGTGAAGATCGAGGTGGCCGAGCTGCTCTCTGCCCTGCGCGGCATGATGAAGCCGCTGCAGACCGGCGCGGATGTCGACCTGGTCTTCCGCGACCTCACCGGCGGCCTCCTCCTCTATACCGACGAAGGCAAGCTCCAGCAGATTCTGCGCAATCTCGTCTCCAACGCCCTCAAGTACACAGAGCGCGGCGAAGTGAGCGTGACCGTATCGACGCCGATCCAGGGGCGCGTCGAGTTCGCGGTGCGCGACAGCGGTATCGGCATTCCCGACCAGGAGCGCGAGCGGATCTTCGACGAATTCGTCCAAATCCGGAACCCGCTTCAGACTCGCACCAAGGGCTCCGGTCTCGGCCTGCCGCTGTCGCGCAAGCTCGCCGGCCTCATGGGGGGCGTGATCACCGTGGAGAGCGAGACCGGGAACGGCTCGACATTCACCCTCGACATACCCGCCGTCCTGCCGGGCGCATCGCTCGAGAGCGCCGTCGCAGCCGAGGGCATGGGCAAGATCCTGATCGTCGACGATGAGGAGAGCACGCGCTACGTGTTGACCCACATGTTGCGCGGCGAGGGTCCATGGGCCTTGATCGAAGCGGGGGACGGAACCGAGGGGCTGCGGCTGGCGCAGGCGGAGATGCCGGACTTCATCCTGCTCGACCTCCATCTGCCCGGCCTCACCGGGTTCGAGGTCTTCCGGTCGCTGAAGGGCGATCCCGCCACCGCGCACATTCCCGTGCTCATCCTCACCTCGTCTTTGCTCGGGCCCGAGCACCACGAGCGGCTGCGGGGTGCCGTGGGGATCCTCTCCAAGTCCAACCTGTCGCGCGCCATCCTTGCTGGCCATGTGGTCCAGGCGATGAAGAAGGGCGGTGATTCTTGAAGTCGCTGATCCTGAACGTCGACGACAACGAGTCCGGCCGGTACATCAAGACCCGGTTGCTTCGGCAGGGCGGCTACGAGGTCATCGAGGCACGCACCGGCATCGAGGCGCTGGAGGTGGCACGGCGGGAAAAACCCGACCTCGTGCTGCTCGACGTCAAGCTTCCCGACATCAACGGCTTCGAGGTGTGTCGGCTCATCAAGAAGCAGGACGTCCAGCTCCTGGTTCTTCAGATCTCGGCGTCCTTCGTCGCACCTCAGGACCGGGCGGTCGGCCTCGACAGCGGCGCCGACGCCTATCTCAGCCAGCCGGTCGAGCCGGCGGAACTTCTCGCCACGATCCGGGCGCTGCTGCGTCTGAAGCGCGCAGAACAGGCGGCGGAACAGAGCAACGAACTCTACCGCATGATCGTGCAGAGCGTGGTCGACCACGCAATCATCACGGTCGACCAGAACGGTGTGGTCCAGAGCTGGAGCGAGGGTGCCCACCGGGTGCTCGGCTGGGCCGAGGTCGAGGTGCTCGGCCAGTCGGCGGACTGCATCTACACGCCCGAGGACGTGGCCGGTGACGTGCCACACGCGGAGCGCCAGCGCGCGGCATCGGAAGCGACCGTGACCTCCAACCGGTGGCACCTCCGTAAGGATGGACGCCCCATCTGGGCAAGCTGCGTAATGGCGCCCCTGCGGGCGCGCGGCGGACCGGGCCAGGGCTTCATCCTGGTGCTTCGCGATCTCACCGTCGAGAAGACGCAGCAGGACGCCATGGAGCGCGCCAATGCCTGGCTCGAACGAGAGGTCACGGTGCGTACCGGCGCGCTCACGGAAGCAAACCGCCGGCTGCGCGCCGAGATCGAGGAGCGCCAACAGGCCGAAGCCGCCCTGCGCCAGGTTCAGAAGATGGAAGCCGTCGGTCAGCTCACCGGCGGCATCGCCCACGACTTCAACAACATGCTGACGGTCGTGCTGGGCTCGACCGAGGCCCTGAAGAAGGCGCTCCCCGCCTCCGAGAACGCCCAGCATCGCCGGGCCGACCTGGTCATGCAGGCCGCGACCCAGGCCGCGGCGCTCACTCACCGCCTGCTCGCCTTCGCCCGCCGTCAACCCAGCGACCCCAAGCCGGCCAACCTGAACGTGCTGGTTGGCGGCCTGATCGACATGCTCCACCGTACCATCGGCGAGCGCATCCGACTCGAGATCGACCTCGAGGAGGAGCTGCCGCTGGTGACCATCGATTCCAACCAACTCGAGAACGCGCTCCTGAACCTCGCGGTGAATGCGCGCGACGCCATGCCGGGCGGCGGCAAGCTGGTCATACGCACGCTGTCGCGCGGCGATCGCGTGCTGCTCACCGTGTCCGACACCGGCATCGGGATGTCGGAGGAGACGCAGCGGCGCGCCATGGAACCCTTCTTCACAACCAAGCGCCACGGCGAGGGCACCGGTCTCGGCCTCGCCCAGGTGGCGGGCTTCATGGCGCAGTCGGAGGGATCGCTCGACCTGGTTTCGGCCGAAGGCAAGGGCACCACCGTACGCCTTTCCTTCCCGCGTCTGCCGGAAGGCACCGCTGTCGTGCGCGAGTCCGTCCCGGACGAAGGTCTGTTCGATGGCAAAGGCCGCCACGCGCTGGTCGTCGAGGACCAGCAGGGCGTGCGCGAGCACGTCGCCGAATCGCTGCGTCAGCTCGGCTTCGAGGTCGCGATGGCGGCAGACGCCATGGTGGCGCGCAGCCATGTCGATGCCGGCCATCCGGTCGACCTGCTGATGACCGATATCGGCCTGCCGGGCGGGACCGATGGCTGGCAGGTCGCCGACTACATGCGCAAGGCGCGTCCCGACGTGCGGATCGTGCTCATGACGGGCTACGCGCAGCCCAACGTCACTCCGCTGGGCCCGGCGACGGAACTGCTGATGAAGCCGTTCGTACGCAGCACCCTCGAGCTGCGCCTGTCGCGTCTGTTCGGACGTGACCGCACCTGAATCCCGCCGCTACTTCGGGCAGTCACCGAGACGCTTGCCGCTCAACTCGCTCTTGCCTTTCACGGTCGTGCCGGATTTGTCGGCCGCCTCCAGCTGGCCGAGCCCCTGATAGCTCGTCTTGGTGTAGGTGATCTCGGCCTTCGCGGTCACACCCGGGGTCTGATCGTTCGGCGGGCAGGTCAGCGTCGCGACGAGCGTGCCGGCCTTCTTGGCGCCGGCCTCGTACGTGCAACCGTGCTGCTTGATCTCGTCCGGCGTCGGGAAGAGCAGGCGCTCCAGCTGCGCCTCGTCGGCGGCAAGGCACACCTTCTTCGACGACGGCGCCATCGGCTGCATACCTTCCATCGCGGTCTTTTCGGTCGTCTCCCATTCGCCGGCCTGGATAGCCGTCTGCGCCCCGGCGGCACCGGCAACCAGCGACGAGACGAGCGAGACGGCGGCGAGGGCCGGCAGTCCGAACAGCTTCATGAATACTCCTGAGGGCACGTGACCGGCGACCATAGCCGATTGCGGTTCACCGCGCCGCCCCTCAAGCGAGGTCCGGCCACTTCGCAACGAGTGCATCGACCAGGGCGTCCACCTCCGCCGCCATCCCGCGCTCACCGGCAAAGGCCTGGGACCGCGAACCGGCCGGCAACAGCGACATGTGCACGCTGCGCGGATCGAGGGCCATAAGGCACGAGGTGATGTACTCGTCGTCGGCGAAGCGGTCGCCGCCCCGCAGCCCCAGCCCTTCCCCGGGAACCTCCAGCGTCCCGAGAGGTGACGCCGATAATTCCAGCACCGCGATGCGCCCAGCGCCGAGCGCCCTCAGCCCGTCGAATCGATCGCCCACAACCCGCCGCAGCGTGTCCTGCCGCGAGAAGGAGTCCGCATCGATGACGGGCGCCACCACGACGGCCAGCCGCTCCACCAGCTTCTGACCGAGGGCACGGGCGATCAGCCCGGCCGTCTTGAGCGGCAGATGAGGTGCCGGGGGTCCGGCCGATACGACGGGAATGAGCGCGACGGCCTTGCCGTCGAACCGGGGAGCGACTTCCTGTCGGGTGAGATCGTCGAGCCAGACGCCGGGCAGAGTGTTCATCGGCGGCAGGCTAGCACGTGCTACGCTGGCTTCAATGAACCCGCTCCTGACGGTCCTGCAGCGCATGGGAGGTCGTGCCACCACCCTCCTGCCCTTTTCCCTGCTGCTGGGCCTGCTGTTCCAGGACCTGGCCGCCGCAGCCCGGCCGCTGCTGCTGCCGCTGGTCGTGATCCTGCTGATGCTGGCCCTGGCGCGGATGGACTGGGGCCGCCTCTCCGCGCTGCTGCGTCGTCCCGGTGCCGCGCTCCTCCTGGCTATCCTCAACCTCGTTGCGGTACCCCTCGTCGTCTGGCCGGTCTGGCAGGGGCTGGGCTTGTGGCCGAGCCTCGTCACCGCACTCTGTCTCAGCGCGATGGCACCTGGAATCATATCAGCGGCTACGACGGCCACCTTCCTGCGCCTCGATGCCTCGTTGGCCCTGCTGCTCTCGCTCTTCACGAATTTCCTGGTGCCCTTCACCCTGCCGCCGCTGGCGCTGTGGCTGCTGGGCTTCGACCTCAAGATCGGCCTGTTCGATCTCAGCATGCGGCTGGCGACGATTGTGGCCCTGGCGCTGGTCGGGGCGCTCGTCATCCGGCGCTGGCTGGGACCTCGCCTCGTCGCGGCCGGCCCAACCCTCGACGGCGTCTCGGTGGTCGTACTGATGGTGTTCGCCATCCCGCTGATGGATGGCGTCGTCGCCCGCGCGATCACCGAGCCAGTGAAGCTCGCAGGCTTCATCACCGGCTCCTTTGCCGGAATGCTCCTGTGCAATCTGGTGATGGTGGCCGCGACCTGGCCGTTCCTGGACCGCAGAAGCGCCCTCACCGTCGGCTACTGCTCGGGCGGACGTCACAATGCACTCCTCATGGCGGTCCTGCCGGCGACGGCCGATCCCGACATCTTCCTGTTCATCGCCGCCGTTCAGTTCCCGATCTACATCATCCCGGCCCTGCTGCAGCCGCTCTACCGCCGCTTGCTGCCCCGTTGAGGCCGTTGTAACGATCTGCGCGGGGGACCTTTTCGGGAGACTTAACCATGAAGCGCAGACTTCTACTCGCCACCGCCGCGACCCTGCTCGCCACGCCCGCCTTCGCGCAGACCAAGTGGGATCTGCCAGCCGCCTACCCGGCAACGAATTACCACTCGGTCAATCTCCAGAAATTCGCCGATTCCGTGAAGGCGAGCTCGGGCGGCAAGCTCGAGATCGTCGTCCATCCCGGCGCCTCGCTGTTCAAGGCCCCCGAGATCAAGCGCGCCGTGCAGACGGGCCAGGCCCCGATCGGCGAGATCCTGGTCTCCAACTTCGAGAACGAAGATCCGGTCTACGGCGTCGATGTCGTACCCTTCCTGGCGAGCTCTTTCCCGGAAGCCAAGAAGCTGTGGGCGGCACAGAAGCCGGTGCTGGAGAAGAAGGCCGCCGCCCAGGGCATGATGGTCCTGTTCGCGGTGCCGTGGCCGCCGCAGGGCCTCTACGCCAAGAAGGAAGTGAACCAGCTCTCCGACATGAAGGGCATGAAGTTCCGCGCCTATAATCGCGGTACCTCGCGCATCGCCGAGCTGACCGGCGCACAACCCATCACCATCCAGGCCGCCGAACTCAGCCAGGCGCTGGCGACCGGCAAGGTCGATTCGTTTATTTCGTCTGGCGCCACAGGCGTCGATTCCAAGGTGTGGGAGCAGCTCACGCATTTCTACGACACCCAGGCCTGGCTGCCCAAGAACGCCGTGCTGATGAACAAGGCCGCCTTCGACAAGCTCGATCCCGCGACCCAGAAGGTCGTGTTGGCCGAAGCCGCGAAGGCTGAAGCGCTGGGTTGGGCCGAGGCCGAGAGGCTCTCCGCCGGCTTCCTGGAGACCCTCGCCAAGAACGGCATGAAGGTGCAGCCGCCCTCGCCCAAGCTCGCCGGCGAATACAAGGAGCTGGGCAAGAAGCTGACGGCCGAATGGCTTGAAAAGGCCGGGCCGGACGGCAAGGCCGTGGTCGACGCCTACAACAAGAACTAGGCCGCCTGGTCTCGTGCGGTCCGCGCTCAAGACACTCTACGAGGTGACGGGAGTCCTGGGCGGCATCTTCATGGTGCTGCTCCTGGTCTTCGTCCTCTACTCGGTCGGCCCGGGCGTCGGCCTCTGGATCGAGCAGACCTTCGGCCTGCCCAATCCGGCACCCTACGTGGCGCGCTCGGCCGACGAGTTCGCAGGCTACGCCATGCTCGCTTCGGCGTTCCTGGCGCTTGCCTCGACCTTCGGCCGCGGCGAACACATCCGGGTCACCCTGTTCGTCCAGCGCCTGCAGGGAACGCCCCGGCGCCTGGCCGAGATCTGGTGCCTGGCGCTCGGCAGCCTGCTGACCGGCTACCTTGCCTGGTTCTCAGGCAGGCTGTGCTGGCAAAGCTACGAGATCAACGACCTCTCGACCGGCCTGGTCGCCACGCCGCTGTGGATGCCGCAGGTCGGCATGGCGGTGGGTGCCGTGGTCCTGTGCATCGCCGTCGTCGAACAACTCGTCGTGGTCGCGACGGGCGGTCCCCTCATGGAAGAACCTTCGGGCGAGGAAGCCGCCCACCTGGAGCGCTGATGGGCAGCATCGACGCCCAGATCGCGCTGCTCGCGATCTGCGCCCTGTTCTTCCTGTTTGGCACCGGCATCTGGATCGGCATGAGCATGATCGGCGTGTCGATCGCCGTCATGTGGCTGTTCGCGCCGGCCAAGCCCGCCGGCGATGCGATGGCGACCGTGGTCTTCTCCGACCTGTCGTCGTGGACGCTGACGGCGCTGCCGCTCTTCATCTGGATGGGCGAGGTCCTGTTCCGAACGGCCATCTCGGAGGAGATGTTCCGCGGACTCGCGCCCTGGATGCAGCGCCTGCCCGGCCGGCTGGTCCATACCAACATCATTGGCTGCACCATCTTCGCCGCCGTTTCGGGCTCGTCGGCCGCGACCTGCGCCACCATCGGCAAGATGACCGTGCCGGAGCTGCGCCGCCGCGGCTATCCCGATGCCATCGCCATCGGCAGCCTCTCCGGCGCCGGCACGCTTGGCCTGCTGATCCCGCCGTCGCTGATCATGATCGTGTACGGCGTGCAGGCCGAAGTCTCGATCGCGAAGCTCTTCGCGGCCGGCATCATCCCGGGCGTCCTGCTGGCCGGCCTGATGATGTCCTATGTCGCCGGCTGGTCGCTGCTCAACCCGTCGAAGATCCCGCCGGCCGATCCGGCGATGCCGCTCACGGAAAAGCTGCGCGAATCGAGTTCGCTCATCCCGGTCGTCCTGCTGATCCTGCTCGTGCTGGGCTCGATCTATGCCGGCGTCGCCACCGCGACCGAATCGGCCGCATTCGGCGTGCTGGGCTCCTTCGCCATCGCCTTCTGGCAACGGCGCCTGACTCTCCGGAATTTCTGGGACAGCGTGATGGGCGCGACGCGCCTCACCTCGATGATCCTGCTGATCCTGGCCGGTGCCTCGTTCCTGAAGCTCGCCATGGGCTTCACCGGCCTGCCACGCCACCTCGCCGAGACCATCGCCGCGATGGGCCTGACGCCCGGCATGCTGATCCTGGTGCTGGCCGTCCTCTACATCATCCTGGGCTGCTTCCTCGATGGCATCTCGATGATCGTCCTGACCGCCGCCATCGTGCTGCCGATGATCGAGCAGGCCGGCATCGACAAGATCTGGTTCGGCATCTTCATCACCATCGTGGTCGAGATGGCGCAGATCACGCCGCCGGTCGGCTTCAACCTGTTCGTGCTTCAGGGCATGACCGGCAAGTCGATCTTCTGGATCGGCAAGGTCTCGCTGCCCTTCTTCCTGTCGATGGTGCTGTGCCTGCTGCTGCTCTACTTCTTTCCGGGCCTCGTGAGCTTCCTGCCCGACATGATGGTCAACGCCGCGCGCTGACCTCGCGATAAAAGTCCTTCAGCAGATCGAGCACGTCGAGCACCGGCCGGCCGAGCGCGTGCTCCAGCGCCTGCCTGTAGGGCGGCAGGTTGGTGCATTCGAGCACCACTGTATCCACGTCGGGATAACGCTCCAGGAGATCGCGCCCCGCCACCACCACCTCCCGCTCGACCGCCTCGCGATCGAGCGTCAGCCCGTTGCCCAGGAAGGTGCCGGCAAAGGAGCCGCCCTCGGGCATGCCGACCACCGGCGTATCGCCGGGTGCGCCGACCGCTTCGAAATGCGCCGGCGTCAGGTTCTTCGCGGAGGCGGTGATGACGCCGATCCTGCGGTGCGGCCGCTTTGCGATGTGAAGCAGTGCCGAGGTCGCCACCGGCACCGGCGACACCGCGGCGAGGTCCTCTTGATAGAGCGCGAGAAAGCCGCAGCTCGTCCCAAGCCCGACCGCCCCATCCGCCGCCAGCGCCTCGGCATTCGCCCTGAGCGCCGCCAGCACCCGCGGCCGGTCGGGATGCGCCACCACCGCATCGGCCGGTCCGATCCCATCCATGCGCCGCAAGATCACCGGGAAGTCGTACGACCCCGCATTCCCGACATCCCCCAAGATCCGCGGAAACCGCGTATCGAGCATCAGGATGCCCAACGGACCAGGGGGCGGACGATCAGACATTGCGCTTGGCGATCGCGCGGCCGGCGACGTAGCCGAACGTGAGGCACGGACCGATCGTCGTGCCGGCGCCAACCGACTTGGTGCCGATCGGGCTCGCCATCGCGATCCCCGCGCAATAGAGCCCGCCGATCACGCTGCCATCGGGCCGCAGCACGCGGCAGTACCGGTCGGTGCGCGGGCCCCCCTTGGTGCCGAGGCTCACATAGAGGAAAGGCGTGGCGTAGAACGGCGCCCGCTCGACCGTGCCGAGCGCGCGGTTCTTGGTATAGAAGCGCTCCCACACCGTCTCGCCGCGATGGAAATCTCGATCGACGCCTTCTCTCGACCAGCCGTTGAAGCGGTCGACCGTGGCGCGCAGTGCCGCCGGATCGAGGCCGATTTCCGCAGCCAGCGCCTCGATCGTGTTGGCCTTGCGGATGAACCCCTTCTCCTTCGACCCGAAATGCATGGAGAGCGTCATCGCCTTGGCGTAACGCGCGTCGAAGATCCTCCAGGCCGGCAGGTTCAGGTGACGTCCGTCGGGCCCGCGCTCGTCGATCGCGACACCGAGCGCCGGACTGCCTTCGCTGACGAAGCGCTGTGCGTCGCGGTTCACCAGGATGACGTGCGGGGCGTAGGTCTCGAGCAGCGGCTGGGCATGGCGGCGGCCTTCGTAGGCCGTGAAGGTCGCGGGCGAGATCAGGGCCTGGTCCATGTGCGCGAGTTCGGCGCCGACCTCGGCCGCCATCACCTGGCCGTCGCCGGTGTTGGTGTCGGGCGCGCCGGTGAGGTCGATGCCGGGGAAGTACCTGGCCATGAGGTCGCGGTTCCAGTCGAAGCCGCCGGTCGCCAGCACGACACCACGCGCGGCCCGGATCGTGCGCCGTTCGCCGCCGACCGTGGCCTCGACGCCTGCCACCGCATCGCCGTCCATCACCAGCCGGTGGACCGGTGCGTCGAGTTCGATGCGGCACCCCTTGTCGAGACAGCCCCGGACCAGTCCGATCACCAGCGCATTGCCCGCACCGACCCGCGCCGTCAGCAGGCGCCAGAGCAGGGTCGGCGCCATGCCGAGCGCACCGCGCACCGGGTTCTTGAGGACGCCGTCGACCAGCTCGCGATAGGTGAAGAGCTGCGTCTTCACCGAAGCCCGCACCCGGTTCCACCAGCGGCCCAGCAGGAACTTGCTGAGGGGCGTGGTCGAGACCATGCGCCCGAACGGCCTGCCCCCCGGCAAATCGGCATAGGGATCGGGATGGTTGACCAGCTCGAAGCGGAGCGGCGTCTCGTCTTCCAGGAAGCGCAGCATCGGCGCCGATTGCTCGGCCAACACCTGCCACAGCTCCTGCTCGCTCTCCTCCCAGCCGGGCGGCGCCGCGCCTTTGATGTAGCGTAGCGTCTCTTCGGGCGAGTCCTCGATGCCCGCCGCCTTCATGTGATGGTTACCCGGCACCCAGGTGCCCGCGCCCGACATTGCCGTCGTGCCGCCGAGCCAACGGGACTTCTCGAGCACGAGCACGCGTGCGCCATCGTGCGCAGCCGCCAGCGCCGCCGACAATCCAGCAGCGCCGGAGCCGACCACGATGACGTCGTACTCCATCAATGCGAGCGCCCTATTTCGGCGGCTCGGGCCACTTCTTCTGCTCGCCGCGCGCGCTTTCGAACCATCGCGACAGGCGCATCACGCCGGAATCGTCGAAGCGCCGGCCGGAGATCTGCAGGCCGATCGGCTTGCCTTCCTTCGTGTAGGCGCAGTTGATCGAGGCGGCCGGCTGTTCGCTCATGTTGTACGGCATGGTGAAGCCGATATGGTCCATCGCCCGGTTCACGTCGTTGGAAGGCATCTCCCATTCGGCCGGGAAGGTGGGCACCGGCGAGGTCGGCGACAGCACGTAGTCGAACGGCTGCGTCGCCTTCACGGTGGCGGCGCGGGTGGCCATGTAGTTGTTCACGCCGCGGATCACCATGGGCCCCGAAACATCGGCGCCGGCGCGGCACCAGTCGGCGATGAAGGGAAGCACCTTCGCCTGGCGTGCGTGGCTCAACGCCGAGAAATCGACCCAGCTCCGCACCCGCCAGAAGATGTCCTGGAGGTCGAGCATGGCGGGGGTCATGAACGGCGCGACGGGTTCGACATGCGCACCGGCCGCCGCAAACAGCTTCGCGGCCGCCTCGATCGCCGCCTTCGTTTCCGGCTCGACCGGCATGCCGCAGCCCGCATCCATGTGCAGGCCGATCCTGAGGCCCTTCGGTTCGAGCGGCCGGGCGCTAAAATCGATCTCGGCCGGCGGCAGGCTCATGTGGTCGCGCCAGTCGGGCTTGGAAAGTTCGGCCATCAGCAGGCAGGCGTCGGCCACGCTGCGCGTCATCGGCCCGATCGCGCGCCCGAAGAACGGCGGATCGACCGGCACACGGCCGAGGCTGGGCTTCAGGGTGAAGATGCCGTTCCAGCTCGCCGGCAGACGGACCGAACCGCCGATGTCGGTGCCGAGATGCAGCGGGCCGTAGCCGGCCGCGGCGGCAGCCCCGGCGCCGGCGCTGGAGCCGCCGGGGTTCCAGGCGAGGTTCCACGGGTTGCGCGTCAGCGGATGGAAGGAACTGCGCCCCGAGGACAGCATGCCGTAGTCGGGCATGGTGGTCTTGGAGAGGATGATCGCCCCGGCCTCGCGCACCCGCGCCGCGGCCGGCGCATCGTTGGTCGCGGGCACCAGTTCGGTCGCCGCCGTGCCGAGCGGCATCGGCACGCCCTTGGTGGCGATGTTCTCCTTGATGGTCATGGGGACGCCATCGAGCGCGCCCTGCGGCGCCCCCTTCTGCCATCGCGCCTCGGAGGCCTTCGCGGCCTTGCGCGCGCCTTCGAAATCGGGCGCGTAGAGCGCCTTCAGCTTGGGCTCCCAGGCCTCGATACGGGCGATCACGGCGTCGGTCGCCTCGACGGGCGACAGCGACTTGGATTTGTAGGCGGCGAGCAGCTCGCCGGCGGTCATGTCATGCAAAGCGGTCATGGAGCGAACGTACACGATTTTCGAATGAGGGGTTTTGGGGCGATTTCCCGCACGCTCGCTTGCAAAAGCCGCGCCCGGTCCCGACTTCGTTCCGACCGGAAACGCAGTTAGACTGAAGCGATGGTCTATCTCGAGCTGCTGATCGCCCTCGTCCTCATCCTCATCAACGGTGTCCTCGCAATGTCGGAACTGGCGGTCGTCTCGGCGCGCCGGGGCCGGCTGAAGGCCATGGCCGAGGGCGGGTCGCGCGGCGCTGGCGCAGCACTCCGCCTGGCCGACGATCCGGGCCGCTTCCTCTCGACGGTACAGATCGGCATCACCCTGGTCGGCATCCTGGCCGGCGCCTTTTCCGGCGCCACCTTGGGCGCGCGCCTCACGACGGTGCTGGTCGACAGCGGCATGCCGCTGCGCTTCGCCGAGCCGTTGGCCTATGGCGGCGTGGTCGCCCTCATCACCTATCTGTCGCTGATCGTGGGCGAACTCGTGCCGAAGCAGATCGCGCTGCGCAACGCCGAAGCCGTCGCGTCGACCGTGGCCCCCGGCATGGCGATGCTGGCGCGCATCTCCGCGCCGCTCGTGTGGCTGCTCGACGTCTCGGGCAAGGCGATCCTGCGTCTGCTGGGCGGGCGGCAGGGCGGCGATTCCGCGGTGACGGCCGAGGAGATCAAGGCACTGATCGCCGACGGCGAATCCTCGGGCGTCATCGAGCCGCGCGAACGTGGCATGATCAGCGCGCTGATGCGGCTCGGCGACCGCTCGGCGCGCGCCATCATGACGCCGCGGCACGATCTCGACATCGTCGACCTGTCACTCGAACCGCAGGCGCTGCTGCAGACCGTCCAGTCGAGCGTCCACTCCCGGCTGCTCGCCTGGGATCCGGCCGCGAACCACGCCGCCGGCGTCGTCCGCAAGAACGACCTGCTCGATGCCTTCATCCGCGACGGCACCGCCGATCCGCGCACCCTCGTCAGGCCCGCGCCCATCGTCCCCGACACCATGGATGGGTTTGACGTGCTCGACACGCTGAAGAACTCGCCCGCCCACATGGTCCTGGTGCAGGACGAATACGGCGAGCTGCTGGGCATCGTCACGACCGCCGACATCCTGGAAGCCATCGTTGGAGCCTTCCAGACCGACGAGGGCCCGGCCGAGCCCGAGGCCAAGGAGCGCGACGACGGTTCGTGGCTGGTGGCAGGCAGCATGCCGGCCGACGAACTCGCCGAGCTGCTGGGCATCACCGCCAAACGCACCGCCGACTTCCACACCGTCGCCGGCATGGTGCTGGCCGCAATGCGCCGCCTGCCCAAGGAGGGCGATTCCGTCATGGTGGGCGGCTGGCGCTTCGAGGTCCTCGACATGGACGGCCGCCGCATCGACAAGCTGTTGGCAACCCGCGCGAAGGCGGTGCACCGGGCGGTGAATACGTGACGCATCGTGTCGATCCGAAGATGATCTACCGATTCATTCTTGTCCTCGTGTCGTCCCTGTTCTTTGCGGGCATCGCGCGGGCGGCCGAATGCGACGCGCGCCTGAGCCTTCCCTGGGAGACAGCCGGACCTGGCTACTCCGGCGACGCCGTCGTGCGCGGCGCGAGCTGCGCCAATGCAGTCGTGTTGTTCGTCGCGCGTCGTCCCGGAGGTGAGCCGAAGTTCGACGAGGCGCCCGACAAGGCCTTGCCGGGCAATGCCCCTCTTGCCCTGGAGATCGTTCCCGTCGCGGAAGTTCCCGCGCTTGCCAAGGCGGGCGATGGGGCGGCGATGACGAAGGCTCTGCCCGCCGCACTCGGCGCGTGGTTGCGGATGCAGGCGGTACCGCAGAAACCGACGAATCGGGCGGCCCTGATCGCGGCGGGACCAACAAAGGGCGACTGCAGCGTGGCGGACACGCTGCCCTGGACGGCTGCGGGACGCGGCTATCTCATCGATGTCTTCTCCGATGGCACCGACTGCACCAATGCCGCGACCGCGCTCGTGATCCGGGCGCCGGACGGACGGCCGCTCTACAGCGCCGCGACACCGGGCATCATCGTCGATATCTACCATGCCGATCTCAGGACGCGGGCGGACATGAAGAAGGCGCTGACAAGCATCGAGACGATGACGGAGGACACGACCGGGAAACTGCCGGAATGGCCGGAGGGCCTGACTGAACGCGAGATCACCCAGGGCGACTTCACGACGACCGTCGCCGAGCCATTCGACCGAACCTCCTGGAACGCGCTGCGCGAAGCCCGGCGGCCGATGCTGCCGGTCGACCCCGGAATCGAATCGATGAGCCTCGTGGTCCTGATGCCGGATGGCCGGGTCGTCGAGGTCGGACGGACCCGGCAGAACTGAAGCGTCAGCCCTTGCCGACGCCGCCGATCCGGTCGGCGATGATCTTGGTGAGGTAGGGCGCGGCGAACAGCACGACGAGCAGGCGGACCGTCTGCATGGCCATGACGAACGACACGTCGACGTCGGTCGAGGCCGCGATGATGGCGATCGAGTCGGCGCCGCCGGGGCTGGTGGCGAGATAGGCCGTGAGCGGATCGATGCCGGCCGCGAACACCATGAAGGCCGCGACCCCGCCGCACATCGCCAGCATGACGAAGATGCACAGCAGGATACCGGGAAGCCGGCGCAGCACGTGGACCAGCAACGCGCGCGTGAAGCGCAGGCCGACGTTCCAGCCGACCAGCGCGTAACAGCCGGCGAGCAGCCAGGTCGGCAGTTCGATGCGCAGCCAGCCGAGATGCGTGAGCACGATGCCGCCGACCAGGGGCACCAGGAAGGCGCCGGCCGGGATACTGAGTCGCCGCGCCAGCCAGGAGCCCACGCCGGCCAGCGCCAGGGTCTCGAGCAGAGGCAACCAGGCGACCTCGGGGAACCACACGATCGCGTCCGGCGCGTGCTGCGAGGCGCCGCCGAAGTAGCGCGCCACCGCGGCCGCGACGGCGGCGACCATGACGACCCTCAGATACTGCATGAAGGCCACCATGCGCATGTCCGCGCCATAGGCCTCCGCCATGTAGGTCATCACCGAAGCGGCACCCGGGCTCACGCCCCACAGCGCCGTCGTGCCGGGCAGCATCTGCCAGCGCGTCATCTGCCAGCCCACCCAGGTGCTGGCGGCGACGACCGAGACGACGCCGACGGTGAACAGCGCCCAGTGTCCCAGGATGTCGCCGACGATCGTGAGCGGCACCATTCTGGCGATCATGGCGCCGACGATGCCCTGCGCCACCGCGAAGACCGGCACGGGATAGGTCACCTTGCCGCCCCAGGACGCGAAGGCGACACCGGCGAGCAACGGTCCCAGCATCAGGGCGGCCGGCGCGTGCAGCCACAGCATGAGCGCCGTCACGGGAATGGTCAGCGCGATCAGCGCAGACCATGAGGTGAAGTGTCGGCCAATGGCTTTCATCCGCCGGGCCGTGATTGGGACGAAAGCGAATACCTTGCTCGTCCGGTCGGTTGCGTCAGGTCAGAAACTCCTCGGCCTCGCCGTTCATGGCGCGGATGGTCGCCATCAGCTCGGCCACCGCAAGGACCAACCTTGCATCATCCGTGCCGCGCAGGACGAGCGAGACGCTGGGCTTGCCGTTGCGGAAGGCCGGGTACGAGCCGATGTCGAGATCCTCGTAGCGCTTCTGCAGCGCGCCCAGCGGTTCGGCGATGATGCCTTCGGCGAGGTTGGTCCGCACGGTACGTGAAAGGACGGGTGTGCCGCCGACCAGCCGGTGCTTCATCGACTGGAACATCGCCTCGGCAACCTTGGGGATGCCGGCGAAGGTGAAGACGTTCTCCATCTGGAAGCCGGGCGCCACGGACACGGGATTGTCCACCAGCACGCCGCCGTGCGGGACCCGCGCCATGCGCCGCCGCGCCGGCGTGAACAGGGCCGGATCGCCGTAATGCCGGGTCATGCGAGCCACCGCCTCGGGATGCTCGGAGATACCGACCCCGAACGCCTTGGCGATGCAGTCCGCGGTGATGTCGTCGTGGGTCGGGCCGATGCCACCGGTGGTGAAGACGTAATCGAACTTGGCCCGCACCTCGTTCAGGGTCGCGACCACGGTCGCCTCGATGTCGGGAACGACCCGGGCCTCCATGACCCGGACGCCGAGCTTGCCGAGCTCGGTGGCGAGATACTGGATGTTGGAATCGCGGGTGCGGCCGCTCAGAATCTCGTTGCCGATCACGAGGATGCAGGCGGTGACGATTTTTGCCGGGTCTGACATGCAATGCCTGCGTAATTTTCGTTTGGTTTCAGGACCGTAGCGGAGGCAAAGCAGCCGGCCAAGCGGTCGTGCCGGCCTTGTTACCGCCCGTATCGCATGCCAAATAGGGCCCATGACCAATTCACGCGAAATCGTCGACGACAGCGCCGACTATTGGCGCCGCGACGAGCGCACCATCAAGCTGCACGGACCCGAAGGCTTCACCGGCATGCGCCGGGCCGGCCGGCTGGCCGCCGAAACGCTCGATTTCATCACCCCCCATGTACAGCCGGGTGTGACGACGGAAGAACTCGACCGGCTCTGCCACGAATTCATCCTCGACCACAAGGCGATCCCCGCCCCGCTGAACTATCGCGGGTTCCCGAAGTCGATCTGCACCTCGATCAACCATGTCGTCTGCCATGGCATCCCGGGCGAGAAGCGGCTGCAGAACGGCGACATCGTCAACATCGACGTCACCGTCATCCTCGACGGCTGGTACGGCGACACCAGCCGCATGTATTACGCGGGCGATGTCGGCGTGAAGGCCAAGCGCCTGTGCGACGTCACCTACGAGGCGATGATGCGCGGCATCGCGGCGGCCAAGCCCGGCGGCCATGTCGGCGATATTGGCTTCGCCATCCAGTCCTATGTCGAGGCGCAGCGCTTCTCGGTGGTGCGCGACTTCTCCGGCCACGGTCTCGGCCGCATCTTCCACGACGCACCGAACATCCTGCATTACGGCAAGAAGGGTACCGGCCCGGTGCTGAAGCCCGGCATGTTCTTCACCGTCGAGCCGATGGTGAATGCCGGGACCTGGCAGGTGAAGGTGCTGAGCGACGGCTGGACCGCGGTGACCCGCGACAAGCAGCTCTCCGCCCAATTCGAGCACTCGGTCGGCATCACCGAGACCGGCGTCGAGTTCTTCACCCTGTCGCCGAAGGAACTCGCCAAGCCGCCGTACGACCTGGCCGAGACCAAGCCCCTCCAGGCCACGACGGCGTAATCAGGCGCGGTCCATCGTCAGGCGGTGACGGCCGACAGGACCAGCTTCTGGATGCCGCTGTCCGCTTCGGGCGACAGCGTGACCACGCCGTTCAGCCGCCCCTTCGCGCAGGCCAGCACGAAGCGGCCGGCCAACGCGTGGATCGGCTCGATGCGCTCGAGACGCCCCTCGCCCAGCCGCAGCTTCAACGACGCAAGCTCTGCGTCGCGCAGGGCTGCCGGCGTGTCGAGCAGGAAGTTCACCGCGAACGGCCGGTCGCCGCCCTCGATGCGGCCCGAGGCATAGGCCGCCATGACCGCGTTCACCGCGCGCACCAGCGCGGACGATGGATCCGCGAGAGCCGGCGGTGGCGCGGCGGCATGCAGCCTCTCCGCGACCTCCAGCGTGAGGCGCGACATCGGCGCATAGGTGCGGTTGCCAAAGGCGAAGACGCCCCAGCCGCGCCCCGGCAGCATCAGCACATGCGAGCCGTAACCCGGCAGGCCGCCGGCATGATGGATCCGCATGCCGAGCAGCGCGTCGGTTGAATGGGTAAGCCCGTAGCCATAGGCACTGGGTTGGCCCGCACGGGCGCCGGGCGGCGCATCGGCCGCGAAGGGCGGCGCGTGCCACAGCACCATCTCGCGCACGCTCGACCGGCAGATCGGCCCGACCTCGGGCGCGTCGCGTGCCGGCCAGGCATTCAGGAGGAACGACACGTAGCGCGCATAGTCGGGCACGGTGGTCGCCAGGCCGCCCATGGCACCGACCTCGCCGTCCGGTTCGATGCGCTCGCGCGACCAGGTCTCGCCGTCCCGCCGGTAGCCGAAGGCATAGTCGCCGCGCTCCGCGGCGGCGGGGGCATCGAATGTCGTGTGCGCCATGCCGAGCGGCTCGAGGAAGGTCCGGCGCATATAGGCCTGGTAAGGCTCGCCGCTCACGTTGGTCAGCACGCGGCCCAGCAGCGCGTAGCCCAGGTTGCTGTACTCGAAGGCAAGACCGGGAGGGCGGGCGAACAGATGGCCGGTGGCGATCACCCTGTCGAGTTCGGCCGGCGACATCCCGAGGACCCGGTCACCCCAAGGATCGTCGGTCACGAAGCCCGCGGTGTGCGTGAGCAGATGCCGCACCGTGACCGGCGCGCTGTCGCGGGTGGCCGGCTTCACCGCCGCGAACTGCGGAATGTAGTGCGCCAACGGCGCATCGAGGTGCAGCCATCCGCGGTCGCGCAACGACAGGATGGCCAGCGCCGTCATGTTCTTGGTCATCGAGGCGATGCGAAAGGCGGTCTCCGGCGCCACGCGCCGGCCGGCCTCCCGGTCGGCCAGGCCGACGGTCGTCGCATGGACGAGGCCGCCGTCCCGCACGATGCCCATGGCGAGGCCCGGAATCTCTTCCTGACGGGCAAACGCGGCGCAGGCCGCGTCGATCTCGGCGAACACCGTCGCCGGGTATTCTGGGTCGGACATGCCGGCATCGTATCACAAGGCCTGCTCGCCGCGATTTTGCCTTGCTCACCCGGCAAGGTTGCGCGGCATGGCAAAGAGTCGCCCTCACCTCAAGCCCATCGAGCCGCCGCCTCCGGCAACGGCTCCCGACGATGGGGCTTTGTTGACGCTGCTGGCCCAGGGTCTCCGCCTGCAATCGACCGACGGCCTGTGGCGGGTGAGCGGCAATACCCTGCCCCACCGTATCCTGCTGCGCGAGGCCGGCGGGACCTGGAACCGGCTCGACCAGTGCTGGGACTTCGCCGGCGAGGATCCCACGACCCGGCTTGCTGCGGCCCTGGAGGCAGCGCCCGCAGCCACGACCGGCCACAATAGCGGCGAGCCCGCCCCGCCCAAGCCGCACTATCACGGCCATCGCGGCCGGGTGCGCGAGCGCGTGCTGAAGGCCGGCGTCGAGCCGCTGGCCGACTACGAGCTGCTGGAACTGCTGCTGTTCTATTCGATCGAGCGGATCGACACCAAGCCGCTGGCCAAGGCCCTGCTTGAACGGTTCGGCACCCTGGGCGACGTGTTCGCCGCCGAGCCGGCGCAGCTGCGCGAGTTCGAGATCGACCAGCGCACGCTGGTCCATTTCAAGGCAATGCGCGAGGTCGGGCGGCGGCTGGCGGAGCGCAAGGTCAAGGACATGCCGGTCCTGACCAACTGGCAGCAGCTCATCGACTATTGCCACACGGCCCTCGCGCACGAGAAGACCGAGCAGTTCCGTATCCTCTTCCTCGACCGCAAGAACGTGCTGATCGCCGACGAGGTCCAGCAGCGCGGCACCATTGACCACACGCCGGTCTATCCGCGCGAGGTGGTGAAGCGCGCGCTGGCGCTGAATGCCGCCGCTCTCATTCTGGTGCACAACCATCCGTCGGGCGACCCCAAGCCCAGCCGTGACGACATCGAGATGACCCGCGAGATTAAGGCGGCAGCCGAGGCGCTGGGCATCTCGATCCACGACCATTTGGTGATCGGGCGCAAAGGCCACGCGAGCTTCAGGAGCCTGGGGCTGTTGTAGGCGCTGGCTAGTCAGGAGCCGCTTCGCGGCGGTCGCTGAGTGGCAGTACGATCAGGCCGGCAGCGATCGCAAGCCACACACCGCTCCACCAGACGATGGCGTAGCTTGCCGTGCTGTCGAAAATAAAGCCGCCGACGAACGCGCCGAGCGCACCGCCCACGGCGTGTCCGGTTGCGATCAATCCCATAGCCAATCCCATCCGTCCGATCCCGAGACGGCTCGCAACCAGGCTCGCGGTCACGGGCACCGTGGCGTAGTCGACAGCACCGAACATCACCGCGAATGCCAGCAGCATATCGTAGCTGGCGCCGACGTTCATGAGCATGATGAAGGCCGTGCTGCGGACGAGATATATGGCACCCAACAGGAGAGGCCTGTTGACGCGGTCGGCAAGCCAGCCGGCGGCTATCATGCCGGCAAGATTGACAGCGGAAAGCGCGCCATAGGCCGCGGCGCTCGGCAATGGCGGGAACCCGCAGAAGGCGGCGAACGGGATGAGATGCGTTTCGATGATGCCTGTGGTCGTATAGCCGCACAGCAGGAAGCTCCAGAACAGGGCATGGAAGACCGGGCGGCTCACCAGGTAGCCGAGGTCGCCGGCGAGAGTCCTCGCTGTCTGGGGCGCGCCTCCACGCACCGTCGCCTCCTTCCCGCGCCTCATGGCCCCCAGCAGCAGCGGGACGAGCAGCAAGGACGCGAGCGCAAGCGCAGCGTAACTCCAGCGCCAGCTCATGGCCGTCATCACCCAGGCGATCAACGGCACGATGACGAACTGGCCGGCAGTGGCGCCGGATGTCGCGATACCGAGGGCGAGGCCGCGATTGGCGTCGAACAGGCGCACCACGCCAGTCGACACGACGTGCGTCGCGACGATACCGAAACCCACGGCTGACAGGCCACTGAAGCCGACCACGAACAGGAGGGGCGAACTGGTGATCGCAATCAGGCTGCACCCGGCCACAAGGGCGCACAAGCCGATCGCCAGCACCGCGCTCGGCCCATGACGGTCGACGAGGCGACCGGCGAACGGCGCGACGATTGCCATGGTCATGAGTGCCATGGCGCCCGTTCCCGATATGAAGCTACGCGTCCAACCGAGTTCGGCCGACCACAGCGGCATGACCAGTCCGAGCGCTGCGCGTGCGGAGAAGGCGAGCCCAAGTGCCAGAAAGCACAGGCCGACCACGCACCAGGCGAGCACCCCGGCTTCATTTCGCCGGGCTCCATTCAACACTGCCATCGCGCAGCCTCCGGTGGACGCCGCCAACCTGCAGCTCACGCCCCGGGAAAGACAGCCAGCAGTGGTCGTCGACGCTTTAGATCAACTAAAGTAAGAGCCATGGTCGTCCCCCTGCATTTGCTTCACACCTTCGTCGTCGTGGTTCGGGCCAAACGTATGGATCGCGCCGCCGAGAGGCTTGGCCTCAGCCCTGGCGCCATCAGCCAGCGCATCAAGGCGTTGGAAGTCCGGCTGCAGCGGCGGCTTCTCGATCGTTCGAGATCGGGCCTCGAACTGACCCGGTCTGGCGCCAAGCTCTTTCGCGCCGTCGCAGGACCTTTGGACAAAGTCTCGGCGGGCTACGCGGCCGTTTCGGGGGGGCGACGACAGCAAACGGATCACGATCAATACGGCACCGTCCTTCGCGGCTTCGTGGCTTGTGCCGCGACTCGGGTCCTTCACGGCTGTCCATACCGACGTCGCGATCTCCATCGAGACGGACACGCGCATCATCGATCTCGCCACCGATCCCGTCGATCTCGTCATTCGCCACGGCCTTGGCCGGTGGGATGGTCTCGCCAGCCACTGGCTCATGGCACCGGAACTGGTCGTCGTCGCCAGCCCCAAATTACTGGCGAAAGGCCCTCCGATCGCGACGCTTCGCGATTGCCTTCGATATCCGCTCCTGCACGACATCCAACGCCGGGACTGGAGCTTGCTGTGCGAGGCTCTTCGAACCAAGACCACCGTCACCGATACCGGCCCGGCTTACGCCGATGACCATCTGCTGGTGCGCGCGGCCGTCGCGGGCCAAGGTCTGGCGCTCGTCTCGACGGTGTACGCCAATTCCGAGATCGAAGCCGGCCGGTTGATCGTGCCCCTGGACATAAGTTGGCCGACAAAATTTGCCTACTACCTCGTGGGTACCCCGAAGACCTTCCGACGCGCGGCTGTGAAGCAGTTCAAGGATTGGATCCTGTCCGAGGCAAAATCGGGAGATGAAAGGTAGAGATCATTGTCGCAGCCATCGAGATGACGCGCGAGACCAAGGCAGCGTCAAAGGCGCTGGGGATTAAGATCCACGACCACCCGGTGATCGGCCGCAAGGGGCACCCGAGCTTCAGGAGCCTGGGCCTTCGGACCTAACGCCCGTCCACCGGCAGGCTAGGTTCCGGGGATCGAAGCGACCACCACCGGCGCCAGGAGGCGGTCCAGGTCTTCCGGCTTGAACGGCTTCCGGATGAGAGGCAGCGCACCCATCACGCTGCCGACCGGGAACCAGTGAGTGAGCGTCTTTGAGGTCAGGATCACCCGCGTCCTGGGTTGGTTTGCCGTAACCCAGCGCGCGAGGGCCGAGCCGTCGCTCACATCCGACCAATCGATATCGGTTACGATGTAATCGAAAGCCTGATCATAAGCAGCCCGTATGGACGCGCCGCCATGTTGCGATTCCAGGATTCTGAATCCGCATCTTCTCAGATGTTCCAGGAGGACGTCCCGAGCTACCGGGTCGTTTTCAACAACAAGAATTGACAGGCCTGAGGTGCCTGCACCGTCTGAGTCCACCAACACCCACCCCAATTCTGATGCGCACGGCTTCCCACGGCCGAGCCCCCACTATGCAGCTTGGCCAGTTTCGGTTCACAAGCAGGAGCCGCAAACCGGAATTGCCGATCATTTTTTGCGCTATACTCTTGGCCATGATCGGAAAAATCCTTGTCGGCATCGGCGGTTGGACCTTCGAGCCGTGGCGCGGCGTGTTCTATCCCGACGACCTCACGCAGAAGCGCGAGCTGGAATATGCCAGCCGTCAGCTCACCTCGATCGAGATCAACGGCACCTACTATTCGAGCTTCAAGCCGGCGAGTTGGGCGAAGTGGCATGACGAGACGCCGGATGGGTTCGTCTTCGCGGTGAAGGCCTCGCGCTACTGCACCAACCGCAAGGTGCTGGCGGATGCTGGCGAATCGGTGCAGCGCTTCGTCAGCCAGGGGCTGGTCGAACTCAAGGACCGCTTGGGGCCGATCAACTGGCAGTTCATGGGCACCAAGAAGTTCGATCCAGAGGACTTCGAGGCCTTCCTGAAGCTGCTGCCGCGCGAGGTCGGTAAGCTGCCGCTGCGACACGCGCTGGAAGTGCGGCACGCCAGTTTCAAGGACGAGCGCTTCTACGATCTCGCACGCAAATACAAGGCGGCGATCGTCTATGCCCACGACAAGGATTTCCCCGAGATCGACGAAGCGACCGCCGACTTCACCTATGCCCGCCTCATGCAGTCCGAGGAAAAGGTGAAGACCGGCTACAAGCCGGCCGAGATCGACAAGTGGGCCAAGCGCGCCGAGGCGTGGGCGAAGAAGGGCGACGCCTTCGTCTACTTCATCTCCGGCGCCAAGGTCCGCAATCCGGCAGCCGCTCAGGCGCTGATCAAGAAGCTCGGGTAACGTCCGCCGCCGCTTGACTCGAAGAAGATCGGCGCCTAATTGTTAACTCTATGGTTAACAATAAAATCGCTGGCCTGGACCGAACCTTCTCAGCCCTCGCCGACCCCACGCGAAGGGCGCTGCTCGCCCGGCTCGACGCAGAGGAAGCCGTAACGGTCAGCGAGCTGGCCCGGCCCTTTCCGGTCTCGCTGCCGGCCATCATGAAGCATCTCGACGTGCTCTCCGACGCCGGTCTGATCGTGCGTTCCAAGTCCGGCCGCACCGTCACCTGCCAGCTCAAGGCGGAGCCGATGGAGCAGGCGATGAACTGGCTCGCGCATTACCAGCGTTACTGGTCGCAACAGCTCGACCGCCTCGCCGCCTTTCTGGAGGAAGACGACAAATGGCCAGCAAGCCCAGCCTCGCCCTCAAGCGCCGCCTCAACGCCCCGCCCGAGAAAGTCTACGAAGCCTGGACGCAGCCCGAAAAAATGATCCGCTGGTGGGGCGTCATGGGCCACCACCGCTCCCCCATTGCCGAGACCGACCTTCGGGTCGGCGGCCGCTTCCGCGTCCAGTTCTGGACACCGGACGACGAGCATCACAGCGTGAGCGGCATCTATCGCGAGATCGTACCGCCGACCAGGCTCGTCTTCTCCTGGGCCTGGCAGAGCACGCCGGAACGCGAATCGCAGGTCACGATCGGCCTTAAGCCCGACAAGGATGGCACCCTCCTCACCCTCACCCACGAGCAGTTCTTCGACGAGAAGGCGCGCGACGGCCATCGCGGCGGCTGGGGCCGGGCACTCGACAAGCTCGAGGAGCTGTTCGCGTGACCCTGGGCCACTTTCGCTCGCCCGTCGCCCTGAGCGACGCCGGCATCTGGGCGCTGCAGTTCGCGGCGCTGCCGCACGATATCGCCGGCCTCGCCCGGGTCCTGCAGGGCCTGCTCGTGCACGAACACTTGCTCGACGTCTACGGCGTCACCCGTTCGGAACGTCAGTACGACGAGCCCCATGTGCGCGGTGCCGGGGAGATTCTGGAACGAATCGCGGTCCATGATGCGCGGCCGCTGTCTGAGCCCCGCCCGCCCGGCGCGCGGTTCGCGGGCTGCTGCCGCCACTACGTGCTGCTGCTCGTCGCGATGCTCCGGAGCAAGGGGATTCCGGCCCGGGCGCGCTGCGGCTTCGGCGCCTACTTCGTGCAGGACAGGTTCGTCGATCACTGGGTGACGGAGTATTTCGACGCGGCGCAGCGGCGCTGGATCCTGGTCGATGCCCAGATCGACGACCGGCAGCGCGCCCTGTTCGGCATCGACTTCGACACGCTGGATGTCCCGCGCGACCGGTTCCTGGTGGCGGGCGATGGCTGGCGGCTGTGCCGTGACGGCAAGGCCGATCCGCAGACCTTCGGGGTCCTCGACATGGCGGGCCTCTGGTTCATTGCCAGCAACGTCATTCGCGATGTGGCGGCCCTCGACAATCGCGAGATGCTGCCGTGGGACGTCTGGGGCGGCATGACCCGGGACGATGCCGGGATCGATCTCGCCTTGATCGACCGGCTGGCGGGCCTGACGCACGAGCCCGACAGGCACCTGGAGGAGCTACTAACCCTCTCCGTCGACCAGCGGATCGCCGTGCCGACCACCGTGTTCAATGCCGTCCGCGGCCAACCGGAAGCGGTTTCCCCCTTCGCCCATTCGGCCTAAGCTCCCCCGGTCCGACCGGAGCTTCCAGAACCCAAGGAGGCATGCATGCCTGCTCTCTCGCTCGACCATTACAATGTCTACTGCGCCGACCTCGAGGCGACCGTCCGCTTCTACGAACGCTATGTCGGCCTGACCAACGGCGACCGTCCGCCCTTCCCTTTCCCCGGCGCCTGGATGTACGCGGGTGACAAGGCGATCCTGCATCTCATCTCCGAAAGCGGCCGCACCGACCAGGGCAGCGGCGCGATCGACCACATCGCCATCAACTGCGCCGACATCCGCGGCACCCTCGACCAGATCAAGCAGGATGGCCTTCCCTTCGAGGTGAAGAAGGTGCCGGCGCGCCCGCTGCAGCAGGTCTTCGTGCACGACCCCGACGGCGTGATGATCGAACTCAACTTCTGGCACGAGGAAGATGTGGCCGAACTCCAGGGCTACGACCCGATGAGCAACAAGATCACCGCCGAGAAGCAGAAGGTCCCGGCCTGACCCGCGCAGCGACGGGACCGAAGGGTCAATCGAACGTCGGCGTGGCGGCCAGTTGCTCCCAGTAGTCCGCGGGGAGCAGATCGCGCCCCGCGAGCAGGCACCTGAGATAGGCGCGCTGCGGCTTCAGGCCCTCACCCTGCATCAGCGCGACATAGACGATCGCCTCGACCTCCTCACCGGTATCGCCGCGCACCACGCGGATCGTGCGGCGTTCGTAGTGGCCGCCCGCGACGCCTTCGTAGATGTCGAGTACCGCGAAGCCCTCCGGCGGCAGGGCGTTCAGCGTGCCGTGCACGACGGCGCCCTCGGCCAGCACGATGTTGGCGGCCGCACCGCCGCCCATGTCGCGCTCGGGCTTGTCGAAGGCAAGCCGCCAGCCGTCGAGCCGGCCGGCGATCCGCTCGCCACGCGGCACGCCGCGCGGCGCGAGCCGCTGATCGAACAGGCGTGCGGCATCCATGTTGGAACCGTATGCGAAGTACCAGGTCAGGCCATCCGCCATACGCGTACCCCCTCATCGTAACCCCGGATCGCGACAGGACCGAGATCGACGGCGCCCTCGCACGGGGTTGCGTCGCGCACCGACTGCGAGATCAGCAATTGCGCACCCACCTCCTTGGTGAGCTGCTCGAGGCGGGCGGCGAGGTTCACCGTATCGCCGATCACCGTGTATTCCTTGCGCTGCGGCGAGCCCACCGTGCCCGTCACCGCCGGACCGAGATGAACGCCGATGCCGATCCTGAGCGCCCAGCCCGGATGCGTACCGTTCCACCGCTCGACCGTTTCGATCATGCCGCGCGCCGCCGCCAGCGCGTTCCGTGCCGCCGAGGGGTCCTCGAGCGGCGCCCCGAACAGGGCCATGAACCCATCGCCCAGGAACTTGTTGATGATGCCGTTGTTGCGGTCGATCACCTCGATCATCTCGGCGAAGAACGAGTTGAGCAGCGCCACCGTCTCCTCGGCGCTGCGCCGGCGCGTCATGGCGGTGAAGCCGCGAATGTCGAGGAACAGCACGCAGACGGTGCGAATCTCGCTCGGAGGATCGGAGCGCGTCGCCAGCAGGCGGTCGACCACCGCGGGCGAGACATGCTGGCCGAACAGGTTAGTGACCCGGTCGCGGGCCACCACGGCGCGCACCGACTTCTCGAACTGGGTGCGCAGGCTCGTCGCCACGTAGGCGGCCACCAGGCCGCAGGCGAAGAAGATGAGGCTACGGCTGAAATGGAACAGCGGCGCGGCCTCCGGGATCTCGCCCCATGGCTGGAGGGGAACCAGCCACATGACCAGCACCATCTGCTGAAGGCTGGCGACCGTCCCGGTCCAGACCGACAGCCAGAAATCGAGCCGCAAGGTCGAGAGAAGGATGAAGACGAAGTAGAGCAGCGGCGGCCAGTAGCTGAACACCAGCACCGGGTCCATGTAGTGACTGAGCGTGATGATGATGACGGCCGGCAGCGACGTCTCGATGAGGGCATTCGTGAAGCGGGCCACCTGCGGGAAATCACGGTCGCGCGCCGCCCGGTAACGCAGGAAGGTGAGGGAGCCCAACTCATAGATCAGGAAGGGTGCGATGCCGACCAGCGGCAGCCAACCGGGCACATCGCGCTCGAAGATGCGGGAGGAGTAGTCCGAGAAGACGTTCGCGACCACCAATGCAAGGCCAAGCAGGCCTGCCAGGATGATGGCGAGGGCGCGCATGCGCTGCTGCTCGCTGCGGATGATCTCGCGGCGGAGCGCGTCTGCGAAGAAGTCGGGCACCGCGGGAGTCATCGGCCGGCAACCTAGCCAGAGCCGCCGGGCTCCACAACGGGCCGGTGCGATGCTACGTACACTCCATGTCGATGAAGGACGTCGCGCGGGAGATTCAGGGCAAGATCGCCAACCTGGCGCTCCGCATGCCGATTTCTTGGGTGAACATCCTGGCCGGGCCACCGGTGGCGGTCGACGGGCGGACCCTGGACGGCCGCGCCCAGTGGTTCCTGAAGCTCCTCGCCCTTGGCAAACAGCCGCCCCTCCATACGATGAGCGTGGTCGAGGCCCGCGAGGAGTACGACGCCTTCATGCAGTTGTTGGGCGGCAGGCCCGCCCCGGTCAGCGAGATCGTCGATCGCGCCCTCCCGGGCCCCGCCGGTCCGATGCGCGTCCGCATCTACCGGCCGGCGGGCACCGTGGCCCGTCTGCTGCCCACGATCCTTTATTTTCACGGCGGTGGCTGGGTAATCGGCAGCCTCGAAGGCTACGATCTCGCCTGCCGCTATTTCTGCGCCCGCTCGGGCTGCGCCGTCGTCGCCGTCGATTACCGGCTGGCGCCCGAACACAAATTCCCCGCCGCCGTCGACGATGCCCTGGGCGCCTACCGCTGGCTGGCCGACCAGGCGGTCACGCTCGGCCTCGACCCCGACCGCATCGTCGTAGCGGGCGATTCAGCGGGTGGAACCCTGGCCGCTGTGGTGGCACAGACGATGCGAGGCGAGGCGCACCCGCCCTGCCTGCAATGGCTGATCTACCCCGCCACCGACATGGCGGGCAGCAGCGCCTCGCACCGGAGTTGCGGTGAGGGCTTCCTGCTGACGGAAGCCGACATGACGTGGTTCCGAACCCACTATCTCCATGGCGACGCGGACATCGATGATCCGCGCGCGTCGCCGCTTCAGGCCACTGACGTGAGCGGGTTGGCCCCGGCGCTGATCTTCACCGCAGGCTTCGATCCCCTGCGCGACGATGGGCAAGCCTATGCAGACAAGCTGCAGACCGCAGGTGTCAAGGTCGTCCACCGCGAATTCGAGACCCTGATCCACGGATTCGTCGGCATGCGCGGCGCCTTGCACGCGGCGGCGCGGGCGATGGACGACATGGTCGCCGGCCTGCGCCACGAGCTGGCACAACTCGGCCGATGACGGAGCGCCGGAGATGAACGACGGAACAGCCCCCCTCACCCATCGCAGCGAGCGGGCGGGACGACGCGAACAGAACAAGGCGGAGAACCGCATAGCGCTGCTCAAGGCCGCCCGGGCCGTGTTCGCGGAGATGGGCTACGGTGCGGCCAGCGTGCGCGACATCGTGCGGCGCACCGACCTCGCCTCGGGCACGTTCTACAATTACTTCAAGGACAAGGACGAAATCTTCGAGGCGGTGGTCGGCGAACTGACCAGCGTGCTGCTGCAGCGCCACCGCGAGGGCCGCGGCCGGGCCACCACCGCCGAGGCCTTCGTGCGCGAGCATTATACCGCCTACTTCAACTTCCTCGCCGAGGATCCCGAACTGCTGGCGCTGGCGCGGTCGTCCTTCACCTCGGTGCGCACCCTGCTCGACAAGCCCGACGTCCGGGCGCTCGCCAAGGCGCTCAACGACGACATCCGCACCGCCATCGCCCAGGGCATCCTGCCCAACGTCGATGTGTCCTATCTCGGCGCCTCGATGTCCGGCATCGCCTTCGAGATTTCCATGGTCATGGTCGCCCGCGACCCGGTCGATCCCGCCGCTGCCGCCGAATTCGCGACGCACCTGATGCTGGGCGGCCTCGAGAAGCTGCCTCGGCGCTGATGCAAAGAAAAACGGCGGCCCCTTGCGGAACCGCCGTTCGTCGTTGCCGAACCTGGGCCCGTGCGCTTACGCGCCCTGGGCGATCGTATTGCGCAGGGTACCGATGCCCTCGATCTCGACCTCGCAGACGTCACCCGGCTTCAGCCAGGGCTGCGGCTTGCGGGCCATCGCCACGCCCGAGGGCGTGCCGGTGATGATGATGTCGCCCGGATCGAGGGTCATGCACTTGCTGAGCTCGTGCACCAGCGTCGGCACGTCGAAGATCAGGTCGTCGGTGCTGCTGTCCTGCATGGTGACGCCGTTGACGCGGGTCATGATGCGCAGCGGCGCGGCGCCCTTGGGCAGTTCGTCCGGGGTCACGATGTCGGGGCCGAAGCCGCCGGTGGCGTCGAAGTTCTTGCCCAGGGTGAACTGACCGCCCGACTTGCGCTGCCAGTCGCGGATCGAGCCGTCGTTGAAGCAGGCATAGCCCGCGATCACCGAGAGCGCCTTTTCCTTCGGCACGTTGCGGCACTTCTTGCCGATCACGATGGTGAGCTCGGCTTCCCAGTCGAATTCCTTGGAGTGGGTCGTCGACAGCATCTTGCCGTTGTGCGGCACAAGCGTGTTGTTGAAGCGCGTGAACACCACCGGGTACTGCGGGATCGGGCTGCCGGTCTCCTCGGCATGCTTGCGGTAGTTGAGGCCGATGCAGAGGATCTTGCCGGGCGCCGGGATCGGCGTCAGGTACTTGGCCGACTTCTCCGACACCGTGGCGCCGGCTTTGGGCTTGGCGCAGGCCTTGAGCACCGCCTGCTGGAGCTTCTTGCCGCCCGACAGGATCTCGACGACTGACTTCGGCCCGCGCGGCATCTGCTTGCTGAGATCGACAATCTTGCCGTCGCCCAGTTTGACGCCGACGACGGGCTTGCCGCCGCTCAGGATGGTGCAAAGACGCATGAATTTCCCCCTTGAAGATTTCGTCTGAAATACGGCGCTCGATAAACTCGTCCCTCCCGCTTCGTCGGTCAAGCAGCTCGCATTTTTTGCTACTCTCCGCCGATGCGTTTCCTCCTTTTGCTCGTCCCTCTCCTGTTCACCGCCCTGCCCGCCTCGGCCCAGCTCGTCGTGCCGCTCACGACTTCGGACGGCCGCGTCGGCTGCACCCAGGGCAAGACCGGTATCGGCCGGCCTGCCGACTGGCGCGCCGTCGCCGATCCCGACGGGCCGGACGGCTGGGCCCTGGTCGAGAGCGAGCCCGACGCCACCGACCAGCGTTTCCCACTCTGCATCGCGGAGCAGGCGTCGGGCCGCGACTTCGACGCCACCCTGCGGTTCAAGCCTATCTCGGGCTCACGCGATCAGGTGGCGGGGTTCATGTTCCGCGCCCAGAGCGCCAACGACTATTACGTCGTGCGCGCCAACGCGCGCGACAACACGGTCCGCCTCTATCGCATGGACAAGGGCAAGCGCAGCCAGCTCGGCATGAAGGAGGCCCCGGTGACACTCGGCCAATGGCACTCCCTACGCGTCATCGCCGTCAACGATCGCATCGAGGTGGCGCTCGATGGCAAGCCGCTGTTCGGGATCAATGACCGGACGCTGGTCCAGGCCGGGCCCGTGGGCGTGTGGAGCCAGGGCGACAGCGTGACCCATTACGGCTCGCTGCTGATCGGCCCGCCGCCGCCGCCGGCGCCCGCTCCGGCGCCGCCGCGCTGAGATCAGGCACGCGCCGCCAGCAGCGCCTTCGCCAGTTCGACGAAGCCCGCGCCCGAGCGGCCCGACGTGACCCAGCGCGGCCGGTGCTCCAGCAGGTCGGCGAAGTCCACGACGTTGGCCACGCCCACCGCGTTGGGGAAATAGCCGAACATCGGCGCGTCGTTGGGCGAGTCGCCGGAGAACACGTAAGCCGCCTTGTCGACTGCCAGGTCGATGCCGAACAGTTCCCGCATCATGGTGAGACTGGTCGTGAGCTTGTCGTAGTCACCGAACCAGCCGTTGACGTGGATCGAGCTCACCTTGGCATGGGCGCCGTGGCGCTCGAAGATGGCGACGATGCGCCGGACCTCGGCAGCCGGAAGCGGCGGCACGTCCTCGCAGAAATCGACCGCCAGGTCGGCCAGGCGATAGGGCTGGTCGGAGGCGATCCCGGCGCCCGGCACCCCCTGCAGCATCTCGGCCCGTAGCCGTTCCAGCCGCCGCCTTCCTTCCGCGCGCTCGGCCTCGGACTGGATGAAGCGGGTGCGCAGGCGTTTCTGGCTGCGGTCGTGCCACATCCAGAAGGCGCCGTTCTCGCCGACCACGGCATCGACCGGCCAGAACCGGGCGATATGGTCGCACCAGCCGGCCGGCCGGCCGGTGACCGGCACGACCAGCAGGCCCGCTTTCTTCAGGGCCTGCAGCGCGCCATAGGCCTCGGCGGTCAGCGTTCCTTCGCTGGAGACGGTGTCGTCGATGTCGGTGAGCACGCCGCGCACGGCGGCCAGGGTCTCGCGGGGACAGTTCTCGAGCGGTTCCATGGGCCGCACTTCTAACATGGCGCCGGAGGCCCTTCGGCGCTAAAAGCCCCGCCATGATCCCGCGCTATTCACGGCCGCAAATGGCGGCCATCTGGGCCCCCGAGAATCGCTTCCGCATCTGGTTCGAGATCGAGGCGCATGCCTGCGATGCCATGGCCGACGCCGGCATCATTCCAAAGGCCTCCGCCAAGGCCATCTGGGACGGCGGCGCCAAGGCGATGGAAGCGCTCAGGACCGACCCGGCCGGCAATGTCGAGAAGATCGACGCCATCGAGCGCGTGACCAAGCATGATGTGATCGCCTTCCTGACCTGGCTCGGCGAGTTCATCGGCCCCGAATCGCGCTTCGTGCACCAGGGCATGACCTCGTCCGACGTGCTCGACACCAGCTTTGCCGTGCAACTCACTCAGGCGGCCGACCTGCTGCTGGCCGACGTCGACCGGCTGCTCGCCGCGCTGAAGAAGCGCGCCCTGGAGCACAAGGACACCCTCACCATCGGCCGCAGCCACGGCATCCATGCCGAGCCCACGACCTTCGGGGTGAAGCTCGCCGGCCACTACGCGGCCTTCCTGCGCAACCGCGGGCGGCTGGTGGCGGCGCGCGCCGAGATTGCGACCTGCGCCATTTCCGGACCGGTCGGCACCTTCGCCAACGTCGATCCCGGCATCGAGGCGCATGTCGCCCGCAAGCTGGGCCTCGCCGCCGAGCCGATGTCGACGCAGGTCATCCCGCGCGACCGCCATGCCGCCTTCTTCGCGGCCCTGGGCGTCGTCGCCTCCTCGCTCGAGAACCTCGCCACCGAAATCCGCCACCTGCAGCGCACCGAGGTGCGAGAGGCCGAGGAGTTCTTCTCGGCGGGCCAGAAGGGCTCGTCCTCGATGCCGCACAAGCGCAATCCGGTGCTGACCGAAAACATCACCGGCCTCGCCCGCGTCGTGCGGTCGGCCGTCGTGCCGGCGCTGGAGAACGTAACCCTGTGGCACGAGCGCGACATCTCGCACTCCTCGACCGAGCGCTACATCGCGCCCGACGCGACCGGCACGCTCGACTTCGCGCTGAACCGCATGGCCGGCGTGATCGAGCAGCTGGTGGTCTATGCCGACCGCATGAAGGCCAATCTCGATTCGCTGGGCGGCCTCGTCTTCTCCCAGCGCATCCTGCTGGCGCTGACGCAGAAGGGCATGAGCCGCGAGGCCTCCTACGCCGCCGTCCAGCGCAACGCGATGGACGCCTGGCGCGGCAACGCCTCGCTGCTGGCCCTGTGCCGCGCCGACAAGGAGATCGGCGAGTTCATGTCGGACGACGAACTCACCGCGCTGTTCGACATGGGCTATCACACCAAACACGTCGACACGATCTTCAAGCGGGTGTTCGGCTAACCCCGGCCGCGCTCGAAGCGCGGAGTCGGGAGGAAGGGGGCTGGCCCCTGGGCCGCCCCCTGCCTGGCGCCTCCCCCAGGTTGGGGAGACGAGAGAGCAGAGAAGTCCCTTAGCGGACTTCCGACATGATCTGCTGCTTGGCCTCGTCGGCCAGACGATGCGATTCCTTGCGGATCGCATGCTCGTCCGTCGGCTTGCCGGCGGCGGCGAGGTCGGTCATCAGCTTGTGGACCACGTCGGAATCGCCCGGCTTCTCGAAGTCGGCCATCACCACGTCCTTGGCATAGGCCTCGGCATCGGCGCCGGTCTTGCCCATCAGGCTGGCGGCCCACAAGCCCAGCAGCTTGTTGCGGCGCGAGTTGACCTTGAATTTCAGCTGCTCGTCGTGCTCGTACTTGGCTTCGAAGGCTTTCTCGCGATCGTCGAACGTGGTCATCGGCCGCTCCGGTTGGGCTTGTCTCGTCGGGGCGGTATATAGCGACCGCGACACCGTCTTTCCACCCTGCGTTCGCAGTGGCAGTGTCACGCCTGCAGAGAGGAAACCCGAGATGTCGCTGGAAAAACTGAAGGACTGGATCGGCCGGACGCAGTCCATGGAGGATCTTGCCGCCCCCTTCCCGGTGCGCGCCCTGTCCGCGACCTTCGATGAGAAGGGCGATCCCGACCCGAAGAACGGCGATCCCCTGCCGCCCCTCTGGCACTGGCTCTACTTTCTCGAGGTCGCGCCGCAATCGAAGATCGGCCCAGACGGCCATGCCGAGCGCGGCGACTTCCTGCCGCCGGTACCGCTGCCGCGACGCATGTGGGCCGGCAGCCGATTCTCCTTCGACGGCGAGCCGATCCGCGTCGGCGACACGATCCATCGCCTGTCCGAGATCAAGTCGGTCGAGCCGAAGTCGGGCTCCACGGGCTCGATGGTGTTCGTGACCGTGAAGCACACGATTTCAGGTCCGCACGGTGTGTCCTTCGTCGAGGAGCACGACATCGTCTATCGCGAGGCGGCGAAGCCGGGCGAAGCGCCGAAGCCGCCGCGGCCGGCGCCGGCCGACGCTACCTGGACGCGCGGCATCCTGGCCGACCCGGTGCTGCTGTTCCGCTTCTCCGCCCTCACCTTCAACGGCCACCGCATCCACTACGACCAGCCCTATGTGACCGGCGTCGAGGGCTATCCCGGGCTGATCGTGCACGGGCCGCTGATGGGCATGCTGCAGATCGAACTGGCGCGGCGCTCCAACCCGGATAAGGTGGTTCGCAGTTTCGAGTTCCGCGCCCTGTCGCCGGTGTTCGGCGGGGCAGCGCTCGGCGTACACGGCCGCCGCGAGCAGGACGGCTCGATCACGACATGGATCGCCGATCCCGACGGCGGTCTCGCGCAACAGGGCAAGGCGACCTTCCAATGACCCACACGCATCACTCCGGCTGCGGCTGTCTCGCCGCCCTTTCGCGCCGTAGCCTGCTCGGCCTTGGTCTCGGCGCAGCCGCTATCACGGTCGCCGGCCCGGCGCTTGCCGCCGGCGATACCTACGAGGCGATGCTGATGCAGTGCATCGACCCGCGCTTCACCACGTATGCCTGGAAGTACATGTCCTCGCGCAGCTGGGAGAACCAGTACAGCCAGTTCAACATTGCCGGCGGGCCCATCGCCGCGGTGGCTCCGATCTTCCAGGAATGGCGCGCCGCCTGGGAAGCCAATCTCGACATCTCGGTCCAGCTTCATAACGTGAAGCGGCTGATCGGCATGGCCCATCGCGACTGCGGCGCCGCCGCCCTCGCCTACGGCAACCGGATCAAGACCGACCGCGCCTTCGAGACGGAAATGCTGAGCCAGGGGCTGCGCGCCTTCCGCGACCAGGCCAACAAGCGCCAGCCGCAGCTCATCGTCGAACTGGGGATCATGGACCTGAACGGCACGGTCGAGACCGTCACCTGATCCTGTCGCAGATCCGCCCGTCGTGCCCGATTCCCTTCCCTTCGCCTCCGACAGCAGCCTCGACAAGGATGCGGCGCTGGCGCACCAGCTCGCCGTCCAGCGCAAGCGGCGCCCTGCCGATCCGCTGGTGTCGCTGGTCGTGCCCGTGTTCAACGAGGAGGATTCGATCGCCGTCTTCCTTGCCGCCACGCTACCCCTGCTGGAGAGGGACGGAGTCCGGTTCGAGATCGTATTCGTGAACGACGGTTCGCGCGACAATACCTTCGCCCGGCTGTTTCACCGCAGCCGGGCCGACCGGCGCATCCGAATCGTCAACCTGTCGCGCAACTTCGGGAAGGAGGCCGCCCTCACCGCCGGCATCGACCATGCCCGCGGCGACGTGCTCATCCCGATGGACATCGACCTCCAGGATCCACCGGAACTGATCGCCACCTTCATCGCGCACTGGCGCGAGGGCTACGACATCGTCTACGGCATCCGCACGGCCCGGCACACCGACACGCGGGCCAAGCGTGTCTCGGCCGGCTGGTTCTATCGGGTGTTCAATTCCATGTCGCCGGTGCGCATCCCGCCCAATGTCGGAGATTTCCGGCTGGTCGACCGGCGCGCGGTCGATGTGCTGCGCCAGCTGCCCGAACGCAACCGCTTCATGAAGGGGCTGTTCGCCTGGGTGGGTTTCAACGCTGTCGGCGTGCCCTACGAGCGCCCCGAGCGCGCGGCCGGCACCAGCAAATTCAATTTCTGGCGCCTCTGGAACTTCGCCATCGACGGCGTGGTGAGCTTCTCCACCGCCCCGCTGCGCGCCTGGTTCTATGTCGGCCTCGCGATCGCCATCGTGGCGGTGCTCTACGCCCTGTTCATCGTCACCCGCGTGCTCATCTTCGGCGTCGACACGCCGGGCTATGCCTCGCTGCTGATCGCGGTCCTGCTGATGGGCGCCATCCAGCTCCTCTCGCTCGGGATCATCGGCGAGTATCTCGGCCGCCTGTTCGTCGAGGTGAAGGGCCGGCCGATCTACATCGTCGAGGGTGTCTACGAGGACGGCACGGCCGAGCCGCCGAAGCCCTGACCGTCGATGGATCTCAAGGAAGAAGACATTCTGGGCGCCGGCATCGGCAGCCACTGGTACTACCGCTCGAAGGCCGCCGCGCTGCGCCGCGCCGTGGGCTCACTGGCGCCGAAGCGCCTGCTCGACGTCGGCGCCGGCTCGGGCTTCTTCTCGCGCCATCTGCTCGAACGGACGGCGGCCGGGAGCGCGCTCTGCGTCGACATCGGCTACCTGGCGGACCGCGACGACAGCGTCGCCGGAAAGCCCGTGCGCTACCGCCGCGACACCGGCCCGACCGACTGCGACCTCGTGCTGATGATGGACGTGCTCGAGCATGTCGACGACGATCGCGGGCTGGCCCGCCACTACGCCGACAAGGTGCCGAGCGGCGCGCATTTCCTCGTGACGGTGCCCGCCTTCGAGTTCCTGTGGAGCGGCCACGATGTGTTCCTCGAGCACAAGAGGCGCTACCGCCTGCCGGGGATCGAGACCGTGCTGCGCGACGCCGGCCTCGAGATCGTGCGCGGCAGCTACTATTTCGGCCTGGTCTTCCCGCTGGCTGCCGCCGTGCGCCTCGCCGACCGCAACACGACGGAGCCGCGCAGCAGCCTGAAGAAACAGGGCGCCCTCACGAACGCCCTCCTCACCGCAATCTGCGCCGCCGAACTTCCCATGTTTCCGCTGAACCGCCTCGCCGGCCTCTCCTGCTTCGTGCTCGCGCGCAAATCCTGAAGAAACTCGCCCTCCCGGCATTTGAGAGACTATCGATCGCGCACGACAATACTTGCCTCGCTGTCGGCTGAATTTGATTGCGGCAGCGAACTCAAGCTGCCGGCCGAGGTCCATTGTTGCGACGCGGTGTTGCACCGCAGCGTCAGACGTCGCCTGCTCATGGTTTCCATCACTACACGGCCGAGTTCCGTTCATCCGATATTTAACATCCGATGATTGCACCCCCTTCAGATCAGTGTATGGTTTGAGCTTGCCAACCGGCCAAAGAGCCGGCGGCCGGGAGCGAACCGATCTTGTCTACCAAGCGCGTCAAGTCCGTTGAAAAGCGTTCGAAGCCGGGCCGGATCAACACCGTGCTGACGACGCTCGGCCGCGAGATCGCTCAAGGGATCATTCCGGCTGGCGCAATGCTACCCCCCGAATACGATCTCGAAAGCCGCCTCGGCGTCGGCCGAGGCGTGGTTCGCGAGGCCATCAAGACATTGTCGGGAAAAGGGCTCGTCAGCGTCCGGCCGCGCCACGGAACCCGTGTGTTGCCGCGGCGCGAATGGAGCCTGCTCGATCGCGACGTGTTGAACTGGCTCGTGGGACAGGAAAATCCCGACCGCGATCTGCTGCTGGCCGTTCAGGAAGTCCGCTCGATCATTGAGCCAGCCGCCGCCGCGCTCGCGGCCACCCGCGCCACCAAGGCGGACCTGCTGCGGATCAACGTGGCCCTCGCCGCGATGGAAGCCTCGGACAGTCAGGCCACCGCAACGGCCGCAGACAAGGCGTTTCACCTGGCCATTCTCGATGCCACGCACAATCCGGTATTGCAGGGCTTTCGCGGCGCGATCGACACGATTCTGAGCGCGGTGTTCGTGGTCGCCGTCGACAGCGTCGATGGCTGGTTTGATGGCAATCTTCCCAACCATGCCGCCATCGCGCGGGCCATTGAAGAACGGGACGTCACAAAGGCCCGCAACGCGATGGAGCAGGTCCTTGGTTACACCCAGGCCCATTTGTCCAAACCCAAAGTCGGCGCGCGGCGCCGAGCCGGTCGCACGGGCGGCCGCCGCACTCCGAGTCAAACGTGATGCAGCGCAGCATCACCTCGGCGCTCTGGTTTTGCGCTCCCTTCGCCGTACTGCTCGTTCTCTGGGCGATCCTCGTCCCGTACTTCGACGTCAGCCCCCGGTTGCTTCCTCAGCCTGGCGCCGTGGTCCGAGCCGGGATCGAGGGGATTCAGGACGGCACGCTCATCCAGCACATCGGTGCGAGCCTGCTACGCGTCGCCGTCGGCACAGTGCTCGCCCTGGTGGTCGCCATTCCTCTGGGCATCGCCATGGGCGTCAGCCCGGTTTTTTCCAGCTTCCTGACGCCCCCGCTCCGGTTTTTCTCGGTGCTGGCTGGCATTGCCTGGATCCCCATTGCGACGCTGTGGTTCGGCTACGGCTTCGGCGCCATCACCTTCGTCATCTTCAATGCCGTGTTCTTCATCGTGACATACAACACGCTGCTCGGCGTCTCGACGATCCCCTTGCACGTGCGCAACGCGGCCGCATCACTCGGTGCGGGGCGATGGGCGATGTTGACCGAGGTGCTCCTGCCGGGCGCCCTCCCCCACATCGTCACCGGCATACGCACCGGGTTGGGCTTTGCCTGGCGCGGGCTGATCGCCGCCGAGATGATCGCGACCAACGTCGGCCTCGGTTACATGCTTTTCGTGGCGCGCGATTTCTACAAGACCGAAGTGATCGTGCTCGGCATGATCGTGATCGGCGTTCTCTGGCTGCTGCTCGATCGGCTGCTGCTGGCACCGATCGAGCGCGCGACCATCGAGCGCTGGGGCATGGTGCAGCGCGCATGAGGTCCTTTCTTCTCGGGATATGGAGCCGTTGCGTACGCCTGATGGCGCGCTGGCCGTCTATCGGTGCGATCGCGCCGTTCGTTCTCTTGATCGCCGTCTGGTGGATCGTCACCGAGTTGCAGATATTTCCACGCGTGTTCCTGCCGGGACCGGTAGACGTCGTGCGTTCGTTCGGGTCGCTGGTTCATACCGGCATCCTGCCGGAGTATCTGCAGGACAGCATGGTACGGCTCGCCGTCGGTGCGTTCTGGGGCATCGCGATCGGCATCCCGCTCGGGATGTTGGTAGGTCTCAGCTCCCGGGCGCATACTGCACTTTGGCCGCCCCTGCTGTTCTTCCAGGCTATTGGCGATATCGCCTGGCTGCCGATCCTGGTGATCTGGTTCGGCTACGGCCTTACCACCATGACCGTCGTCATCGTCTACACGGTGATTTTCCCGGTCATCCTGAACACGGTGCTGGGCGTTCGTTCGATCCCGATCACCATGTATCGCGCCGCGCAAAGCCTTGGTGCCTCGCGTACCCGCATTCTTTGGGAAGTGGTGCTGCCCGGTGCGCTCCCCAGCATCATGACTGGTCTGCGCAATGGGCTCGGCTACGGATGGCGCGCCCTGATCGCAACCGAGATCATCGTCGGCACCAGCGGGATCGGATTTCTCATGTTCGACGCGCGCCGCGCCGGCTCGGTCGTCGAGATCCTGCTCGGCATGATCATCCTCGGTATCCTCTGGTACATCGTCGACGGCTGGATTCTGGCGCCGATCGAACGGGCCACCGGACAGCGGTGGGGATTGGTGACACGATGAAGAATCTGACCATCCGCAATCTGTCGAAGACCTACTTCGACCCGTATGCCGGCAGCAACGTCACGGCCGTCCACGATGTGTCGCTGGACGTGCAGCAGGGCGAGTTCGTCTCGATCGTCGGGCCGTCGGGCTGCGGCAAGACCACCATCCTGAACATGATCGCGGGCTTCCTTCCATACACAGGCGGCGAGATCCTGCTCGACGGCCGGCCAGTGAAGGGGCCAGGAGCCGACCGTGGCGTGGTGTTCCAGTCGTTCGCGCTTTTTCCCTGGAGGACCGTGCTCGAAAACGTCGCATTCGGTCCGAAGATGCGCGGCGTCGGCAAGGCGCAACGCGAGAAGATCGCGCATGAATATCTGGCCCTCGCCAAACTGACCGAGGCAGCCAAGCGCTATCCCGCCGAACTGTCGGGCGGCATGCAGCAGCGTGTCGGCGTGGTTCGCGCGCTGGCGAATGAGCCGGACGTGCTGCTGATGGACGAGCCGTTCGCGAGCATCGACGCGCAGACACGCATGACGCTGCAGGAGGAACTCACCCGCATCTGGCAGGAGAAGCGTCCTACCGTGATTTTCATCACTCACGACGTAGGCGAAGCCGTGTTTCTCGCCGATCGGGTCGTGGCGCTGTCCAAAGGACGCGTGCTTGAGGAGATTGCCGTGGACTTGCCCCGGCCACGCTCCTGGGACGCGTTGAATGACGACGCGCGATTCAAGGAACTGTCCGCGCGCGTTCTTCAACTCGTACGCTCGGCCTGATGCATGCTGAACGACGCCCTCCGATCGCGAAAGACACATATCCTGCTGGCCGTGGCCGTCTGCTACCTGGCCTGGCAGATCTGGTTGACGATCGCCGCGCCGTACAAGATCGCGGATTTTCCCAATGGCCCCGAGAAGGTCAACATCCTGATTACCCTGCCGTTTCCACCCGAGCGTTTCCACGTTCAGCTGTTCCAGACCTACGGCAGGGTCTCTGGAACACAAGACAACGCCGTTGAAGTGCGAGGAGTGAAACGAGCGGACCTCGCGACCGTCGCCCGCCCTTACTGGGTTACGCGCGTCGAGCCGCTTCAACCAGGAGGGTGAGGAAAATGCCAAGGATCATCACACTGTGCGTTGCCCTGTTGTTGTTGCCGTTGGCGGCAATGGCGCAGACCAAGGATCCGGTAAAACTCAAGGTCGGCATGGTTGCCGCCGTCGACATGCTGGCGCTGCCGATCGCACTCGAACGCGGCTTCTTCGAGAAATACGGGCTCGACGTGACCATCGCGCGTCCCTACGCCACCGGCGTCGATGCGCTCAATGCTCTGCAGGCGGGCGAGACCGACATGGTGCAGGCCGGCGTGCCGGCCATCGGCGCCATCCTGCGTGGCATGGATCTGGTATTCTTCGGCAATTTCAGCGGCAATGCCACCAAACTCGGCTCCGATGCGACGCTCGCGCTGATCGCCGGCAAGGACTCAGGCATCGTCAAGGGTGACCTCAAGAGCCTCAAGGGTAAGAAGATCGGCACTTCTTTCGGCACCATCAATCATCTCTATATCCTTGGCTTGCTCGAGAAGGCTGGCCTCACGACATCCGACGTCACTCTCGTCAATACGCCGCCGCCGGAAATGAGCGTGGCGCTGCTGGCCAAAGGCGTGGATGCGTTTGTGTGCTGGGACCCGGTCCCGGTGATCGCCATGAAGGACGTACCCGGTGCGATCGAAGTGGTCCGCGGCGGAGATGTCATCTCCTATCTCGGTTTCAACATCGCGTTGCGGCCCTGGGTGGAGAAAAATGGGCCGACGATCGAGAAGTTCCTGGCGGCGGTGTCGGAGGCCGATCAGTGGATGCGCAAGAATCCCAAGCAAGCAGCCGCCATCGGTACGCGCTGGATTCCCGGGCTGAAGCTGGACGTGTCGGAGACTGCCATGCAGTACAACATCCAGCAGGTGGACCGGCGCATTTCGGCCCACAACTATCGTGCGCTGTGGAAGGCACAGGACACACTGCAACGGCTGGGCGTGATCAAGACGGTGTTCGATGTGAACAAGCACATCGAACCGAAGTTCATCCTCAGCGTGATGAAGACCTACCCGGAGCTGTTCTCCGACCTGCAGCCCATTCCTGCGGACGTGGCCATCACGCCGGGCTACGTGTTCAAGCCCTGACCCAGAGTTGCCGCGCACGTCCGAGGAGGCGGTCTAGCCCGCGGCAGCCACGTCCTTCGAGACGATGCGCTTGCGCTTGGCGTTGATCTCGCGGAGCGTCACCATCATTTCCTCGGCGACGATGTCGCCGGGGATGCCGTCACCCTCGGCTTCGAGTTCCTTCATGTCGACCCAGACGCCGTAGAGCGGCGCGGTGCGCGGGGTGATGATGCCGGCGTGCAGCAGCGTCTTGATCAGGACACGGAAGATGTTGGTGCCTTCCTTCAGGTTGGCGCGGCGGTCCTCGTCGGTGAAGACCTCCTTCATCGCGTCGCGCACCCACTGCCAGTCGAGCCCGTACTTGGCGTAGATGACCTGCTTCTGCTCGGCGTTGATCAAATTGAACAGCAGCGTCTGGAAGATCTGCGCCGCCCAGTCCTCGACCTTCCTGTGTTCGTCCTCGCTGAGATGACGGATGGTGCGGGACGCCCAGATGCGACCGAAGCGGTGGTGGAAGGCCTCGTCGCTCATCACCAGCTGGACCAGCCGGCGCAGCACCGGGTCGTTGGTCTTGGCGTTCAGGGTCGCAAAAGAGCCCATGGCGATGCCTTCGATCAGCATCTGCATGCCGACGATCTTCTTGTAGACCTCCTCCGTCGTCACCAGATCGGTGAGGACGGTGGCGATGGTCTTGCCCACCGGCAGGGGGGCTCCCCAGCGGCGGCCGATATAGCGCGTGAACCCTGCAACATGCCGGGCCTCCTCGCGGGCCTGGTTGGCGGCGTATTCCTGGGCGCCGGGGTCGAGCAGGATGTGGCAGAGGCTGGCCGACAGCGACAGCGCTCCCTGCTCGCCGTGCAGCAGGTTGGAGATCGACCAGTGCATGACGTCGTTGCCCAGGCCGATCTTCTGGCCCTCGTCCAGCCGGTCCGCCACGGCACTTTTCAGCTCGACCACCGTGTCGAGCGGCATGATGGGGGTCTTCGCCATGTCGAAGGGCTGGTCGAAGTCGATGTAGCTCTTGTCGAACGGGTCCCAGAAATGGTCGTGGGTCGCCGAAATGATGCCGTCGAAGGCGTCGGTCCGGCGGCCATACCGGGGAACTTCCAGCATTGCCGGAAAATCCTCACGTCCGACCGTGTCATAGGCCTTGTCGTAGGTGATTTGCTGGGCCATGTGAGGCCTCCCATTTAGAGTTTAATATGACGACCCCGTCACCTTTTTCAATGGATTTTTCCCCAGTACCGGCGCATGGCGTTTCCGCCATATTCCGCCCGAAAGGCGGGCGATCCGCATCGCCCGCGCAGGAGTAAGACATGTCCCGCCGTCGCCGCATCTACGAGGGCAAGGCCAAGACCTTGTTCGAGGGGCCCGAACCCGGGACGATCGTCCAGTACTTCAAGGACGACGCCACCGCGTTCAACAACCAGAAGAAGGGGGTCATCACCGGCAAGGGGGTGATCAACAACCGCATTTCCGAGTTCCTGATGACCAAGCTCGGGGAAATCGGCGTGCCGACCCATTTCATCCGCCGGCTGAACATGCGCGAGCAGCTCATCCGGCAGGTCGAGATCATCCCGCTCGAGGTCGTGGTCCGCAACGTCGCCGCCGGCTCCTTCGCCAAGCGCTTCGGCGTCGAGGAAGGCACCCAGCTCCCCCGCTCCATCATGGAGTTCTTCTACAAGAACGACACGCTGGGCGACCCGATGGTCACCGAGGAGCACATCACCGCCTTCGGGTGGGCGACGCCGCAGGACCTCGACGACATCGTGGCGCTGACGCTGCGCGTGAACGATTTCCTGTTCGGCCTGTTCCTCGGCTGCGGCATCAAGCTGATCGACTTCAAGATCGAGTTCGGCCGACTCTACGAGGACGACATGGTCCGGATCGTGCTGGCCGACGAGATCAGCCCCGATTCGTGCCGGCTGTGGGATCTCAGGACCAACGAGAAAATGGACAAGGACCGGTTCCGCCGCGACCTCGGCAAGGTCGAGGAAGCCTACCAGGAAGTGGCGCGGCGCCTCGGCATCCTCATCGACCAGGGACCGGGCGACGTGCGCGGCCCCACCACGCTGCAGTAAAGAGGCGACATGAAAGCCAGAGTCCACGTGACCCTCAAGAACGGCGTGCTCGATCCCCAGGGCAAGGCCATCGGACATTCCCTGAACCGGCTGGGTTTCCCCGAGGTCGGCGACGTGCGCCAGGGCAAGTTCATCGAACTCGAGCTCGCCGAGACCGACAAGGCGAAGGCCAAGGCCCGAGTCGAGGAAATGTGCAGGAAGCTGCTCGCCAACACGGTGATCGAGAACTACTCGATCGAACTGGTGGGCTGATGAAGCCGAACGACCTCATCCTGAGGAGCGGTCCGCAGGACTGCGTCTCGAAGGATGGGAACAAGCACCGCCTTTGTTGCCGACCCTTCGAGACGCGCGCTGCGCGCGCTCCTCAGGGTGAGGGCCTTGCAGGTAGGGACGGACGGAGATGAAAGCAGCTGTGTTGGTCTTTCCCGGCTCCAATCGCGAAGGCGATGTGGCGCAGGCGATCGAGCTGGTCACCGGCCGCCGGCCGCAGATGGTGTGGCACGGCGACGGCAACTTCGAGAAGGTCGACCTGATCGTGGTGCCAGGTGGCTTCGCCTACGGCGACTATCTGCGCTGCGGCGCGATGGCCGCGCAGTCGCCGGTGATGGCCGAGGTCAAGAAGCGCGCCGCGCTGGGCGTGCCGGTACTGGGCATCTGCAACGGCTTCCAGATCGTTACCGAGGCCGGCCTGCTGCCGGGCACCCTGATGCGCAACTCGCACCTCAAATTCGTCTGCGCCGACGTCCACCTCCGGGTCGAGACCAGCCAGAGCCTGTTCACCAACCGCTACCAGGCCGGCCAGGTGATCAAGGTCCCGGTGGCCCATGCCGAGGGCAATTATTTCGCCGACGCCGACACGATGAAGCGGCTCGAGGATCGCGGCCAGATCGCCTTCCGCTACTGCGGCCCCGACGGCTCGATCGTCGACGGGCGAGGCAACCCCAACGGCTCCAGCAGCAACATCGCCGGCGTCTTCAACGACACCAAGACGGTGCTGGGCCTGATGCCCCATCCCGAGAATGCGGTGGAGCCGATGTTCGGCGGCACCGACGGCAAGGCCCTGTTCGAGGGCATGGTCGAAGCCCTTTCATGAAAGACGCGTCGTGACCGTAGCCAAGGAAAAGAACCCACCCGTCAAGCTGCCGAACGAACCCACGATCACCCCGCAGATCGTGGCCGAGCACGGGCTGGCGCCGGACGAGTATGAGCGCCTGCTGAAGATCATGGGCCGCGATCCCACGATGGTCGAGCTCGGCATCTTCTCGGCCATGTGGAGCGAGCACTGCTCCTACAAGTCCTCGAAAGTCTGGCTGAAGAAGCTGCCGACCAAGGCGCCGTGGGTCATCCAGGGGCCGGGCGAGAATGCCGGCGTCATCGACATCGGAGACGGCCAGGCCGCCATCTTCAAGATGGAGAGCCACAACCACCCCTCCTACATCGAGCCCTACCAGGGCGCGGCGACCGGAGTCGGCGGCATCCTGCGCGACGTCTTCACGATGGGTGCGCGGCCGGTGGCCAACCTCAACGCGCTGCGCTTCGGCGACCCGAAGCACGCCAAGACACGTCACCTCGTCTCGGGCGTGGTGGCCGGCATCGCGGGCTACGGCAACTGCATGGGTATTCCCACCGTGGGTGGCGAGACCAACTTTCATGCCGCGTACAACGGCAACATCCTGGTCAACGCCATGACCGTGGGCGTCGCCAGGACCGACAAGATCTTCTATGCGGCGGCCGCCGGCATCGGCAATCCGATGGTCTATGTCGGCTCCAAGACCGGCCGCGACGGCATCCACGGCGCCACCATGTCCTCGACCGAGTTCAACGAGGACAGCGAGAGCAAGCGCCCGACGGTGCAGGTCGGCGATCCGTTCGTCGAGAAGCTGCTGCTGGAAGCCTGCCTCGAGCTGATGGCGACCGACGCCATCATCGCCATCCAGGACATGGGCGCGGCCGGGCTCACCTCTTCCTCGTTCGAGATGGCGGCCAAGGGCGGGCTGGGCCTCGTCATGGAACTCGACAAGGTGCCGATGCGCGAGACCGGCATGAATCCCTACGAGCTCATGCTGTCGGAAAGCCAGGAGCGCATGCTGATCGTGCTGAAGCCTGGCCGCGAGGACCAGGCGCGCGCGATCTTCGAGAAGTGGGAACTCGACTTCGCCGTGATCGGCCACCTGACCGACACCGAGCGCATGGTGCTGACCTGGCATGGCGACGTGGTGGGCAACATCCCGATCCCGCCGCTTGTCACCGAAGCGCCGATGTACGAGCGGCCGTGGACGCTGACGCCGCTGCCGCCCGAGCTGGACGCGTCGAAGGTGCCCGCCCCGACCGACTGGAAAGCCTCGCTGCTCACCCTGATGAGCTGCCCCGACCTCGCGAGCAAGGCGTGGATCTGGCACCAGTACGACCATCTGATCATGGGCAACACCGCGATCCGCCCGCAGGGCGGCGATGCGGCCCTGGTGCGCGTGCCGGGCGCGCCCAAGCCGGCGAGCCACAAGGGCCTCGCCATGACGTCGGACTGCACCCCGCGCTACGTGCAGGCCCATCCCGAGACCGGCGGCCGCCAGGCCGTGGCCGAGGCGTGGCGCAACATCACCGCGGTCGGTGCCCGGCCGCTCGCCGTCACCGACAACATGAACTTCGGCAATCCGCAGAAGCCCGAGATCATGGGCCAGTTCGCCGGCGCCATCATGGGCATGGCGGAAGCCTGCACCGCGCTCGACTTCCCCGTCGTGTCGGGCAACGTCTCGCTCTACAACGAGACCGAGGGGCGGCCGATCCTGCCGACCCCGACCATCGGCGCGGTGGGTGTGATCGACGACATCGCGACCTCTGCCGGTTCACGCCTCGTCCAGTCCGGCCTCGCGCTGGTGCTGATCGGCGACACCAGGGGCTGGCTGGGACAGTCGATCTACCTGCGCGAGATGCACGGCCGCGAGGAAGGCGCCCCGCCGCCGGTCGACCTCGCCGTCGAGCGGCGCAACGGTGACTTCGTGCGTGGCGAGATCGTCGGCCGCCGCGTCCATGCCTGCCACGACCTCTCCGATGGCGGCCTGCTCGTGGCGCTCGCCGAAATGTGCCTGTCGGGCGACACCGGCGCCTGCATCAAGCTGCCGGCGAGCGACGTCGCACCCCACGCCTATCTCTATGGCGAGGACCAGGCCCGCTACCTGATCGCGACCGACGATGGCCCCGCGCTCGTCGCGGCCGCCCGCCAGGCCGGCGTCCCCGCCGTGCTGCTGGGCTATTCCGGAGGCCCGGACATTACGGTCGACGGGCTGCTCACCCTGCCGCTGCAGGATCTGCGCGATGCCCACGAGAACTGGCTCCCCGGTTACATGAACAGCACCGCCTGAGGATTTCTCATGCCTATGCAAGCTGACGACATCGTTCGCCTCATCGAGGAAGGCATCCCGGGTGCCGAGGTCGAAATCCAGGACCTCGCCGGGGACGGTGATCACTACGCCGCCACGGTCATTTCGGCCGCTTTTGCCGGCAAATCCAAGATCCAGCAGCACCAGATGGTCTATGGGGCGCTGGGCGGCCGCATGGGGGGCGTTCTCCACGCCCTCAAGCTGACCACCATGGCGCAAAGGCCCTGAGCGCCCTATATTCAGACACCCCCGCGCCCCCGGTGGCGCTCCACGGAGATCGATCATGAGCGAACCCCAGGTGTTCGAGCGTATCCGCGACGAAATCGGCAAGAACGACGTTCTGCTGTTCATGAAGGGAACGCCCGTGTTCCCCCAGTGCGGCTTCTCGGCCGCGGTGGTCGACGTGCTGAGCCAGCTCGGCGTGAAGTTCCACGGCATCAACATCCTCGTCGACCCGGAACTGCGGGAAGGCATCAAGGATTTCAGCCAGTGGCCGACCATCCCCCAGCTCTACGTGAAGGGCGAATTCATCGGCGGCTGCGACATCGTCCGTGAGATGTTCGAGACCGGCGAACTGGAGCAGGTCTTCAAGGAAAAGGGCGTGGCTTTGGCCGAGGCCGCATAGTCAGCCAAACGTTCCTGGTTTCCGACCCAAACGGGAGCGCGAAAGCGCTCCCGTTTTGCGTTGGCGCGCGCATCGACTGTGCGGCCCTTCGACAGAAGCGACATCGAACGGTTATGGTTTTCGCGTACGGCCTATGGGTACCGGCGGCAGCGCGCGGTCGGTCCCGAGTTGAAGCCGGAGGGGGCGAGTCATGTCGAACGGGACGTTCACGGGGTTTCTGGACGCGCTGCGGGCGTTCGAATCGGGTGTCGACCATGATCGCTATCTCTCGGGACAGATCACCGAGGCCCAGATTCGAAGCTGGGTGGGCGATGCCAACTGGAACGCCTATCAGGCTGGCGATCTCTCCTGGCGCGACATGCAGTACACCTCCGTGAATTCGCTGGGCTTCGTCGGCTATCAGTTCGGCGAGCCGCTGCTCATCGACCTCGGTTACTATCTGGATAACACCGGCAACCTCTGGACCGGCCGTTTCACCGGCAAGAACGGCGTCGACAGCTTCGCCACGCTCAAGACCGACATCCAGGAAGCCATCATCCTCGATGCGTTCGGCTACAACCTCAACGTCATCCAGAGCGGGCTCGAGGCGAAGGGCACCAGCCTCGACGCGCTGATCGGCACCCAGCGCACGTACGTGGACACCAACGGGCAGAGCGTTACCGTGACGCTCACCCTCACCGGCATTCTCGCCGCCGCCCATCTGCGCGGGGCCTGGGGCACGCTGGACCTTCTCAACAATGGCAGCGCCTCGGCCGACGAATACGGCACCTCCATCCTCAAATACATCCAGCAGTTCGGCGCCTACGACACGCCGAGCTATTCGACCCTCATCGCCGCCCACGAGTCGGCCAAGACACTCGCCTTCGCCGAGGAGCTCTGGCACGACGATTTCAACAATGACGGCACAGTTTCCGACTATGCAGCCTGGGACGGCACCCAGGCGGACGGCGGCTCCACCGGCGGACAGACGGGTGGCAGCGGACAGACTGGAGGCGATGGCGCGGCCACCGTGACCACCATCAGCTGGATGTGGGGCACCAATACCATCCTCGCCTTCGACCCCGACCTCGACGTGCTCGATTTCGGCTGGCTCCAGAAGGACAATTTTTCCATCGCCGAGGTGGGCGGCTCGGTCGTCATCACCATCATCGGGAACAACCAGACCTACAGGCTCGACGGCGTCACGCTCGCCGAGCTGAGCATGGACAATATCCGCGCGAAGGACGCGAGCGCGATCCAGAAATGGGACTCGGCCTTCGACACGGCGGAGCCGGCGGTGCCCAGCCTGTCCATCGCCGACGTGTCGGTGCAGGAGGGCAACTCCGGCACCAGGCTCATGACCTTCACCGTGATCCTGTCCGCGGCGGCAGCCGGCGCGGTCACGGTCGCCTATTCGACGGCGGACGGCACCGCCACGTCCGGTAGCGACTATGTTGCCGCGAACGGCACCCTCACCTTTGCGGCGGGGGAAACGTCGAAGACCATCCAGGTGACGGTCAAGGGCGATACCGCAGCGGAGGGCAACGAGGCCTTCGTCATCCGCCTCGCCAATGCCGCCGGCGCGACCATCGCCGACGGCTCGGCAACCGGCACCCTCACCAATGACGATACGGCGCCGACATTGCCCGCGCTCTCTGTGGGCGATGTCTCCCTGCGCGAGGGCGATTCAGGCACCGCCGAGCTGATGTTCATCGTCACGCTCGACAAGGCTGCCACCGGGCCCGTGACGGTCAACTACGCCACCGCCAACGGCACCGCGTCCGCGGGATCCGACTATGCCGCGCTCACCGGAACGCTGACCTTCGCGGCCGGCGAGACCTCGAAGATGGTGCATGTGGTCGTCAACGGTGACACCGCGGTGGAGGCGAACGAAACCTTCTCGCTCACCCTCTCCAGCGCCACCGGCGCAACCATCGCCGACGCCGTGGCGATCGGGCAGATCACCGACGACGATACGCAGCAGGATCCGGGCAACGGAACCGGCAAGGTCTGGCTGGTCAACTCCGTGAGTGGCCCCGATATCATCGGCTTCGATCCCGCGGTGGACAGGATCGATCTCGGCAACGCCAACATCCATTCCTTCATCATCATCGACACGCCCCAGGGCTTCGGCTTCACGAGTCCCTGGAGCGGCGAGACGGTGATCGTACAGGGCGTCCGCCTCGCCGACCTGTCGGTGGAGAATTTCGAGTTCATCGACAACAATCATCTGCGCGAGGCGCTGAGCGGAGCGCTGGCCTGGGAGAACGGACCGGTGCTCGCTGCCGACACCGTCTATATGCGCTCCCATGAAGTCGGCCAGGTGGACCGGGTCGCCTTCGATCCCGCCACCGACGCGGTGAGCTTCAAATTCTATGGCAGCCGCGAGAACCTCTCGATGACCGACAGCAGCGAAGGCGTGGTCATCGCGGATCTCAGCACGGGCCAGAAGCTCATCCTGCTCGGCGTGACCCGGGCAGACCTCTTCCCGGTCAATTTCGAGTTCACCTTCACCCAGGTGCGCGAGGACGACCTGTCCGGCAAGATCGGCATGGGGCAGGCATCGAACGCCCAGCTCGTCGACTTCAACCTGCCCATTGCCGGCGGAGGCACGGTGGCAGGCGCGTCCGGGGCGACCGACGGCGTGGCCGGGAATGAGGGCGACGCACTTCCCGCGCTCTCCATCGGCGACCTCTCGGTGGCGGAGGGCAATGGCGACCATGCCCATTTCATGTTCATGGTGACGCTCGACAAGGCCGCAGACGGGCCGGTGACGGTGGCCTACTCGACCGCCAACGGCACGGCGACCGCCGGCTCGGACTATGTAGCCACCAACGGCGCCGTCACCTTCGCCGCCGGCGAGACCTCCAAGATGGTCCATGTGGACATCAAGGGCGACGTGCTGGCCGAGGGCAACGAGACCTTCACGGTCAGCCTCTCCAACTCGTCCGGCGCCACGATCGCCGACGGCACCGCCATCGGCACCATCATTGACGACGACGGCGTCCCGGTCTTGCCGGCCCTGTCCATCGCCGACCTCGCGGTCGCCGAGGGCAATGGCGAGCACGCCCACTTCATGTTCACCGTGGCACTCGACAAGGCCCCCTCAGGGCCCGTGACGGTGGCCTACTCGACCTCTAATGGCACGGCGACGGCCGGCTCGGACTACGTGGCCTCCAGCGGCACCGTCACCTTCGCCGCCGGCGAGACCTCGAAGCTGGTCCATGTGGATATCAGTGGCGACACCGTGTTCGAGGGGAACGAGACCTTCGCGATCACGCTCTCCAATGCCAGCGGCGCCTCCATCGCCGACGCGACCGCCATCGGCACCATCGTCAATGACGATCGCGAGCCGGACCAGGGCCATGTGGGCAATGGAAAGGCCGATACGTTCGCGATCACCTGGGCCTGGGGCACCAACAAGGCGATCAATTTCGACACCGCTCTCGACACGCTCGACTTCAGCTGGATGGCCGGGGACCATTTCTCCATCGCCGAAGCGAACGGCTCGACCGTCGTCACCGTCGAGGGCAACAATCAGACGTACAAGCTGACCGACGTCTCGCTCGCGGAACTCTCCCTGGCCAACATCGCCGCGAAGGACGCCAGCGCCGTCGCGGAATGGGCTGCGGCCCTGGATACCGCGCATGCGGCGCGCGACTACGACCTCATGATGTGAAGCCCGGCGAAGCTCGGCCTACAAGCGTCAGGGCATCGCCTTGCGATGTCCGGGAGCGCTGCAGGGAGAGCGATCACCGGAAGCTCATGCCCCTCCGACGGCGTAAGACGTCGTCTTCCCCATTTGAATGGCGAGGTGGGTGATTCTCCTTCGGCTGAGAGCCTAATCGAACGTGTAGGCGGCCATCGATAGGTTCCCCAAGGTGAAGCTGCGATGGAGTGCCCGGCCCCGAGCGCCCTCGCCCGCAGCGCCATAGGCGACGTGCAGCGGTAGCAGGTGCTCGTCCGTCGGGTGGGCCTCCCGCGCAAAGGGGGCGCTGGCGCGATAGTCGGCAAGGGCGAGCTCGTCGCCCTTCTCCAGCGTGTCGGCCATCCAGTCGTCGAAGGCCTGCGCCCAGGGCTCGGGCTCCGAGGCGTCCTCGTTGCGCACCAGGGCGCGCAGATTGTGGATCGCACTGCCGCTACCCATGACCAGCACACCTTCCTCGCGCAGCGACGCGAGCTTCCGCCCGAGCGCGATGTGGTGCGCGGGGCCGAGCGCCGGCTGCACCGAGAGCTGGAAGATGGGGATGTCGGCCTCGGGCCAGGCCAGCATCGCCGGCACCCAGGCGCCATGGTCGAGGCCCCGGTGATGATCGTGCGCGGCGCCTGTGAGCTTCGCGACTTTCTCGGCGAGCGCCGGCGCGCCGGGCGCGTCATAGCGCAGCTTGTAGAGGGCTTCGGGGAAGCCGTAGAAATCGTGGATCGTGTCAGGCCTGCGGACGAGCGATACGGCCGGCACATCGGTATCCCAGTGGGCAGAGACGGCGACGATGGCTGTCGGGCGCGGAATTTGCTGGCCAAGGCCCGCCAGGAACGTCCGGGCGGGCGCATCTGTCAGGATGAGCGTCGGCGCTCCATGCGACACAAAGATCGAAGGCATCGACATGTCTTTTTCCTCTCAGGCCGCGTGGCAGCCTTTATGCAATTGTCTGAAGTCTATCATGGGAAAGGTTATTGAATGTTGAGTTTGCGGAGACGAGTGGCGCTGGCGGCCTCCCTCGGAGTGGCGGCCGTGATGGCCACAACGTCGGTGCCGGCGGCGGCTCAGACAACGCTCAGAATGGTGTCGCATGCGGACATCAAGATCCTCGATCCGATCTGGACCACAGCGCTGATCACCCGCAACCACGGTTACATGATCTACGACGTCCTGTTCGCCAAGGACGCCGACCTCAAGATCCAGCCGCAGATGGCGGAGAAGTACACCGTCTCCGACGACAAGCTCACCTGGACCATTACCCTGCGGGACGGCCTCGAATGGAGCGACGGCACGCCCGTCACGTCCGAGGACTGCATCGCCTCGATCAAGCGCTGGGGCGCGCGCGACGGCTTTGGCCAGTTGCTGCTGAAGGCCACCAAGGACATCAAGGCGGTCGACGCCAAGACATTTGCCATCGAGCTGAAGGAGCCGTTCGGCCTCGTGCTCGACGCCCTCGGCAAGCCTTCGTCGAACGTGCCCTTCATGATGCCCAAGCGGGTCGCCGAGACCGATCCCAACAAGCAGATCGACGACTACACCGGCTCCGGCCCCTTCATCTTCAAGAAGGAGGAGTGGAAGCCCGGCGAGAAGATCGTCTACGTAAAAAATACGAAATACAAGCCGCGCAACGAACCGCCTTCGATGCTGGCAGGCGGCAAGGTCGCCAAGGTCGACAGGGTTGAATGGCTTGCGATCCCCGATCCGAGCACGGCGGTGAATGCCCTGCTGGCCGGCGAGATCGACCTGATCGAATCGCCGGTGCCCGACCTCTTCCCGATGCTGAAGGCCGACAAGAACATCGCGCTGTTCGGTTGGAACGCGCTGGGCAGTCAGATCCTGATGCGTTTCAACACGCTGCACCCGCCCTTCAACAACGTGAAAGCGCGTCAGGCGGCGATGTGGGCTCTCGCGCAGGAAGACATGCTGCGCGCCCAGGTCGGCGATCCCGAAATCTACAAGGTCTGCAACGCGCCGTTCGTCTGCGGCACGACCTACGGCAAGGAATATGGCGACCTGCTGATCAAGCCCGACCTCGAGAAGGCACGTCGGCTCCTCAAGGAGAGCGGCTATGACGGCACCCCCGTCGCGATGCTGCAGCAGACCGACCTGCAATCCTCGAACCAGGTGCAGGCCGTTGCCAAGCAGCAGCTCGAGAAGGCGGGCTTCAAGATCGACCTCCTGGCAATGGACTGGCAGACCGTGGTGGCCCGCCGCGCCCGCAAGGAAGCGCCGGCGCAGGGCGGGTGGAACATCTTCTTCACGACCAACATCACGCTCGACCTCGACAATCCCGGGGTCAACGCCTACGCCGCCGGCACTTGCGAGAAGGCCTGGTTCGGCTGGCCATGTGACCCCGAAATCGAGGTCCTGCGCGCGGCCTTCATCAAGGAAAGCGATCCGGCCAAGCGCAAGGAGTTGGGCATCGCCATCTCCGACCGCCTGATGGACCAGGGCTTCTACGCGCCGGTCGGCCAGTACAAGGCTTTCGGCGCCTACCGCAAGGACCGGATCAGCGGCTGGCTCTCCGGCCCCGTCCCGGTACTCTGGAACATCAGCAAGAAATGACCGCATAGCGTCGCCCCTCACGGGAAGGAGGACCTTCGCCAGACCGGCGAAGGTCCTCTTCTCTCTTGTGCAGGACAGCAGCCGATCGAGCCGCCGCCAGCGCGGACATTGCTTTATTCCTCGTGGGGCTCGTGGCAGTTTGTGTGAAGTTGGGTGTTGAAGAAGGGAAAAGACAAACAATGCACATTATGCGGAGATTGCGACAGGTCACAGCCTGTCTGGCCTTGTCGACAGCGGTAACGGCCGTCGGGGTCCCGGCCTCGGCGCAGACCCTGAAGATGGTCGCCCATTCCGATCTTAAGGTCCTGGACCCGATCTGGACGACCGCCTTCATCACGCGCAACCACGGCTACATGATCTACGATACTCTGTTTGCCCAGGATGCCGAGGCGCGCATCCAGCCGCAGATGGTCGACAAGTACGAGGCCTCGGCCGACAAGCTGACCTGGACCTTCACGCTGCGTGACGGCCTGGCCTGGCATGACGGCCAGCCCGTCACCGCCGAGGACTGCGTCGCCTCGATCAAGCGCTGGGGCGCCCGCGACTCGCTGGGGCAGCAGATGATGGCGGCGGTCGGCACGATGAAGGCCATCGATGCCAAGACCTTCCAGATCGTCTTCAAGGAGCCGTTCGGCCTCGTCCTCGACGCGCTGGGCAAGCCGTCCTCGACCGTGCCGTTCATGATGCCCAAGCGCGTCGCCGAGACCGACCCGTTCAAGCAGATCGACGACTACACCGGCTCCGGCCCGTTCATCTTCAAGAAGGATGAGTGGAAGCCCGGCGAGAAGGTGGTCTACGTCAAGAATACCAAGTACAAGCCGCGCGCCGAGCCGCCCTCGATGCTGGCCGGCGGCAAGGTGGTGAAGATCGATCGCCTCGAATGGCTGGCGATCTCCGACCCGAGTACGGCGGTCAATGCCCTGGTCCAGGGCGAGATCGACCTGATCGAAATCCCGGTGCCCGATCTTTTCCCGCTGCTGAAGGCCGAAAAGAACATCGAGCTCTACGGCTGGAATGCCCAGGGCAGCCAGATCATCATGCGCTTCAATCATCTCCACCCGCCGTTCAACAATCTGAAGGCCCGGCAGGCGGCGATGTATGCGATTGCCCAGGAGGATTTCCTGCGCGCCCAGGTCGGCGACCCCGAGATCTACCGGGTCTGCAACGCGCCGCTGGTCTGCGGCTCTCCCTATGAGAAGAGCTACGGCAACCTGCTGATCAAGCCCGATCTAGAGAAGGCGCGCCAGCTCCTCAAGGAGAGCGGCTATGACGGCACGCCGATCGTCATGATGCATGCGACCGACCTGCTCTCCTCGAATCAGCTGCCGCCGGTCGGCAAGCAGGCGCTGGAGGCCGTCGGCTTCAAGGTCGATCTGCAGTCGATGGACTGGCAGACGGTCGTGACCCGCCGCGCCAAGAAGGATCCGCCGGCGCAGGGCGGCTGGAACATCTTCTACACGACGACCGTCACGGTCGGTACCGAGAGCCCAGCCGGCAATTCCTTCACCAGCGGCGGCTGCGAGAAGGCCTGGTTCGGCTGGCCATGCGACCCGGAGATGGAGAAGCTTCGCGCGTCCTACGCCAAGGAGGTCGACCCGGCCAAGCGGAAGGAGATCGCCATGGCCGTCTCCGATCGGGTGATGGACCAGGCCACGTACATCGTGCTCGGCCAATACAAGGCGTTCGGCGCCTATCGCAAGGATCGCATCAGCGGCTGGCTGCCCGGCCCCGTGCCGGTGATGTGGAACATCACCAAGAAGTAGCACCGGAAACGCGCCGGCGGCTCTCGCGGGAGCCGCCGGTCCGGCTCTTACCGAACGGGGGACCTTGCCGGAAGGCAATGGTCCCCCGTTTCCATCTGGGGAAAGCGGTCAGCGATCGGGCGGCCCTCCTTCCGAATAGTCCGTCGCGACCTCGCGCGCGATGGCGGCGAACGCGGCGGCTGCCGGCGACAGCTTGAACCGCGATCGTGTGAGCAGGCCGATGTCGCGCCACGCGCGAGGTTGCTCCACCATGCGGGCCACCATCCCACCCAACGCCATGCTGCGCAGCGCCAGGCTCGGCAACACCGCGTATCCAAGCCCGGCGCGCACCATGCCGACGGCCGTCGTGAGCGAATCGAGAACATAGGTCGGCTCGATTTCGACGCCGGCCGCGGCGGCCGCGCGATCGGCATGGACCCGCACGCTCGACTGGTTGGTCACCAGGATCGAGTTAAAGCGTGCCAGAGCCTTCCAGGTCACGGTGGGGCGTGCGGCCAGCGGATGCTGCGTCTGCAGCAGCGCGACGAGGCAATCGCGCATCAGCGGCTCGAAGGAGAACAGGCTGTCCGCCTGCAGCAGCAGCCCGAGGCCGATTTCCGCCTGGCCGCTGCGCACACGCTCGGCAAAGGCGGTGGCCTGCGCTTCCTGGAACACCAGCTTGATGCCCGGATGGGCTGCCGTGAATCGCGACAGGATCGGCGGCAGGACGCTGCAGCCCACGGAGGGGACGAAGGCGAGATTGAGGGTGCCCTGGCGCGCGTCGCGAAAGTCCGCGGCGCGGCGGCAGGTTTCGTCGAGCTGCTGCAGCGTGTGATGGGCGCTCTGCAGGATCTCGCGGCCCGCCTCGGTAAGTTCGACCCGGCGCGTGGTACGCCGGAACAGCGCCATGCCGATCTCCTCCTCCAGCTGACGGATCAGGAGCGAGTAGCCGGGCTGCGTCATGCCCATCCGGCCGGCGGCCTCCGAGAAGGAGTTCAGCTCTGCGCCGAGCGCGAAAGCGCGCAATTGCCGAACGGTGATATTCATACCGATCCTTAATCAATACATACGATATTTATATTTTCCTTATTCGGCAGCGGCGAGCAGGATTTGCGCCGTCTTTCCTCAACCTTTGCCGAAGATCCGATGAACAGCGTCAAAGCCACTCCCGAGACCGCGCGACCCTGGCCGCGGATCGATGCCATGCGCGTCCACGCCCTGCTGGGCGAAGGCAGCGAACTCGCGTTCCTCGACGTGCGCGAGGAGGGTCTGTTCAACACCGGCCATCCGCTGACGATCGTGTCGATGCCGTTCAGCCATCTGGAAATGCGCATCGCGGCCCTCGTGCCGCGTCGGACGACCCGCATCGTCCTGATGGACCAGAGCGACGACGGACTGGCCGAGCGCGCGGCGCAGCGCCTCGCCGGTTGGGGCTACATCGACATCTCGATCCTGAAGGACGGGCTGGAAGGCTGGCGAAAGGCAGGTCTCGAAGTGTTCGCCGGCATCTACGTGCCGAGCAAGGCGTTCGGCGAATTCGTCGAGCATCGTTACGACACGCCGGCCATCGATGCCGAGGAACTGCGCCGCTGGATCGACCAGGGCAAGGACATGGTGATCCTCGACAGCCGGCCCTACTCCGAGTTTCACAACTACAGCCTGCCCGGCGGTATCGATTGCCCGGGCGCCGAGCTGGTGTATCGGGTGTTCGACCTCGTCGAACGGCAGGAGACCACTATTGTGGTGAACTGCGCCGGCCGGACGCGTGGCATCATCGGTGCCCAATCGCTGATCAATGCCGGCATCGGGAATCCTGTCGTTTGCGTGCGCAACGGCACAGCCGGTTGGCACCTGAGCGGCGAGACCATGGCGCGCGGCAGCCGGACGGTCGCGCCGCCGCCTACGCCCAAGGGCCTCGCCTCCGCCATCGAAGCCGCGATGCGCGTGTCGAAGCGCTTCGGCGTGCGGGAGATCGACGCCGCCGGTCTGCGCAACCTGCGCGCCGATGCGGCTCGCTCGCTGTACTTCTTCGACGTTCGCAGTCCCGAGGAATACGAGGCGGGGCATATTCCCGGTTCCCGCAGCGCGCCCGGCGGCCAGCTCATCCAGTCGACCGACCACTATGTCGGCACGCGGGGCGCCCGCATCGTCCTGTGCGACGACAACGGCGTGCGCGCGCGCATGACGGCGTCGTGGCTGAACCAGCTCGGCTGGACGGAGGTGTTCGTGCTGACCGGCGGCCTGAGTGCCTGTGGCGCAGCGCTCGAAAAAGGGCCCGAGCCGGTGGAAATCCTGCCGCCCAACGACGCTGACGGCGTGGAACGAATCACCGTCCTCGAACTCCATCGGCTGCTCGCGACCGGCGAAGCGGTGGTGGTCGATCTGGCGAACAGTCTTCGCTTCCGGTCGCGCCACATTCCCGGTGCGTGGTTCGCGGTGCGCTCGCGGCTGCAGGATGGGCTGGCGCAGGTCGCGGCCGGTATGCCTCAGGCGGGGCGGATCGTGCTCACGTCCGACGATGGCTCCTTCGCCGCCCTCGCGGCCGCGGATGCGATAGCGGCGACAGGCCTGCCGGTTTCGATCCTCGACGGCGGCACGGCCGCCTGGGCGACGGCGGGCCTGCCGCTGGCCAGCGGCCTCGAGAACATGACTTCCGAGACCGACGACGTCTGGTACAGCCCCTACGACTATAACGATCTGCGCAAGTCGATGACGGCCTACCTCACCTGGGAGATCGACCTCATCCAGCAGCTCGAGAAGGATCGCAGCCTGCAGTTCCGCTACTTCCCGCCGGACGCCGCCTGAGAGGGCGCGTCGCCACGAGGTCACATCACATGAGCATCAAAGACATGAAGCTGGGCCGCCGACTCGCGCTCTCCGCCCTCGGGCTGGGGATTGCCGCACCTCGCGGATTTGCCCAGACGGGCGCCTATCCGTCGCGAGCGCTGAAGCTGCTCGTCGGCTATCCGCCGGGCGGCGGCGCCGATATCCTGGCCCGGATCTTCGCCAACAAGCTCAGCCCGCTGCTCGGCCAGCCGGTGGTCGTCGAGAACCGGCCGGGCGCCGGTTCCACCATCGCTGCCGCCTCTCTCGCCAGCGCGCCGCCCGACGGATACACGCTGTTCTTCGCGGAATCGGGAATCCTCGTGGGCACCACGATCTACGACAAGGTCGGTTACGATCCACTCACGCTGACGCCGATCGGCGCGCTGGGCAATCTGCCCTACTCCCTCGTGGTCAACCCAGCCTTTCCCGCCAACACCGTGCGCGAGCTCATCGATGTCCTGAAGGCCAGCCCAGGCAAATACAGCTATGCCACGCCCGGCGTCGGCAACATCGCGCATCTGAGCGCGGAGATGTTCCAGAAGGCGGCCGGCGTACAGATCGTCCACGTTCCCTACAAGGGTGGAACGCCGGCACTCGCGGACCTGATCAGTGGCCAGGTCCCGATCTGCTTCGTCAGCCTGCCGCCCGCGCTCGCCTTGGCACGGAGCGGCAAGCTCCGCCTTCTCGCCGTGACGTCGGCGAAGCGGTCACCAGTCGCGCCAGACGTTCCCGCCATCAGCGAGACCCTGCCGGGATTCAATGCGGCCGCCAGCATCTTCCTGCTGGCGCCGCCACAGACGCCGGCCGCGATCGTCGACCGGCTGAACGCCGCCATGTGCACCGTCATGGCCATGCCCGACGTGCTGTCCGACTTCACCGCGCAGGGCGCGACCGTCGAGACGAGCACGCCGCAGGAACTGGCTGCGCTGTTCCGCCAGGAGCTCAAGTCGTGGGGATCGATCGTCAAGTCCGCCGGCGTCCGGATGGAGTGAGAGGCTCCCGTCTCCTCGCCCGCGTGAAAGGCAAGGAGGCGGCGAGAACCTTCAGGCCGCCTCGGCCAGCGACTCTTCCCGCCACCGTTGGGTGGCTTGCGCGACGCGACGACCCAGCGCCTCAAAGGTCTTGAAGTCGCTGGCGCCGATGCCTTCGACGCCCTGGTCGGCGTTGGCCTGCGCCATCGCCCCGATCGAGGCGCCGACCCGGTTGAGGTCAGCACTCGAGCCCTTCGAATTGTTGTTGCCGGGCGGCAGGCCGAGGCCGACCCAGACCATGCCGTGCTGCACCGCGAGCGTGAGAAGCTGGTACAGCGTGTTGTGCTTGTCGCCGTTCCACGAGGCCGAGACGGTGAAGCCGGCGGCGAGCTTGTTGCGCCACTTGCCTTCCATCCAGCGGCTCGACGTCCAGTCCTTGAACTTCGCGAAGTCCGCCGACACGCCGCCCATGTAGGTCGGGCTGCCGAAGACGATGGCGTCGGCCGCATCGAGCTCGGCCCCCCGGGCCTCCGCCTCGCCAACCGGGATCAGGCTGACGCTGGTGCCCCGAACCGCCCGGGCGCCCGTGGCCACCGCCTCGGCAAGCGCCTGCGTGTGTCCATATCCAGAGTGATAGACGATGGCGACGTTGGTCATGATGACTTCCAATCCTTTGATTTCACTAAAGAAACTACAGAGGCGTTTCTTCAGATCAGTTGCTTTCATAAAGTGACTGGAAACATCTGGGATGGCCGCTATATATTCTCCAGTAGGTACCGAATCGTAACCTGAAGGTTTTTCCATGAGCACGTCGACCCCCGCCACCGCCGCCCAGGCCAAGGAAAGCGTCAGCTGCCCGATGGACTTCATCCTGCGCATGCTGATGGGACCGTGGACGACCTACATCCTCTACAATCTGCGTACCCATGGGCCGCAGCGCTTCGGCGAGCTGAAGCGCCGCGTCTCGGGCATTTCGGCCAAGATGCTGACGGAGCGGCTGCGCACACTGGAAGGCGCGGCACTGGTGAAGCGCGACTACGAAGCGACCATCCCGCCCAAGGTCACTTATTCCCTGACCAAGCGCGGCGGCGAACTGGACGAGGTCATGGACCGGCTGGCCGAGATCGCGATCCGCTGGGAAGCCGAGGACGCCGCCCGGCGCAATGGCCGCGCGATCGAGCCGAAAGGCCCCGAGAAGGCGGCGGTGCTGCAGGCGGCGGAGTAGCGGTCAGCCGCACAGCCAGATGTTCACGGCGAAGCGGCCATCGCCAAAGGCGCCCTCGGGGCAGCACACGCGCTCGACCTCGTGACGCGCCGTCGAGGGGAAGACGAGCAGGCTGTCGTGGGTCGGCTCGACATCGACCGTCTGGCCGCCGCCGAGATCGAAGAGCCGGAGACGCCCGCCCGTGAACCGGCGCGGCTCTCGGTGGAAGTAGTAGACCATGGTGAGCCGCCGACGCCCGCCCGGCGTGTACTGATCGCCGGTGAACGTGTCGGTGTGCGGCCGGTAGAAGGCGCCGTCGCCATGCGCAACCACTTCCAGCTGCGTGCTGTTGGGCGGCGTGCGGGCCATCTCGAATTCCATCTCCAGCACCGACTGCAGCGCCAGTGCCTTGCGGCGCAGCGGCCGGGCGAAGGCACCCAGATCCGTCAGGACGGAGGATTGGCGGGTCAGCGTTTCGAGTCGGCCGGTGCCCTCATGGGCCAGACGGGTCGGCGTGAACCTGGGTTCGGAGGCGAGCGCGTAGGCCAGCAGTCGCGCCGAATGGGCCTCGCCCAGCCATCCTGCGAAGATCCGGTGGGGCGGAAACCGCCCGCCAAGGAAAGACGGCTCCGACATCCGCCAGCTTTCGGCGTGTTAACCGATGCTGGCAAGACATTGTTTTGGATGGTTAATCTAGCCGCCCATGAGATGCCTCCCGTAGACGCTGACGCGAAACATCAGGAAGCGGTCTTAACTTCAGCGAACAGCCTGAGCCTCTAGCTCCGGTAGTTAAGGTGAACTCTGAGCTGATGGATCGGCCCGGAGTTCACCCAAAACATCAACGGAAGCCCATTAGATGCCGTTCAGCCGACGATGTGTCCTTACTTCTTGGTCACGCCCCAGAACACCGTCACCGGCGGCGGCGGGGTCAGCGTGCCGATATTCGAGCGCACGGCACTGACACCGAACCACTCGCCGAGCGGCACGTGTGTCACCACCTTGATGGCGCGCTCCTGGACGGCGGTGGCGGCGGCCTTCTTCTCGGCTTCCGTGCTCGCCTGCACGTACTTGTCGCGCAGCTTCTCGAGTTCCTCGTCGCACGGCCAGCCGGCGCGGGCCTTGTCGCAGCTCGCGATCAGGAAGGGTGTCATCAGCGGATCCAGGATATCGACCTGCGACCAGCTCGTGGAGAAGGCATTCCAGCCGCCCTCCGACACCGGCACCTTCTTGGCCAGCCGCACGATCACGCTCTGCCAGTCCATCGAAATCATGTCGACCTTGAAGCCCGCCCGCTCGAGCAGCGCCTTGGCCACCGGGCCGAGTTGCTTGATGGAGCCGAGGTCGGTCGGTGCCAGCAGGGTCACGGGCGTGCCGTCGTAACCGGCCTCGGCCAGCAGCGCCTTTGCCTTGGCGGCATTGCCCTCGACCAGTCCGGCCATGCCGGCATCGGTCGCCAGCGGCGAGCCGCAGGTGAACATCGCCTTGCAGGTCTGCCAGAATCGCTTGTCGCCGATATTGGCCTGCAGGAAGTCCTCCTGGTTGAGGGCCAGCGCGGCGGCCTGACGGACCTTCTCGTTGTTGAAGGGCGGCAAGAGCCAGTTCGGCCGGAAAGCGTACTGGTTGGAGACGCGTCCCTTGATGACGCGGACGCCCTTGTCCTTCTCGATCAGCGGCAGATGGTCGGACGAAACGCCTTCGAGATAGTCGATCTCGCCGTTCAGCAGCGCATTGACCTGGGTCTCGGCGTCGGAGATCGAGACCCACTCGACCCGGTCGACCTTCACGACCTTGCCGCCGGACAGGCCCGACATCGGCTCGGCGCGCGGCTTGTACTTGGCGAACTTCGTGTAGACGAGCTTCTCGCCGGGCTTCCACTCATCCTTCTTGAACACGAAGGGGCCGGAGCCAATGTAGTCCTCGATCTGTTTGAACGGATCGGTCTCGGCGATGCGCTTGGGCATCATGAAGGGTACGACCACCGACGGCTTGCCCAGCGACTCGATCACCGCGCCGAACTTCTGCTTCAGCACGATCTGGAAGGTCCTGGGATCGACGACCTTATATTCCTTCAGGGCCTGCGCCATCTTCTGGCCCATCGCATCGCGGGCCGACCAGCGCTTCAGCGAGGCGATGCAATCCTCGGCCGTCACCGGCTGGCCGTCGTGCCATTCCAGCCCGTCGCGCAGCTTGAAGGTCCAGACGAGCCCGTCGTCGCTGGTCGTCCACGTGTCGACCATCTGCGGCTTCACCTGGAACTTCTCGTCCATGGCGAAGAGCACGTCGTAGAGCATGTAGCCGTGATTGCGCGTGATGTAGGCGCCGCTCCAGATCGGATCGAGCACCTTCACATCGGAGTGCATCACCACTTTAAGGGTCTGCGCCGAGGCGATCGGCACGGCGGAAATGGTGGCGAAGGCGGCCACAGCGGATAGTAGGAAACGACGCATCAATGGGCCCCATAAACAACGCGAGGACCAAAAGTCTAGAGCGGGTTCACTGCCTGTGTCAGCGCGGCAGCGCCGGTTGGACGAAAAAGAAAGTTCCTCCGGCGAAACGCGTCGCGCGATTCCTGACACGGTTCTTGCAAGCCGGATCGCCCCGAAGTCAGAGAGCGAGCCTGTAGACCCGCGCCGCCGTCCCCGAGAACAAGGCCTTCTTCTCCGAGGCCGACGCACCGGACGAGATCCGCTTGAAGGCGTTCCACAGGACGCCGTAGCCCGAGGTGATCTTGTCGACCGGGAAATTGCTCTCGTACATGCAGCGGTCGACACCGAACAGGCCGACCGTGGTCTCGACCCAGGGCCTGAACGCGTCGGCCAGTTCCTGCGAGCCCGGCGGGGTCGGACGGCGGTAGAAGTCGAAGAAGCCCATCGCCATGCCAAGCCCGCCGACCTTCACCACGATGTTGGAGCGCTTCGCCAGTTCGGCCATCGACTTCTTCCAGGCGGTACGCACCTCGTCATGGCGGCCGGCATAACCAGCATAGCCGAGCGGCCCGCCGACATGATCGAGCACGATCGTCGTGCCGGGGAAGGCGTCGGCCAGTTCGGCGATCTCGAGGATCTGCGGATGGTAGAGCCAGGCGTCGAACGTCAGGTCGCGCTTCGCCAGTTCCCTGAAACCCTCGCGCCAGGTCTGGTCGCGGGTCTGCTCGGGCGGCGGGTCGTTGCGCGAGTTGCGGATTCCCGGATCGGCGTCCCAGCCGGTCTGGTGACGAATGCCCTTGAAGCGTCCGTTGCCGGCGGCGATCTGGGCGTCGAACACATCGCCCGCCTTCTCCCCCAGGCGCAAGTCGACACGGCCGACGATACCGGCGCAGGCGCGCAAGTTTCCATAGAGGCCCGACGCGCTCATCGCCGCGACGCCGTTGGCGAACTCGGTCTCGCCGATGCAGCGCAGTTCGGCAGGCCCGTCCTTGCGGTACATCGAATGACAGTCGACGTACACCGTACCCACGATGTTATGCCCAGTCCGCGTGTCGGCCAGCAGGTCGTGGAACAGATAATCGTTGCCGGTGCGCTGCCAGAGATGGTGATGCGGATCGACGATCGGCAGGTCGGGCTCGAGCGCCGGCTCGCTCACCTTAGCGACCCAGGCCGGATCGGGATTCATGACATTGCCCAGGCTTTCGGTGGGTTGGACCATCGTTTCCTCCGTCGCGGCGTTTCTTAGTGGATCGGCTCTTCGGCGATCATTGAGACGTGGGCATGCACGACCTTAAATCCGACGTCGGGCAGGCGCACCCAGGTCTGCGTCTGCCGGCCTGTCATCTCCCTGCCCCGCACCTTGTAGACCAGGGAGACCGTCGCGATGTCGCGGCCCAAGGTGACGATGTCGAGCCGCAGCCGCTTCTCCTTGGAGCCGGGCCCCGGCGGACGGGCGACGCGAAAGGCATGGATGCGGTCGAAGCCGTAGCCGTGTTCGTTGTTGGCGAGACGGATCGTGTGCGGGCTGTTCCAGAAGGTGGCGTCGAGCACCTCGACGTTCTTGTCGATCAACGCCTGCTCGTAGCGTTCGAACAGCTCACGTACCTCGTCCACGACTTCGGGAATGTTCGGCGTCAGATCCGTCACGCTCACCTCACTCTTGCTGGATTTCCCACGACTGTAGCACCCGCCGGGACATCGCGAGTGACGACGGCGCCAGCGCCCACGATCGCCTCGTCGCCGATGGTCACGCCCGGCAGCACGATGGCGCCGCCGCCGATCCAGACATCGGCGCCGATCTTCACCGGCCTTCCGAATTCCAGGCCGGCGCGACGCTGCGCGGGACTACGCGGATGGTCCGCAGTCAGGATCTGCACGCCGGGCCCGATCTGCGTGCGGTCACCGATCGTGACCTGCACCACGTCGAGGATGATGCAGTTGAAGTTGAGGAACACGCCTTTACCGAGGCTGATGTTGTAGCCGTAGTCGCAATGGAAGGGCGGCCGGATGTAGGCGCCCTCCCCCACCTCGGCCAGCATCTCGCGCAGCAGCGCCGGATAGTTCTTCTGCGTAGCCACGATCGAGGCATTGTAGCGATCCATCCAATCGGCGACGCGGCGCGCGTCGGCGGCCAGTTCCTCGCCGGTCGCCACGTAGAGTTCGCCCGCTAGCATCTTCTGCTTTTCGCTCGCCAAGACGCCTCCTTCTCGAAGGCGCGATCAGCCTGCCGCCTTCTCCATCGCGCGGGCCACGGCGACCAGGGTCGCATCGCTGCCGCGCGGACCGATGATGGACAGGCCGACGGGCAGACCGTCAACCGTCGTGGCGCCGGGCAGATTGACCTGCGGAAAGCCCGCCAGCCCACCCTGCGCACAGAGGCAGGTGATGCGGTCGCGCAGCGGATCGAGAACCGACAGCGGCAGGCCGACCTTCGGCGCCGGAAACGGCGTCGTCGGCAGGCAAAGGATCGTACCCGGCGGCAGCAAGTACTTCATGCGGCCGCGCGCTTCCTGGCGCATCAGGTTGGCCCAGACCTTGTCGCCCTCGGGAATCATCGAGCCAGTGACCAGCGCCTTGGCGACCGAGAAGGCGAAGCGCGGGTTGCGCTCGTCGAGCCACGGCTTGAACGTCGCGTAGGCCTCGGCGGGCTGCAGGCTGCGCTGGGCGCGCGCCCATACCGAGAGGCCCTGCGGCGCCATGATCTCCTCGCGGCTCGAACCGATAAGGGCGGCAAGCTTCTTCACCAACGGCTGCAGCGCCTCGGACGTGTCGGCATCGGCGAAGCCGAAGGCGTCGACCGCGACGACGACCTTTGAGGGCAACGCCGTCGGAATCTCCTCGCCCAGCATCACAGAGCAGACCTTCGCAAAGGTCTCGGCGTCGCGGGCGAACCATCCGGTCGTATCGGAGGTCGGCGCCTGGGGCAGCATGCCCGTCACGTCGATGCGGCCATGGGTCGGGCGGATTCCGTACAGGCCGCAGAAGCTGGAGGGCACGCGCACCGAGCCACCGGTGTCGGTGCCGAGCGCGGTATCGCAGATCCCCGCGGCCACGGCGGCGGCAGAGCCCGAGGACGAGCCGCCCGGCACGCGCCCGGGGGCGCGGACGTTCTTCGGCGTGCCGTCGAAGGCGTTCTCGCCCAGGATGCCGAGCGAGACCTCGTCGGTAATGGTCTTGCCGATCAGCGTCGCGCCGGCATCGAGCAGGGTCTGCACCGCCCAGGCGTGCCTGTCGGGGATGGGACGCCCGGTGGGCCAGTCGTGGTTGCCGCCGCCGGTCGGCACGCCTGCCACGTCGAAGAGGTCCTTCGCGGCGAAGGTGAGGCCCGACAGCGGACCGCCCGCCCTGCCCTCGATGCGCGCACGGGGGCCGGGAACGAAGGCACCGATCTCGTCATTCATGGAACGCTACTCGCTATTGGAAGCCTACTCGGCCGGCGCCGCCGGCATGCGGCCCTTGGTGCGCCAACGCCTCGCCCAGCCGGGGCTGAACTTCATGCCGGTGAGCTTGTCGAACCACATGTAGACGACGGGGGTGATGAACAAAGTCAGGAGCTGCGACACCATCAGGCCGCCGACGACGGTGATGCCGAGCGGCTGGCGGAGTTCTGCGCCGGCGCCGTGACCCACGGCGATCGGCAGGGCCCCCAGGAGAGCGCAGACGGTCGTCATCATGATCGGCCGGAAGCGCAGGAGCGCCGCTTCGACGATCGCGGTTTCGGCATCGGCCCCCTGACCCCGTCGCTCGATCGCGAAGTCGACCATCATGATGGCATTCTTCTTCACGATGCCGATCAGCATCACGACGCCGATCATGGCGATGACCGACAGGTCCATGCCGAACAACATCAGGGTCGCGAGCGCGCCGATGCCAGCCGACGGCAGACCCGACAGGATGGTGAGCGGATGGATGAAGCTCTCGTAGAGAATTCCCAGGATGATGTAGATCACCAGCACCGCCGCCAGCAGCAGCAGGCCTTGGTTGGCGACCGCCTGCTGGAAGACCTGGGCGCTGCCCTCGAAGCTGGTGGTGATGGTGGCCGGCAGGCCGACCTCCGTCGCCGCCGCCTGGATGTCGCGCACCGCCTCGCCGAGCGCCACGCCCGGCGCCAGGTTGAAGGAGATCATGACCGAGGGAAGCTGGGCAATGTGGTTGACGGTCAGCGACGTCGGCTTGTCGATGCGCTTGGCCAGCGTGTCCAGCGGCACGAGTCCGCCATTGGGCGTTCGGACCTGCAGTTTCCGCAGGATGTCGCCGGCATCGCCGTACTTCGGATCCGCCTCGAGGATCACCTGGTAGGTGTCGTCCGATGCGTAGATGGTCGAAACCTGCCGCGTGCCGAAGGCCGAGTAGAGGAGAAGGCGAATCTGGTCGACCGACACGCCGAGCCGCGAGGCAATGTCGCGGTCGATATCGATCATTGCCGAGCGGGCCCGAACCTGCAGGTCCGAGTTCACGTCGAGGATCGAGGGTATGCGGCGCATCCTCGCTTCCATCAGGGGGCCGTATTCGCGCAGCAGGTTGAGATCGCTCGAACGCATGCCGAACTGGTATTGGGCACGGCTCTGCGTCGTGGAAATGTTGATCGACTGGGCAGCCTGGAAATACACGTTGATGCCCGGCACGGCGGCCGTCGCCCGGCGCAGTCGGGCGATGACCTGCTGTGCGCTGTCCGTGCGCTCCGGCTTGTCACGCAGCATGATGAAGATGCGTCCGGAATTCACCGTGGCTGCAGCATTGCCCCCGCCGACGGTCGACATGACCGAGGCCACGTCGGGATCCCGGCGGATGACCTCGGCCAACGCCGACTGGCGGGCCACCATCGCGTCGAAGGACGCATCGTCCGGCCCGATCGTGGAGCCCTGGATCTGGCCGATATCCTCCGACGGGAAGAAGCCCTTGGGGATCGCCTGGAAGAGCATCGCCGTGACGACGAAGGTGCCGAGCGTGATCGCGAGCACCAGCCGGGGATAGCCGACCGTGCGACGCAGCGCCCAGCCGTAGCCATTGGTGAGTTTCGTGAAGCCCCACTCGAAACTGCGCAGGAGCACGTTGTGCTTCTCGTGATGGTCGATCGGCTTCAGCCAGCGTGAGCAGAGCATCGGCGTCAGGGTCAGCGACACGATGCCCGAGATCAGGATCGCGAAGGCGATGACGAGGCCGAACTCGTTGAACATGCGCCCGACGACGCCGCCCATGAACAGCACGGGGATGAACACGGCGACCAGCGACAACGTCATTGAGACGATCGTGAAGCCGACCTCCTTGGAGCCCTTGAGCGCCGCCTCCATCGGCTTTTCGCCCGCCTCGATGTGACGGACGATGTTCTCCAGCATGACGATGGCGTCGTCGACCACGAAGCCGACGGCCAGGGTCAGCGCCAACAGGGATATGTTGTCGATCGAGTGGCCGCAGAGATACATGCCGGCGAAGGTACCGATGACCGAAATCGGCAGCGCGATCGCCGGAATCATGGTCGCGCGGAAACTGCGCAGGAAGAAATAGATCGCGATGATCACCAGGAGCGCGGCCAGCGCCAGGGTGAACTCGACGTCGTCGATGGCCTCGCGGATCGGCTTCGATCGGTCGGCGAGCAGGTGGATCTCGACCCCTGCCGGCAGCTCGGCCTGAATCTGCGGGATGATCGCCTTCACCCGATCGACCACCTCGACCGTGTTGGCGTCGGGCTGGCGATAGACGCCCATCACGATGGCGCGCGTGCCGTCGAGCCAGCTCGCGACCTTGTCGTTCTCGACGCTGTCGATCGCAGTCGCCACGTCGGAGATGCGGACCGGCGCGCCGTTCTGCCAGGTGACGATCACCGGCATGTAGTCCGCGGCCTTGCTGATCGGCCCCGTGGCTTCGAGAATCGCGTTCTGCTTCTGGTCCGCGATGGAACCGACCGGCTTGCTCGAATTGGCGTTGACGACGGCGTTCTGCAGCTCCTGCAGGGTCAGCCCGCGAACAGCGAGCTGGTCCAGGTCGGCGCGGACGCGGACGGCGAATTTCTGAGAGCCGAAGATCAGGACCTGCGCCACGCCCGGCAGGGTCGACACACGCGGCATGATCGCCCGGTTGACGAAAGCATCGACGTCCGAGAGCCGGGCCTGGTTCGACTTGAGCGCGAGGAACATCACCGCCCAGTCCGCCGGATTGACCTTTCGGAAACTGGGCGGGGTCGTCATCTCCGGCGGCAGCCGACGCATAGCCGAGGAGATCGCCGACTGAACGTCGAGCGCGGCGCCGTCGATGTTCCGGTTCAGGTCGAACTGGAGCACGATCGATGTGTTCCCGAGCGACGATGTCGAGGTCATCGTGGTCACGCCGGCGATCGTCGAGAATTGGCGCTCCAGGATCGAGGCGACGGAGGCAGCCATCGTTTCGGGGCTGGCGCCGGGCAGCTGCGCCGTGATCTGGATGGTCGGGAACTCGACCCTCGGGACGGCGGCGACCGGGAGCTGCTTGTAGGCGAATATTCCACCGAGGACGAACGATGCCATCAACAGGATGGTCATCACCGGACGGCGGATACAAAGTTCAGAGATGTTCACGTCCCGCCTCCGCTACGATCGGCTATCCGCGCGGTGGCGATGCGGGCCGGTTCGGATCCACCGTCGGCGGCCGGATCGTCACCGATGCCCCTTGGACCAGCCGGAGCTGACCGTCGACCACCACCTGCTCGCCGCTTTCGACACCCTTGCCGATCACGGCTCGGCCGTCCTGGGTTCGCTTGACGACGACCTGCCTGAGCTCGGCCACGCCGTCCTTGATGACGAACACGAAGGGGCCTTGCGATCCGAGCTGGACCGCGCTCGCGGGAACCGAGATCGCATTGGACTCGATGCCCAGGACGATCTCGACCTTGACGAACTGGCCGGGCCACAAGAGCTCGTTGGCATTCCCGATACGCGCCTTGGCCGTCACCGTGCCGGTATTCGGATCGACGGTATTCTCGATGAAGGCCATCTCGCCCGACTGCTTCTTCGTGTCGTCGATGACGGCCGTCACCGCGACCGGACCCTTGGTCATCGCGGCGCGCAGGTCCGGCAGGATGATCTGCGGAATGGCGAAACTGACGTAGATCGGGTCGATCTGATTGATCGTGGCCAGCGTGCTGGTGGCCGAATTGTCGCCGGTGCGCACCACCGCCCCCGCCTTGTTCGCGATCGAGCCGATGCGCCCGGAGACCGGGGCCCGAATCTCGGTGAAGGTGAGCTGGGTCTGGACGCTGGCCTTGGCGGCCTCGTCGGCCTCGAGCTGCGCTTCGGCGGCCTTCAGGGCGGTACCGGCATTGTCGCGCTGCACCACGGTGCCGGCGTTCTTCGACAGGAGCTCCTCGTTGCGCTGCAGGTCACGCCGGGCCTGCACGACCTGCGCCTGGTCCTTGCGGATCTGCGCCTCGATCTGCCCGAGCTGTGCCTTCAGGGTGCGCGCATCGAGTTCGAAGAGGATATCGCCCTCCTTCACGAGAGCGCCCTCCTCGACGTTCACCTTCATGATCTGGCTGTCCATCCGCGGCTTGATCTGGACGGAGGCAATCGACTGCACCGTGCCGACGGCATCCACCATGACGGGCATGGCGTCGCGCATCACCGGCATGACCACGACCGGCACCGCCCCACCCGGATTGAGGCGGCCGCGACGGCCCTGCGGCTGCGCGCCTGAAGCAGGGCTCGCCTGGGCCTCGGCCGTCTTGGCAGCCGTTCCCATGCCGATATGAGGCCCGACCTGCCGGATCACATCATCGCGATAGATATAGACTGCTCCGCCGATCGCAACGATCGAAGCGAAGACCGCCGCACGGACGAATCCCATTCCCAAGACTCCAGTCCCCAAGCCCCGGCAGGATTATAGCCCCCCCACCGCCCGGCGATAGCCGGAAACACCTGCTCCGGCCGGAATCCACATGCAAAAAACCCGCCACGATCGGGCGGGTTTTTCGTCAATTCCAGGGTCGGCCGATTAACGGCTGTAGTATTCGACCACCAGCGAGGGCTCCATCTGGACCGGATACGGCACGTCCGCGAGCTTCGGCCCGCGCACATAGGTGCCCTTCATGTCCTTGTGGTCGGCCGTCACGTATTCCGGCACGTCGCGCTCGGCGGTCTGCGTCGCCTCGAGGACCCGCTCCATCTGGCTGGCCTTGGAGGTCAGCTCGATGACGTCGTTGTCCTTCACCTGGTACGACGCGATGTTCACGCGGCGGCCGTTGACCTTCACATGGCCGTGGCTGACCAGCTGGCGCGAGGCGAAGACGGTGATGGCGAACTTCATGCGGTAGATCACCGCGTCAAGCCGGCGCTCGAGCAGCTCGACCAGGTTCTCGCCGGTGTCGCCCTTGCGGCGGACGGCTTCGGCGTAATAGCGGCGCAGCTGACGCTCGCTGACCGAGCCGTAGTAGCCCTTGAGGCGCTGCTTCGCCATGAGCTGGAGGCGATAGTCGGTCGGCTTGGTGCGACCTTGGCCGTGCTGGCCGGGACCATATTCACGCTTGTTGAGCGGGCTCTTGGGACGGCCCCACAGGTTCACCCTGAGGCGGCGGTCGATCTTGTACTTCGAATTTGCGCGCTTGCTCACGCTGCACTCCGTCATTGTGCGCCCCGCTTCGCGGGTACGCCGTGTTGTCCGGATAGGCCTTGGTCCGACACATCGCGCCTGTTTGCAGGCGCTTCAGTCGGGGCGGGAGGAGAGCCCGAACGGCCCTCAACCACGTTCTCCGGAGGAAGCGCGGAACATACCGGCCGTTTCCGGCCAGTCAAGCGGGCGTTAATGCTGTCGGATCAATGACTTAGATCTCGACCAGCACCACTTCGTGGGTCACGGCGGCCGATTTCTTCACCATCGCGGTCGCCGAACAGTACTTTTCGTCCGACAGGCTGACCGCTCGCTCGACCAGCGCCTTGTTCAGCTTCCGGCCGCGCACCGTGTAGACCAGCTTCACCGAAGTGTAGACCTTGGGATGGTCCTCGGCCCGCTCGGCGACCAGCGAGACCTCGACCCCTTCGATGTCCTGGCGCTGCTTCTTCAGCATCGAGACGACGTCGATGGCGGTGCAGCCGCCCATTCCCATCAACAGGACCTCCATCGGCCGGGAGGCGAGATTGTGGCCGCCGATCTCGGCAGCGCCGTCCATGGTGATCGTGTGGCCGCTGCCGCCCTCGGCGACCAGGAGCGCTCCGTCGACCCAGGTGATCCTGGCGGTGGTGGACATGGCTATTCCTCGTGCTGTTTCTTGGACAGGAACTTGATGACGCCGTGGAAGGTGCGGGCCTCCTGCTCCGTCATCTCGGCGCGCTGCAGCAACGCCCTGAGATTGAGCACCATGGACGGCCGCATCTCCTTGTTCCGCAGGAAGCCCGACCGGTCGAGCGCACGCTCAAGATGGTCGAACAGGCTCTGCAGCTCCTCCTTGGTCGCGGGCCGTGTCGCATGGTCGGCCACGCGCACGGGCGGCGTCGTATCCGCGGCGGCAGTCCATTCATAGGCCACCAGAAGTACCGCCTGGGCCATGTTCAGCGAGGAGAATTGCGGATTGAGCGGGATCGAGAGCGCGGTGTCGGCATGCACCATGTCGTCGTTCTCGAGACCGGTCCGCTCGGGCCCGAACAGGATGCCGACGCCTTCGGCCCGTCCGATCCAGCCGCGCATCTCGGACGCGGCCTGGCGCGGCGTCACGATGCGCTGCACCAGCTCGCGGTTGCGCGCCGTGGTGGCGACCACATGCTCGAGGTCGGCGACCGCCTCGCCCACGCTCTCGAAGACCTCGGCCTTCTCCAGCACGATGTCGGCCCCCGAGGCGGCGCGTTGCGCCCGCTCGTTGGGCCAGCCGTCGCGCGGCGCGACCAGCCTGAGCGTCGACAGGCCGCAATTCAGCATGGCGCGCGCGGCCATGCCGATATTCTCTCCAAGTTGCGGGCGTACGAGGATGACCGCCGGCGTGACGGCGGCGACGTCGCGGCCCTTCGATGCGCGTCCCATGCCGCCGTATAACGTGGTTAGCGGCCGCCGATAAGGGCCGGGCGTCGCATCAGGAAAAGCAGCGGGATCAGCACCAGCGAGCAGATCATCATGATGCGGAAGTCGTTGAGGTAGCCGATCAGCGCGGCCTGGCGGGTGATTTCGCCGTCCCAGATCGCGAGCTGCGTCGGGTCGAGGCTCACCCCGGTGGGATTCATCGGCCAGCCCGGATGATAGGGCGTGAACTTCTCAACCATGTCGGCGCGGTTCTGCTGGGTGTTGCTGGCCAGCATCGAGACCAGCACGGCGATGCCGATGCTGGCGCCCAGATTGCGCAGCAGCGCGTTCACCGCGGCTCCCTCGGTGCGCAGGCGCTGCGGCAGGGTGGCGAAGGTCAGCACGGTGAGCGGCGGGAAGACGAGGCCCAGCCCGAAGCCCAGCAGGATGCCGTTCCAGATGATGCGGCCCTCGCTGACGTTGAGGTTGAACAGCGTCATGTCGTAGAGCGACACCGCCGCCAGCGCGAAGCCAGCGCCGATCAGCAGGCGCGCATCCATGCGGCCGATCAGGCGCGACACCATCATCATCGAAACCATCATCCCGGCGCCGCGCGGCGCCAGCACCACGCCGGTGGTGAACACCGGATAGCCCATGAGCTGCTGCAGGAACGGCGGCATCAGGGTGGCCGTCACGATCAGCACGAGGCCGGCAAGTGCCGTGAAGCACAGCCCGACCGTGAGATTGCGATCGCGGAACAGCTCACGCGACAGGAACGGCTGCCGGTCGGTCATCATGTGGATCACGAACATGGCGAAGGCGACAGCCGCGACCAGCGTCTCGCCGATGATCTCGACCGAGTCGAACCAGTCGAGCATGTGGCCGCGGTCGAGCATGAGCTGGAACGAGCCGATGGCGACCGCCAGCAGGGTGAAGCCCATCAGGTCGAAGCGCCGCGGCGCGCCGTGCACGTTGTCGCGCACCAAGGCCAGGATGCCGACCGCGCACAGGATGCCGACCGGCAGGTTGACGTAGAAAACCCAGCGCCAAGAGAATTCGTCGGTCAGCCAGCCGCCCAGCGAAGGCCCGGCGATGGGGCCGAGCATCGTACCGACCCCCCACATGGCCATCGCCTTGCCCTGCTCCTCGCGCGGATAGGTGTCCATCATGATGGCCTGCGATACCGGCACCAGCGCCGCGCCAAAGCCACCCTGCAGGGCACGGAACAGGACGAGCTGGTCGAGCGTCTGCGCCGCGCCGCACATCATCGACACGATGGTGAAGCCGATCACGCAGGTCGCCAGGGTCCGGCGCAGGCCGAAGCGCATGGCGCAGAACCCGGCGAGCGGCGTCAGGATGGCGGAGGCCACGATGTAGGAGGTGACGACCCAGGAGACCTGCTCCTGCGTCGCCGACAGCGAGCCCTGGATCGACGGCAGCGCCACGTTGGCGATGGTGCCGTCGAGCGCGTGCATGATGGTGGCGGCCATCACCGTGAAGGTGATCAGGCGGCGGCGGCGCAGGACCGCCGGGTCGACGGCCGGCGCCATCGGTCAGGGCTTAGGAGAAGCGGACGCGCTCGAGAGACCGAGCGACTTGGCCCACCCCGCCCACAGGCTGGCGAGCGAGCGCGTATGACCGGTCTCGACCGAAACGGTCGTGCTCATGCCAACCCGGAGCGGCGGATCACCTTCGCGGCAGGCGACCGAGAGGCGGACGGGAATGCGCTGGACCACCTTGACCCAGTTGCCGGTGGCGTTCTGCGGCGGCAGCACGGCGAACTCCGCGCCGGTCGACTGGGAGATGCTCGCCACCGTGCCCCAGCATTCGGACTCCGGATAGGTGTCGACATGAATCTGGACCTTCTGGCCCGCGCGCACACGCGTGAGTTCGGTCTCCTTGAAGTTGGCCTCGATCCACAGATCACCGTCGGCCACCACCACCATCACCGGCACGCCGGCGGTGGCATAGCTGCCCGGCACCGGCCGCTTGCTGACGATACCGTCGATCGGCGACTCGATCGTGGCCCGGCGCAGTTGCAGCAGCGCCTCCTCGCGCATCGCCATCATCTGGCGCACTCGCGGATGGTCGTCGGCGCGGATCTTGGGATCGCCCGCCAGCGCCGCCTCGATGCGCTGCAGATCCTCCTGCGCCGCCGAGATGCGCTGGCGCGCGACTTCGAGGCCCATGCGGGCCTCCTCGAGTTTGGCCGTGGAAGCGACCTTCTTCTCGGCCAGCTCCGCCTGCCGGTCGAATTCGGCCTGGGCGAAGGTCTGCTGGCTGAGCGCCGCCTTGATCTCCTCGCGTTTGGTCCGCCACTGGGCGCGCAGGCCGCGGATCTCGGCGCGCACCGTCTCGGTCTCGGCCTCGATGCGGGTGAGCGCGTGGCGATAGGACTGGTCGTCGAGCCGGAACAGGAGCTGGCCGCGCGAGACCTTCTCGTTCTCGTGCACCGGCACGTCGACGATCAGTCCGGAAAGCTGGGTCGCGATCTGGGCGCGGTCGCCCTTCACATAAGCATTGTCGGTGGTGACGGTGCCGCCCGACGACAGCCAGACGAACAGCGTGGCGACCAGCACGATCGCCGGCAGCGCCCACATGAAGGCGCGCGCGAGCACACGGGCGCCCAGCCGCGGACGGCGCAGGGAAGCCGCCGCGATGGGCGGTGTCTGGGTATCCAGATGCTCTCCGTCTCGCACGATTATATCGTCTGCCCCACTCTACCCGAGGTCAACCGGCAGGTGCGGCATGGCTGCTACGCCGGCTGCGCCGGTAGTGCTGCTAGGCAGGCTGAGCCGGGCGGGCACCATCACGGAACAGCTTGTAGGTGATGGCGTCGTAGAGCGCGTTGTAGGAGGCATCGACGATATTGGGCGATACGCCGATCGTGCTCCAACGCCGCCCCTTCGCATCCGCACTCTCGATCATGACGCGTGTCGTCGCCGCCGTACCGCCTGCCGAATCGAGGATGCGGACCTTGAAGTCGACCAGCCGCATGTCCTCGAGCTCCGGATAGACCGGCACGAGCGCCTTTCGCAGCGCGGCATCGAGCGCGTTCACGGGGCCATTGCCCTCGCCCACCTCCATCGCGCGGCGGCTGGCGACGTCGAGCTTAACCGTCGCTTCCGACATGGCCACGGTCTGGCCGCGCGCATTGACGCGACGCTCGACCAGGACACGGAAGCTGTGCAGCGCGAAATAGTCGGGCAGCGTGTGCAACTCGTGCCGCGCCAGCAGCTCGAAGCTCGCATCCGCGCCGTCATAGGCGTAGCCCTCGGACTCGCGGTCCTTCACGATCTCGAGCAGGCGCGCGACGCCGGGATGCTTGGGATCGACCTCGAGGCCGATCTGGCGGAAGCGGGCCATGATGTTGGACCGGCCGGCCTGGTCGCTGACGACGATGAGGCGCTGGTTGCCGACGACCTCCGGGTCGACATGCTCGTAGGTCCGGGGGTCCTTCTCGACCGCCGATACGTGCAGGCCGCCTTTGTGGGCGAAGGCGCGCGTGCCGACATAGGCCGCGCTGCGGTTGGTCGGCATGTTCAGCCGGTCGTCGAGCAGGCGCGACAGGTGCGTGAGCCGCTGCATCGCGCCGTCCTTCAGCCCGGTGTCGAAGCCCATCTTCAGCACGAGGTTGGGGATCAGCGCGATCATGTTGGCATTGCCGCAGCGTTCGCCGAGCCCATTGATCGTGCCCTGGACCTGACGCACGCCGGCGCGTACCGCGGCCAGCGAGTTGGCCACGGCATTCTCGGTGTCGTTGTGCGTATGGATGCCGAGCCGGTCGCCCGGGATCTTCTTCACCACCTCGCCCACGATGCGCTCGATCTCGTGCGGCAGGGTTCCGCCGTTGGTGTCGCAGAGCACCATCCAGCGCGCGCCCGCCTTCTCGGCGGCGGCGAGGCAGGCCATCGCATAGTCGGGATTGGCCTTGTAGCCGTCGAAGAAATGCTCGGCGTCGAACATCGTCTCCTCCATGCGGGTCTTCGCATAGGCGAGCGAGTCCGAGATCATCTCGAGATATTCGGTCCGGTCGACCTCGAGGGCCACGTCGACATGGAAATCCCAGGTCTTGCCGACCATGCAGACGTTGCGCGCCTTGGTCTGCAGGATCGCCGCGAGGCCGGGATCGTTGGCAGCACTTCGGCCGGCGCGACGCGTCATGCCGAAGGCCACGAACTTGGCGTTCTGGAACTCCGGCGGATCGGCGAAAAACCGGTCGTCGGTCGGATTGGCGCCCGGCCACCCGCCTTCAATATAGTCGATGCCCAACCGGTCGAGCTCGCGCGCGATCGCGGCCTTGTCGGCCACGGTGAAATCGACCCCCTGGGTCTGGGCCCCGTCTCGCAGGGTGGTATCGAAGAGATAGACTCGGTTGGATGACGTCATGGCTCGGCCTTTTCGAAGGGCCGGGACCATACGCCTAACCAGACCGCCGCGACACCTGTCAAAGGACGGGGTAAATTCCTGGAAATCGACGTATGCCGCAATGATCGATGCGGTCACAAGACGATCGAAGCTGGAAGGAAAAGCCTTATGACCACCGCCACCACCATCACCGAACTGCGCACGACGCTCCTGCAGGTGCCGTGGCGGTCCTCGCCGCCGGCGGCCGGGATCCTGGCGCCGGGGCCGCGCGAGATCTTCGTGCTGGAGATCGAGACGCAGGGCGGGCTGATCGGGATGAGCTACCTGATGCCGCTGCACGGCGGGCTGCACACGCTGGACGCCTGCATGAAAGAGCTGGTCGCGCCCTATGTGATCGGCCGCGACGCCACCGAAATCGAGGGCATCTGGCAGACCCTTTACAAGAACAATTTCTGGCTGGGCCGCATGGGCATCACCCTGGCCGCCCAGAGCGCCGTCGACATGGCGCTGTGGGACATCGTGGGCAAGCGTGCCAGCCTGCCCTTGTTCCGCCTGTGGGGCGCCGCGCGCACGAAGATCCCGGCCTACGGCTCGGGCTGTTTCCGCGGCCTCGGCCGCGACGGCATGATCGCGCGCGCCCAGGAGTTCACCAGCCAGGGGCTCAAGGCCATCAAGATGCAGGTGGCGCACATCCGGCCGTGGCGTGAGGACGTGGCCAACGTGAAGGCCATGCGTGAGGCGATGGGCGACGGCGTCGAGATCATGATCGACGTCAACATGGGATGGGACGCCGACACCGCCATCCAGGCCGGCCACCACATCGACGAGTTCGATCCCTACTGGCTCGAGGAGCCGGTGGTCGCCGAAGACTTCGCGGGCTACCGCCGCATCGCCGCGGCGCTGAAGACGCGGGTGGTCGGCGGCGAAAGCCACTTCATGAGGAACGATCTCCGTCCCTTCTTCGAGCATCCGGGTACGCCGATCCTGCAGCCCGACCCGATGCGCGGCGGCTATTCGGAGTTGCGCAAGATCGCGTCGATGGCGGAGCCCTACGGCATCCGCCTGGCGCCGCACCTGTTCCACGAGCAGATGGTCCATGTGCTGGCCTCGATCCCCAATGCCAGCTACCTTGAATACATGGACTGGAACGACGATCTCTGGATCGAGCCGGTCCTCCCCGCCCAGGACGGCACCATGTCGCCGCCGGAGCGCCCCGGCCACGGCGTCGTATTCCGGCCCGAGATCCTGAAGGATCATCGCATCGGCGGGCAACGCCTCACGGGATGATCCGGGCGCGGCGGCAGGCACGGACACGCTTGCCGATTCGCCGATGAAGAAGCGTGCTGCAGGCGACGGGGGCTCTCGCGCTTGCGGCAACGCCGGCGGAAATGAGGTAGCGGAAAAGCGTGATGGCGTCCGGCGGAAAGCCGGTCGACATCCATGCAGATGACGTATCGTCCGAACCGTTGTTGCGCATCGACTAATGCCTGATCACTGCTATCCCACGGGACGTTTCTGTCTCGTCAGCCCGGAGTCACCATGAAATCATTTGTCATTGCGGCGTTCCTCATCGGCATGACCGGGTCGGCCGCTGACGCCCAGAATGCACCCATCGAATTTCGCATGGCCGCCTCCGATGCGAATCTGGCGGGCTGCCGCGGTCTCGACGCCCAGCTTTCGCGCGTCCACTCGGTCACGCTCCAGGGCGACAAGGCCCTGCTCAAGGCGGCAGGCGGCATCAGCGAGACGCTGAAGCAGACGAGCCCGGGCGTCTACATGAGCGCCTTCACCCTCTCGGGCGTGCGCCTCGACGTCGTTGCCGACGCCTCCAAATCGCCGAAGACGCTGGTCGTCACCGAAAAGAATCGCGGCTGCCGCTGGGACGCCACCACGAAGTAGGGTCCGCAGAAGCAAAACGGAGCCCGCGCCGAAGCGCGTCCCCGGTCTTGATCGGGACAGGCACGGCGCCTATTTGAGTGCCCCGACAATTGAACCGGATGCGCCTGCAATGGATTTCCACCTGACCGCAATGCCCGCTTGCCTTGCCATCAGGGGACTCCGCTTCCATGCCTTCCATCACGCTTTCCGGCCTCACCGCGACCACGCCTGACGGCCGTACCCTCTTCTCAAATCTGGATCTGAGTTTCGACGGCGGCCGAACCGGCCTCGTCGGCCGCAACGGCGTCGGCAAGACGACGCTGCTCGCGATCATTGCCGGCACGCAGTCGCCGCAAGCGGGTAAGGTGTCGACGACCGGCACGCTGGGCGTCCTGAGGCAGACCGTGCAGGTCGCCCCCGACGAGACGCTGGCCGGCCTGATGGGAGTCGCCGGCACGCTCGACGTGCAGCGCCGTGCCGAGGAAGGCCGAGCGACTGCCGACGAGCTGGCCTCGACCGACTGGACGATCGAAGCGCGCATCGCCTCGGCACTCGCTCGCGTGGGGCTCGACGCCGATCCCTCGACATTGCTGTCGGCGCTTTCCGGCGGGCAGCGCACGCGCGCCGCTTTGTGCGCGCTGGTCCTGGCCCAACCGGATTTCATCCTGCTGGACGAGCCCACCAACAATCTCGATCGCGAGGGGCGCGCGTCCGTGATCAGACTGCTGTCGACATGGCGGGCGAGCGCGATCGTCGTCAGCCACGACCGCGACCTGCTGGAGACGATGGACGCCATCGTCGAAATGACGTCGCTGGGCATCACACGCTATGGCGGCAACTGGAGTCACTACCGCGAGCGCAAGGCACTGGAACTCGCCGCCGCACGCCACGACCTCGACGACGCGGAACGCCGGGTGTCCGAAGTGACGCGCTCGGTGCAGGCGACCGCCGAACGCAAGGCGCGCAAGGACGGCGCCGGCCAGCGCAAACGAGCCAAGGGCGACATGCCCCGCATCCTGGCCGGTGCGCGACAGAACCGCGCCGAAGGCACGTCGGGCGACAATGTCCGTGTCGCCGAGCGCCGACGGACGCAGGCAGTCGAAGACGCCGACGCCGCACGGCAGCGGATCGAGATCCTGCAGCCGCTGTCGATGGCCTTGCCTTCGACGGGCCTGCCGGCTGGCCGGACCGTACTGCGTCTCGATTCGGTAAGTGCGGGCTACGGAACGGACCCTGCGATCATCGACGGACTCTCCTTCACCCTCACCGGCCCGGAGCGTGTAGCGATCACCGGCCCGAACGGGTCGGGCAAGTCGACGCTGCTTGCGCTCGTCACCGGCAAGCTCGTCCCATGGTCAGGCAGCGTGCGACGGCACACCACGATCGCGATGCTCGACCAGCAGGTGAGTCTGCTCGACCCGTCGCTGTCGATCCGCGACAACTTCCTGCGGCTCAATCCTGGCGCCGCTGAGAACGCCTGCCGCACCGCCCTCGCCCGCTTCATGTTCCGCGCCGATGCGGCGTTGCAGATCGTGTCGACCTTGAGCGGCGGACAGACGCTGCGGGCCGGCCTCGCCTGCGTGCTGGGCGGCGCCCGACCGCCATCGCTCCTGATCCTCGACGAGCCGACCAACCATCTCGACATCGATGCGATCGAAGCGGTCGAGGCCGGCCTGCGCGCCTATGACGGCGCGTTGCTGGTGGTGAGTCATGACGAGCCCTTCCTCGCCGCTATCGGGACCACGCGTCGCCTCGAAATACCGGCTAGGGGTGACACCTGACGAGAGACCCCTCATGGCGATGGCATGGATGTTGCAGCCGATGCGGCAGTTATCACCCGGGAACAGGGGACAGGGATGAGCTTGATATCGAGGATTTCGGCATTGAAGCTGGCCGCGGCCGCCGTGGGGGCGAGCCTCGCGCTGGCGGGAACCGCCAGCGCGCAGACGCAATGGATCATGGCCAGCGGCTATCCCGAGAACAACTTCCTCACCCAGAACCTGCGCAAATGGGTCGAGGATGTGGAGAAAGGCACCGGCGGCAAGCTCAAGATCACGCTTCACACGAACGACAGCCTGATCAAGCTCGACAGCATCAAGTCGGCGGTCCAGCGCGGCCAGGTGCAGGGCGGCGAAATCCGGCTCGGCGTCTATGGCAACGAGGACCCGATGTTCATCCTCGACGGTGTGCCCTTCGTCGCCTCGACCTACGAGGAAGCGTGGAAGCTGATGGAGCTGCAGAACCCGTACTTCAAGGGCCTGTTTGATAAGGCCGGTATGGTGATCGCAGGCTACCAGGTGTGGCCGAGCCAGGGCTTCTACACCAAGACGCCGGTCAACTCGGTCGAGGACTTCAAGGGCAAGAAGATCCGCATCTATTCGACGGCGACCCAGAAGATGGCGACCCTGCTGGGTTTCAACGCGACGATCCTGCCCTTCGCCGAAATCCCGCAGGCCTTCTCCACCGGCCTGATCGAGGCCCTGTTCACCAGCGCCCAGACCGGGGTCGACATCCAGGCCTGGGACAATACCAAGTACTTCACCGACGTCGGTGCGATCCTGTCGAAGAACGCCCTGATCTTCAGCAAGCGGGCTTTCGCCGCCTTGCCGCCCGCCGACCAGAAGGTGGTCTTGGACGCCGCGGCGGCCTACACGAAGCGATCCTGGGAGATGAGCAAGGCGGCCGGTGACGAGAAGGCGGCCGTCCTCAAGAAGAACGGCATGACCGTCACTGGCGGTCCGCCGGCCGTGCTCGCCGCCATGAAGAAGGTCGGCGTCCAGATGGCCGACGAGTGGAAGGCGACCGCGAGCCCCGCCGCCGTCGCGGTTCTCACCGCCTACATGTCCGGTCAGAAGACGAACTGAGGTCGAGGTCGCCGGGCTCCCACGGGGAGCCCGGCGACCGTTTTGCTGATGGTGATGTGATGCGGCGAGCCCTCGACACCCTCTACAACGCCAGCGGCCTTCTCTCCGCCTTCTTTCTCGTGATGATCGGCGTGACGATCCTGCTGCAGATCGCTGGCCGGTTCCTCAATTTCGCCTTCGACGCCACGGAAGTCTCGGGCTTCTGCATGGCGGCGTCGACGTTTCTCGGACTCGCCTACACGTTGCGCGCCAATGCCCACATCCGGGTGACCCTGATGGTCGGCAAATTCTCGGCCGAGAACAGGCGTCGCGTCGAGATCTGGTGCTGTGGCCTGGGGGCGGCCGCCTTCGCCTATGTGTCGGCGAATGCCTGGCTGATGGCCTACGATTCCTTCCTCTTCGGCGACACCAGCCCCGGCCTCATGGCGGTCCCATTCTGGATTCCGCAAATCGGCATGGCGCTCGGTGCTTCGATCATGACGATCGGGTTCGCCGACGAACTCGTTCAAACCATCGGTGGCAAGGTTCCCGACTTCGCCGATGCGGAGGCACAGGCCATCGACGAAGAACTCGAAGCGGCTTCCCTGAGCATGCCCGGCGAGGCCGTCGGCACGGGAAAGGCGGCCGCACGATGAGCGCAGAAGTGATCCTCGCGACGACGGTTCTCGGCACTCTCTTCCTGTTGCTCGCAAGCGGGGTCTGGGTCGGCGTGACGCTCGTCGTCGTCGGCTTCGTGTCGCTGTTCTTCTTCACGCCGGCTCCCACGGGATCCCTCCTCGCCAGCACGATCTGGGACTCGAGCTGGGGATGGGCGCTCACTGCCCTGCCCCTCTTCATCTGGATGGGAGAGATCCTGTTCCGGTCGCGACTGTCCGAGGACATGTTCAAGGGATTGGCGCCCTGGCTCGGCTGGCTCCCGGGCCGGCTGCTGCACGTGAACATCCTGGGTTGCGGCGTCATGGCCGCGGTCTCGGGCTCGTCATCCGTGACCTGCGCCACGATCGGCCGCATGAGCATGCCGGAGCTGCGCAAGCGCGGTTACCATGAAGGCATGGCGATCGGGACGCTGGCCGGGTCCGGCACGCTCGGACTCCTGATCCCACCCTCGATCATGATGATCGTCTACGGAATCACCGCTCAGGTCTCGATCGGCAGGCTGTTCATCGCGGGCTTCCTGCCCGGCTTCATGATGATCGGCCTGTTCATGGCCTACACGGCGGGCTGGGCGCTTCTCAACCCGACCAAGGTGCCGCCCGCGGACCCGCGGATGACCTTCGGCGAGAAGATCTGGAACGCGCGCCGCCTGATCCCGGTCATCCTGCTGATCGTCACCGTTCTTGGCTCGATCTATGGCGGCGTCGCCACGCCCACCGAGGCGGCCGTCATGGGCGTGCTCGGCGCGCTCGTGCTCGCGGCGGTCACCGGCTCCCTCTCCTGGGAGACGTTCAAGGACAGCCTGTTGGGCGCGGTCCGGACCAGTTGCATGATCGGTCTGATCCTGGTCGGCGCCGCCTTCGTCACCATGGCGATGGCCTTCACGGGCCTGCCGGCCACGATGGCGAACTGGGTCAACGGGCTTGGCCTCTCTCCCTACGGGCTGATCCTGCTGCTCACCCTGCTCTATATCGTGCTGGGCTGCTTCCTCGACGGCGTTTCCATGATCGTCCTGACAGCGCCCGTGGTGCTGCCGATGGTCACCGCCCAGCAGATCGATCCGCTGTGGTTCGGCATCTACATCGTGCTGGTCGTCGAAATGGCGCAGATCACGCCGCCGGTCGGCTTCAATCTCTATGTGCTTCAGAGTCTCACCGGCCGCGACATCTGGACGGTGACGAAGGCCACGGCCCCGTTCTTCCTCCTTCTCTGTGTGGGAATCGTCCTCATCACCCTCTTCCCCGACATCGTCACGGTGCTGCCGCGCCAGATGACGCACGGATAGAGCAGCCTCTCGTCAGTCCGGGTCCGGCCGCTGCGCCGTCGGACCCGGCAGCTCAGGAGCGGTGCCCAGGGATCGGGTTCTGTGCAGATCAGCGATGAGGGGCTCCATTTCCCCGATCTCGCGAAGCTGCGCGTCGATGATCCCGTCCGCCAGCTTGAGCACGCGCGGATCGCGGATGTGAGCACGTCAACGAGAGCAGCACGATCACGGCCATGCAGGCGCCCATCACGAGGGCCATCCACATGCAGGTCTGGCCGAACCAGACGTGCTCCAACAAGCAGGTGTCGAAGTACATCAGATTCTCTCCCGGAACCGGATGCTCAGGCCGACGGTCCCAGGCACTGCCGGATGAACCGCCGGCTCACCTGCTCGTAGATCGTGTCGCCGGTTCGCGTTGCCAGCAGCGCGGCCCGGGCGTCCGGCACGACCGCGGTGGCGCGACCCGAGGTGCCGCCGCAGGTCACACGCTTCGCGACCGGCGCCGACACGGTCCCGCCGACACCGCGCAGCGGCTCCAGAAGATCGTAGACCCTGGGTGCGTCGGGAGCGGGTGGCGCGCCGCAGATCTCATGATCGGTCGACATCCAGAGATGCACGCTCCCGGCCGGTCCGCAGGTGATCTCCTCGATCACCTCGCTATCGCGAAACCCCACGGTCAGCCGGTCGGCGCAGAGTTGATACACCAGGACGTTCATGCCGCCGTCGCCGCCGTCGAGGACGCCGGTCTCGCAATCCGATGCCCGCGCCGCCCCGCCCTCCTGAATCGCCGCCGACGCGGCGAGCAGCAGAAGGCAGAGGGCGGCGGTTAGGGCGGCGGTTCTGGCCACGGGCCGTCTTCAGTTGATCTCTTCGCCGCGAAGGGTGGCCGCCGTCGCGCGGACACGATCCGTTTCGGCAACCTGTGCCTTGAAGCGCTCGAGATCCTTGCCGGCGAGACGTGTGCGCTGCGCCGTGCGCGCCATCGTAAGCGGATCGATCGGCCGCCCCCCGCGATGCAATTCGAAATGCAAATGCGGGCCGGTCGAGAGGCCGGTGCTGCCGACATAGCCGATCACCTGGCCCTGCCGTACGCGCGCGCTGCGCTTCACGCCCGGCGCGATGCGCGACAGGTGCGCGTAGCCGGTGGCGAGATTTCCATCGTGGGCGATCTTGACCCAGTTGCCGTAGCCGCCGAACCGGCCGGCCTCGATCACGTGGCCAGCGCCCGCGGCGAGGATCGGCGTGCCCGGCGGTGCCGCGAAGTCGACGCCGGAATGCAGGCGCGTGAACTTGAGGACCGGATGGTGGCGAAGGCCAAAGCGCGAGGAGATCCGGCTCATGTTCAGCGGCGTGCGCAGCAGCGCCTTGACCACGCTCTCGCCCTCCGGGCTGTAGAAGAACTCCTCCCCGTCGCGCGGCTTGAAGCGATAGATTCTGTAGGTCTCGGCGCCGCCGCCCGTGGTGATCTCGGCCCACAGCACGCGACCGTCATCGGCCGGCTTTCCATCGCTGGTCCATGAGCGTTCGACCAGCACGTCGAAACGGTCCCCGGGCTTGATGTCGTGCTGGAAATTCACGTCCCAGGAAAAGGCCCGCAGCATCTCCGCCAGCGGACCGTGCGGCACGCCGGCCGCCTCGGCGCTGGCGATCACCGATCCGTCGACCTCGCCGGAGGCACGCATCAACCGGGGCGCCACCTCGAAGACCTCCTCCTCCATGCTGTAGCTGCCGTCATCGTCGCGCTCGACGTTGAAGGCACGCTGCGGCTCGGGCCGGATCGACAGGCCGACCAGCACCGTGGGCTTCGCCTCCTCATGCAACTGCCGGAGCTTCACGATCAGGGCCTGGCCGATCGGCAGGCGATCGAGACGGACGCGATCGGCAAGAACCGCGACGATCTCGGCAACGTCGGCGGCTTCGATGCCGAGTCGGCCGAGGACGCGTGCGACCGTATCGCCCTTCTGCAATTCGATCGCCGCCTCGACATGCGCAGGGCCGAAGTCCGGCGGCGAGGGATCCGTCCTGTCCGGATCGGGAAGCACCATCGCGATGTCGGTCGCCGGCATTTCCGGCGGCGTTTCCTCCGCTTGCGGCATCGCCATCAGAGTCACCGCCGTTCCCGATTCGGGAACGAGGTCGAGTTCGCGGGCCACGGTTTCGGGTGCCTTTTTCGCCGGCAGCGCCATCAGGCTGACCATCGCCAGGACCACCAGACTGCCGAAGCACATTCCGACGTTTTTCCAGTGGCGGCCCGCCGAAGCAGCGGAGCGAATCTGTTCAAAGGGGGGCTGTGCCATGAAAGCCTGGGGATGGGGCATTCCTGGGGAGTCCTCGAGGACAGGGGTTGGGGAGAGCGCGACGCCGAGCCTGCGTCAGCGCGTTCGGAGAATTGGACGAAAAGTTGGCAGCAATATGGTTCCGCGTCGTCGCGACGCGGCCGCGTTCGACACCTGACACAAAGAGCTGCACGACGGCGCGCCATTGTTTTGGCGATATCACACCTCATTTGTCGCCCCATGATGGACGCGTTGCAGGCGTGGCTTTCCGACGGGCAGCACCTAGCCTTCCTGGCGGGAGTCATCGTTCTGCTCTATCTCGCGCGCGAAGCGGCACACCGCCTGCTGCGTGCAGCATTCCTGCTGGCCTCGCACACGCTTCGGCTCGTCGAGCGATGGATCGGCTTCGGCGCCGTCGCCGCGAATGCGCGATACGAGAGATTGACCGCGGGCATGAAAGAGGCCGAACTGCAGCCGCGGCTTCCGGACGAAATGCGGGACGTCCAACGGCTCGTCGACCGCCATGGCCCGGACGATCCGAAGCCACAGGCCGCGCTCGAACGTCTCGGGGCGCATGTCGCCGAACATCGGCAGGTGATCCAGTCCTACGGCCTGCAGCTCGAGGCCATGCAGGCATCGTCGGCACCGCCCCGCGACGTGAAGCTCGGCCACTCGACCGGGATCGGTCTCGCCTTCGCCATCGTGCTCATCCTCGCCGTCGGCGTCGCCGGCTGGCTCAACTTCGCTCTGCTCGAACGGCCGATGGCCGAGGTGGTGGGCGATTCCTATCGCATCATGGGCGTGCCGATCTACCGGCTGGCCGCGCTCGCCATCATCGTGCTCGAGGTCGCGGTCGGCATCGTGCTGCTGGAGGCGCTGGGCGTCACGACCATGTTTCCGCAATTCGAGCGGCTGGAGCAGAAGAAGGGCCAGCGGCTCGCCATCATCATCGTCATGACGACGGCGCTGGTGGTGCTGGCGCTCATCGAGGCGGCGCTCGCCCTCACGCGCGACGAGATCTCCCGGCTCGAACGCGAATTGCTGGGGACCTTGGCGGGCACGGCGCCATCTGAAGCGGGTGAGGCCGCCGGCGCCATGGCGCGCTATGCGCAGGCGGCATTCGGCATGATCATTCCCTTCGCCCTCGCCTTCCTTGGGTTCGCCATCGAAGCGCTGATCCGCAACGGCCGCGTCGTCCTGCAGCTTCTCCTGGGGTTCGTCCTCGAATCGCTTTCCTTCGCGGTTCGGCTGCTGCGCTTTCTCGTCGAGGGGCTGCTCGCGGTGGCGCTGGCAGCCTACGATCTCGTCATCTTCCTGCCACTGGTCATCGAGCGTCTGGTGCGGGCCCTGCTCTCGTCCCGCGCGGTGCGTTCCTCGTGACCGAATTCGGCCGCCGCTTCTTCAATACCGGCCTTCTGGCAACGGCTACGGCCGGGCCCGCTGTGGCGCTCGGCGCGTGCGAGGAGCGTAGCGCCACCGCCTCCGCCGTCTACGGGCTGCTCGACGTGTCGAAGAGCTACTTCCGCGAAGTCGACAAGGCGTTGCGAACCCTGCGCGTCACGATGGGCTTCATGCGGGCGCACGACAGTTTCGCGGTGGCCGAGATCGGCGCCTGCAGCTTCACCGACGACGCCGTCCTGCTGAGCTTCACCGCGCCCGACCGGCCGACCGAGCGCCAGCGTCTCGTCGCGGCCTATGGGCAGAAGCTCGCCGACTATGGCGGCCGCGCGAAGCCGGCGGGACACACCGACATAAGAGGCGCGCTGCTGCAGGCGGCGCAGCATCTCGCGGCGCGACAGGCGGCCACGCGCACCATCGTGCTGTTCTCAGACCTCGAAGAAGATCTGCCGGCCAACTGCCGTCGCGACCCTGCACTGCCCGCAACCCTGCGCGGCATGGAAGTGATCGCGACCAACGTGACCCGCCTCCCCGAGGACAATCGCGAGCCCGCGCGCTACGCCCGTCGGCTGGAGGGATGGCGCCAGCTGGTGGAAGCCGCCGGCGCGCGCTGGAAGGTCGCGCCGGATGCCGCCGAGGTGACGTCGCTCTTCAGGGACAGTTAGGGGCCGTTCAGGCGAGGCGCTTCATCGTCGCCTCGGCGAAGCGTTCGGCCGACGGCGGGTCGAAATCCATGGCGAGCGCCGGCTCCAGCACCTCGACCTCGATCACGATCAGCGTGCCATCGCGCACGACACCGTCGACCCGGGCGTAGAGCGGCCTCTCGGGCAGTGTCGCGAGACAGTCGGCGCCCTGCTGCGCGACGTCTCGCGGCAGCGCTTCGGCGGTGCGGGTCGGCTTGTAGCGCGAGTTGGTGCGGAACTCGCCGGGCGGCGGCCGCTTGCGGATGGCGTGGCTGAAGGCGCCGTCGAAATAGACCAGTGACAGCTCGCCCTCGGCGATCTCCGGCAGGAACTCCTGCACCACGACGCCCGCCTGGCGCGCCTCGTCGGCGAGGCCCGCGACCTGTCCGTAAAGCGTCGCACGCTGCAGGAGCTCGACCGAATGACCCGATGCGCCGCTGGCCGGCTTCACGACGGCTTGCGCCCAGCCGGTCTCGTCGAAGACCCGGCCGATGGCCGGCCCCTCGCAGGGGACGACGAAGCTTTTCGGCACGCGCACGCCCGCCGCAGCGAGCTTTTCCACGTAATCCTTGCGCAGGTTCCAGCGCACCAGATCGAGGGAATTGAACAGCCGCGTCGAGGCGGCCATCGCCTCCGTCCATGCCTTGAAGGCGTCGAGCGCGCGAAAGTAGCCCCAGGTCGAGCGCAGCACGACGGCATCGGCGCCGGCGAACGCCTCGCGCGGCCCGTCCCACGGCGCACCCGTAACGCAGCATCCGCGCCGCTCCAGCGCCTCGGCGTAGAGCCGGTCCGACGCGGTGATCGCGGGATCTTCGGCGGATGTGGCGAGGACGATATGGAGCGTCATGCGCAGATCGACCTTTACTTGCAGACGTTCCGCAGCGCCTGCCACTCGGCGGGGCTGAAGGCCGGGCGGCCGGTGGCCGGGCGCTTGGTTGCCTCGATGCGTTCGCGCGTGGGCGGGTGGCTGGACCAGATGCCGGCGGCGCTGGCTGCATCCGAAGGCTCCTTCTCCAGCAGCTGTTCGAAGAAGGACGAGACACCGTCGGCCCGCAGGCCGCGCTGCTCGAGCAGGCGCACGCCGGTGGCGTCGGCCTCGCGCTCGAAGGCCCGGCCGTTGCGCATCGCCAGCAGCGCGCCGCCGCCGGTCCCGAATGTGCTCAATATGTCGGAGTAGCCGCCGGTCAGGACCTTGAAAAGGAGGTCGATGCCATAGGCGCGCACCACGCCCTTGATCGGATGATCGTGCACCACATGGCCGATCTCATGCGCCAGCACGCCGGCGACCTGTGAACTGTCTTTCGCTTGGTCGATCAGGTCCGAATAGAAGACGAGGATCGAGCCCGGCAAGGTGAAGGCATTGACCGGCCCGCCCTCGACGATGTGCACCGTGACCTCGTGCCTGTAGCCGGCCTCGCGGGCGAGATCGTTGGCCAACCGGTTGATCGCCGCCAGCCCAGTTCGGCCCTGGCAGGTCTCCTTGTCGGTCAGCAGCTCGTCGAGCACTGTCTCGCCCAGTTTGGCCTGCAAGGTGTAGGGCAGCAGCGGCACGGCGTACTCGGTGCCGTACTCGACCGCGCTCCAGAACAGACCGACCAGCGCGACGATCGCCAGAGAATAGGCGCCGAGACGCGGCGCGACCTTCACCGGTTCGAGTGCGAGCGGCTTGAGTGCCGGCACCAGCGACACGAGCTGCGCCCGCCACGCCGGGTCCTCGACGACCAGCCGCGCCTCGCTGCCGCGCAGCGCCAGCGGCGGCACGGCCTCGTGGTGCGAATCGCCCAGCACCACCAGGTCGGCGACCGGCCAGCGCGCCACGACGCCGGAGTCCTCCGACCGGTTGATGAGCAGCTCGTGGCTGGTGACCTTCAGGGTCACTTCCTGCACGTCGGCGGTGACGCCGTCGTAATAGCGCGCGGCCATCGTCAGACCCCGCTCACGTCGAACATGTCGAGCAGGCCCTCGCCGTAGCCCGGGCCGCGATCGGCCGGCTGCCGGATCGCGCTGCCCTGGGGCGCGCCATAGATCCAGAGCTGGCCCGCAATCAGCTTCATCGTGCGATGCATCACCCACGGCCAGCCGAGGCCCAGGGTCAGCAGCACGATCAGGTAGTTCAGCACCAGGAACCCCCACATCTGCCAGGTCGAGATGGCGGTGGCGAACAGCACGTTGTCGGCTCGGCTGTGGGTCACGAGGTAGCGCAGCAGATAGGCCTGCCACCAGCAGCGCAGCGGCAGGATGAGCAGGCCGAACAGGATATAGGCGGCGAAGGCGACGAGGAGCAGCACGACGACGGTGTGCAGGCTGGGATGGGCGAACAGTTTCAGGAAGTCTTCGGAGGAGACGCCCAGACCCTGCAACGTGCCGCCGATGGCCATGAAGGTGGCGATACCCGCGACGATCCAGGCCACGATGTTCAGGAAGTAGTAGCCGAGATAGCGGCCATAGATGTCGCCCGCGCGGCCCGCGAAGGTGAACCCCTGGGTGCCGACCCGCGTATTGACGATGCGCGGGCGTGCGAGGTTCACCGATACGACCGGCGTCAGCAGATAGCCGGTCATGGCGTTCGCGAACTGCAGGAAGGTCGCGGTGGCGCCGTAGGCCCAGGCCGAACCCGCCATGCCGCAGCGGATGCCGCGCCAGCGGGTGCGCGAGAGCTTGTAGCGCAGGCCGGCATAGTGACCAACATAGGCCAGCGGAAAACCGATCAGCACGACCGACAGCGAGAACAGGTCGAACAGGCCGAAGGTGGCGAACGGTTTCTCGTGGAAGACGTACAGCCACACCAGGTACATGAGGCCGGACCAGGCGGCGACCACCAGCAGCGCCAGCAGGAAGCCGATCAGCAGCTCCCGGCCGCGGCCGCGATACTCGAACCGGTCGCCCAGCACCGAGAGATGGTTCCAGACATAGCGCCGGATGCGGGTGCGGCCCCAGAAGCGCGACCAGCCCAGGGTCACCAGCATCATCGCGAGATGGCGCAGGTAGATGGCGTAGAGCTCGCCCAGCGTGCCGTCATAGACCGGCTGGCTCGGGCTGAGGTCGGGACTCCAAGGCGTGCCGGGGGCAGCGGGTTGGCTGGCTGTTCCGGCCGGCGTTGAACCGGCCGCCTGAACCCAGGGGAAAGACGCGTCGCTCAAGTCCCCTGTTTCCCCTTCCGCCGCGATGCAAAATCTTCGATGCTGCGACGCAGCATGATCTGGTGTACCCAAGTTTACGTCAACAGCACTGCGAACCGCCACAAATGACAATCCCGAACCGCGACAAGCCCTGGCTCATTCGCACCTACGCCGGTCATTCCACCGCCGAGAAGTCGAACGAGCTCTACCGCACCAACCTCGCGCGCGGCCAGACCGGCCTCAGCGTCGCCTTCGATCTGCCGACGCAGACCGGCTACGACAGCGACCATGTGCTGGCCAAGGGCGAGGTCGGCAAGGTCGGCGTGCCGATTTCGCATCTCGGTGACATGCGCACCCTGTTCGACGGCATCCCGCTCGACCGGATGAACACGTCGATGACGATCAACGCGCCGGCCGCCTGGCTGCTCTCCCTCTACATCGCGACCGCCGAGGCGCAGGGCGTGGAGCGGTCGAAGCTGCAGGGCACGACGCAGAACGACATCATCAAGGAATATCTCTCGCGCGGGACCTACATCTTCCCGCCCGAGCCGTCGCTGAGACTGACGGCCGACACGATCGGCTTCACCTATCGCGAGGTTCCCAAGTGGAACCCGATGAACGTCTGCAGCTATCACCTGCAGGAGGCCGGGGCGACGCCGGTCCAGGAACTCGCCTTCGCGCTGGTGAACGCCATCGCCGTGCTCGACGCGGTGAAGGCGCGAGGCCAGGTGCCGGATGCCGACTTCCCCAAGGTGGTGGGCCGCATCTCGTTCTTCGTGAATGCCGGCATCCGCTTCATCACCGAGATGTGCAAGATGCGGGCGTTCGCGGAGATGTGGGAAGACATCACGCTCAACCGCTATGGCATCGCCGATTCCAAGCAGCGCCTGTTCCGCTACGGCGTGCAGGTGAATTCGCTCGGCCTGACCGAGCAGCAGCCCGAGAACAACGTCTATCGCATCCTGCTCGAGATGCTGGCCGTGGTCATGAGCAAGAACGCCCGGGCCCGCTCGGTGCAGCTCCCCGCCTGGAACGAGGCGCTCGGCCTGCCGCGGCCGTGGGACCAGCAATGGTCGCTGCGCCTGCAGCAGATCGTGGCCTTCGAGACCGACCTGCTCGAATACGGCGACATCTTCGATGGCAGCAAGGAGATCGCGGCCCGGGTCGAGGCGCTGAAGCAGGAGGCCTTGGCCGAGATGGGCCGCATCGCCGACATGGGCGGCGCGGTCGCGGCCATCGAGGCTGCCTACATGAAGCAGCGCCTGGTCGAATCCAACCTGAAGCGGCTCGCCGCCATCGAATCGGGCGAGCAGACCGTGGTCGGCGTCAACGCCTACACCGAGGGCGCGCCGTCGCCGCTCGGCGGCGGCCAGGAATCGATCATGACGGTCGACGATTCGGTCGAGCGCGGACAGATCGAGCGGCTGAACGCCTGGCGGGCGACGCGTGACGGTGCGGCGGTGAAGGCCGCGCTGGCCGAGCTCGTGGCTGCGACCAGGGAAGACCGCAACGTCATGCCGGCATCGATCGACTGCGCCAAGGCCGGCGTCACGACCGGCGAATGGACCGAGGCACTGCGCGGCGTGTTCGGCGAATATCGCGCCCCCACCGGCGTGGCGCGCGCGGCAGGCGTCACCGACGGACGTCTCGAAGCGACGCGTCGCGAAGTGGATGCGGTGTCGCACCGCCTCGGCCGCCGCATCAAGATGCTGGTCGGCAAGCCCGGCCTCGACGGTCATTCCAATGGCGCCGAGCAGATCGCCGTGCGCGCCCGCGACTGCGGCATGGAAGTCGTCTACGAGGGCATCCGCCTCACGCCGGAGCGCATCGTCAATGCGGCGCTCGAGGAGAGCGTGCATGTCGTCGGCCTGTCGATCCTGTCGGGCGGCCACGTCTCGCTGGTCGGCGACGTGCTGAAGGGTCTGCGCGAGGCCGGCATCGGCGACGTCCCGGTCGTCGTCGGCGGCATCATCCCGCCTGCCGACGCCGAGGCGTTGATCGCCGCCGGCGTATCGCGCGTGTACACGCCCAAGGACTTCGACCTCACGCAGATCATGCGCGACGTGGTGGGCGTGGTCGACAAGGCGTGGAAGGAAGCGGCTTAGCGCCCGCCCCGCGCCGCGCCCTCTCCTAGCCTCTCCTCCTGGCGGGGGCGAGGAACATGAAAATCAGACTTCTCTACCCCGCTAGGAGGAGAGGTTGGGTGAGGGAGTTAGGCACGACCTCGCCGCCGCGTCAGGATCACGCCGACATCGGTGAACTTTCCTTGCAGCGGCGCTTCGGGCTTGTGGACCGTGATCCGGACCGCGTCGATTGGCCGAAAGCGCAGCAGCAGCTCGTCGATGAGGACGAGCGCCAGCGCCTCGATCAAGCTCTTGTGCGGTCCGCCGGCGACCTCGACGATCGTGTCGAGGATCGCGCCGTAGCAGACGGCCCGCCGGTAATCGTCGCCACGGGCGTAGTCATCGGTCTCCGGCCAGACCTCGGCGTCGATCACGAAACGCTGCGGCCGCGTCCTTTCCTCCGGCAGGACGCCATGGCAGGCGGTGAGTTCGACGCCCCGAAGGAATATGCAGTCGCCGGAGAGCGACATGAGCCTCAGGCCGTCGCGCGCAGCTTCTTCGCGGCCTCGACCATGTTGACCAACGCTGGCTTCACTTCTTCCCAGCGGCGGGTCTTCAGGCCGCAATCGGGATTGACCCAGATCTGGTCGGGCGACAGCCGCTCCTTCGCCTTCACGAGCAGCTCCGCCATCTCCTCGACCGGCGGCAGGCGCGGCGCATGGATGTCGTACACGCCCGGTCCGATCTCGTTGGGATAGCGATAGGTCGTGAAGGCTTCGAGCAGTTCCATCTTCGAGCGCGCCGTTTCGATCGAGATGACGTCGGCATCCATGGCGCCGATCGAGTCGATGATGTCGTTGAACTCCGAGTAGCACATGTGCGTGTGGATCTGCGTCCGGTCGACGACCCCCGACGCGGAGAGGCGGAAGCATTCGACCGCCCAGTCGAGATAGGCTTTCCACTCGGTCTTGCGCAGCGGCAAGCCCTCGCGGATCGCCGGCTCATCGATCTGGATGACGCCGATGCCAGCGGCTTCGAGATCGACGACTTCGTCGCGCAACGCCAGCGCGATCTGCCGGCAGGTCTCCGATCGTGGGATGTCGTCGCGCACGAACGACCATTGCAGCATCGTCACCGGCCCGGTGAGCATGCCCTTCATCGGCTTCTGCGTCAGCGACTGGGCATAGCTCGACCACTCGACCGTCATCGGCCGCGGGCGCGAAACGTCGCCGAAGATGATCGGCGGCCGGACATAGCGCGAGCCGTAGCTCTGCACCCAGCCGTGCCGGGTGAAGGCGTAGCCGGCGAGCTGTTCGCCGAAATACTGCACCATGTCGTTGCGCTCGAATTCGCCATGGACCAGCACGTCGATACCGATCTCCTCCTGCCAGCGCACGGCGGTCTCGGTCTCTCGTTGCAGGTAGGCCTTGTATTCGCTGTCGCTGAGCCCGCCCTTGGCATGAGCCGCGCGCGCCTTGCGCACCCCCTCGGTCTGCGGAAAGGAGCCGATCGTGGTGGTGGGAAAGGCCGGCAGGCCGAGCTGCTGGCGCTGCAGCACGCGGCGCTCCTCGAACGAGCCTTGCCGGCAGGCCATGGCCGGCGTAACCGCCGCCAGGCGCATTCGCACCGCCGGATCGTGGATCTTCGTGGAAACGCGGCGCGCCCCGGCGGCCCAGCTCGACGCGACCAGCGCGTCCTGGACGGCATCTCGGCCCTCGTTGAGCGCGCGGCCGAGGGTCGCGAGTTCGCCGACTTTCTGGGCCGCGAAGGCCAGCCAGGTCCTGAGATCGTCGTCCATGCCCTCTTCCTGCGCGAGGTCGACGGGCACATGCAGCAGCGAGCAGGACGGCGCGAGGATGATCCCGTCGGCGCCTCTCCGCCGGATCGCCGCTTCGCTCCGGGCGAGCAGCGGTTCGAGATCGGCGCGCCACACGTTGCGCCCGTCGATCAGCCCGAGCGACAGGACGAGGTCCTTCGGTGCGGCATCGAGCACGGGGGCAAGCTGGCCGGGAGCGCGCACGAGGTCGATATGCAGACCCGCGACCGGCAGCTTCACCGCGATGTCCAGATTGTCACCCAGCGCGCCGAAATAGGTCGCGAGCATCAGCTTCAGACCGGGCACTTCGGAGGCGAGGGTCGCGTAGGCCGTCTGCAAAGCGCCCCGCGTGGCGTCGTCGATGTCGAGCACGAGCGCGGGTTCGTCCATCTGCACCCAGTCGGCGCCGGCGCTCTGGAGCCTCCGCAGCACGTCGACATAGACCGGCAGAAGGTTACGCAGCAGTGCTAGCGGATGAAAGGACGGGTCCTTGCTCTTGCCCAGCAGCAGGTAGGTAACGGGACCGACCAACACCGGACGCGTATGGATACCGAGCCGCTTCGCCTCGAGGAATTCGTCGACCGGCTTGGTCGATCCCAGGCTGAAAGTCTGGCCGCGACCGAATTCGGGCACCATGTAGTGGTAGTTCGTGTCGAACCACTTGGTCATTTCCATCGCGGGCAGGCCGTGCGCCGATCGATTACCGTGAGCATCACAGGCGCCATCGACCTCGCCCCGGCTGCCGCGCGCCATGGCGAAATAGGTCTCGAGCGGCACGGGGCCGCCTTTCCAGCCGTAGATTGCGGGAATGGCGCCGACCATCACGCTGGTGTCGAGCACGTGGTCGTAGAGGGAAAAGTCGTTGCTCGGGATGTGATCGACGCCGGCCGCCTTCTGCCGCGCCCAGGAAGCGGCCCGCAGCGAAGCGGCGCTCTCCAGCAACGCCGCCGCTGTCGTCTTGCCGGACCAATGGCTTTCCAGCGCCTGCTTCAGTTCGCGGCGAGGACCGATGCGCGGGAATCCAAGCGTGCTGACGAGAACGGACATTCGGGTACTCCTTTGGAAGGTGGACAGGCGCGCTTCAGCAGCTCGCATCGAGCGCGTTGCGGCCATGCGCGGAAGGAAGGACGGTCTGGACGATCGAGGCGTCGAGCGCCTCGTAACCGGCGAGATCGATGGCGGCGTAGAGCTCGGCGCGGGTCTGCATGTCGGCCAGCGCCGCCTGGGTGCCGCCGTCGCGCCGGATGGCCGTGTACAGCCGCTCCTGCGCCTTGTTGGCGACGCGCAGCGACGAGACCGGCCAAATCACCATGGCGTAGCCCATCGCCTCGAACTCGCTCGCCGTGAAGAACGGCGTGCGGCCGAACTCCGTCATGTTGGCCAGCAGCTTCACGCCCGGCAGGGCCCTGGCGAAGTCGCGGAACATCTCCGCCGTGGTCAGCGCCTCGGGGAAGATCGCGTCGGCGCCGGCCTGGACGTAGAGCTTCGCCCGCGCGACGGCGCCGTCCATGCCTTCGCTGGCATAGGCGTCGGTACGCGCGATCACCTGGAGGTGCCGTCGGGCCTTCGCCGCCGCCGCGACCTTGGCCGCCATGTCGTGCGCGCTGGCAAGCTTCTTGTCGTTCAGGTGCCCGCACTTCTTGGGCAGCAACTGGTCCTCGATATGCACCGCCGCGGCGCCGGCCTCCTCGAACGCCCGCACCATGTGCATGACGTTCAGGGCCTCGCCGTAACCCGTGTCGCCGTCGACCAGCACCGGCAGCCCGCTCGACCGCGCGACCTGGCGGATGAAGAAGCAGACGTCCTCGACCGTGATGATGCCGAGATCCGGCAGGCCCATCGACGCGGTCATGGCCGCCCCCGAGAGATAGAGCGCCTCGAATCCGGCGGCCTTCGCCTGCAGCGCGGCCATGCCGTTATGGGCTCCGGGCATCTGCAGGATTTCCGGCCGCTGCAGCAAGGTCCGGAAGCGCGTGCCGGCGGGTTCGGATGGCAGGTCCCTGGCGACGAGATAGGGCATGGCGTTCAGGCCGCGCGCGCCGGCGTCTGCTTGCCGCGCTGGACCAGCGGCACGAAGGTGCGGTTCTCCGGTCCCGTATAGTGCGCCGCCGGGCGGATGATCTTGTTGTCGATGCGCTGCTCGATGATATGCGCGCACCAGCCCGAGGTCCGGGCGATCACGAACAGCGGCGTGAACATCGCCGTCGGCACGCCCATAAGGTGATAGGAGACGGCGCTGAACCAGTCGAGGTTGGCGAACATCTTCTTGGTCTCGCCCATCACCGCCTCGATGCGGTCGGCGATGTCGAACATGCGGCTGGTGCCGGCCTCGTCGCCGAGCTGGCGGGCGACTCGCTTGATCACTTCGTTGCGCGGATCGGCGATCGTGTAGACGGGGTGGCCGAAGCCGATCACGACTTCCCTCGCCGCCACACGCCCGCGGATATCCGCCTCCGCCGCGTCGGGATCCTCGTAGCGCTGCTGGATCTCGAAGGCGACCTCGTTGGCGCCGCCATGCTTGGGTCCGCGCAGCGCGCCGATCGCGCCCGTCACCGCCGAATAGACATCGGCGCCGGTACCGGCGATCGAGCGCGCGGTGAAGGTCGAGGCGTTGAACTCGTGCTCGGCGTAGAGGATCAGCGACGTGTCCATGGCCCGGACATGGCTCGCACTCGGGACCTGACCATGAAGCAGGTGCAGGAAGTGCGCGGCAATGCCGTCGTCGTCGGTCTCGACGTCTATGCTGCGGCCGTTGTGGGCGTAGTGATGCCAGTAGAGAAGCATCGACCCCAGCGAGGCCATCAAGCGGTCGGCGATGTCGCGGGCTCCGGGATGATTGTGGTCGGCCGCCTCGGGCAGCACGCAGCCCAGCGCCGACACGCCCGAGCGCAGCACGTCCATCGGATGCGCCGCCGCCGGAATCGCCTCGAGCGTGCGCTTCACCGCTGCCGGCAGGCCACGCAGCGACCGCAGCTTGGCCTTGTAAGAAGCGAGCTGGACCTCGGTCGGCAGGGTGCCATGCACCAGCAGATGCGCGATCTCCTCGAAGGTGCAGCGCTCGGCGATGTCGAGAATGTCATAGCCGCGATAGTGCAGGTCGTTGCCGCTGCGGCCGACGGTGCAAAGCGCGGTCGAACCGGCCTCGACGCCGGACAGGGCGACGGATTTCTTGGGGGCCGGCTTGGCCGGAGTCGGGTTGGACATAGTGGCCTCCTTTATTCGCTGGCTTCGAAGAGACCGCGTGCGGTCGGGACCTGGAGATGGTCGGGGCTGACGACGAAGTTGAGCTGGCAGAGTTCGTCGGCTTTCAGTTCGGGCAGCCGCTCGACCATCTGAAGGAAGCGCTTCTGCTCGGCCTCGGCCACGATTCCCTCGGCCAAGGTGCGGAACTTCGCGACATAGTCGGGTCGCCGCCACGGACGGGCGCCCAGCGGATGGGCATCGGCGACCGCGATCTCGTCGGCGATCACGCGACCATCGTCGAGCGTCACCATCACATGGCCGCCGAACGCCTTCCGGGCCGGATCGGTCGAGTGATAGCGCTCGGTCCATTCGGGACCCTCGATCGTGCTGATCTTGCGCCACAGTGCCACCGTGTCGGGCCGCGCCGCACGCTCGGGCGCGTAGGAACGCTCGTGGTGCCAGCCGCCGTCCTGCAAGGCGACGGCGAAGATGTACATGATCGAGTGATCGAGGGTTTCGCGGCTGGCCGTCGGATCCATCTTCTGCGGATCGTTGGCGCCGGTACCGATCACGTAATGTGTGTGATGGCTGGTGCGAATGACGATGCTCTTTATCTTCGAGAGATCGCCGATCTTCGGTCCCATGCGCCGCGCCAGATCGATCAGGGCCTGGCTCTGATACTCGGCGGAATGTTCCTTGGTGTAGGTGTCGAGGATGGCACGCTTGGCCTCGCCCTTCTCCGGCAGCGGCACATGGTATTCAGCCTTGGGACCGCCCAGCAGCCAGGCGATGAACCCGTCCTCGCCCTCGTAGGCGGGCGACGGCGCCCCCTCGCCGCGCATCGCACGATCCACGGCTTCGACTGCCATCTTGCCCGCGAAGGCCGGTGCGTAGGCCTTCCAGCTCGAAATCTCGCCCTTGCGCGACTGACGCGTCGTCGTCGTCACATGCAACGCCTGCTGCACCGCCTGGTAGACGATCTCCACCGGCAAGCCGAGCGCGGTGCCGATGCCGGCGGCGGCCGAAGGTCCGAGATGGGCGATGTGATCGATCTTGTGCTCGTGCAGGCAGATGCCCTTCACGAGGTCGACCTGGATCTCGTAGGCGGCGGCCAGGCCACGCACCAGGGCCGCACCGTCGAGGCCGCAATGCTGGGCTACGGCGAGCACTGGCGGGATGTTGTCACCGGGGTGCGAATAGTCCGCGGCCAGGAACGTGTCGTGATAGTCGAGTTCACGCACCGCGACACCGTTGGCCCAGGCCGCCCACTCCGGCGACACGCGGCGAGACGGGAAGCTCGACACGCCGAACAGGGCGGCGCCCGGCTTGCCGGGATGCGCCCTGGCCTGCGCCCGTGCGCTCACGATCGGCGTGCGGTTGAGCGAGGCCGCGGCGACCGCGGCATTGTCGATGATGCGGCTGCCGATCATCTCGACCACCTCATCCACGACCGGCACCGGATCGACTGCGACCTCGGCGATCTTCCAGGCGAGCTGCCGTTCGCGCGGCAGGGTTTCGGCGGACTTGTAGGTGCGGACGCTGTGGAGCTTCACGAAACGGGTTCCTCTGTCGAAGGGGAGATGGTCACGGCAGCCATTTCCGCGGGACGTCCGGTGGCGTCGACGGTGACCATCTCGAAGCTGCCGCGCATGGCCAGCGCGCGCTGGCCGCTCAGCAGGGTCTCGGCGACCATCTCGACGATGACCGTCATCGACGTCCGCCCAATGCGGACGACCTGCGCGTGGAGCTCGACGACCTGGCCGACTTTCACCGGCAGGTGGAAGTCGACCTTCTCCGACGAGGCCATGACGACGGCGCGTCGCGCGCGGCGGCTGGCGGCAACGAACGCCGCCTTGCCCATGAGCGAGAGCGCCGTGCCACCGAACAACGTGCCGTAGTGGTTGGACTGCTCGGGAAAGACCATTTCCAGGAAGCGGGTCTCTTCAGGTGGGGGCTGGTTCGAAATGGCGCCCTCCATGGGCGTGTGCTCCGGGCTTGTAATCGCGCTTGTCATCCGCAATATCTGCAAGCCGGCGTCCTGCTGATACTGCTGAATTTGCGATGTTTTGCGGATGCCCGAGGACCACTTTGCAAAACTTGCAAATGAGACGGGGCTGCGATGCGCAAGACGTTCATGGGGGTCCGGCTGCGGGCGTTGCGCGAGGAGCGCCGCATGACGCAGGCTGCGCTCGCTGACGCGCTCGGCCTGTCGAACAGCTATCTTAGCCAGCTCGAGAAGAACCAGCGGCCGTTGACCGTCCCGGTGCTGCTGAAGATCAACGCCGTGTTCGGCATCGACGTGCAGCTCTTCTCCGATAATGACGAGGCGCGATTGATCTCGGACCTCCGCGATGCGCTCTCGGAGGCGCGACCGGGCGAGGCCGTGCCGCTCGCGGAAATCCGCGAATTGGCCGCCGGCATGCCCGCGGTGGGGCGCGCCCTCGTCAATCTCCACCGTCGCTATCGCGAAGAAGTCGAGCGCGCCGATGCCATGGCCGCGCGCCTCGGTGACGAGCGGCCGGACTCACAGTTGACGCCGATGCCCTTCGAACAGGTCCGCGACTTCTTCTATGCCCGGCACAATCACGTCGCCGAACTCGACGACGCGGCCGAGCGTCTCTATGAAGCGGCCGGCCTTTCCGTGGGTAACCTCAACGCCGGGCTGATCGACTACATGTCTCGCCGCTACGGCGTGCGGATCGCGCGCGATGCCGGCGACGAACCTTCCGGGATACAGCGCCGCTACGACACGGCGGCGCGCGTCCTGCATCTGTCGCCGCATCTGCGGCCGGGCCAGCATGCCTTCCAGATGGCAACGCAACTCGCTTTCCTCGAGGTCGACGGACTGCTGCGCCAGCTTGTCGACGAGGCCGGCTTCGACGGCGGTGAAGCGCGCGCCCTCGCCCGCATCGGGCTCGCCAACTATTTCGCCGGCGCGCTGCTCCTGCCCTACGGCGCGTTCCTGCAGGCGGCGGAGACCGTGCGCTACGACATCGAGCGGCTGGGCCGCTGGTTCGGCGTCGGCTACGAGACGATCTGTCACCGGCTCAGCACGTTGCAGCGGCCCTCGGCGCGCGGTGTGCCGTTCTTCTTCGTGCGCGTCGACCGGGCGGGAAACATCTCCAAGCGCCAGTCGGCCACCGACTTTCATTTCTCGCGCGTCGGCGGCTCATGCCCGCTGTGGAACGTGCACGAGGCCTTCGCCCATCCCGGCCGCATCCTGACGCAGCTCGCACAGATGCCCGACGGCCGCACCTATCTGTGGATCGCCCGCACCGTCCAGCGCGGCCACGGCGAGTACGGCGCACCCGACAAGACCTTCTCCATCGGCCTGGGTTGCGACCTGCGTCACGCCTCGCGGCTGATCTATTCCAAGGGGCTCGACCTCACCGATGCCACCGGCGCGACGCCGATCGGCGCCGGCTGCCGCGTCTGCGAACGCCCGGCCTGCCCACAACGCGCCTTCCCGCCGATCGGCCGGGCACTGACGATCGACGAGAACCGCAGCCGCTTCGCGCCCTATCCAACGGCGTGACGCCAACCCTACGCGTGAATGTGGTCGTGGCCGCCGCCGCCCCGGCCGCCATGGCTGTGGCGCTTGTTGTCGAGTTCGGCCGGGACGAGATGGAGCTGGCCGTGGCGCACGCCGCGCTGGCTCACCGTCTCGTCGGCGATCGCCCGCACCGCCTTGACCGGGCCGCGCAGTACCGACACTTCGAGACAGGAATCGTGATCCAGGTGCACGTGCAGCGTCGCGACCTGAAGGTCGTGATGCTTATGCTGGGCCTGGGTCAGGCGCCGCCCCAGATCGCGCGTCTCGTGGTCGTAGACATAAGCGAGCGTCGCGATGCAGAAGCCCTCCTCCTTGCCGGCGGGACCGGCATCGAGCGCCTCGCGCGCCGCCGCCTCGCGCAGGATGTCGCGCAATGCCTCGGAGCGGCTGGCATAGCGGTGCTTCTTCATATGGCGATCGAGCGTCGCCAGGAGATCGTCGTCGACCGACAGGGTGACCCGCTGCATCTCACACTCCTCCGCTGCACGACGATCGCGCCGGAGGGGATGATATCAGGCGGGCTTCCCGCGATGCACCAACAGACGTTCGAGGCCGAGCAGCAGGAGGACCGAGGCGCCGAAGATCGGCAGCAGGAGGCACATCGCGACCGCGGTGGCGATCAGCGCCCGCGGCCAGCGCAGTTCGATCTTGCGCGGGACGCCCAGGCTGCCCCGCGGCCGGCGCATCCACCACGAGGCGACGCCGGAGACGGTGAGCCAGACGAGCGACAGGGCGAAGGCCGTGTTCATCCAGAGATTCCACAGGCCGAAGTCACCCTGGTGCACATGGATGCCGAATCCGACCATGCGCGGGATCACCGGCTGGTCGGTGCGCAGCGCGTCGCGAGTGACCTCGCCCGTCTTCGGGTTGCCGAGAATCACCCGGTCGGCGGAGGGCGGACCGTTGCGGTTGCTGACATACAGGGGCGCGCCCGGCCACGGCGCGAGGCGCACGCTGAGCGCCTGGGTGATGCCGCGGGCCCGTGCCTCGGCGACGAGATCGTCGATCGGCTTCTGGGCTGCCTCCATCTGCCGCGCCGAGGCGCCACCCGGCGAGAAGCCCGCGGTGCCCTTCTGATTGAGCGCCGTCTGCACTCGCGACAGGACTTCTCCGCCCCAGAAGGCGGTCCACGGCAGGGCGCTGATCAGGAAGAACAGGAAAACCGCGGAGAAGAGAACGGCGACGATGGCGTGCAGGTCGCGCACTGCCATGCGCGCACCCCGGTCGAAGCGCGGCCACAGGGCGGCGCGGAAGCCCCGCTGGCGCGGCCACCAGAGATAGAGGCCGGACAGGATCATGAAGATGGCCCAGCCATCGGCCAGTTCGAGGAGCCAGCTCCCGGGCTTGCCGAGCGGCCAGCCGCCATGCAGGGCGCGGGTCAGGCCGGGCAACCACTGGCTTCCGGTCAGGGAGCCCAGCACGCGTCCACTATAGGGGTTGACGAAGATCGGATAGGGCAGTCCGCTCTCGTTCAGCATCATGACCTGTGTGCTGCGGCGCGGATCATCGGACAGGATGATCTCCTGCACCGGCGGGCCGCCCTGCTCTGCCATCGCGCCATGGTCGTGAGCGGCACTGCCGCCGCCATGGCCATGTCCACCGCTCACCTTGGCCGAAAATTCCTTGGGCGCGGCCTCGAGGGCTGCGGCGAGCTGTAGGCTGGGCGGCACTGGCGTCGGGCCGGGCTGGACGAAGCGCAGTTCGGGATGAGCCTGGTCCATCCACCATTCGGCCCAGAGATAGATGGTCCCTGTCGTGCTTTGCCAGAGCACGAACGGGATCACGAGGAGTGCCGCGAGCAGGTGCCAGCGCCAGAGCCGCGCGTACAGGCGACCGGCAGGCTGTTCCGCCGAGGGACCGGCGGAAGCGACGTGCTTCGTGCCGCCCGCAACATAGTCAGACATGAGTCCTCACTCGGGAAATGCGGGATGAAACACACGGTCGCGACGACACTTCAGCGCGCCGGTTCGCTGACGAAGGCGATCTTGGAGAGGCCGCCTTTGGAGGCGTCGGCCAGGGTCTCGGAGAC
>NZ_JBQVQG010000013.1:0-26491 GCF_052439685.1 Reyranella sp.
CGGGGTTCTTGTCCTCCAGCGCCATCAGCGCCGAGCCCCGCACCACCGGAAGGTCGTCGCCCGGGAACTGGTAGCTCTTCAGAAGCTCGCGAACCTCGAGCTCGACCAGGTCCAGAAGCTCCGGATCGTCCACCATGTCGCACTTGTTCATGAACACGACCAGCGCCGGAACGCCGACCTGGCGCGCCAGCAGGATGTGCTCGCGCGTCTGCGGCATCGGGCCGTCGGCCGCCGAAACCACCAGGATCGCCCCGTCCATCTGCGCCGCACCCGTGATCATGTTCTTCACGTAGTCGGCATGGCCCGGGCAGTCCACGTGCGCATAGTGGCGGTTCTGCGTCTCGTACTCGACATGCGCCGTCGAGATCGTGATGCCGCGCTCCCGCTCTTCCGGGGCCTTGTCGATCTGGTCGTAGGCCGTGAACGTCGCGCCACCCGTCTTCGCAAGGATCTTCGTGATCGCTGCCGTCAGCGACGTCTTGCCATGATCAACGTGACCGATCGTTCCGATGTTGCAGTGCGGCTTGTTCCGCTCAAACTTTGCCTTCGACATGGTGTCGCGACCCTCGTGATGCTTCTGCTTCTACACAGACCGAACTTAACTGGCCGACTTAAGCCAAACCTGGAGCGGGTGAAGGGAATCGAACCCTCGTCGTAAGCTTGGAAGGCTTCTGCTCTACCATTGAGCTACACCCGCAACGCCCTAACAGAGCCACTCTCGCCAAGAACCGCTGGTGGAGGGGGAAGGATTCGAACCTTCGTAGACGCGAAGTCGGCAGATTTACAGTCTGCTGCCATTGACCGCTCGGCCACCCCTCCGTCCCAACCGGCAGTAACGGAAAAAGCCTGTAGGCGCGCGGAGATACAGTCTGTTCCGGTGAGTGGCAAGCACTTCCTTGCGGTGGAAACAAAACGCGCGGCCGCCGGGCGCGGCCGTTGTGCGAATATGCCCCGGCGACAGGGGATTTGCCCCCACCCGCTCCGCGCCATACAAGGCTCGCCATGCCCCCTCGCCCCAATCGTCCCCATCGCCAGTCCCGCACCGGCAACCAATCCATATGGATTTTCGGCCGTCACGCCGTGCTCGCCGCCCTCGCCAATCCCGACCGTCGGATCGAACGGGTGTTCGTGACGAAGGAGATGGCGGACATCCATGCCGCCGAGATCGGCAAGACGGACAAGACCATCACGTCGCGCGAGGACCTGAACCAGCGCCTGCCCAACGGCGCCGTCCACCAGGGCATCGCGGCGCTCGTGGCGCCTCTGGACGAGCCCGCCCTCGAGGATATCCTGGCGCGCTGCGGCGAAAATGCCCTCGTCCTGGCCCTCGATCAGGTGAGCGACCCGCACAATGTGGGCGCCATCCTGCGGTCGGCCGCGGCCTTCGGCGCCGGCGGCGTGATCGTGACCGACCGCCACACCCCGTCTGACACCGGCACCCTGGCGAAGGCTGCTTCCGGCGCGCTGGAGGTCGTTCCGCTGGTGCGCGCCGTCAACCTCGCCCGCACCCTCGACCAGCTCAAGGAGGCCGGTTTCTGGACCTACGGGCTGGCCGAAAGCGGCGACACGCGCATCGGCGACCTCGATCTCAAGGGCCGGACCTGCATCGTGCTGGGCGCCGAAGGCGAGGGCCTGCGGCGGCTGACGGCAGAAAAGTGCGACCGGCTGGTGACGATCCCCACCAGCGACGCGCTCTCGGCCCTCAACGTCTCGAACGCCGCCGCGGTCGCCGCCTACGAATGGGTACGCCAGCAACCGAAGTGATGCGACTTTCGCGGAGTTCGGTTATCTATCCGCCGAAGGCAAGCCTAGGGCCGGGTTAGCACAGCGGTAGTGCAGCGGTTTTGTAAACCGAAGGTCGGGGGTTCGATCCCCTCACCCGGCACCAGCCTTCATTTCGCCAGGACGGACAAGCGGCGATCCAGCAGCTCCAGGGCGAGCAGCACTTCGGCCAGCAGGCGCTGGAAGGCGTAGAACCAGCCGGCCTTTCCGTCGAGGATCGCGCCTTTCGCGAACAGCACGTAGCCCAGGACCAGGATCGGCGCCGGCCAGCCCATCAGGCGGATCCTGTCGGCGCGGCCCAGCCGGGCGCTCGGGGTCTCCAGAAGATGCGCTGCCTCGCGGGCGGCGTACTTCAGCTGCGAGCCCAGCCAGCGCGACAGCGGCTTGCGATCGTCGTGGAAGATCCTGCCCTTCAGGGGCGTCACCCGGCCCTGAAGGCGGATGCGGTGCCCATGGCCCTCGTTCTCGTACCGCGCGCCTGCGACCCGATAGAGCACAGTCCGCGGCGGGTAGAGCGTCCTACGCAGCGGCTGGCCGTGGATCCGGTAGATGAAGGCCGCCTTGTAGCCCGCGTCTTGCGGACCCGGCTGCAGGCCCGCGAGTTCGGCCACGACAGCGTCGCTCAGCTCGTAGTCGGCATCGAGCGACAGGACCCAGTCGGTGCGGATCTGCTCCAGGCCGAAATTGCATTGTTCGGCGAAGCTGTCGAACGGCCGGGGGAAGATCTCGACGCGCGGGTTCCGGGCCATCAGGTCGAGCGTGCCGTCGGTGCTGCCGCTGTCGATCACGACGATGCGCCGCGCCCAGTCGAGCTTTGCCAGCGTCCGCCCGATATTCTGGATCTCGTTGAATGTGATCAGCAGCGGGGTGATGCTGTCGCGATCCATGGGCGTTCTCTAGCGGGCCCGGGCCTGTATCGCGCGGCCGCGGCTGTCCGTCATCCATCTCCAGGCGCTGCCGATGATGTCGTCGATCGCCGAATGGGCCGGTTCCCAGTCGAGCGCCCGCCGCGCCAGGGAGACGTCCGCCACCAGCACCGGGGGATCGCCCGCCCGCCGCGGCGCCGGAACGGTCCGGATCTCGCGGCCAGTGAGACGTCGCGCGCGGGCGATCAGTTCGCCAATACTCACGCCTTGTCCGCCGCCGAGATTGTAGGCTTGGCAAGTACCGGCCTCGCAGCGAGAAAGCGCAGCGACGTGGGCCGCCGCAAGGTCGGTCACGTGCACATAGTCGCGGATGCAGGTGCCGTCCGGGGTGTCGTAGTCCGTCCCGAAAATGGAAATCTCCCGCCGGGTGCCGTGCGCCGCCTGCAGCACCAACGGGATGATGTGCGTCTCCGGATCGTGCTCTTCGCCCAATTCGCCCTCGGGATCGGCGCCGCCGGCATTAAAGTAGCGCAGCGCGATCGCCCCCAGACCATGGGCGGCACAGGCATCGCGCAGGATCTGTTCGCCCATGAGCTTGGTGCGGCCATAGGTGTTGATCGGCAACTGGCCGGTGGCCTCGACGACCGGCAGGACATCGGGCACGCCGTAGGTCGCGCAGCTGCTGCTGAACACGATCCGGCCCACGCCATGCGCCCGCATGCCCTCGATCAGCGTGACCATGCCGCCGACGTTGGTGCGGTAGTAGCGCATCGGCTCGACCATCGACTCGCCGACATAGGCAAGCGCTGCGAAGTTGATGACCGCATCTGGCGAATGCTCGCGGATCGCCGCGGCAAGGGTCACGGGATCGTTGATGTCGCCCTGGACCAGCGGGCCCCACTTCACCGCCCACGGATGGCCGGTGTGAAGGTTGTCGTAGACAATCGGCAGGTGGCCTGCACGCGCGAGCGCCTTGCATGTATGCGAGCCGATATAGCCCGCGCCTCCCGCCACCAGTACACGCACGATGCCGTCCCCTCCCACCGCTCGAATGCTCTAGAGAGCAGGATAACCCAATTGCACGGTCAGCGCTGAATAAGCGTGTCGCCGAGTACGAGGACATCCATCTTGGTCCGCAGGAAGCAGTCGATCGCCTCTTCGGGTTTGCAGACCACCGGCTCGTTTTCGTTGAAGCTGGTGTTCAGCACGATCGGCACGCCCGTGAGGTCGCGGAAAGCCGTGATCAGCCTCGCGTACCGCGGGTTGCCCGACCAGGTGACGGTCTGGAGACGGCCCGTCCCGTCGATATGGGTGACGGCAGGGATTTCCTTGCGCTTCTCCTCCCGGATGCGGAAGACCTGCATCATGAAGGGCACGTCGTCATCGGTCTCGAACCAATCCGGCACCGCGTCGCGCAGGATCGAAGGCGCGAACGGGCGGAAGGATTCCCGCCGCTTGATCTTGAGGTTGAGGATGTCCTTCATGTCGGCGCGGCGCGGATCGCCCAGGATCGAGCGGTTGCCGAGCGCGCGCGGTCCCCATTCCAGCCGTCCCTGGAACCAGCCGATCACCTTGCCCTCGGAGATCGCCTGGGCGGTGTGCCGGCAGAGCGTCGCCTCGTCGGCGATGCGCTCGATGCGGCAGCCGGCCGCGTCGAAATCGGTCCGGCGCCGGGCGATGGCCGCCGCGATCTCGTCCGGTGTCGCCGACGGGCCCCAATAGGCGTGGTCCATCACGAAATGGCGCTTGGCCGAAGCCCCGCCGGTCTTGTGCCAGGTCGCGAAGGCCGCCCCGATCGCGCCCCCGGCATCGCCGCCCGCGGACTGCACGTAGAGCTTTCTGAACGGGGTACGATCGAGAACCTTGCCGTTGGCCACCGAATTGTAGGCGCAGCCGCCAGCCAGTACGACGGCGTCGGTCTCGTAGCGGGTATGCAGGGCGTTGAGCAGGTTGAAGAACGCGTTCTCGTAGGTCACCTGGGCCGAACGCGCGATGTCGCGGTGCTTGTCTTCGAGCGGCGCCTCCGGGTCCCGGGCCGGTCCCAGCAGCCTGACGAGTTCGTCACTCCACAAGCGGCCGCCCGAGGGGATGCCGTCCTTGACCTGATAGCTGGCGCCCTGCCCCGAGGCATGCCGGAAATAGCGCAGGTCGAGCGCGAAGGTGCCGTCGTTCCTGAGACGGACGATCTCCTTCATCTGCTCGACGAAGGCCGGCTGGCCGTAGGGCGCGAGGCCCATGACCTTATACTCGTCGCCATAGTGCGGGAACCCGATGAACTGGGTCATCGCCTCGTAGAAAACGCCCAGCGAATGCGGGAAGTAGACCCGGCCGTCGACCGACAGGTTCCCTCCCTCGCCCAGGCCCCAGGCCGCGGAGGAAAAGTCGCCGAATCCATCGACCGAGACCGCCACCGCCCTGTCATGGGGCGAAACGAGGGAGGCCGATGCGAGATGGCAGAGATGGTGTTCGACCATGTGCGCCGTTCCCCGGAATTCCTGGTCCGGAAGATGGCGCTTGAGGTTGCCCGCGATGTCGGCCCGCTCGCCGCGATTGCGCAGGCGGCTCATCACGTAGCTCAGGCTGACGCGGGAAGTCAGCGCGAAGCCGAGCTTACGCCAGCGGTTGGCTTTGTTGTCGCTGTTGACCGCGACATGGTCGACTTCGGCCAGCGAGATGCCGGCCTCGCCCAGGCAGTATCGGATCGATTCGCTGGGGAAGCCGCCCCAGTGCTTGATGCGGCGGAACCGCTCCTCCTCCACCGCCGCCACAAGTTCGCCATTCTTCAAAAGGCAGGCAGCCGCGTCGGCGTGATAGGCGTTGAGGCCGAGAATGTAGGTCATGCGGGAAGATCGGACATCGCTGAGATTGCGCCTATGTGGTTGGTATAAATCAATATTTATGGGGGACTACCTTTTTCGCCGGCTTGCGGACGAAAAGGTGCGACCGTCGCCGGGCCTTGCACAGCCCGTGCGGCGCGTCGACGGCTTGACGAGGGCGGCACTTCCGATCAAACGGACAGCCTCGAGCGGCCCCCTCGGTTCCCGGGGCCCCGATCGCGTGCTCGACCGAGGCGCGTCGCAACCCTCGCAAGTCGTTGACAAGTCGGATAAAACCCCTCGCTTCGATCGAAAGGCTCTCGTGCATGTCCAAGAATGATCTCGTCGTCGTGACCGGCGCCGGTGGCTTTATCGGCGGCCATCTGGTGAAGGTCCTGCAGCAACGCGGCCACACCAAGATTCGCGCGGTCGACGTGAAGCCGCTCGAAGAGTGGTACCAGAAGATTCCGGGTGTCGAGAACCAGGTGGGCGATCTCGCCCAGCTCGAGCCCTGCCGCAAGGCCGCCAAGGGCGCCGCGATGATCTACAATCTCGCCGCCGACATGGGCGGCATGGGCTTCATCGAGACCCACAAGGCCGAGTGCATGCTGTCGGTGCTGGTCAGCACCCACATGCTCGTCGCCGCCAAGGAAGCCGGCGTGCCGCGCTTCTTCTATTCGTCCTCGGCCTGCGTCTACAACGGCGACAAGCAGACCGACGCCAACGTGACGGCGCTGAAGGAAGAAGACGCCTACCCCGCGCTGCCGGAAGACGGCTACGGCTGGGAGAAGCTCTTCAGCGAGCGCATGGCCCGCCACTATCGCGAGGACTACGGCATCGCCACCCGCGTGGCGCGCTACCACAACGTTTACGGTCCGGAAGGCACCTATGACGGTGGGCGCGAGAAGGCCCCGGCCGCCATGTGCCGCAAGGTCATCGCCGCCAAGCTCTCCGGCAAGCACGAGATCGAGATCTGGGGCGATGGCGAGCAGACCCGCTCTTTCATGTACATCGACGACTGCACCGAGGGCACGATCAAGCTCGCGGAGAGCGACATCATCGAGCCGCTGAACATCGGCAGCGACGAGCTGGTCAGCATCAACACCCTGGTCGACATGGTCGAGAAGATCGCCGGCATCAAGCTCAAGCGCAGCTACAAGCTCGACGCCCCGAAGGGCGTGCGCGGCCGCAACAGCGACAACACGCTGATCAAGAAGCTGATGAACTGGGCCCCCTCCATCCGTCTCGAGGACGGCATGGAGAAGACCTACAAGTGGATCTACGACGAGATGACCTCGGGCAAGGAATCGGTCGTCAACGCCCTGCCGAAGCAGGCCCTCGCGGCCCAGTAAGCCGCCGGGAACGCCGGACCACGAACGCGCCGCGAAGAAAACTTCGCGGCGCTTTGCATTGGGGCTAACGGCCGATCCCGCTCAGGCCCCTGTTGCTCTTCAGCAGCTCGTCGAAGAAGGCGATCGTCTTCGTCAGCCCGTCGTCGAGCGCGACCTTCGGCTCCCACTTGAGCGCCTCGCGGGCGAGCGTGATGTCCGGGCAGCGCTGCATCGGATCGTCGGCCGGCAACGGCGCGAACACCAGCCGGCTCTTGCCGCCGACCTTGTCGAGGATCTTCTCGGCCAGGTGCCGGATCGGCATCTCGACCGGATTGCCGATGTTCACCGGCCCGGTGAAATCGTCGGGCGTATGGTCCATCAGGCGCTGCCAGCCGTCGAGCAGGTCGTCGACGAAACAGAAGGCCCGGGTCTGCATGCCGTCGCCGTAGATGGTGATGTCCTCGCCCTTCAGCGCCTGCACGATGAAGTTAGACACCACGCGCCCGTCGTTGGGGTGCATGCGCGGGCCGTAGGTGTTGAAGATGCGCGCCACCTTGATGCGCAGCCCGTGCTGGCGGTGATAGTCGAAGAACAGCGTCTCCGCGCAGCGCTTGCCCTCGTCGTAGCAGGCCCGCGGCCCCAGCGGATTGACGTTGCCGCGATAGCTCTCGACCTGCGGATGCACCGTCGGATCGCCGTAGACCTCGCTGGTCGAGGCCTGGAAAATCTTGGCCCGCACCCGCTTGGCCAAGCCCAGCATGTTGATGGCGCCATGGACGCTCGTCTTGGTCGTCTGCACCGGGTCGTGCTGGTAGTGGATCGGCGAGGCCGGGCAGGCCAAGTTGTAGATCTCGTCGACCTCGACATAGAGCGGAAACGTCACGTCGTGACGCATCAGTTCGAAGCGCGGATTGTCGAGGCAAGCCAGCACGTTGGCCTTGCTGCCGGTGAAGTAGTTGTCGACGCAGAGCACGTCGTGTCCGGCTTCGAGCAGGCGCTCGCAGAGGTGCGAACCGAGGAAGCCCGCCCCGCCGGTGACCAGAATCCGCTTGCCCATGATGCCCCTCGGAATCGCCTCTCACATCGCGCTCGACACTAGGCCATCAAGCTCTTGAATTCACTTCAAAATCACCGAAGGATGAAGCTGCCCACCCGCGGCGGGACCGGGCCAATATCGCAGGGGAAGCGTCCTATGAGCATCGAGATGGTCGGCCTGGCCGACATCGTGCGCGTCCATGGTACGGCACGTCCGGACACAGTGGCGATCGTCTACGAAGGCCGGCCCACGACCTACGGCGAACTCGATCGCGCTTCCAGCCGCGCTGCCAGCGGCCTCGTCGCCGAAGGCATCGAGCCCCGGGTCCGCATTGCCCATCTCGACAAGAGCAGCGACCTCTTCTTCGAGCTGCTGTTCGGCGTCGCCAAGGCCGGTGCCGTGATGGTCTCGGTGAACTGGCGTCTGGCCGCACCCGAGGTGCTGCAGATCGTGAACGACGCCGAGGCCGAGATGCTCTTCGTCGGCGAGGAATACTTCCCCGTCGTCGAGGAGATCCGCGAGCAGTTGAAGACCGTCCGCCGGATCGTGTCCCTGGGGCGGCGGCACGGCGACTGGGAGGCCTTCGGGCACTGGCGCGACAGACACCCCGACACCGACCCGTGCCTGCCCGCCCACCCCCGGGACACAGCCGTTCAGTTCTACACCAGCGGTACCACGGGCCTGCCGAAGGGAGCAGAGCTGACCAATGCCAATTTCGCCTTCATGTTCGAGCAATGGACGCGCAGCTGGCTGCTGAAGCCCGGGACCCAGAACCTCGTCTGCCTGCCGATGTTTCATATCGGCGGCGCGGGCTGGGCCATCGCCGGCCTCTATGCAGGCGCGACCAACCATGTGGTCCGGGAGTTTATCCCTGCACGGGTGCTCGAGATCATCGAGCGCGACCGCATCGAGGTGATGCTGCTGGTGCCGGCCATGATCCTCTTCCTGGTGCAAGCGCCGCAGATCCGCGAGACCGAGCTCTCGAGCCTGCGCCTGATCGTCTACGGCGCCGCGCCGATCCCGGGCGAGCTGCTGAAACAGGCACTGTCGATCTTCGGATGCGGCTTTCAACAGGTCTATGGACTCACCGAGACTACGGGCGCCATCACCCTGCTGCCGCCCGAGGATCACGATCCGTCCGACGCGAAAAAGCTCCTGTCGTGCGGCTATGCCCAGGTGGGCGTCGAGCTCCGCATCGTCGACGATTCCGGCGCGGACGTGCCAGCGGGCAAGGTCGGTGAGATCGCAGTCCGTTCGCCTCAGGTGATGGCCGGCTACTGGCGCCTGCCCGACGCCACCAAGCGCGCCATCCAGGGAGACTGGTTCTTCACCGGCGACGCCGGCTATCTCGACGAGAAGGGCTACCTGTTCATCCATGACCGCGTGAAGGACATGATCGTCTCGGGCGGCGAGAACATCTATCCTGCGGAGGTCGAGAGCGCCCTGTTCGGCCATCCGGGCGTGGCCGACGTGGCGGTGATCGGCGTTCCCGACGAACGTTGGGGCGAGGCGGTGAAGGCCGTCGTGGTGCGCAAGCCCGACGCGGACGTATCGCCGGGAGAGCTGATCGGCTGGGCACGGGGGCGGATCGCCGGGTACAAGTTGCCCAAATCGGTCGACTTCATCGACGCCCTGCCCCGCAACCCGACCGGCAAGATCCTGAAGCGCGAGCTGCGCAAGCCCTATTGGGAAGGCCGGCAGCGCAACATCAATTGACAGGCTCGACGTGACCGCCCTGCGGACCCGATCGCAAACGCGTCTCGAAATCCCGATGCCACGGTTCTAGAAGAGTCCCATGTCCATTCTGCCCGACAATCTCACGCCCGTCCGCGCCGCTCACGTTTTCGACGAAGCAAGGCTCGCCGACTACATGAAGGCCAATGTCGAGGGCTATCGCGGCCCGATCAGCATCCTCCAGTTCGAGGGCGGCCAGAGCAACCCGACCTTCCACGTCACCGACGGCGCCGGCAACATGTACGTGCTGCGCAAGAAGCCCCCGGGCAAGCTGCTGCCCTCGGCCCACCAGGTCGACCGCGAATATCGTGTGATCAAGGCCCTGGCCGACCATACGGACGTGCCCGTTCCGAAGCCCTACGCGCTCTGCCAGGACGATTCGGTCATCGGCACGACCTTCTACATCATGCAGTTCCTGCCGGGCCGGGTCTTCGCCGATGTGCGCATGCCGGGCGTCTCGCCGGCGGATCGCGGCAAGATATTCGACTCGATGAACGATGTGCTGGCGCGCCTGCACAATGTCGACTATCGCGCGGTCGGCCTCGGCGACTATGGCCGCGAGGGGCAGTACATCCAGCGGCAGGTCGCCCGCTGGTCGAGCCAGTACGACCTCGCCCGCACCGAAGACATCGCATCGATGGAAGCGCTGAAGAAGTGGCTGCCGGAGAACATCCCGCCCGGCGACGAAACGCGCATCAACCATGGCGACTATCGTCTCGGCAACACGATCGTGCACCCGACCGAGCCCCGCGTCATCGCGGTACTCGACTGGGAGCTCTCGACGCTCGGCCATCCGCTGGCCGACCTCGGCTACAACTGCATGATGTACCATTTCGGCGAGGGCTTCGGGGCGTCCGGCGGCTATGCCGGTCAGGACCTGAAGGCTTTTGGCATTCCGACCGAGCAGGAATATCTTGCCGCCTACGCCCGCAGGACCGGTCGCAAGGATGTACCCGCCTGGAATTTCTACCTGGCCTTTTCGCTGTTCCGCCTCGCTGCCATCGTGCAGGGCGTCTACAAGCGCGGCCTCGACGGCAATGCCTCGTCCGAAACGGCGACGAAATACGGCAACCGCGCGCGCGCGATGGCTGACCTCGCGTGGTCGATGGTCGAGAAGCGCGCCTGAGCGCGCTTCCCTTCCCTACTCGTCGGTGTACGGCACCATCGAGGCGTCGTTGCCCTTCGGACAATTCGCGCTGTCGATGATGGCGTTGGCCGGATTGCGATAGCGCGCAATATCGTAGGGCACCGAGTCGCTTGGGGGCTGTGGCGGGGGCGTCCGGAGTGTCCAGGACACCAGCTGCTTGATTACGCTGCCCAAGGCCTGGTCGAAGGCTTCGACGACTTTCGGCACCTTGTCGGCGCGCGCCCGGACGCAGCGCTCGAACGAGGCGACGCCGATGATCTGCCGGTCCGGCATCCGCACCAGCTTGGCGATGATCCGGACTTTCACGATCGGCGGCATGCCGTAGAAATACATGGCCTCGAAATTACGCAGGTCGGGCTGCAGCACGTAGTTAGCCCGTAGCGCGATCGACTCTCGGGAAACCGCCACGATCTTGCGCGTGTTCTCGAAGGAATCGACGATACGGGTCTGCACCATCAGGGGCGCCCGGTCGGTCCACGCCACCTTGGCATAATAGTCCGTCGAGGTCGGCGTCATGGCGATGGCGATGCGGCCGGTATCGAGGTTCGCCGCCGCCACCGGCGCCTCCACCGCGAGCTGCCAATAGACCGAGGGCAGATCGGAGTCGAAGGTGCTCTTGGGCGAGACCGTGTAGAGGTCGGTCGGATCGCCCACCGAATCGACGGCGCTGACGAACGAGCAGCCCGACAGGAGCGCGACGGCGGCCGCGCAGGCGGCCAGGCAACGGATCATTTCGGCGTGTATCCCTGCTTGCCGCTGAACACGAAATTGGCCGGGTCGCGCTCCAGTCGCGTGGCAATGACGTTCAGGTTGGCGGTGAGCTGGCGCAGGTCCCGGAGCGCCAGCGAGAACTCGGTGAGACCGATTTCGGTGAAATTCTTGATCGGACGGCTATTGTCCGTGACCAGCTTGTTGAGCTGGTTGGCGGCGGCATTGATGTTGGCCAGTGCCGCCCGGGTCTCGTTCAGCGTCTTACGCAACTCACCCGGATCCTTGCCGGCCAGTGCCTTGCGCGTCTCGGCATCCTGCGGGCCGAGCTCCTGGGCGATCAGCGTGAATGAATCCGAAAGCTCGTTCAGCTTGTTGAAGGTCTTGCGGAAATCGGCAATCGCTCCCGGAAGTTCGGCCAACGTCGTCTGGATGGCGCCATCGGACTTGGCAAAGGCGTTTGTCGCGGTCTGCAGGTTGCGCAGCGTGTCGGTGACCGCCCCGAGATTGTCCGGACTCAGCAGGTCGTTCAGCCGGTCCACGGTGGTGCTGGCCTTGGTCAGAAGCTCCTGGGCCGAGGTCGAGGTCGCCTGCAGGAACGAGGCGCCCTCGCGAATCTCCGGGTAGGGCTTGTCGCCCAGCTTCTTCTTGGGCTTCACCTGGTCGACGTCGAGGCGTCCCACGATCTGGATGAACGGGGCGCCGGCGATGAAAGGCTTCTCGAAGACAGCGTAGGACCGGTCTCGAATATCGATCGACCAGTCGACCGCCACCGTGACCTCGATCTTCTCGGTCAGGCGCTCCCGTCCGGTCGAACGCTGCGTCTCCAGCCTCGACGTGAGCTGGATGTCCGCCACGCGGCCGACGCGCAGCCCGCGATAGAAGACCGGCGAATCCTTGGTTAGCCCCTGGACGTCGCCGGAGAACAGGATGTCATAGTAGGCATACGACGTGCGATCACCCGCACGCAGCTTCCAGATGACGAATCCGGCCAGAGCGGCGACGAACAGGATCATCGCCGCGCCGATCAGCACGTAAGGCGATTTTCTTTCCATCCGATACTACTTCTGCTCCCGCCGCGCTGCGCGCCCACGCGGTCCGTGGAAGTATTCCCGGACCCAAGGATGGTCGTATTCAAGCAACTCCGCCATCGTACCCACCACGACGCGCTTGTCGAGAAGGACTGCAATACGGTCGCAAATAGCATTAAGGCTATCGAGGTCGTGCGTGACCATCAAGACGGTCAGCCCGAGATTGTGGCTCAGGCCCTTGACCAATTCGTCATAGTGCGCGGCGCCGATCGGATCGAGACCCGCCGTCGGTTCGTCGAGGAACAGCAGTTCCGGATCGAGTGCAAGCGCGCGTGCCAGGCTGGCACGTTTGCGCATGCCACCGGAAAGTTCAGACGGCTTCTTTTCCCCGGTGTCGCTCGGAAGGCCGACCAGAGCCACCTTGAGGGCCGCGATGTCGCGCATGGTCTGCTCTTCCAGTTCGGCGTGCTCGCGGATCGGGACGATGATGTTCTCCGTTACGCTGAGGGAGGAAAACAGAGCGCCATCCTGGAACTGGACACCTGTACGGGCCAGCATCTGTCGCCGGGCCTTGCCTTGAAGAGTGCTGGTATCGACCCCCAGCATCTCGATCGTGCCCTCTCGCGCCTGATTAAGGCCGATGATCGTCCGCAGCAGGACTGACTTACCGGTTCCCGATCCGCCAACCAGTCCGACAATTTCGCCACGGAATACGTCGAAATCGAGGTGGTCGTGGATCACCTTGTCGCCGAACTGCGTTCGGATGCCTCGCAGGCGGAGCACGACCTCCCGGCCGTCGCTGTGATCGACGATCTGCCCCCCTTCCACCTTGGCGCCTTCGGCCATCAGACGCCGGCGAGCAGGAAGATGATCGAGAACAGCGCGTCCAGCACGATCACGCAGAAAATCGATTCGACCACGGACTTGGTCGTGAGCTGCCCCACGCTCTCGGCGCTGCCGCGCACCTGGAGGCCCTCGAAGCAGCCGATCGTGGCGATCACGATGCCGAACACCGGGGCCTTGATCATGCCGGTGTAGAAATGCCAGGCGCCGACCGTATCGCGCAGCCGGTCGAAGAACTGCACGAAAGTGAAGTCGAGATAGACGGTGCAGGCGACCGCGCCGCCCAGCAGGCCCGCCATGTCGCCCCAGAAGGCCAGCAGCGGCATCGAGATCAGCAGCGCGCAGATGCGCGGCAGAACCAGCCATTCGACCGGATTGAGGCCGATCGTGCGCATCGCATCGACCTCCTGGTTGACCTGCATCGTGCCAATCTGGGCCGTGAAGGCACTGCCCGAGCGGCCAGCGACGATGATTGCCGTCAGGAGCGGCCCCAGCTCGCGGAACATGCCGATACCGACCGCCTCGACCGTGAAGGTCTCGGCACCGAACTGGCGAAGCTGCTGGACGCCCTGGTAGGCGATGACCACGCCGATCAGGAAGCACAGCACGCCGACGATCACGAGGGCTCGGATCCAGACCTCGTACATCTGCCGGATGATGGCGTTCGGCCGGAAGCGCTTGGGCTGCAGGATGGCTTCGACGAGGACCACCAGGATTTCGCCGAAGAAGGAGCAGAGATTGAGGATCTGCTTGTAGAAGTCGATCGTTCCGTGGCCGATCTCCTCCAGCCAGTGCGCCAACCAGTTGACCTTACGGTCCGGCTGGGCCTGGCACATGTTCTCGCGGACCACCTTGAACAGGGCGGCCTGCGACTCGTTTCGGGTCTCCACCTCGGCTTCGGGTCCGCATCCGGAGATTTCCAGGATCTCGAGTGCGCCTGCGGTGTCGATGCGTTCGACCGCCGTCGCATCGATGGCGGGACGATCCTTCGAGCGGGTGCCGGCGGCTGCGAGTGCGCTCTCGGCCTTCTTGCGGATGCCGCGGACGCTGAAAACCGTCCAGGTCCCGCCGACTTCCACGACGGGCCTGCCCCCGCGCTCGGTGTAACGAATTGTGGGTTCCGCTTCGGCCATCGGCGAAGATTAGTCGTCGCGTCGGTTACCGCTGTCAATCTCCGTGCATTGCCTCGGCGCCATGGCGCTGTCACGATCCGCCAGGGAGGACCGGATGGGCAAGTGGCCACGGCTGGACAAGATCGAGATGATCGACGGTCCGATCGACAAGCAGAGTTACGAACGCCAGATCAAGAAACTGCAGGAACGACTGCTCGACCTCCAGATCCACGACCTGCGGACGGGCGGACGGGCGCTGATCTGCCTTGACGGTTGGGACGCCGCCGGCAAGGGCGGCATGATCGAGCGGCTGGTAGCGGGACTGGAACCGAAATCGGTGCAGGTCTGGCGCATTGGCGCGCCGACGCCCGAGGAACAGGGCCACCACTATCTCTGGCGCTTCTGGAACCGGCTTCCGGCCCCCGGCAACTGGGCGATTTTCGACCGCACGTGGTACGGCCGCGTCCTCGTGGAGCGCATCGAGGGCTTCTGCGAGAAGTCCGCCTGGGAGCGCGCCTACCGCGAGATCAACGAGTTCGAGCGCCAACTCGCGGACGATGGCGTGCGCATGGTGAAGCTGCTCGTGCATGTGAGCGCCGAGGAACAGAAGCGGCGCATGATCGAGCGGCTGAGCAAGCCCAGCAAGCACTACAAGATCGGCCTCGAGGATTTCCGCAACATCGCCAAGCGCAAGCAGTATTTGGATGCCTACGACGACATGCTGGAACGCACCGACACCGGACACGCCCCCTGGCATGTCGTCGCCAGTGACGAGAAGATGCACGCCCGGCTCGAGGGCCTGAAGATCATCGCGGATCAGCTGGGGGAAGGCGTCAAGATCGAGAGCCACGCGCTCGACCCGCGGATCCTCGAAGCCGCCTACGAAGTCTGGGGATGGCGGCCGGAGAAGAGCGCCGACGGCAAGAAGTAGCGTTGCGCCAACGGTTCAGGACTGAGCCGGCGACTCGCTCGGCGATACGAAGAAGCTCGACATGGCACCCTCGCCGAGACGGGCCGCGATCCACGGCAGCGCCTCGCGCATTGCCTCCTCGAATTTCCAGGGCGGATTGATCACGATGAGCCCGCACGCCGCGAGCTTCCCTTCGGGAGTGCGCGGCCCCAGATCGAGTTCCATGCGCAGGTATTCCACCTCCGCCAGGGATGCGACGAACAGCGAGACCGCCGCCTCGTCCTTGATCGGATACCAGATCGCGTAGCAGCCGGTGGCGAAGCGGCGCAGCCCGTGCCGCACGGCGCGCGTCAGGACCTCGAATTCGTCGGTCGCCTCGAAGGGCGGATCGATCAGCACCAGGGCACGCCGCTCGACCGGCGGCAGTGCCGCCTTGATCGCGTGGTAGCCATCAGCCTGGCGCACCTCGACAGCGCGGTCGCCGGCGAACTCACGCTTCAGCAGCAGCGCCTCCTCGGGATGCTTCTCGCAGGCGACGAACCGGTCGCCCGGACGCAGCACCGCACGGACCAGCCGCGGCGAACCGGGATAGCGATGGAGCTGGCCGCCGGGAGGGCCGAACTTGCGATCGTAGGCCCGGACCGCCGCGAGATAGCGCGCGACCGCCGCCGGCATCCCGGCCTGGCTCTCGGCCATCAGGCGCCCGATGCCGGCCTCAGCCTCGCCGGTGCGACGGGCCTGGGAACCGCCGAGGTCATAGCCCCCGGCTCCGGCATGCGTGTCGAGCACGAACAGCTTCTTGTCTTTGGTGGTCAACAGACGCAGGAGCTCGCAGAGCGCCGTGTGCTTCAGCAGATCGGCAAAATTGCCGGCGTGGTAGCCGTGGCGATAGTTCACGAAAGACTTTCTGGCCCGATTTGAGATGATTCCCCGGGCACGGTATGTGCTTCAGGCGCGGGACACTACATTTGAGGATCGAAATGGCCAACCATGAGCTGCATTCTTCGCCCGAGACCTGCCACTGGGGCTATTTCGACAGCCAGCTCCCGCCGCAGCTGCGCATCAAGTCGGGCGACACCGCCACCATCCATTGCGTGTCGGGCGCCGCGGAGATCCTGCCCGGCGAGCCCTTCAACGTACTGCCCGAGCATCGCGAGATCCTCTCCAAACTGAAGCCGCATATCGGCCGGCACATCCTGACCGGCCCCGTCCATGTCGAGGGCGCCGAGCGCGGCGACGTGCTGGCGGTCGAGGTGCTCGACATCAAGTTCCGCACCAACTGGGGCTGGAACGTGCAGCGACCGCTGATGGGCACCCTGCCCGAGGACTTCCCCTTCTATCGCCTGACGCACATTCCGATCGATTCAAACCGCGGCGTCTGCACCATGCCCTGGGGCACCGAGATCGAGCTCAAGCCGTTCTTCGGCATCATGGGCGTCGCCCCGCCGCCGGAATGGGGCCAGTGCAGCTCGGTCGAGCCGCGCGCCTTCGGCGGCAACATCGACAACAAGCATTTCCGGGTCGGCACCACGGTCTACTTCCCCGTCTTCGCCGATGGCGGCCTGTTCTCGACCGGCGACGGCCATGGCGTGCAGGGCGACGGCGAAGTCAATCTGACGGCGCTCGAGACCAGCCTGAGCGGCACCTTCAAGTTCACGCTGCACAAGGGCATGAAGCTCAACAACCCGCGCGCCGAGACGGCGACCCACTGGATCACCCACGGCTTCGACCAGGATCTCGACGATGCCGCCAAGGAAGCACTGCGCGACATGATCCGCCTGATCACCGCCAAGACCGGCCTCAAGCCCGAGGACGCCTACATGCTCTGCAGCCTGCAGGCCGACCTGCACGTGACTCAGACGGTGGACGGCAACAAGGGCATCCACTGCATGATCGACAAGAAGATCATCGGCGGCTGACGCCGGGAACCGGTTACGGGCTGGCGGGATCATGACGCATATGCAGCTTCTCGACGAGGCGGTCGCCCGTCACAACGATGCCGAATGGTCCCGCCGCGCGCTGGAGCTGATCCGCAACGACCAGCGCCGCTCGGCCGACACGCATCTGCTGCGGCTCGACCTGCCGGTGCTCGAGGGGATCGACGTCTATCTCAAGGACGAGTCGACCCATCCCACCGGCAGCCTCAAGCACCGGTTGGCGCGCTCGCTGTTCCTGTACGGGATCTGCAACGGCCGGATCCGGCAGGACACGCCGATCGTCGAAGCCTCGTCGGGTTCGACGGCGATTTCGGAAGCCTACTTCGCCCGCCTGCTGGGCCTGCCCTTCCATGCCGTCATGTCGGCATCGACCTCGGCGGAGAAGATCGCGGAGATCGAGCGGCAGCACGGCAAGTGCCATCTCGTGGCGGACGGGCGCGGCATCTACGCCGCCGCGGAGACCCTGGCGACCGAGCTGCGGGGGGTCTACGTCGACCAGTTCACCTATGCCGAGCGGGCCACCGACTGGCGCGGCAACAACAACATCGCCGAGTCCATCTTCGAGCAGATGAGCCGCGAGCCCCATCCCGTTCCCACCTGGATCGTCATGAGCGCCGGCACCGGCGGCACCACGGCAACGCTCGGCCGCTACATCCGCTACATGCGTTACGCCACGAGGCTGTGCGTCGCCGATCCGGAATACTCGGCCTTCTTCCAAGCCTTCGCCACGGGCAACCTCCAGGCGACCTGCGACCGCGGCTCGCGGATCGAGGGGATTGGGCGTCCCCGAGTCGAGCCGTCATTTTTGCCCAACATGATCGATCGCATGATGCGCGTACCCGACGCCCAGTCGCTGGCCGGCATGCGGGTTCTGTCGCGGCTGCTCGGCCGCAAGGTCGGTGGCTCCACCGGCACCAATTTCGTGGCGCTCTGCATCCTCACCTCGCGCATGAAGGCCGAGGGCCGCACGGGGTCTCTGGTCTCGCTGATCTGTGACGCGGGCGAACGCTACGGCCACACCTACTACAACGACGAATGGATCGCCGCTCAGGGCCTCGACCTCGAGCCGCACGAGCGCGCTCTGGAAGCCTTCCTGAAGGACGGCGACGCAATCATCTGAAGCTACTGCGGGGCGCGGCGCGGCGCCTCCCGAACTGGCGGCGCCGTCGGCTTCGGCACGAGCGGCTCGTCGGTGATCGGGTAGCGCGGGACTTCGCTGAGCTCGGTCGAGCCGGGCATCGGCAGGATCGCCTGGTTCTTCCAGTTCGGGCCGGCCGTGGCACCGTTCCCTCCCGCGACGGGCGGGCCCGACTCCTGCATCGTGCTGAAGTCGGAATTGAAACGCTGGGGCTGGGCCTGGGCGGCGCTACCGAAAGCCGCGAGGACGAGCAGGACAGGCAGGGCCACTTTCATCGCACTCTCCGGGTTCTGTTACCGGATCAACTCGTAAGATGGCCCCGCCGTTGCGTAGCCTGCGCAGATTTACGCCGGCTGCACTCGCGGCGTGCATGGGGCGGACGACGGCGGCGCCGGGAAGGCCAGCGCGATGGCGACGGCCGCCAGGCCCATGCCGAACGACGCGATGTAGAGATAGCCGTAGCCGTGGAACGTATCGAATATCCAGCCGCCCACCGCGGGGCCCAGCGCCATGCCGAGACTGGAGATCATGGCTGCGCCGCCGAACACCGTCCCCATGATACGCATGGGGAAGTACTCGCGAGCCAGCACGGCATAGAGGGGCATGACGCCGCCATAGGCCATGCCGAACAGGACCGCCACGGCATAGAATTCCCCCGCGTCGCGCGTGAAGTAATAGCTGCCGGCGCCCACCGCCTGGACCATCAACCCCACGACGACCACTCTCCGCGCGCCGAACCGGTCGCCCATAAGGCCGAACAGAATGCGGCCGCCGAGCCCCGCCAGCCCTTCGACGCTGTAGATCGTGACCGCCGTCATGGCCGGAAGGCCGCAGGCCAGCGCGTAGCTGACCGTATGGAAAATCGGGCCGGAATGGGCGGCGCAGCAGCAGAAGAAGGTGAGCGAGAGAACGATGAATTGCGACGAGCGTAGCGCCTGCCCGACCGTCATCGCCTCCCCGCCTTCCGCCGGGGTACCCGCAGAGGCGGCCGTGTCCTCCGGCGGACGGCGGACCAGCAGGGCCGCCGGGACCAGCAGCACCCAGGCGCCAATGGCGATCGTCAGCATGGCGGTCCGCCAGTCGTGTGCGGAGATCAGCCACTGCGCGAAAGGCGAGATGGTCATGGGCGCCACGCCCATCCCGGCGGAGACCAGCGAGACGGCGAGACTGCGGTGCCTGTCGAACCAGCCGGTGACGGTGGCGATCATCGGCGCGAACACCGCGCCGGCAGCGACGCCCACCACGATTCCGTAGATCAGCTGGAACTCCAGCAGGCTGGTCGCCCGGCTGGCCAGCGCGAGACCCAGCCCCAGCAGGAGGGCGCCCGAGAGAACGACGATACGCGGACCGAACCGGTCGCTGAGCGCGCCCCAGCCGAAGGCAGCGACGCCCATGGTCAGGAAATCGAGCGTCATCGCGCTCGAAATGCCGGTGCGCGACCAGCCCGTCGCCTCGGACATGGGCTGCAGGAAGACCGCAAGCGAGAACAGTGCCCCGATTGCGACACATCCCATCAGCGCGCCCGCGCCAACGATTACCCAGCCGTAGGACCGTTCCATCGCCACCCTCTCGGATCTCGCCTACAGTTAACCAAATGGTTAACATTGGCAAGTCCCCAGTTCAGGGGGCGGGCTCTACCGCAAGTTCGGTCCCACTCACCGACTTCACGCGGACCTTGGCGCCCTTGACCATGTCGGGACCGGTCACGCTCCAGCTTCCATCGCCGAGGATCACACGGCCCCGCCCGTTCAGGATCGGCTCGTCGAGCACGATGATGCGGCCGATCAGGGCGTCGCCGCGGGCGTTGAGCGTGGAGGTCGGCGGATTGTCGGCATGCTGCAGCCGTCGCAAGGTCCGGCGCAGCCCGACGGCCGCGACCACGGAGACCACCGCAAAGGTCAGGAGCTGCAATTCGATCGAGAGATCCGATACGACCAGAAGGAACAGTCCCGCCGCCCCCGCCCCGATGGCGAGGAAGAGGAAGACGACGCCGGGCAGCATCATCTCGAACACGAGCAACACGGCGGCGACCGCCCACCAGTACCAGAAGACGATCTTGAACATCGCCGCTCAGCCCGCGCTGGGAACGGAACCGCGCGTCCGGGTGGCCTCGACGCCGCGCGCCTGTGCCTCCTTCGCGAGTTCGCCGATGCCGGCGATCGAGGCCATCACGCCTGCTGCTTCGACGGGCAGGAAGAACACCTTGGCGTTGGGGCTGGACCCCATCTTCGCCAACGCCTCGACGTACTTGGTGCCCAGGAAGTAGTTGGTCGCCTGGACGCCGTTCCCCGCGATGGCTTCGGCCACGACCGACGTCGCCTTGGCTTCCGCCTCGGCCATCCGCTCGCGCGCCTCGGCATCGCGGAAGGCGGCCTCGCGGCGGCCCTCGGCGGTGAGGATCGCCGACTGCTTCTCGCCCTCCGCGCGCTGGATGCTGGATTCGCGAATGCCCTCGGCCTCGAGGATGGTCGCACGCTTCTCGCGCTCGGCCTTCATCTGGCGGCCCATCGCCACCACGATGTCCTCGGGCGGGGCGATGTCCTTGACCTCGATGCGCAGCACCTTGACCCCCCAGGGGCTGGTCGCCTGGTCGATGACCGCAAGCAGCGTGTTGTTGATGTCGTTGCGCTTCGACAATGCCTCGTCGAGCGCCATGTTGCCCATCACCGAGCGGATGTTGGTCAGGACCAGATTGGTGATGGCCAGTTGGAGATTCTGGACCTCGTAGGCGGCGCGGGCAGCATCGATCACCTGGTAGAAAGCCACGGCATCGACCTGCACGGTGGCATTGTCCTTGGTGATCACCTTCTGTGCCGGAATGTCGAAAACATTCTCCTGCATGTTCATCTTGCGGCCGATCGTGTCGATGAAGGGCACGATGAAATGCAGGCCGGGCGCCAGGGTGCGCGTGTAGCGGCCGAACCGCTCGACCGTCCAGTTGGTGCCCTGGTTGACCGTCTTGACGCCGGCGAAGATCAGGACGAGCGCCACGAGGACGACGGCCAGCACGAAAATCAGAGCACCCGATATCATTCAGCGTCTCCTGCGGTTTCCAGGAGACACTAGCCCATGGCCGGGCGGCGCACTATCGCGCCGCTAGTCGGCGGCGGCAGCGAACTCGGCTGCGGGGCTGCGGGAGTCCCTGGAGGCCGCCGCGCCCCGCTGGTCGGTCGCGAGCCAGCGGTCGAGGAAACCGTTGATCCATCGATCGAGCGGCGGATCGTAGAGCGCGTGCATGGACAGATGGACTCCGCGCTGCTGCGCGCCCGGCATCTTCAGCCGTTCGGCCGCGCTCAGCGTCCAGATGCCCTTCATCTCCAGCGTGACCTCCGGATGGAACTGGAAGCCGAAGGCGCTGGGGCCGCAGCGGAAACCCTGCACCGGATAGCGGTCGTTGGTGGCCAGCAGTTCGCAGCAGTCCGGAATCGTCATGCCTTCGCGATGCCACTGGTAGACCTTCATCGGCGCCCTGAACCACTCGCGACCCGCATCCGTGGGTTCGACATCGACATAGCCGATCTCGACCAGCCCTTCCGGGTGCGGTCCGACCCGGCCGCCCGCTGCCCGCGTCAGAAGCTGGGCGCCCAGGCAAAGGCCGAGAAAGGGCACGCCGGCGTCGACGACCTTGGGGATCCACTCGAGTTCGCACTTGATGCCTGCGAGAGTGCCGCAATCGTTGGCCGACATCGGGCCGCCGAAGACTACGACACCTGCATATTCCGACATGTCTTCGGGCAGATTGCAGCCCAGATTGGGGCAAAGCCTGTGGAGTTCGTAACCGCGCATTTCGAGCAGCGCGCCGACCCGTCCGGGACGCGAATGCTGCTGATGCACGACGATGGCGATCTTTTTGGGGCCCATTTCTCTACACTGGCCAGTCGGTACCGTCATGGATTTGCAAGATACGCGCCATGTATGGCAACGACAAGGCGGACGGATTCAGGGGGACGAAATGGCGCGCCAACTCGATTTCTACTTCGATTGCTCGAGCCCGTGGACCTATCTCGCCTTCCACGCGATCCAGCCGCTGGCGCACGAAGCGGGTGCCGAGATCGTCTGGAAGCCGATCCTGGTGGGTGGCGTGTTCAACGCCGTGAACCAGACCGTCTACGAGAGCCGTGCGAAGCCCAACCCGCGGAAGCAGGCCTACATGCAGAAGGACATGCAGGATTGGGCCCGCCTCTACGGGCTCGCCATCAAGTTCCCGCCCGCGGTCTTCCCCGTGAACAGCGTGAAGTGCATGCGCGGCGCCTTCGTGGCGCTGGACGAGGGCAAGCTGGTCCCCTACGCCACTGCCGCTTTCCAGGCCTATTGGAGCGACGACCGCGACCTGTCCAAGGAAGATGTGCTCGCCGACATCGCCACCAGGGGCGGCATCGAGCGCCAGCGCTTCTTTGCCGGCATCGAGACCGAATCCTGCAAGGCGCAGCTACGCGCCAACACCGACGAGCTGATCGCCCGCGGTGGCTTCGGCAGCCCGACCATCTTCGTCGGGCACGACATGTTCTTCGGCAACGACCGAATGCCGCTCATCAAGGCCGCGCTCGAGGTCGTGCCCGCCTGACGGCCGAGGCCTCGCCCGGAAAGTGGCCCGCCCCGGCCTGCGGCAGCGTCGGGATTTTCCACCTCGCGCCACTGCTTACGGTGGCGGAGGCCTGGATCGACCTGGGGTTGGCAAGTATCCGACCGGGCCCTCACCAAAGCTTTACATTGAGAATTGCGGGAAATAGGCGCATCTCGTCCCGCAATTGGTATTAGCGTTTGAAACGGGCGGCTAACTGTTGTACCCGCTGGCGGTTTCCGGCCAACGGCGTTGGGAGTTTGCGGATGTTCAAGAGGCTTACACAGGCGGCGGTACTTGCGGGGAGCGTCCTCGCGCTGGGCGCCTGTACGCTCGGCGGATCCAAGACAGCGGCTGCGCCCGTGAAGCCGCCGGCGGCTGACTATCAGGCCCCCGTGCCGCCGTCGCCTCCCGCGGGCCAGACCCGCGCCATCTGTTACAACGCAGCGGACCTCGAGATCGTGCGTGCACGCATGGTTCAGCAGGAACTCCAGGTCGTGACCCTGCAGTGCCAGGGCCCGGGCGGACGCCGCGCCTACGAGACGGTCTATGCCGACTTCGTCGGCAAGTTCCGCAACGAGTTCGCGACCAACGCCCGCTCGCTCTCCCAGATCGCCGGCCGCAAGCGCTTCAACACGGATGTGTTCGTGACCGAAGTCGCCAACCGCACGGCGCAACGCGCGCCGACCGACAAGGAATTCTGCAGCCGGGGCAAGCGCGCCTTCGACTGGGCAATGGACCCGAAGGTCACGGCCCTGTCGCAGGTACCGCCGCCGTACGACCTCGGCCCGGAAATGAACATCTACGCCTGCCCCGCCCAGTAAGCGGGCGCGGCTTTGAGGAAAGGGCGGTCCAGCGGACCGCCCTTTTATTTTGCCAACGCAGGCGGTCGATCAGATGTGCTGCGCGGTTCGCGCATCCGGGCTGCGACCGCCGCCCGTTGTGCCGGTGGTCGCGGCCTTGAGCACGGCAAGATAGCCGGGCTTGAGTTCCATCGACAGACGATGGCCACCATCCAGCAAGGCGCGATGCGCCTGCGGCAGGCGCCAGCACGGCACGAACATGAACAGGTGATGTTCGAGGTGGTAATTCACCCAGTAGGGCGCCACCAGAAGCCTCATCAGAGGGTTTGCGTAGGTGGTCCGCGTGTTGCGCAGCGGGTCGTCGTTGTCGGGGACCACGGCATGCTCGGCAATGTTCCGGATGCGGCTCACGAGCTGGTACCAGGTGGCGAGCGGCAAGAGCCACATCACGGGGTAAAGCCACCAATATCCGGAGGCCGAGAGCCCTGCGAGCAGGACGAGGTTCGCCATCAGCGGCCCCTTCTCGTTGCGCCACAGGTTTCCGAGCTGAACGCCGGCCGTCGCGTCGGCGGGACCCAGCGCCCGGCGGAGTTGCTCGCCCCGCCTGAGGAAGGCGGTCTGGCCCGAGAGATCGCGGACGATCTTGCGGCGCAGGCTCGTGCGGCTGGTGGGAAACGCCCGAGACAGGCCGAGATCGGGATCCTGAGCCTGTTGTGTGAAACGGTGGTGCTGCAGATGGTAGGGTCTGTAGAGCACAAGGCTCGTGAAGACCGGAAAAGCGCACAGCCAGCTCCCCACCTGCTCATTGAGCCGGCGATCGGCGAACAGCAGTCCGTGGGCGGCATCGTGCATCAGGATGGCGAGACCGAGCTGGCGTCCGCCGATCACCATGACACCCAGGAGGAAGGTAAAGGGGTTCGGCCACCAGGCGAACAGCGCCATGCTGCCTGCGATCAGACCCCAGCCGTGCAGGACGAGCAGGCCGCCGACGAGGTTCGACTTGGCACCCAGCCTGCGTGTCTGCTCCAGGGTCAGGTAATCGCCGATTCGGCTCATGGTTCGACGCTGGTCGCGGCACGCGCGACTGTCAACGGTGGCCGAGGGCCGCTATATGTTGAACACATGCTACGCAAAACCATCCGCACCGACGTTCTCGACGTCGCCTACGAGGAGCACGGGCCGGCCGACGGCGCCCCCGTGATCCTGTTGCACGGCTTTCCCTACGACGTGCGCGCCTATGACGAGGTGGCGCCGGCGCTTGCGGCCGGCGGCAGCCGCGTGCTGGTACCGTACCTGCGGGGCTATGGCCCAACCCGCTTTCTGTCGCCCGAAACGCCGCGGTCGGGCGAACAGGCGGCGCTCGGTCACGACCTGCTGCAGCTGATGGACGCCCTCGGCGTCCAGCGGGCCGCCCTCGCCGGCTACGACTGGGGCGGTCGCGCGGCCTGCATCGTGTCGGCGCTGTGGCCCGAGCGTGTGCGCTGCCTCGTGAGCTGTACCGGCTACAACCTCCAAAACATCGCGGCCTCGGTCGAGCCCGCCCCCGCGGCGGCCGAACACCGCCTCTGGTACCAGTATTATTTCAACACCGAGCGCGGACGCGCCGGGCTCACCAAGAACCGCCGCGACGTCTGCAGGCTGTTGTGGAGCCTGTGGTCGCCGGAATGGAAGTTCGACGAAGCGACGTTCGAGACGACCGCGTCCTCGTTCGACAATCCCGATTTCGTCGACGTGGTGATCCAGTCCTACCGGCACCGCTACGGCTACGCGAAAGGTGATCCCGCCCTCGAGCCGCTGGAAGCCAGGCTGGCGATGCAGCCCGCGATCACGGTACCCACCATCAATCTCCACGGCGCCGCCGACGGCGTCGGGCCCGCGTCCGACCGCGACGGCCAATCCGACAAGTTCACCGGCGGTTACGAACGGCGCATGCTGCCGCGCATCGGCCACAACGTCCCGCAGGAGGCGCCGGCGGAGACCGTGGCTGCGCTGCGCGACCTCATGAAGGGAATTCCACAATGACCGCCATCGCCCTGATCGGGTCCACGGGCAATATCGGCAGCCGCGTCCTCGACGAGGCGCTTGCCCGCAAGCACAGCGTCACGGCCATCACCCGTGACGCCTCCAAGCTCAAGCCGCGCCCCGGCATGACCATCCGGCAAGGCAGCACGACCGACGTCGTCTCGATGTCGGCCATTCTCAAGGGGCACGATATCATCGTGGCCTCGGTGAAGTGGAACGAGGCCAGCGTGCACCACGTGCTGGAAGCAGTCCGCAAGAGCGGCGTCAAGCGCGTGCTGTTCGTGGTCGGCGCCGGCAGCCTGTTGAGGGCCGACGGGCGTACCCATCTCGATCATATGGCCGATCGCGGTATTCAGCCCCCGACCTCGAAGCCTGCGTCGCTGGCGCTGGAAGAGGTGCGCAAGGCCAAGGACCTAGACTGGACGGCGATCTCGCCGCCCGCTTCGATCCAACCCGGCGACCGCACCGGCAAATTCCGCTTGGGGAAGGACCACCTGCTCGAGGACAAGGAAGGCCAGAGTGCCATCAGCCGCGAGGACTTCGCGGTCGCCATCGTGAACGAGATCGAGAAGCCCAAGCACCTGCACAAGCGCTTCACGGCGGCTTATTGAGGTCAAAAGGGGCGTGGGGGGCGGGGGGGGGGGGGGCCCCACCGCGACTCCAAGGTTCTATCTGGAAGGAAACTCAAATGGCTGATGCAGTAATCGTCTCCAC
>NZ_JBQVQG010000013.1:26501-148451 GCF_052439685.1 Reyranella sp.
CCCAACCCCCCTCCACACGGTTTACCCGGCGTATTTTTGTGTAAAAACGGGGCGTCCCCCGTCGGGGGTACACCCCCCGCCCGCGGTGCCACGCTCCAATGAGACCTACTCCAGCGTTTCCAGCAGGCGCGCGCAGAGGTAGGTGCGCGGCTCCAGCGACGAATAGTAGATCTGTTCGGTAACGGCGTGGGCGCCCTTGCCGTCGGCGCCCAGCCCGTCGAGCGTCGGGATGCCCAGCGCCGCCGTGAAATTACCGTCGCTGCCGCCACCGGTCAGCGGCACGTCGTTCAGCTCCTTGCCGATCTCGCGATAGATTGCCTGCGCCTTCTGGAAGAGATCGGTGATGCCCGCATCCTTCTGGTAGGGTGGCCGGTTCATGCCGCCTTCGACCGAGAGCTCGACCTCCTTGCCGATCGGTTCGAGGTTCAGGAACCAGTGCGTCATCTCCTCCGCCAGCTGCATGCTGGGCACACGCAGGTCGACGTCGATCGAGCATTCGGCCGGTGTCACGTTGACGCCCGAACCGCCGCGGATCAGGCCGACGTTGCAGGTGATGCCGCGGGCATAGTCGGTCTTCTCCTCGATGCGCACGATCTGACGCGCAATCTCGAGGATGGCGCTGCGGCCGTCCTCATGGCGCACGCCGGCATGGGCGGCACGGCCCTTGGCGGTCAGCGTGAAGCGGCCGACGCCCTTGCGTGAGGTCACGACCTTGTCGCCGTCGCGGCCCGGCTCCATGACCAGCGCGTATTTGTGACCCTTGGCGGCTTCCTCGATGCGGGCGCGCGAGGTCGGGCTGCCGACTTCTTCTTCCGGAATGAACAGGAAGGTGACGGGCAGCTTGGTGCGCTTGCCCTGACGGACAAGGTGCCTGAGGGCGTAATAGGCGATATAGCCGCCCGCCTTCATGTCGTAGATGCCGGGGCCGAAGACGCTGTCGCCTTCCTGGCGGATCTTCAACTCCTTCTCCTTCATCCCGTGCGGATGGACCGTGTCGAGATGGGCAAGGACCAGAATGCCCTTGCCCTGCCCCATGCTCCATTCCGCCGGGGTCCTGGCTTCGAGGATGTCCCCGAAGCCATCACGACCCGGCGTGCGCGACAGGTCGAGGCCGAGGTCGCGGCATTGGCCCTCGACCTTGTCGACCATCAGATTGACTGCCTTCGCGTCGTGGCTCGGACTCTCGATCTCGATCCACTCGACGATCCCCTCCAGGATCTCCTTGGGGTCGATCCTGGGCTCGTTCTTCATACGCTCGGCAGCCATCGTCGTCAGTCCTTCCGGCTCAGATCGGATCCCAGGTGAAGTACTCGGGCGAGCGCTTCAGGTCGGTGAAGTAGGGCTTCATCGACGGCACCGCGTGCTCGGCGATGTCCTCGAGGGTCCAGCCCTCGGAGTTATGCACGGATCGTACCGGGCGGTTGGCGTTGAACAGCATGATCTCGTTCATGCGCACCCCGAAGATCTGCGAGGAAATGCCCTGCTCCTGGGCCGAATCCGACAGGAGGTACACCGCCATCGGCGCGATCTTGGCCGGGGTCATCTTCTTGGAGCGCTCCAGGCGCGCCTTCTGCGCCTCGGTGTCGGCGGGGATGGTGCCGATCATGCGCGTCCAGGCGAACGGCGAGATGCAGTTGGAGCGCACGTTGAACGCTGCCATGTCCAGCGCGATCGAGCGCGACAGGCCGATGATGCCCATCTTGGCGGCCGAGTAATTGGCCTGGCCGAAGTTGCCGACGAGGCCGGACGTCGAGGTGAAGTGCACGAAGGCGCCGGACTTCTGTTCCTTGAAGTAGTTGGCGGCGGCGCGGCTGGTGTTGAACGAGCCGTTGAGATGCACGTCGATGACCATCTTCCAGTCCATGTGGCTCATGCGATGGAAGATGCGGTCGCGCAGGATGCCGGCATTGTTGATGACGCCGTCGATGCGGCCGAAATTCTCGACCGCCGCCTTGACCATGCGCTCGGCGCCGGCCGGATCGGACACGCTGTCGCCGTTGGGCACGGCGTGGCCGCCGGCCGCCTTGATCTCCTCGCAGACCTTCTCGGCTGCCGTCGCGCTGCCGCTGCCCTCGCCGTCGACCGCGCCGCCGAGATCGTTGACCACGACCTTGGCGCCTTCCTTGGCCGCCAGCAGCGCCATCTCGCGGCCGATGCCGCCGCCCGCGCCGGTCACCAGCACGACCTTGTCCTTCAACATGTTCGCCATAGTCTTCTCTCTCCCTCTTCTATTGATCCAGTTTCGGGGCCCGCGGCTCACCGCGCAACAGTCGGGCGCTCAGCACCGTTGCAATGGCGAAAGGCGCAAGCCCGATCACCATCGGCATGGCGATGTAGCGACTGCCGACCACAGTCAGGGCCGCGACCGCGACCGTGCCCATGGCGCCCATTCCCATCTGCGCGAGGCCGGCCAGCGACGAAGCCGTGCCGGCGAGCCGCGGATAGAGGCCGACGGCGCCGGCATTGGCGTTGGCGACGATCATGCCCGTGCCGAAGCTCAGCAGCATGTGCGGGCCGACGATGGCCCACCAGGTCACGATGCCGGAGAGCGAAAGAGCCGCCATGCCGACCAGTGCCGCCACGTGAAACCAGCCCGAGAACATAATGATGTCGACCGGCGCGACCCTGCCGACCAGGCGGTTGTTCACGAAGGTGCCCAGTGTGAAGCCGCCGACCGAGAGCAGGACGATGAGGCCGAACTCGCGGGGGCTGAAGCCCATGCTCTCCTGCAGCACGAAGGGCACGCCCGCCAACATCCCGAAATTCAGCGCGAAGGCGAAACCGAGCGGCAGGATGTGGCCGAGGAAGCGCCGGTCTCGCAGCATTTCGCCAGAGCCGCGCAGCAGGCTCGACAAATCGATTCGCTCACTGCGGAACTTGTTGGTCTCGCGCAGGCCCGCCAGCGTGACGAGGAACAGGATGGCGCCGAAGCCGCCGACGAACCAGAAGGTCGCCCGCCAGCTCGACCATTCGCCGAGGAACCCGCCGATCGTCGGCGCGAGGGATGGCGCGATGTTCTGGCCGAGCGAGATCCAGCTCATGACCAGTGGCATTTCCTTGAACGTGTAGGCATCGCGCGTGAGCGCGCGGCCCAGAACCGATCCGGAGGCGGCCCCCAGCCCCTGCAGAATGCGCAGCCCGATCAGCCCGCCGATCGAGGGGGCGAAGGAACAGGCAAAACTGGTGATGGTGAAGAACAGCAACCCGCCCAGCAGGACCGGCCGCCGCCCGTAGCGGTCGCTGAGGGGGCCGTAGAACAGCTGCCCGACCGCGAAGCCCAGCATGTAGGTGGTGAGCGTCAGCTTCACGTTGTCGGGTGTCGCAAAGAGTTCGTGACCCACCGACGGCATGACCGGCGTGTAGATGCTCATGGTGAGCGGGCCAAAACTGCCCAGCGCCACCAGCAGCGCAATGTAGGCGGGCGACCGCGGCGTCAGGTTCACTTTGTCTTCGCCCCGCCCTTTGCTTCAGCTGCACCCTCCGCGCCGAAATCGCCGCCCAGCGCCATCTCCTCCTGCGCCTTCGTCATGCGCGGGTAATAGTGGCGGAAGGCGCCGCGAATCTCGTCGAACGGGATGTCGGCGAACACGCCGCGATAGGCGAGATATTCCATGTGACGGCGGCCGCTGAGATCGAACGGGTGATAGATCGAATCGCCCACCGCGTCCCAGTCGAGCGGCTTCAGGCCGAACTTGTCGGTCAGTTCGCGGTTGAAGGCCGGCGTCGCCTTCACCCAACGCCCGTCCAGCCAGACGTCGGTGTAGCCGTGATAATAGAAGACGTCGCAGCCCATCAGCTCCGACAGCCTCTGAGTCGTCATGTGGTTGCGCACGTCGGCATAGCCCAGCCGCGCCGGAATGCCGGCGGCACGGCAGACGGCGGCCATGAGGCCTGCCTTGTTCACGCAGTATCCGTGCCCGGCCGCCAGGGTCGTGCTCGCGCGATAGGCCTCGCGCTTCATCGGCGTGTTGTAGGGATCGTAGCGCAGCTCGTCGCGCACGGCGTAGTAGAGGCGCAACGCCTTCTCCCGGTCACTGCCCTCACCGGCCACACGCCTTGCATAGGCCACGATTTTCGGGTGTTGTGAATCGATCAAGTCGCCTGGAAGCCGGTAGGCCTCGAAGCTGGCGCCGTCACGAACGACGTCGTCGGCCGGGGTCTTGAAGGATTCGTAATCCATGTGCGGCGTTTTCTTTAAGGCAAGAGGCAGGAAAGTCCATGAGCGACGGCGCGCAATTCACCCATGCGCATATGGTGCGCTTCGAGCGACACCTCCCCGGCCCGCCTGTACAGGCATGGGGTTTCCTGACCGATCCCGGTCGCCTGCCCGGCTGGTATGGCGACGGCAGCATCGAACCGAGGGTCGGCGGCGCCGTCTCGCTGATGGGCGGCCATATCCGCGGGGTGGTCACGCAATGGCAACCGCCGGGCCGGCTCGCCTACACATGGAACGTGTACAATCCGGGTGACGCGACCTCCCCCTATCCGGAATCCTACGTCATCCTGACCTTGGCGGGCTCCGCCGAGGGCACTCTGCTGACGCTTGAGCACCTCCCGGTCCTGGAATCGTTCGTGAAGCTGAACGCCATGGGCTGGCATACCTTCGTCGACATGGTCGACGCGGCCGTCCGCGGCGAGCCCGTCCATGGCCGCGATCACTACATGGCGCGCAACGCCAAGCAGTACGGCGTCGACCTGAGCAATCCGCGGGGGTGATTGGCGTCCTCGTCGCCCTCTCCGCATGCGGCGCATGGGGAGAGGGAACGAATGTCTAAAGCGACGGCGGGGCGTCGGCGTCGGATTTGACCAGGAAGTGTGCATTGGCGGTGGCGACGGGTCTCGACCGGTCCTCCTGCCAGGCTTCGGCGAAGACGTTGACCATGCGTCTTCCCTGCTTCGTCACCTTGGCGCAGGCGATCACGTCGACCGGTCGCGCCGAACGCAGGTAGTCGACCGTGATGTTGACGATCTTCGGCACCGTCTCGGTCTCCGTCTCCCACAGGAGATGGAAGATCGCGGCCATCTCCAGCATGGCGCCCAGGGTGCCGCCATGGATCGCCGGCAGGAAGGTGTTTCCGATCAGCTCCGGGTGATAGCGCATGCGGGTCAGCAGTTCGCCGGTACCATTCTCGGGGGCGATCTGCATCCACCGTGCATAGGGGATGGCTTCGGCCAGGCGGGCGACGTTGCCCTCCTTGCGCGCCTCGGCGAGGCGGCTGAGCAGCGCGCTCATGGCTTGTCTCCCAGCGGCAGCCGGTTCGGCCTGCCCTTGGTGCCCAGCATGAATATGCCGGCGGCGGCAGCGATCGGGTCCTTGGCATCGCCGTGATGGGCGAAGGCGCGGGTGAAGGCGACCGAGCGCGTGATGCGGTAGCACTCGGCTTCGGCGATCACCGGCTTGCCGGGCTCGGCCGGCCGCACATAGTCGATGCGCAGGTCGAGGGTCGCGAAGGGCTCCGGCGCCTTCAGCATGGTGGCCACCGACATGCCGCAGCAGCCGTCGAGCATGGCGGTGAGCGGACCGCCGGCCAGTACGCCGGTCTCGGGATTGCCCACGAGTTCCTCGCGCCAGTCGAGCTGCATCGAGGCGAAGCCGCGCGAGGCATCGATCACCTTCAGGCCCAGCGCCTTGTTGTGCGGGATGTTGTCGGAAAACCATTGCTGGAAGAGCGCGATGCGCTCCTCCTTGCTGGTGAGAGGAGGCATGCGTAACTCCGCAGTTACTAGGCGGCCGGACTGCGCCGCGGAGGCTCTCGCTCGGCTCGCTGGCAGGTGAGCAAGGCTATACCGTTCGGCGAAGATATCGTAACGAAGAATCGTCGATTGGAATTTCTGGGGACTTTCGGTGACCAAAGCATATGCGGGCGTCACGCTGTTGATGATCCTTTCATGGTCGCCCGTATTTGCGCAGGAGGAGCCCTGGGGCGGCAACGTACCGGGGTGGAAATTCACCCAGACGGCGGAATCGGGAGGCGTCGCCAACTGCCGCGCGACGCAGGGCCCGAACATCATCTCGAGGCGAAACAACGGACGCACCTATGTTTCCGTACCTGCGCCCGCGGGGCTGCCGAAGGGCTGGTACCGGGAGGGGCGGGCCACGATCATCATCGGCGGCAGTGCAGAGCCGATCGACGCGGAAGTCGGCGGCCGCCTGGTATTTTACATCGATGAAGGAAATTATCCGGCGCTCATCCGTGCGCGCGGCTATCAGTGGCAGGTCAGCGGACCGAACGGGCTGGTGAAGGGTTCGGTATCGTTTTCCGGCGACGTCGCGAAAGTCTTCTCGGAAGTGCGCGCCTGTGCGAACGCCAACACCACCGCTTCGCAAACCCGACCGGCAGCGAGCCGCAATCCCAGTTGGTCCGGCGACTGGGTCTGGATCCGTCCCATGACAATCTTCGGGAAGCCGGCCGACACCAAAGGCCAGCGCCTGTCGATCGAACTGCTGCAGAACAACCGGGTGAACATCTGCGTCGACCTTCGGCGGAAAGACACGTGCAGAAACAACGTCCCCTTCACCGAACGAAACGGCGCCTACACCCTGTCCGTACACGGATCGGAACTTTACGAGATTAGGGCCGTCAACGACGAGCTGCGCGGACAGTTCTGGTGGGACAAGGCGAACCGGACAAAGACCGGTCCGGACGGAACGTTCCTCCTGAAGCGATAGGGCAGAACTAGAAACCCATCTGGCGGGCGGCGAGATCCTTCATGATCTCGGTCGAGCCGCCGCCGATCGACATGACCTTGGTCTCACGATAGATGCGCTCGACCTTGGCGCCGCGCAGGTAGCCGGCGCCGCCGAAGATCTGCATCGCCTCGTTGGCGCAATACTCCATGGTCGAGGTCGCGAGGTTCTTCAGCATGCAGATCTCCGCGACCGGCTTCTCGCCCTGCCCAACCCGATACGCCAGCAGTTCGAGCGTCGACTTCACCGCGTTGATGCGCATGGCCATGTCGACCAGCCGGTGGCGCACGACCTGGTTGGCGATCAGCGGCTTGCCGAACGTGTGGCGCTCGCGGGCATAGGCGATCGCCTCGTCGAGGCAGACCTTGGCGTAGCCGCAGGCGCCGGCCGCCATGCCCAGCCGTTCCGAGTTGAAATTCAGCATGATGCCAATGAAGCCGCGATTCTCCTCGCCGATCAGGTTCTCCACCGGCACTTTCACATTGTCGAAGAAGAGCTGGGCGGTGTCGGAGGCCCACCAGCCCATCTTCTTCAGCTTGGTGCGCGCGAAGCCTTCGCGGTCGCGCTCGATCAGCAGCAGGGAGACCCCGCCCGCCCCCGGACCGCCGGTGCGGACCGCGACCGTGTAGTAATCGGCCCGCATGCCCGAGGTGATGAACATCTTGGAGCCATTGACGACATAGTGGTCGCCCTCTCGCCGCGCGGTAGTCTTCAGGTTGGCCACGTCGGAACCGCCACTGGGCTCGGTGATGGCCAACGCACTGATCTTCTCGCCGGCCAGGACCTCGGGCAGGACCTTGCGCTTCATCCACTCCGGACCGAGCGCGGCGATGGGCGGGGCGCCGATCGTGTGGCTGTTCAGGCTGGCATTGAGGCCGCCGCTGCCGTGGCGCGCCATCTCCTCGGCCTTGACGATGCCGAAGAACGGGTCGGTGGGGACGCCGCCATACTCCTCGGGGAAGCCAAGCTGCAACAGGCCCGCGGCCGAGGCCTTGCGATAGAGCTCGCGCGGAAATTCCTCGGCCTCGTCCCACTGATCGACATGGGGCATGAGCTCACGGTCGACGAAGCGCCGGACGGTGCTCCGGAACGCCTCGTGCTCCCCGGTGTAGAAGGGCGACGGCGGCCGGCTCGACAGGACGGCCTGCTCGACGAGCGACATGGAATTCTCCGCTGAAGAAGTGAGATCAACCAACAGTACAGCGCTCCGGTTGAAAATCCATTGACTCCCCGCAGCCCGGCCATGTCTTATGATTCAAGTTAAACGCGAAGCCATCAAACGGCCGGTTTACAGGGTTAGGGAATGCTCGACTTCATCCAGCAGCTGGTGAGCGGTATCGCGCTCGGCTGTGTCTACGGCCTCATCGCACTGGGCTTCGTCCTCATCTACAAGGCGACCGAAGTCGTGAACTTCGCCCAGGGCGACCTGATGATGCTGGGCGGCTTCTTCGTCTTCACCTTCATCGGCCTGATCGGCCTCGACTACTGGCTGGGCTTCCTGTTCGCAGTCTGCGCCATGGCGGTGTTCGGTATGGCGACCGAACGCATCCTGATCCGGCCGATCCTGGGCTATCCGCAATTCTCCATCGTCATGGCCACGATCGGGCTGGGATACTTCCTGCGCTCGGTCGCCGGCATGATCTGGGGCACCGACGACCTGAAGATCGAAACCCCCTTCTCGACCGGTGTCTTCAAGCTGGGCGACCTCGTGATCGCCCACGACAAGTTGTCGGTGATCGTGGCCACCGTCATCCTCTGTGCGGTGCTCTACGCCTTCTTCAATTACACGCGGATGGGCACCGCCATGCGGGCCACGTCGGAGAACATGCTGGCTGCCTATTACATGGGCATTCCCGTGAAGCGGGTCGTCTCGCTGATCTGGGCGATCAGCGCCGCGGTGGCGGCGACCGCCGGCGTGCTTCTGGCGCCCATCACCTTCATCCATTCCAATGTCGGCCTTGCACTGGGGCTGAAGGCCTTCCCGGCGGCGGTGCTGGGCGGCTTCGGCTCGATCCCCGGCGCTGTGATCGGCGGTCTGATCATCGGCGTCATCGAGACGCTGGCCGGCTTCTACCTGCCGCAAGGCTGGAAGGACGTCGCCCCCTACGTCGTGCTGCTGATCGTCCTGCTGGTCCGGCCGCATGGGCTGTTCGGCCCCAGCATGCGCAAGAAGGTCTGAGCCCATGCGTTTCGTCTTCAAGACAGATTACGACCAGGACATCCGCCTGCTGAAGCACAGCGGCTACTGGTGGTCCTACGGCGTGCTCCTGGCGGCGCTGATCGCCTTCCCCTACCTCGTCGGCAGCTATCTGCAGAGCCAGATCGTCTTCGTGTTCATCTACGCCATCGTCGGCGTGGCGCTGATCATCCTGACGGGCTTCACCGGCCAGGCCTCGCTGGGCCACGCCGCCTTCCTGGCGATCGGCGCCTATACCGCCGGCTTCCTGCAGAGCCAGGGGATATCCTTCATCGTCTACTTCCCGGCGGCGGCGATCATCACCGGCGCGGTGGGCGCCATGGTCGGTTTCCCGGCGCTGCGCCTCAGCGGCATCTATCTGGTGATCGCCACCATCGCCTTCGCCTTCATCGTCGAGGAGATCCTGGCGCGCTGGGAATCGGTGACGCACGGCAACGAAGGCATGCGGGTCCGCACCATCGACCTGCTGGGCCAGCCGATCCCGCGCGACGGCGACGCCTTCTACTTTCTCTGCCTGCTGGTGCTCGTGGGATCGATCCTGCTGGCGCTGAACCTGCTGCGCTCGCCCACCGGCCGCGCCTTCATCGCCATCCGCGACTCCGAGACGGCGGCCAAGAGCATGGGCATCGACCTCGCCGGCTACAAGGTGAAGTCCTTCGCCATCAGCGCCGCCCTCACCGGCATGGCGGGCGTGCTGTTTGCGCACAAGATGTCCTTCATCTCGCCCGAGATGTTCACCCTGCTGCTGTCGATCGAATTCATCATGGTGATCATCATCGGCGGCGCCTTCGGGGTGCATGGCGCGGTGCTGGGCGCGATCTTCATCGTCATGGTCGATCCCTTCCTGACGGCCCTGAAGGACGACGTACCGGTGCTGGGCGCGAGCCTCGCCACCACGCTCGGCATGGCGCCCGACGCCGCCGGCAAGCTGCGCGACACGATGTCGGCGATCGGCTCGGCCGCCGGCCTCAAGGGCGCGATCTACGGGCTGATCATCATGATGTTCATCCTGTTCGAGCCCTACGGACTCTATGGGCGCTGGCTCAAGGTGAAGCTCTTCTTCCAGCTCTTCCCGCTCTACAAGAAGGCCACCTTCAAGCGGCAGAAGACCTACGTGAAGTCGGAGCGCAACCGATGAGCTTCTTCACGGTCGACGGCATCTCGCTGCAGTTCGGCGGCCTCAAGGCGGTCGACAGCGTGAGCTTCAGCGTCGAGAAGGGCGAGATCTTCACCATCATCGGCCCCAACGGCGCCGGCAAGACCTCGATCTTCAACTTGATCTCGCGGCTCTACGACCCAACCTCGGGCAAGCTGTTCTTCGAGGGGCGCGACATCACCGAGGTGCCGGCCCACCAGATCGCCAAGCTCGGCATCGCCCGCACCTTCCAGAACATCGAGTTGTTCGAGAACGCCTCGATGCTCGCCAACCTGCTGGTCGGACGGCATTGCCACGCCACCACCCAGCTCTGGCAGGAGATCCTGTTCCTGCCGTCGGTCCGTCGCGCCGAGAAGGAGCATCGCCGCAAGGTCGAGGAGGTGATCGAGTTCCTCGATCTGCAGGCCTATCGCGACAAGCTGATCGCCGGCCTGCCCTACGGCGTGCGCAAGGTGGTCGAAGTCGCCCGCGCCCTCTGTTCGGAGCCCAAGCTGATCCTGCTGGACGAGCCCTCCTCCGGCCTCAACGTCGAGGAGACCGACGACATGTCGTTCTGGATCCGCGACATCCGGACGGAACTCGGCGTGACCGTGCTCATGGTCGAGCACGACATGAGCCTGGTGAACCGCGTTTCCGACCGCGTGCTGGCGCTCAACTACGGCAAGGTCCTGGCCTCCGGCACCCCGGCCGAGGTGCAGGCGCATCCCGACGTCATTGCGGCCTATCTCGGCGCCTGAGAGGAGCGGACATGAGCGACGACCCGATCCTCAAGGTTTCGAACATCGAGAGCTACTACGGCCCGATCATGGCCATCCGCGGCGTCAGTCTGGCTGTACCGCGCGGCAAGATCATCACCGTGCTGGGCGCCAACGGTGCCGGCAAGACGACGATCCTCAAGACCATTTCGGGGGTACTCGACCCGCTCAAGGGCACGATCGAATTCGAGGGCAAGGCGATCCAGCGTATGGATGCCGACAAGATCGTGCGGCTCGGCCTCAGCCATGTCCCCGAGGGCCGCGAGGTCTTTCCGTTCCTCACGATCCGCGAGAATCTCGCGATGGGCGCCTTCCTGCGCACCGACCGCGATGGCGTCGCCCGCGACCTGGAAAAGGTCTTCGCCTATTTCCCGCGCCTCAAGGAGCGCATCGACCAGCCGGCCGGCTCGCTCTCCGGCGGCGAGCAGCAGATGCTGGCGATCAGCCGTGCGCTGATGAACCGGCCGAAGCTGCTGCTGCTCGACGAGCCCTCGCTCGGCCTGTCGCCTCTGCTGGTGAAGGAGATCTTCAGCATCATCCGCCGGGTCAACGCCGAGGAAGGCACGTCGATCCTGCTGGTCGAGCAGAATGCCAAGATGGCGCTCGAGACGGCCCACTATGGCTACGTGCTCGAAGTCGGCCGCGTCGTGATGGACGATACCTGCGAGCGGCTGATGAACAGCAAAGACATCCAGGAGTTCTATCTCGGCGCCAAGGAAGAGAGCGCCCGCGGCGAACGCCGCTGGAAGAAGAAGAAGAACTGGCGCTGACGGGAACGAGGAAACCATGCCCATCAAAGCGACGCTGACGGTTGCCGAGACACTGCCCAAGAGCTTCCTGCTCTCCTGCAAGACGCGCGGCGACCGGCCGGCGATGCGCGAAAAGCTTTACGGCATCTGGAACGCCATTTCCTGGACGCAGTGGCTAGAGCGGTCGAAAGCCGTCACCTTCGCGCTGCACGAGACCGGCTTCCGACCGGGCGATGTTGCCTCGGTCCTGGCCAACACCGTGCCGGAATGGAACTACGCCGACTTCGGCATCCTGTGCGCCGGCGGCGTCTCCTCGGGCATCTATCCGACCGACTCGGCCAAGCAGGTCGAGTATCTGATCAACGACTCGAAGACCTCCGTTCTGTTCGTCGAGGATGACGAGCAGCTCGACAAGGCGCTCGACGTGCGCGAGCGCTGCCCGACCTTGCGCAAGATCGTAGTCTTCGACATGGAGGGTCTGCGCACCTTCGACGATTCCATGGTGGTCTCGCTGGACGAGTTCATGGCGGCGGGCCGCAACTACGGCCAGGGCAAGGACGCGCTGTTCGAGGAGCTGGTCGCCTCGCGCAAGCCGGACGACCTCGCCATCCTGGTCTACACGTCGGGCACGACGGGACCTCCCAAGGGCGCGATGCACAGCCATCGCAACGTCGTCTATACGATGCAGAACTGCATGCATCCCGAACTCTCGCTGTCCTGGTACGAAGGGGACGAGCGACTGGCCTTCCTGCCGCTCTGCCACGTCGCCGAGCGCATCGCCGGCAGCTACTACTCGGTCGCAACCGGCGTCTGCAGCAATTTTGCCGAAAGCCCGGAGACGGTCCCCGACAATATCCGCGAGGTGCAGCCCACCCTGTTCGGCGCCGTGCCGCGCGTCTGGGAGAAATTCTACGCCGGCATCACGATCGCGCTGAAGGACGCGACGCCGCTGCAGCAATGGGCCTACCGGCGCGCGATCTCAGCCGGACTCGCCATCGCCGATGCGCGGTTGGCACGGCGCGAGCCCACCGCCTTCGAAAAGCTGCACTTCCAGGTCGCCTACTGGCTGGTGCTGAAGAACATCCGGCGGATGATCGGCCTCGACCGCTGCCGCTGGCTGTTCACCGGGGCCGCGCCAATCTCGCCCGAGCTCATCCGCTGGTATCTGGCGCTCGGTCTCGACATGTACGAGGTCTACGGCCAGACGGAAAATTGCGGTCTGGCGACGGCGATGCCGGCGAATGCCATCAAGCTCGGCACCGTGGGCAAGTCCGTGCCCTACGGCCAGGTCGCGATCTCGCCGGCCGGCGAGATCCTGATCAAGGGCGACATGGTGTTCATGGGTTACCTGAACCAGCCCGAGAAAACCGCCGAGACGGTCGACAAGGACGGCTGGCTGCACACCGGCGACGTGGGCCTGATCGACGAAGAAGGCTACGTCAAGATCACCGACCGGATGAAGGACATCATCATCACGGCCGGCGGCAAGAACATCACGCCCTCGGAGATCGAGAACCTGCTCAAGGCGTCGCCCTATATCAGCGACGCCGTCGTGATCGGCGACAAGCGCGCCTATCTGACATGCCTCGTCATGATCGAGCGTGAGACGGTCGAAAAGTTCGCCCAGGACATCGATGTCCCCTTCACGAACTACACCAGCCTGTGCCGCGCCAAGGAAGTGCAGGAGCTGATCTGGTCGGAGATCGAGAGGGTCAACACCAACTTCGCCCGTGTCGAAACGATCAAGCGCTTCTTCCTGATCGAGCAGCAGCTCACGCCCGAGGACGAGGAGCTGACGCCGACCATGAAGCTCAAGCGGTCGTTCGTGAACACCAAGTACAAGGACCAGATCGACGCGATGTACCGCCCCCAGGCTGCCTGAGCCGGGGCGGTTCGAGGTCACGAAACGGGGAACAAGTAAACAACCTGGAGGAAATCGAAGTGATGCGTACGTTTTGCGTAAAGGCCGCCCTGTTGGGCGGTGTGTTCAGCCTCGCGGCCCTGCCCGCGCTGGCGCAGCAGACCAAGGTCACCAACCAGGGCATCACGCCCACCGAGATCGTCCTGGGCACGCACCAGGATCTCTCCGGCCCCATCAAGTCCTGGGGCGTTCCCGTCACCAACGGCATGAAGATGGCCGTCGACGAGGTCAACGCGGCGGGCGGCATCAACGGCCGCAAGCTGAAGCTGATCGTCGAGGATGTGGGTTACGATCCCAAGCGCGCCGTCCTCGCGACGCAGAAGCTGGTCGAGAAGGACAAGATTTTCGCCATGCTGGCGCCGCTGGGCTCGCCCACCGTACTCGCCGCCCAAGACATCCTGCTCGAGGCCGGTATTCCGCAGCTGTTCCCGGTCACCTCGGCCGAGTTCACCTACAAGATGGACCCGAAAAACCCGCAGGACCGGCTGAAGTTCAACAACGTGCCGCCCTACACCGAGAGTGTGCGCGCCGGCGCGCGCCACTTGATTCAGGAAAAGGGCAGCAAGAAGCCCTGCGTCATCTACCAGGACGACGAGTTCGGCAAGAACGTGCTCGACGGCTTCAACCAGGCCGTCGCGGATACCAAGCTCAAGGCCGCCTCGGTCACCAGCTACAAGCGCGGCGCCTCGGATTTCTCCTCACAGGTCGCGAAGATGAAGTCCGACGGCTGTGACCTCGTCGTTCTCGGCACGATCGTGCGCGAGACCGTCGGCGTGATGGCCGAAGGCCGCAAGATCGGCTTCGCGCCGGTCTATTTCGGCAGCACCGCCGCCAACGTCGTCGAGGTCCCCGCGCTCGGCAAGGAAGTCACGGAAGGATTCTATGCCGTCGGCGGCATGGAGATCCCCTATCGCGACACCTCGACCGGCAAGGCCAAGGAATGGGCCGAGGCCTATCACAAGCTCTACAACATGGAGCCGAACACCCAGTCGGCGCTGGGCTACAACGAGGTCATGACCTTCGCCCACTACGCCAAGCTGGCGGGCAAGGACCTGACCGGCGCGAAGTTCCTGGCGGCGATGGAATCGGGTGACGTCTTCCAGGACATCTTCAACTCACCGCCGGTGAAGTTCTCGCCGACCGAGCATCTCTCGGCCACGGTCTACCTGCTGCAGCAGGTCAAGGACGGGCGCTGGGTCGTCCTGAAGCGCGACCTCAAGAACTGACGAACTTCTCATCGACGGAAGAGGCCCGGGCTTGTCCCGGGCCTTTTCTTTTGCCTGCCGGAATCGTCCGTTTCGCCGTGCATAATCGCTGCGAAACTGATCTAATTCCGCACAAGTCGCGCAAAGCGACGACGGAGCGGGTCGTGCGCGCCGCCCGCCTGAGAAACAAAGAGCGCATCAGTGGAGGAAACGAACAATGCATCTCAAGGCATTCGCGGTGACGCTTGCCTGCACGACGACGCTGGCGGCCATGCCGGCTCTCGCGCAGACAAAGGTCACCAATCAGGGCATCACGCCGACCGAGATCGTCATCGGCACGCATCAGGATCTCTCCGGCCCCATCAAGACCTGGGGCGTCCCCGTGGCCAACGGCATGAAACTCGCCGTCGAGGAAATCAACGCGGCAGGCGGGATCAACGGTCGCAAGCTGAAGCTGATCATCGAGGACAGCGCCTACGACCCGAAGAAGGCCGTGCTCGCCAGCCAGAAAATGATCGAGAAGGACAAGGTGTTCGCCATGATCGGCGGCATGGGCTCCGCGCCCGTGATCGCCGCCCAGGACATCCTGTTCGATGCCGGTGTGCTCCAGCTCTTCCCGCTGACCGCCGCCGAGTTCACCTACAAGTTCGACGCCGGCAAGCCGCAGGAACGGCTGAAGTTCAGCAACCTCCTGCCTTATGTCGAGAGTACGCGTGCGGCCGTGAAGTACATGGTGGAGTGGAAGAAGCCGACCAAGCCCTGCCTGATGTACCAGGACGACGAGTACGGCAAGAACGTGCTCGACGGCTTTACCCAGCAGCTCGACGCCATGAAGCTGAAGCCCGCATCGGTCACGACCTACAAGCGCGGCGCCTCCGACTTCAGCGCCCAGATCGCCAAGATGAAATCCGACGGCTGCGACCTGGTCGTGCTGGGCACCATCCTGCGCGAGACGATCGGCGCCATCGCCGAGGCCAAGAAGCTCGGCTGGGACGTCACCTTCCTTGGCGCGACGCCGACCAACATTCCCGACACGATCACGCTCGGCAAGGACGTGGTCGAGGGCTTCTACGCCGCCGGCGCCTTCGAGACGCCCTATGCCGACACGGCCAAGGGCAAGGTCAAGGACTGGGTCGAGGCCTACAAGAAGATGTTCGGCACCGACGCCAACACGCAGTCCGTCATCGGCTACAACGCGGTCATGACCTTCGCGCACTATGCCAAGCTGGCGGGCAAGGACCTCACGGGCCAGAAGATGTTGGACGCACTCGAGTCGGGCAATCCGTATCTCGACATCTTCAGTTCGCCGCCCAGCAAGTTCTCCAAGACCAACCACCTCGCGAACACGATCACGCAGGTGCAGCAGGTCAAGAACGGCCGCTGGGTCGTCATCAAGGAAGGCCTGGGCTTCTAGTTCCTCGGCTCCTGCCAGAAACACGAAACCCGGACGGGCAACCGTCCGGGTTTTTCTTTGGGCGAAACCAGACCGCCCGTCAGACCGGCGGCACCGGCACCTTGTTGCGGCGGAGCTCCTGCTGGAGCACCGGAATGGCAGCGCCGGTCTGGCCCTCGTGGCATTGGGCAATCGCCACGCGCGCACTGATATCGGCGTCGGTGTTGTCGTTGTCGCCGGCGCTGTCGCCCATCCCGCTTGCGACATACTCGCCGTAGGCCCAACTCAGCTTGGTGCAGTAGGCAGCGGCCTGGGCGGCCGTCATGCCCGGCGGTGGGCCGCCTGCCGTCTGGGTACACCCTGCCGCGAGCAGCGGCAGGAGCATCAATCCGACACACCCGATCAGATGACGAGGAGTTGTCACGGCGGCGGTACCTCGACCTTGTTGTTGCGCAGTTCCCGCTGCAGCACGGGAATGCCCGCGGCTGTATTGCCGTCCTGGCATTGAGCCACCGCGACCCGGGCGTCGATATCGGACTGCCCGCCGCCCCTGCCGACGCCGCCCATCGACGTAGCGAGGCCGGCGACATATTCGCTGTAGACCGTCGTGAGCTTGGTGCAATAGGCCGCACCCTGCGCCGCCGTCATGCCCGGTGGCGGACCGCCCGCAGTCTGGGTGCATCCGGCCGCCGCCAGCGGAGCGACCATCAACCCGAGAATACCCGTCAACTTCCCCATGCGTTCCTCCTCAACGAGAAGCTAACGCACCGCGCGTTTCGCCGCTATGCTCGCCTCGATATGAGCGATGAACTTTCCGGGAGAGTGGCGGTCGTCACCGGCGGTGGTTCGGGCATCGGCGCCGCTTCGGCCGCCCTGCTCGCCACAGCGGGAGCGACCGTGATCGTGGCCGACCTGGCCGAGGGCTCTAAAGAGACGCAGGTCGGTCGCTTCGTGACGCATGACGTCGCATCGGAGGAGGCCTGGCAGTCCCTGCTGGCCGACATCCTCCACCGCGAAGGACGGCTCGACATCATGGTCAACAATGCCGGCATCTCCGGCGGTCCCGGCAATCCCGAGACCACGACCGTCGAGAACTGGCAGCAGGTCCAGGCGGTGAATTCCGAGGGCGTGTTTCTCGGCTGCAAGTACGCCATCCAGGGCATGAAACATCTCGGCGCAGGCAAGACCGAGCCATCGGGATCGATCGTCAACATCTCCTCGATCGCCGGCCTGGTCGGCGGCGCCGGCCCCACCGCCTATACCGCCAGCAAAGGCGCGGTGCGGCTCTTGAGCAAGAGCGTCGCGCTCTACTGCGCCGAACAGAAATACGGGATCCGCTGCAATTCCGTTCATCCCGGCGGCGTCGACACGGCGATCTTCAATCCGCTGTGGCAGGCGGTCGGCCGTGATCAGGGCAAGGCCTTCCTGGGCTCCCGCCATCCGATCGGTCGCATGGCCGAACCGCAGGACCTGGGCGAGCTCGTCCTGTGGCTGGCCTCGGACCGCTCCTCCTTCGTCACCGGTGCGGAGTTCACCTCCGACGGCGGTGTCACCGCCGGACTCATGAGGAGGTCGCTCCTTGCCCCGTCTTGAGAACAAGGTCGTCCTGCTGAGCGGCGGCGCATCGGGCATTGGTGCGGCGACCGCGCGCATGATCGTGCGCGAGGGCGGCAAGGCCGTGCTGGCCGACCGCGACGAAGCCAAAGGCCGTGCACTGGCGGCGGAACTCGGCGACGCCGCGCACTTCGTGCCGCTCGACGTCGTTCAGGAAGAAAGCTGGCAGGCCGCCGTTGCGGCTTCGGTCGAGAAGTTCGGCGCGTTGCACGGCCTGCTGAATGCGGCCGGCGTCGGCGTGCGCAACTCGATCGAGGATTGCACCCTGGCGGAATACCGCCGCGTCAACGACATCAACGCGCTGGGCACGTTCCTCGGCTGCAAGCACGCCATTCCCGCGATGAAGGAGTCGGGCGGCGGCTCGATCGTGAACATCTCCTCGGTGCTGGGCCTGCGTGGATCCTCCTACGCCATGGCCTATTGCGCCTCCAAGGGCGCGGTGCGCACGCTCACCAAGAACGTGGCGCTGCACTGTGCGCAGCAGAAGTACAACGTCCGCTGCAATTCAGTGCATCCGGGCTACATTGACACGCCGATGATCGCGCCGAGGCTCGATTCCAACGTCGGCAACATGACCGGCCGGCAGGCGCTCGAAGAACTCCACCCGCTCGGCCGCCTCGGCCAGGCCGATGAGGTGGCGTACATGATCCTGTTCCTGCTGTCGGACGAGTCGACCTTTTCGACCGGCTCGGAGTTCGTCTGTGACGGTGGGCTGACGGCATAAGCGACAGACTCTGTCGTCTCGACCGAAGCCTCGAGGAGCGAGGCGTGGCGGAGAGACCTTCTCTCCGCCAAAAGCCAGCAATTCGTAGAGAGAAGGTCTCTCCGCTCCGCGCTACGCGCTCCGGTCGAGACGACGGATTACCTTAAGACTTCATCCCCGTGATCGACCCCGAGACGGCGCGCGGGTCGCGCTTGGGCCAGCGGCCCGCTTCGACCTGGACGATGAAGTCGCCGACGATGCGGTTGAACTGGTCGGGGTCTTCGAGGTTGATGGTGTGCCCGCAGTTCGGCATCACCGCCAACGCCGCCGACGGGATTTCGCGCTTCATCAGCATCGAGGGGGCAAGGCAGGGCCAGTCCTCGTCGCCGGTCAGCACCAGCGTCGGGACCGTCATCGCCCGCATCTTGTCGACCAGATCATAGAGCGACGGCCGCTCGCCCTGGCAGCCGAGCTGGGTATTGGCCGAGCCCAGCGCCGAATGCTCTGCCAGCGCCTTCTTGAATTCGGCGAAACCGCGCGGATCCTTGTTCTCGAACTGAACGCGCGTCGGGCCGTAGGCGTACTTCTCCGCGAAGGCTGCCATGCCCTCCTCCAGCAGCGACTTGGCCACGATGCCGACCTCGGCCTTGAACTTCGCCGTCTCGTGCTTCTCCGCGCCATAGCCCACGCCGGCGACGACCAGCGAGCGCGCCCGCGTCGGATGGCGAAAGCCAAAGTGAAGGCTGGCGAAGCCGCCCATCGACAGGCCGACCACATGGGCCTTGTCGATGCCGAGATGATCCATCACGGCCAGGATATCGTCGGTGGCTCGGTTCTGGCTGTAGCTCTCGGGCTTCTCGGGCACGTCGGATGGCGGATAGCCGCGCGCGCCGTAGGTGATGCAGCGATAGCGCTGGCCGAAATGGCGCATCTGCATTTCCCACGAGCGATGGTCCGCGGCGAATTCGTGCACGAACACGATGGGCGCGCCGGCTCCCGTCTCCTCGAAGTAGAGCTTCACGCCATCATCCGTCGTCGCATAAGACATCAGTCGATCTCCCTGTCGGCGCCGACCAGCCCGCGCAACTCGCGAGCCAGGGCAACGAATTCCGGCAATTGTGACGTACGCGGCCGTGGCAAATCCACCTTGATGTCAGCCGCGATGCGGCCCGGCCGCGGGCTGAACACGAGGATGCGATCGGCCAGCAACAGCGCCTCGTCGATCGAGTGCGTGACGAACAGTACCGTCGTCCGCTGCTTCTCCCAGATCTGCAGCACCTCGCCCTGCAGCTTGCCGCGCGTCTGGGCATCGAGCGCGCCGAACGGCTCGTCCATGAGCAGTGCCTTCGGCCGCGTCGTCAGCGCCCGCGCAATGCCGACCCTCTGGCGCATGCCGCCCGAGAGTTCATGCGGATAGCGGTCGGCGAAGCCCGTGAGGCTGGTCATTTCGATGAACTGCGTCGCCGTCGCCCGCCGCTCGGCGGCCGGCGTGCCGCGCGCCTTCATGTTGAACTCGACGTTCTTCTGCACCGTCATCCACGGGAAGAGGCCATGGTCCTGGAAGACGATGGCCGCCTCGGGCGACGGGCCGTCGAGTTCGCGGTTGGCGATCACGATCTGCCCCGAGGTCGGCTTCTCCAGTCCCGCCACCATCTGCAGCAGCGTGGACTTGCCGCAGCCCGAGCGCCCCAGCAGGCAGACGAAGTCGCCGGCATCGCAGGCAAAGTCGATGCCGCGCAGCGCCTCCACCGGCTCGGTCTTGCCGGGATAGATCTTCCCGACGCCGATGCATTCGAGGAACTTGCTCATTCGGGCGACGCCGTGAGGCCCTCCTGCCAGCGGCAGACATGGGCGCGGATCATGCGCACCGCTTGGTCGGCCAGCAGGCCGATCGCGCCGATCACGATGATGCCGGCAATGATGAGGTCGGAGCGGAAGGTGAGCTGGGCATTCAGGATCATGTAGCCCAGCCCCGACTTCACCGCGATCATCTCGGCCGTCACCACGGTCAGCCAGCCGCCACCGACCGCCAGGCGAAGGCCAGTGAAGATCGCCGGCAGCGAGGCCGGCAGGATGATGTCCTTCATCACGAGGAACTCGCTGGCGCGCGCCGCCCGAGCCACCTTGATCAGGGTGCGTTCGATGCCGCGTACACCGAAGATCGTATTGATCAGAAGCGGCCAGGTGCCCGCCAGGAAGATCAGCGCGATCGCCGGCTTGTCGCCGATGCCGAGGAACAGCAACGCCATGGGGATGAGCGCGATCGGCGGGATCGAGCGGAAGATCTGGATCGACCAGTCCGTCATCGTATCGAGCAGACGATAGCGGCCGATCATCAGCCCGAGCGGCACAGCGAACAGGAAGGCGAGCGAAATGCCCACGGCCACGCGGGTGACGCTGGCCAGTGCATTGCCGAGCAAGGTGTCCCAATCGTCGATGAAGACCATCAGGACCTTGGCCGGCGGCGGCAGCAGGACAGGCGGATAGACCTTGGCCTGCACCGCCAGTTCCCAGGCGAGCAGCAGCAGCGCCAGGGGCAGAAGCCCCAGCGCCCGTCGGAACTGCATCAGACGAAACCGAGATTCAGGAAGTTGTCCCAGTCGGGCTCCTTCTCGAGCATCTTGTCGTCGATCATCATCTTGGCCAGCGACTTGAGGCCGGTGACGAAGGTCGGGCCGGAGTCGGCGCTGAAGAAGAGGTTCTTCGTCGAGAGTTCGGCCACTTCCTTCGTCATCTTGAACTGCTTGATGGTGGTCTCGATGGCGATCGAGGGATTGGCCGCCATCTCCTTGGTCGCCCTCACATGCGCCTGCACCATCTTCTTCGTGAGATCCGGGTCCTTCTTCACGAAGGCCGAGGAAGCCACGAAACCGAGGTTGGTCTTTCCCATGGGAGAGTCGTACGGCACCCACAGCCGCTTGCCCCAGCCGTTCACCTCGGCCAGCGCGGCATAAGGCTCGAACACGCAGATGGCCGCGACGTCGCCGCGCATCAGCGGGATCGGCTGGTCCTGGTTGTCCATGAAGGCCAGTTCGACCTTTCCGAACACGCCTTCCTGCTTCAGCTTCCAGTTCAGGGAGACGAGGCCGATCGAACCGTTCTGCACGGCGATCTTCTTGCCGACGAGGTCCTTGAAGCTCTTGATGGACGGCTGGGCCAGCACCATCCAGCCGCCATCGCAGCCATTGGCCAGCACCTGCATCGGAAAGCCCTTGGTCGCGACCTGCATCGTGGCGGACAGTCCACCGTTGCCGATATCGACGTCGCCCGAGGCGACGGCCTGCATGCGCTGCACGAGCGAGGGAAACATCACCAGTTCGAGGTCGATGCCTTCGGGCTTGAGCAGCGCCGGCATCAGGAAGGCCGCGTTGGTCGTGGTGGTGAAGGCCGAGCCCATCTTCACCTTACGCAGATTCTGTCCGAGCGACGCGCGCGAGACGAGGGCGGGGGCGGCAAACGAGGCGGCAGCGGTGGCGAGGAGCTTGCGTCGCAACATGTGTGAATCTCCATGAGCCGCGGAAGCGGCAGGGCAGCAGTGACGGAGCGCGCTCTGCAATCGGTGGGCCAATCCCTAGAAACCTTCATGCGCCTCAGATGCGGAATGATGCCGCCGTAATGCTAGGGTAATCGACATGAGTGAAATCGGTACCGGCCTGCAAAACGCATCAGGCATCCGCGCCGCCATAGAGCGAGCGGGTTATGCCTTCGTCGAAGCCTCCGACATGCGGACGGCCCTCGCCCGCTTCGGGTCGCTCGCCGACTGGCCGGCTTTCGCCGAGAGCTGGAACGATCTCGAAGTCGACACCTACATGGGCGACGGCGGCCGCTACCGGAAGCGCCGCTTCGGCGTCTACGCGGCCGAGCGTCAGGGCGCCATCGAGCGCGGCCCCCACCAGCCGCACTATCAGGGGCTCAGCTACAACAATCTGAATGGCGGCATCGAACGCTGGTTCAAGCCGGTGACCGAGGAGATCGGCGGCGGCGAGTCGATGCATACGATCCTCGAATACTGTCGCGCCCTGTTCGGTCGCCTCGTACCCGAGGCGAATAAGTGGCACATCGAGGTCCATCAGTTCCGCATCGAGGCCAAGACCGGCGAGGCCGGCAAGCCGACGCCCGAGGGCATGCACCGCGACGGCGTCGACTATGTGCTGGTGCTGCTGATCAACCGCCGCAATATCGCCAGCGGCACCACCACGGTGCACGATCTCGACAAGCGCGCGCTGGGCAGCTTCACCCTCACCGACCCGCTCGATGCCGCGCTCGTCGACGACTCCCGCTGCTATCATGGCGTGACGCCGGTCGAGCCGGAGAACCCGGCCCTGCCCGCCTACCGCGACGTGCTGGTCGTGACTTTCAAGAAGAAGCCGTAGCCCTTCCTGTTAGATGGCGGCCAATTTGAAGCTGCCAAAGGTGCAGCTTACCGCGAAGATCGGGACCGGCTCGCAGAAGTCGACCGTCCCCTTCGCGCCCTTCGCCGCGGCGGCCGCCGCGATGAACGTCCTGATCTCGAAGCCGCCCTGCCCGGCTTCGCGATAGGTTTCGGCGTCTGTATAGGACAGCAATGCCTCGCGGTCGTTGGCCGACCAGCGTCGCAGGAACTCGCGGTCCCATTCCTGATTGATCTTTCCTGAATCCGGCGTGGCCGGCCAATGCGAAAGGCCGCCGGTGCCGATCAGCGCAATGCGTTCCGGGACGGCGTCCGCCGCACGCCTGAGCGCCTCGCCGAAGGCCCAGGCGCGGGCCAGCGGGGCGAGTGGCGGGCCCTGGCAGTTGATGTTGGCCGGCACGATCGGCAGGTCGTAGTCAGGCGTCAGGAAGTGCAGCGGCACGGAGATGCCATGGTCGAACTGCCATTCCTCGGCATAGGCCACATCGACCGTCTGCATGACGTTCTCGATCAGCCGGCGCGACAGGGCCTTGTTGCCCGGCACCGTCGTGCGCTTGATGCGCAGGAACGCCTCGTCCTCGATCGGGCCGTGGTAACCGTCGGCCATGCCGATCGCGAAGGCCGGCATGTTGTTCATGAAGAAGTTCGCGAAGTGCTCGGCCGCGATCACCACCAGCGCATCGGGTCTGGTGGCGCGGATATCGTCGCCCATGCGGCGGAACGCGCTCTCCAGCGCCTGGCGCGTCTGGGTATCGGCACGCTCGGCGCGGCCGGTCATACCCGGGGCATGGCTGCAGGCGCCGCAATAGACCAGGGGCATCAGCGAGCCTCCCGTTCGGCCTTGAGGCGCGCCTCGTGCGCCTCGACGCCCTCGTAACCGGTGGCGGCATAGACGCCTTCGCGCACCGGGCCGTACTGCTTCAGCCCCTGCCGCATGCGCTCGAGATAGTCGGTCCACTCGATGCGATGCAGGGCCGCGAAGTGCATCAGGAGCTGGCCGTTGACGCCCAGCACGTAGAGAAGCCCGATATCCGGCTTCTCCAACGCACCGATCTCCTCCTGCGTGAGATCGTATTCACGGAGCACGGCGTCGCGCTGCTCGACGTAGCGCTGCCGCATGCGCGGATCGCGGTTGAGCTGATAGATCAGCTTCTGGACCTGGTAGAGGCTCATCCCCAGCCCTCCCGCGCCCCCGGCCGGGGCTGCTAGCCGCCGCTGCCGATGGTTACGCCCGCATCGGCGATGATGGTCTGGCCGGTGATGAAGGCTCCGGCCTTGGCGGCCAGCATCACCGCAATGCCGCCGATATCGTCCGGCTCGCCGATACGGCCGAGCGGGGCGCTCTTGAGGCGGACGGCGAGATACTTCTGGTCGTCCCACAGCGCCTTGGCGAAGTCGGTCTTCACAAGGCCCGGCGCGATCGTGTTCACGCGGATATTGTCCTTGCCGTACTCGACGGCGAGGTTGCGCGCGAGCTGCATGTCGGCGGCCTTGGAGATGCCGTAGGCGCCGATCACCGGGGTGCCGCGCACGCCGCCGATCGACGAGACGATGATGATCGAGCCGTCCTTCTTGGCGCGCATGTCGGGCAGGCAGAAATTGATCAGCCACATGCTCGACAGGATGTTGTTATGCATCACCTTCATGAACACGTCGTCCGGCAGCTTCTCGTTCGGCCCGTAATAGGGGTTCGAGGCGGCGTTGCAGACCAGGATGTCGACCGGCCCGAGTTGCTTGCGAGTCTCCTCGATGAGCTTCTCGCACTGCGCCTTGTCGGAAATGTTGCAGGGAATGACGATGGCTTCGCCGCCGGCCGCCTTGATCTCCGCCGCCGCTTCCTCACACGCCGGCGCCTTGCGGCTCGACACCACGACCCTGGCGCCCTGCAGCGCGAGGTGGAGCGCGATCGACTTGCCGATGCCCTTGCTCGAGCCGGTGACGACGGCGACCTTGCCGGTAAGGTCGAAAAGCGGCGATGCCATTGAGCTGTCCTCCAGAAGATTTCAGCCTCTTCTGTGGCATGAACGCAAGAAATCGAAAACCCCCGCGCCCATGGTCCTGAGCGTTCACGAAGGCCTGATTTGCGGGCGAGAAGGTCGCGACCTTAGCTTGGCGAACAATCCAACAGGAGTTCACGATGCGCCTTACGACCAGGATCGGCGCCGTCCTTGCAGGTCTCCTTGCTCTCCCCATCGTTGCCGTCGCTGCCACGATCGGAGGCAACTATTATGCGCCGCAGTACGACTATCGGGAATTCTTCGCGGCAACGGACGGCAAGAACTTCCCGGTCGTCCTGGCCGGCACCGCATTCCCGGGCGTCGATCCCGCGGTCGTGGCGCGCGACCTCTTGCCGGCGATGCAGCAGGCCAAGCCCCGTCCTGCCCTCACCTTCACCTACGATCGGCCCAGTCCACCGCCAAGCCCGGACTACCGGCTGGTGCTGGTGTTCGACCCGGCCAACAATCTCAATGCAGATCCCGTCTGCGCCGGCGAGCCGCCGCGCTTTCAGCCGGGCAAGCCGGGTCGCTTCTACGTCTACGCAATCTACTGTCGCAACGCGCAGGCCCTCTCCTTTACCACCGCATGGACGCAGGCCACCGGCCCGGGCGATCCGCGCATCGAACGACTTTTCCGAGAGCTGTTCATGGTGGTTTTCTCCGATCAGCAGCAGCGCTTTGCCCAGGCGGATCCCATCTGGATTCCGTGAATCGCTGGGCGCGCTCTTGAAGGGCTTCCGCTGAGGCATCCCTTTTCAGTCCCCAGCGTTGTATGGCTTGCGTGGCATGACATGTCTCAGACACGAATTTCTGCGGTGGGCGCGCATATGTTGCCTCGCTGCCCTGACGTCGGCCGGCATCGCAAGCCTGTTTCCGCGCACTGCCGAGGCGCGCGCCGGCAAGATCGCGCTCGCCGTCACCGGAGACGAGCGCATGGCGTCGGACCTCCGGGAAGTTTCGGAAGACTTTCAGAAGCAGCAGCCTTTGACCGGCGACGCGTTGGGCATCCTTCAGGGCGCTCAAGCCGTTACATCCCAGTTCAATACTGCACTGCGGTCGCGCGGGTTCTATGACGCGACGATCAACGCCACGATCGAGGGAAAGCCGATTGCCGATGCTTCCGCCCTGGAGGCGCTGGAGGCGCGGCCCGACGCCGACGAGGTTACGGTCGACATCACGATAAATACCGGCCCGCGCTTCCGCATCGGCTCCGTCGCCATTCGTCCCCCCGGAGCGCAGCAGTCCCTGCCCGGCGTCGACCGCACGGAACTCGGCATCGCCCCCGGCGATCCGGCCGACGCAGCCGCGATCATCGCCGCGCAGAACAAGCTTTTGGACGAACTGCGCAAGCAGGGCTACGCGCTGGCTACCATCAAGGACCGCGAGGTCATCATCGATCACGCCACGCGCGAAGCCGAGGTGACCTTCGTTGCGCAGCCCGGTCCGCTTGCCAAGATGGGCCCAGTGCGCTTCACCGGAACCGAGAAGGTCGATACGGTCTGGCTGCAGCGCCGCGTCCCGTTCAAGGAAGGTGACCCGTACTCGCCGGCCAAGGTCGAGGAGCTGCGCGGGAAGCTCACCTCGCTCGGCACTTTCAACGCGGTGCGCCTGAAGCCCGCGACGGAACTCGATGCCAACGGCGAGCTCCCGATCGAGGCCGAGTTGACCGACCGGCTGCAGCGCTCGTTCGGCTTCGGCGCGAGCTACGAAACCCAGCTGGGCTTCGCGGTCGAGGGCTTCTGGGTCCACCGCAACCTGTTCGGCCAGGCCGAGAGCCTGCGTCTCTCCGGCGAAGTCAATCACATCGGCCAGGGCTACGCGATCCTCGACACCGGCTTCGCCTTCCGAGCCGCTTTCCGCAAGCCCGACTGGTGGCTGTCGGGACAGGATCTGCGACTGGAAGCGGCGGCGCTGAAAGAGGTCGTTCCCGCTTATACGAGGAAGGCCGCTACCTTCTATGGCGGCTTCGATCGAACCTTCTCACCGCGTTGGCAGGCCCGGCTCGGCTTGGCGGCCGAGATCTCCGACATCACCCGTGAGGGCTTGACGCAAAGCTATCGTCTGCTCGGCCTGCAAGGGACGGTGCTCTACAACCGCGCCAACAGCGACCTCGACCCGACGCGCGGCTATCGTATCGAGTTCAATGCCCAGCCCTGGATCGACACCGGACCCGGCGGCGACTTCTTCACCATCCTGCGTCTGACGGGCCGTCACTACTGGGACATCGCCGAGCCGGGTCGCACTGTCCTGGCGACCCGGGCGTCGTTCGGCACCGAACCCGCCAGCAGCATCGCCGGCATCCCGCCCGACAAGCTGTTCTATGCCGGCGGCGGCGGCTCCGTGCGCGGCTTCGTCTATCAGACCGCCGGACCGCTCGACGCCTATGGCAACCCGCTGGGCGGCGCGAGCGTCGTCGAGGCCAACGTCGAATTGCGCCAGCGCATCGGCAAGGCGTTCGGCGCCGTGGCCTTCGTCGATGCCGGCAGCGCCTACCCTGATTTCCTGCCCAACTTCTCGCAGCTGGCCCCGCGGGTCGGCGCCGGCGTCGGCATTCGCTACTACACCGACTTCGGGCCGATCAGGGCCGATGTCGGTGTCCCACTGAACCGCCGGCCAACCGATCCGCCTTTCGGCATCTACGTCAGCTTGGGACAGGCCTTCTGATGCGCGCACTCCGCATCACAGCCTATGCGCTGGCTGCCGTCTTGGCGCTGCTCGGCCTCGCCTTCGCAGGAATGCAGACCACCCCCGGGAAGCGGCTGCTCGCCAAACTGGCTTCCAGTCTCGCTTCCTCACCCGGTCAGCAGATCCAGATCACAGGTATCGATGGTCTCGTGCCGACCGACCTGCGGGTGGAGCAGATCGAAATTTCGGACCGCACGGGTCCGTGGCTGCGGGTCGAGGACGCCCGCGTATCGTGGTCCTTCGCGTCGCTCCTGCAGCGCCGGCTGCAGATCGACCTTCTGTCGGCCGCGAAGATCGGGGTGCTGCGCGCGCCGCAGGACGAAAAGAAGGAGAGCGCATCCGCCGGCGGCGGCCTCCGGCTTCCCGTCGACATCGATCTGCAGGCACTGCGCATCGACGACCTCCACCTTGCGGCTGCCCTCGGCGGAGTCGACTCGCATTGGAAGATCAGCGGCCAGTCCGCCGTCGCTCGCGACCTCGGGGAGATCAGCGCGAAACTCGCGGCCGATCGTCTTGAAGGGCCGAAGGGCACCCTCACCGCCGACGTCCGGCTCGAACGAGCGCCTCGCAGGATCGCCGCCGACATCACGCTCGACGAAGCGTCCGGGGGCATCGTCGCCGCCCTCATGCAGCGCCCCGACCTGCCGGAAATCTCGCTGAAGCTCTCGGCACGAGGCGATGAACGCGAAGGCACGGCCGAACTGACGGCCAAGGCTGGTAATGCGGCGACTGCGAAGGGCGATCTGCAGTGGATGCCTGATGGCAGCGAGACCGGTTTCCAGGCCGCTCTCGACGCCGGCCCGATCGAGGTCCCCGCACAGGGCGTGGCCTGGAAGGGTCTGCATCTGGAGGCCGATGGTAAGCTTACCGGCGCGGTGCGTATCCGGGGCCGCGTCGAGGATCTGAAGCTGGCGACACTCGATCCCCGCCTGCCGCAACCGGGAACCGTCACGGTTGACGCAACCGCGGCAGATCTTGCTTGTGAAAAGATATCGATTCGCTCGTTTGAAATCGCCACGTCGCTCGTGCGCGTGAAAGGCGACGGCGACTACACGCCCTCGGCGGACAAGGGGGAAGTGCGCGCCACCCTCGATCTTCCCAGCCTCGAGCCGCTGTCCGCCTTGGCCGGCCGTGCCTTGGCTGGCAAGGCACAGGTCGAGCTCACGGCGGGCATCGACAAGGGCAACCTCTCTGCCCGCTGGCAGGGCCGCATCGACGGGTTCGGAGCGCCTGACATCCCGCCCGGGCTGGTGGCTTCCGTCAACCTGGCCGGAAACGCCACCCTGGCCCCGGACGGCAACTGGACGATCCGGGACGCGAAGCTCGGCAGCGACACCGGCACGCTCACTGTGACGGGTCAGGGCCACGAACAGGCAGGAACACTGGATCTCGACCTCGACCTGCCCCGACTGGCCGTCTTCCGCGCGGGGGTAGAGGGCGCTGCCACCGCGACGGCCCACCTCGGATTCGGCGGTCCCGAAACCTCACTGAAGCTCGGCATCAAGTCCCGCGACGTGGCCTACCAGGGCATCACCTCTCGGCGCTTGAGCCTCGACACATCGGTGTCCCTCGCCGCCGACGGCAAGCTTGCGGGGAACGTCCAGGCCCAGGGCGTGGTGGCGGATCAGCCGCTTTCGCTGAATGGGCGATTTGCGTATGACGCGGCCGCGGGTCTCTCAGTGCCGGACTTGCAGGGCCGCTGGTCGACCGCCGTTCTCGACGTGACAAATCTTGTCATTGCCCAAATACAAACGACCGGTCGTGCGCGTCTGACCGTCACGCAGCTCAAGGATGTCGAGGCGCTGGCCGCGCTCGGCCTCGAAGGCTCTCTTGTTGCCGAGGTAACGGCCGATCCCAGTGCTCCCGCGGGCCGGCTCGACGTTTCGGTGAAAGGCACTGACCTTGCCGGCCAGGGTGTGGCAGCCGGCACACTCCAACTTACGGGATACATCGAAGATCCGGCTGGTCGCGCCGCCACCGACCTCACCCTCGAAGCGGCCCGCCTGCGCGGCGTTGGTGGGCTTTCGACCCTCAAGGCGACGGCCAAGGGGGATCGCCCGAGCGGCATCGACGTCAGCCTGCGGGGGGCCGGCCCGGAACTCGCCGCCGATCTCGCCGCGAAGATCGAATTCCTGTCGGAAGAAATCCGGGTCGCACTGTCCCGATTCACCGGCCGCTACCGGGACATCCCCCTCGGTCTCAATGCGCCGACGAAGGTGACCGTGGCTGGTGCGCGCATCGTGATCGATCCCACGAACCTGCGCGTGGGTGGCGGCCGGGTTGCCTTGCGCGGCACGCTCGATCCCGTGGCAAGCGACCTGCAGGCCGATATCGCCGGGCTGCCGCTCGCCCTCATCGACACGTTCGCTCCCGGGACCGGCCTCGAGGGCACCTTGCAGGCTAAGGTCCGTGCGACCGGCGCCATGGCGACGCCGAGACTCGAGGCCAGTTACAGTGCGGCGGGGGTGCGGGTACGCCGCCCCGATGCGGCGTTGATCCCCGCCCTCTCGTTGCAGGGCACAGGCTCCCTCGTCGGTCAGCAGGTGAGCCTCGATGCCCGGGTGACGGCTGGCGGCAGCGCAAACTTGACAATGAAAGGCACCGGGACACTCCCACGAGGATTCGGGCCTGTCGCTGCCAGGATCGCGGTCGGCGGCTCGATCGACATCGCCCCCTTCACGCCCCTCCTGGGTAACGATGTCCGGAACGTCACCGGTCGCCTCAGGCCCAACCTGACGGTTACGATCAACGGTTCGCAGGTGGGCGGCACCGGCACGATCGACTTCGAGGGCGGCGCGCTGGCTCTGCCGGAAGCGGGGCTGAAGCTGAGTGGCGGCCAGGGTCGCCTGGTCCTGCAAGGCGAAATGCTACAGGTGCAGCGTCTGACCTTCCGGGCGGGCACGGGCACCGTGAACGGCAGCGGCTCGATAAGCATCGATGCCGAGCGCGGGCTGATCCTCGACCTTGGGCTGGCGACCCAGCGTGCCCTGCTGGTCAGCCGGCCCGACATGGTCGCCACGGTCTCCAGCACCCTGAAGATCACCGGCGCCACCTCGTCCGGCATCGAGGTCTCCGGGCCCGTGACGATCGACCGTGCGGAAATCTCGGTTGGCGGCGGTCAGACCGCGTCCTTTCCGACCCTCGACGTCCGTGAGATCAACAAGCCGGGCGCGCCCGCCACACGATCCGCGCAGGGCCGGGCGTCCCCCAAGGCCCCGCCTCCGCCGGACGCCACACCGATCTCGCTGGCGCTCGATGTTCGGGCGCCGCAGGCAATCTTCGTCCGCGGTCGGGGCCTCGACGCCGAAATGAGCGGGCAGCTCACCGTCACCGGCAGTCCGAGCGCACCCGCGGTGATCGGCGGCTTCACGATGCGGCGCGGCACGTTCAGCCTGGGCAGCCGGCGCTTCACCTTCTCCAAGGGCATCGTGACCCTCGACAACCTCAATACCATCGATCCACGCCTCGACTTCCTGGCGACGACGACGGCCAATTCCGCCACCATCGGTGTGGCCATCACCGGAACCGCGCGCGAGCCCAAGCTCGAGATCACCTCCACGCCCTCCATGCCTCCGGATGAGGCGATGGCGCTGCTGATCTTCGGCAAGCCGGCCTCGCAGCTCGGGGCCTCGGAACTCGTCCAGGTCGCCCAGGCGCTTGCCGAACTGGCAGGCCAGTCGCCGGGTGAGGGCGTGTTGAGCCGTCTGCGCAAGGGGCTGGGGCTCGACCAGTTGAGCATCGGATCCTCGTCGTCGTCGTCGCGCGGTGGTGAGCCGTCGGGGGGCGTGGCCAGTGGCGTATCCCTCGAAGCCGGACGCTACGTGGCCCCCGGCGTGTATGTCGGCGCCCGACAGGGAGCCGCCGGCAATTCCAGCCGGGGCGTGGTGCAGCTCGATGTCTTCGACAACATCAAGGTCGAGGGCGACATCGGCGCTAATTCCACCGGCCGAGTTGGGGTGAAGGCGGAGTGGGACTACTGATCCGGACGACGGAAAGTTCTTTCTGCATGGCATCGGAACTTCCACGAGGGTCGCGCGTTTAGCCCTCGGACGGACCCACCGTGGGTTTAGATCCGAAAATCGAGGGAAACCATTCCATGCTCAAAAAACTCCTGGTCGTCGCCGCGGCGACATTCCTGTTGGGCGCTTGCGCGTCGGAGCCGCCTCCGCCGCCTCCTCCCCCGCCGCCGCCGCCGGTCCAGGCGCAGACCTTCATGGTCTTCTTCGATTGGGACCGCTCCAACCTGACCGCCCAGGCCGTCGATACGGTCCGGCAGGCCGCGCAGGCCTACAAGACCCGTGGTAGCGCCAACATCGTGGCGACCGGCCATACCGACACTTCCGGCTCGCCGCAGTACAACATGGCGCTCTCCCTGCGCCGCGCGAACTCGGTCAAGGAACAGCTCGTCCGCGAGGGCGTGCCGGCGACCGCCATCACGGTCAATGGCCGGGGCGAGGAAGGCCTTCTCGTGCAGACCGGCCCCAATGTCCGCGAACCGCAGAACCGCCGCGTCGAGATCGCGGTGGGCGGCCAGACCACGGTCAGCACCGTGTTCTCGGACCCGCGCTCGTACTGCAAGGCGCTGAGCGACAAGTGGCGCCAGTATCGCACCTCCGTGATCGAGCCGCGTGAGGCTGCCGCGATGGCGAAGTGCGAGCAGGGCGACTACGCCGCGGGCATCCCGGTGCTCGAGGACGCGCTGATCGGCGTCAAGATCCCGCTCCCGGCCCCCGGCTATCGCTGGCCCGGCCGTCCCATCGGCCCGGCCTAAACCCCGGTCCGATCGACAACGGAAGGCGGCCCCTCGCGGGGCCGCCTTTTTCGTTGTAGGCAGACCGGATGTTCGACGGCGACCTTGCCTCCTTCCTCGGTTTCATTCGCCAGCATGGCGATGCCGTCTACAGCTTCCTCGCCGTTTACTCGATGGCCAACAGTCTGCTGCTCGCGCTGTTCGCAGGCTATGCCGCGCAGGCCGGCGCGCTGGGCTACGAACAGGCGCTGGCAGCCTGCTGGGTTGGCACGTTCGTGGGCGACGTCCTGCGCTTCTGGGTTGGGCGGCGCTTCGGCACCCGCTGGCTGCGCGGCATCCCGCGCCTGCAACGCGCCGTCGAGGCGGCGGCGCGGGTGGCCGACCGCCATCATTCTTGGATGATCCTGATCCACCGCTATCCGCGCATCATCCGCAACGTCGCGGGATTCGCCTATGGGGCCTCGACCCTGAGCTGGCCGCGTTTCCTCATCCTCAATTTCATCGCGGCGGGCCTGTGGGCCACGCTCGCCGTCTCGGCAGGCTACGGCTTCGGTTTCGTCTCCGAAAAGACCATGACCGATGCCCTGTCGGTCTTCGGCATTGCCATGCTGGTGGCCTTCCTGGGGATCGGCTGGTTCCTGACGCGACGTCTGGAGCGTGTGATGGAGCGCAACTAGGATGAATCCCTTCTGGAGCCGGATCGCTCGCGAGCTGTCGCCCTACACGCCGGGCGAACAACCACGCATCGCCAACCTCGTGAAGCTCAACACCAACGAGAGCCCGATCGGCCCCTCACCTCGCGCCGAAGAGGCGATGCGGGCGGCGGCCTCCGATTCGCTGCGGCTCTATCCCGACCCGGAGGCCGGCGAACTGCTTCAGGCGCTGGCCGATCATCACGGCGTCAAGCGGGAGCAGGTGTTCGTCGGCAACGGCTCCGACGAGGTGCTGGCCCACGCCTTCGCCGGACTGCTGAAACAGGACAGGCCCCTCCTCTGCCCGGACATCACGTACAGCTTCTACCCGGTGTGGGCGCAGCTCTTCGGCATCACCCTGGAGACCGTACCGCTCGACGAGGGGTTGGGCGTGCGCATCGAGGACTATCGCCGCGATCCCGGGGCGATCGTCATCGCCAACCCCAATGCCCCGACCGGAATCGCCCTGCCGCGCGCCGCCATCGCCCGGCTGCTCGACGAGCACGCCGACATTCCGGTCCTGATCGACGAAGCCTATGTCGATTTCGGCGGCGAGAGCGCGGTGCCGCTGATCGCCGATCATCCAAACCTGCTGGTCGTGCAGACCATGTCCAAGTCGCGCGCCCTGGCCGGCCTGCGCGTCGGCTATGCTCTGGGCGATGCGGGACTGATCGAGGCGCTGCGCCGGATGAAGGACTCCTTCAATTCCTACCCGCTGGGCCGTATCGCCCAGGCCGGCGCCATCGCCTCGGTGCGCGACGATGCCTGGTTCCGCGAGAGCTGCGCCCGGATCGTGGCGACACGCGAGGCGATGACGCGCGATCTGGCGGCGCTGGATTTCGTCGTCCTGCCCTCCAGCGCCAACTTCGTCTTCGCCCGTCATCCCTTTTTGGGCGGTGCCGAATTCGCCGCCGCCCTGCGCGATCGCGCGATCCTGGTCCGGCACTTCGACAAGCCTCGATCGGCACCGTACATGCGAATCACGGTGGGCTCGCCAGAAGACGTGCGGAAGCTCACCGCGGCGGCAGCGGATGTCCTGAGGAGCCGTTAGAATGCCTTTGGAGTACGACGGATTGCCGCCAGCATGATCACCCGACGACTGTCTCTTCTCGCAGGCGCCACGGCTGGCGTGCTCGGCACGACCGGCACGGCGACCGCTCAGGAAATCCGCGTGCTGGACTCGGCACCGAAGGCCGACGCGGTGGTCGGTCAGCGCAGCAGCGCCTTCTATGTCCGCTTCAACCGGCCCGTGGACCACCAGGATTCTCGCCTGACCATCAAGCAGGGCGGCCGCATCATCGAAGTTCTGCAGCCGCGCCTGGAATCGACGCCGGACGTACTGTTCGCCAGGGCGCCCACGCTGCAGCCGGGCCGCTACAGTCTCCACTGGATCGTGGGCGGCGATCCAAAGGCCGACGGCGAGATCCCCTTCACCGTCGGCAACGACTGAGGATCAGTCGAACAGCTCGCGCAGGACGCGGCCGGTGGCCGTGATCGCGAGCAAGGTCGGCACTTTCAACACGGCCTTCACAGCGGCCTTTGTCGCGGGCCCGTAGCTCATGCAGTCGAGCGCCACCAGGTCGGGCTTCGTCGCGGCCAGGCGGCCGGCCACTGCGACCGCCTCTTCAGGCCCGGCACTCGGCACGAGCGCCTCGACCGTCACCGACACACCGTTGCGCGCCCACTTGGTGGCGAGTTTTTCGCCCTGCTCGGCGAAGGGCACCAGCAGACCCAGCCGTCCGCGCGGCAGCAATCCTTCGGCGATGCCGCTCAGCACCCGCGACGGGAAAAGGACGCCGGCATCGCCTTCCATGGCCGGGAACTCGCCCGTGCAGGCATAGACGATGGCATCGCAGCCGTCGGCGCGCAGCTTCGCCAGCGTGCCCGGTGAGCGGGCGATCACGGCCTGCTTGGAGATCTTCACGTCGCGGCCGCCGCGCAGGCGCGTGTAGAGCGTGTCGGCGCCGTTGAGCGGCGGTAGCGTGTCAACTTCCTCGTCGCTCAAGCCATCGAGTGCGCCACGCAGGATTACCTTCGTGCCGGCCGGCGCCTGGGCGGCAAACAGCTCGACGATGTCGTCGCGCGGCGCCTGTCCGATGGTGACGATGCCCAAGGTACTCATGGTCAGCCCTCCAATGCTACGGCGTCGGCGTCGTTCCAGGCGAGCCCCACCGCATCGCCCGGCGCCCGCGAGGCGCGCTCGCCGGCATGTGTCTCGCGCACCAGCATCGAGGAGCCCGTGGTCGGCCGGACGCGCAGCAGCGTCGATCCGCCGAGATAGTTTGCCGTCTCGACCGTTCCGGCGAGGCGCGCGCCATTGGCGGCCACGAGCCGGATCTTCTCGGGTCGCAGCGCGCGGAGCGGGCCGCCCTCCTCCAGGATGTTGATCTCGCCGATGAAGTCGGCGACGAAGCGCGTCCGCGGCCGCTCATAGATTTCGGTCGGCGTCCCGACCTGCTCGACCTTGCCGCCGTTCATGACGGCGATACGGTCGCTCATGGCCAGCGCCTCCTCCTGGTCGTGGGTGACGAAGACCAGCGTGACGCCCAGGCGCTTCTGCAATTCCTTCAGTTCGAACTGCATCTGCTGGCGCAGCTTGCGGTCGAGCGCACCCAGCGGCTCGTCGCAGAGGAGTACCGGTGGCTCGACGACCAGCGCGCGGGCGAGCGCCACGCGCTGCTGCTGTCCGCCCGAAAGCTGGCCGGGCTTGCGCGTCTCGAAACCCGTGAGCGCCACCTGAGCCAGCGCCGCCGCCACCCGCCGCTCGATCTCCGGCTTTGGGACCTCGCGCATGCGCAGTCCGAATGCCACATTCTCCGCCACCGTGCGGTGCGGGAACAGCGCATAGGACTGGAACACCATCCCCATGTCGCGCCGGTGTACCGGCAGGTCGGTGATATCGCGGCCGCCGACATGGACGCGGCCCGAATCGGGGTGCTCGAAGCCCGCGATCATGCGCAGGCTCGTCGTCTTGCCACAGCCAGAAGGCCCCAGCAGCGAGAAGAACTCGCCGGCGGCGATGTCGAGCGTCACCCCGTCGACGGCCAGTACGCGGCCGTCGAACGTCTTGGTCACCTGGTCGAGTTTGATGGCCGCGGAGGTCACGGATGCACGCCTGTCCGTCAGCCCTTGAGGATCTTGGTGACGCGGGCGTCGATGTCTTCGCGGCGCGCATTGTACCATTTCCAGTCGGGCTGGATCAGCGACGCGACCTTCTCCGGCGTGGTGAGAAGCTTGGCATCGTACTTGGCGTCGAGCTTCACCTTCTTGTTCGCCGGCGAGTACCACACCGCCTCCGCCAGCAGCTTCTGCACGTCGGGCCGCAGCATGTAGTCGATATAGGCGAAGGCCAGTTCCTTGACCTTGGAGCCCGGCGTGACGTTGAGCACCTGCTCCAGCGCCAGCACGCCCTCGGAGGGGCTGGCGAAGTCGACCGGCTGCATGTTCGGCCCTTCGTAGCGGTAGACGCCCGAATCGTGGATGACGCCCATCGACACCTCGCCCGACAGCAGCATCTTTTCCATCTGCCCGGTGAAATCGACCAACTTGATCGGCTTGAGCGCTTCGAGCGCCTTGTAGGCGGCGTCGAGGTCGGTGAGGCCCTTGCCGTAGACCTTGCCGAGCATCATCAGGTGCGCCTGGCCGAGGCTGTTCACCGGGATCAGGTAACCGCCGCGCGAACCGGCCAGCTTGGGATCCGCGAGATCCTTCCACGAGGTCGGCTTTGTCAGGCCCTTGTCGGTGCGATACCCCAGGCCGATGGCGCTGGTGAAGATCGTGACGCCGACGATCTTGTCGCTCACCGCGTAAGGATAGACGTCGGCGATGTTGGGCACTTCCTTGGCGGTGATCTTGTCCATTACCAGGCCCTCGACGACCGCATTCCACTGCTCGTTCGAGTTGGCGTGCAGCACGTCGTAGATCGGGTCGTTCTTCGAGCTGACCTGCAGCTTGGGCAGGAACGGGAAGGCCTGATCGGCCGACACCGTACACTTGAACTCCTTCTCGAAGGCCGGCAGCACCGTGGCCTTCATCACTTCGCCCCACTTGCCGCCCCAGGTCGTGATCTTGAGCGTCTTGGTCTGGGCATGAAGGATCGATGGTGCTCCCACCGTGGCGAGGGCCGCGAGACCCGCACCGGCACGCAACGCTTTGCGACGTGAAATCATGGCAACCCCCTTGTTCGTTCCGATCACAGCTTAACGTAGGCCTTGAGGCCGATCAGCCTCTCCAGCACCAGAACCACCGAAAGTGCGAGCAAGATCGAGACCATCGAGGCGGCCGCAATGGCGCCGTCGAGGTCGAATTTCATGTAGTTGAACAGCACCACCGGCAGGGTCTCGCCCTTTGGCACCACCAGGAACAGCGAGACCGGGAACTGGTCGAACGACACGATGAAGGCGAAGACACCGCCCGCGAAGACGCCCGGCCGGATCAATGGCAGGGTGACCTCGAAGAAGACCCGCATCGGGCTGGCGCCCAGCACGGCGGCGGCCTCCTCGATGCGGCGATCGAAATTGTGCAGCACGGCGAGCGTCGTGCGAATGACGTAGGGCACTGCGACGAGCGTATGGGCCGCGATCAGCCCCCAGACCGGCCGGCCGATCCCCGACAGGAGATAGGCCTGGAACAGCGCGAGGCCGGTCAGGATGGCCGGCACCATCAGCGGCGACATGAAGAAAGCCGTCATCACAGCCCGCCCCGGCAGGTTGCCGCGCACCAGCGCCAGCGCGCAGGCGGCGCCGATCACGATCGACAGGACCAGCACCACGGACGCCACCCACAGAGACAGCCAGAGCGCATTCATGAACTCCGCACTGCCGAAGAACTTCTCGAACCAGCGCAGGCTGATGCCGACCGGCGGGAAGGAGATGTACGGTGTCGGGTTCAGCGCGAACACCAGCACGATCACGATGGGCAGCAACAGGAACGTGAGCAGGAGCGCGTTGAGCGTGAGATAGGCGGCACGTCCCGCGTCGAACGGGCGCCGGTTGGGCGCGGCGCTCATGCCATCCCCTGCCCGCCCGCCAGCCGCGCCAGGATGCGGTTGTAGGCGACGACGATCGCCAGCGAGACCAGCAGCAGGATGACGCCCAGCGCCCCCGCGAAGTTCGGGTTGAAGCTGGTGCCGACCTGCTGGGCGATCAGCATCGGCAGGGTCAGCACGTCAGTGCCGCCCATCAGCGAGGGTGTGACATAGGCGCTGATCGACAACGCGAAGACCAGCAGCGAGCCCGCCAAAATGCCCGGCAGGCTGAGCGGCAAGGTCACCTCGACGAAGGCACGCAACCGGCCGGCGCCCAGGCTGCGCGCCGCCTGCTCCAGCCGCTCGTCGATGCGGCCGATCACACCGGTCAGGGTCAGCACCATGAACGGCACGTAGATATGGACCAGGGCCACGATCGTGCCGAACTCGTTGTACATCAGCGGCAGCGGCTTCTCGATCACGCCCCACTGCATCAGCGTCGTGTTGATGACGCCCTTGTCCTGCAGGATGGTCATCCAGGCGAAGGTGCGCACGACGATGCCGGTCAGCATGGGCGCAATCACCGCCATCAGCACCAGCGCGTGGCCCAGACGGGATTGCATGCGCGCCATCCAATGCGCCAGCGGATAGCCGATCAGCAGCGACACGATCGTGGTGATGAGGCCGATGCGCAGGGTCGACCACAGGGCCTCATGGAAGATGCCGGCCGTATCGAAGATGAAACGCTCGTAGTGGCGGGTCGTCAGGAAGGCGTTGGGATTGGTGACGGGATTGCCGGAATAGAACGACATCGCGGTCATCACGGCGAAGGGCAGCACGAAGAACAGGACGAACAGCAGCCCGGCCGGGGCGATCAGCCAGGCGATCGGCGACAGGCGGGCGGCGGTCGTCATGCCGTCACGATCACGCGGTGGCCGCGACGTCGCCCACGACCCGGACGCGCACGCGCACCGAGTTGCCGGGCAGGTAGGCGAGCGGCATGTCCTCGCTCTCGATCGTGTGCAGGGTCGCGCGGTCGGCGCCGGCCGCGACGGCGCGGTCGTTGGCGATGTGCTGCGCCGCTTCGATCGCCTCGACCCTGGTCATATCCTTGAAGATCTGGTCGCACTCGCCCGAAACCTGGGCGATGGCGGCGCCTACGGCATTGGCGCAATCGCCATGCTCGACATGGATGACCTGCGAAACACCCGCCATTTTATCGGGGATCAGGAACGCCCCACCACCGACGGCGATCAGCGGCACATCGCCCGCCTCGGTCTTCATCCGGTCGACTGCCTCCTCAGCGAGACGCGCCGCTTCGGAGAAGACCTTCGCGCAGGTCGCGGCATCGAGGTGCGCCACCTTCGTCTTGTCGCCGAGATCGAGTACGCCCGCCGCCACCGCCACGTCCGTCGTCGTGAGCTGCGCGCCACCAAAGGCGATGGCGTCGGTCAGCAGGCGATAGCCCACCGAGACCGGGCCGATGGAAAGCGGATCGAGCACCACGTGGCTGCCGCCACCCAGGCCGATCGACAGCAGGTCGGGCATGCGGAACAGCGTGCGCACACCGCCGACCTTGACCACCGAATTGGCTTCGCGCGGGAAGCCGAGCTTGAGCTGGCCCACGTCGGTCGTGGTGCCACCGACATCGATCACCATCGCGTCGCTCAGCCCCGACAGGTAGGCCGCGCCGCGCATGGAGTTCGTCGCACCCGAGGCGAAACTGTAGACGGGCAGGCGCCGTGCCTGACTGGCCTCGGCGACGGTGCCGTCGTTCTGGGTGATGAACAGTGGCGCGGCGATGCCGGAATCGCGGATCGCCTTCTCGAAGGCGGCGATCGTGTCGCGCGACAGGTCGGCCAGGGCCGCGTTCAGCAGCCCGGCATTCTCGCGTTCCAGCAGGCCGATGCGGCCGAGATCGGAAGAACAGGTGATGGCGGCATCCGGGACGACCGAAGCAACCAGTTCCGCAGCGCGCTTCTCGTGGCTGGGATCGAGCGGTGAGAAAACCGACGAGATGCCGACCGCGCGCAGACCCGCCGCCTTCATCTCCTGCGCCGCCTTCAGCACGGCAGCCTCGTCGAGCGGCATGAACGGGCGGCCATCATACTCGTGGCCGCCTTCGACCATCCAGACGCCGCCGCGCACCAGCTCGCCAAGATCCTCGGGCCAGTCGCAGAACGGCGGCAGCGAGGCGCCGGACGGCAGGCCGAGGCGCAGCGCGGCCACCTTCGTAAGATGCCGGCGCTGCACCACGGCATTGATGAAGTGCGTGGTGCCGATCATCACGCCGTCGACCTTCTTCGCCGCGCCGTCGGTACCCTTCAGCACGCCGGTTGCGGCGAGCTTCTTCAGCGCGTCGAGGATGCCCGTCGTCACGTCCTGGCTGGTCGGCGCCTTCACCGCGCCGGATACCTTGCCCTCTTCGATCAGGACTGCGTCGGTGTTGGTGCCGCCGACATCGATACCGATTCGTCTCATGACGCGAACACGCTCCTGAAGTCGAGATCATAGCCAAAAGCCCGCGGGCCGACATGCGCCAGGCCTTCGGGTGTGAGGAAGATGTCGGGGCCTGGCAAGGCGATCACGGTGACCCGCTGCCCGTAGCGCACCGTTTCCGTGCCGACCGCCTCGCCGGACACCGAGTCGAGGACACAGATGAGGTCCGGCGTCATGGCGATGGGTTCGCCATCCTGCGAAGCCACGATCCACTCATTCTGGAAGTTGATACGGAGAGCCGATCCACGCCACTCGTCCATGCCTTCGAGACGCGCGACACCGCGCAGGAAGCCTTCGGTTGCCCGCCGTTCGACGTCGACGATCTTGCCCTTGTAGAGAAGCCGGCCCGGTTCGACCGAGAGGATGGCCGCCACCGGATCGTCGTGAGTCCTCTGTGCTTCGCGCACGGCACGGCCGATGGCGATCGCCTTGGTGGTGGTGCCATGAATGCCCCACTTCTTGACCTCGGCCCCCGTGCGGGGCGGCTGGCAGGTCGGGGCCGTGGAGCCATATTCGACACAGATCTTGCGCACGATCCGTTCCGCCCATTTCCACGACGGCACGGTCTCGACGATCGCTTCGAGGCCGCGCACGTCGACCGCCGTCAACGGACAGGGCTTGAGGCCGCCCACTGCGACAGAGGTCATCTGCGCCTCGGGATAGGCGCGGCCCATCGTATCGGAATCGACGACCGGAACGCCGAGATGGGCCGCGACCATGAACGGCCGCACGCCGTTGCCGCCGCCGATCTCCATCCCCATCACGGCGTCGAACCGGCGTCCGGTATGCTCTTCCATCAGCCGTGCTGCGCGCGCGATCGTCTGGTGATCCGTCAGCCGCTCGATGCCGACCAGCGGTGCGCCCATATTGGCGATGACGCCGACCCAATCGTCATCGCCGAGGTCCGAGGCCGGCATGAGTTCGACGCGACGGCCCTCGCGATAGAGCACCCGCATGTTGAGCAGCGACAGATAGGGATTGCCGCCGCCACCGGTGCCCAGGACCCAGGCCCCGACGGCGAGCGATTCGATGTCGTCCTCTGTGATCTCGCGGCGGCTCACCCGAAGACGCTCTTGAATTCGATGTCGTAGCCGAAGGCCATGGGGCCCACATGCTGCAGGCCTTTGGCGCTGAGGAAGACCGGCGGCGGCGGCAGCGCGATCACCGTCACGCGCTGGCCGTAGCGGATCGTCTCGGTACCGACCGCCTCGCCCGAAACGGAATCCAGCACGCAGATCAGGTCCGGCGACATGGCGACGGGCTTGCCGTCGAGCCACGCTACGATCCACTCGTTCTGGAAGTTGATCTCCATGCCCGAGCCGCGCCACTCGTCCATGCCGTCGAAGCGGGTGCGACCGCGCAGAAAGCCCTCGGTCGCGCGTCGTTCGACGTCGACGACCTTGCCCTTGTAGAGGACCTTGCCCGGTTCGACCGAAAGAATGGCCGCGATCGGGTCTTCATGCCTGCGCTGGGCCTCACGCACGGCGTGGCCGATGGCGATGGCCTTGGTCGTGGTGCCCTGGATGCCCCACTTCTTCACCTCGGCGCCGGTGCGCGGCGCCTTGCAGGTCGAGGCGATCGAACCATACTCGACGCAGATCTTGCGGCTCACCCGCTCCATCCACTTCCAGGTCGGCACCTTCTCGACGACCGACTCGAGCCCGCGCACGTCGACCGTCGTCAGAGGACAGGGCTCGAGATCGCCGACGGCAACCGACGTCATCTGCGCCTCGGGGTAAGCGCGGCCCATCATGTCGGCGTCGATCACCGGGCGCTTGAGGTGAGCCGCCGCCATCAGCGGCTGGATCGAATTGCCGCCGCCGATCTCGAGCGCCATGATTCCGCGGAAACGGTAGCGCGTATGGCGCTCCATCAGGTCGACGGCGCGCGCGATGGTGCGGCTATCGGTGAGACGTTCCTGTCCGACCAGCGGCGCGCCCATGTTCGAAACGGCGGCGACCCAGTCGTCGTCGGCCAGCTCGGAGGCCGGCATGAGTTGGACGCGATAGCCTTCCTTGTAGAGGGCCCGCATGTTGAGCAGGCCGAGATACGGGCTGCCGCCGCCGCCCGTGCCGAGGACCCAGGCGCCAACGGCCAGCGATTCGATGTCGTCGAGAGTGATGTCGGTCAGGGGCATGGGCCAGTGCTTCGGGCGAATTTTCTCTTGTCGGGTCAGACGAGGTCCGCCGGAGCGCCGCCTTGCAAGATCGGGACCACCGACGCAGCGTGTTTCGTCGCGTGATGAGTTCGAGCCCGCATGACATCTTGCCCCGTGTTCAGGCATGTCTACGGATTGGGCAGGCAGGCATCAATACGTGCGAGCACGTATGGGGAGAAGACAAGTGGAGACCAGGCGCATACCGCGCATTGCCGTGATCACGATGGGCCATGCCCCGCGTCCCGATGTGATGCGGGAAATCGCTCCCCTGCTCGGCGAAGCCGAGTACGAAGAGTTCGGAGCCCTCGACAACGATCCCGAAGCGATGATCGCGAGCATGGCGCCGCGCGGCGACGAGTTGAGCTATCTCACCCAGGTGCGCAGCGGCCGGCACGTCATCGTCGAAGCCGGCTTCGTGACGAGGCGCACCGAGGCGCTCGTCGCAGACCTCGATGGCCGCGATTACGATCTTCTCATCCTGGCGATGACCGGCATGCGAGCGCGACTTTCGACGCGCACGCCACTCATCCACGGCCAGGATGCGCTCGACGCCTGGATCTCCGCCCTGGTGGCCAGCAACTCGCGCATCGGCATCATTTTCCCCCTGGCGAGCCAGCAATCGGCTGCGAGCGAGAGCGACTACGGCACGATGCTGAAGAGCTCGCTGGCGAGCATCGGCGGCAGCCAGAGTTCCGACCTGACCCGAGCCATCGACCGCGTGTCCGGCGCGGACCTCATCGTGATGAACTCGGTCGGCTACACCGGCGGGATGGCCCAGGAGGTCGCGCGCACCAGCGGCAAGCCGGTCGTGACCGCTTGCCGCATCATCGCCAGCACGGCCCGCCTGCGCCTGTCCGAGATCGCCGGCAAGCCGCTCGACCTCCCGGTCGCCACCTATACCGGCGCCGAGCTGCTGCGGCGACTTCCGCAGGCCGCTCTCGACTCGCTGACGCGGCGCGAGACGGAGGTGCTGGTTCAGGTGCTGGAAGGTGCCGGCAACAAGTACATCGCGCGGGCGCTGGGCATCAGCCACCGTACCGTCGAGATCCACCGCGCTCGCGCGATGCTGAAGCTGGGCGCGACGTCGACTCCCGAACTTATCCGGCGTGCATTGAGGCAGTCGGACCGCTGAAGTCCGACGGCGGCCCTCACGGTGCGAGCGGCGGTACGGCAGCCAGGATCGGCGCGCTCGAAATCTGCATCAGGCCGGAGAATGGCTTGGCCATTTCGAGGATCAGGAACAGGGCCGCTGCCACCGAAAGGGCGACCAGCACCAGCGCCACGGCCGATGTCGGATTCACCGGCGAGAACAGGCAGTAGCTGGCGAACAGCACGGTGAGCCAGAAAATCAGCACCACGAGGATCGGCAGCGGCAATCCGGACCTCGACTGCTCGTAAAGGGCGAGTCTGGCCTGCGAGATCGCGACGGCGAGTTGGAGGGCCTGCGTGGCGAGGGCTGATGTGACGGCTGTCCCGCCCGGCAGAGCATGGAGACCGGCATAGACCTGCGACGCAAGCGTCCCGCTGCCGTACAGCGCGCCACGAGCCTGGGCTTTCGGATCATGCCAGATTCCCTCGATCATCTGGTCGACGGCTTCCCTCAGCAGGATGCGCACCGGCTTCGCGTCCGGACCGTACTGATCGAGCACCGCGTCGAGCAGGGTGAGATTGGCGGCAATCTGGCGGACTTCGGCACGCTGGGCTTCGTAGCTGCTGCTCGCCGAGTTGATGAGAAGACCGAGGACCAGTGCCGCGATCGTACCGACGAGGCCGGCTCCGAGCCGCACGATGTCGCGAGCATGACCGTCGAGATGATGGTCGGGCAGCCAGCGGCGCAGCAAGACACCGATCACTGCGCCAAGGAGCATGACCCCGCATGTCGCGAGCGAGATCCAGATGGGCTGCACGAAATAGACCTTTCCCGGGGGCGCCGTACGCTGGCGCACGCTGAATTCTAGCACTTCTGCGAAACGCGCACGGCTTGCTTTTTGCAGGGGTTCCGGGGCGCATGTTAGCGTTCGTGTAGCGTAATCGGAGGACATCGATGCAGCCATCCATCCAACCCGTGAGGGGGCAGCCCGTCGCCCCGCCGCTGATCGGCGGCGAGATTCCGCTGATCGATGTCTCGGCCTATCTGGCAGGCGTTCCCGGCGCAGCCGAGAAAGCCGCGGCCGAACTTCGCTACGCCTTCGAGAATGTCGGCTTCTACTATCTCGCGGGTCACGGCGTGCCGCAGAAGCTGATCGATGCCACCTATGAAGCGGCCGCACGCTTCCATGCCCAGCCCATGGCAGCCAAGCTCGCGGTGAAGGTCGACGAGCACAATATCGGCTACATGCCGATCGCCGAGAAGGCGCCGCCCAACGCGGCCGCGCAGGGCAAGAAGCCCAGCCAGAACGAGGCCTATTTCCTGCGCCGCGAGCGCGACGCCAGCGACCCCGATGTGATCTCGGGCCGTCGCTTCCATGCGCCCAACAAGTGGCCGGCCGACCTGCCGGGCTTCCGCGACACGACGCTCGAATACATCTCGACGCTCGAGAAGCTCTGCCAGAAGCTCGTGAAGCTCTACGCGCTGGCGCTCGATCTCCCGGAGACGTATTTCGACGCGTGCTTCGCCAAGCCGCACATGATCCTGCGGATGTCGCGCTATCCGCAGATCGACGGCGCCGACGAGAGCGTCGAGAGCCTGGTCCCGCATACCGACTCGGGCTTCATGACCCTGCTGCCGCCCAACAAGGTGCAGGGCCTGTCGATCCTGCTGCCCGACGGGCGCTGGATGGAGGCGCCCGGCCTCGAGAATGCCTTCGTCGTGAACGGCGGCGACATCCTCCACCGCTGGAGCAACGAGCGGTTCCTGTCGACGCCACACCGCGTGCGCAACGTTTCGGGACAACTCCGCTACGCCATTCCCTTCTTCTGCGATCCCGACCACGACACGATGATCGAGTGCCTGCCGTCGTGCCAGTCGCCCGAGAAGCCCGCCAAGTATCCGCCGATCAAGTTCGGCGACTATGCGCTGTGGTTCGCCGCCCAGCGCTACGGCCACATGTCGAAGGTCCAGGCGCCGTCCGAGACCGAGATCGCGCCGGGTGAGCGCGCAACCTCCCGCTGGCAGGCCTGATCCGATGCGCCTTCGTGACCTGCTTGCGGCCGGCTCCGCCGCTGCCTTTCTCCTCGCCTCGCCCGCTTTCGCCCAGACCAAGACCATCAAGGCGGTGATGCATTCCGACCTCAAGGTCCTCGACCCGATCTGGACGACCGCCAACATCGTGCGCAACCACGGCTACATGGTGTGGGACACGCTGTTCGCGATGGACGAGAAGCTGCAGCCGCAGCCCCAGATGGTCGACACCTGGACCCTGAGCGACGACAAGCTCACCTACACTTTCACGCTGCGCGACGGGCTGAAGTGGCATGACGGCAAGCCGGTCACGGCCGAGGATTGCATCGCCTCGCTGAAGCGTTGGGGCGCTCGCGATTCGACGGGCGTGAAGATGCTGAGCTTCGTCTCGTCCTTCGAACCGGTGAACGACAAGACGTTCAGGATCGTGCTGAAGGAACCGTATGGGCTGTTGATCGATTCGCTGGCCAAGCCGGGCGGCTCGACTCCGCTGATGATGCCCAAGCGCATCGCCGACACCGACCCGGCCAAGCAGATCTCCGAGTTCATCGGGTCCGGCCCCTTCATCTTCAAAGCCGACGAGTGGAAGCCGGGCGACAAGACCGTCTATGTGAAGAACCCCGACTACAAGCCGCGTCCCGAGCCGGCGTCGGGCCTGGCCGGCGGCAAGGTCGCCAAGGTCGATCGCGTGGAATGGTTGGCCATCCCCGACCATCAGACCGCGGTGAACGCCCTGCTCGCCGGCGAGATCGACTATATCGAGGCGCCGCCGCACGACCTGAAGTCGCTGCTTCTGGCGGACAAGAACATCAAGCTCGAGGTCTATAACAAGATCGGCGCGCAATACGTGTTCCGCTGGAACACGGTCGTGCCGCCTTTCAACAACGAGAAGGTACGGCGCGCTGCAGAGTATGCCTTCGACCAGAAGGCGTTCCTCCAGGGCGTGATCGGCGACGAGAAGTATTACCAGACCTGCGATGCCATGTTCGTCTGCGGCACGCCGCTCGAATCGAACGCCGGCATGGACGGGCTGGTGCGGGGCAACTTCGCCAAGTCGAAGGAGCTTCTCAAGGAGGCGGGTTACGACGGCACACCGATCGTGATGCTGCACACGACCGACATCGCGGTGCTGACCAATGCCGGCCCGATCGCCAAGGACCTGCTCGAGAAGGGCGGCTTCAAGGTGCAGATGGTGCCGCTCGACTTCCAGGCCATCGTGGCGCGGCGCCTGCGCAAGACACCGCCGCAGGATGGCGGCTGGAACGGCTTCATGACCGCATGGCTCTCGATCGACATGATGAACCCGCTGACCAACAGCATGCTCACCGCCTCGTGCGACAAGGCCAATTTCGGCTGGCCCTGCGACGCCGAGGTCGAGAAGCTGCGTGACGCCTTCGCGCGAGCGCCCGATCTCGAGAGCCGCAAGAAGATCGCCGCCGACCTGCAGGCGCGCGCCATCACCTACGGCACGCATGTCCCGCTGGGCCAGTACACGCTGCCGACCGCAACCCGTTCGGACCGGCTGAGCGGTATCGTGACGAGCCCCATTCCGGTATTCTGGAACATCGAGAAGAAGGGCAACTGACGCCCATCACGCCGGGGCCGACGATGCTTTCCGAGAAAACCCGCATCGTCGGCGCCAGCGCCATCGGCAACGTCCTCGAATGGTTCGATTTCGCGATCTACGGATACTTCGCGATCACCATCGGCCAGGCCTTCTTTCCGCACCAGGAGCCGGTGGCGCAGCTGCTGTCCACCTTCGGCGTGTTCGCCATCGGCTGCCTGATGCGGCCGCTGGGCAGCCTTCTCTCGGGCAGCATCGGCGACCGATACGGCCGGCGCGCCGCGCTCACCTTCTCGATGACGGCGATGGCGTTTTCGACCTTCCTCGTCGGACTCCTGCCCGGCTATGACACGCTCGGGCTGGCAGCGCCCCTGATCCTGACGGTCCTGCGCATGGTGCAGGGCCTGGCGCTCGGAGGCGAGTGCCCGACTGCCTTCATCTTCATGATCGAGCATGCGGGGGCGCACCGGCGCGGCCTGGCCGGCGCGATGGCGACTGGCGGCGGCACGGCCGGTCTCCTCCTCGGTTCGGCGACCGGCGCGATCCTCACGGCGCTCATGCCGCCTGAGTTCCTGCAGGACTGGGGCTGGAGGCTACCCTTCCTCCTCGGCCTGCCGGTCGGGCTGATGGGCCTCTGGCTACGGCGGGGCGTGCCCGAGCCGCCACGAGAGGCCGGCATGCTGCAGGCGCCGGTGCGGGAGGTGTTCAGCCACCATCGCTGGCTGCTGGCCCGGCTGGCCGGCATGGCATCGCTGGGCGCCGTGACGTTCTTCATCGTGTTCCTGTACCTCGTGAGCTGGCTCCAATTTGTCGACGGCGTCACGCCGGCCCGCGCCCTGGCCTTCAACACGATCGCCATGGCATCGGCTCTCCCCATCTATCTCGCCTCAGGATGGTTGAGCGACCGGATCGGGCGTCGCAAGTTGCTCCTCGGCGCGATGGCGGCAGGGTTCGTGGGCGCGGTGCCCCTGTTCTGGATGATGCAGCACAGCGATCCCCTCATGGTCCTGGCCGGCCAGTTCGGCTTCGTGCTGATCATCTCCACGATTTTCGGTGCCGAACCCGCCTTCATGGTGGAAGCGACCCCGTCCCCGATCCGCTGCACGGCCGTCGCACTCGCCTTCAACCTGCCGGCCGGCATCCTGGGCGGCCTCTCGCCCCTCGCGGCAGCATGGCTGATTCATCGCACCGGAAACGATCTCAGCCCTGCCTTCCTCATCATGGCTGCGGCAGCCGTTTCCCTGGTCGCGACAGCGTCGTTTCGCGACAGGACAGGGATGCCCGACGAACGGCCTGAACAGGTGACAGGCAGTAATCCCCGTCAGCTCGTGGCATAGTCCCGCGAGATGAATCCCATCAGCACTCGCCGCATCGTTGCGGCCGGCACCATCGGCAACCTGCTCGAATGGTACGATTTCGCGGTCTACGGCTACTTCGCCGCCACCATCGGCCGTGTCTTCTTCCCCGCCGAGAATCCTGTGGCGCAGGTCCTGGCCGCCTTCGGCATCTTCGCGCTGGGCTATCTGATGCGCCCGCTGGGCGGCATCGTGGTCGGCCATATCGGCGACCGGCTCGGCAGGCGGGCCGCGCTAACCTTCTCGATTGCCGCCATGGCGCTCCCGACCTTTCTCGTGGGCCTGCTGCCGGGCTACGAGACCCTGGGCGTCGCGGCGCCCATCCTGCTCACGCTGCTGCGCATGATCCAGGGCCTGTCGGTCGGCGGTGAGGCCACGACCGCAATGGTCTTCCTGGTCGAACAGGCACCGGCCGGGCGCCGCGGCCTGGTCGGCAGCTTCTGCTCTCTGGCCGCCACCGGCGGCTTCCTCCTGGGCTCGGGAATCGGTGCGGCTTTCGCTGCACTCCTGCCGCCGGAGGCACTGGCGACCTGGGGCTGGCGCGTGCCGTTCCTGCTCGGCCTGCTGCTCGGCGTCGTCGGCTGGTGGATCCGCCAGGTCATCGTCGAGGAGGCCCCGGCCAAGGCGAGCCACGGCTCGCCCCTGATCGAAACGCTGCGCCATCACGGCCGCGCCGTAATGCGCGTGGCCGGCATCACCGTCTTCAACGCCGTCGGCTTCTACTTGATGTTCCTCTACGTAGTGACCTGGCTGCAGACCGTCGACGGAATCCCGCCGGCGCGTGCTTTGGAGATCAACACCGTCAGCATGGTCTTCCTGCTGCCGGTAATGCTCGCGTCCGGCTGGCTGTCGGACCGGCTGGGCCGCCGACCGCTGATGTTTGCCGCCATGGTTCTGGGCTTCGTCGGCGCGCTGCCGCTGCTCTGGCTGATGCATCATCCCGATCCGAGGCTGATCCTGGTGGGACAGCTCGCTCTGGTGGTGCCGGCCGGCATGGGCCTCGGCATCATCCCCTCCCTCTTGACCGAGGCGGTGGCGGGCCGGGTCCGCTGCACCGCCATCTCGCTGGGCTACAACATCGCCTTCGGTGTGATCGGCGGCCTGACGCCGCTCACCGCCGCCTGGCTGATCGCTCGCACGGAAATGGACCTGAGCCCGGCCTGGCTGTTCATGGGCGCCGCCGCCATCTCCATCGCGACCCTCCTCACCTTCCGCGAGACGTCGCGCGATGCGACGCTGCCGCCGTGAAGACCACACGTCGCGCGCTGGCGCCGATGGCGCTCGCGGCAGCGACGCTGCCAGCCCGGGCAGCACCTCCTCCCTGGATCGACGCGCACACCCACGCCTTCGTGCGTGGGTTGAAGCTCGCCGTCGATGCGCGCTATGCGCCGACCTACGACGCATCCTGGGAGACGTTGCTGAAGTTGGCCGAGACCAATGGCGTCGGACGTACGGTGCTGCTGCAGCCCTCGTTCCTGGGCTACGACAATTCCTATCTCTTCGCCGCGCTGAAGGCCGAGCCGCAGCACTTTCGCGGCGTGCCGTGGATCTCGCCCTCGGTCGAGACGCGGCCCGAAGAGTGGGAGGAGATGGCGCGCATCGGCGTGCGTGGGCTGCGCTTCCCGATCTTCGGCCTGCCATCGCCGCAATGGTCGGCCTATCATGAGATGCTGGGCGAGGCCCTGAAGCGGGACTGGCCGATCCACCTCTATGTCGAGAGCAAACGCCTGCCCGAGATGCTGCCGTTCCTGCTCGACGGCGGCCACAAGGTCGTGATCCCCCACTACGGCATGTTCGATCGCACTCTGGGCCCGGCGCGCGATCCAGGCTTCAAGACCCTTCTGGAAAGCGCGAGAACGGGCCGTGTCTTCGTCGTGATGTGCGGCGCCTATCGTGTCGGTCCCGAACGCGCCCGGATGGCGGCGCCCATGCTGCTCGATGCCTTCGGGCCCGAGCGCCTGATGTGGGGCAGCGACTGGCCGCATACCGATACGGATCTGAACCGCGTCACCACCTATCCGATCACGCTCCGGACGTTCGAGGACTGGGTGCCGGACGAGGCGGCTCGGCGCACGATCCTGGTCGATACGCCGACACGGCTCTACGGGTTTTAGGCGGCGCCACCCTCGACGGCGCGACTTTCGGCACGCCAGCGCAGCATGCCGCCGGGGAGGTTGGCGACGTCGGCCAGCCCTGCCTTCTGCAGGATCGCGGTCGCATGGGCGGAGCGGCTGCCGGCGCGGCAGACGGCAACGACCGGCTTGTCCTTCGGCAGGTCCTTGGCCCGCGACGCCAGTTCGCCGAGCGGCACGAGTGTAGCGCCGCGGATATGACCGAGAGGACCGGAGAACTCGGCCGGCTCGCGGACGTCGACGATGTTCACCTTCGCCAGATTCTCTTCGAGCCAATGCGGCTCGACCTCCCAGACGCCACCGAACGTGAAGCGCAGCGGCGCCCAGCCCGGCTCGGCCGGCGGCGGCGTCTCGTTGCCGGGCTGGCCGCAGCGCAGGTTGGCGGGCACGGCCTCATCGATCTTTTTCGGGTGAGGAAGGTCGAGGTTCTTTATGTAGCCGACATAGTCGTTTTCGCCGACCTCGCCGCCCAGCCGCGGATTGAACCGCTTCTCTTCGGCGACGCTGCTGACCGTCAGGCCGCGATAGTCGTGCGCGGGATAGAGCAGGCAGCTTTCGGGGAGCGCGAAGATGCGCGAGCGGACGGAGCGATAGAGGGCGCGAGGATCGCCCTGCTGGAAGTCGGTGCGGCCCGAGCCGCGGATCAGCAGGCAGTCGCCGGTGAAGGCCATGCTCTCGTCATCGAGCACGTAGGTAACGCAGCCCGACGTATGACCCGGCGTGGCACGGACCTCGAGCGACCGGCGACCGAACTCGATCCGGTCGCCGTCCTCCAGCAGGCGGTCGGCCCCCGCCGCGCCCGAGGCCGCCGACAGCGCGATCCGGCTGCCCAGCCGCTGCTTCAGCAGCCAGGCACCGGTGACATGGTCGGCATGGACGTGGGTGTCGAGTGTCCAGGCGAGCGTGAGGCCGAGTTCGCCGATCAGTGCCGCATCGCGCCGTACCTGTTCGAATACCGGGTCGATCAGCAGCGCCTCTTTCGAGACGCTGCAGCCGAGCAGGTAGGTGTAGGTCGACGAGGTCGGATCGAAGAGCTGGCGGAAGACGAGCATCGGCCTCTCCCTTCTCAGGCTGGTGCGCTGGCCTTGTCGAGGGCGGCGACCGATTCCGGATCGAGCTCCAGGGTCGTCGAGTTGAGCACGTCGTCGAGCTGCTTCAGGCTGGTCGCGCTCACGATCGGCGCCGTGATCGCCTTGCGCTGCAGCAGCCAGGCGAGCGCCACCTGCGCCAAAGTGGCGCCATTCTTCTCGGCGGCATCGTCGAGCGCCTTCAGCACGGCCATGCCCTTCGGGTTGATGTACTTCTTCACGCCGGCGCCGCGCTGGGCATTTCCAACATCGGCCTCGGACCGGTACTTGCCCGTCAGGAAGCCGCTGGCCAGGGAATAGTAGGGAATCACGCCGATTCCCTGCTTCAGGCACTCGTCCTCCAGCGCTCCCTCGAACAGGCCGCGCTCCATCAGATTGTAGTGCGGCTGGAGGCTCTCGTAGCGCGGCAGGCCCTTTTCCTTAGCGATCGCCGCGGCCTCGGCAAGGCGCGGCGCCTCGAAGTTGGAGGCGCCGATGAAGCGGATCTTGCCCGCCTTCACCAGCTCCCCGTAGGTCGAGAGCGTCTCTTCCTGCGGCGTGTCCTTGTCGTCCTTGTGCGACTGGAAGAGGTCGATACGGTCCGTATTGAGCCGCTTCAACGAGGCGTCGACCGACTCCTTGATGTTCTTCGCCGAGAGCGCACCGCTCGGCAGGCCGAGGCCGCACTTGGTCGCCAGCACGATCTTGTCGCGCTTGGACGGGCCTTTCTTCAGCCAGCTCCCGATCACCGTCTCGCTCTCGCCGCCCTTGTTGCCCGGAAACCAGCGGGAATAAACGTCGGCCGTGTCGACGAAGGAGAAGCCATGGTCGACGAAGGCGTCGAGCAACTTGTGGGACGTCGCCTCGTCGGCCGTCCAGCCGAAGACATTGCCGCCGAAGGCGATGGGTACGAATTCGAGGTCCGACTTGCCGAGTTTGCGCTTCTGCATCTTTGACTCCTCTGGAGATTTACTCTGCGGCCTTGGGGGGCGCGGCGACAGGCGCCTCGACCTTCGCCTCGGCCACCGGCGGGACGGCAGGTGTCGCGGGGATCGGAAACGGATAGTTGTTGCCAGACGCGAACTGGATGCCGAGCGCCGGGAACTGCTCGTACATTCGCCGGATCACAATACGCTGGACCAGGGTCGGGTTCTTGGGCCGCGCCATGAACTTGAAGCGCACGATGACCGAGTTGTCCTTGATGTCGACGACACCCTGCATCTTGGGCGGGTCCAGCAGGATCGGCTTGTAGGCCGCCTCCTCCATCATCGCGAGGCCGATCTTCTTAACCGTCTTGCGGAGCAATTCGACGTCAGTGCCGTTGGCGAAGGCGATATTGAACTTCACCACTGTCCAGTCCCGGCTGAAGTTGGTGATGTGGGCGACTTGCCCGAACGGCACGATGTTGAGCTGACCGTTCTGGTGCCGCAGCTTCAGTGAGCGGACGCTGAACCCTTCGACGGTGCCCTTACCTTTGCTGCAGTCCACATACTCACCGATACGGAAGGAGTCTTCGGCGAGGAAGAAGACGCCCGACACGATGTCCCGCACCAGCGACTGGCTACCGAACGAGACGGCGAGGCCGAGCACGGACGCGCCGGCGATCAGCGGCGTGATGTTGACACCGAGTTCCGCCAGGACCAGCAGTCCGCCAATGATGGCAATGGTGGCGCCCGCAACGACGCGCAGTAGCGGCATCAGGGTGCGCAGCCGGGAGGCCGCGACCTGGACTTCCTCCTCCGAATCCCCCGAAACGTCGGCCGAGGGTAGCGGATTGGCGGCAATGTAGGAGTCCATGCGGTACTTGAGGAACCGCCAGCCGGCATAGATCGCCACCGCACTGATCGCCGCCATCTTGGCCCCGCGATCGTGCGCGACCCATTCGTCGGCCGTCGCCGCGGCCAGGACGCGGACCATCAGCGCCTCGGCGATCAGGATCGCCACATAGAGGCGCACGAGCAGACGCACGCAGTCGGCCACGACGTCGCCGGCCATCGGCAGTTCGGAGACGATGTGGCGCGTGATGCGGTGCATCAGCGTCTCGAACAGCAGCAATGCGATCAGGGCGGATTCGATGGTCGACAGGCCACGCGCCGCGGTGCCGCTCTCGGTCAGGGCGGCATAGACGGAGGCGGCGCCCAGCAGCACGTAGAAGGCGAGACCGCCCATCCACCAGTTGCGTGCCGCGTCGAGCTTGAGCTGGCGGCTGAAACCGGTCTGCGGCACCATGGCGGTCAGCCAGGTCGCCATGTCGAAGCGCCAGCGCCAGACGATTCCCACCAGCAGCACCGCGATCACCGGCACGTAGAGGATGATGGCGGCGCTCGTGATCTCGCGGTTCGCTCCGGTCGCGTCGAGAGCACGCGCCGCGAGACTTCCGACCAGCGGCAGCAGAACCACGAGGTCCAGCGCGACCAGCAGGCGATGCGCCGTGCCATCGTCTACCGGGGCGATGCGACCTTCCGCCAGGTTCGGGCGCAGAAAGGCGCGGAACACCAGGTTGAACGCCCGCCAGTAGACGAGGGCGTGCAGCAACATCTGGCCGAGGTGTGAGCCGAGGCTGTCCGACGGGCCGAGTTGGGCGAGCACCAGCCGGCCGGCGACGGCCAGCGCCATCAGGGCGAGCGCGTCCAGCAGCAGCGCGCGGAAGAAGGCGCGCAGCGGCGTCTTGCTGGCGAGCCGGTCGAAGGCATGGACCCGGGCGCGGCTCAGGATCAGGCGGGTGATGAATTCGGCCATGAGGCCGGCCACGACGAGACCGACGAGAAGCAACGCCGTGCGCCCCCCGATCGCCTCCGGCAGGCCCATGAGGTGCGCGCCGAGTGCGGGAAGTTGCGCGACCGTGAACTCGAACCGCTCGGTCATCATCAACAGGAATCCGGCCGCGGCGGTGTGGCCGCCCGTCACCGTTTGGGCCCCTGCGGGAAACGCCCAGCCGGCGGCGAGTGCACCAATCGCCGAGGCGCCGCCGCAGCTTGACCGTTTCATCGATTTTCCCCCAAAGGATGTCTTCCGGACCCTAAGGCAATTGGCGCCAAGTCGCCAGACGACACGACAGGAGAGACGCCCCGATGCTCGGCCTCATGCAGGATCGCCCGCTTCTGATTTCGCAGCTCATCGAGCATGCCGCCCTCAACCACGGCGACACGGAGATCGTCTCCCGAACCGTCGAAGGCCCGATCCACCGCTACACCTACCGCGATGCGAACAAGCGGGCGAAGAAGGTCGCCGAGGCGCTGCTCGGCCTCGGCATCAAGGTCGGCGATCGCATCGGCACGCTGGCCTGGAATGGCTACCGGCATTTCGAGCTCTACTACGGCATCTCCGGCATGGGCGCGGTCTGCCACACGATCAATCCGCGGCTGTTTCCCGAGCAGATCGTCTACATCGTGAACCATGCCGAGGATCAGCTCCTTTTCGTCGATCTCAACCTGCTCCCGGCCGTCGAGAAGCTGCTGCCGCAAATGAAGGGCGTGCGCCACGTCGTGGCGATGACCGACCGTGCGCACCTTCCCAAGGACTGCAACATCCCCAACCTGTTGGTCTACGAGGAGCTGATCGCCGACAAGCCCGGCACCTATGAATGGCCGGAGTTCGACGAGCGCACGGCCTCCTCGCTCTGCTACACATCGGGCACGACGGGCAATCCCAAGGGAGTGCTCTATCACCACCGCTCGACCATCCTGCACGCCTATGGCGCGGCCCTGCCCGATACGCTGAACCTCTCGGCGCGCTCGGTGGTGCTCCCCGTGGTCCCGATGTTCCACGTCAATGCCTGGGGCCTGCCCTATTCAGCCGCACTGGTCGGCGCCAAGCTGGTCTTCCCCGGCGTCGCGCTCGATGGCGCCAGCCTGCACGAGCTGTTCGAGAAGGAACGGGTCACCTTCACGGCCGGTGTGCCGACCGTGTGGCTGGCGCTGCTGAACCACATGAAGGCCAACAAGCTCACGCTCTCGACCGTGAAGTATGCCGTAATTGGCGGCTCGGCCGCCCCGCCGGCCATGATCGAGACCTTCGACAAGGAATTCGGCGTCGAGGTGCTGCATGCCTGGGGCATGAGCGAGATGAGCCCGCTCGGCACGGTCAACCATCCCAAGGAAAAGCATCTCGACTTCTCGCCCGCCGATCTGCTGCAGGTGCGCCTGAAGCAGGGCCGCCCGCCCTACGGCGTCGAGATGATGATCGTCGACGATGCCGGCAACGAACTGCCGCGCGACGGCGAGGCGTTCGGCGACCTGCTGGTGCGCGGTCCCTGGATCACCTCGGGCTACTTCAAGGGCGAGGGTGGCGAGGTGCTGCGGGCCCTCGAGGGCAAGGGCGGCGGCTGGTTCGCGACCGGCGACGTCGCCACCATCGATCCCGACGGCTACATGCAGATCACCGACCGTTCCAAGGATGTGATCAAGTCAGGCGGCGAGTGGATCAGCTCGATCGACCTCGAGAACGCCGCCATGGCCCATCCCGCGGTCGCCGAGGCGGCGGTGATCGGGGTCACACACCCCAAATGGGACGAGCGCCCGCTGCTGATCGTACACCGGAAGCCCGACGCCCAGATCGACAAGCAGGAACTGGTCGACTTCCTCGCGACCAAGGTCGCCAAATGGTGGCTGCCCGACGACGTCCAGTTCGTCGACGCCATCCCCCACACCGCCACCGGCAAGATCCTGAAGACCCGCCTGCGCGAGGACTTCAAGGACTACAAACTGCCGACGGCGTAGAGCAGTCGATCAAAAGTCTCTACCTCCCCCACACAGGGGGAGGCTGAGTTATGATCAACTCAGCGCCGCCCACATGAACAGGAGCGTCGCGCCCACGCCGAGCATCGTACGTTTGACGTGGAGTTTGCCCCAGCGGCGCAGCAGCGTGTGGCTGTCCTCGCCGGCATCGTCGAGGTCGATTGCCTTCAGCTCGTTGTTGACGGGCATGATCATCAGGGCGGTGTAGGCCCAGTTGGCACCCATCAGGATGGCCCCGACGATGTAGAGTTCGTCGCGCGTCTGCCACCACGCCGCCATACCCAGCGCGAATCCCAGGGCCGCCAGCGTGCCCTGCATCATCGTCCCTCGCCTGTAGGCGGGCTTCCAGTGCTGGAGCTGCGCGCGGTCGTCGAGTTCGGAGCGGGCCGGGTGCTCGGCGAAGCTCACGTAAAAGGCCGCACCGGCGAAGAGCGACGCCGTCACCAGGGCGAGAATTCCGAAGATCATGACATTCCTTCCGTGCGCGCTGGACCGCGGCGCCGTGACGGCATTATCGTCCGTTCCGGGCGAAATAGGGAGCCCGAGGAGGAGCAGACCGTGGCCACCGAAACAATTCCCGTCATCGATCTCGGCCCCTATCTGGCGGGCGAGCCCGGCGCGATGGACCGCACCGCCAAGGAGCTGCGCTTCGCGCTGACCGAGATCGGCTTCTACTTCATCGTGAACCACGGCATCGCGCGCGAGAAGATCGCCGCCATGTTCGCCGAGGTGAAGCGCTTCCACGACCAGCCGGTCGAGAAGAAGCTTGAGCTCAAGCTCGACCAGCACAATACCGGCTACCTGCCGATGCGCGGCAACACGTTGCGCACCTCGACGGTCCAGGCCGGCACCAAGGCCAATCTCAACGAAGCCTTCTTCGTGAAGCGCGAGATGGCGCCGGATCATCCCGACGTGCTGTCGGGGCGGCGCTTTCGCGGTCTCAACCGCTGGCCCGACCTGCCCGGCTTCCGCGATACCGTCGTCGACTACTGCAACGAGATGGAGCGGCTGGTGCAGAAGATGGTGCGGCTCTACGCGCGCGCCCTCGACCTGCCGGCCAACTATTTCGACACCGCCTTCGCCGAGCCGATGTTCTCGATGCGCATGACTCACTACCCGCCACAGGACGGACCGGTGGACGACGAGTTCGGCCTGGCGCCGCATACCGACACCAGCTTCCTCACCCTGCTGGCGCCGAACGAGGTGCAGGGCCTGTCGATCCGCAGCCAGAGCGGGACCTGGATCGACATGCCGGCCATCGACAACGCCTATGTCGTGAACGGCGGCCAGATGCTGCAGCGCTACACCAACGATCTGTTCCTGGCGACGCCGCACCGCGCCATCAACAAGACGGTCGGCGCGCGCTATGCGCTGCCCTTCTTCTGCGACAGCGGCATCGACTGGCCGGTTGCCGCCGTGCCGACCACGGTCGGCCCCGACAAGCCGCCGAAATACCCCACGACCTGGTACAGCGATTACATGACCTGGTACCTCAAGCGGAACTACGACGTGCTCAACACGGAGGCCCAGCAGGCCGCCGAATGAGCCCGCGCGCCGACGCCATCCCGATCATCGATCTCGGCCCCTGTCTGGCGGGCCAGCCCGGGGCGATCGAGCGCGCCACCCGGGAGCTGCACGCGGCGCTGACCGAAATCGGTTTCTATTTTGTCGTCAATCACGGCGTGCCGCCGGATCTGATCCGCAACACGTTCCATCAGGCGGCGCGGTTTCATGCCCTGCCGCTCGATCGCAAGATGGAAGTCAGGATCGACACGCACAATGTCGGCTACCTGCCGATGCGGGGCGACACGCTGCGCACCTCCACGGTTCAGGCCGTCACCAAGCCCAATCTCAACGAAGCCTTCTTCGTCGCGCGCGACCTCCCGGCCGACCACCCCGACGTCGTGGCCGGCCGGCGTTTCCGCAGCGCCAACCGGTGGCCGTCGGACCTGCCGGGTTTCCGCGAGACCATCATCGCCTATTGCGACACCCTGGAGCGGCTGGTCCGCCGGCTGGTGCCGCTCTATGCCCGCGCCCTCGGCCTGCCCCCGACCTACTTCGATGCAGCCTTCGCCGAGCCGCAATACAAGCTGCGCATGACGCATTATCCGAACCAGCCGGCCCTCGCCGACGACGAGTTCGGCATCGCCCCGCACACCGACACGAGCTTCCTCACCCTGCTGGCACCCAACGATGTGTCCGGCCTGTCGATCCGCAGCCGGGACGGGCATTGGATCGAGGCGCCCGTCCTGCCCGACGCCTATCTCGTGAACGGCGGACAGCTCCTGCAGCGCTGGACCAACGATGTCTGCCTCGCCACGCCACATCGCGCCGTCAATCGCAGCGGCGGCGAGCGCTATGCGCTGGCCTTCTTCTGCGACAATACCATCGACTGGCCGATCGCTGCCGTGCCGACAACGGTGGGGCCCGACAGACCGCCGAAATACCCGACGACCTCGTACACCGATTACATGGTCGAGTATCAGAAGCGGACCTACGACCTGCTGAACGCCGACCCGAAGGCTGCCGAATGAGCGACGCGATCGAGCTGGGCCCTGTCGTCCCCATCTTGCGCATCTTCGACACCGCCAAGGCAAAGGAGTTCTACGTCGACTTCCTCGGATTCACCTGGGACTGGGAGCATCGCTTCGACGACAACGCGCCGCTCTATGCCCAGATTTCGCGCGCCGGTGTCGTGCTCCATCTCAGCGAGCATCACGGCGATGGCGCGCCGGGTTCGGCGATGATGATCCAAACCAAGGGCATCGAGGCGTTTCATCACGAACTCACGCAGAAGAAGTATCGCTTCGCACGCCCGGGTCTCGAGGACCAACCGTGGGGTGCGCGCACGGTCACGGTGACCGACCCGTTCGCCAACAAGCTTACCTTCAGCGAGTCGAACGACTAGACTTCCCGCATCACCGGCGAAAAGCCGGGACTCGGGAGGAACATGAGACAATGAGTGGGGCGACCCTCGCCCGCGTCGAAGCCCACGTCTTCCGCACCCCCATCGCGCAGCCGGTCCGTACCTCCTTCGGCACCATGACCGAACGCGCCGCCGTGTTCGTGAAGGTCGAGGATTCCGACGGCGCGCGGGGCTGGGGCGAGATCTGGTGCAACTTTCCGAACGCCGCCGCCGAGCATCGCGCGCTGCTGTTCGCCGACATTGTGGCGCCCCGCGCGCTGGGCCGGTCGCTCGACGATCCGGTCGGCCTGTGGGGCGAGATCGACCGCGCACTGCATGTGCTGCGCGTGCAGAGCGGGGATGCCGGCGCGCTCTCCGCTGCAGCGGCCGGCCTCGATCTGGCGATCCACGATCTTCGGGCACGCAAGCGCGGCCTGCCGCTGTGGCGGGCCCTCGGCGGCACAGACGATGCGCCCGTCCCTGTCTATGCGTCGGGTCTGAACCCCGGCCGCGCTGCCTACGACACGGTGGGCCGCATGCGCGCGGCTGGATACCGGGCCTTCAAGATCAAGGTGGGTTTCGGCGAGGAGACCGACCTCGGCTCGCTGCGGCCCGTGGCCGCCGAGCTGCAGGAAGGCGAGCGGTTGATGGTCGACGCCAACCAGGGCTGGGACCTGGGCGCGGCCTGCCGTATGGCACCGAAGCTCGCCGAGTTCGGGTTGGGCTGGATCGAGGAGCCGCTGATGGCCGACCGGCCCCTCGCCGAATGGACCCAGGTCGCTGCCGTGGCGCCGGCCCGGCTGGCCATCGGCGAGAACCTGCGCGGCGCCGGCCCCTTCCAGGAAGCCATCGACAGCGGCCTGTTCGGGGTGATTCAGCCCGATGCCGCCAAATGGGGCGGCCATTCGGGCTGCCAGCCCGTCGCCCGCGCCGCCCTGGCGGCGGGCCGCACCTTCTGTCCGCACTTCCTGGGTGGTGGCATTGGCCTGCTCCACTCGTTGCACCTGCTGGCCGCCGTGCGCGGTTCCGGCCTGCTCGAGGTCGATGCCAACCCCAATCCCCTGCGCGAAGGCATCCTTCAGGACGTTTTTTCGGTCCGTGACGGAAGCGTCAGTCTTCCCGGAGGGCAAGGACTCGGTCTAGAACCGAACATCAAGCCGCTCCTAACCCTAAGAAGCCTACATATCGAGCGGCGCGCGTAAGAGAGGAAACGCCATGCTGGGTTTGATGCAAGACCGTCCGCTGCTGATCTCGCAGATCATCGACTATGCAGCCGCCGCCTATCCCGAAGTCGAGATCGTGACGCGAACCGTCGAAGGGCCGATCCACCGCTACGGCTACAAGGACGCGCAGAAGCGCGCCAAGCAACTGGCGGAAGCGCTGCAGGGGCTCGGCATCAAGCTTGGCGACCGGGTCGGGACCATCGCCTGGAACACCTACCGGCATTTCGAGCTCTATTTCGGCATCTCCGGCATCGGCGCGGTGCTGCACACGCTGAACCCGCGCCTGGCGCCCGAGCACGTGGCCTATATCGCCAACCATGCCGAGGACCAGATCCTCTTCGTCGACCTCAACCTGGTACCGATCGTCGAGGGCGTCTGGGACCAGCTGAAGACCGTGAAGCATGTCGTGGTCATGACCGACCGCGCCCATATGCCGGCCTCGGCCAAGATCCCGAACCTGCTCTGCTACGAGGAGCTGATCGCCGACAAGCCGGGCACGCTGACGTGGCCGGAGTTCGACGAGAAGACGGCCTCGTCGCTTTGCTACACGTCGGGCACCACGGGCAATCCCAAGGGCGTGCTCTACTCTCACCGCTCCACGATGATCCATTCGATGATGATGTGCTCGGGCCCGGTTCTGGCGCTCGATCCCGATACGACCATCCTGCCCGTCGTGCCGATGTTTCACGCCAATGCCTGGGGCCTCGTCTATGCCGGCCCCTTCTGCGGCACCAAGCTGGTGTTCCCGGGCTTCAAGCTCGACGGCGCCAGCATCTACGAGCTGCTCGACAAGGAGCAGGTGACCCTGTCGGCCGGCGTGCCGACCGTGTGGCTGGCCCTGCTCGACTACTGCCAGCAGAACAAGCTCAAGATGTCGTCGGTGAAGCGCACCCTGATCGGCGGCTCGGCCGTGCCCTACGCCATGATCGAGCGCTTCTGGAAGGAGCACGGTGTCGAGGTCGCGCAGGGCTGGGGCATGACAGAGATGAGCCCGCTCGGCACGCTCACCCGGTTCAACAGGGGCGAGCGCAACCTGCCCGATGCCGAGCGCTTCGCCATCACCGCCAAGCAGGGCCGCCCGGTGTTCGGCTGCGAGATGAAGATCATCGACGATGCCGGCAACGACCTGCCGCTCGACGGCAGCGTCTCCGGCAACATGGTCGTGCGCGGTCCGTGGATCGTGAAGGGCTACATGAAGGGCGACGGCAGGAGCCAGTTCCTCGAGAACGACTGGTTCCACACCGGCGACGTCTGCAAGATCGAGAGCGACGGCTCGGTGGTCATCACCGACCGCTCCAAGGACGTGATCAAATCGGGCGGCGAGTGGATCAGCTCGATCGATCTCGAGAATGCCGCCATGGGCTGCCCCGGCGTGGCCGAGGCCGCGGTGATCGGGGTCGCCCATCCCAAGTGGGACGAGCGCCCCCTCCTCATCGTCGTCCGCCGTCCCGACGCGTCCCTCGAGAAGGGCGACGTCCTGAAGTTTCTCGACGGCAAGATCGCCAAGTGGTGGATGCCCGACGACGTGCAGTTCATCGACGCCATCCCGCACGGCGCCACCGGCAAGATCCTGAAGACGGCGCTGCGCCAGCAGTTCGAGAGCTACAAGCTCCCAACCGCCTGAACCTCTGCCTCCCGGGCCTGACGCAGCTCTGCGATGGCATGGCGCGTCACCTGGAAGGCACCGACCAGGGCGAGGCCGGACATGATCGCGGCGACGAGATAGTCCGGCCAGCCGCTCCCTGAGCCGAAAACGCCCGCAGCGGCGGCCAGCACGGCGAGGTTGCCGATCGCGTCGTTGCGCGTGCAGATCCACACCGAGCGCATGTTGCTGTCGCCGTCGCGCCAGCGATAGAGCAGCAGCGCCACACCGAAATTGGCGGCGAGCGCCAGCGCGCCGACCACGCCCATCACCGGCGCCGCCGGTACGGTGCCGGCCATGGCGTGATTGATCGTGGTGATCGCGATCCACAGGCCGAAGGCGCCCATGCTGGCGGCTTTCAGGAGCGAGGCGCGGGCACGCCACTGGATCGCCATGCCCAGCACGAACAGGCTGATGCCGTAGTTGCCGGCGTCCCCCAGGAAGTCGAGCGAGTCGGCGAGCAGCGAGACCGATTGCGCCGCAACGCCCGCGCCGATCTCGACCGCGAACATGGCGAGGTTCACCGCCAGGGCGATCCACAGGATCCGCCGGTAGGCGGGCGAGGATGCTGCCGCGGCGCCGTGGTCATGGCTGTGACCGGGACCGTGCGAATGAGAGTGGCAGCTCGCGCTCATGTCAGTGCTCCGCGATGTGGTTGACCATGTCCTCGACCATGCGGCGGACATGGAGATCGTCGGCCTCGTAGTAGACCTGCTTGCCCTGCCGGTCGGCCCGCACAAGGCGCGCGCCCTTCAGCAGCCGCAGGTGATGGCTCACCAGCGAAACCGAGAGGCCAAGCCGCTCGGCGATGTCCGACACCGCGAGCGGCGTGCGCAGGCAGGAGACCACGATCTTCAACCGGGTCGGATCGCCCAGCAGCCGGAACAGGTCGGCCAGCGCCACCGCGTGGTCGTCGGAGAGGAGGGTTTTCTTTGCTTTGGACATTTGAATAACTGTTCAAATGTAAGAAGCACCTGCCCTGCCGTCAACCCGCGAGAATCGTTACGTTATTTCCTCCTGTCGACGGCGAATCGCGATGTCGCAAACCACCGCCACAACGACGATCGCGCCTCCGGCGAGAGTCGGCCAGCCCGGCGTCTCGGCGAAGGCCAGCCAGACCCAGATCGTGCCGAGCGGCGTCTGCAGCACGCCGATCAGGGCGCCGCGCGTCGCGGAGACCAGCGGCGTGCCCAGTGCCAGCAGCAACAGGCCGAGGCCGAACTGGCTCATGCCGAACAGCGCGAGCAGCAGCAGTTCGTGTCCGCTCACCGCCAGCGGCTGCGCAAAAGGCAGCACGATCGCCGCGCAGAGGAAGGCCGAAAGCCCGACCGCCGGCAGCATGCTGGTTCCGGGATGGCGCCGGATCAGCACCAGGACGAGCGACATCAGCACGACCATCCCGAAAGCCAACAGGTTGCCCGGCAGGCGTCCTCCCGAGGCCGCCGCGCCCATCATCACCGCAACACCGACGACGGCCGCGACCGTTGCCATCAGCGTCACCCAGTACTCGCGCTCGCCGATCACCAGCCAGGCAATGCCCGCCGTCACGAAGGGGATCATGGCGTCGATCACCAGCACGTCGGCCACCGTCGACAAACGCAGCGCATTCAGGAAGCACACGGTCGCCAGCGCCGAGCACAGCGCGATCAAGAGCCCGTCGTAGCCGATGGCGCGCACCGCTTGCGCGACACGTCCCTGCTCCCGCCACGCCAGCATGCCGGCGAGGAACAGTCCGCCGAAGACACCGCGCCAGAACAGCATCGTCCAGGCATCGAGATCGATTAGCCGCGTGTAGAAACCGGCGGTGCTGTAGGCGGCGGCCGACGCCGCCAGCAGGATCGTGCCCCACCAGGCCGTCTTGGAGGCGCTCATGAACGCCGCCATCCACTGCGGCTGGCCTCGGCTGCCGAGTAGGCCGCGCGTGCGAACTCGGGCCGGGCCTGCTCGTCGAGGTGATCGAGGATGGCGCGGCTGTCGACCAACCGCATGCCATCGTCCAGTTCGAGGATCGGCACCTTGCCCAGCGGGTCGAGCGCCAGCACGGCCTCGAAATCCGCAAAGACCGACAGCACGCGCCGCTCGAAGCCGATCCCGTAACGATTGAGCGTCACCGCGACCCGCCGGACGAAGGGCGAGTCGTGCTGGCCGACCAGGATCATCGGACCAGCGCCACGCAATCCATCTCGAGGTCGAAGGGGCCGAACCATCCTGCCGTGCAAACGAAGATGCGCGCCGGCTTGTGGTCGCCGAAATACTCGGCGTAGACCGCGTTGATGGTCGCGAAATACGCCGGGTTCGAGCAGTAGACGTTGCACTTCACGACGCGGTCGAGGCCTGAGCCCGCCGCCTCCAGGCACGACTTCAGGTGATCGAGCACTCGCCGCGCCTGAGCGTCGATCGGCAGGATGTCGTAGCCGCCGGTTTCGGGATTCACCGGCGGCAGGCCGGAGACATAGACCCAGTCGCCGGCCCGCACGACCGGCGAGGTCGGCACCGTATTACGTTGAGCGAACTTGGCGAGCGCCGGCACATGCGGCATGGTCATTTCGATTCGGGACATCGGTTTTCCTTCGATTTGGAGAGGCGGCCAAACCTACCAACCGCCTACTGACAGCGTTGTGTCAGCAGCAAAAGAAGGCCATAAAACGGGCCTCATGCGTCGCTCCGATCGCCTGTTCGACATCATCCAGCACCTGCGCACGGCCAAGAGGCCGGTCACCGCCGCAGCGCTGGCGACGAAGCTCGAAGTGACGCCCCGCACCATCTATCGCGACATCGCGACCCTGCAGGCGCGGCGCGTGCCGATCGATGGGGCGGCGGGGATCGGCTACGTGCTGCGCAAGAGCTTCGACCTGCCGCCACTGATGTTCACCGCCGACGAAGTCGAGGCCATCGCCATCGGCGCGCGCCTCGTCCGCCGCCTGCGCGACGCCAAGCTGCAGGAGGCGGCCGACAGCGTCTTCTCCAAGGTCACGGTGGTGCTGCCTGAGGCGCTACGCCGGCAGCTCGTTTCGACGCCTTTCTTCGTCTCGCCCGGCGACACTGTCGAACCGCGCGGCGTCGATCTCGCCGACGTGCGCGCCGCGATCCGCGACAGCCGCAAGCTCCACATCTCCTACGCCGACGAGCAGGGCCGCCGCACCAACCGCACCATCTGGCCGATCGCCATGGCCTACTATGTCGACGTCACGCTGATCGGCGCCTGGTGCGAGCTGCGCAACGGCTACCGCAACTTCCGCGTCGAGCGCATCCAGTCGTCGACGGTGCTCGATGAGCTTTTCGACCAGGACAATGGCCGCCTGTTCCGCGAATGGTCGGAACTGCCGAAGGTGAAGCCGGCCGTTTCCTAGAAGAGATGCAGCGCCGCAACATTGACGATCGCGCCGCTGCCCAGCGCCCATAAAGGATTGCGCCGTGTCGTGTAGACGAAGGCGGTGGTGGCGAGGCTGATCAGCACGGTGACGGTGTCGTGATCCACGGTACGCATCATCGAGAGGCCGGACGCCAGCATCATGCCGAGCGCGACAGGTATCAGGGCGGCGCGCAGCACCGCCACGACCGGATGATGGGACCATCGCGTGAGCACGCGGCCGGCGAAATAGGCCAGCGCGCTCGACGGGATCAGGAGGGCGAGCGTCGCCACCAGCAAGCCAGACAGGCCCGCGACCTGCCAGCCGATCAGGCTGACGAAGATCACGTTGGGACCGGGCGAGGCATTGGCGATGGCGAAGGCAGTCGCGAAGGCCGCGTCGGTCATCCAGCCATGGATGTCGACGACCTGGCGGTGGATCTCGGGCAGCAGCGCATTCACGCCGCCGATCGAGACCAGCGACAGCAGCGCGAAGGTCCGTGCCAACTCGGCCAGCACGCCGGTCACCGGCGGCGCTCCCACCAGGTCGCGGCGATGGCGGTCGGCACCAGCACGAGCACCACGGGCACGAGCGGCCAGCGCAGCAGGCCGATCGCCGCGAAGCCCGCCGCGCCGATCGCATAGGAGAGCGGCGTCGGCCGGATGTTGCGGATCATCTTGAGCGCCGTGCCCAGAACGAGACCGGCGGAGGCCGCCGCCGCTCCCATCAACGCGGCCCCCACCTCGGGGATTCCGGCGAGACGCTCGTAGACGACGGCGAGTGCGGTGACGATGACGAGGGGCATCGCCATCTGCCCCAGCAGGCACAGGAGGACGCCGACGGTCCCCTGGTTACGGTCGCCGATGATGACGGCGGCGTTGATGGTGTTGGGCCCCGGCAGGACCTGCCCGATGCCCAGGATCTCGGCGAACTCGCGGTCCGTGAGCCAGCGCCGTTCCTCGACGATGATATGGCGAGCCCACGGCGCCACGCCGCCGAAGCCCAGCAGGCCGATCTTGAGGAAGCCGAAAAACAGGTCAGCCTTGCCGATGTTGCGGCGCGGCGTAGCGGAAGGGTCATGCTGCATTGCGGGCCAGGATAGCAAAATTCGGTCCACGCGCCTCGCCGGCCGTCCCCGACCGCGCTAGCCTCTTCCCACCATGAGCAAAGCCATTCGCCCCCTCGATCCGCAGAACCGCCCGTTCTTCGCCGGCGAAGTCTCGGGCATCGACCTCACGCATCGCCTGAGCGACGAGGAAGTCGCCTTCATCCACGACGGGATGAACCGGTACGGCGTCCTGGTGTTCCGCGACCAGAAGCTCGATGACGAGAGCCAGCTCGCCTTCAGCCGCCAGCTCGGGCCGCTCGAGCAGGCGACCGGGGACATCATGCCGCCGGAGGAACGGCGCATGAGCATGGACCTCAACGACATCTCGAACCTCGACCGTAACGGCAACGTGCTGGCGCGCGACGATCGCCGCCGCCTGTTCAGCCTCGGCAATCAGCTCTGGCATTCCGACAGCTCGTTCAAGGACGTGCCGGCCCTCTATTCGCTTCTGTCGGCGCGCACGATCCCGTCGGCCGGCGGCAACACAGAGTTCGCCGACATGCGCGCAGCCTACGATGCGCTCGACGAGGCGACCAAGCGTGAGGTGCATGACTTGATCTGTCTGCACAGCCAGATCTACTCGCGCGGCATGCTGGGCTTCGAGGACTTCACCGAGGGCGAGCGCATGAAGTGGGCACCTGTGCGCCAGCGCCTGGTGCGCCGCCATCCGGGCTCCGGCCGCCTGTCGCTCTATCTCGCCAGTCATGCCGGCGGTATCGAGGGCTGGCCGGTGCCCGAGGCGCGCGCCTTCCTGCGCGACCTTACCGAGCACGCCACGCAACGCCAGTTCGTCTATGCCCATGTCTGGCGCCCGCTCGACCTGGTGATGTGGGACAACCGGGCCACCATGCACCGCGCCCGCCGTTTCAATTCGGGCGAGGTGCGCGACATGCGCCGCACCACGCTCACCAACATCGTCTCCAGCCTGGAACAGTCCCCTTAGAAGATGCGGCTGCAGTTCCTCGGATCCGGCGATGCTTTCGGCAGCGGCGGACGGTTCAACACCTGTTTCCATGTCGAACGCGCCCGGCACGGCAACCTGCTGGTGGATTGCGGCGCCTCATCCATGGTCGCCATCCGCAAGTGGGAAGTCGAGCCCAATGCGATCTCCACCGTGCTGGTGAGCCATCTGCACGGCGACCATTTCGCGGGGCTCCCCTTCTTTTTGCTCGACGCGCAGCTGGTCAGCCGGCGCACGGCGCCCCTCCTGCTGGCGGGACCGCCCGGGTTCCGCGACCGGCTGATGACCGTCATGGAGGCGATGTTCGCGGGCTCGACCCAGGTCCAGCGCAAGTTCGATCTGGAAATCCGTGAACTCGAACTGCACGAGCGGGTCGAGATGAACGGCCTTGCCGTCACGCCCTACCTGATGAAGCACTATAGCGGCGCGCCCTCCTACGCGCTTCGCATCGAGGCCGACGGCAAGGTGCTCACCTATTCGGGCGACACCGAATGGGTGGAGGAGCTGGTCCCGGCCGCGCGCGATGCCGATCTCTTCATTTGCGAGGCCTACTTCTTCGACAAGGTGATGAAGTACCACATCGACTACACGACGCTGGCCGGCCACCTGCCCCGGATCGGCGCCCGGCGCACCATCGTCACCCACATGAGTGCCGAGCTTCTGGCCCGCGGCTCGGAGATCAAGCTGGAAGCCGCGCATGATGGGCTGGTGGTGGAGTTTTAACCGCCGCTGTCATCCTGAGCGCAGCGAAGGTTCTCACGCCAGCAACGGAGTCCTCTGGTCGATCCGTGAGGTCCTTCGCTGCGTTCAGGACGACAGGGGTTAGCCCTTGGGCACCCACTCCTCGAGCCGAGTGTTGGTCGCAGCATCGAGCATGCAGGTCGCGCGCAGCACCATACCGTGCCTGGCGAAGACTTCCTCCGGCGTCGCGTTCCTGCCGACGCCCGGAAAGACCGGCCGGCCCCGCGGCACGCTGGCGTCGGTGCGCGTCAGGAAAAAGCTGTCGTAGCCGATGTTGAGGAACAGGCCGAACACGTCGGTGCCGCCGACCACGGCCAACGTTCCGTCGTCGACATTGAGGCGCATCCACGCTTCCTCGAACGGCGCCGAGGCGGGGTTCCACAGGATGGCATTGGCATTGTCGGGATCCGGAACGACACGCTCGACCCGTCGGGTGAGGACGATGCGCCGGCGTGCGGCTTCCTTGGGCCCTCCTTCTGCGGAGTGCCGGCCGTTGGCCACCGCCGACGCCTGGTCCACCGAGTCCTGGTAGAATTTCTGGTCCGCCGGAATCTTCAGCCTCTCGGGGAAGGATCCGTCCGACGCCGCGATCATGCCCTCGCTCGACACGATCGCGAATCCTTCGATGCGTGGTCGTCTGCTGGTCATGGACTGCCCCTGAAACCACCTGTTGCGCCGGACAACGAACGCTCCGGCCAATGGATGCAGGGCACCCTAGCGCAAATGGAAGCGGCGGGGAAAAGCCCCGCCGCTCCTCATTTAAAAGAAGGCGCTCAGCCCTTCGGCAGAAGAACCGTGTCGATGACGTGAATGACGCCGTTCGACTGCTTCACGTCGGCGATCGTCACGGTGGCAACGTTGCCGTTCTCATCGGTGAGCGTGATCTTGTCGCCCATCATCTTCGCCTGCAGGACACAGCCGCCCACCGTCTTGACGGGGTGCGTACCCTTGTCGTCGGCAATCATCTTGGCGATCGCCGGCGACATCGCATTGGCCGACACGACATGGCAGGTCAAGATCTTGGTCAGCTTGGCCTTGTTCTCGGGCTTCACCAGCATCTCGACGGTGCCCGGCGGGAGCTTGGCGAAAGCGGCATTGGTCGGCGCGAAAACGGTGAACGGGCCGGCCCCCTGCAGCGTCTCGACGAGGCCGGCAGCCTTCACCGCGGCCACGAGCGTCGTGTGATCCTTCGAATTGGCCGCATTCTCGACGATGTTCTTGTTCGCATACATCGGCGCGCCGCCGACCATGGGATTTGCCGGGGTCGATGACGCCGCCGGAGCCATGGTCTGGGCAAAGGCCGGGGCGACGGCAACAAGGGACAGGGCGGCAGCTGCGATAAGCGTGTGACGCTTGAGCATAATTCTCTCCAGTTGGATGAGGGTTCTTCGAGCAGTACAGCCGACGCCGGCGCGCTCGCCGTCGGCTCGACAGGGCGGCATCTCTTGCAGCCTCGTCGTTGTGTGCTACGCCCATCCTCCAAAGCCGGTTCATCGCGCGGCTCACACACTATTGTGACGACGCCGATATCGAATCAGGTGATCCAACGGGAGTGAAACAGGCATGCGTGTCACCGATCTCAGAACAATGCTCGTCGAAGTGCCGCTCGACCGGCCGACCCGCAATTCGAGCGGTGTCAGCAACGACCGCATCGGTGCCGTACTGATCTTCGTCGACACCGACATCGGCGTCACCGGCGAGAGCTTCCTGTTCACCCTGGGCGGACGGCGCATCGAGGTGCTGCGCGCCATGGTCGACAGCCTGAAGCCCGCCCTGCTGGACGAAGACATCCGCTACGCCGAGCGTTTCTGGGAGCGGATGTGGCGCGAACTCTACTTCCTCGGCCACAAGGGCGTGACGATCTTCGGTCTCGCCGGCGTCGACACCGCGCTGTGGGACGCCAAGGGCAAGGCGCTGGGCCAGTCGGTCACCCATTTGCTGGGCGCCGCCCGCGATCGCATCCCTGTCTATTCAAGCGCCGGCCTGTGGCTGTCGGCGACGCCCGACGAACTCGCGAAGGAAGCCGCCGGGTACGTGGCCGAAGGGTTCCGCGGCGTGAAGATGCGGGTCGGCAAGGCGCATGTGGAAGAAGACGTCGAGAGAGTCGCCGCGGTGCGCAAGGCGATCGGCCCCCGCGTGTCGCTGATGTGCGATGCCAGCCGCGGCTTCACCGCCGACCATGCGATTCGCCTCGGCCGCAAACTGGAAGACTTCGACCTCACCTGGTTCGAGGAGCCGGTCGCACCCTACGATCATCGCGGCTCTGCACGGGTCGCGGCCGCCCTCGACACGCCGATCGCCAGCGGCGAGACCGAAGCGACCCGCTACGGCTTCCGCGAGATGCTGGCGCACGGTGCAGCCGACATCTGGATGGCCGATCTCGCCCGCGTCGGCGGCGTCAGCGAATTCGTGAAGGTGGCGCATCTCGCCGCGGCACACGACATCGCCATATCCAACCATCTCTTCACGCAGCAGAGCATCGGCCTGCTGGGAGCCTTCGCCAACGCGACCTGGCTGGAATACATGCCCTGGACCTCGAAGCTCTACCGCGAGCCGATCGCGGTGGAGGACGGTCACATCGCGGTACCCGACCGTCCCGGCCTCGGTTTCACCTTCGATCCCGACGCGATCGAGCGCTATCGGGTCCGCTGATCCATCGTGTTAGGGTCGGTCCCTTCCATAGGGGACCGACCGACGATGACCGCGTACAGTGATTTCAAGCCGCTGACCTTCCACGACGCCACGAAGCGCTTCGCCGACGGCAGCGATACGCCGCGTGCCTATCTCGAACACTGCCTCGAGACGGTGGCGGCGCGCGAGCCGGTAGTGAAGGCCTTCACGGCCATCAACGAGGCCGGCGCCCGCGACGCCGCCGACGCCAGCACCGCGCGCTGGAAGACCGGCAAGCCGCTCTCCTCCATCGACGGCATGCCGGTCGCCATCAAGGACCTGCTCGAGACCAAGGACATGCCCACCCAGATGGGCTGCGAGGCTTTCAAGGGCAACTTCCCCAAGCGCGACAATGCCGCCGTCTGGGCGCTGCGCCAGGCCGGCGCGATCGTTCTCGCCAAGACCGTGACGGCCGAACTCGGCGGTTCGCATCCCGGTCCGACCACCAACCCCTTCGATTCGACCCGTACGCCGGGCGGCTCCTCCTCCGGTTCGGCCGCCGCCGTGGGCGCCAACATGGTGCCGGCGGCCATCGGCACGCAGGTCGGCGGCTCGATCATTCGCCCGGCCGCCTATTGCGGAAACTTTGCCCTGAAGCCGACGCAGGGTGGCATCAATCGCGGCGAGCGGCAGGCGACCAGCCAGAGCACGCACGGCCCGCATGCCAATTCGCTGCAGGACATGTGGCAGGTCGCCATCGAGATCGCGCGGCGCGCCGGCGGCGATCGCGGTGAGGTCGGCCTGATGGGCCCCTCCAGCCTGCCCGCCGCGGTGAAGCCCAACCGCCTGGTCGTGCTGGAGACCGAAGGCTGGGTCGAGTTGGACGATGCGACCAAGACGGCCTTCGACGGCGTGCTGAAGCAGTTGCGCGACGCCGGCGTCGAGCTGAGCTTCCGCAAGGACCATCCCTGGATCGAGGCGCTGGAGAAGTCGATCGCCAACGGCCGCGCCATCTGCGGCGGCGTGACGGGCTGGGAGAACCGCTGGGGGCAGCGCGGGATCGTCGACAACAATCCCGCCGGCGTCAGCGAACGCACCAAAGCGGGGCTCGCCAAGGCCGAGGCGATGACGCTGGACGACTACCGGATGGCGCTGCTGGCGCGCGAGAATGCCCAGCGCATCCATGCGACCATGGCCCCGTTGGCCGATGCGGCCATCACTCTGGCCTGCCCGGGTCCCGCCCCGCTCTGGCCGGGCGACGTGCCGGGCCAGCCCCTGGCGCCGCGCCCGACCGGCGATTTCGTCTTCAATGCGCCGAGTTCGATGCTGTTCGCGCCCGTCGTCACCGTGCCGCTGATGAGCGTCGGCGGCATGCCGGTCGGCCTGCAGCTGATGGGCCAGAAGCACGAGGACGCCCGCATGACCGGCCTCGCGCGCTGGTTCGACGAGACCCTGAAGCGCGTCTCGGCCTGAGATCCGCGGCCCTCATTCTCACCTCCCCCGTTTGACGCGGGGGAGGAAAGCTTTCTGATCGCTACACCGGCTGGATGCCCAGCGCGACGATGCGCGGGATGAGCGTCTTCTTCAGACGCTCATAGTCGGCCATGACTTCCTCGTGGGGCATCGGCTTCTCCACGAGGGCGAAGCTGTCCATCATCTTCTTGCCGGGTTCGGAATCGGCGGCCGCCACCCAGAGGTCAGACATCCGCTTCACGATGTCCTTCGGGGTCGCGGCGGGCGCGGCGAGCGCCAGCCAGCCCGACACGGTGAAGGCATCGTCGGTGAAGCCCTGCTCCAGTGAGGTCGGCGTGTCTGGGAGTGCGCGGGCACGCACCTTGGACGGCGCGGCAATGCCACGCACGTCGCCCTTCACGATCAGCGCGTTCATCGCCTGTGGGCTGCCCATGGCGGCCTGCAGCTGGCCCGCGCCCATGTCCTGCCACATGGGCGCCTCGCCCTTGTAGGTCACGATCTCCATCGTGAGCCCGTACTTCTCGTTCAGCGTCTGGGCGAAGATGTGCGCCGAGGAGCCCAGCGCCCACGAGCCGAAGTTCACCTTGTTCTTCTTGGCGTACTCGATGAAGGTCTTGAGATCCTTGACCTCGGCCGGCAGCGACTTGTGCACGACGACCGGCAGCACGCCTGAGGACGTGCCCGAGACGACGGTGAAGTCCTTGTCGGGATCGAAGCCCAGCGTCTTGAACATCACCCGGTTCTGGATGAGCGTGCTCGAAACGGAGTGCAGGAACGTGTAGCCGTCGGCCGGCGCGCGGGCGACCTGGGCCGCGCCGATGTTGCCGCTGGCGCCCGGCTTGTTGTCGACGATGACCTGTTGGCCGGTGGCCTGGCTGACAGACTGGCCGAAGGCGCGGGCAATGCCGTCGGTGAGACCGCCGGCCGGGAAATTCACGACGATGGTGATCGGCTTGTTGGGCCACGCGGCGCCCTGGGCCCGGACGATCGACGGCGCGGCCACGATCAAGGCGGCGCCGGCAGCACCGGCCCGCAACAGCCCGCGACGAGTGGTCGTTTCTCTGGTCATTTTCTCATAGCCTCCCAGTTTCGTTTTTAGGTGGCGATGCATAGCGGCTGACTTTGTCAGGAGCTAGGCTGTGTATCTGCACCTATCTCCGCACGGCGAAACGCAAGGCCGCTGGGCGGGGCAGTCAGAGATTGCTAAGACCACCCGTCCGTTACGGGTCTCATCAGGGAAGAACGTCCATGTCCGACGCTGTCATACGCTCCACAGAGGGGCGAATCGGAATCCTCACCATCAACAATCCGCCGGTGAATGCGCTGGCCGCGGCTGTCCGGGCCGGCATCAAGGACGGCGTCGAGGCGTTCGCCCAGGATTCCAACGTCGACGCCATCGTGCTGATCGGCGGCGGCCGCACCTTCATCGCCGGTGCCGACATCCGCGAGTTCGGCAAGCCGCCGTCGGGTCCGAACCTGAACGACGTCATCGCCACCATGGAGAACTCGCCCAAGCTGATCGTGGCGGCTCTGCACGGCACGCCGCTGGGCGGCGGCCTCGAGACGGCACTGGGCGCTCACTATCGCGTTTCGCTGCCGACCACCCGCATGGGCCTGCCGGAAGTGCATCTCGGCCTGCTGCCGGGCGCCGGCGGCACCCAGCGCCTGCCGCGCCTCACCGGCGCCAAGTACGCGCTCGACGCCATCCTCTCGGGCCGCCACATCCCGGCGGCCGAGGCCAAGAGCAAGGGCATCGTCGACGCCATCGTCGAAGGCGACCTGCTGAAGGGCGCCATCGCCCACGCCCAGATGCTGGTGGCCCAGAAGGCGCCGCTCCGCCGCGTCCGCGACCTCACCGTCACGCTCGAGTCGCCGGAACTGTTCGCCGAGACCGAGAAGTCGATCGCCCGCAAGGCGCGCGGCTTCAAGGCGCCGTGGAACATCATCAAGTGCGTCCAGGCCGCCGTCGAACTGCCGTTCGACGAAGGCATGAAGCGCGAGCGCGAGCTGTTCAGCGAGCTGCTGACCTCTCAGGAATCGGCGGCGCAGCGTTATTACTTCTTCGCCGAGCGCGAGGCCGCCAAGGTCAAGGACGTACCGGCCGACACGCCGCAGCGCGAGATCAAGACCGGCGGCATCATCGGCGCCGGCACGATGGGCGGCGGTATCGCCATGAACTTCGCCAACGCGGGCGTTCCGGTCACGATGCTGGAAACCAGCCAGGAAGCACTGGATCGCGGCCTCAAGACCATCCGCACCAACTACGAGAACACCGCCAAGCGCGGCGGCATGAAGGCAGAGGACGTCGAGAAGCGCATGGCGCTGATCACGCCGACCCTCGACTACAACGCCCTGAAGGATGCCGACGTCATCATCGAGGCGGTGTTCGAGACGATGGAAGTCAAGGAAGCCGTCTTCAAGAAGCTCGACGAAGTCGCCAAGCCGGGTGCCATCCTGGCCACGAACACGTCCGGCCTCGACGTCAACCAGATCGCGACCTACACGAAGCGGCCTGGCGACGTGATCGGCATGCACTTCTTCTCGCCGGCCAACGTCATGAAGCTGCTCGAGAACGTGCGCGGCAAGGCAACCGAGAAGGACGTCATCGCGACGGTCATGTCGTTCTCCAAGAAGATCGGCAAGATCCCGGTCCTGGTCGGCGTCTGCGAGGGCTTCGTCGGCAATCGGATGCTTCGCATGAGGGGCATCCAGTCGGCCTACATGATGGAGGAAGGCGCCCTTCCCCAGCAGATCGACAAGGTGGTCTACGACTACGGCTTCCCGATGGGCCCGTTCGCGATGAGCGACCTCGCCGGCAACGACGTGGGCTGGCGCATCCGCCAGGGCAAGAAGGAAAAGGAAAAGCGCAACGTGCGCTACACCGGCTACGTCGCCGACGCGATCTGCGAGCTGGGCCGCTTCGGCCAGAAGACCGGCGCCGGCTACTACAAGTACAATCTGCCCGACCGCACGCCGATCCCCGACCCCGAGGTCGAGAAGATCATCGAGGAGACGTCGAAGAAGCTCGGCATCACCCGCCGCGCCATCTCCGACCAGGAGATCCTGGAGCGCGCGCTCTATCCGATGGTGAACGAGGGCGCCAAGATCCTCGAAGAGGGCATGGCCCAGCGCTCGCTCGACATCGACGTGATCTGGGTCAACGGCTACGGCTGGCCGGTCTATCGCGGCGGCCCGATGTGGTGGGCCGACAACGTCGTCGGCCTCAAGACCATCCACGACGCGCTGGTGAAGTACCGCGACCTCTCCGGCGACCCGTTCTGGGAACCGGCACCGCTGCTCAAGAAGCTGGTGCAGGAAGGCAAGAAGTTCTCTAGCGTCTGACGTCAATTCGTCGCCCACCCCCTCCCTACCTCCCCCGTCTGACGGGGGAGGTGCCCGAAGGGCGGAGGGGGAAAGCGACTCCAAGGTTCTATCTGGAAGGAAACTCAAATGGCTGATGCAGTAATCGTCTCCACCGCCCGCACGCCGATCGGCAAGGCATTCCGCGGCATCTTCAACGACACGCACGGCGCCGACATGGGCGCGCACGTGATCAAGCACGCCGCCGAGCGCGCCAAGGTCGACCTGGCCGAAGTCGAGGACGTGATCCTGGGCTGCGCCGCACCGGAAGGCACCACGGGCTCCAACGTCGCGCGCGTCTCGGCCATGCGCGCCGGCGCCCCGGTCAGCGTCTCGGGCGTCACCGTCAACCGCTTCTGCTCGTCGGGCCTGCAGACCATCTCGATGGCCGCCCAGCGCGTGCTGGTCGACAAGGTGCCGGTGATGATCGCCGGCGGCCTGGAGTCGGTGTCGCTGGTCCAGGGCCCGCCGGGCGGCAACAAGAACCGTCTGGTGAACCCGTGGGTGCAGGAGCACGTGCCGGGCATCTACCACGCCATGATCACGACGGCCGACACGGTCGCCGCGCGCTACGGCATCAGCCGCGAGGCGCAGGACGAGTACTCGCTGCAGAGCCAGCTGCGCACCGCGGCGGGCCAGCAGGCCGGCAAGTTCGACGACGAGATCGTGCCGATGGAAACCACGATGCTGGTCACCGACAAGAACACCAACGAGACCACCCGCAAGACGGTCAAGCTCACCAAGGACGAGGGCAACCGTCCCGAGACGACGCTCGAAGGCCTGGCCAAGCTGCAGCCGGTCGCCGGTCCCGACAAGTGGATCACCGCCGGCAACGCCAGCCAGCTCTCCGACGGCGCCTCGGCCGCGGTCATCATGAGCGATGCCGAAGCCGCCAAGCGCGGCCTGACGCCGCTCGGCATCTACAAGGGCCTGGTCGTCGCCGGCTGCGAGCCCGACGAAATGGGCATCGGCCCGGTCTACGCGATCCCGAAGCTGCTGAAGCGCTTCGGCCTCAAGATGGACGACATCGACCTCTGGGAGCTGAACGAGGCCTTCGCGGTGCAGGTCCTGTACTGCCGCGACAAGCTCGGCATCCCCAACGAGAAGCTGAACGTCAACGGCGGCTCGATCTCGATCGGCCATCCGTTCGGCATGACCGGCGCGCGCTGCACCGGCCACGCCCTGATCGAGGGCCGTCGCCGCAAGGCCAAGAACGTCGTCGTGACCATGTGCATCGGCGGCGGCATGGGCGCCGCCGGCCTGTTCGAGGTCGTGCAGTAAGCGGATAGGCCCTGCGCCATCCGTTCCTGATCAACGAGCCCGGCGGTGATGTCGATATCGAGATCACCGCCGACGGCTTGTGCTTCGTGAACGAGGGCGGCCGATCGGCCTCCCTGCCCTTCAGCCGGATCCGTGAGGTCCGGCTTTTTTGCGAGACGACGGAGGATGGTGACCTCTTCACCGTCTTCTTCTGCGAGCTGAGGCTTCGCGATCGGCAAACCATTCTATTGTCGAGCAACATGGCAGGCCGATACCTCTACCGTGACTTCGTGCAGCTCTTGCACCAGCGTCTCGTGCCGCTCCGCCGCCGCATCAGGTTTCGCGGCGGATGGACCTGGCTCCGCTTCATCGGCTGGGTCCTCTTGGGCGTCGAGGGTTCGCACTTCCACGTCGGCTCGTACATCGTGCCGCTCTTTCCGCTCCTGTCCTACGAGCGCCTTGCCTTCCGGCAAAATCGTCCGCGGCGATACAGGCCGGACAGGCTTCCCGATTTTCTCCTGCCTGACGTCGGGACCATCAGCCCGCCGTAACGCAACACAGCGCCGGTCAAGCTACCGTAAGTAGTGGCGCCGCACGGACTTGCCGATGGCGCCGTACAGGTCGGAAACACCGACCTTCCATTGCACCGCCAGTTCCTCGAGGCCGATCTCTTCACTGCCTTGGCGTCCGAGAAACACGACCTCGTCGCCGAGCCTGGCTTCGGGCACGTCGGTCAGGTCGACACGCAGCAATTCCGAATGCGTCGGTCCCAGCAGGCGCACGCGCTTGCCGTGGAGCAGCGCCGTGGCATTCTCCGGGATCTTGCGCGGGTAACCGTCGGACCAGCCGTACGGGACGAGCCCGATCTTCATGCCGGGCCGGCGCGGCAGGAACGGCGCGGGCATGACGTCGCCGATATCGTCGAGCGACTTCACCATCACGAGATGGCTGCGCAGGTTCACCAGCGCATGACGCCAGACGCGCTCGCGTCCGGCCGCGGCGGGGAAACTCTGCCCGATCGCGAGGCGTCCCGGATCGACGGCATTCAGGTCGGCCTCGGGATGGCTGAGGATGATGGCCGAGCTCGAAACCATGCGGACGGGAACGTCGATGCCGGCCGCCTCGATACGCTTCAGTGCGTCGATGCAGGATTTGACCTGCGCGTCGGTATAGACGGGATCGACCGGACCATAGGACGCCATGGGATGGCCGTAGGCACCCGCCAATTCGAGCGTGTTGCTGTCGGCGATGGCGCGCGCCACGGCCGGCGCATGATGGGGAAAGGCACCGGCGCGGAACCCGCCGCCGTCGAGCTTCAGGAACACCTTCAGCGACCTGGCCTGCGCCGACCATGCGGCCACGTCCTCGAGCGTCGAGAGCGTCGGCATGAGGTTGTGCTCCTCCAGCGCCGGCGCGGTATCCGGCAGGCAGGTTGGATAGAGCAGAATCGGCAGGCGCACGCCCGCTTGGCGCGCGGCCATCGCACGATCGAGGTTGCCGAAGGCGACGCCGGCGGCGCCGGCCCGCTCGGCCGTGCGGGCGACCTCGATGTCGCCGCAGCCACTGGCATCGCCCTTGACGCAGACGAACACGCCGACCTTGGGGCCGACCATGTCGCCCAGCGTGGCGAGATTATGCGTAATGGCCGAGAGGTCGATCTCGCACCAGGTGGGACGTTGGGCGTGCATCATTGGTTTCCTGAGAGGGTTGGCTAAATGCGATGCGCCGCCTGGTAGCGGGCGAGAAAGGAACGCAGGCGGTCGCCCTTGGGAGTGCCGAACAGGTCGGCGGGCGATGCCAGCTCGACGATCTCGCCTGCTGCCATGAAGGCTACGCGGCTCGAAACCTCGCGGGCAAATTGCATCTCGTGGGTCACGATCATCATGGTCATGCCGTCGGCGGCGAGCGATTGCACGACGTCGAGCACCTCGCCGACCAGTTCCGGATCGAGTGCCGACGTGACCTCGTCGAGCAGGATGAGATGCGGCTCCATCGCCAAGGTGCGCGCAATGGCGACGCGCTGCTGCTGACCGCCCGAGAGCGCCGCCGGATACTGCGCCGCCTTTTCGGCAAGGCCGACACGCTCGAGCAGAGCCATCGCCTTCTCGCGCGCCTGCTTCAGCGGCAGGCCGCGCACCTTCACCGGCGCTGCCGTCAGATTGTCGAGCACGGTGAGATGCGGAAAGAGATTGTAGCTCTGGAATACCATGCCGACGCGCGCGCGCATCGCGGCGACCTCGCGGTCGGGGCGCGCCTTGCGGCTGCCGTCGGCGCCGATGCGGATGCCGACGGTCTCGCCGTCGATGCTGATCGCGCCACTGTCGTAGGTCTCGAGAAAGTTGACGCAACGCAGCAACGTGGTCTTGCCGCAGCCGCTCGGGCCGATCAGCGTCACGACCTCGCCCCTGCCGACGGTGAGCGACACGTCGTTCAGGACCCGGTTGGCGCCAAACGACTTGCCGACCCGGTCGATGACGACGAGGGGCTCTCGGAGAGGCTCAGGCATGCGAGTTGCGCTCCACGTAGCTCGCCAGCCGCGCCAGCGGGAAACAGATCAGGTAGTAGCCGGCGGCGACACCGAGATAGGTCGGCATCAGCTCGCCCGTGCGCTCGCCGATTTCCCGGCCGGCCGAAAACAACTCCCATCCGCCGATGGCGCTGATCAGGGACGTGTTCTTGACCACCGAGAGCGCGGTGTTGAGGAAGGGCGCTACGCACAGACGCCGCGCCTGCGGCAGGATGACGATGCTGAAATTCTGGAGGCCGCGGAAGCCGACGCTGCGGCCGGCGTCCCATTGCGTCCGCGGCACCGCCATGAGGGCGCCGCGGAACACCTCACCCATGTACGCGGCAAAATAGAAGCCCATCACCACGATCGCAGCGGCATAGACCGGCAGCGTGATGCCAAGATAAGGCAGGCTGAAATAGCAGCCGATCAGAAGAACCAGCAGCGGGATACCGCGCGTGACCAGAGCATATCCCGCCGCCAGCATGCGCAGAGGGGGCCAGGCATAAAGTCGGGTCAGCGCCAGCCCCATGCCGAGCAACGAGCTCAACAGGATCACGGCAGCGGCAAGCATCACGGTGACGCTTGCCCCCCAGGCCATATAGGTGAGCACGGACAGCTTCATGTGCGCACCCTCATGTGCGGACCGGGAAGCGCCAGGCCAGCAGCTTCATCGCCCCCAGCAGGATCGCCGCCATCGCCAGGTAGAGCGCCGCCATCATGAAGAACGTCTCGTATGGCGCGGCGCTCCGATCGAGCAGCAGCTTGCCGGCCTGCGTCAGCTCGGCCACGGAAATGGTCGAGGCGATCGAGCTGTCCTTGAGGATCACGACCGCCTGGTTGCCGAGCACCGGCAGGACTCGGCGCAGCGCCTGAGGCAGCACGATGTCGAACAGCGCCCGGCGCGGCATCATGCCGAGCGACAGGGCGGCCTCCGTTTGCGTGCGCTTCACCGACTCGATGCCCGCGCGGTAGATCTCGCCGGCATAGGCGCTGTTCTGCAGCACCAGCGCGTTCACCCCGCAGGCGAACGCTTCGGGATAGAGGCCAATCTCGGGCAGGCCGAAGTACAGGATGAAGATCTGCGCCAGGACCGGCGTGTTTCGCATCACGTCGATGTAGGCGATCGTGACGGCGCGTACCGCGGCGTACCGGCTGCGCCGGCCGGCGACGACGATCAAGCCGCCGATCGCCGCGCCGACCAGCGCGAGGGCCGTCAGCGCCACGGTGATCTCCAGCCCTTCCAGCAGGGCCGGGAGAATGCGCAGGAGGAAGGCGGTGTCCATTGAACGATACGGACGCGAGCGGGATCAGCGAGCGGACAGGATCACTTCGCCGAATAGAAGCGTGCCGGCGGCGGTGCGGCGCCGAACCATTTGCGGTAAAGCGCCTCGTATTCGTCGTAGCGCGAACCATGCGTGTATTCGCCGACGATGGTGTCGAGGCAGAGCCAGAGCTGGAAGTCTCCGGGCTTCATGAACAGCGCATTGCCGTTCAGGCTGCCGAGCTGGCCGGGCAGCTTGACCCAGGCCCCGTTGGAACGGGCGATCTGGAACTCGGCTGCGGCCGAATCGGCCTGCACGGCGCCCACCCGCCGGCTTTTCAGCGCCTGGAAGGCTGCGCTGTCGGTATCGAAGTACATTGCCTTGGCCTTGGGGGCATAGCGCTTCGCGCGATCGATCATCGCGGCAGTGTTGGTCGCGCCGAAAGTCACATCCGCGCTGTCGAGATCCTCGATCTTCTTGATCGGTGAATCCTTCGGCACGACGACGAACGTGGTCGAATCCATGTAGGGCCGCGTGAAGGCGAGCCGCACGGCGCGATCGGGGTAGATGGTAGCCGATGCGATGCCGAAATCGACACGCCCGGAAAGCACCGCCGGGAAACGGCCCGCCGCGTTGACGACGACGAACTCGATCTTGTCGGGGCTGCCCAGGATCGACTTGGCGAGCAGACGGGCAAACTCGATCTCGAAGCCGGTATGGATGCCGTTCTCGTCGATGAAGCCGGTGGGCATCGTACTGTTGCTCACGGCCACGACCAGCTTGTCGCGCTTCAGGATGGCCTCGAGGCGCGACTCCTCTGCCTGGGCGGTGCCCAGCCCCGCAGCGAACGCCACGACACTCAATACAATTGCGAAGCAAAGCGAAGTGCGATGGTCGAAGCGCACCCGGCTGAACAGAGAATGGCAAAGCCCCATAATTTACTCCCCCAACGCAGCAAATAGCACGATAGATGAGAGTTCAACACGTTGCGGCAGGTCGGAAAAGCGAGTTAATCCCATGCTGAGTATCGCGAAACGCGATGCTCTGTAGATTCGAGAAGCGCCGATGCTGCGAGAGTTCCAGACCTTCCTGGCGGTGTGCCGCTGGGGCACCTTCACCGCCGCCGCCCAACGACTCGGCATGACGCAGTCGGCGGTCAGCGATCACATTCAGCGGCTCGAAGAGTTCACCGGCGTGCAGCTCTTTCACCGCACCGGCCGGTCGGCCACTCTGAATGCCGCCGGCGAGGCGTTGCGGCCGCTCGCCGAGGAAGCGCTGCAGATCACCGACCGCATGCGCACGGGCCATGGCGCTGACCAGCTGCGCGGCAGCCTGCGGGTGGGTACGATCACATCGGTGCACAACAGCCTGATGGCGCGTGCGCTCGTCGCTTTCCGGCACGCCCATCCCGCGGTTACGATCCGCCTCATTCGCCGCGAAGGCCCGATGACGGGCGATGTAGAGCGCGAGGAGTTCGACCTGGCGGCCTCCGTCCTGCCCAGCCTGCCCTTGCTGCGCACGATCCGCTGGATCCCGCTGTTCCGCAAACCCTTCGTGCTGATCGCGCCCGTGACCACACGTGCCCGCGATTGGCGCGAGGCCATGGCGATGCACACCTTCATGGGCTACGACCTGTCGTGGAGCGCCGGCGTGCAGATCGACGATTTCCTGTCGCGCATGGGCGTGCCGGTTCGCGACACGCTCTGGGTCGACTATCTCGACACCATGATCACCCTGGTCGCGAGCGGCGTGGGCGTCGCCATCATCCCCCGCACGGCGCTGGGAGAGTCCGTCGGACTGGTGCGGGAATTCGAGTTCGGTACCGATACGTTCTATCGCGAAGTCGGCCTCCTGCGCCGCGCCCGGCCACCCAACGGCGGCGCCATCGCCGACGCGTTCATCGACACGCTGCTCGACGAGGTGAAGCGCGAACCGTTTGCCGAACCCCCGCACTGACCCGACGGCGGAGGTTCATTCCTTGCTCAGCCGAGCATGACGTCGAGGAACATCATCACCACCAGGCCGATCATCAGGCCGACCGTGCCGTGATTCTCGAATCCGCGGCGGTGTGTTTCCGGGATGATCTCGTCGCTGATGACGAAGATCATCGCGCCGCCGGCATAGGCCAGGCCCCAGGGCAGCAGCGATTGCGCCACGGTGACGGCGCCGGCCCCCAGCAGGCCACCGATCGGTTCGACCAGCCCGGTCAGCAGCGCTACCAGGAAGGCTTGGCGCTTGCCGTAGTCGAGGCTCAGCAGCGCGACGGCGACGGCCAGCCCTTCCGGCATGTTCTGCAGGCCGATGCCGATCGCCAGTGCGATGGCCTTGCCGGGATCGTCGCCGCCGAAACCCACGCCCACCGCCAGTCCCTCGGGGAAATTGTGCAGGGTGATGGCGATCACGAACAACCAGATGCGCCGGAAGCGCGGCGCGTCGGGTCCCTGGCGGCCCATGATGAAATGCTCGTGCGGCAGGTAGCGATGGACCAGCCAAAGGCTGGTGGCGCCGAACAGGATGCCGGCGATCACCAGGGTGACGGCGCCCAGCTTGGTCGCGCCCTGCTCCTGCGCCACGTCGATGCCGGGAATGATCAGTGAGAAGAACGAGGCCGCCAGCATCACGCCGGCGGCGAAGCCCAGCATGACGTCCTGCGCCTGTGCGGAGAGCTTTCGGATGAACAGGATCGGCAGCGCGCCGAGCGCGGTCGCCAGCCCCGCGCACAGGCTGGCAAGGGCGCCGGCCAGGATCGGTGACGACGACGCGAAAGCGGAAAACATATGGACTCCCTCACCAGCACGAAACCCGGTCTGGCGAGAAAGCGCGACCCCGCGCCGAAGCGCAACCTGGCCTTGAGTATAACCTGGATCAGCGCCGGTTGCGGCGCAGATCCTCCTCGTCCTGCCACATCAAGAACTGCGGGCCGAGATCGGAGATCTTGGTGGCGCCGATCTGCGCCATGCTGATGTCGACCTCGCGATGGAAGATCTGCAGCGCCTTGGCTGCGCCCGCCACGCCCCCGGCGGTGACGCCGTAGAGCGTCGGCCTGCCGACGAACACGAACTTGGCGCCCATGCACAGCGCGATGATGGCGTCGAGGCCGCGGCGCACGCCGCCGTCGAACATCACCGTCATCTTGTCGCCGACCGCGTCGCGGATCGCCGGCAGCACCTCGAGCGGCGACGGTGCCAGGTCGAGCTGACGGGCGCCGTGGTTGGAGACCATGACGCCATCGACACCCATCGAATGGGCGCGGATCGCATCGTCGGGATGCATGATCCCCTTCAGCACGAAATTGCCCTTCCACAGCTCGCGGAAGCGCTCGACATGCTTCCAGGTCATGGGCGCGCGGTTCTGGTAAGCGACCATGTCGGCCACCTTGTCGGCCGTCGCGTCGGGACCGGCATACTTGGCCCAGTTATCGAAATAGGGCGTGCCGTGGCGGAACCACTGCATCATCCAGGCCGGATGCAGCAGTGCCTCGAACTTGGTCTTCCAGGTGAGCTTGAGCGGCCGCGACCAGCCGTTGCGCGTGTTGCGCTCGCGGTTGGAGCCCTCGGGCACGTCGACCGTGAAGACGAGCGTCCGCAAACCGGCATCGGCCGAGCGCCTGATCATGTCCTCGGAGACCGCCTGGTCCTTGGCCGAATAAAGTTGGTACCAGCCATGGTCGGGCGCGAGCCTGCCAAGATCCTCGATCGAGCCGGTGCTCGAGCCCGACATGATGAACGGCACGTTGGCGTCGCGCGCCGCCTCGGCCAGCATCAGATCCGCACCGTGCCGGAACAGGCCGGCGAGGCCCGTGGGGGCGATGCCGATGGGGCTGGAATAGGTCCGGCCGAACAGGGTGGTGGACTGGTCGCGCACCGAGACGTCGACGAGATAGCGCGGCACGATGCGGGCCTTGCGGAAGGCCTGCTCGTTGGTGACGAGGCCGACCTCGTCGTCGGTGCCGCCCTCGATGAAGTCGTAGGCGATCTTGGGCAGCCGTCTCTTCGCGAGCTTGCGCAGATCATCGATGTTCACCACGCCGTCCATCGTCTCACTCCTCGATCCGTCGGCAGCTGCCATTCATTTGCAACATTTTGACTGGCTTTCGCGAGCCCGGCCAGAGCCGCATTCCGCCCCGCGTCCGCCCCCGTCGCCGCTGGCATGCCGCTTGCTGCCCTCGGCAGAGTCGCGGACGAGGCAACGGATGACAGACTTCGCATTTCCCATCATCGATCTCGGGCCCTGGTTCGAAGGCGGGCCGTCCGGCCGCCGGGTAGTCGCGGACCGGGTCCGCATGGCCTGCGAATCCACCGGCTTCTTCGCCATCGTCGGACATCGTGTGCCCGGGGGAACGATCGAGGCGATGCGCTCGGTCTCGCGGGACTTCTTCGACCTGCCGGCGTCCCGGAAGATGGCGGTGGCCCGCCCGCGGCCCGAGCAGAACCGCGCCTATCACGCCGAGGGCACGGAGACCTTGGCGCGGCTGGCCGGCAACGAGACCCCGCCCGACTACAAGGAGGTGTTCGCCATCGGACCGCTCGACGTGCCGGCGGACGATCCCTGGTACCACGACGCACCCGGCGCTTATCCGAACTACGCTCCCAATCTCTGGCCCTCCGACGTGCCCGGTTTCGAGGCGGCCTGGCGGGCCTACTGGTCGGCGATGGAGGGCCTGCAGGATACGATCAGCCGGATCTTCGCCCTGTCGCTCGGCCTGCCGGAGGACTGGTTCACGGGTGCCCTCGCACGCCATTGCAGCATGCTGCGGGCGCTGAACTATCCGGCCCAACGCGAGCTGCCCCGACCGGGACAGCTGCGCGCCGGCGAGCATACCGATCTCGGCATGTTGACGATCCTCAAGAACGAAGCCGCAGACGGCGGGCTCGAAGTGCGCGATCTCGACGGCAAGTGGCACGAGGCGCCACCGGTCGAGGATGGATTCGTCGTCAATATCGGGGACCTGCTGATGCGCTGGTCGAACGATCGCTTCCGGTCGACCCTGCATCGCGTCGCCAATCCGCGGTCGGGCGGCGGCGCCCGGCGCCTGTCCATCGCCTACTTCGTGGCGCCGGCCTACGACGCGATGATCGAATGCCTGCCGGGTTGCGCCACGACGGACCGTCCGGCGAAATATCCGCCGGTGACCGTCGCGGCCTATCGCAACGCCCGCTTCGCCCGCACGGCGGCACCCATCATCACCGCCACCTGAGACGCACAAAGCCCTACTCCGCGCCGGACCCCTGGGTTAGCGTCGGCCTAACGCCGAAGAGCAACAAGGGAGGTTGCGTCATGGAATTGACGGACCAGCAGATCGAGCAGTTCGATCGCGACGGTTTCCTCGTGTTCCCCAACCTGTTCGACCGCAGCGAAGTCGCGGTGCTGCGCCGCGAGGTCGCCCGGCTCTCCGGGATCGACAGCGAGGAGGTCGTGCGCGAGCACACCGGCGGCGTTCGCACCATCTTCCGCGTCCACGAGGATGACGGCGCGACCCGTTCGAAGCCCTTCCACGCACTGATCCGCACGCCGCGCCTGTTGCGGCCGGTGCAGCAGGTGCTGAAGGACGACGGCGTCTACGTCTATCACACCAAGATCAACACCAAGCCGGCCATCGAAGGCACGGTCTGGCAGTGGCATCAGGACTATGGATCGTGGATGCGCGACGGTTGCCGGCGGCCCGACATGGCGACCTTCAACCTGATGATGACCGACACCACGGAGATGGGCGGCGCCCTCTACCTGATCCCCGGCAGCCACAAACTCGGCCGCATCGAACCCGTCTACGACGAATCGACCTCCTACAAGTTCTGGGCGATGCCGAAGCAGCGCATGATCGAAATCCTGAAGAGCTCGCCCGAGCCCGTGGCCGTCACCGGCCGGGCCGGTACCTGCGTGCTGTTCCATTGCAACGTGCTGCATGCCTCGGGGCACAATCTCTCGGCCGAGGATCGCTGGCACATCTACGTGTCGTGCAACACGGTGGCCAACAAACCGCAGCTCGGCGACAACCCGCGGCCGGACTGGGTCGTGTCGCGCAACTGGAATCCCCTTCCCCTCGAGGCGGACGACGGCATCCTGGAGGCGGCGTGAGTCCGATCCCGACGTCGCTGATCCTCCACCAGTACGACTTCTCGAATTTCGCCGAGAAGGCGCGCCTGATGATGGGCTTCAAGGGCCTGGCCTGGCGGGCCGTCGAGATCCCCCCGATCGAGCCCAAGCCCAAACTCACGCCGCTGACCGGGGGCTATCGTCGAACGCCCGTCCTTCAGGACGGTGCCGACGTCTGGTGCGACACCAAGCTGATCGCCCGCGAGCTGGAGCGGCGCGTGCCGCAGCCGGCCTTCTACCCTCCAAACACCTCAGGCACGGCCGACGCCATCGCCTGGTGGGCCGAGCAGCAGTTCATGCGGCCGACCGCGCTCTACGTCTCGGGCATCAACGCCGACCACATGCCCGAAGGACTGCACGCCGATCGCGCGAAACTGCACGGCTTGCCGATCCCCTCGATCGAGGCCGTGCGCAAGGCAGCCTTCCGCAACCTCCAGCTCGTGCGGCCCCAGGTGAAGTGGATCGCCGACATGCTGGCGGACGGACGGCCCTACCTGCTGGGCGATCAGCCCTGCATCGCCGACTTCGCCACCTATCACGTCGTCTGGTTCTTCCGCGGCCGTCACATCGATTGCCGCGAGGTGCTGAACGCCTATCCGCGCCTGCTCGCCTGGCGCGACCGCATGGAAGCGATCGGCCACGGGCACCGAACGAACATCGATGCCGACGAGGCCCTGGCGGAAGCCCGCGCCGCGACGCCGGCAACACCGCGCCCCTCGCAGCCACAGGAAGGCGATCCCCTCCCCGGTCAGCGCGCCCGCGTGCGTGCCGCAGACAATGCCAGGGACTGGATCGAGGGCGGGGTGCTTTTCATCGACGCCGACGAGATCGCGCTGCTCCACGAGAACGACGAGGTCGGCCAGGTCGCGGTGCATTTCCCGCGCCTGGGCTATGATTGGCGTAGCGCCTGACTCTCTTGTTCCCCTCCCCCTATCGGGGAAGAGGAGTTTGAGTAAAGCGCTCGATACCCAGTCCATCAATCGGGGTGTTGGTCGAGCCGGTCGCCACAAGTTCCGCCATCACCGCACCCGTCCCGGGACCCAGCTGGAAGCCGTGGGTCGAGAAGCCGAACTGGTGGAACACACCCTCCGAGGTCGAGCTGCGGCCGACCACGGGAATGCCGTCCGGCATGTAGGCCTCGATACCGGCCCAGGCGCGCACGATCGTGGCCTCGTGCATGGCCGGGAACAGCTCCCACACCGTACGCGCGCTGATCGCGAGCTTCTCCCAGTCGAGCACCGTCTCGTTGCTGTCGCGATAGGGCGTCGAGAGATGGCCGCCGCCGATCACCACGGTGCCGTTGTCGAGCTGCTTGAACGAGAGCTTGCGGCCGCGCAGGATCACCACCGGCTTGATGAAGGCCGGCAGGCGGCTGGTCACCATCAGCATCGGCGCCACGACGGCGAGCGGCACGGGCTCGCCTAGCATCGCGGCGATGCGGTCGGCCCAGGCACCGGCGGCGTTCACGATCTTCGGCGCTTCGAAAATGCCGGCGCTCGTCTCGACCCGCCAGTTGGCACCGCTCCTGGAGAGGCCGGTGACGGTCACGCCCTCGATCACCTCCGCTCCCTTCTCGACCGCGCGGCGGCGGAAGGCCTGGGTCGTGCGAAACGGATCGGCAGCCCCGTCGCGGCGCGAGACGACGCCGCCCGGGCAGCGATCGGACACCGCCGGCACCAGGCGCCGCAACTCGGCGGCATCGATCAGTTCCTCGTGCACGAAGCCACGCAGGTTGAGGTCGTCGACCCGCTCGCGGAAACCCGCCAGCTCGTCCTCGCTCTCGGCCACCAGCACGGTACCGTGGGCGCCGAAGCCGCAATCGTCGCCGACCAGCTCCTCGATCCGCTCCCAGATGTCCATCGACGAGATCGACAGCGGAATCTCGTGCAGGTCGCGCGCGAGCTGACGCACGCCGCCCGCATTCACGCCCGAGGCATGGCGGCCGGCATAGTCCTTCTCGATCAGGATCGGCTTCAGGCCGCGCAGCGCCAGATGAAGCGCCGTCGAGCAGCCGTGGATGCCGCCGCCGATGACCACCACATCGGCCGTGCGCGCCATGCTAGCGCTCCACGGCCTTGCGTTCGGCCTCGCTGATCGGCAGCGAGGCGAGTTCGGCCAGGGTGATCGGCTTCACCGGCGGGCGCAGGCGGTAGTAGCCGACCTCGTCGGGTGTCGTCTTGCGCTCGGCGGCGATCAGCTCCGTGACCGTGAGGCCGCACAGCCTGCCCTGGCAGGGGCCCATGCCGCAGCGCAGGAAGGCCTTCATCTGGTTGGGCCCCTCGCAGCCCATTTGCGCCGTCTCGCGGACCTGCCTGGCGGTGACCTCTTCGCACCGGCAGGCGATCGTATCGCCCGCGGGCAGGCGAAAGGCATCGGCCGGCCGATTGAGACAGTCGAGAAAGGCCCGTCCCATCTCCTCGCGCTGCAGCCTCTGGCGGATCGCCTGCGCGTCCGGCAACGTCGCGTCGGGTCGCAATGCGCGCACCGCGGCGATGGCGGCAATCCTCCCGCGTTCGGCGGCGGCGGTGCCGCCTGCGATCCCCGCCCCGTCGCCGGCCACGGCAATGCCGGGCACCGAGCTGCCAAAGTCGGCGTCGAGCACCGGCACGAAGCAGAGCTGGCGGTCGTTCCACAGATGCGCCACGCCTGCTGCGTTCGCGAGGTTGACGTTGGGCACAACGCCCTGGTGCAACAGCAACAGGTCGACCGGCAGGCGCCGCGTGCCGCCGGGACCGGAGAAGGCGACCTCGCGCACCCGGTCGGTGCCCACCGCTTCTATCGTATCGACGCGATGCACCGGCACCCTGGCGCGGACTTCGCGCAACAGCGCCAGTCCCTTGCCGAAGTACGGCGACAGCGCGAAGTCGGGCAGATGGGCAATCGCCTGCAGCCAGTTGCGGCGCGGCGTGGTGTCGAGGATTGCATCGATCGTGCCGCCCGCCCGCAGGGTCTGGGCCGCCAGCAGCCACAGCAGCGGCCCGCTGCCTGCCATGACGGTGCGGCCGTCCACGACGAGGCCCTGCGCCTTCAGTGCGGTCTGGGCCGCGCCCGCGGTCATGACGCCCGGCAGGGTCCAGCCGGGAATCGGGAACGGTCGCTCCTGCGAGCCGGTGGCGATGATGACCCGGCCGGCCTCGATCACGCGCGCCTTGCCGCCGATCGAGACACCGACCAGCCGCTGCCGGTCGAGGCTCCACACCGTCGCGCCGTTGACGATCACCGCGCCGCTCGCCTTGGCCTCGTCGGCCAGGGCGGCGCCGTCCCAGTAATCCTGGCCCAGGATCGCACGGTTGGTGACCGGCGTGGAGCCGATGGCGCGATAGATCTGGCCGCCGACGCCGGGGTTCTCGTCGAACAGCACCGTCGACACGCCGGCCCGCGCGGCCAGCGCGGCCGCCGCGAGACCAGCCGGCCCGCCGCCGATGACGACGAGTTCGCACGAGGAGGCGAGATCCGCCGCCGCAATCATCGTCCGGCCTCCCGGCGGCCGAGCTGGGTCTCGACCTTCATGCCGTCTCGCACCGGGATCAGGCAGCCCTGCCGGCTGCCGACACCATCGACGGTCACCAGGCAGTCGAAGCACACGCCCATCAGGCAATAGGGCGCGCGCGGCGCCCCGGTGACGGGCGTGGTCCGGCAATGGTCGATGCCGGCGGCGAGCAGCGCCGCCGCGACCGTGTCGCCGGCGCGGGCGTTCACTGTCTTTCCGTCGACGGTGATCGCGATGGCGGGGCCCTTATCAGCCAGCCGCTTGAACATGGAACCTCCGGGCACTGAAAGGGGCGACGAGCGAGGCGTCGAGCGCGCCGCGCGCGATCATCGGCGCGATGGTGAGGGCGTGGTTGGCCGCCAGAGTCACGCCGGAATGGCAGCAGACGGTGAAGGCGCCGGGATGGGTCTGCGACTCGTCGTAGATCGGGAAACCGTCCTGGGTCATGACGCGGATGGCGCTCCAGGTGCGCACCACGTTCACGTTGGCCAGCAGCGGGAACTGGCGCACCGCGCGTTCGGCCTCGGTCGCGCTGACGCCGATCGTGAGGCCGCTGGGGTCCACGCTCTCTTCCTTGGAATCGCCGATCATCACCGTACCTTCGTCGGTCTGGCGCAGGGTGACGACGGGATGATTGAGGAAGGGTCGCAGCCGTTCGGTGACGACGATCTGGCCGCGCTCCGGCTTCATCGGACAGTCAAGACCGACCATCGGCGCGAGGCGCATGTTGGCGTTACCCGCGGCCAGCGCCACCTTGGCAGCGCGGACCTCGCCCTGCGTCGTGGTGAGCCGGAACTCCCCGCCCTCGCGCACGATGTTCTCGACCCTGTGGCTCGGCCGGTAGGCGACACCCCGGGCATTGAGCGCGGCATGCAGGGTGCGGAACAGGCGCAGCGAATTCACATGGCCGTCGAGTTCGCAGAAGCTGCCGCCCACGACCTCCGGCCCGATGTCGGGCAGCATCGCCTTGACCTGGTCGTGGGTGAGGATCTGGGTCTTGTAGTCGACGATACCGGGCTGGTTGTGCAGGCGCTTCAGCACGTTGGCGCGCGCCTCCAGCTCCTTCTCCGACAGGCACAGATGAAATCCACCGGGCCGCTGGAACGAGACGTCGAGGCCGGTCTCCTGCTTTAGGAGATCCGAGAAGCCGCGCCAGGCGTTGGACGAGCGGATGGTCCAGCCGGCATAGGGGGCGAGGCCGAGCCCCTTGCTCTGCACCCAGACCAGCGCGAAGTTGCCGCGGCTCGCGCGCACCGCGCGGTCGCCCTCGTCGAGGATGACGACGCGGCAGCCCTCGCGCGACAGGCCCCAGGCCGTGGCGACGCCGACCAGCCCGCCGCCCACGACCGCGACGTCGAATTCGTCACCGGCCCTTGCTTCAGCGGCCATGCCCGGCGCTCCTTCCAATGAGCAGGCGTTCTAATCCGAAGGCACGATCGAGCACCAGCAGCGCCGCGACGGTGATGGCGATCACACAGGCCGACACCGAGGTCACCAGCGGATCGATATTGTCCTGGATGTAGAGGAACATGCGGACCGGCAGCGTCTCCGTGCCCGGTGCCGCGATGAACACCGTCATCGTCACCTCGTCGAACGAATTGATGAAAGCCAGCGCCCAGCCGCTCACCAGTCCCGGCAGGACCAGCGGCAGGGTGATGCGCCGCAGGACCACGCTCTCGCTGGCGCCGAGCGACACGGCGGCATGCTCGATCGAGCGGTCGAGGCCGAACGCCGAGGCGAGCGTCAGCCTGAGCGCGAAGGGCAGCACGACCACGATATGCGAAAGCACGAGTCCGGCGAAGGTGCCGCCCAGGCCGATCTGGGTGAAGAAGCGCAGGAAGGCGATGCCGAGCACGAGATGCGGGATCATCAGCGGCGACATGAACAGCGCCGTCATCGCCTCCCGGCCGCGGAAGCGATAGCGCGCGATGGCCAGCGCTGCGGGCACGGAGATCCCCACCGCGATCGCCGAGGAGATCGCGCCCAGCCACAGGCTGCGCCAGAAGGCCGAGATGAACTCCGGGTACTGCGCGATGGCGTAGAACCAGCGCAGCGACCAGCGGTCGGTGGGAAACGACAGATAGCCTTCGGGCGTGAAGGCCACGAAACAGACGACCAGGATGGGCGCCAGCATGAAGGCCACGAACAGCGTGTGATAGGCGAGCGCCAGTGGGCCATTGCGGCTCATGCGAAGACCTGCGCGTAGCGGCGCTCGACCAGCCGATTGGCGCCCCACACGATGGCGACCAGCGCAAGCAGCAGCAGCACCGCCACGGCGGCACCCAGCGGCCAGTTGAGCGTATTCAGGAACTCGTCATAGGCAAGCGTCGAGGCGACCTTGAGCCGCCTCCCGCCGATGATCGCCGGGGTGGCGAAGGCGCTGGCGGCCAGCGCGAACACGATCACCGCGCCCGACAGGATGCCCGGCATCACCTGCGGCCGCACGATGCGGCGCAGTACGGTGAAGGGCCCCGCCCCCAGCGCCACCGCCGCGTTCTCGATCTGCGGGTCGAGCCGCTGCAGCGAGGCCCAGACGGCCAGCACCATGTAGGGCATCAGCACATGTGCCAGCGCGACCACGATTCCGGTCTCGGTGAACATGAAGGGCAGCGGCGCCGAAATCAGGCCCATGCCCATCAGCGCCTTGTTCACCAGACCGGAATTGCCGCCGAACAGCAGTGCCCAACCGAGTGTGCGCGCCACGACGGAGATGAGGAGCGGGCCCAGGATCACCAGCAGGAAAATCCCGCGCCATGGGCTGCGCATGCGGTTCAGGATGTAGGCTTCGGGCGCGCCGAACACCGCGGCCAGCAAGGTCACGAAGAAGGCGATGCGGAAGGTGCGCGCGAACATCTCGTGGAAGTAGGAATCGCCCAGCACTTCCTGCCAGTTCTTCAGGATGAAGACGGGCTCGATGCCCTTGTACTGCCCCCAGTCGTGGAAGGAGAGCAGCACCGTCATGGCGAGCGGCACGATCACCACGCCGGCGAACAGGACCAGCGCCGGCACGCAGAGGAGATAGGGCACCGCCTTCACGCGCGCCCTTCCCAGGCGAGATGCACGGCATCGCCCTCACCCGGCATCGCCTCGCCGCTGTTCTGGCGGATCACCGTCACGAGGCCGGATGCGGTGTCGATCTGGTAGAGCCAGTGATTGCCCTGGAAGATGCGCGTCTTCACCGTGCCGGCAAGGCCTGAGACGGCGAAGGAGATTCGTTCGGGCCGCACGCTGGCGCCGTCCACCAGATTGGTCTTGCCGAGGAAGTTGGCGACGAAGGGCGTAGCCGGCCGCTCATAGGCCTCGTGCGGCGGGCCGATCTGCTCGGCCCTGCCCTGGTTCATCACCACGATGCGGTCCGACAGCGCCATCGCCTCGGCCTGGTCGTGCGTCACCAGGATCGTCGTCGTGCCGACCGTGCGCTGGATCTGGCGCAGCTCGATCTGCATGCCTTCGCGCAGCTTGGCGTCGAGGTTGGACAGCGGCTCGTCGAGCAGCAGGACCTGCGGGCGGATCACCAGCGCCCGCGCCAAGGCCACCCTCTGCTGCTGGCCGCCCGACATCTGGCGCGGAAAGCGCGACGCGAAGGCGCCGAGCCCCACCAGTTCCAGCGTCTCAGCCACCCGCGTCTTGCGCTCGGCCGCAGCGACGCCCTGCATTTCGAGGCCGAAGCCCACGTTCTCCACCACGGTCATGTGGGGGAACAGCGCATAGCTCTGGAAGACGATGCCGAGACCGCGCTTCGCCGGCTTGATCGCCAGCAGGTCCTTGCCGGCCAGCCGGATCGCCCCGGAGGTCGGTTCGACGAAACCGGCGATCATCTGCAACGTCGTGGTCTTGCCGCAACCCGAGGGCCCGAGCAACGCCACGAACTCGCCCTTCTCGACGCTGAGCGTCAGCCCGTCGACGGCGTTGTGCGTGCCGAACGACTTGGTGAGATTGTCGAGTTCGAGGAACGCCATCTAGTCCGCACCGTGCGAGACGATGCGCGCCGCCGTGTCGCGATGCAGCCGATAGAAGGCGTCCTGCGGCTGGTCCATGTCGAGGATCTCGGCCTCCGGTACGCGCAGGAAGAGGCCGCGCAGGACGCGCCCGATGCCGCCGTGGGCGAACACGGCAACCGGACGCTCCATCGCCAGCGCGGCGATATCGTCGAGCGCTGCCCGGGCGCGCGCGGCGGCCACGATGTAATTCTCCCCGCCCGGTGGCTCGTACCGCCAACGATCGAGCCGCCGCGCCGCCATCGCACCGGGCCAGCGCGCCTCGATCTCCGGTCCGGTCAGCCCGTCCCATTCGCCCCAGCTCATCTCCCGCAGGCGATCGTCGAACGACCCGTCGTGATGCGTCAGGCCAGCCTCTTCTGCGGCGAGAGCCAGCGTCTCGCGAACGCGGCCGAGCGGGCTCGCCCGAACCACGACGTCCGCAGGCGCGTGACCGGCCTGCCGCAGCTCATGCGCCAGCGCGCGCCCCATGGCGCGCGCCTGCGCCCGTCCCGTCTCGGTCAGCGGCGAGTCGAGAAAGCCCTGAGCCCGCTTCTCGGCATTCCAGACGGTCTCGCCATGGCGAAACACATAGACGGGATGATGCACGACCGGTCTTTCAGGCGATCAGCGTTCGACCTCGCGGTTCCAGCGCTTGGTCCAGTCGTCGCGCGAGGCGTTGATGGCGTCCCAGTCCGGCGCGATGATCAGCTTCGCGCGCTCGCCGACCGGCGCCATCTTGAGTTCCGGCATATTGACGTCGACCTTGGTGTTGACCGGCCCGTTGCCCATCTGCTTGGCCATGCCGGTCTGCACCGGAGCCGATACCAGCAGCTTGATCATCTCGTGAGCCAGCGGATTGACCGAAGCCTTGGCGACCGGGCAGGCCGAGGCGAGCAGGATGGGCGCGCCCTCCTTGGGGTAGATGAAGTCGACGGGGAAGCCGGTGTTGGCGAAGGCCTGCACGCGGCCGGTGCCCCACACGGCAATGTTGGCCTGACCCGACTGGAAGAGTTCGGTCATCTTGCCCGGCGAAGGCTCGTACACCAAAACGTTGGGATTGATGTCGGCCTTCATCACCTTGAAGCCCGGCTCGATGTTCTTCTCGCCGCCGCCGTTCATGCGGGCGAACATCATGAGCGTGTAGAGGCCGTAGGTGTTGTTGATCGGCGGGATCACCAGCTGCTTCTTGAACTTCGGGTCCTTGAGGTCGTTCCACGAGGTCGGGATCGGCCAGCCCTTTTCCTTGAAGACCTTGGTGTTGATCATGAAGCCGGTGCCGGTCTGGCCGACCGCGACGGCCTTGTCGTCCTTGAACAGGGCGGCCGGATAGAGCTCGCTCTTGTCGAGGCCCTGGATCGGCGCGCAGAAGCCGAGCTGGATCGCCTGGTACATCACGCCGTCGTCCATGATGGCGACGTCGATCACCTGGTTGCCCTTCTGGGCCTGCAGCTTGGCCAGCGTGTCGGTGGAGTTGCCGGCGACGTATTCGACCTTCACACCGTGCTTCTTCTCGAACTCGGGGAAGACCTCCTTGCGCAGGTGGCTGTCCCAGACGCCGCCATAGGCCGCGACGGTGAGCGTCTTCTGTTGCGCTTCCGCGGGCAGCGCGCCCGCCAGTAGAGCCAGAGCGGCGATTGCGCCGAAGCCTGCCAAACGGGCCATTGCCCCCTCCGTTCGTGAGTTCCCCGGCATCAGTGTTTGATATCGAGCCGCGCGGCGTCAAATCCATTTTGTCGTCAAGGTCTATGCCGGAATGTTATGAACGGCCATGCGCAGCCTGAATCCGCGCCAGATCGAGGCCTTCCGCGCCGTGGTACTGACCGGCGGCGTCAGCATGGCCGCGAACCTGATCAACGTCACCCAACCCGCCGTCAGCCGCATGATCCGCGATCTCCAGCAGCAGCTCGGCCTCACCCTCTTCGAACGCCGCGGCACGGGGCTGGTCCCCACCAGCGAGGCGCTGTCCCTTTATGCCGAGGTCGAGCGCGCTTTCGTCGGACTGGAACGCATCGCCCAGATGGCCACCGAGCTGCGCACGCGGCGGGCCGGCTTCCTGCGCATCGCCGCCCTCCCCGCGCTGGCCAACGGCTTCCTGCCGCGTTTCGCGGGAAGCTATCTGGCCGAGCGTCCCAAACTCGATCTCGTCCTTTCGGGTCTGGTCTCGCACGCCGTCGTCACGTCCGTTGCCCAGGGCCAGAGCGATCTCGGCTTTGCCGAAGGCTCGATCGAGCACGCGGCGGTGCGGCTCGAACGCATGCCGCCGGCCCCCTACATGGCGGTGCTGCCGCAGGGCCATCCGCTCGCCCGCAAGAAACGGCTCCGGCCGGCCGACTTCGAGGGCGAGAGCTTCATTTCGCTGGGGCACTCCTCTCTGTCGCGTTTCCGCATCGACCGAGTTTTCGCCGATCACGGCGTGAGGCGCGTCATGCGCATCGAGACGCCACTGTCGGAAATCGCCTGCTCGCTCGCCGGCTCCGGCGCCGGTGTGACGCTGTGCGATCCCTTCACCGCGACCGAGTACGCGACCCGCGGCGTCGTCGTGCGGCCCTTCGAGCCGCGTATCCATTTCGAATTCGCCGCCCTTCACGCCGCGCAAAGCACGCTGCCTCCGGTGGCGCGCGACTTCATCGACAGCTTCCGTGCCCACATCACCGCCTTCCTGCGCACCCTGCCCCGGCGCTGACTATCCCGTCGCGGCGTCTGCCGGCCGAAGAGGCAGGAGGAAGGTGAGTTCGTGCTTGTTCTGGTGAAGGTGCAGGACGCTTGCCCCGGGGATCGCGGCGAAAGCCTCGGCCGTCTCGTGATCGGTCTCGCCCTGGAACTTGATGGTGCAGACGAAGTTCCGCACCAGGCCGGTCGCCCGCCAGCGCTCCACCAGACGCAACAGGCGCGCCGGATAGCAGATGACGTCGGAGAACAGCCAGTCGACCGGGCCGACGTTGGCCGGATCGAGTCCGAACGCGCTTTCGCCGCGCCATTCGACGCCCGGCATCGCCGCCACTTTGGGATCGAGCGGCGCCTTGTCGACCGCGACGACGTTGGCCCCGAGGCGCGCCAGCACCCAGGTCCAGCCGCCCGGGCAGGCCCCGAGATCGAGGCAGCGTTCGCCCGGCTGCGGCCAGCGACGCAGCCGCACCAGCGCCTCCCAGAGCTTCAGATAGGCGCGGCTCGGCGGCCCGACCTTGTCCTCGACGAGTTCGACGGCACCGTTGGGAAACGGCGAACTGCACAAGGCGGCCGCCAGCATCCGGTCCGGCGCGAGCAAGGTCCACGATCCCAGCGGCGCGGTCGGTGCAGCGGCGGGAAAGACCACGGGCTTGGCCGAGACATGCGGCAGCCGCTCCTGAATGAGAGCGGCACGACGATGATGGACCGGCGCGTACATCGCCCAGTTGCGCTGGATGTCGCGCAGGGCTTTTGCCGCCGTGCCGATCGAGCTGACCGGCAGCTCGACGCACTCTCGCCAGACGTTGGCGGCCCACGCGGCCGGATGCGCCGGCGCATCGGACAGGAGCAGGAGGCCATGGTCGGCCCGCACCGCGACGCCGGCCCGTCCGAGTTCCTCGCGCAGCTGGCTCTCGAATCCGTCGGCTGCAAGATAGGCCGTGGTCACGCGATCGTTCGGCATTGGAGATTGAACATAATCAATCTCACTGTAACAGGCCGGCCATGGAAAATCCGGCAAACCTCATGCTAGCGTTACGCAATAACGAGGGAGATAGTCTCATGTTCACCAAACGCTTCCTGATCGCCGCGATGCTCGCCGGATCGATCGCCGCCACCGGCGTGACCACCGGCGCCGCTTATGCGCAGGGACAGCCGATCGTCGGCATCTCGACAGTGGTCACCTATTCGATCGACGCGACCATCAGCGCCATCGATCCGGCCAAGCGCAGCGTGACCTTGACCGGTCCGGCCGGCCGCTCCGTGACCTCGAACGTCGGCCCCGGCGTCAAGATGGACACCAGCAAGGTCGGTGATCGCGTTTCGGTGGCGTTCGAGGAAAAGCTGAGCTTCGTGCTGTCCGGCCCGAATACGGCGACTCCGGGCGGCCGCAACGTCAACGTCACCGCCGCCGCCACGACCGGCACTCGCGCCGCCGGCGTCATGGCCGACCAGACCGTCGCCAACTGGTGGGTCACAGGCGTCAACACCACGGCCAACACCATCTCGCTCGTGAATCCCAATGGCGGTGAGGTCAAGACCTACAGCGTCGTCGCCCCCGAAGGCCGCGCCCAGCTGCCGCGGGTCAAGACCGGCGACAAGCTGACCGCCATCGACACGCAGGTGCTGGTCGTCTCGATCACGCCGAAGAAGTAGCAACCCGACGGCGCGGCGGTGCTGGCACGGTCGGCCAGCACCGCTCGCCTCACCAGACTCAACCGCCGCGGCGGCCGAGATTTCCCCGCATCGAGCCAGCGGTGGCGCGCAGCTCTAGCGTGACGGCGCCGGCAGCTGCCTTGCCGGTCGCGGTGAAGCCGCCCACCGAACAGTCCTGACCTTCGTACAGGCGCCCGCCGCCGGAGATGTCACCGTTCGGCGCCACCGTGAGCGAGAGCGAGGAAGTGCCACAGCCCGGCTGCGTCAGCCGTCCGATCAGCAGGCTGCCGGCGATGCTGACCTCGGCCGTCACGACGCCGGATGCCTGGCCGAAGCCGCTGCTGGTCATGCCGCCGCCATACACGCCGTCATAGGCGCCCGCCTGCCTTGCAGGCGGTGACGAAGACCCCGACGGCGTCGACGGACGCGCGGCCGGCGAGGCCGGCGCCTCACGCAACAGTGCCGGAACCTGCGCTGCCGTCAGATAGCCGGTCGCCGCATGGCCCTTGGCCTTCTGCCATGCCGCGATCATCTCGCGCGAGCGCTGACCGAATGCGCCGTCTGAGCCGCGCGTGTCATACCCGAGCGCGGTGAGGATCACCTGGATACGCTGGCGATCGGCCGAGATGAGTTTGAGCGCCTCCTCCCCTTCGCGCGCGGCCTCGACGGGATCGGCCTGGCTCTCGGGAACGCCAGCGGCCGCGACCGGCGCGCTTTCGCTCGCCTGCAGCGCCTGCCGGGGTGGCTGCGTCAGGAAATAGGCCCCGCCCGCCAGCGCCAGCAGCATGGCGACGGCGCCCATCAACAAAGGCTTTGCGCGGGATCGCGCCTTGGGCCCGACGGCAAGCACCGACGGTTCGCTCGGCGGCGTCGGGGGTGTCGGCGGGGTTGGTGGTGTCGGTGGCGTGGGCGGCACCACCGGCTGAGGCATGATCAGCGTCGCATTTGCGTCGGCCATCGAGCCGCCCAGCATCGCACGCCAGGTGGCGATCGAGTGCGGTCGCTCTTCGAAACGTACGGCGAGGCCCGCATCGATGCCGGCGAGCAGCGCCGGCGGATAACCTACGAGTTGCTGTGCCGCCAGAGGCTGATAGGTGTCGTCGAGGAGGCGGTCGAAGGCGCTGGGCGGGGGCTTGCCGATGATGGCGTGATGCAGCGTGGCCGCCAGCCCGTAGATGTCGGTCCATGGTCCCTGCTTGCCGGTCGCAAACTGTTCGGGAGCGGCATAGCCCGGCGTGAAGATCGCGGTCATGGTCGAGGACCGCCCGGCGATGGCCAGTCGCGCCGCACCGAAATCGATCAGGGTCGGGAGCCCCGCTTCGCTGAGCAGGATATTGCCGGGCTTGATGTCGCGATGCAGGAAGCCGGTTTCGTGAACCTTCTGCAGCCCCTCGAGCAGCGGCGGCAGGAACGTGTCGACGGCCTGCGGCGACAGCGGCCCCGACGCCTTGACCCGCTCTTCGAGAGTGCCGCCGCGCACCAGTTCCATCACCATATAGGAGGTGCCGTTGGTCTCGACGAAGTCGAAGACCTTCACGATGGCCGGGGCGTCATGCAGGCTGGCGACGGTGCGGCCTTCGGCGACGAAGCGCTCGCGTCCCCATGAAAAGTCTTCCGCCACTTCGGTGGAGCGAGGCAGGACCGACGCACCATCCTGGCGGATGGCAAGGGCGGGGGGCAGATACTCTTTGAGAGCGACCTCGCGATCGAGCTGGGTGTCACGTACACGATAGGTGATCCCGAAGCCGCCCTGGCCCAACACTTCAAGAACCTCGTAGCGGCCGACGATGCGCCCTGGCGCCAGCGCGACATAGTCGACGACGGCGTCCGCTGCCGCCGCCCCCATGGGTTCGGCAGGCTTCTCGCCCGTATCATCCTTGGTCTGCATGTTACTCCTGCCCCGCATTGCAACGTCCGGGGAACACGGGCGTTCCTCGGGACGCGCCGATGATCTGCGGCGCAAGCGAGGTTCTTCGATGGCATCGGCATTCAAGGCTTCAGACGAGGGCTCGCGCCCTCTGGCCGATGAAGCGGAAATACGCGTGGCCACGGCGGGAACCTGGGTGGGACTCGCTGCCGGCATTCTCGTCGTCGCCGCCGGCTTCGTGTGGACGATCCTGTAGCGAGACCCCCTCCCGGCGGGCTAACCTCCGGACAACACGGAGGAAATTCATGGCGAAGTTCGGCATTGGTCAGTCGGTCCGCCGCGTCGAGGATCCGCGTCTCCTCACCGGCGGTGGTCGCTACACGGACGACACCAAACTCTCGGCACCAGCTGCGCGGGCGTATGTGCTGCGTTCGCCGCACGCGCACGCCGACATCAAGGGGATCGACACCACGGCGGCGAAGAAGGCGCCCGGCGTCCTCCTGGTGCTCACTGGCGCGGACGTGAAGGCTGCGGGCTACGGCGATCTGCCTTGTCTCGTGCCCGTGACCAACCGGGACGGTACCCCTCGCGGCGAGACGCCCCGTCCCATGCTGGCGCAGGACCGAGTCCGCCATGTCGGCGATCCGGTGGCGCTGGTCGTCGCCGAGACGCTCGAGCAGGCGAAGGACGCCGCCGAGCTGATCGAGATCGACTACGAGGCCCGCCCCCATACCGTCGGCACGCTGGACTCGGCCAAGCCCGGTGCGCCCCTGGTCCACGATCACATTGCCGGCAACATCGTCTTCGACTGGGAGATGGGCGACCGCGCGCGCACCGAAGCGGCCTTCGCCAAGGCCGACCGCGTCGTGAAGCTGGAGATCGTGAACAATCGCCTGGTCGTGAACTCGATGGAGCCGCGGGGCGCGATCTGCGAATACGATCCCACCGACGACCGCTCGACCCTGTGGGTCTCCTCGCAGGGCGTCAGCGTCATCCGCCCGGTGGTCGCCGACATGATCCTGAAGATCGGCCAGCCCAAGCTGCGCGTGCGCACCGGCGACGTCGGCGGCGGCTTCGGCATGAAGATCTTCGTGCACCCGGAATATCCGCTGGTCGTATGGGCCAGCCGCGAGTTGAAGCGCACGGTGAAGTGGATTCCCGACCGCCAGGAAGCTTTCCTGTCAGACGTGCAGGGCCGCGACCATGTCTCGCTGGCCGAGATGGCGCTCGACAAGGATTGCAAGTTCCTCGGCCTGCGGGTCACGACCCATGCGGCACTCGGCGCCTATCTCAGCCATTTCGGCGCCTTCATCCCGACCATGGCCGGCAGTGGCATGCTGGCCGGCCTCTACCAGACGCCCGCGATCTACGTGAACGTGAAGGGCGTGATGACCAACACCGTGCCGACCGATGCCTATCGCGGCGCCGGCCGGCCCGAGGCGGCCTATCTGCTTGAGCGCTTCGTCGACCATATCGGTCGCGAGACCGGGCTGGGCCCTGCCGAGATTCGCAAGCGCAACCTCGTGAAGCCCAACCAGATCCCGTGGAATACGGCGCTCGGCGACACGTTCGATTCCGGCGACTTCGACACGGTCATGCTGAAGGGCATGGAGAAGGCCGACTGGAAGGGCTTCCCGGCCCGTCGCGCGGCCTCGCTGGCCAAGGGCAAGTGGCGCGGCATCGGCATGGCCACCTATGTCGAGAAGTGCTCGGGCGGGGCGCCGGAGAGCGCCATCGCCAAGTTCAACGACGACGACACGATCACCGTTTTCGTCGGCGTGCAGACCAACGGTCAGGGCCACGAGACCGCTTTTACGCAGATCATGTCGGCGCGCCTCGGTGTCGATGCCGACCGTATCCGCATCGTGCAGGGCGATTCGGATTTCACGCCCGAAGGCATGACCGGCGGCAGCCGCTCGATCCCGGTGGCGGGCGCCGCCGTTCTCGGCGTCAGCGACAACATCATCGAGAAGGGCAAGCTGGTCGCCGCCTCGGCGATGGAAGCGGCGGTGGGCGACATCGAATATGCCGACGCCACCTTCCGCATCGTCGGTACCGACCGGACGATGAGCCTGTTCGACGTGGCCCGCGCCGCGCGCGATCCCAGGCACGTACCGGAAGGCGGCAAGCCGGGCCTCGACGACGCCTTCACACGCACGCCGCAGGCCGCGACCTTCCCCAACGGGTGCCATATCTGCGAACTCGAGGTGGATCCCGACACCGGCACGCTGGAGATCCTGAACTATTCGATCATGGACGACTTCGGCACAGCGCTGAACCCGCTGCTGCTGCAGGGGCAGGTCCATGGCGGCGTCGGCCAGGGCGTCGGCCAGGCGCTGACCGAGAAGACGATCTACGACCCCGACTCGGGCCAGCTCATGAGCGGTTCGTTCATGGACTATGCCCTGCCGCGCGCCGACGTCGTGCCGCACGTGAACTTCGACATGCACAACAGCCTGTGCACGACCAACCCTCTGGGCGTGAAGGGCGCGGGCGAGGCCGGCGCCATCGGTGCGCCGCCCTCCGTCATCAACGCGATCGTCGATGCGATCCATCCGCACACCGGCCTGAATCACATCGACATGCCGGTCACGGCATCGTCCTTGTGGGCAGCCATCGACGGCCACAAAACCAGCAAAGCAGCGTAGTGAGCATGACCGAGAGCAAGAACGACCCCACCCTCGCCACCGCCCTCGCCGATTCGGTGAAGGCGATCGACGCCGATTACAGCGAAGAGATGCGCGAACTGCGCGCTCTCTTCGAAGAGGCGCGTCTCGAGGCGGAGAAAGACGAGCCGAGCGACGTGAAGCTCAAGGCTCTGCTCAACGATGCCAACGAGATGGCCCGCACCTTTGCAACGCTCGACCCCGCCTGGGGAGCGGTGCAGCGCGTGGCACGGATGTTCGGGATACTCTGAGTAGCGTCAGTTCGAAGCGTTGCGGCGGCGTTCGAGCGCGCGCCGGATGGTCCGCGTAACCTTCTCGTCGAGATAGAAAGCGCGCTCGCTTCGATAGCTTTCGTAGCGGGCGATTTCGATCGCACCCACGGCGGCGGCCAGACGGTCGGCGTCGATCTTGCGCTCGAAGGCGCAGTGAATCGCCGGACCACATTCATCTTCCACCGTGCGGACGGAATAGTGTCCGTGCGGCGGAAAGGTAACGATGAAATCGTGCAGGGCCCGCGCGGTTTCGACGATCGGCTGACCGCCATCATCCGCTTGGCCCAAGACAAGATAGGGACTTATGTCCTCCAAGGTCGTGCTGTCGCTCATGCCGGCTCAACGATAGGTGCAGTGCAATAGTTGCATCCGCCTCGGAGTCGCCTGGCAAAGGCAACCTTTCCAGCCGAACGGCGTTCGAACTTTCAGCACGGACTGAGCCGCGGATGTACCGGTGAGTTCGTAAGGCCCGCCCGACACCGTCGGAGCGGGTCTTTTGCAGTGCTCCGGCGACAATCCGCACGACATCCTTTATGTGGTGGCACTGCTTCAGCGCGGAGTCTTGCTTGTCGCCTTTGCTCTTCCGGTCAAATCTCGCAGGGTTGCTCCTCCTTCTGACGGCCTTCCCCGCCGCCGCCCAGGAGACCGTCACGGTCGGTGGCGAGAAGAAGCGGGGGGTCGGAACGCCGACAGCCTTCCGGAATGGCGATACGGCTTGCTATGTCACTCTGAAGGACGACCGCGGTGCCACCTTTGACGAGCTTGCGGATTTCGATCTCTGCGCCAGGGAGAAATCGCTCAAGGGCAAGCGCCTGGCGCTGACCTACAAGACCGCGCGCGTCATGGCGGCTTCGTGCCAAGGCAATCCCGACTGCAAGAAGAGCGAGACCGTCGTTCTGATCGCGTCCGCCAAGCCTGCGCCGCTCAACGGGCCGGCACTTGCTGCTCCGACGCCAGCCCGGACCGCACAGGCCTCCTTCTGTACGCCGACCGAGGTGATCGTGTTTTCGTGCCGCACCAGCCCGATCAAGCTCGTGTCGGTCTGCGCCTCAAGGGACGCATCTGCCAGCAAGGGTTACCTGCAATACCGGACCGGCAAGCCCGATTCGGGCGAGCCGCTGGACCTCACACTCCCGGCAGCCCAGTTGCCACCACCGCAGGCGGCGAGCGGCGAATCGGTTCCTTTTTCCGGCGGCGGGGCCGCATGGCTGCGCGTCGCGGCAAAGAACAACGTCGCTTTCGTCGTCTATACCGGCATCGGGAAGTGGGGACCGCGAGGCGAGATCCAGGAGAAGGCCGGCGTCGCCGTCGAGCGCGATGGCAAGTCGGTCGCCAACCTCAACTGCACCGGCAAGCCGATCAGCCTGCTCGGTCCGGACTGGTTCGACAAGGCCGGCATCACGGCCAAGGGCCAGGATTTCGACCTTCCCGACTGAAGAGAGTTGTAATGTCGCGCCCATTCGAGATTTTCGCTGCCGCCCTCGCGCTCTTACTGTCCTCGGTGGCTGGCGCCCGGGCGCAGGAACCGTGGCGCGCCTACGAGGGGCACGATTCCATCGAGATCCCGTTCGCGAACGGCCCGATCTCGCTGCATCACGTCCCGACGATCTGGCTCGGGCTGAACGGCGCCCGGCCGCGCTGGTTCGGCATGGACACCGGCTCGACCGGCATCGTGGTCTCCGCTGAGCATTTCATTCCCGGCCCCGGCGATGTGGCGCAGGGACCCGGCCGGCTCGTCTACAACAGCAGCGGTCGCGTGCTGAGCGGCGAGCACTGGATGACGGACGTCGTCATCCGCCGCGACGAGCACACGCCGGTCGCCACGGCGCGCGTGCAGGTGCTGCGCGTCGACCGGATCACCTGCCTGGAGCATGCGCGGGACTGCCGACCCGAATCCGAACCGCGCAACGTTTCGTTCATGGGCATTGGCTTCGATCGCGGTTCGGCGCAGGCCACCGCCGACCACAACTCGCCGAAGAACCCGTTCGTGAGCCTCGTCTCGCTGGCCTCCGGGCGTCCCGCGAGTTCGGTGCGGGCGGGCTATGTGATTACGCGCGCCGGCGTCCATCTCGGCATGACACCCGCCCTCACCCGCCACATGGCCTTCGTCAAGTTGACGCCCAAGGCGCATGCTGCAGGCGTTCCGGACTGGAACGGCGCGCCGATGACCGTGTCGGTCGATGGAGTCGCCGGCCGTGGCACGATGCTGATGGATACCGGCATCAACTACATGTTCCTCTCGCCGCCGGCTGGCACGCGCCTCGAACACGGGCGCCGCGCCCCAGAAGACACGCGCATCGAGCTCTTCATGCCGGATCGCCAGCGCCCTCAGCCCGCGTTCTACGAATTCCGGGTCGGTCGGCGCGGCAATCCGCTCCATCCCGAACGGGTCGAAGTGGTGCGCGACGCCACAGTCTTCGTGAACACCGGGCGCATGTTCCTGGAGGGGTTCGACTATCTCTACGACGCCGCCGGTGGCTACGTGGGCTTCGGCTGGAACGGACGGGTCAGCCACGAATATGGCGGCGTGACTCCCGGGACCTTCAGCGCGCCTTAGCAGGCCGTCGAGAACGTCGAATTCGGGCGCATAAACGAAATAAACGCAATAAACGAAACAAACGAAGCGGGTGTCGCACCTTCTGGAATCCTGGGTGGTGGCGACCGGACGCATCAATGTTACGCGCCAGTGGCCCGTCAGGAAATTTTGCGCCCATGTCGGGAGGGGACGGCCGGCTTCGTCCTTGGGACAGAATCACCTTTCGACCGGAGCCGAAAATGAAGACCGCCCCCGCCAACGACCGCGAGCTCGTCATCTCACGCCTGATCGACGCCCCGCGCGAAAAAGTCTATCGCTGCTGGACCGAACCGGCGTTGCTGAAGCAGTGGTTCGCGCCCAAGCCCTATGAGACTCCCATCGCGGAGCTCGACGTGCGGCCGGGCGGCTCCAGCCTGATCGTCATGCGCGGGCCCGACGGTCAGGACATGCCCAACCGCGGTGTCTACCTGGAAGTCGTGCCCAATGAGCGCCTGGTTGCCACCGATGCCTTCACCGAGGCCTGGCAGCCTTCGGCAAAGCCGTTCATGACAATCGTCCTCACGTTCGAAGAGCAGGAGAGCAGGACGCTTTATACCGCGCGCGTCCGCCACTGGACGGTCGAGGACCGCGACGCCCACGAGAAGATGGGCTTCCATGCCGGATGGGGCCTCTGCACCGACCAGCTCGCGGCGCTGGCGGCAACCCTCTGACCGGCCCGCAACGCAAACGTCCTCCCGGGGTTGAGTCGCAAAGCCCCTGGAGGATCGCATGCTCAGGAACACCCTCATTGCCATTGCCGCCTGCAGCGTGATCGCCGGTACGGTTCACGCACAGACAAATGGTCCGGGATCGAGTGCTGGCGGCTCGTCGACGTCACCGGCGCCGGCCGGGACCTCGCCGACCGTGCCGCCACCGCCGACGTCACCCCCGCCGGCGGGCACCCGTACGCCCGTAACGCCGATGCCCACGACGCCTGGCGCACCGAGCGCCGGACAGCCCGGCGTCGGCTCGGATACCAGCCGCCAGGCCCCTCCCGCGGGGACCCGCTGACGGCCTACAGCACGCTCGCGAGCACCGCCTCGCGAAGGACGCGCAGGGATGGAACCCATTGGTCCGTCACGTCGTAGTTGCCTGCCGTCACCGCCACCACGAGGTCGATGCCGGGGAAGACCCAGAGGCGCTGGCCGCCATTGCCGTAAGCGCCCTGATAATGCTCCAGGCGATTGCGGTTCCAGCGCGGGCCGGAGGGCACGCTGAACGCCATATCTCCCATGTACCACTGGTAGCCATAGCGACGGACCTCGTCGCAGCTCACGTAGGGACGCGTGGCGGCCGCCATCCATTCCCCGGAGACGATCCGCCTTCCGCCGATCTCACCACCCCGTAGCACCAGCTCCCCGATCCTCAGGAGATCGCGCGGCCGCAGGCGCAGGCCGGATGCCGCAAACTCCTCACCTTGGGCGTCGGTGAGCCATTCGCTCGCGCCCACGCCCAACGGATCGAAGAGCGCCTCGCGCGCGAAAGCATGCAGGCTCCGCCCTGTTCCCAGCGCGATCATCCGGCCAAGGAGGGCCGTGGCACCACCGCTGTAAACCCAGCGCGTCCCGGGCTCGGAGACGACGGGGCGGCCGAGCACGTACCGATAGCGATCGGGCGCGCGATCCATCTCGATCTCGCTGTTGGTCGGGTCGGTGTAGGGAACGCCCAACTCGTCCCAGTCGGTGCCCATGGTCATGGTGAGGGCATGGTGGACCGTCCATCTGGCGCGGGTGGGGTCGGTTGCCAGGTCTCCATGGGCGGGGAATGCGTCGAGAAGCGGGGCGTCCGGCGGCGGTACCTTCCCCTGCTCCAAAGCGATGCCATAGAGCAGACCGACGATGCTCTTGGAGACGGAGCGCAGATCGTGCAGCGTGTCCGGACCGAAAGCGACGTGGCCGAGCGTCTGGCCGCGCTGCCAGTCGGTCCCCTCGAAGTAGCGCTCCAGGATCAGCTTTCCGCCCCGCGCGACCAGGACGCCGTGCACGTTCCAGGCGCGCTTGTCGGAGATCAGGGCGTTGAGCCTCGAGGACAGATCCGGCGCGAAGCCGGCCAACGCCGGGGACTGCCTCCCCCAGGCTGCGAACTGAGCGGACGAGTTCAACGGCGCCATGAGCATTGCTCCCAGCAAGGCAAAAAACGGGCGGCGATCGGGGCGACCGGCGTCACCGCGAAGGACGCTAACACACCTCGGCAGCTGGGCAGGCGCCCCGCAACCTGAAGGACCCGCCGCCCCGTCGGCAACCTTTTGCTCCCAATTCGTTGATTCGGAGCGACCAGGGAGAAAGTCGATGCGCTATCAAGTCCTGCCGGCCACGACCGCAGACGTGGCTTATGTGGCGACGCTCCTGGAGGATCAGCCCGGCGCCTCGGACTGGCCCGAAAAGGAGCCCGGCCGGCGGCTGGTGGAAACCGTGGCTTTCAGCGCCCAGATCTGGGCCGCGCGGCGCCTCAGCGATGGAGCAACGACGGCCCTCTGGGGCGTGACCCCTCGCTTGGACAATCCGGACGTCGGCTATCTGTGGATGATGTCCCTCGCCGCCTTTGATGGCGAGTCCAGGGAATTCTCGATGCTGTGCCGTCTCGTTTTCGGCGAGATGCTCGATCAGTTCCCGCGCCTCGAGCAGCATATCGATGCGCGTGAAGACCGGACGCTCGAACTTCTCCGCGGCCTTGGATTCAGGATCGAACCAGCCGAGCGCGAACTCGGTTCGGCGACGGCGTTCCATCATGTATGGCTGGAATCCGAATTGTTCGGCCACCTGTCCAACGGCGCCGGTGCAACACCAGTGCTGGTCAACTAGCCATCGATTGAAAAAGAGAAAGCCCCTTGAAAAAGAGAAAGCCCCGCCGCCATTTCAGGCGCGGGGCTAGCGTCCGCCGACCGGTCACCATTACATCCGTGGCTCACCCCGGCGGTGTTCGCGATCAATCTGACCGCTGGAACGAATTGCATATGGGGTGTGTTGGACGGACTTCAAGAGCGTTAACGCCAGGAACTTCCCGTAAGTCTCATTTTTGATTTGCGAACGGATTGCAGGTCCGACTAACGTCCGCTCAAGTGGTGGCTTGAGGGTCTCTGGTAATGGCGGGTGATCGAACGGCAGCGATGATGTCCGCCACACCAGAGATCGGGATGGTGGTCGTGCAGCCGACGGCCTTCTGCAATATCGCCTGCACCTACTGCTATCTTCCGGATCGTTCGAACAAGCACGTCATCGCGCAGTCCACGGTGAACCGGCTCTTCGAGCAGATTTTTGCGTCAGGCTGGGCCTGCGGCGAGATCACGGTGATCTGGCACGCGGGGGAGCCGTTGGTGGTGCCCGTCTCCTTCTACCGTGAGGCCTTCGCGACGATCGAACGGATGCGGCCCGCATCGGTGCAGGTGAAGCATTCGTTTCAGACCAACGGCACGCTGATAGACGAGCCCTGGTGCGACCTCTTCAAGGAGTGGCAGGTCGGCGTCGGCGTCAGTCTCGACGGCCCGCGCGAATTGCACGACCTCCATCGCAAGAGCCGCAGCGGCAAGGGAACATTCGACAAGACGGTCGCCGGCATCCGTTGCCTGCGTGACAACGCCGTGGACTTTCACGTGATCTCGGTGCTGTCGCACACCAGCCTCGACCAACCCGAAGAGCTGCTCGACTTCTACCTTTCCGAGGGCATCGACCAGATCTGCTTCAATGTCGAAGAGTCCGAAGGCGATCACGTTTCGAGCCTGTTTCACGGTCCCGAACTCCGCAAGCGCTATGCCGCGTTCCTGCGGCGCTTCTGGCACCTCGCCCGACAGAGCGGCCGCGTCCGCTTCGTGCGCGAGATCGATCTCGCCCTGCCGCGCATGTTCCGCCCCGAGGGCGTGCCGGCCCGCAACATCCAGGTCGAGCCGCTGGCGATGCTGAACGTCGACAGTCACGGCAACGTGTCGAGCTTCTCCCCCGAGCTGCTTGGTCTGAAGAATGCCGACTACGGCGACTATCTTCTGGGCAACATCAATTTCCAGACCCTCCCGGAGATCCGCGACACCTGCCTGGCCTCGCCGCTCTATCGCGATATCACCGCGGGCGTGCAGGCATGCCGCGGCTCCTGCGAATACTTCTCCGTGTGCGGCGGCGGCGCCCCGGTCAACAAGCTGTTCGAAAACGGCAGCTTCATGGGCACCGAGACCTCTTACTGCACACTGACGCAGATGGTCCCGACGGATCTCGTTCTCGAAGCCTATGAGCGGCTCTCGCGCAGTGAGACCCCGGCCGCCCTTTCGCTTTCGTCCGTTCCGAGTGGCGACGCGGCCGCTCAGCTGCCGAGGATGCCATGACCCGCAAGAAGCTCTTCACCCTTGCCTCCCTGGTCGCCGCCGGCGCGATGCTGGGTGGCCTCGCCGCCCAGGCGCAGCAACAGGCGCCGCAGGCGGCCCCCTCGACCCCCAAGGATGCCGGCCCGCCTCCGGGCGGTGGCGCTCCCGGTCCCGAAGGTACCCGCCCCTTCCCGGTCATGTTCGTGACCAGCGTCGAGCTGATCCGCTCCACCCGTGACGGCGGCATGGACATCGTCCGCGCCCGCGGCCTCGTCAGCTCCAACGCCTGGGGCGAGCCCCATCTCCTGCCGATCACCCGCGGCGAAGGCATCGACGGCATGCTCGACCTCATCTTCCAGGCCAGCGCCCCCACCGACATGGCCCCGCTCGGCCCCTTCATGCAGGTCGAGGCGATCCTGCCGATCGCCCATGGCCATCCCTACAAGGGCATCCGCGTCCGCTCGGGCTACAACGCCGTCTCGCTCAAGACCCTCCCGGGCGTCGCCGAGGCCGCTCCGCCCAAGGAAGATTGCGCCAAGTGCCTGGGCAAGTATTTCCAGGCGAAGGGCGCCGCCGCCCCCGCAGGCCAGGCCGCCGGCAATGTCGTGAAGGAAGAAGACCTGCCCTATCCGCTCCGCATCATCCGCCCGACCGACGGAATACCCAGCTACGAGTACGAGCCCAACCGCCTCACCCTCGTCATCTCCGAAGCCGGACAGATCGTCGACGCCGCTTGGGACTGAGGGGACATAAAGCCTTTGATGCAGGCGTTCATCTAAGTTTCGATTGCCAATTTCCAGGGGTTTGCGCAGGCTGCAGCCCGATTGAGGGAGAACGAGATGTCACAGGATCGACGTACACTTCGCACGCTGGCACAGCTCCTGCCGTCGGGCGCGCTAGGTCTTTCGGTCAGCCTCGCGGCGGCCGATGCCTCGGCTACGGCCGTCGCGGCTCCCGAAGAGCCCAACAAGCCTTCGGTGGCCGACCGCCTGCAGTCGATCCGCACCGACGTCTCCAGCGCAATCGAGCAGTATCGCAAGGACGGTGAGCCCTTCGTGGCCGTTGATCGCGAGCAGACGCTCGCCTGGTGGGGCAATGGCTGGCACCGGGGCTGGGGCTGGCGCAACGGCGGATGGGGCAACGGTTGGCACAATGGCGGCTGGGGCAACGGCTGGCACAATGGCTGGGGGAACGGCTGGCACAACTGGTGAGCCGTGCCGCTTGAGGCAAGCGGTTCCACCGTCAGTCCACGTCCCGCCAATCCCGAGCGGCGAGAGCGCCGCACAGTCTTCGAGGATGCCATGACCCGCAAGAAGCTCTTCACCCTTGCCTCCCTGGTCGCCGCCGGCGCGATGCTGGGTGGCCTCGCCGCCCAGGCGCAGCAACAGGCGCCGCAGGCGGCCCCCTCGACCCCCAAGGATGCCGGCCCGCCTCCGGGCGGTGGCGCTCCCGGTCCCGAAGGTACCCGCCCCTTCCCGGTCATGTTCGTGACCAGCGTCGAGCTGATCCGCTCCACCCGTGACGGCGGCATGGACATCGTCCGCGCCCGCGGCCTCGTCAGCTCCAACGCCTGGGGCGAGCCTCATCTCCGGCCGATCACCCGTGGCGAAGGCATCGACGGCATGCTCGACCTCATCTTCCAGGCCAGCGCCCCCACCGACATGGCCCCGCTCGGCCCCTTCATGCAGGTCGAGGCGATCCTGCCGATCGCCCATGGCCATCCCTACAAGGGCATCCGCGTCCGCTCGGGCTACAACGCCGTCTCGCTCAAGACCCTCCCGGGCGTCGCCGAGGCCGCTCCGCCCAAGGAAGATTGCGCCAAGTGCCTGGGCAAGTATTTCCAGGCGAAGGGCGCCGCCGCCCCCGCAGGCCAGGCCGCCGGCAATGTCGTGAAGGAAGAAGACCTGCCCTATCCGCTCCGCATCATCCGCCCGACCGACGGAATACCCAGCTACGAGTACGAGCCCAACCGCCTCACCCTCGTCATCTCCGAAGCCGGACAGATCGTCGACGCCGCTTGGGACTGAGGGTCGAGCGTCGTAACGCCAATGACGAGCCGTCTCAGTCGCTGACCGAGACGGCAGCGGGTAGCGCCTCGAGAGTGCGTTCGCTGAGGCTGGCGGTCACCTGCTTGCGGAACCTTTCGAGGTCGGTGCCCCGGAGCTGGGCGCGCTTCAGCTCCGGGTGAGTGATGGGATTGACCGGCTTGCCGTCGACCTGAAGCTCGAAATGGAGATGGGCCCCGGTCGACCGCCCGGTGCTGCCGACGTAACCAATCACGTCGCCGCGCGACACAACCATGCCGGGCTGCAAGCCGCTCGCGAAGCCGGAGAGATGGCCGTAGACGGTCGCCAGCCTGCCGCCATGCTCGAGACGAATCCAGTTGCCATACCGTCCGTTCGGCGCCGCACCGGCCACGATGCCGTCGGCTGCAGCCACGACGGGCGTGCCTGTCGGCGCCACCAGATCGACGCCCTCATGCATGAACAGCGACCGCGACGAAGGCCGAGCGGACAAGGCATAGGCCGGCGGCGCTCGGAAGCCGCCATAGGAGGAACTGCCATACGACGACTGCCCTTGCGATGCGCCGCCGACACCCACGCCGCCTCGCGGCATATCGGTGGCGCCCCCCGTGGGCAGTCCGGGCGGCAGCGGCTTGGCGAGCTTCGGGCCACCGGCGCCCTGCGGCTTGCCACCGTAAGGCGGCGGTGGCTGATCGAACGGATCGGCGCGGAGGCCGAAACCCGATGAAATCGAGACGGTGTCGAGGGGCAACCGGAACGACGGCGGAGTCGCGGCCTGCCCGCTCGCCATCCAGAAGCGCTCGGTATTGTCGCGCGTCCGAAAACGGTGGATCGCCATCACGCCCTTTGGCGTGCGCAACTCCATCCAGAGAACGCGGCCGACATCCAGCGGCGCGCCCGCCTGGCTGAAGGTCTGCTCGTAGCGGACGTAGAACCGGTCGCCGTCACGCATCTCCTTCTTGAGATCGACCGACGTCTCGAGCGCCTCCAGGGCCTCGAGCAGGGCCGGTGCCGGCACGCCGGCCGTCGCGGCCGACGTTTCCAGCGAACCGCCGGAGATCACGCCGGAAACGCCGATGCGGCGCTGGAACGGGAGATAGGCCTGCAGCCGGGCATCGTCCTCGCCGTCGCCCAGCAGGCGGTCGGCCTCGGTGCGGCCATACGCCAGAACCGCTTCGGAAACGGGGCCCGTGTTCACCGGCGGGGGCACGGGATCGGCGATCGGGATCAGCGGCTGAGCCTCCTCCACTTCCCCCTCGATCGAGAGGCTGCGGGCGAGCAGACCGTTCACCGAAGCCAGCTGCACGAAGGACAGATGATCCCAGAGGCCGGAGTCTGCAGCCATCCAAGGCAGATCGCGCGCGACGCCCTGGGACGTCCCGCCGAAAAGCAATGAGGCGGCGAAAGCCGCGGCGACCAGGGGTCGGTTCATTCAGTCCTTTCTTAGGGCCGACGTCGGGGCATCGCTCGTGACCACCGCGTGGTCCCGGACCCTACCTCATTTGCGGGACCGGTTTCCATGCCCGGACTCGCCTTTCCGCCTCGGTGATTTGCGCAGGGGTCATGCGCGCAGAAAGGGTCGCAAGGTCCTTCCTGGCCTGGTCGAGGCGATCCTGATTCTTCGCCGTATAGCGGTCGATCGACAGCTTGATCCATTTGTAGGCTTCGACATCGTCGCGGGGCGGGATCCCCTCGCCGAAGGCCAGCATGAAACCGATGTTGTTCTGGGCGCGCGCATATCCCTGCTTGGCAGCGGCAAGATACAGCCGTGCAGCCTCGTGCAGGTTGCGCGGCACGCCGTCGCCACTCCAGTACATCGCGCCGAGCAGCGTCTGCGCTTCAGCATCGCCCTTGGCCGCCCAGACCTTCCAGATGCGCACGGCGGTCGCCATGTCCTTGCGCTCATAAGCGCCCGCCGCCTGGCGCATCTGCTCTTCGAAGGACTGCGCCATCGACGGCGCCGACAGGGCCGAGGCAAGGAGGACAAGAAGCGCGGACAGGAGCGTTTTCATGGCCGCATGATATGCCGGCGGTACCACGGTTCGACAAGCCCGTCTGGCCACTCCGGAATGACGGCGCGTCCTCTTGGCAACTCCCGGGTAGGCGTCGCGTTGGGCGTCGAATCTTCACATCGGAGTTCCCCATGGCCAGCACCGGCAATCTGAAGATCGTCGCACCCGGCAGCGCTCCGTCGGAGGAGCTGCAGGCGCATGAGCAGACTTATGAGGGCTTCAGCAAGCTGGTCCTTTTCGCAGTCCTTCACATCGTCCTGGTCCTGGTGTGTATGGCATTGGGTTTCGTCGGCCATGCGTCGGTACTCGCGGTAATACTGGGGCTCGGCGGCACGATCGCCCTCATCATCGGCTTCGTCGTCTCCAGCTAAGCCCGCCTCCTGTCGTCGCCGGTCCCGGGCACCGGCTCCTTGCAACGAGCGCCATAGACATGCGTCCAGGCGCGCGTGAACTCGGCACCCAGCAGGAAGATCTGCGCAGAATAGAAGATCCAGAGCAGCAGGACGATCAGCGCGCCCGCGGCGCCGAAACTCGAGGCCACGTTCGACTGGCCGATATAGAGGGCGATCAGATATTTGCCGCCCTCGAACAGGCCGGTTGCGGCGAGGGCGCCGACCGCGACATCGCGCCAGCGGATCGGCGTGTCCGGCAACACCTTGTACATGATCGCGAACAAGCCGGAGATGAGCAGGACCGATATCAGCAGATCGGCCGCCTGCACTGCGGCCACAGCGGCGGGGAAGGTGTACCTCAGGAACTTGCCCAGGCCGGTAAGCGCAGCGCTCAGCGCCAGTGACACCATCAGGACGAAGCCTAGGGTGACGACCAGGCCGAAGCTGGCGAGCCGGGCGCGCAGCAGCCGCGACATGGTCGAACGTCTGGGCTCCGCCTTCCATATCGAGTTCAGGGCCGACTGAACCTCGCCGAAAACCCCGCTGGCGGCGAGCAGGATGGTGAAGAGGCCGATCACGGTCGCGACGAGGCCCGTCATGCGGTCGCTGGCGCTGCGGATCATCGCCTGCATCGCTTCCGCCGTTTCGCGCCCCATCAGCCCGCTCAGCTGCTCGACGACGGCCCCCTCCGCGGCCTCCTGTCCGAACACCAGGCCGGCAACGGCGATGACCAGCAGGAGGACGGGCGCCAGGGAAAACAGCGTAAAATAGGCGATCGCCGCGCCCCGGCTGAAGGCATCGTCGCCGATGTACCCTTCGACGGTCTCTGTCAGGAGCCGCCGCGCGCGACCGACGCGGGAGGGAGTTTCCAGGGGGAGCGTTTCCACGGGCGGAAAACGCGGCCGGACGAAATTCGCTCCCACGGCGCTGCATGGGTTATGACATGTTTCGACGCTCCCCTGCCCGACGCCCGTTCAGGATACCGACATGACCCGTGCCAGCCGTCGTTTTGTCCTCGCCGCTGCGCTGACCCTGCTGCCCTCGGCGCATTCTCTCGCGCAGACCCCTCCCGACGTTGCACAGAAAGTCGAGATCCTCCTCGACTGGAAGGCCCTCCCGACCTACGCCGGATTCTATCTCGCGCGCGAGATGGGCGCTTTCGAGCGGCGGGGCCTGGACGTGACCTTCGCCGAAACGCAGGGCGCGATCTCCTCGGCGGAGATGGTCGGCTCTGGCAAGCAATACTGGATTGGCTCGTCGAGCGGCATTGCCACGGCCATCGCCTGCTCGAAGGGGCAACCGATCAAGAGCCTCGCCGTCTACTATGCCAAGACTCCGACCGTGATCTACACGCGCGGCGAAGACCGAATCGCCCATCCGCGCGACCTCTACGGCAAGACGCTGGGTCTCGTCCCCGGCAGCATCACGAATGAAGAATTACGCGCTCTGGTCGCCGCCAACAGGCTCGATCGGAGCAAAATCCGGGACGCGACCGTCAATTGGAACGCCTACGACCTCGTCGAGAAGAAGGTCGACGCCCTGATCGACTATGACGAGATGGCGCCCTCGGAACTGATCGCCGAGGGACGCCACATCATGATGATCCGTCTGGCCGATTTCGGCGTGAAGGCCTACAGCCTCAATCTGATCGTCAACGACGCCGCCTGGGCCGATCCGGTCCGGCGCGAGATCGCGCGAAAGGTCGAAGAGGCGGTCCAGGAAGGCTACAACATGGTCCGGGAGCGACCGGGCGATGCAGCCCTGTATTTCTCCCGCATCTTCCCGCGGCTGGCGCCGCGCTACGTCGACCGCAGCATGGCCACGGTCTCGCAGCAGCTCTCCGGTCCGCCCACCGGCATCCAGACGCGCGCGGGCTGGGAAGCCACGATCAAGACGCTCGACGAGCTCGGCCTGCTCGCCAAACCGATCACGGTCGACGAGGTGGCGATCCTCAAGTGAGGGTGACCTCGAGTCGGGGCGCCTCCTACCACCCCCAGAGCAATTTCCGCGAAACCCAGCCGCGTATTCCACCGTCGCGCTGAACCTTGACCCAGCCCGTCCTGCGTTCGAGGGTCCGCAGCGTGTCCCCGTAGGAAACTTTGCCGACGATCCGGCTGCTCGTACTCGGCGCCGTGCGCACGTTGGCGGTCTTGGCCTTCACGATGTGATAAGCGGTCTTGCCGGTCAGCGTGCCGAGAATCCAGCCCTTGTCGTTCTCGAAATCCTGCACCTGCAGCCAGCTGCCGCGCCGTCCAACGACCTTCAGGGGAAAGCCCCTGCCCAGCACCCATTCCGCGGAATGACGCGTTCCCGGACCGGAACGCAGGTTCACTTCCTCGCGCGCCACACTGACCATTTGCTGGGCAAGGGCCTGCGGCATATCCAGCGCAAAGGTGCCGGCGACGAGGACGAACAGGAAATAACGAGCGAAGAGCATTCGTGGGCTTTCCTTCCCGGAGATGTTCAGGGAACACCCTCCCCGGTCCAGAACCTGCGGGGTGGGCGTGTATCGGTCATGCCATTGTCACCCGATTGCCGCTCCACGTCACCCGCTTGACAAATCGCGCATCACACTGGTCGCGCTTGTGCTCTTCCCTGCAGACGATTGGCGCCGGCGACCACGACCGTGGTGATCGCCACCATCGTCAGGCTGAGGACCGCGATGGCGCCGACATCGCCGCTTTCCTTCAGGTCGAAGATCAGCACCGAAAGGACCTTCGTTTCCGAGGTGAACAGAATGACGGCGGCGGAGAGTTCGCGGATGGTGGCAACGAAAATGAAGCACCAGGTCGCGATCACGGCCGAGCGCAGCAAGGGCGCCGTGATGTCGGCGAGCGTTCTGAGCCGGGTTGCCCCCAGCATGCGGCCCGCCTCCTCGAGTTCGGGATGCACCGCATGGAAGGCAGAACCGAGCTGCTGATAGGCGGCCGGCAATTCGATCGTCACGAAGGCGATCAGCAGGATCCACAGCGTGCCATAGAGGGCGAGCGGCGGGCGCGTATAGGCGAGGAATAGTCCAACGCCCAGCACGATACCGGGGATGGCAAGCGGTGCCGTGGCGAGGAAGCCCAGAACCCGGTAGCCGCGCACCGCCTTGCGCGCCACGATATAGGCGATCATCAGCGCCAGCAGCGAGCCCAGCGTGGCCGAAGCGGTTGCCAGCAGGAAGGTGTTCTTCAGTGCCGGCATCGTCGAGCTGAGCTCGAGGAAGGTGAATTTCACATTGTGCAACGTGATCGTGTCCGGTCCGACGATGCGCGAGGCCACACGCGAGAAGGCCGAGTTGAACAGCGCCGCATAGGGCAGGAAGAGCGGCATTGCCAACACGAACAGCGCCAGCGCCACGGCGGGTATGCGCAGCCAACCCAGCCGGATGGGCCGCGGGGCGCCGTACTTGCCGCCCAGCACGGCATAGCCGCGCCGACCGAGCGCCATTGCCTGGGCGCGCAGGAGCAGCACCGTCAGCACCAGCAGCGGCACCGAAGCCGCCGCGGCCAGCTCGGGCTTGGGCGGGAACTGGAAGAGGCTCCAGATGCGCGTCGTGAGCGTGTGGAAGCCGGCGGGGATCGCGAGGATGGCGGGTGAGCCGAACAGGTTCAGCGCCTGCAGGAAGGCGACCAAAGCGCCGGCCAGCAGCACCGGCAGCGCGAGCGGCACTGTAATCAGGCGAGCGGTCTGCCAGGTCTTCGCCCCCAGCATCGAGGACGCGTCTTCCAGTTCGCCGGGCATGCGGTCGAGTGCATTGGCGACCAGGATGAAGACATAGGGAAACGTGTAGCAAGAGATTACGAAGATCAGGCCGCTCAAGCTGTAGATGTCGAACAGAGCCTCGTCGGACGGCATGCCGCTGAGCAGGCGCCAAAGCTGGTTCAGCAGGCCCGAATTGGGCGCCGCCAGCATTTCCCAGGCGATGGCGCCGACGAAGGGCGGTGTCACCAGCGAGGCCATCACCAGCGTGCGGATCGTGCGTGCAAACGGCATGTCGGTCCGCGCCACGAGCCAGCCCAGCGGCGCCGCGACGAGGCAGCAGATCGCACTTACCGAGCTGGCGATGATGAGCGTCGTGATCAGCGGGTCGACGAAGGTGGGATCGGTAAACAGCGCCACGAAGTTGGCGAGTGTTATGCCGCCATCCTTCCCCGTCAGACTGACGATCAGCAGCCAGCCGACCGGCAGTACGATCATCACCGCCAGCAGGGCGGCGACCGCGATCAGAACGGGCCGCGACAGGTCGAAGCTGCGGATCATACCTTGAAGTAGCGCTGGTAGCGGGACTTGATCTCGTCCGCCGTCTTCTCGACCTCGACCGGATCCTCCGGCAGCGTCTTGATCGACGCCAGTGCCGGCCGCCCGGCCTTGGCCTTCACCAGTCTGTTCGCGGGATACTGCCCGCTCACGTTGACGATGAACTCCTGGCCCTCCGGCGACATGATCCAGCCGACCAGCAGGCGCGCGGCATTGGGATTGGGCGAAGCCTTGAAGATCGCCATCGGGTTGGAGATCTGCGGCGTGCCCTCGACTGCTTGCACGATCTCGATCGGCGAGCCCCGCTCCTTGGCCATCCAGAACAGGTAGTCGCTACCGTCGACAGCGATGGCCCGCTCACCGGCCTCGATGCGCTTGGGCGGCTCGGTCGCCGACTGGACCTGCAGCACCTTCTGCTTCGAGAGCTTCTCGAAATACGCCCAGCCCAGCGCCTTCGCCAGCTGCTGCGTGGCCGTCATGATCGTGCCGGAATAGCCGGGATGCCCCTTGACCAGCTTGCCCGAATATTTCGGGTCGAGCAGGTCGATGAAGCCTTTGGGCACGTCTTCGGGCTTCACCAGCTTCGTGTTGTAGGCGATGGCCGACAGGTGCGTGCGCTGGTTGACGAAGGCGGCATCGGCATCGCGTTGATCGGCTGGCAGGTTCTCCGCCATATCGGGCGTGAGGAACGGCTCCAGCCAGCCCTGCCGTTTCCACACGATGAAGTGCGCGGCATCCGAGCTGTTCGCCACGTCGACCCTGCGGATGTTGCTGCCGACTTCCTGGCCGATACGATTGAACAGCCGTTCCGCGCCGGTGCGCTCCACCGCGACCTTGATGCCGGGATACTTGGCTTCGAAGGCCTTGGCCATCGGCTCGGCGACGGAAAGGTCCATCGCCGTATAGTAGGTGACCTTGCCTTCCTTCTTCGCCGCTTCGATGAGCTCTGGTGTGATGGCAGTCGCTGGTGGGGCGGCGGAAAGGACCCGCGCACCGAGCGGCACGAGGATGGTGGAAGCCGCGGCGGCGGCGGCGAATTGACGACGGCGCATGGGCTACACCTTGAAGTATTTGACGTAACGGGCCTTGATCGCGTCGGCCTGGTCGGCGACGACGCTCGCCTCCTCCTTCAGCGTCTTGATGTCGGAGAACTTCTTCATGTCGGCGCGGTCGACAGCTTGGGAATGTGCCGAACGCAGAGCGCCGACGTCGATGTTGAGCTGCTGCGCCTCGCGCGTCATCGACCAGGCCTGGAACAGGCGCGCCGCGTTGGGATTGGGCGCATTGGCCATCACAGCGGACGGACCGGTGATCAGCGGCGTACCCTCGCTCGCATAGACGATCTCGACCGGCTCGCCGCGCGACTTCAGCTCCTCGACGACGTATTCGCCGCCATCGGCCATGACCGCCCGCTCGCCCTGCGCGATTTTCTTCGGCGGCTCGGTCGCCGACTGGACCTGCATGACCTTCAGCTTCGCCAGCTTCTCGAACCATGGCCAGCCGAGGTCGCGGCTGAGTTGCTGGGTCGCGGTCATGATGGTGCCGCTGTAGCCCGGATGCGCCTTGACGATCTTTCCCATCCATTTGGGATCGAGCAGGTCGGCATAGGATTTTGGCGCGTCCCCGGCCTTCACCAGCTTGGTGTTGTAAGCGATCGGACAAAGCGTGATTCGCCACGAGGCGAACATGCCGTCGGGATCCTTATGAGCCGCCGGGAAATACTGGGCCACCTCCTCCGGCACAAACGGCGCCAGCATCCTGGCCCGCTTCCACACGATCAAGTGCGCGGCGTCGGAGCTGTTCACCACGTCGCAGTTATAGATCTTGTTCTGGAACTCCTGGCCGATGCGCTGGAAGTTGCGTTCCGCGCCCGAGCGCTCGACCTTCATGGTGATGCCGGGATACTTGGCCTCGAAGGCCTTCGCCACCTTTTCGCCGAGCGCCAGGTCGACCGACGTATACCAGGAGAACTTTCCCTCCTTCTTCGCCGCCTCGACCAGCGCCTGCGTGATCTTGGTCGGCTCCGGCGGCGCCGCGCGCACCGGGGTGATGAACGAACCTGCGGCCGCCGCCGTCGAAGCTGCAAGCACATGGCGCCGCGTCAACTTCCTCGTCATGGTCATTCCTCCGCCAATGCCCGGCATTGTTCCGCCGGCAGATGCAGCCACACCGACCGGCCCGGTTCCATGTTCTGGGCGGGCGGCGCCGTCACGCGCAGCTCGGCCTTGTCGTCGAGCGTCACCGTGTAGTCTCGAGTCGATCCCAGGAAAACCTGCCGTGTCACCACGCCGTGAAGACGATTCTCGGCGCCCGAGGGTGGCGCCTCGCCGGTCATTTCGACTTCGTGCTGGCGCACGGAGACGGCGACCGGCCGACCGGCGACCAGCTTGCGGCCGGTCGTACGCAAGACACTGCCGGCAACGGATACGCGTGTCTCGTCGAGCGCGGTGGCAGCGAGCACGTTCGACCCGCCGATGAAACGCGCCACGAATTCAGAGCGTGGCCTTGCATAGATCTCTTCCGGCGGGCCGAGCTGCTCGACCCTGCCCTTGTTCATCACAGCGATCAGGTCGGCCGTCGTCATGGCCTCGGCCTGATCGTGGGTCACGTAGACCGTCGTGTAGCGATATTGATCGTGCAGACGGCGGATTTCGAAGCGCATCTCCTCGCGCAGATTGGCGTCGAGGTTGGACAGCGGCTCGTCGAGCAGCAGCGTCTCGGGCTCCACCACCAGCGCGCGAGCGAGCGACACCCGCTGCTGCTGGCCTCCCGACAGCTCTCCCGGATAGCGCTCGGCCAGTGCCTCAAGGCGCGCCGTCGAGAGGATCG